>NZ_JBYVYN010000003.1:0-690889 GCF_058148565.1 Pseudomonas sp. DF11
ATCGCCGGTCCCCCCTTCCAGCCGTACCCCTGTGACGATGCTGTACGGACCAGCGGAGAGCACGTCGTTGAAGGCAGAGCCTATGACCGTTTCGATACCAATGAGAGTATCCCCCTCTGCGTCGCCACCCCGTCCAACAAGTCCAGTGCCCAGGCGCACATCTATACTGATACCTTCAGTAGATGCCGAGTAGTCGACAGTATCTGAACCAGCACCGCCATCAATTTTGTCTGCGCCAGCACTGCTCGTGATGACATCGTTCCCGCCCAGAGCGTTGATCTCATCATCGCCTGCGGTGCCAATTAGTGCATCTGCGCCAGCTGTTCCATTAATAACTGCCATTTTTCTTCCTTGCTTTAAGGATGGTAGAGGAGGTCTCGTAAAATCAGTGTTTGTTTACAAAACTGAAGCATGAATCTCTGCGGTGTTTTTCGGCTTTGGCCAATAAAGCTTGAGCGGAGATTTCGTCTAGAAAATGGGCAATAATGTGTCATTTATTAAATTTCAGGCACGACAAAACCGCCCGATTTGAAAACCGAAGTATGTTTTGTTTTTTACGATCAATTGCGTATTGGCACAGCCGATCCATGCTGAGCTCCATCCAAGGCCTTTCTCCCTATTGGGAGGTTAACGGGGCACTTCCTTGCGTGATAGCACGTTAATATCTCTTCACACAAGAGTGTCCGATACCCAAGGAGCGTAGCGTGCAGGTGTTTTGACCTACGGTGCCCCGCGACGCGACGCGTCCCGATGAGGCTAGCGGAGAACGAGGGACACTGCGGGGCGGCAAGCGTGCCGAGCAAACCGGACTTGGTTATGCCGAATAAAGTATCCGAGCGATAGAATCAAACATGCTTTGCGACAAAAGCGACAACGGTAAACAGGGTCAGGGCGAACGCAGCACCGATGCTGAACGGCAGCAATGTAACCCGGATTGTGGTCGGAGTCGGGCGCCTCATCTCTTCAGCTAACGCCTCTACCTCTTGATGCAATTGCTCGATGCTGGCTTGATAACTGCGATGTGTAGGCATCGTCTCATTCTCCTCCGAGGTCGCGGGCCGTGCTGAGTCTGTAAACTATTTCGAGCAATGTGAGCCATGTGCTTGCAAAGCTCAAGTACCCGTCATGTAGGGTGGGTATTGGCGCATTGCGGCGAACCGGCGCTCAAATTTTAATTCCAAAACCCGCAACAGCGACAATGGCGGTCACTACTCCAGCCCCTACTGCGTATGGGTACCAGAAGGCTTCGTGCTTCAGCTTCGTTTCCTCGGCCGTAAGCTTGCGAGTCTCAGCCAACAATTTTCGGGTTTCGACCAATAGTTTATCGAGCTCTAAATTATCGCGGTCGTTCTGAAGCATTGATCATCCTTCCAAGGTTTGGGACACCGCCCCAAGCGTCGCTTTCTGCAACGCCGACAAAATCTGTCGAGCGTCAAGCGCTCATTGCCCATTGCATAGTCCGTCAGAGAAGCACTATTTCCTATCCGAGCAATTGGAGATAGCGGGCGACTCTCGCTTAGTTTGTAGGCAGAATCCGAGAATTGCGTAGGGGGCGCGCCTACGTTGTTAGTCATTACGCCAAGACCGAAAGTTGAGTTAGAAAAAAAGCCGAGAAACAATAGATAGACCCAACGCTTGAGAATGGGAGTCGCAACATTCCCCACCTAACGACAAGACAAAAAGCCCCGGTCTTTTTCACAGCGGGGCTTTTGGGATCTTGGCCGCCCACTTGTGTCGTTCATTGCTCAGTGCCCGGTAAATGCCCCAACGGCAACGCCCCCGGCGTCTTCACCGTATGAATCGCAAAGTTGCTGCGGATATCGCTCACCCCCGGCAGTTTCAGCAGCCGCCCGGTGAGGAATCGGTCGTAGGCCCGCAGGTCCGGCACCACCACTTGCAACAGAAAATCCGATTCACCCGACACCAGAAAAGCCGAGATCACTTCCGGCAACGACGTAACGGCCTGGCGAAACGCTTCGGCTTGTTCGTCGTTGTGCCGTTCAACCTTCACGCCGACAAAGATCGTCAGTCCGAGCCCCACTTCATCACGGTCGAGGATGGCTTGGTAACCGCGAATGACACCGGCCTCTTCGAGCATCCGCACCCGGCGCAGGCAGGGTGACGGGGACAGGCCGATTTCTTCGGCCAGTTGCACATTGCTCAGGCGACCATCGCGTTGCAGCGCGGCGAGGATTTTGCGATCGAAGGCATCCAGTTTCATGAATTGGCAGTTTCCGATGGAATGGTGTGAATAGCTGGCAGATTATGCCAATTAATGAAGCTTTAGAAGCTGACTTCGCAACCACCTGCCCTGCCCCTGGGCCATAGACTGGGCACTTGCGAATCGTCGATGAAGGGGGTGCGGCATGGCAGAGCTCTGGTTGTTCCTGATGGCCTTGATGGTGGTCTACGTTTTGCCCGGGCCGGACATGATCCTGCTGCTGCAAACCGGTGCCCGTCAGGGCAGGGGCGCGGCGCTGGCGACGGCGGTGGGCCTGGGAATTGCTCGTGGGTGTCATGTTGCATTGGCAGCGTTGGGGCTCTCGGCCTTGTTCAAGACCGCGCCATGGACCTTTGATGTGGTGCGTCTGGCCGGGGCCGCCTACTTGTTATGGATCGGTTTTCAATGCTTGCGGAGCACGTTGTTGCCGAGTTTTGAAAACGCCACTGTCGAGGCCGGAAAGCGGCGTTGGTACCAGGCGATTCGGCGTGGGCTGCTGACCAATCTGCTCAACCCCAAGGCCTTGCTGTTTTGTTCAGTGTTGTTACCGCAATTCATCGATCCACAGGGCGGGCCGGTGCTGGGGCAATTCGCGACCCTGGGCGTGGTGCTGGTCGGCGTCGGCCTGCTGTTCGATAGCACTTACGCCTTGGCGGGTTTCGCACTTGGACGCTGGCTTCAGCGATCGCCTTCGGCCCAGCGTGTACAGCAGTGGTTGTTCGGGAGTCTTCTGATTGGTTTTGCTGTACGGCTGACGTTTGTGCAGCAGCCATAACGACCGCAGCTTCGCGAAGCGGCTCCTGATTTGAGCTGTAATCCAGGGCTGCTTAGCAGCCCAACGGGAGCAAGCTCCCTCGCCCCACCCGCATTTCGCCCTGTCTCACATCCCGAAATAAACCCACCCTGCCCCTCTGCCGCCCTTGTACAACACCGCTTCTAGACTTCGTTGCAATGCCTGCGCGAACCCACCAGTGGCGTCCCTGGTGGGTATAGTGTTGATCATTAATTTTCAGTAGGTATAGTACCCACCAAGCACACCACACGGAGGTGTTGTGAATAGCCGATTTTTGATAAGCCAAATCATTGCAGACGGGTGGTATCTGGTGCGGGTTCGGGGCAGCCACCATCACTTCAAGCACCCGACCAAACCGGGATTGGTCACGGTTCCTCATCCGAAGAAAGATCTGCTCAAGAAGACGGCCATCAGTATTTTGCAACAGGCGCTGCTTCAGCCGGCTCGTTGCGCAACGTTCCCGGAGGACGATGAATATGCTTTACCCGATTGCGATTTCCATGGGCGATGACAAGCACGCCTGGGGTGTTGAAGTGCCGGATATTCCCGGTTGTTTTTCCGCTGGCGACGACCTGGACGAGGCCATGGCGATGGCACGTGAGGCCATTGAGGGACACTTCGAGATTTTGGCTGAAGACGGTTCGCCGATTCCACCGGCCAACACCGTTACCTTGCACGCAGCCAATCCGAAATTTGCCGGCTGCACCTGGGCGCTGGTGGACATCGATGTGACCAAGTACCTGGGCAAGGCGCAGAAGCTCAACATCACGCTGCCCGGCTACCTGCTCAATCGTATCGATGAGTATGTGTTGCACCATCCTGAAGAGAAGAGCCGTTCCGGGTTCCTCGCTTCGGCAGCCCTGAAGGTGTTGCAACAAGGGCGATGAGAGCCGCCACTACCTGTGGGCGCGAGCAAGCTCACTCCCACAGGATCAGCTATACGTTATTTGCTCTCCTTTCCAGACTCTTGCATCTGCACCGAAGACTTGGTGCCATCAGTGTTGTCCTTGGTCTCGTTATCCGAGTTGTCGAAACAGCCTTGCAGGGCGAACAAAGCGCAGGCGAGGCAAAAAGTGCGGGCGAGATTCATGATGTACTCCAATACCGAGGGCTTTCAGCAGTGACCTGCGAGAGTGGCAATCGTTGCGACTGTCATCATGCCGGCCGATGAACGTCGACGGATGTTGGCGACTGAAATGTAAGTAGAATTTTCACCGTTTCGTTGCTGTCACACCAGACAGGTGCATCCATAAGGAACACAGCAATGACCTTCGCAAAAATCGCTCAAAAACTGGCTCTCTGGGCGGGAAGCCCAAAGACATTTCTGGGGGCCATCGCGTTGTTGGTGCTCTGGGCCCTCAGTGGGCCTTTATTCCAGTTCAATGATACGTGGCAACTGATCATCAACACGTCAACCACGATCATTACCTTCCTGATGGTGTTCCTGATCCAAAACACGCAGAACCGCGATACCGACATCTTGCACCTCAAGGTCGATGAGTTACTGCGAGCAACCAAGGAGGCACAGAATGCAATGCTCGGGCTCGAGTCGCTGGACCTCAAGCAACTGGAGGCGCTGAGAAAGCACTACCAAGCCATGGGCCAGGGCGAAGCCAAGAACCTTGAAGGCCTGGAAGAAAAGAACAAAGTGGACCTGAACCAGTGCTGACGCAGATGCGCTGAAAGGTTCTCCTTCGACAGGCAAAAATCAACCGGGACGCGAACGTCCCGGCAGTGGATACAAAACGCAGCGGATCAGCGGCTGGCTTGCAACGCCCTGGCCATTTCGAGATGGGTCTGCAACTTAGGCAGGGTCTCATCGGCGAAGGCCTTGATTTCCGGCACTTCGGTGGTCTGGGCCTGCTGCTGGATCTGCGCGATGGCCTCTTCAGTGGCCTTGACCTGGCTGGCGGCATAAGCCGCCTCGAAGGACTCGCCTTCCTGGACCTGCGGCATCAGGGCCTTGGCCTTGTCAGCCACTTCCTCCCGGGGGGCGACAGGCAAGTCGAGTTTCTTGGCGATCTTCGCCAGGTGTTGATTGGCGGTGGTACGGTCATTGATCACCATGATGGTGTAATCCTTGACCTCTCTGGATTCGGCTTTCCCGTGGGCCATGCGACTGGCCTCGATGTCGGCCATGCCTTTGGCTGAAGCATCGTTGATGAATTCGGCAGGCGATTGGGCCCAGGCACTGTTGGCCCCCAGGCCCATCAGCACAATGACGCTGGTGGTGCGAAAAAAGCTGGCCATACGGCTCATGGTCGCGCCCTCCTCTGATAAAAGTTCTGGCGGGGTTCCCGCCTCTGAATCAGAACCACCCGTTTTCGCTTTCCGCTGAATTGCTGTCGACAGCCACGCGGGTGGTTCTCCTACTTCTGCGACCCGCTTCAAGCCTCTTCGTTCGATCATGGACGATGTTTCCGGCGGGCGGAACTCGCCTGACATCTGAAAAGGACAACGCTCGAAAGGTTGAAAAAAGCCAGTGGCGCCGCGACGAACGGTGGCGCGCTATCAGATACCGAACGCCCTGTGATTGTGGCGTTTGGCGGCATACATCGCCTCGTCGGCATAGCGAAACAGTGCGACATCTTCCGTGCCATGGTCGGGGAAACAGGCCACGCCGATACTCGGTTCGATGCTCAGGCAGTGGCCGTCCAGACGCAGTGGCTGGGCTAGTGCATGACGGATTTTTTCCTGCACGCCGTGGGCATCCTCCAAGGCCTGGATGCTGTGCAGCAGGACCACGAACTCATCTCCGCCAATACGCGCCACGGTATCGGTGTCGCGTATACAGCCCTTGAGACGATTGGCCACCGCTTGTAACAGCATGTCGCCAACCCCATGGCCATAGGTGTCGTTGACCTGCTTGAAACGGTCCAGGTCGATGTACAGCAAGGCCATGCGCCCGGACGCAGCGCGGGCGGTCGCCAGTGCGCACTTGAACCGTTCACGAAGTAATTCGCGGTTGGGCACCTGGGTCAACTGATCGTACTGAGCCATGTGCTGCAACCGGGCGTGCAACTGCTTGCGTTCGATGGCGATGGTGATCTGTGCGCAGACGTATTGCAGCAGTTCCTTGTCCTGCTCGGTGTAGCGCTCGGTGTCCGGCGCACTCTTGACGATCAGCGCGCCAATCGTGCCGCTTTGCGAGTTCAGCGGCACGCCCAGCCAACACGGCGCGTCCGGCTGCGCCACAAGGTCGGCGAACCCCGACGGCAGCTGGCTGCAACCGGGCGTCAGCAGGATTGGCTGGCCGCTGCGAATCACCTCGGCGCACAAACGCCCGGTAACAGTGCCCGGCAACTCGGGCTGCCCTTCCCGATCGTCAACATGATAGGGAAAATTCAGTTGCGCGCATTGCTCGTCATACAGCGCCACCGAGAAATTCAGCGCCGGTAGCCACTCGCCAATAATCAGGTGGATGCGCTTGAACAGCGCCAGCAAGTCAGCCGCGGCATGGGCCGCCTCGGAAATCGCATACAACGCCGCTTGCCGGGACTCGGCCTGCTTGCGTTCGGTGATGTCCCGGGCCACGGCAATGCGCAGTTGATCCGCCGGCGACCAGCGTGCCGACCACAGGATATGCACCACCCGACCGTCCTTGCGCAGGTAGCGGTTCTCGAAATTGAGCTTGGGCTCACCGTCCATGATCTCCCGCGCCGCCTCGAGGGTCCGCTGGCGGTCGGCGGGATGCACCAAGTCAATCATTGGTTGGCCGATCAGCTCCTGCGGGGTGTAGCCAAAAATGCGCTCGCAGGCGGCACTGACAAACACGAAACGCCCTTGACCGTCGACGGCACACACGGCGTCCAGCAGAAGGTCGATGTAGCTGGCCAGCGGCGCGGAGCTTCGAGTGTCCATGGGGCAGGAGGTCATCCGGATAATGCGGCGGTGAGTGAACCGGGGGATCGTCGGTTCACCACGCTGGTACAGCGTGCGGACCCAACGCGCACCCATCATACGATGAGGATAGCGTAGGTGATCAGTATGCAAACTGCGCGAGATAAGCAGGGCTCATCGCCTGATGCCACGATTCCAGAGAGCCGCCTCGTCACGGCTCCGTAAAAAACTCCATTCCGGCATAAGGAGCATGCCGACAGGCCTTCAGCCTGGATGCCAGGTCTCCCACGTGAACCTCGAGTTTGTGCCCATCCGGGTCGAGAAAGTAGAACGAATTCCCTTCGCTGCGATTATCCCGCCACGACGCCACCCGGGCCGCGTTCAGCCGCGCCACCAAGGCCGGGAAATCCTCGGCGTTGGTGCTGAAAGCGTAATGGGTGTAGTCCGCCGCCGGCTCGGTCCTGCGCAACGGGTCAAAAGACAGGCACAACCACAATCCCGGCAGCGACAAATAGGCCCCGCCGTTCCACTTGGCCTCAAGACGCAGCTGCAACAGCTCGCCATAAAAAACCACGCTGCGATCCAGGTCGGTGACGGCAAGGGTCAGATGATTGAGGCCAGAAAGCATCAGCAAACAACCTTCAGAAAAATAGTGATAACCCAGCGGGCTTGGGGCGAACCCATGGGGTTCCCAAGCTCCGACGTCGCCGATGGATTCCCCGCCCAAGGCCTTAGGCAAAGTCCTACGCAGAAATCTCCAGTGACACTCAAACACGCCGGAAACAGCCGATTCAAAGCCCTGCACAACAATCTGTAAAGTCTGGAAACACACAGCTATTGAAACACCCCACGGACAGCACCACTCACCAAGGAATGTAATCGCACCATGAACCAGACTGCTCAAGCGCCCCACCACTTCACCAACTACCGCAAGGTCATTTCCCTCGCCGACCAGGACTGGCAGAGCACCGAGGCCGGAAAAGTCTCAGGACTGAATGTCGAGGTCAAGACACCCAATGTGCTGGTCGACCAATACGGTCGCACCTTCCATCACTTCTGCACCACTTCCTACCTGGGCCTGGACTACCACCCCGCGCTGCTGGACGGCGCCATGACTACCCTGTGGGAAACCGGAACCCTCCGGGTCGCCAACTCAAAGAATCGCTGCAAGCTGGCAATCCTGGACCAGTACGAAACCCAATTGTCGGAGCTGTTTGGCGCCAGTTGCCTCAGTGCCTTGTCGTGCAGTGCGGCAAGCGCCGGAATCCTGCCGCTGCTGGCCAGCGGTGCGTTCACCAACAATTGTTCACCCGTCATGGTGTTCGACAAACATGCCCATTACTCGATGAACCACTGCAAGGCCGCCTGCGCCGATGAAACCCAGGTCATCACCTGCCCGCACAACGACATGGATTTCATCGAAGACATGTGCAAACGCCAGCGCAGCGTGGCGTACGTGGCTGACGGCGCTTATAGCATGGGCGGGTTGGCGGATCTCGACAGCCTGATGTACCTCAAGCAACGCTACGGCCTGTTTCTCTATCTGGATGACTCCCACGCGTTGTCCGCGGTCGGGGAGTCCGGCGCGGGCCTGGTCCGTTCGCGCCTCCCTGCCGTGGACGAGCGCACCCTGATCGTGGCTTCCCTGGCCAAGTCATTTGGCGCCAGTGGCGGGCTGGTCATGTTTGGCAGTGAACGGCACAAGGCCCTGGTGCAGCGTTACGGTGGGCCGAGCAATTGGTCCCAGAGCCTGAACGCAGCAGCCATCGGCGCCGGCATGGCCTCGATCCGCCTGCACCGCAGCCGGGAATTCAGCACCTTGCAGGAGCGCTTACAGGCTAATATTCGCCTCTTCGACAGCCTCGTGCGTACCGAACAGCGCGGCAACCCCATGGCAATCCGTATGGTGCCTTGCGGTGAAGCGGCCCTGGCCAACAGCCTGGCGGTCGAACTGGCCGAACTGGGGTATTTCACCTCGGCGGTCTTTTTTCCCGTGGTGCCGCAAGGCAAGGCCGCTGTTCGCATCACCCTGCGCGCCGACATGGAGCCGAACGTGATCCGCTCGTTTTGCGAAAAGATCACCGAACTGCTGCTGACCCACGGGCGTGATATCCGCCCTTGAGACAGGACGCTTGATGAAGAACCGTACAACCCTGATCGTCACCTGCACCACCGTCTTCCTGGCACAACTGGGCATGAGCATCTATTTGCCGGCCCTGCCCGACATCGCCCGGGACCTGGGCGCCGATGCGTCCCGGGTTTCATGGGGGTTGTCGGTGTACCTGATCGGCATGGCGCTGCCCATGTTGCTGTGGGGCAGCCTGAGCCAGCGCCTGGGGCGCAAGCCGGTCTTGCTGATGGCGCTGGGGTTGTACGGTTTAGGCAACCTGGCCCTGCCGCTGGGCACAACCGTGGAGGCGTTCCTGACACTCAGGTTGATCCAGGGCATCGGCGCCAGCGGTATCTCGGTGATGGCGCGGGTATTGATTCGTGACAGTTTCAGCGGCGACCTGTTGGCCAAGGCGCTGTCATGGATATCCATCGCCTTTGTGATTGCCCTCGGGATCGGCCAGTACCTGGGTTCGCTGATCCAGGCCGCTTTCGGCTGGGAAGCGATTTTCCAGGGCTTGGGCGCCGTCAGCCTGGCCATGGCGGCAGCGGTATCCCGGGCCCGGTTCCCGGTGCTGGTAAACGCCAGCAATGGGCAATCGGCGTGGGGCATCTACGGGCAGATACTCCGACAACCCGCGTTCCTGCTGCCGGCATTGGCCGGTGGGCTGGGTTACGGCGTGATCGTCGCCTTCAATACCGCAGCGCCGCTGATCCTGCAGGAAAGCTTCCACTGGTCGCCAATTGAATACGGCCTGCTGGGCTGGCCGGTCAGTGCGGCGTACTTGCTCGGGGCGCTGGCGGTGAATGCTTTTGTACTGCGCACCGGTCAACGGCGAATGATGGGCTGGGGCATTGCGCTGGTGCTGGGCGGGAGCGCGACCATGCTGGCAGGCAGCCTTACCCTGGACAGCATCGCGTTGCTCTTCTGGTTGCCGTATTGCTTCGCGGTGTTTGGCCAGTCGTTGATCTACCCCATCAGCCTGTCCCTGGCCAACGAAGGTTCACCGGTGGCCGGCGCCTATGCCATGGCGTTGAGCGGGTTCCTGCACCAACTCATGGCCTCGATGATCGGCGCCATGGCCAGCCTGTTGTTGAGCCAACAGGCCTGGCCACTGGCAGCGTTGTGCGCGCTGCTAGGGACGGCGGCGATGCTCTGTGTGAGGTGCGTGCCGCCCCGGGTCGCTTAAAACGCGCTGCGGAAAATCTCTTCGATCTGCCGCTGGTCCGCCGCCCGTGGGTTGGTCAGGCCGCACGCGTCTTTCAAGGCATTGGCGGCCAGCACCGGTACGTCGTTGAGGCGCACGCCCAGGTCACGCAAACCGGCCGGAATGTCCACGTCACGGGCCAGGCTGCGGATCGCCGCAATGGCTTCCCGGGCCCCCTCTTCCGGGCTGAAGCCACGCGTATCGGCGCCCATGGCATGGGCCACGTCGGTCAGGCGAGCAGCGCATACCGAGGCGTTGAAGCTCTGCACATGAGGCAACAGCACCGCGTTGCACACGCCGTGAGGCAAGTCGTAGAAACCACCCAGTTGATGCGCCATGGCGTGCACGAAACCCAACGACGCATTGTTGAACGCCATCCCCGCGAGAAACTGCGCGTAGGCCATGTTTTCCCGCGCCACCAGATCGCTGCCGTCGCGCACGGCCAGGCGCAGGTTGTTGCTGATCAAGGTGATGGCCTTCAGGGCACAGGCATCGGTAATCGGCGTGGCGGCGGTGGAGACATAAGCCTCGATCGCGTGGGTCAGCGCATCCATGCCCGTGGCGGCCGTCAGGCTCTTGGGCATCGCCACCATCAACGCCGGATCATTGACCGACATCAGGGGGGTCACATTGCGATCGACAATTGCCATTTTCACGTGGCGCGTCTCGTCGGTGATGATGCAAAAACGGGTCATTTCGCTGGCTGTGCCCGCCGTGGTGTTGATGGCGATCAACGGCAATTGCGGCTTGCTCGAACGATCGACGCCTTCATAATCACGGATCTGCCCGCCATTGGTGGCGCACAGGGCGATGCCCTTGGCACAGTCGTGGGGCGAGCCGCCGCCCAGGGACACGACGAAGTCACACCGGCTCTCCTTCAGCAGCCCCAGCCCGAGTTCGACATTGGCAATGCTTGGGTTGGGCTTGGCACCGTCGAAAATCACCGAGTCGACATCCTGTAGCGCCAACAACTCGACCACCTTGTCGGCGACGCCGGCCTTGGCCAGCCCCGCGTCGGTGACGATCAGGGCCTTGCGAAAGCCGTAGTTGCGAATCGCGGTCATCGCTTCATCGAGGCAGCCCAGCCCCATGATGTTCACGGCGGGAATGAAAAAGGTGCTGCTCATGAGGTCACGCTCCAGGATAGAGGCCGGATCGGCGGGCCTACAGAATGACCCAGTAGTCATGAGGTATCTTGATCTGGCTCAAGACTGGGTCGTGATAAAGTCGCGACCTGCCTTTGCCACGTTTTTGAGATGACCCTTGCGATGACCGATTTCCAGGAATACGACACCCGGCTCGAAGACTGGGAGGCCGTGCGCGCCGATACCGCCTTCAGCGGCCTGCTGGTGGGCAATGGAGCCAGCCGCGCGGTGTGGGACGATTTCGGCTATGACTCGCTGTTCGAAAATGCCCGCGTTGTCGAAGAAAAACCCCTGAGCCCGTCGGAGCTGAGCGTGTTCGAGGCGATGCAAACCCGCAGTTTCGAACAGGTGCTCGGCGCGCTGAAAACCACCAGTCGGATCAACAAGGCCCTGGCCGTCAGCTCCGCGGCCCCGCGCAATCGCTACTACGCGATCAAGGAAGCCCTGATCAACACCGTGCATGCGGTGCATATCCCATGGCGCCTGGTGCAACCCTCGACCCTGGCGACGCTCAACCAGGAGCTGGGCCGCTACCGCACGGTGTTCACCACCAACTACGACCTACTCAACTACTGGGCGATCCAGCACGCGCCCGAGACCATCGGCGACCTGTTCCTGGGCGATGACCACAGTTTCGACCTGAGCCGGGCGACCACGGACAAACCGCGCCTGCTGTACTTGCACGGCGGCCTGCACCTGGTGCGTAACCAGGACGGCACGGCACGCAAGCTCACGTCCACCGAAGGCACCTTGCTCGGCAGTTTCGCCATCAACAACACCCTCAAGACCCTCGACGACGTGCCGCTGTTCGTCAATGAAGGCCCCAGCACCGACAAGCTCAAGACCATCCGCAGCAGCGATTACCTGTCGTTCTGCTATGAGCAGTTGCTGCAGCACCGCGACAATTTGTGCCTGTTTGGCCATGCCCTGGGTGAGCAGGATCGGCACATCATTCATGCCCTGCGCCTGGCCGCACCGAAAACCGTGGCGATTTCGATCTATCCCCGTAGCCAGGCGTTCATCCAGCATCAGAAGCGGCATTACGCCAAAGTGTTCCAAGGGTTGGAGGTTGAATTGCGCTTCTTCGATGCCAAGAGCCATCCGCTGGGCGATCCGAAGTTGTCGGTGCCGGTGGAGGTTTAAAGCCAGGGTAAACCTGAGTGGCGAGGGGGTTCACTTGTGGGAGCAAAGCTTGCTCGCGATGCACGATAACTCGGCTAGCCTGCACAATCGCAGCGCCTGCATCGCGGGCAAGCCTTGCTCCCACAGGCCCCCTCGCCACAGATCCTCTTATTACCGTCCTGTCAGAGCGCCGCCAGGGTCTTGTCCTTGATCACCGTCGTCGGACCGTTGGCCTTGACGCTGGCGATGCCTTTGTCCCGGGCGGCGTCCGATGAATAAGCCTCGCTGCTGCCAATCACTTCGTGGTTGGCCGCCTTGAGGTTGAAATACGGATGGCCGTCCTTGGTGTTCTTGAGTTCATAGCGCTCGGCCAACGGACTGTTTTTCTGCACCGAAGCAATACCCCCATCGGCACCGCTGCGGGTGGCGTACAGCTCGCTGGTCAAAATGGTCTCAGCGTTGGCCGCCTTGAGCACAAACCGAAACTGGCCGCTGCTGCTTTTGCTGATTTCGTACCATCCGGACATGATTTTTCTCCTGGCAATGAAGACATGCCCCGAGAGTAAAGACCCGCTGGGCTTGCCCTGCCAGTACGCTGTGCAGCGTTTACAAAGTGATGGCCGTGCCCAGCAACGTCA
The DNA here is from genome assembly GCF_058148565.1 of Pseudomonas sp. DF11. Lineage (NCBI taxonomy): Bacteria > Pseudomonadati > Pseudomonadota > Gammaproteobacteria > Pseudomonadales > Pseudomonadaceae > Pseudomonas > Pseudomonas sp. DF11. The sequence goes on from NZ_JBYVYN010000003.1 coordinate 13,077, forward strand.
GGAACCCCGCCAGCCAATTTGGATGCGCAGGCCAGGCCGATGCGGTCGCCAGGTTGCCCTGGACATGGCCTTGCGTCACGGGAATGTCGATATAGGTCCCGCCCGCCAGCCGCACTTCCGGGGCACACGCGGGGTAGGCGCTGCATTCGCGCCCTTCGAGGATGCCCGCCGCCGCCAGCAGTTGCGCGCCATGGCATACCGCAGCAATTGGCTTGCCCGCCAGGTCGAAATCACGCACCAGTTGCAGGACGGTTTCATTCAGGCGCAGGTATTCCGGCGCGCGTCCACCCGGCACCAGCAATGCGTCGTAGTCGGTGGCCTGGACGTTGGCGAAGTCATGGTTGAGGGCGAACAAGTGCCCCGGTTTTTCACTGTAGGTCTGGTCACCTTCGAAATCATGGATCGCTGTGCGCACCGTCTGCCCCGCGGTTTTGTCCGGGCACACGGCATGCACGGTGTGACCGACCATCTGCAAGGCCTGGAACGGCACCATGACTTCATAATCTTCGACGTAATCGCCGACCAGCATCAGGATTTTCTTGGCCGCCATGGGAAGGTCTCCTTTTGGAACGCGTAAGTGGTTAACGCATTAAAGGTAGACCGGTACGTCGGTGGATGAGGGATAAGCGGCGATTACCTGACGGGCTGCATACCGCAGGAGGCTGGATGCAACTTGTGGGAGCGAGCCTGCTCGCGATTCAGGCGGCGCGGTTTATCAGGCACACCGCGTCATCGTTCAATCGCGAGCAGGCTCGCTCCCACAGGGGGTAACGTGTCAGTAGGTCAGGCGAGGTATCCATCCGCCCGCAACAGCGTTTCGAGGCAATGCTCGGAGATGTGGTAGAAGGCCTTGAGTTCCTGGATCTTCGCCAGCAGCTCGGAGGGGTCCGCCGGTTCGGCGCGTTTGACGGCCAGGATCATCTTGTTCTTGTTGGTGTGCTCCAGGGAGATGAACTCGAACACCTTGGTCTCGTAGCCGCAGGCTTCCAGGAACAGCGCCCGCAAGCTGTCGGTGACCATTTCCGCCTGCTGGCCCAGGTGCAGGCCATATTGCAGCATCGGCTTGAGCAAGGCCGGGCTCTGGATCTGCAGGCGGATCTGCTTGTGGCAGCACGGCGAGCACATGATGATCGAGGCGCCCGAACGAATGCCCATGTGGATCGCGTAATCGGTGGCGATATCACAGGCGTGCAAGGCGATCATCACATCCACCGCGCTCGGCGCCACGCTGCGCACGTCACCGTGCTGGAAGCTCAGGCCCGGATGCTCCAGGCGCGCGGCGGCTTCGTTGCACAGCTTGACCATATCTTCGCGCAACTCGACACCGGTCACTACGCCTTCGGCCCGCAAGGTGTTGCGCAGGTAATCATGGATGGCAAAGGTCAGGTAGCCCTTGCCCGAACCGAAATCCGAAACCCGCACCGGTTTGTCCAGGGCCAGCGGCGAAGACGTCAGCGCATGGCTGAACACCTCGATGAATTTGTTGATCTGCTTCCACTTGCGCGACATCGCCGGGATCAGCTCGTGCTTGTGGTTGGTCACGCCCAAATCAGCCAGGAACGGCCGGCTCAGGTCGAGGAAGCGGTTTTTCTCGCGGTTGTGCTCGGCAGACGGCACTTCCCGTAGTTGCTGGGGCTTGCTCTTGAACAGCGAGCTCTTGCCCTTCTTGCTGTATTCCAGTTGCGCCTCGTCGGTGACCGCCAGCAAATGCGCGTTCTTGAATGACGCCGGCAACAGCGCGGCAATGGTGTCCACACCTTCGGCCAGCGGGAAATTCTTGGTGATATCGCGGGTCTTGTAGCGGTAAACGAAGGACAGGCACGGCTGATCCTTGACCGTCAGCTGCTTGATGATCAAACGCTGGAGATCCGCTTCGTCGCCGACGTACTTGGCCAGCACCAGCTTGATGAAAGCGTCTTGCGCGAGGCTGGTGTGCAGCAGTTCGATGAACTGGGCATGGTGATCCGGCGCGGAACGGGCGGGGGTTGCGATGGCGGACATGAACAAGCGGCCTCGAGGCGGGCGAATCGGGAATGGCGGGTATTTTAGGGGGGATGGGGAGTGAGGGCACGGGAAAAATCAATTGTAGCGAGGGGATTTATCCCCGCTGGGGGCGTAGCCCCCCAATAACCGACAACCGGTTATGCAGGCAGACCTCGTCGCCTGGTTTGGGTCTGCTGCGCAGACCAGCGGGGGATAAATCCCCTCGCCACAACGGTGTCCGGCAGAAATTTATCTCAACCCAAAACCACCAGCCGATTCGGCAATTCATTGCGCTCCTGGGTCACCGGCACGTGCTCCTTGAGCAATTCACCGCACGCCTCGATACACGTCACGAAGCCCTGCAACGTCTGCCCCTGGCGGACCTGCTGGGTGAACGCCGCGACGATGGCGTCCCAGTTCTTGTTGTCGAGCCGCTTGGAAATACCTTCGTCCACCAGGATTTCCACATAGCGCTCGGCCTCGCAAACAAAGATCAGCATGCCCGTGCTGCCCACGGTGTGGTGCAGGTTCTGTTCGAGGAATTGCCGACGCGCCAGGTTGGAGGCCCGCCAGTGACGCACGGAACGGGGGATCAGGTGCGTGGTGATCCTGGGGATGCGAAACACCAGGCACAGCACAATGAAACTGACCCACTGCACCAGCAACAGGCTGTGCACGGCCAGCCAACCGGTGAGGTAATGGACCACGCCGGGCACCACCAGGGCCAACAGGCTGGCCCAGAGCAATGGGATGTAGGCGTAGTCGTCGGCGCGAGCGGCCAACACCGTGACCAGCTCGGCGTCGGTATGTCGCTCGACCCGGGCGATGGCCTCGGCGACCTTGCGTTGTTCGTGTTCAGTCAGTAATGCCATGGTTAAAAGTGCCTGCTCATTATTATTGTCACCAGCCGCCCGACGAACCGCCGCCCCCGAAACTGCCGCCACCACCACTGAAGCCCCCACCGCCTCCGCCGCCGAAGCCTCCACCGCCTCCGCCCGAACGGCTGGAGCCACCGCTTCCGCTCGGCAGGATACCGAGCATCTGGCACACCAATATCGTCAAAATAAACAGGATCACCAGGAAGATGAACAGCCCCGGATGGCGCTCGACGAAATCGCCCTGCTCCTGCTGCCCATCCGCACTGTATGCCGGTGCCGGCTCGTCCAACGGGCTACCGCCCAGCACCACCAGCATCGCCGCGACGCCATCACTGATGCCTTTGTTGAAGTTGCCCGTCTTGAAGGCCGGGGTAATCACCTGATTGATGATCACCGAACTCTGGGCGTCGGTCAGGCGATCCTCCAGACCGTAGCCCACTTCGATACGCAGTTTACGGTCATCCCGGGCGACGATCAGCAACGCACCGTTGTTTTTGTCCTTTTGCCCGATGCCCCAGTGGCGTCCCAGTTGATAGCCGAAATCTTCGATGCTGCTGCCTTGCAGGTCCGCCAGCGTGACCACTACCACTTGTTCGCCAGTGGCCTGTTCATGGGCCTTGAGCTGCGCCTCCAGTTGCCCGCGCACCGACGGGTCGAGCATCTGGGCGGTGTCCACCACCCGCCCGGTCAATGCCGGAAATTTCAACTCGGCCTGGGCCGTGATGGCAAACACCCAGAGCAACAGCACCAGGCCAATTTTCAACACTCGCATCGTAACTCCTGTGTGGGAGCGAGCTGGTGTGGGAGCTGAGCTTGCTCGCGATGAAGGCACCTAGGTCTTTCTAATGACCGCGTTATCGTTCATCGCGAGCAAGCTTTGCTCCCACAGGCTCGCTCCCACAGTTTTTTCAGAACTTCACCTCAGGCGCTTTCTCGGCATTGGGGCTGGTCGCCTCGAAGGTTTCGCGGATCGGCAAGTCGCTGTACATCACGCTGTGCCACAGGCGTCCCGGGAACGTGCGGATTTCGGTGTTGTACTTCTGCACCGCCAGGATGAAGTCGCGGCGGGCCACGGCGATGCGGTTCTCGGTGCCTTCGAGCTGCGATTGCAAGGCCAGGAAATTCTGGTTGGCCTTGAGGTCCGGGTAACGCTCAACCACCACCATCAGCCGGCTCAATGCGCCGCTCAGTTGATCCTGGGCCTGTTGGAACTGCTTGAGTTTTTCCGGGTTGTCCAGGGTGCTGGCATCGACCTGGATCGAGGTGGCCTTGGCCCGCGCTTCAACCACCGCGGTCAGGGTTTCCTGCTCGTGCTGGGCGTAGCCCTTGACGGTTTCCACCAGGTTGGGAATCAGGTCGGCACGGCGCTGGTACTGGTTCTGCACCTGGCCCCAGGCGGCCTTGGCCTGCTCATCCAGGGTCGGGATGTTATTGATGCCGCAACCGGCCAGCAGCGAAGTGAACAGCATCAGGGCCAGCATTTGCAGGCCTGCGCGGTGGTTCAGTCGTAGATTCATCGGATGAAGCTCTCCGTTGCATGACATTGGAAAACACGGCCACCTATCGCACCGGCGTCTGGGGCATAATCTGCGCCGCACTGGATTGAATCGGGTCGATGGGCTAAAAGATGCGCAGTGCGAAACTAAGTTCAGCCTAATGGGTTCGAAAGTGTGCTGCATTTAACTGAACAACAATAGCCGCTCCTCACATTTTGGCTGACCGGCGTGGTGTGATTCCCCGCCCTTTAGGCTTGCGAGAAAACTATTCATGAAGAAGCTGTGTTTGCTGGGCCTGTTTGTCAGTCTGGCCAGTCAATCCGTATTAGCCGACAATCTGCCAGCCCCCATAGAGAACAAGGACGCGTTCATCAGTAACCTGATGAAGCAAATGACCCTCGAAGAGAAGATCGGCCAGTTGCGCCTGATCAGCATCGGCCCGGAAATGCCTCGGGAGATGATCCGCAAGGAAATCGCCGCCGGCAATATCGGTGGCACGTTCAACTCCATCACTCGCGATGAAAACCGTCCGATGCAGGACGCGGCCATGCGCAGCCGGTTGAAGATCCCGATGTTCTTCGCCTATGACGTGATCCACGGCCACCGCACCATTTTCCCGATCCCCCTGGCCCTGGCCTCGAGCTGGGACATGGACGCCATTTACCACTCCGGCCGCATCGCCGCCCAGGAAGCGGCGGCCGACAGCCTGGACATCACCTTCGCGCCGATGGTCGACATTTCCCGCGACCCGCGCTGGGGCCGGACCTCCGAAGGTTTTGGCGAGGACACCTACCTGGTGTCGCGCATCGCCGGGGTGATGGTCAAGGCGTTCCAGGGCAACGGCGCCAACGCAGCCGACAGCATCATGGCCAGCGTCAAGCACTTCGCCTTGTACGGCGCGGTGGAAGGTGGCCGGGACTACAACACCGTGGACATGAGCCCGGTGAAAATGTACCAGGACTACTTGCCCCCCTATCGTGCCGCCATCGACGCCGGGGCCGGCGGGGTGATGGTCGCGCTGAACTCCATCAACGGCGTGCCCGCCACCGCCAACACCTGGCTGATGCACGACCTGCTGCGCAAGGAGTGGGGCTTCAAGGGCCTGGCGGTCAGTGACCACGGCGCGATCTTCGAATTGATCAAGCACGGCGTCGCCAAGGACGGTCGCGAAGCGGCGAAGCTGGCGATCAAGGCTGGCATCGACATGAGCATGAACGACTCGCTCTACGGCAAGGAGCTGCCAGGACTGCTCAAGGCCGGTGAGATCGAGCAGAGCGACATCGACAACGCGGTACGGGAAGTGCTCGCGGCCAAATACGACATGGGCCTGTTCAAGGACCCGTACCTGCGCATAGGCAAGGCAGAGGACGACCCCGCCGACACTTACGCCGAAAGCCGCCTGCACCGCGCCGACGCCCGTGACGTGGCGCGCCGCGGCCTGGTCCTGCTGGAAAACCGCAACCAGACCCTGCCGCTGAAGAAGACGGCAAAAATCGCCCTGGTCGGCCCACTGGCCAAGGCACCGATCGACATGATGGGCAGTTGGGCCGCCGCCGGGCGTCCTGCGCAATCGGTCACCCTGTTCGACGGCATGACCCGCGCCCTGGGCGCTGAGTCGAAGCTGATCTACGCCCGTGGCGCCAACATTACCGGCGACAAGAAGGTGCTCGACTACCTGAACTTCCTCAACTTCGATGCCCCGGAAGTGGTGGACGACCCGCGCCCGGCCCAGGTGCTGATCGACGAAGCGGTAAAAGCCGCCAAGGATGCCGATGTGGTGGTGGCCGCCGTGGGTGAGTCCCGTGGCATGTCTCATGAATCCTCGAGCCGCACCGACCTGAACATCCCGGCCAGCCAGCGCGAGTTGATCAAGGCTCTGAAGGCCACCGGCAAGCCGTTGGTATTGGTGCTGATGAATGGCCGTCCGCTGTCGTTGCTGGAAGAAAAACAGCAGGCCGATGCCATCCTGGAAACCTGGTTCAGCGGCACCGAAGGCGGCAACGCCATCGCCGACGTGCTGTTCGGCGACTACAACCCATCGGGCAAGCTGCCGATTACCTTCCCACGCTCCGTGGGGCAGATTCCGACCTACTACAACCACCTGAGCATTGGCCGGCCATTCACGCCGGGCAAACCGGGCAACTACACCTCGCAGTACTTCGATGACACCACCGGCCCGCTCTATCCGTTCGGCTACGGCCTGAGCTACACCGAGTTCAGTTTGTCGGACATGGCCCTGTCGTCGACCACGCTGAACAAGACTGGCAAGCTCGACGCCAGCGTGACGGTGGAAAACACCGGCAAGCGTGACGGCGAAACCGTGGTGCAGTTGTACATCCAGGACGTGACCGGCTCGATCATCCGCCCGGTGAAGGAACTGAAGAACTTCCGCAAGGTGATGCTCAAGGCTGGCGAGAAGAAAGTCATCCACTTCACCATCACCGAGGACGACCTGAAATTCTTCAATGCCCAGCTCAAGTACGCGGCTGAGCCGGGCAAGTTCAACGTGCAGATTGGCCTGGATTCCCAGGACGTGAAGCAGCAGAGTTTTGAGTTGCTCTGACCCTCAGGCAACGCAAACTCCCTGTGGGAGCGGGCTTGCTCGCGAAGGCGGTGGATCAGTCGCAATTGAGTCGACTGACACACCGCCTTCGCGAGCAAGCCCGCTCCCACATTGGGCCCAGTGTTTTAAAGAATTGCGCTTACCCCCGCCGATCCAACAGATTCACCACCACCCGATCCACCAACCCCCACACCCGCTGCTTGAACCGCTTCCACAGCGGCCGGCGCTGCCAGGCGTCGAGGCTGACTTGCAGGCTCTGGGCGAAGTCCCGTTCGAAACTCGCCGCCACTGCGCTACTGAGCCTGGAATCCAGGGCTTCGAGGTTGGCTTCCAGGTTGAAGCGCAGGTTCCAGTGATCGAAATTGCAGGAACCGATGCTGACCCAGTCGTCCACCAATACCATCTTCAGGTGCAGGAAACACGGCTGGTATTCGAAGATCTGTACGCCAGCCTTGAGCAATCGCGGGTAATAACGATGCCCGGCGTAGCGCACGGACGGGTGATCGGTACGCGGGCCGGTCAGCAGCAGGCGTACGTCGATGCCTCGGGCCGCCGCTTTGCGCAAGGATCGGCGCACGTTCCAGGTTGGCAGGAAATACGGCGTCGCCATCCAGATGCGTTTCTGGCCGCTGTTCAATGCCCGCGACAGCGATTGCAGGATGTCGCGATGCTGGCGGGCGTCGGCATACGCCACCCGGCCCATGCCCTCGCCCACCGGAGGAACGCGCGGCAGACGCGGCAAGCCAAAGTTGGACGCCGGTTTCCAGGCTCGCCGATGACGGTTGGCGAGCCACTGGCGATCAAACAGCAATTGCCAGTCGAGCACCAGCGGACCGACGATTTCCACCATCACTTCGTGCCACTCACTGCGGTCGTCGAGGGGGTTCCAGAATTCATCGGTCACTCCGGTGCCACCGACCACGGCCAGGCGTTGGTCCACCAACAGCAGTTTGCGGTGATCCCGGTAGAGGTTGCGCACCCAGCGGCGCCAGCTCAGCCGATTGTAGAAACGCAACTCCACTCCAGCCTCGGTCAGGCGCTTGCGCAGGGCCAGGGTAAACGCCAGGCTGCCGTAGTCATCGAACAGGCAACGCACGCGAACGCCACGTTCGGCGGCCTGGACCAGTGCCTGGACCATCGCTTCGGCGCAAGCGCCCGCCTCCACCAGGTACAGCTCCAGCTCGACCTGTTCCTGGGCACGGGCGATTTCCACCAGCATGCGCGGAAAGAACTGCGGGCCGTCGATCAACAACTCGAAGCGATTGCCTTCACGCCAGGGGAATACCGGGCCGCTCATGTCAGCGCGCCGTGAAAATCAGCACCGCATTCACCGGCACCGAGAGGCTGATGGCCGACAACCCGGCCAGGTTTCGCAGTTTTTCCAGCCCCGGCGCCAGATCGAAATCCGCCGCGTTGAGCACCACCGGTTCCAGGGTCACCACTTGGAAGCGGCGTTCGTCCAGGCGCGTGGCCAGCAGTTCGACAGGGTACTCATGCTGTTTGCCGTGCAGGTTCACCATCAGCGGCAGGCGCAACTCCAACTGCGCGCCGTTGGCCAGGTCCTGGATCGGCATCAGGTCGATTTGTGCGGTGATGGTGGCCTCGGCAAATTGCTTGATCTCGAACAACTCGGCGCGCATGCGCTCATCGCGCAAGGGGATGCCGCTGTTGACGGATTCCAGCTCCACTTCCAGGCGGGCCAAGCCGTTGGGCTGGACTTGGCCGTGCAGTACCAGAAAACGCTGGACCTCGGAGACATTGCCATTTTTGCTGCTGATAAACGACAGCCGCGAAGACTCGCCGTCCAGGTACCAGTCGGCCTGGGCCGGCAGCGCTGCGCAGGCCAGCAGCAAGCTGGCGACCGCGTGAGGGAAAAACCGCTTGAACATACACACTCGCAGGGCACATAAACCTGTGGCGAACCTTAACCGGGCCGAGGGCGCTTGCAAACTGTCCGTTTAAACAACCGCCCAGAAACACAGCCCCCTGTGGCGAGGGGATTTATCCCCGTTGGGCTGTGCACCAGCCCCAAAGAAGCGAATGCAATCAGCCTGACACAGCGAGTTGTCGGCTTTAGGACTGCTTCGCAGCCCAGCGGGGATAAATCCCCTCGCCACAAGGTTCGTGGCGTTTCGGATTACTCCAGCCGACACCCCTGCCGCGCGCCCATCCACCGCGCACTGTGGCTACGCCCCAACCCACTGACGGTGATGCGTTTTGCCTCAGGGGTCTCGAGAAAATCGCTGATGGGCACCGACTGTTTCACATAGCCATGGCAATAGTCAGCCGGTTGCTCCATCACATAGCGGCACGAGCAATACTCCTTGGCGGTGTAGGCACTGATGATGTCGGGAAAGGCCCGCAGTGCCACCCGCTCGAGCCAGACCCAGCTGAACAAGGCAACGAACAGCACCGACAACAGGGCAAGCAACGCGCTGCGCCTCATGGCTGTACCCTCCCAGCGAACGCCGCCATGGTTCGCTCGAGCAGTTCGTTATGGCGATAGCTGCCGTCGCGGTCGTCGCCGTAACGCACGATCACCAGTTTGGCGCTGGGGATGATGTACAGCGCCTGGCCCCAATGGCCCAGCGCGGCGAAGGTGTCCGGCGGCGCATCGGGCCAAGGGCGGATTGCCGGGTCGACGGCGCGGTTGAGCCACCAATGCCCGCCGGGCACGGCTTCGTCCTGACCGGCCTGGAAGTGGGCGAAAGGTTCACGATTGAACGCGATCCACTGCTTGGGGACCAGTTGCCGCTCGCCCCAGCGGCCGTCCCGCTGCATCAACAACCCGACACGCGCCAAGTCCCGCGCCGTGAGGTAGGCATAGGACGATCCCACGAACGTGCCGCTGGCATCGGTTTCCCAGGTGGCATGGCGGATGCCCAGGGGTTCGAACAAGGCCGTCCAGGGGTAGTCAGGGTAGCGCGCCGGGCCGACGATGTTTTTCAACGCGGCGGCCAGCAGGTTACTGTCGCCGCTGGAATAACGGAACGCCTGCCCTGGCGGAGCGGCGCTTTCATGCTCCGCGGTGAACCCCGCCATGTCGCGCCGTCCGCGGGTATACAGCATGGCCACCACCGAGGAATTGAGCGGCGCGTATTCGTAGTCTTCCTGCCAGTCCAGGCCCGAGGCCCAGTGGAAAAGATCGGCCAGGGTCAGCCCCGGGTGCCGGCTCAGGGGCGGGTAGTACTTGGCTGCCGGATCATCCAGGGCAAAGCGCTTTTCCCCGTAGGCCACGCCGAACACCGTCGCCAGCAGGCTTTTGCTGATGGACCAGGTCAGGTGCGGGGTCTGGGCAGTGGTTGGCCCGGCGTAGCGTTCGTAGACCAGCCGACCGTCCTGTATCACCAACAGCGCGTCGGTGCGGATGCCTTGGCGGGTGGCCTCGTCCCGGGATGGGAAGGCGTATTGCTCCAGGGCTTCGATGGCCGGTCCGGTGGGGGTCGGAGCGGTTGGCCATTGCTCGCCGGGCCAGTCTTCGGCGTGGGCGCCCAAGGTGAGCAACAGGAATGGGATCAGGAACCAGCCTTTGGACATGCTCGGGGCTCGCAGGATTGAACCTGATGAGCTTAGGCAGGCTTGATGACAGTTTGGATGTTTGTGCCGACAGTACCGACGCCATCGCGGGCAAGCCTTGCTCCCACAGGTCTGCGACAGACTGTCATTTAACACTGAACTTGTGGGAGCAAGGCTTGCCCGCGATGAGGCCCGTCAAGCCAATGAAGATTCCAGAGCCTTGGCCAACCGCTTGGCCCGCGCCCCTGCCGCCATCTCCATCACCGCTTTATCCCGCGTCCACATCTCGCGCCACGTGGCAGGCCCGGCGGCCAGTGCGTCATTCAGCTCGCCAGCGAGCCCGTCAAACTGGGCAAACAACCCACCCAACAGCACATGTCCGGCAGCGCTCGAAGGGTTGTGACGGCTCACTTCCGCGCAACCGGCCAGCAACGCCAGCAGGCGCAGTTGCAACGTCTGGGGCCAGGCGCATTCTTGTCCGACGCCATACAACCAGGCGGTCATCGCGCTGAGCACATAAAGGTCTTCCAGGGTACGGAACGGCTTGACGTAGGCATCCCAGCCATCGCCTGCCAGCAACTCGCACAGCGCGCCATCGAGCAGGACGCGGCCATGGCTGATGTCCGGCATCAGGGCAATGGTCGGGAGTTTTTCCAGGGTCACGCCAGGCTCGCCGGGGTAGACCACCGCCAGGTTCAGTCGCGGCGTTTCACCGGGCACTTCGCAGCGGGCGGCAATCAGCAGCCACTCGGCGGCGTCACCGGCGGTGACGAAATCCTTGCGTCCGCTCAGGCGCAAATCACTGAGGCGGGTCTGCATGTCCGCTGGGCGCAGGCTGCGTTGTTCGGTGGCGCACAAGGCGCCGAGGCTCTGGGGCGCGCTGGGCCAAAGCACCCGCAGCGCCGCCTGGTACCCCACCAGGAACGCCAGCCCCGGTGTCGCCATCAACCGCGCCCCGGCCACGGCCAGTTCGAACGGTGTCACCGGCCCCAGGCGTTGCAGCAACGCTGAATATCCTTCGGCCAGGTCCGGATGGGCAGACAGGCGCTCGCCGCGTTCGATCAGGGTGTGCCAGGGCATGGGGGACTCCTTGAGGGCTGTCATATAAGCATCACCAAAGCTTCATGGCGATGACACCGGGGCTACATAGCCTGACTTTGCACAACATGGCTGCATAAAGAAAGTCGATTGGCTCACCCCAAGACGGGTGCACAGCCCGCACGGAGATTCGCTATGACCCAGATCGCCCGCATCAGCGACACCGGCAATGAACGCCGCCTGCAAGCCGAACGCCTGATCGGCGCCACGGCCTTGCAAGAAGCCCAGGCCCTGCGTTTCAACGTCTTCAGCGGCGAATTCAACGCCAAGCTCAAGGGCGCGGAAATGGGTCTGGACATGGATGACTATGATGTTCACTGCGCCCACATCGGCGTACGCGACTTGAACACCGGCCGCCTCGTGGCCACCACTCGCCTGCTCGACCACCAGGCCGCCAGCAGCCTGGGCCGGTTCTACAGCGAAGAAGAATTCAGCCTTCACGGCCTGGTCCATCTCAAGGGCCCGATCCTGGAAATCGGCCGTACCTGCGTCGACCCGGCCTACCGCAACGGCGGCACCATCGCCGTACTGTGGGGCGAATTGGCCGAGGTTTTGAACGAAGGCGGCTACAGCTACCTGATGGGTTGCGCGAGCATTCCGATGCAGGATGGTGGCATCCAGGCCCAGGCGATCATGCAGCGCCTGCGCGAACGCTACCTGTGCACCGAGCACCTGCAAGCCGTGCCGAAAAAACCGCTGCCGAGCCTGGACGTACCGTCCAACGTCATTGCCGAGATGCCGCCGCTGCTCAAGGCCTATATGCGCCTGGGCGCGAAGATTTGCGGCGAGCCGTGCTGGGACGAGGATTTCCAGGTGGCAGACGTGTTCATTCTGCTCAAGCGCGACGAACTCTGCCCACGCTACGCCCGCCACTTCAAGGCGGCCGTGTGATGAGCCGGTTGCGGGTGTATGCGCGTATCGCGCGAGTACTGCTGGTGGTGACGCTGGGCCTGAGCATGGCCAGCGTGTTCGGTCTGTTCGAGCGCCTGGGAGTAGCCAACTCCATGGTCCGTCGCCAGCGTTGGTCACGGTTCTTCATGGCGCGGCTGAGCCATGCCCTGCCCTTTTGCGTGACGGTCCACGGCGAACTGCCGCAACGGCCGATGCTGTGGGTCAGTAACCATGTGTCCTGGACCGACATTCCACTGCTGGGCATGCTCACGCCGCTGTCGTTCCTGTCCAAGGCCGAAGTACGCACCTGGCCGGTGGCCGGATGGCTGGCCGCCAAGGCCGGCAGCCTGTTTATCCGCCGCGGCTCGGGCGACAGCCAGTTGATCCGCAAGCAGATGAGCCGCCATCTGGAACAGGCCCATCCGCTGTTGATGTTCCCGGAGGGCACCACCACCGACGGCCGCTCCCTGCGCACTTTCCATGGTCGCCTGTTGTCGGCGGCCATCGATGCCGATGTCGCCTTGCAGCCGGTGGCGATCCGTTATGTGCGTAACGGTGAACCTGACGCGTTGGCACCGTTCATTGGCGATGACGACTTGCTGTCGCACCTGATGCGCTTGTTTGCCAATGATCGGAGCGAGGTGCACATCCACCTGTTGCAACCCATCGCCTGCCACGGCCAGGAGCGTGCGGCGCTGGCGTTCCAGGCGCAACAGGCGGTGCACAAGGCGTTGTTCGGGACAATTCCCGAGAAACAGCAAGCGCCGGTGCGACCTGCGGCGATTGCGGCCTGATCCGGATCTCTGCCCCCCCCTGTGGGAGCGAGCCTGCTCGCGATAGCGGTTTGTCAGTCAGCTGATTCTTGACTGCCAGATCCTCATCGCGAGCAGGCTCGCTCCCACATTTGATCTTCAGTGGCCCCAAGATCCAGCCCTAACATCACTCCTGCCGTGAAATCTGGCTCAACGCAAAATCCTGCAACTGCGGATAGAACAGCCGGAAATCCTCGCTCAACGGCTCATAGAGCCTGATCAACTCTTCCATCGCTCCCGCCAGTTCCTCAGGCCGGGACAGACGCCGGGAAATCCCGCGCAGCACCTGCCCAAGCACTTCGAACTCCCGGTAAGACCCCAGCCAATCATCCGCCGCCATATGAGGCGCGATGTGCGCCAAGCGCCCTGGCAGTTGCGGTTCGGTATTGAGTACCTGATACACCCGGGACGTGAAGTCCAGCAGCGGCCCTTCGCCGTACACCGTCCAGTCCCGGGCCAGGCAGTGGTCGAAAAACACATCGAGCACGATCCCGGCATAACGCCTGCGCACCGTGGAAAAACGCGACAGGGCAATGTCCACCAGGGGATGGCGGTCGGTGTACATGTCGATGCGCCGATGCAGGGCGATCGCCGCTTCGATCCGTGGATCGTAGAGCCCTTGCAGCGGCCCTTTGACGAAATCGCCGTAGAGGCTGCCGAGCAGTTGTTCCCGGCCGGGGCCGCCGAGGTGCAGGTGCGCGAGATAGTTCATGGCCCGCAGCTTAGCACCACCACGCCCATATCGTTATAACCCGATATAGCGATTTGTTCGGCTTTCAGATCAAATCCATATTGGTATATCGCGAAATAACGATTTAAGGTTCGTTCCATCGCGATATAGCGTTTTACTCATTCCGAGTCTGCCACCATGCCCCTCGACCTCGACGAAATAATAAAAGCCCTGGCGCACCCAGTACGGCGAGACATCCTCAACTGGCTCAAGGACCCCAAGGTCCAGTTCCCCGAACAGTTGCACAACCACGAATTCGGCATTTGCGCCGGGCAGATCGACCAGCGTTGCGGCCTGTCGCAATCCACGGTTTCCGCGCATCTGGCGGTGTTGCAACGGGCGGGGCTGATCACCAGCCAGAAGGTCGGTCAATGGCACTTCTTCAAACGCAACGAGGAAGTGATCCAGCAATTCCTCAAGCAAATGAGCCAAGAGCTCTGACCTGACAAGGACTCCATCATGCCCCTCTCACTCCTCATCCTGGCCCTGAGCGCCTTCGCCATCGGCACCACCGAGTTCGTCATCATGGGCCTGTTGCCCGATGTCGCGGCCGACCTGGGCGTGTCGATTCCTGGCGCCGGCTGGCTGGTCACCGGCTACGCCCTGGGCGTGGCCATCGGTGCACCGTTCATGGCCCTGGCCACCGCGCGGCTGCCGCGCAAGGCCGCCCTGGTGGTGTTGATGGGGATCTTCATCATCGGCAATCTGCTCTGCGCCATCGCCAGCGACTATAACGTGCTGATGTTCGCCCGGGTCGTCACGGCCCTGTGCCACGGCGCGTTCTTCGGCATTGGTTCGGTGGTGGCCGCCGGCCTGGTGGCGCCCAACAAGCGCGCCTCGGCCGTGGCCCTGATGTTCACCGGCCTGACCCTGGCCAACGTACTCGGCGTGCCGCTGGGTACCGCACTGGGCCAGGAAGCCGGCTGGCGTTCGACTTTCTGGGCGGTGACTGTCATTGGCGTGGTGGCGCTGATCGGCCTGATTCGCTTCCTGCCGGCCAAGCGCGATGAAGAAAAACTCGACATGCGCTCGGAACTGGTGGCGCTCAAGGGTGCCGGTCTGTGGCTGTCCCTGAGCATGACCGCGCTGTTCTCCGCCTCGGTATTCACCCTGTTCACCTACGTCGCCCCGCTGCTGGGCGAAGTCACCGGTGTATCGCCCCGTGGCGTGACCTGGACCCTGGTGCTGATCGGCCTGGGCCTGACCCTGGGCAACATCATCGGCGGCAAGCTGGCGGACAAGAGCCTGGCGAACACGCTGATGGGCGTCTTCCTCACCATGGCCGTGGTGTCCACCGTGCTGAGCTGGACCAGCGTGGCGCTGATCCCCAGCGAAATCACCCTGTTCCTCTGGGCCACCGCCTGCTTCGCCGCCGTGCCGGCCCTGCAAGTCAACGTGGTGACCTTCGGCAAAGCCGCGCCCAACCTGGTGTCCACCTTGAATATCGGCGCCTTCAACATCGGCAACGCCCTGGGCGCCTGGGTCGGCGGCAGTGTCATCGACCAAGGCCTGGGCCTGACCTCCGTGCCCCTGGCCGCTGGTGCGCTGGCGGTGTTGGCGCTGCTGGTCACCCTGATCACTTTCCGCCAGGGCGGCAATGCCGACCTGGCCCCGGCAACTCACTGACTTTTAATCCTTCCACTTTCGAGGTTGTATTTCATGGCGACTATTTTCGACCCCATCAAACTCGGCGACATCGAGTTGAAGAACCGCATCATCATGGCCCCGCTCACCCGCTGCCGCGCCGACGCCGGTCGCGTGCCTAACGCGTTGATGGCCGAGTACTACGTGCAACGCGCCTCCGCTGGCCTGATTCTCAGCGAAGCGACCTCCGTCACCCCGATGGGCGTGGGCTACCCGGACACCCCGGGCATCTGGTCCAACGACCAGGTGCGCGGCTGGGCCAACGTCACCAAGGCGATCCACGGTGCCGGCGGCAAGATCTTCCTGCAACTGTGGCACGTGGGCCGGATCTCCCACCCGTCGTACCTGAACGGCGAAATGCCCGTGGCGCCGAGCGCCATCCAGCCCAAGGGCCACGTGAGCCTGGTGCGTCCGCTGGCCGACTACCCGACCCCACGCGCGCTGGAAACCGCTGAGATCGCCGACATTGTCGAGGCCTACCGCGTCGGTGCCGAGAACGCCAAGGCCGCCGGTTTCGATGGCGTGGAAATCCATGGGGCCAACGGCTACCTGCTCGACCAGTTCCTGCAAAGCAGCACCAACCAGCGCACCGACCAATACGGCGGCTCCCTGGAAAACCGTGCTCGCCTGATGCTGGAAGTGACCGACGCCGTCATCGAAATCTGGGGCGCTGGCCGGGTTGGCATGCACTTGGCGCCACGGGCCGACTCCCATGACATGGGCGACGAGAACCGCCTGGAGACCTTCAGCTACGTGGCTCGCGAACTGGGCAAGCGCGGCATCGCTTTCATCTGCTCCCGCGAGAAGGAAGGCGAAGACAGCATCGGCCCACAGCTCAAGCAGGCTTTCGGCGGCCCGTACATTGCCAACGAACGTTTCACCAAGGACAGCGCCAACGCCTGGCTGGCCGCGGGCAAGGCCGATGCCGTCGCCTTCGGTGTGCCGTTCATTGCCAACCCGGACCTGCCGGCGCGCTTGAAAGCCGATGCTCCCCTGAACGAAGCGCATCCCGAAACGTTTTATGGCAAAGGTCCCGTGGGATACATTGATTACCCGGTACTCTGATCACCCGTTAAAATAACAGAGCCCTGCCTCGAAAGAGCCAGGGCTTTTTTATGCCTTTAAATATTCGGTCAACTATCAGAACTTTCTAAACGCTCACTTCAATGTTCATATCAAGGCCGACGACAAAACATAACAGCCTTGTCGATCAACTTAATGAAGCGCTATTGAAAAGGAATTCGACATGACCAATATCTTTCAAGGCAACAAGAACCTTGACGAAAAAACACTCTCGCAGTTCAACTACGCACCGCCGGATATTTTGCACAAATACATTGAGTCGCTGGACACGAAAGAACACTCGGAGATCCTCAACGCCCTGTTAAAACAAGAAAAACTGAACGACGACGCCAACCAACAGATTCAAGCCTGGCAGCAAGAAGGCATTCGCCCAAACCGCACCCGCCTTATTGTAAAGTTAATCAACCATAGCGACCGGGCACTTGCCGTGGGAGAAAACGATGTCGAGCTGGACGCCGACGAACGAGACTTCTTGAGCATTCTTCCTTGGGACATCCTGGCCTTCAAACTCGATTTCAAATACTCCAGGCAACTGGGTAGTCGCAGTAAGGACATGTACAGAAACTTCATTGTGTTTGGCGACAGGGACTGCGGCTTTGTCTTTAATTTCGGCTTACGCGTCAACACATCTTTCGGTGTGATTTCATCGACCCTGACGCCCGTCCGGACCAACAGGGTGACTTCAATCGGCACTAAGCCAATCCAGTGCTCGACCCGCATCACTCGCGCGGCGAATGACGAACCCTACGGGTTCACTGTGGAAATCACACTGGTTTGAAATGTGGCCCCGCCAGGTTCATCTGGCGGGGTATTCGACGGTCCATTCGGGCGGTCTATTCATACACTTTCACAAGTGCGCAACAAATCACCTACAAAATTCGCCGTCGACGCTCTATCAACCAAGGCGACGTCAGTTTATAAAAGCAACCTCGCGCAACAGCTATTGACACAAACCGAAGCAATTACGCATTTTGTTTCATTTGCGCAGGTGGGGGCTCAAGCGCAGCATATCCAGCCCGGCCTCCACCCAACGCTCAGCCTCACTGGCCAGGGCGAAGCTGTCGGGGGCCAGCAGCCACTGATACAAAATGCCGTCGATATAGGCGTGAATAGCGACCGCCGCCCTTTCAGGATCCAGATCGTCCGGCAACTGACCGCGTTTCATCGCGTTGCGTAACGACAACGCAATACGCACATTGCAGTCGAGGCTGACCTCGCGCCGCTGCTGGCGCAGATCGCACATTTCATCGGTGAATTCACACTTATGGAACAGAATCTCATTAATGCGGCGGGTTTTCGGGTCCAGGGCCACCTGCTGGAACAACTGGACCAGCAGTTTGCGAATACAGCCCAGCGGATCAAGCTCTTCCTCTCTTTCACTGGCACGAGCCAGTTCATCAAGGGGCTCGTGCAAGGTGTCGAGCATGGCCTGGAGCAGGTCCGCCTTATTGCTGAAATGCCAGTAGATGGCGCCACGCGTCACACCGGCCAGCGTCGCGATATCGGCCAGGGTGGTACGCGCCACGCCACGCTCGAAAAACGCCTTTTCGGCGGCTTCGAGTATCTGGCTGCGAGTCTCCTGGGCTTCTTCTTTGGTACGGCGGACCATGGCAATAAACACCTCAATCAGGATGCGTCAGCAATGCGTAAGCATCAGCTGAACAAAATATGAGGCGACGTCTCTTGAAACGCGTCTCCGATCTATACAGGCCTTTGTCAGGCTTTTGTAAATCCGGATATTACGCAATTTGGCTGTTTACAAACAACCGTGTACGTAAGTATATTTCTTAGCATCCTACTAATTGAAAAAATGCTCCTTTTTTACCCTTCCACCTTTCGAGTGCGCCAGTTACGCGCCTGGACCCGAGGATTTCCATGCAATTCAAGCCAGCTGTTACTGCTCTGGTCACTGCCATCGCCCTGGCATCGCTGCTCAGCGGATGCAAAAAGGAAGAGGCTGCACCTGCTCCCCCCCCTCCTCAGGTCGGCGTCGTAACCCTCAAGACCCAGCCTTTTACCCTGACATCGGAGCTTCCGGGGCGCACCAGTGCATTCCGTGTCGCTGAAGTTCGCCCACAGGTCAACGGCATCATCCTCAAGCGCCTGTTCAAGGAAGGCGCTGACGTCAAGGCTGGCCAGCAGCTTTACCAGATCGATCCGGCCGTCTATGAAGCGAATCTCAAGAGCGCCGAGGCCAACCTGCGCTCCACCAAGTCGATTGCCGACCGCTACAAGCAACTGGTGGATGAACAGGCGGTGAGCCGTCAGGAATACGACACCGCCGTGGCCAATCGCCTGGAGTCGGAAGCCAACCTGCAGACGGCCCAGATCAACGTGCGCTACACCAAGGTCTATGCGCCGATTTCCGGTCGCATCGGCCGCTCCTCGGTCACCGAAGGTGCGTTGGTCAGCAACGGCCAGGCCGACGCGCTGGCGACCATCCAGCAATTGGACCCGATCTACGTCGACGTGACGCAGAGCTCGGTCGAACTGCTGCAACTGCGCCGCGAACTGGAAAGCGGCCGCTTGCAAAAGGCCGGCGAAAACGCCGCCATGGTCAAGCTGACCCTGGAAGACGGCAGCCTGTATCCCCACGAAGGCAAGCTGGAGTTCTCCGAAGTGTCGGTCGACCAGACCACCGGTTCCGTGACCTTGCGCGCCGTGTTCCCCAACCCTGACCACACCTTGCTGCCGGGCATGTTCGTCCACGCGCAATTGCAGGCCGGTGTGAACAGCGCGGCGATCCTGGCACCGCAGCAAGGCGTGACCCGCGACCTCAAGGGGACGCCGACCGCCCTGGTCGTTGGCGCTGACAACAAGGTCGAACTGCGTCAGCTCAAGGCCAGCCGCACCGTCGGCAGCCAGTGGCTGATCGAAGACGGGCTCAAGGCCGGCGATCGCCTGATCACCGAAGGGTTGCAGTTCGTACGCCCTGGCGTGGAAGTCAGGGCCACCGAAGCCACCAACGTTGGCACCAAGAACCCGGTCCCCGCACAGGCAGCTGATAAAGCCGCCGGCGGCAAAGGGGAGTAAACCATGTCGAAATTCTTTATCGACCGTCCGATTTTCGCCTGGGTGATCGCCCTGGTGATCATGCTGGTCGGGGCTCTATCGATCCTCAAGTTGCCGATCAACCAGTACCCGAGCATTGCGCCGCCGGCCATCGCGATCCAGGTGACCTACCCGGGCGCGTCCGCGCAAACCGTGCAGGACACCGTGGTACAGGTGATCGAGCAGCAGCTCAACGGCATCGACAACCTGCGTTATGTGTCCTCGGAAAGTAACTCCGACGGCAGCATGACCATCACGGCCACCTTCGAGCAAGGCACCAACTCCGATACCGCGCAGGTCCAGGTCCAGAACAAGCTGAACCTGGCCACCCCGCTGCTGCCGCAAGAAGTGCAGCAACAGGGCATCCGCGTGACCAAGTCAGTGAGAAACTTCCTGATGGTAATCGGCGTGGTGTCGCGCGACGGCAGCATGACCCGGGAAGACCTGTCCAACTACATCGTCTCCAACATGCAGGACCCGATCTCGCGCACCGCCGGTGTCGGTGACTTCCAGGTCTTCGGCGCCCAGTACGCGATGCGGATCTGGCTCGACCCGGCCAAGCTGAACAACTTCAACCTGACCCCGGTGGATGTGAGCACGGCCATTTCCGCGCAGAACGTCCAGATCGCGTCCGGCCAGCTCGGCGGCCTGCCGGCCATGCCCGGCCAACAACTGAACGCCACCATCATCGGCAAGACCCGCCTGCAGACCGCCGAGCAGTTCAAGGCGATCCTGCTCAAGGTCAACCCGGACGGCTCGCAAGTGCGTGTCGGCGACGTGGCCGATGTCGCCCTGGGTGGCGAGAACTACAGCATCAATGCCCAGTTCAACGGTGCTCCAGCCTCCGGCCTGGCCGTGCGGCTGGCAACTGGCGCCAACGCCCTCGACACGGCCAAGGCCCTGCGCAAGACCGTCGACGACCTCAAGCCGTTCTTCCCCCAAGGCCTGGAAGTGGTGTTCCCCTACGACACCACCCCGGTGGTGAGCGAATCGATCAAGGGTGTGGTTGAAACCCTGGTCGAGGCGGTCGCCCTGGTGTTCCTGGTGATGTTCCTGTTCCTGCAGAACTTCCGCGCCACCATCATCACCACGATGACCGTGCCGGTGGTACTGCTGGGGACCTTCGGGATCCTCGCGGCGTTCGGCTTCAGCATCAACACCCTGACCATGTTCGGCATGGTGCTGGCCATCGGCTTGCTGGTGGACGATGCCATCGTCGTGGTGGAAAACGTCGAACGGGTGATGAGCGAAGAAGGCCTGTCGCCCAAGGAAGCCACCAAGAAATCCATGGGCCAGATCCAGGGCGCCCTGGTGGGTATCGCCCTGGTGCTCTCGGCGGTACTGCTGCCGATGGCATTCTTCGGCGGCTCCACCGGTGTGATCTACAAGCAGTTCTCCATCACCATCGTCTCGGCCATGGCCCTGTCGGTCATGGTTGCACTGATCTTCACGCCGGCCCTGTGCGCCACCATGCTCAAGGCGATCCCCAAGGGCGAGCACGGCACACCGAAGCGCGGTTTCTTCGGCTGGTTCAACCGCACGTTCGACCGTGGCGTCAGGAGCTACGAACGGGGCGTGGGCAACATGCTCAAGCACAAGGCCCCGTACCTGCTGGCCTATATCATCATCGTGGTTGGCATGGTCTGGCTGTTCACCCGTATCCCGACGGCGTTCCTGCCGGAAGAAGACCAGGGCGTGCTATTTGCCCAGGTGCAGACACCGGCGGGTTCCAGCGCCGAGCGTACCCAGGTGGTGGTGGACAAGATGCGTGAGTTCCTGCTGCGTCCGGGCAAGGACGGCGGCGAAGGCGATGGCGTGGCCTCGGTGTTCACCGTGACCGGCTTCAACTTCGCCGGTCGTGGCCAGAGCTCCGGCCTGGCGTTCATCATGCTCAAGCCGTGGGAAGAACGTAACGCTGACAACAGCGTGTTCAAGATCGCCGGTCGCGCCCAGCAACACTTCTTCACCTTCCGCGACGCGATGGTGTTCGCCTTCGCACCACCAGCGGTGATGGAACTGGGTAACGCCACCGGTTTCGACGTGTTCCTGCAGGACCGTGCCGGTATCGGCCACGACAAGCTGATGGAAGCCCGCAACCAGTTCCTGGGCATGGCGTCCCAGAGCAAGATACTGGCCCAGGTGCGTCCGAACGGCCTGAACGATGAACCGCAATACCAGTTGGAAATCGATGACGAGAAGGCCAGTGCCCTGGGCATTACCCTCTCGAACATCAACAACACCCTGTCGATTGCCCTGGGCAGTAGCTATGTGAACGACTTCATCGACCGTGGTCGGGTGAAGCGGGTGTACGTCCAGGGCCAGCCGAACTCGCGCATGAGTCCCGAAGACCTGAAGAAGTGGTACGTGCGCAACAGCGCCGGGACCATGGTGCCGTTCACTGCGTTCGCCAAGGGCGAGTGGGTCTACGGTTCGCCAAAACTGGCCCGTTACAACGGCGTGGAAGCCATGGAAATCCTCGGCACCCCGGCGCCTGGATACTCCACCGGTGAAGCCATGGCCGAAGTCGAGGCCATCGCCAAGAAGTTGCCGGCCGGTGTCGGTATTTCCTGGACGGGTCTGTCGTACGAGGAACGTCTGTCGGGCTCCCAGGCGCCAGCGCTGTACGCCCTGTCGCTGCTGATGGTCTTCCTGTGCCTGGCGGCACTGTATGAAAGCTGGTCGATTCCGATCGCGGTCATGCTCGTGGTGCCACTGGGGATCATCGGTGCCTTGATGGCGACCAGCCTGCGTGGCCTGTCCAACGACGTGTACTTCCAGGTGGGCTTGCTGACAACCATCGGTTTGGCGGCGAAAAACGCCATTCTGATTGTAGAGTTCGCCAAGGAGCTCCACGAACAGGGCCGCACCCTGGTGGAAGCTGCCATTGAAGCCTGTAGGATGCGTCTGAGACCGATCATCATGACGTCCCTGGCGTTCGTCCTCGGCGTGGTTCCGCTGGCAATCTCCACTGGCGCCGGTTCAGGCAGCCAGCACGCCATCGGTACCGGCGTGATTGGCGGTATGCTCACCGCCACCATCCTGGCAATCTTCTGGGTGCCACTGTTCTTCGTGACCGTGTCGTCGATAGGCCGTCGTAAAAATACCGACGAGCACGACACTCCTGAAACTTCCAAAGAGGCTGGCCAATGAGCAAGTCGCTACTCTCCCTGACCATCGCCGCCGTCGTGCTCAGCGGTTGCTCGCTGATCCCCGACTATCAGCGGCCCGAAGCACCGGTCGCGGCGCAATATCCACAAGGCCCGGCCTACGAGGCGGCCAATGCGCCCGGCCAGGCCGCCGCCGAGCAAGGCTGGAAACAGTTTTTCCATGACCCGGCGTTGCAACAGCTGATCCAGGTTGCCCTGGAAAACAACCGCGACCTGCGTGTCGCGGCGCTGAACATCGATGCCTATGCCGCGCAATACCGCATCCAGCGCGCAGACCTGTTCCCGGCGGTCTCGGCCACCGGCTCCGGCAGCCGCCAGCGCGTGCCAGCACGGGCCTCGCAGAGCGGTGAAGCGGGCATCAGCAGCTCCTACTCGGCCACACTGGGCATCAGCGCCTATGAACTGGACCTGTTCGGCCGGGTTCGCAGCCTGAGCGAGCAAGCGCTGCAAAGCTACTTCGCCACCGAAGAAGCCCGTCGCAGCACCCAGATCAGCCTGGTAGCCAACGTCGCCAATGCCTACCTGACCTGGCAGGCCGACAAGGAACTGCTCAAGCTGACCCAGGAAACCCTTGGGGCCTACGACCAAAGCCTCAAGCTGACCTCGCGCAGTGCCGAAGTCGGCGTGGCCTCGGCCCTGGACCTGAGCCAGGCGCGCACGGCGGTAGAAAACGCCCGCGTGCAACTGGCGCGCTACACCCGCCAGGTCGCCCAGGATGAAAACAACCTGACCCTGCTGCTGGGCACCAGCCTGCCGGCCAACCTGAACACGCAACCGCTGAGCGATGACCTGCTCAGCGAAGTGCCGGCCGGGTTGCCGTCGGACCTGCTGCAACGTCGTCCGGACATCCTCCAGGCCGAACGCAACCTGCTGGCCGCCAACGCCAACATCGGCGCCGCGCGGGCCGCGTTCTTCCCGAGCATCAGCCTGACGGCCAACGCCGGCACCCTGAGCCCGGACCTATCCGGTTTGTTCAAGGGTGGTTCGGGCACCTGGACCTTCGCCCCGCAGATCAACCTGCCGATCTTCAATGCCGGCAGCCTGCGGGCAAGCCTGGATTACGCCAAAATCCAGAAAGACATCAACGTCGCCAATTACGAGAAAGCAATCCAGACGGCGTTCCAGGAAGTCTCCGATGGCCTGGCCGCACGCCGGACCTACAACGAACAGTTGCAGGCCCAGACCGCCTACGTTGCTTCCAACCAGGATTACTACCGCCTGGCCGAGCGCCGCTACCGCATCGGCGTCGACAGCAACCTGACCTTCCTCGACGCTCAGCGCCAGTTGTTCAGTGCGCAACAATCGCTGATCACCGACCGCCTTGCGCAACTGACCAGCGAGGTCAATTTGTACAAGGCACTGGGCGGAGGCTGGAATGCCGAGACGGGCAAGAACGAACCAGTGAAAGACGAAGCGCCGAAGATGAAGCTGTTCTGATTGATGTTTGAACGCTGAAACACGAAGCCCACCGGAAGGTGGGCTTTTTTGTTTTAGGGCACCCCTGTGGCGAGGGGATTTATCCCCGCTCAAGTGCAAAGCACTCGCACAGCTTGTACCTCCAGGAAAATCCAGAGGGCTGCTTCACAACCAGCATTTGCTTAAAGACGACGCTGCGCTGCGTCGTAAACTTCCTTGTCTCGCCGAGCACCGACGGCCACGATCAACACCTGAATTGCTTTCCCATCGACTCTATAAACGATACGCGTATCGCCTGTTCGAATTCTTCGACATCCGGCCAGGCTGGCTCTGAGCGGCTGACCGGTTTTGTCCGGCTCTCCCCTGACAATCCGCTCTTCAATGACATCAAGGATACGGTTCGCCGCTGCCACCCCCAACTGATCCAGATCGTCCTGAACCTCCGGATGGTAGATAACCCCCCAAACCATTCACCACTCCTTCAGTCGTTTTTGGCGTACCGCGCTCGCATAGCTTCATGACTGATGGCCTTGGCCTGGTCGAAATCGATCAGCCGCTCGCGGGCTGTCGCTTCGACACGAAGGTTTTCCAGTTCATCAAGCATTTCCTGGTAGGCATCGACATTAATAATCACTGCTGCCGGCTCATTGTCCTTGAAAATAACCAGCCTTTCGGTTGCGCGACTCGATACTTCCTTGAGCTTCGCGCTGAAGCTCCTGACCATTGCGGTAACGGATACCGCCTGATCAGCCCGTTCCAATAGCGCTGCCATGACCAACCTCCCAGCACATTAAGTTACACATTTTTATACATATCTTTATGCGTAAAGTGTTGCGCCTCAAGAAGCATAAATCAAGTTAAAAAAACAACTCCCGACCGGTTGCGCACCATACAGATCCGCCCTCCACAAAAAGCTCTCGCTTCCATCAGACACCGATTTTGTTGACTAGGCACATACCCCTCTGGGTTGCGCGAGCAACCCCAAAAGGCTCGATGCGAAAATCTGCTGAACCGAGGCGGTAAGGGGCTGCTGCGCAGCCCAGCGGGGATAAATCCCCTCGCCACAATAAGGCTCGACCTGCTAACGCGGGTCGACGATATCCAGCGCACGATTGGCCAACAACTCACTCAACTCAATCATCTGCGCCACCCCGAGCGCGACATGCCGCCGAGAGCCTTTCAGATCGAACGCCAGGTCGCTGACCATGGCACTGGCCGAGGCCAGGGTTTCGCTGAGGTTCGCCAGTAGACACTCGGTGTCGAGGGTGTCGATGACAGTGAAAACTTGAGTTGAGGTTTTGGGTTTGGGATCAGGGTGGGTGCCCAAATGGTAATCGAGTGCTCGGTCTGTGGCCTCTTGGAGCTTGTCTGGATCGGGATCGGCGTAGGGGAAGGTGCTCTCTGACGGAGAAGAAGGGTGATGTTTTTTCATAACGGCGCTCCTGCATCAATTGGATGCCCGAAACGTTGGGTCCGGGCGCTGGCGCCTAACACATTCGGCGGGCTTGCAGTCCCGGTCGCTGAATTGGCAGCGACATGAACAAGCTAGAGATGCCGCTTCCGAGCAGCAACCTTAAAACCTCGTCGGAAAAATCGCCGCGTCTGTCAGACCGGCCACAAATTCTGTGGGAGCGAGCTTGCTCGCGATGACGCCCGCACATCCAACACCACCGCAAACTGACCCTCCGCCATCGCGAGGATCGGGGTATGGCCGGAGAGACAGGTCGGCTGTCAGACCGCCTTCGCGAGCAGGCTCGCTCCCACAATGGGATCGGAGTACGACCGGGAGAACTAGGCCGGCTGTCAGGCCGCCATCGCGAGCAAGCTCGCCCTCACAGGAATGGTATTCAGCCGATGTAATTTTTGCCGTTCGATAATCGCCCAAAACCCGCAAACAGCAATTGAACCGATCCCGAGCGGCCCTTCACCATCGCTCCCACAAAACCAATAACAACAGGTTCGACGCCATGCCCACACGCCCTACTTCGTCCGGCTGATCAACAGAGCGCCCAGTTCCACCGCACCGTCTGCAACCCAAGGTTGCGGCAACGACTCGCTTCGCCCACAACAATTAGAGACACGCCCATGAAACCCACACAGCACTTGTTCCCCAGCCTCATTGCCGTCGCCCTGACCAGTACCGCCCTGCCCGTCCTGGCCGCAGAGTCGGGGTTTGTCGAAGATGCCAAAGCCACGCTGAACCTGCGTAACTTCTACTTCAACCGCAACTTCACCAACTCGAATGCCACCCAGGGCAAAGCCGAGGAATGGACGCAGAGTTTCATCCTTGACGCCAAGTCCGGCTTCACCCAGGGTGTGGTCGGTTTCGGTGTCGACGTGCTGGGCCTGTACTCGGTCAAGCTCGATGGCGGGCGTGGCACGGCGGGCACCCAGTTGTTGCCGGTGCACGACGACGGTCGCCCTGCCGACGACTTCGGTCGCCTGGGCGTCGCCCTCAAAGCCAAGGTTTCGAAGACCGAACTGAAGGTCGGTGAGTGGATGCCGGTGCTGCCAATTCTGCGCTCCGACGATGGCCGCTCCCTGCCGCAAACCTTTCGTGGCGGCCAGGTGACCTCCACCGAAATCAGCGGCCTGACCCTCTACGGCGGCCAGTTCCGTGGCAACAGCCCGCGCAACGACGCGAGCATGGAAGACATGTCGATGAACGGCCGCGGCGCCTTCACTTCCGACCGTTTCAACTTCGGCGGCGGCGAATATGCCTTCAACGAAAAGCGCACCCAGGTCGGCGTCTGGTACGCGGAACTGTCCGACATCTACCAACAGCAGTATTTCAACCTGACCCACAGCCAGCCCATCGGCGACTGGACCCTGGGCGCCAACCTTGGCTACTTCATCGGTAAGGAAAACGGCAGCGCGTTGGCCGGCGACCTGGACAACAAGACCGCGTTCGCCATGCTCTCGGCCAAATACGGTGGCAACACCTTCTACGTCGGCCTGCAAAAAGTCGGCGGCGATGACGCCTGGATGCGCGTCAACGGCACCAGCGGCGGCACCCTGGCCAACGACAGCTACAACTCCAGCTATGACAACGCCAAGGAAAAATCCTGGCAATTGCGCCACGACTTCAACTTCGCCGCCGTCGGCGTGCCGGGCCTGACCCTGATGAACCGCTATATCAGCGGCGACAACGTGCACACCGCCACTGTCGATGACGGCAAGGAATGGGGCCGGGAAAGTGAGCTGGCCTACACCGTGCAGAGCGGTGCGCTGAAGAGCCTGAATGTGAAGTGGCGCAACTCGACGATGCGTCGGGATTACAGCACCAATGAGTTCGATGAGAACCGGTTGATTGTCAGCTATCCGATCAGCTTGCTGTAAGAGCCAACATGGGTGGAGGCTGTACCGGTGTGGGAGCGAGCTTGCTCGCGAAGGCGTCATCTCATTCAGGATCGATGCAAGCTGACCCGCCGCTATCGCGAGCAAGCTCGCTCCCACAGGGGGATCAGTGTCGAGCACAAAATTTTGTGCTCACTGAAGATCCAGTGTGGGAGCGGGCTTGCTCGCGAAGGCGGTGGTCCATCGAACATCATCGCCAACTGGCCCACCGCTTTCGCGAGCAAGCCCGCTCCCACAGGAATTAGCGGTGGATGTTAAGACCGTGATTCGACACCCAGCTCATCCCACACCGATTCGGCCAGGTGGAATGTAGCGTTGGCCGCCGGAATGCCGCAGTAGATGGCGCTCTGCATGATCACTTCCTTGATCTCGCTGCGGCTCACCCCATTGTTGGCGGCGGCGCGCAGGTGCAGCTTGAGTTCTTCGTTGCGGTTCATGCCGATCAGCATGGCGATGGTGATCAGGCTGCGGGTGTGGCGCGGCAGGCCCGGGCGGGTCCAGATGTCGCCCCAGGCATGACGGGTGATCATCTCCTGGAATTCGCTGTTGAACTCGGACAGGGCGTTGAGGCTGCGATCGACGTGGGCATCGCCCAGCACCGCGCGGCGTACTTGCATGCCTTCGTCGTAACGTTGTTTCTCGTCCACAAAAAACTCCTCAGGCTCGGCCAGAATCAAGCAGGAAGTCCAGCACCCGCGCGCTGAACGCGGCGCCGGCCTGGACATTGGACAGGTGCGCGGCGTAGAACTCGGCGTACTCCGCACCACTGACCCGCTCCTGGATAAAGTGCCCACCCGATGGCGGCGTAACGGCATCTTCAGTGCCAGCAATCACCAGCAGCGGCACGCGGATCGACGACAGTTGCTCGCGGAAATCGGCATCGCGCACTGCCGCACAGTTGGCCGCGTAGCCCTGGGGCAAAGTGGCGGCGAGCATGTCAGTGATTTTTTTCACCGTCGCTGGCTGGGCCTCAGCAAAGTCCGGGGTAAACCAACGGGCAACCGAGGCATCACGCAACGCCACCATCGCCGCCTTGCCATCACGCAGCACGGTTTCGATGCGCGGGTTCCACACCGAGGGGTCGCCGATCTTGGCGGCAGTGTTGCACACCACCAATTTGTGCAGGCGCTCGCCGGCATTGATCCCCAACCATTGGCCGATCAACCCGCCCATGGACAAGCCACAGAAATGCACCTTGTCGATGCCCAATTGATCAAGCATCGCCAGCACATCGTGGCCCAGTTGTTCGATGCTGTACGGCCCTTCGGTGACCAGCGACTGACCGTGACCACGGGTGTCGAAGCGCAACACGCGAAAGTGTTCGCCGAAGGCCGCGACCTGTTCGTCCCACATGTGCAGGTCAGTGCCCAGGGAGTTGGAAAGCACCAGCACCGGGGCGTCTTGCGGCCCGTCCAATCGGTAATTCAGATCGCCCTCGGCGAGTTTGACGAATCCCACAACAATCTCCTTTCAGGCGTTCAAGGCAAGGTGTTCGGCCACCGCCCGGGCGACCCAGGCCTGGGCCTGGCCGAGGTAATGGGCGGGGTTGAGCAGATGATCGATTTCGGCGGCGGACAACTGCGCGGTGACCTGGGGTTCGTCCCCCAGCACATCGCGCAAATGCCGTTGCTCGGCCACGGCGCGCTTGCAACATTGCTCCAGCAAATGATGCGCCGTGTCGCGCCCGACACGCTGGGCCAGGACGATGCTTACCGCTTCGGCCAGCACCAACCCCTGGGTCAGTTCCAGGTTGCGGGCCATGCGCGCCGCGTCGACTTCCAGCCCTTCGGCCAGCAGCCGTGCCTGCTGCAAGGCACCGGACACCAGGCAGCAGATCTCCGGCAGGGTTTCCCATTCGGCGTGCCACAGGCCCAGGCTGCGCTCATGTTCCTGGGGCATGGCGCTGAACAATGTCGACAACAGGCCAGGCACTCGCGTCGCTGCGCTAATCAGCACCGCCGCCCCCACCGGATTGCGTTTGTGGGGCATGGTCGACGAACCACCCTTGCCCGGCGCGGAGGGTTCGAAGGCTTCGCCGGCCTCGGTCTGCATCAACAGGCTGATGTCGCGGCCCAACTTACCCAAGCTGCCGGCGATCAAACCGAGCACCGAACCGAACTCCACCAGGCGGTCGCGCTGGGTGTGCCACGGTTGTTCCGGCAGGTTCAGTTGCAGCTCGGCAGCCAAGGCTTCGGCAATGGGCAAGGCGTGTTCGCCCAAGGCGGCGAGCGTTCCGGAGGCGCCACCAAATTGCAGCACCAGCAAGCGCGGCTTGAGTTCGTTCAGACGTTGCCGACTGCGGGTGATCGCCCCCAGCCAACCGGCGATTTTCATCCCCAGGGTCACCGGCGTGGCATGTTGTAACCAGGTACGCCCGGCCAGCGGTGTGGCGGCGTAGCGCTCGGCTTGGCCGGCCAGGGTGACGGCCAGTTGGGCCAGCTCTGCCTCGATCAAGCCCAACGCCTGGCGCAGTTGCAGCACCAGCCCGCTGTCCATCATGTCCTGACTGGTTGCGCCCAGGTGCACGTAACGCTCGGCTTCAGCATCCTCGGCGGCGATGCGCTTGCCCAACGCCTTGACCAACGGGATCGCCGAATTGCCGGCACTGGCAATCGCTTCGCTCAACGCCGAAAAATCATACAGCTGGGCACGACAGGCGCGCTCGATTGGCACCACCGCACTCTGGGGAATCAAACCCACCCGCGCTTCGGCCCGGGCCAATGCCGCCTCGACATCCAGCATGGCCTGGACCCGGCCCGCATCGCAGAACACCTCGCGCATGTCGCGGGCGGTGAAGTAGGCATCGAACAGCTGATTGCCCGGTCGTTCGCTCATAAACAGTCCTTGGGAGCGCCGGCCTCACGGGCCGGCGCAGTTGAGTCAAAGGTCGTGGTGCAAATACGCCGGTTGCTTGGGCAGGCGCAGGCTGAACAGGAACGCCACCACCATCATCACCGTGACATACCAGTAAAAGGCGTTCTCCATGCCCTGGGCCTTCAGGCTCAAGGCGACGTATTCGGCCGAACCGCCAAAAATCGCATTGGCCACCGCGTAGGCCAACCCTACTCCCAGCGCCCGCACTTCAGGTGGAAACATTTCCGCTTTCACCAGGCCGCTGATGGAGGTGTAGAAACTGACGATCGCCAGCGCCAACGTGATCAGGACGAACGCCAGGAACGGGCTGCTGATGCTTTTGAGGGTCAGCAGGATCGGCACTGTGCACAGCGCACCCAGGGCGCCGAACCAGAGCATGGAATTACGCCGGCCGATCTTGTCCGCCAGCATGCCGAACAGCGGCTGCATGCACATGTACAGAAACAGCGCGCCAGTCATGATGTAGCTGGCGGTCTTGGCGTGCAGGCCGGCGGTGTTCACCAGGTATTTCTGCATGTAGGTGGTGAAGGTATAGAAAATCAGCGAGCCGCCAGCGGTGTAGCCCAGCACGGTGATGAACGCGGCCTTGTGGTCGCGAAACAGCGCGGCGATGCTGCCGGCGTCCTTGTTCTCGCGCATTTCCTTGCTGCTGGTTTCCTTCAGGGAGCGGCGCAGGAACAGGGAAATCAACGCGGCCACGGCACCCACCACGAACGGGATCCGCCAGCCATAGGCACGCAGTTCGTCCTCGTTGAGAAACTGCTGCAGGATCACCACCAACGACACCGCCAGCAGTTGCCCGCCGATCAGTGTCACGTACTGGAACGAAGCAAAAAAACCACGCTGGCCCTTGAGGGCGACTTCGCTCATGTAAGTGGCGGTGGTGCCGTACTCGCCACCTACCGACAAGCCTTGTAGCAAGCGCGCGAACAACAGCAGCACCGGCGCCCAGACGCCGATGTCTTTATAGGTGGGCAGGCACGCGATGAGCAACGAGCCGAAGCACATCATCAGCACCGAAATCATCATCGAATTCTTGCGCCCGTGACGGTCCGCCACCCGGCCGAAAATCCAGCCGCCGATGGGCCGCATCAGGAACCCGGCGGCGAACACGCCCGCCGTGTTGACCAGTTGCACCGTGGGGTTGTCCGAGGGAAAGAATGCCGGCGCGAAATAAATCGCGCAGAACGCATAGACGTAGAAGTCGAACCATTCGACCAGGTTGCCGGATGAGGCGCCGACGATAGCGAAGATGCGCTTGCTGCGTTCTTCGCCGGTGTAGTGACTGATGGGGATGGCCATGGGTTATTCACTCGTTGGGGACTTAACAAAGTCTAGACACACTTCGTAACAGTCCCGTTCCACAGTATTGCATTACCTGTGCCGCCGTCATGTGGGAGCGAGCCTGCTCGCGATGAGGGCGGCACATTCAATAATGGATGCAAGCTGCCCCACCGCTATCGCGAGCAGGCTCGCTCCCACAGGTGTAATCACTCAATAATCAAAGAACACCGTCTCGGCGTCGGTGCCCTGCAAAACCACGTTCCACTGATACACACCCGAGGCATCGGGTTTGCTCACAATGGTGGCACGACGTTCCTCAGGCACACAGGCCAGCAGCGGGTCGGTTTCGTTAGCCTGTTCGCCGTCGAAGTAGATTCGCGTCAGCAAATGCTTGACCAACCCGCGAGCAAACACCAGCACCACCAGGTGCGGTGCCTGGGTCGTGCCGCTCAAGCCCGGCACGGTGCCCGGCTTGATGGTGGTGAAGCGGAAGCGCCCTTCGGCGTCCACCGGCACCCGGCCAAAGCCTTCGAAATGCGGGTCCAGGGGTTTGTCCTGATCGTCTTCAGGGTGGGCGTATTTACCGGCGGCGTTGGCCTGCCAGACTTCCAGCATGGCGTCATTGACAAATTCGCCATTGCCATCGATCACCTGACCGGTGATCGCCACGCGTTGGCCGAGGGTCTGGGCGACGGTCAGGTCTTCGCGGTTCAGCCAGGTCAGGCCGATGTGATAGTACGGGCCAACGGTGTGGGATGTAGTGGCGGTAAGCGTCATCTTATTTCTCCATCGGCGTGGCATCGCGGCCGCGCAATACGATGTCCCAGCGATAACCGAGGGCGTAGTGAGGGACGGTTTTTTCCAGGTCGAAACGGGCGATCAGGCGTTCCTTGGCGCTGGTGTCCGGCACGCAGTTGTAGATCGGGTCGTAGGCCAGCAACGGATCGCCAGGGAAATACATCTGCGTCACCAGGCGAGTCAGAATGCTCGGCCCGAACAGTGAGAAATGGATGTGCGCCGGGCGCCAGGCATTGTGGTGGTTGCCCCACGGGTAGGCGCCGGGCTTGATGGTCTGGAACTGATACCAGCCGTCGGCGTCGGTGACGGTGCGCCCGGTGCCGGTGAAGTTCGGGTCCAGCGGCGCGTCATGATTGTCACGGTCATGGTTGTAGCGACCAGCGGCGTTGGCCTGCCAGATCTCCACCAGGATGCCTGGCACCGGCTGGCCGTGCTCATCCAGTACGCGCCCGTGAATGATGATCCGTTCCCCCAACGGCTCGCCGGCATGCTGGG
The DNA here is from genome assembly GCF_058148565.1 of Pseudomonas sp. DF11. NCBI lineage: Bacteria > Pseudomonadati > Pseudomonadota > Gammaproteobacteria > Pseudomonadales > Pseudomonadaceae > Pseudomonas > Pseudomonas sp. DF11. The sequence goes on from NZ_JBYVYN010000003.1 coordinate 46,213, forward strand.
CGGTCAGGTCGTTGTCCTTCTCCTGCACGCGTTCGGCGCCTATGGTCGGACCGGTGATTTCCGACAGCGAGTGAGGCAGATACACCAACGGCTTGGATGGCGAGCGCAGGTTGGTGGACTGGTACGGCGGGTGCAGATACTCCGGCTGGGTGCCCGCTTGAGGGCGACGATAACCAGGCTTGTCAGTCATGTAGCATTCCTCGGTTTCTTATTAGTAGAACGACGCGTCAGACGCGTTCGATTGCCAATGCCAGACCCTGGCCAACGCCAACGCACATGGTCGCCAGGCCTTTCTTGCCACCGGTCTTTTCCAAGTGGTGCAGCGCCGTCAGTACCAACCGCGCGCCGCTCATCCCCAGCGGATGGCCGAGGGCAATGGCGCCACCGTTCGGGTTGACCTGCGGCGCATCGTCCGCCAGCCCCAGCTCGCGCAGTACCGCCAGGCCCTGGCTGGCGAAGGCTTCATTGAGTTCGATCACATCGAAATCGGCGACCGCCAGGCCCAGGCGCTCAGTGAGCTTGCGCACCGCTGGCACCGGGCCGATGCCCATCACCCGTGGCGCCACGCCGGCGCTGGCCATGCCCAGCACTTTGCCCCGTGGTGTCAGGCCATGTTTCTTCACCGCTTCGGCCGACGCCAGGATCAACGCCGCCGCGCCATCGTTCACACCCGAGGCGTTGCCGGCAGTGACGGTCTTGTCCGGGCCATTGACCGGTTTGAGTTTGCTCAAGGTTTCCAGCGTGGTGTCGGCACGAGGATGCTCGTCCTGCTCGACCACGGTTTCGCCTTTCTTGTGGGCGACGCGCACCGGCACGATTTCTTCGGCGAAAAATCCTGCGGCCTGGGCTGCTGCCGTGCGCTGTTGGCTGCGCAGGGCGAACGCGTCCTGGTCGGCGCGGGACACAGCATAATCGTCGGCCACGTTGTCCGCCGTCTGCGGCATCGCATCCACACCGTACTGGGCTTTCATCAATGGGTTGATGAAGCGCCAGCCAATGGTGGTGTCTTCCAGTTTCATGTTGCGCGAGAACGCCGAGTCAGCCTTGCCCATCACGAACGGTGCGCGGGACATCGACTCCACGCCGCCGGCAATCGCCAATTCCATCTCGCCGCTGGCGATGGCGCGGAACGCCGTGCCGACGGCATCCATGCCCGAGGCGCAGAGGCGGTTGAGGGTCACGCCAGGAATGCTCTCCGGCAGGCCTGCCAGCAACAGCGCCATGCGCGCCACGTTGCGGTTGTCTTCGCCGGCCTGGTTGGCGCAGCCGAGGAACACCTCGTCCACCGCATTCCAGTCCACCGACGGGTTACGCTCCATAAGCGCCTTGATCGGCACGGCCGCCAGGTCATCGGCGCGCACGGCGGACAAACCGCCGCCGAACCGGCCAATGGGGGTTCGAATCGCATCACAGATATACACGTCGCGCATCAAGCTTCTCCCGGTGCCTGGCCGTGGGCCGCCGCGGTACGAGCTTCAAGATCGCGCAATGCGCGCAGCTCCACCTCGGTCGGCTCGGCGGTGGTTTGCACCTGGTCGGCGAAACGGATCGCCCACCCGGTGGCGGCAATGACTTGCTCGCGGGTCACGCCGGGGTGCAGCGCAGTGACCACGAATTCATGGCTGCCGGCTTCCGGCTCCATGATGCACAGGTCGGTGATGATGCCCACCGGGCCGGCGCCTGGCAGGCCCAGGCGTTTACGCGAATCACCGCCCTCACCGTGACCGACCGAGGTGATGAAATCCAGTTTGTCGACAAACGAACGGGCCGACTGCTTGAGGATGATCAACACGCTCTTGGCCGAGCCGGCGATTTCCGGTGCGCCACCGGCGCCCGGCAAACGGACTTTCGGCTGATGATAGTCGCCCACCACCGTGGTGTTGATGTTGCCGAAGCGGTCGACCTGGGCCGCGCCAAGGAAACCGACGTCGATACGCCCGCCCTGCAACCAGTAGCGAAAAATCTCACCGGTCGGCACAACGGTATCGGCAGTTTCCGCCAACTCACCGTCACCGATGGACAGCGGCAGTACGCTGGGCTTGGCACCGATCGGACCGGACTCATAGATAAGCACTACATCCGGCGACGAGGTCAGCCGCGCCAGGTTGGCCGCTTTCGACGGCAGGCCGATGCCAACGAAGCATACGGCGTTGTTCTGCAAGCGACGCGCCGCGGCGACGGTCATCATTTCATTGGTGGAGTAGGTCATGATTTCACCTGCGAAGCGGCTGCCAGTCTGGCCTGGAACTCACTGAAATCTTGAGTGCCATGGATGTATTCGTCGATCCATGCGGTAAACGTCTCACGATCCCGGGCGATCGGATCCCACGCCTGGTAGAAACGATTGTCACGTTCGGTGTAGCCATGGGCGTAGGACGGATGGGCCCCGCCCGGTACCAGGCACACGGCGCTCAACGCCCAGGTCGGCAGGACACAGGCGTTCATCGGCGCATTCAGGTCATCGACGATTTCTTCCACAGTGACGATGCAACGCTTGGCGGCCAGGGCCGCTTCTTTCTGTACACCGAGAATGCCCCACAGCAGCACGTTGCCCTTGCGGTCGGCTTTCTGGGCGTGGATCACCGTGATGTCCGGGCGCACCGAAGGTACAGCGGCCAGGACTTCACCGGTGAAGGGACAGGTCACACTCTTGATCAGCGGGTTGACCTTCGGCAGGTCGGAACCGGCGTAGGCCCGCAGCACCGCGAATGGCAGGCCAGAGGCGCCGGCGACGTAGGCATTGGCCAGGTCGGCGTGGCTGTGTTCCTCGATCTCCAGCGGGTGCGGCCATTGTTTCTCCACGGCATCGCGCAGGCGGTGCAACGACCCGACGCCAGGGTTGCCGCCCCAGGAAAAAATCAACTTGCGAGCACAGCCGGCGCCGATCAACTGGTCATAGATCAGGTCGGGCGTCATGCGCACCAGGGTCAGATCTTTCTTGCCCTGGCGAATGATTTCATGACCCGCCGCCGTCGGAATCAAGTGAGTGAAGCCTTCGAGCGCGACGGTATCGCCGTCGTTGACGAATTGCTTCACCGCGTCGTGCAGCGAAAGGATTTCAGCCATGGGGCAGGCTCCGTTTTCCAGTAGACCGACATGAAGAAAAAGGCGCGAGGTTAGGCGCCGGAGTGACTGAAGATTAAGCTGCGGGAAAAGGCCGAACAATCCGATAATCGACTGAGTGTTCGTTTATCGAACAGATTGTTGTTTGGCTATCGATTTTTTCAGACTCCCCGATCCTTGTGGGAGCGAGCCTGCTCGCGATAGCGGTGTGCCAGCCACCGCATGTGGGGCTGACCCGACGTTTCGCGAGCAGGCTCGCTCCCACAGATCCATCACAGGACTCATAGTCCTTGGATCAGGTCGCATCCGCATGGCTGACCATGCCCTTGATCACCACCGCCGTGGTCGCCAGGGCCGCCGGGATCACCAAGGCGGTCAGAACCTGTTCGAAATTCCAGCCCAGGCCCAGCAGGGTCGCGCCCATCCAGGCGCCGAGGATTGCGCCGAAACGACCGATACCCAGCATCCACGACACACCGGTGGCCCGGCCTTGGGTCGGGTAGAAACGCGCGGCCAGGGATGGCATTGCCGATTGCGCGCCGTTGACACACATGCCCGCCACCAGCACCAGGGTGGCGAGCAAGGTGATGTTGCCCAGGCTCTGCCCCACCGCGTAGGCAAACAGCCCGGCCATCAGATAGAAAAGGCCGATGACCTTGTGCGGATTGAACCGGTCCATTGCCCAGCCCACTCCGACAGCGCTCAACACGCCGCCAAACTGGAACAACGCACCGATAAACGCGGCCTGTTCCATGCTCGCGCCGCTGTCGCGCATCAGGGTCGGCAACCAACTGGTCAACAGGTAGACGATCACCAGGCCCATGAAATAGGTCAGCCACAGCAATAACGTACCGACGCTGTAGGTACCGGAGAAAATCACCGCCAGCACGTTGCGGGCCTTCACGGTTTTCTGTTCCGGCACACTGAAGCTCGCCGCTTGGGCGACGATGGCCGGATCGATCGGCGCCAAGGTCTTGCGCACTTTGTCGCTGCCGCGATTGCGCACCACCAGGTAACGCGCCGACTCCGGCAGCCAGAACAACAACACCACCGCCAGGATCAATGGCAGGATCCCGCCAATCAGCAGCAGGCTGTGCCAGCCGAACGCAGGGATCAGTTTGGCGGAGATGAACCCGCCGCCGGCCATGCCCAGGTTGAAGCCGCAAAACATGCTGGTCACCAGCAGGGATTTCTTGCGCTCCGGGGTGTATTCCGACAGCAAGGTGGTGGCGTTCGGCATCCCGGCGCCCAACCCCAGGCCGGTGAGGAAACGCAATACCAGCAATTGGTCGACGTTGGTGCTGTAGGCCGACGCCAGGCTGAATGCGCCAAACAACAGGACCGCGCCCACCAATACGACTTTTCGCCCGAAGCGGTCAGCCAATGGCCCGGAACCTAGCGCGCCGAAGACCATGCCGATCAGCGCGGCACTCATCACCGGGCCAAGGCTGGCGCGATCGATCCCCCAATCCTGGGACAGGGCCGGGGCGATGAAGCCCATGGCCGCCGTATCGAGGCCGTCGAGGAAAACAATCAGGAAACAGAGAATCACCACCCGCCATTGATAGCGCGAAATGGGCTGGGCATTGATGAAGGACTGCACATCGAGGCAGGAGCCTACGGAGGTCTGGGGCTGGTTCATTTTATTTTTATTCCACGCAAGAAACGCAGGCGAACGAACAGAGACCGGCGAAAAGCGCCGGATGACGCTGCGCGACATTAATGAGGCCAGGCAAAGACCGTCAATTCATCGCCGCCGACTGTGTGCGTTTATCGAACAGCTTAAGCGAACAGCTGCGCGCTCAGGTCGCGACTGGCTCCCAACAGACCGGGCAGGAAGCGTTGTTCCAACTCATTGCGACTGACCCGCCCGGCGTGGGTACTGACATTCAGTGCCGCTACCACCTGGCCGGAAGCGTCGTAGACCGGTACGGCAATCGAACGCAGGCCCTGTTCCAGTTCCTGGTCAACGATGCACCAGCCCTGCTGCCGCACCTGTTGCAGGCACTCGAGCAATGCCTCGGGGGTGTGCAAGGTCCGGCTGGTCTTGGCTTGCAGGTCGGCGTGGTCGAGGTAGTCATGCAACGATGCATCATCCAGGGCGGCCAGGAGAATCCTGCCCATTGAAGTGCAATAGGCTGGCAGACGCCCGCCGACCGACAGATCGACCGAAATCAGGCGCTGGGTAGTGGCTGAGCGGGCGATATAGAGGATGTCGTCGCCTTCGAGCGTCGCCATGTTGCAGGCTTCGTGCAATTGCTCGCTCATGCGGTCCAGGTACGGCTGGGCGGAAACGGCCAGGGGCGTCGAGGACAGATAGGCGTGCCCCAGGGTCAGCACTTTGGGCAGCAGCGAATAGGTGCGCCCATCCGTGGTGGCGTAGCCAAGCTTGATCAAGGTATGCAGGCAACGCCTGACGGCGGCACGGGGAATTTCCGTGCGGTGGCTGATCTGGGCAATGGTCAGGTGCCGCTTGCGCTCCTGGAAGGCCTGGACCACAGCCAATCCACGGGCCAGGGACGTCATGAAATCAGGATCGCCGGTCAGGGCCTGGATTCGTTTGGCCGGCGAGGCGACGATCGGTGGCGCGACTGAAGTGAAAGCACTGCGCAATTGGTCGTTCATGTCTGGTCCTTCCCCGGGAATGACGGCTATTACAAGCGGCTGCCTGACGGACAGACAAGAGCCGGACCGCCAACAGTGTTCGATTATCGAACCAGCGACCGATAATCGCAATCCTGTCGCCGGCCGGCGAACTCGCGATAACAACTTGAGCGACGGTGGCAGCGGTTTGAGGTGAAGAATGCGGGCGATATTGAACTTGTCGCCTTGAACGGTATCAGGATACCGGCACTCGCCAGCATCTTCTGAAACCTCATTGACACAATGTTTGGACATACAAACATCGACTCACACAACAGCAGGCCCTTTAAATTTTTCCCGATAGTGTTATTCAGCTAGACCGCTATAATGCAATTCAGCGACGGTGCGGCCAATCGACCGCTCCCATACGCAGGCGCCGTGGTTGATACCGTGGCGCCCGAAGCATCTTCAAGGATCGCTTCCCCTGTATTGGCAACAACACGAAGCCCTGATGCTACGTCAGCTGTCAGCTCTGGTGCCGTGGCCGTCTGCATGTCTACATGCAGTGCGTATCACCAGATTCAATTTCAATTAATTAGGTAGAACTGTGACGAAAGACGAACTGCGCGCGGAACTTGAGCGCCAGGAACAACGTTACAAGGAAGTTTACGGCGGGGAAATCACCACCTACGCCGCGCAACCTGAACCGGAACGCAAACCCTGGCGTAAGCGCGCCACCGTTCAGGACCAGGCCTTCACCCAGGAACTCCAGAAGATGGAAAAAGAACTCAAAGCCGAAGAGCAGTGACGCTCTGGGCCAGATGTTCTTGTGAAGAGGTCTCCGGCCGCCACCCAGGCCGGAAACCGTAGCGCACGCCCGCCATGAGCGGGCCGCCATCCTTTCCCCGCCCGATGGCTGGGAAGCGTCCATGGCCGACCTTCTTTCAGATATTTCATACAACCGCGTGGGGCGTGCATCAGCTTGCGGCGATCCTGTTCGGGTGCGCTTTGCGCCCCTGAATCAAAGGGTTACGCATCCCGCGGAAAACCTGGCGCCAGAGGCTTTCCTACAAATTATTTCGTTGAAGAATGTTACCGATGAGCAGGCAATGCATCGATTGCCATGGTTTTCTGGCATAATCGCGCCCCCTTACGACCGGGTCAGAAAACCTTCATGATCGATTTATTCAGCGGACTGGATGCTTGGGTGCTTGTGAGCCTCTTGCTCGCCCTGGCTTTTGTCCTCGCCTTCGAGTTCATCAACGGCTTTCATGACACCGCTAACGCGGTTGCCACTGTTATCTACACCAAAGCCATGCCGCCCCATCTGGCGGTGTTCTTTTCCGGTGTGTTCAATTTCCTCGGTGTACTGCTGGGCGGCGTGGGGGTGGCGTATGCCATCGTCCACCTGCTGCCTGTGGAACTGCTGATCAATGTGAACACCGGACACGGGCTGGCCATGGTGTTTTCGCTGCTCGCAGCGGCCATCACCTGGAACCTGGGCACCTGGTACTTCGGTATCCCGGCGTCCAGCTCCCATACCTTGATCGGCTCGATCCTCGGCGTGGGCCTGGCCAACGCGTTGATCAACGATATCCCGCTGGCCGACGGGGTGAACTGGCAGAAGGCGATCGATATCGGTGCCTCCCTGGTGTTCTCGCCCATGGCCGGCTTCCTGATCGCCGCCCTGGTGCTCATCGGCCTGAAATGGTGGCGTCCGCTGTCGAAGATGCACAAGACGCCGGAACAGCGCCGCAAGATCGACGACAAGAAACACCCGCCGTTCTGGAACCGCCTGGTGCTGGTGATCTCGGCCATGGCCGTCAGCTTCGTCCACGGCTCCAACGATGGTCAAAAAGGTATCGGCCTGATCATGCTTGTGCTGATCGGCATCGTGCCTTCGCAGTTCGTCCTCGACCTGAGCAGCACCACCTATCAGATCGAGCGGACCCGCGACGCAACCTTGCACCTGAGCCAGTTCTACCAGCGCAACAGCGAATCCCTGGGGGAATTCCTGGCGCTGGGCAAAAGCGTGGAAGGCGATCTGCCGGAGAAATTCCGCTGCAACCCGCAGCAGACCGAACCCACCATCGACGCCCTGCTCAGCACCCTCAAAGGTGTGGCGGACTATCATTCGCTGCCGTCAGAAAGCCGTATCGAAGTACGTCGCTACCTGCTCTGCCTGGATGACACGGCGAAGAAGGTCGGCAAGTTGCCTGGCCTGGCCGCCCGTGAAAAAGACGACCTGAACAAGCTGCGCAAGGACCTGACCGGCACCACCGAATACGCCCCGTTCTGGGTGATCCTGGCGGTCGCCCTGGCGCTGGGCCTGGGTACCATGGTCGGCTGGAAGCGTGTGGTGCTCACCATCGGTGAGAAGATCGGCAAGCAAGGCATGACCTACGCCCAGGGCATGTCGGCCCAGATCACCACCGCGTGCATGATTGGCATGGCGAACATCTTCAGTCTGCCGGTCTCCACCACCCACGTACTGTCCTCGGGCGTGGCCGGCACCATGGTCGCGAACAAGAGCGGCCTGCAAGGTGGCACTGTGCGCAACATCCTGCTGGCCTGGGTATTGACCCTGCCGGCAACGGTGGCGCTCTCGGCCGGGTTGTTCTGGCTGGCGTCCAAGGCCTTGGGTAGCTGATTCCCGCGGCTTACAAAAAAGGTGCGATCCTTTGGATCGCACCTTTTTTTATGCCTAAAACCACCACTTTCCTTGTGGGAGCGGGCTTGCTCGCGAAGGCGTTGGGTCAGCTACCTGTACAGCGGTTGACACACCGCTTTCGCGAGCAAGCCCGCTCCCACAGGAGTTCGGTGTAGGCCTGAAAAATCGCCAAAAAAAAGGGCGACCGAAGTCGCCCAAAATGCCTTGCGTGCTCGTTGCCGCTGGAAAGACCTACGGCTTTTTGCGCTTGTGCGCGTCTTTCCAGATGAATAATCCAAAAACCGCGAAAAATACGAACATGAAGCCGACCGTCAACATCCCGGCAAACACCACATTATCGAAAAACATGACCGACCTCCTGGTCTTGCCCCTGTTGCGATGGGTTCAAGTTAACCAATCAGGCCTGGATGAAAATTGACCGGGGTCAATAACGCCCGCAACGGGGCGCGAAGGTGGGAAAACAACTGATCTGCATCAATAAATCGAGGGGGGGGTCAGCGCTTTTTCGGTTTGTTTTTCGGCTTTTTCTTGGGTTTGCCCAAAGGCATGGCCTGCTCGAAAGCCTGGCGGACTTCGTTGAGGCGTTTTTCGTTGAGGTCGTGAACGCGCTTGGCGCGCTCGGCACTGAGGTCGATCAGCTTGTCGTCTTGGCTCATGGCGTGTGGGCATCGTGCAGTGAATTGCGGATGTGCCCATGATGCGTGCTGTTGGCGGCGTTGACCAGCCCGTGCGGATGGACAAACGCCTGGATCAGATCTGGATATCGACCCACAGGCCCTGGCGGGACTCTTCGTCTATCAGCGGCACCACCGGCACGGTGTTGTCGGCATTGAGTTCGGTACCTGGTACGGCCAGGTGTTGTTCAGGATCTTCATCGGCCTCGCGGCGGCGCCTTTCGCGCTCCTGCTGGCGCTGCTGTTCCTCGCGCAACAGCAGCGCAGCCTCTTCCGGGTCGCGATTTTGCAGGTCGATGGTGCTTTCGTTGGAGCTTTGCTGCACCGGGACCACGGGCGGTATGTCCGGTCGCTGGCGAACCGGATCCTGTTGAGCGGTGATGGGTACGGCGCTCAAAGGGAGCATGGGTGGCAACATAAAGGTCTCCTGTCTTCAGGTTGTCGGCTAGGAAAGTGGCAGCTTGAACCGCCGGTCTGAAACTTGTGACCCAGTTGGCATTGCAACAATCCCCAGGGCCGAGCTTGTTTGATCCCTGGGCGAGCTTAAGTTCCGTGTCATTGGTAACGAATCAGCGTACGTAAATCCTTTGGTCTGAAGGTTCCTTCCGTTAAGATAACCGGCTTTTTCAAGGCGGGAGTCAGGCAGCATGGCGCAGCAGTATCAACCGGGGCAACGCTGGATCAGTGACAGCGAAGCCGAGCTGGGTTTAGGCACCGTTCTGGCACAGGACGGCCGCTTGTTGACCGTGCTCTATCCGGCCACTGGCGACACTCGCCAGTACGCGCTACGGAATGCGCCACTTACCCGTGTACGGTTTTCGCCGGGCGATGTGATCACTCACTTCGAAGGCTGGAAAATGACCGTGCGTGAAGTCGATGACATCGATGGGCTGCTGGTCTACCACGGCCTCAACGGGCAGAACGAAGTCGTCACCCTGCCGGAAACCCAGCTCTCGAATTTCATCCAGTTCCGCCTGGCCAGCGACCGTCTGTTCGCCGGCCAGATCGACCCCCTGGCCTGGTTTTCCCTGCGCTACCACACCCTGGAACACACCAGCCGCCAGTTGCAGTCTTCGCTCTGGGGCCTGGGTGGTGTCCGTGCCCAGCCAATCGCCCACCAGTTGCACATTGCCCGTGAAGTGGCCGACCGCATTGCACCGCGGGTGTTGCTGGCGGACGAAGTCGGCCTGGGCAAGACCATCGAAGCCGGCCTGGTGATCCACCGTCAACTGCTGTCCGGACGCGCCAGTCGCGTACTGATCCTGGTGCCGGAAAACCTCCAGCACCAGTGGCTGGTGGAAATGCGTCGGCGTTTCAACCTGCAGGTCGCGCTGTTCGATGAGGAACGCTTCATCGAAAGCGATGCCAGCAACCCGTTCGAAGACACCCAGTTGGCCCTGGTGGCACTGGAGTGGCTGGTGGACGACGAGAAGGCCCAGGACGCGCTGTTCGCCGCCGGCTGGGACCTGATGGTGGTCGACGAAGCCCATCACCTGGTTTGGCATGAAGACCAGGTCAGCCCGCAATACGCATTGGTCGAACAGCTCGCCGAGACGATCCCGGGCGTGCTGCTGCTGACCGCGACCCCGGAACAACTGGGCCAGGACAGCCACTTCGCCCGTCTGCGCCTGCTGGACCCGAACCGCTTCCATGACCTGCAGGCCTTCCGCGCCGAGAGCGAAAACTATCGCCCGGTGGCCGAGGCCGTGCAGGAGTTGCTGGACAAGGGCCGTCTCTCGCCCGAAGCCCACAAGACCATCCACGGCTTCCTGGGCAACGAAGGCGAAGCCTTGCTGACCGCCGTCAATGATGGCGATGTCGAAGCCAGCGCCCGCCTGGTCCGCGAATTGCTGGACCGCCACGGCACCGGCCGCGTGCTGTTCCGCAACACCCGCGCTGCGGTGCAAGGCTTCCCGGAGCGCAAGCTGCACGCCTACCCGCTGCCATGCCCGGACGAATACCTCGAGCTGCCATTGGGCGATCATGCCGAGCTGTACCCGGAAGTCAGCTTCCAGGCCCAGCCGGACGCCAGCGAAGAAGAGCGCTGGTGGCGTTTCGACCCGCGGGTCGAGTGGCTGATCGACACCCTGAAGATGCTCAAGCGCACCAAAGTGCTGGTGATCTGCGCCCACGCCGAAACCGCCATGGACCTGGAAGATGCCCTGCGCGTGCGTTCCGGCATCCCGGCCACGGTGTTCCACGAGGGCATGAACATCATGGAACGCGACCGCGCGGCCGCCTATTTCGCCGACGAAGAATTCGGCGCCCAGGTGCTGATCTGCTCGGAAATCGGCAGTGAAGGTCGCAACTTCCAGTTCGCCCATCACTTGGTGCTGTTCGACCTGCCGTCCCACCCGGACTTGCTGGAGCAGCGCATCGGTCGTCTGGACCGGATCGGCCAGAAGCACACCATCGAGCTGCATGTGCCGTACCTGGAAACCAGCCCGCAAGCGCGCTTGTTCCAGTGGTATCACGAAGCCTTGAATGCCTTCCTCAACACTTGCCCGACCGGTAACGCCTTGCAGCATCAGTTCGGCCCGCGCCTGCTGCCCTTGCTGGAGGAAGCCGACGATGGCCAGTGGCAAGCGCTGATCGACGAAGCCCGCGCCGAACGCGAACGCCTGGAAGCTGAACTGCACACCGGTCGCGACCGTCTGCTCGAACTCAACTCCGGCGGCGCGGGTGAAGGTGATGCGCTGGTGGAAGCGATTCTCGAGCAGGACGACCAGTTCGCCCTGCCGATCTACATGGAAACCCTGTTCGACGCGTTCGGCATCGACAGCGAGGACCATTCGGAAAACGCCCTGATCCTCAAGCCGAGCGAAAAGATGCTCGACGCCAGCTTCCCGCTGGGCGACGACGAAGGCGTGACCATCACCTACGACCGCAACCAGGCGCTGTCGCGCGAAGACATGCAGTTCATCACCTGGGAGCACCCGATGGTGCAAGGCGGCATGGACCTGGTGCTGTCCGGCTCCATGGGCAACACTGCCGTGGCGCTGATCAAGAACAAGGCCCTCAAGCCGGGCACCGTGTTGCTGGAACTGCTCTACGTCAGTGAAGTGGTAGCCCCACGCTCACTGCAACTGGGCCGCTACCTGCCACCGGCCGCCCTGCGCTGCCTGCTGGACGCCAACGGCAACGACCTGGCCGCCCGGGTCTCGTTCGAAACCCTGAACGACCAGCTCGAAAGCGTGCCCCGCGCCAGCGCCAACAAGTTCATCCAGGCCCAGCGTGACCAACTGACGCCACGGATCAACGCAGGCGAAGAGAAAATCGCCCCGCGTCACGCCGAACGCGTGGCCGAGGCCCAGCGCCGCCTGGCCGCCGATACCGACGAGGAACTGGCACGCCTGACCGCCCTGCAAGCGGTCAACCCGACCGTGCGCGACAGCGAACTGGTGGCCTTGCGCCAACAGCGCGAGCAGGGCCTGGCGATGCTTGAGAAGGCTGCGTTGCGCCTGGAGGCGATTCGGGTGTTGGTAGCGGGCTGATTGCCGCAGTAACCCGACAAAAGGCCCGCAGCGATGCGGGCCTTTTTTTGTGGAAGCTGCCAAATACAGAACTGTTTGGACCTGAGACATGATCACTGTGGCGAGGGGATTTATCCCCGCTGGGCTGCGCAGCAACCCTCTGCGTTCTAACTGATGATCGTGTTGGTTGATGGATTATGGGGTTGCTGCGCAACCCGACGGGGATAAATCCCCTCGCCACAAATACACGCGCCTCGGTGCCAGTTTCAAGGGCTGTAATACCCCACCGCCACCAGGAAATGCCCGACCTTCTTCAGGTACGCGTGCTTGTCCTCGACCTTGCCAGTCACCGGGTTCTTCCAGCGGTATTCATACTCCCCTACGTCCTGCTTGCCGATCATGGCCAGGATCGGCTCCCCCACCGGCTTGCCATCAGGATCCTTGACCTTGGTGAAATCGGTGTTGATCAGGCGCAGGTTGGTGCCGTGGCCGACATAGCGCCGGGTATTGAGGTCAACGACAAAGACATACAAGTCATCCTGCAGATAACCGCCCTTGAGGGAGTTAACCGCCGTCAGCGTGGCTTTTTCATTTTTCAGCAAGTCGCTCGAAGCCTTGTCCAGCAAGGCCCTGGCTTGCTCGGCAGAGGCCCGCGGCAGGTAGTAGCCGACGGCCAGGATTCGCTCGCCGACGCGCTGGAAATACACATGCTTGCGCTCGACCTTGCCATCCGCCCAGTTCTGCCAACGGTACTCGGCTTGCTGGATGCCACTGGACTCGGGGGTTTTCAAGGCGTCCTTGAAGGCTTTGCGCAGATCCGGTCCCAACACTTCGGAAACGTCTCGCCCGATCAGCGCCGAGGAAGGCCCACCGCTGGCGAGCATCACACCCTGGGTGTCCACCACGAAGACGTAGCGATCCTTGTCGACGAACTCCCCTTGGCGACTGAAGGCGGCAAAGGCTTTGTCGCCGTTGTCGTGGTAGTAGGCCAAGGCTTTCTCCAGCAGCGCCCGGGCCGCCTGGCCGTCATCAGGTGTCGCTGCATGAGCCTGTGCCAAGCCCAACACAAGTATTACGGCCAGCCAGGCCATCCGGTGAAAAAAAACCATATGCGCGCCCCTCGTTCTTGTTGGTGTTTCAAGAGCGTAGACGGCGTGGGGTGATGTTGAAGTATTCAGGGGGGTTCTGGGGAGCACTTATGCTGAAGATCGCAGTGGGTCAGTCAATAGCGGATTGACTGAGACTCAGCCTTCGCGAGCAAGCCCGCTCCCACATTGGATCTTTGACAGCTACAACATTCATGTTCGCTGAGGATCCAGTGTGGGAGCGGGCTTGCTCGCGAAAGCGGCCTGACTGTCACCCCCTTCAGTAACTATTAGTCCCCCAGCTTTGTCACTGAGCCCGAGCGTTGAGCTGCTGCTGCAAATACTGGATCTGCGCTTGCAAGGTGTTGATGTTGCGGGTGACCTGACCGCGAAAGGCATCGAACTCGGCGGTGTTGCCGCCCTTATCCTGCTGGCTCTTGAGCACGATCATGTCCTGCTCCAGGCGGTCGATGGCAGAATTGGAGGTGGCTCTTTTCAGGGCGGTGATGTCGGCACCGATGCTCTTGAGCTGGGCATCCAGGGCACCACCCTCGCCCTGGCTTTTCAGGGCGGAAACTTCAGCCGCCAGCGTCTTGACCTGGGCTTGGAGCTCCTTGTTGGCAGCTTGCAACTGAGTGTTGGCGTTCTGCTGTTCAGAGGCCTGGGCAATAAGCTGGGCCAGTTCCTTGTCCAGGTCGGCGGACGGACCGAAGGTGGCTTGCTGTTGCTTGTACTGCTCCAGCAGTTTGTTGTCGAATTGCTTGCCCTGATCCTGCAGCTTGCTTTCCAACTGCTTGATCTGCAGTTTCAAGGCCTCACTGTCGCTCATCACATTGGACTGACCGGCGACGACCTTGCCGGAAAACTCCTGCAGGCGCCCCGCCGCATCTTCACTGATCCGGGCAAAGCTTTCCTGGGTAGCCACCAGTTGCTGTTCCATCATGGAAATCTGCTGGAAGCTCCACCAGGCCAGGAAACCGAACGCACACAGCAGCGCGCCGACCAATGCCCACAGCGGCCCGGTGCTGGGCCCCTTGACCTTGGCCGCAGCCACGGGCGCCGGGCGCGCTTGCACGTGGGGCTGGCGGTTAGGCAGGAAATCATCGTCATCGGGAATGTCGGCCCGCATCCGCAGGCTCGGTACATCATCGAAGTCGTCGTTGGCATCGTTACGCATGGGCATGGATTCAACCTTTGAGAAACCGGTGATGGCGTGATGCGGCGAGTATAACCCCCTCGCCCGCCGCACCGATTGACCCCGAACATGACACTCGGTTCATGACGGGCCGATCAGCGGGCATTTTGGACCCTCCACCAGGCGCAAAATTCATCGAGGGCGGTCCACAGGCTGACCTGCGGATCGTAATCGAGATAATGCCGCGCCCGGCTGATGTCCAGGGTGAAATTTTTGTTCATGACCTGCATGCCCAGGCGCGACAGCGTCGGTTCGGGGCGGCCCGGCCACAGTTTGCAGAAACCTTCATTCAAGGCCGCGACACTGTAGGCCAAGCCGTAGGAACGATAACGCCGGACCTGTGGGACTTCCATCTGGCGCATCACATAATTGACCACGTCCCACAGCGGAACCGGTGCCCCGTTGCTGATGTTGTAGGCCTTGCCCAAGGCAGAATCGGTCGCCAGCAGGCTGCTGAGCAGCGCTTCATTGAGGTTTTGCACGCTGGTGAAATCCACCTTGTTCAACCCGTTGCCAACAATGGCCAGGCGCCCCTTGCGCTGCATTTTCAACAGGCGCGGGAAAATGCTCATATCTCCGGCGCCGGTCACGAAACGCGGGCGCAGGGCCAGCACTTCGAGGCCGAACTCCTGGGCGCCGAAGACCTTCTGCTCGGCCAGGTACTTGGTGGCGGCGTAAGGGTGCTTGAAGCGCTTGGGCACTTGTTCTTCAGTCAACCCGAGGTGATCACGGCCGTCGAAGTAGATGGACGGCGAGGACAGATGAACCAGACGGCGAACCTTCTGCTTGAGGCAGGCCTCGACGACATTTTCCGTCACCTGGACATTGCCCTGGTGAAAATCCTGATAGCGGCCCCAAAGCCCCACGGAGCCGGCGCAATGCACGACGGCCTCGACATCCAGGCACAAATCGCGAGCCAACAACGGGTCGCTCAGATCTCCTTGGACAAACTGTGCACCGCGCCGTACCAGGTGCTCCACGCTCTCGGCCCGGCGACCGTTGACCCGTACATCCAGGCCTTGCTCCAGGGCGAAACGCGCAAAGCGTCCGCCGATGAAGCCGCTCGCGCCGGTGACCAGAATTTTCATGAATGCTCCTAAGAAATGCGGTTACGAGCCTCGAGCTACAACCTGCAAATTAATCTGTGCGCTGCTTATCCAGTTGCAGCTTGACGTCTATTGCGGCTCCCAAGGCACCAGCCATTGCCGGGAGGATTGAATCAACTGTTCGGTCAATAAACCGAGCAACTGCCCGCCATTGCGCCAATAATGCCAGTACAGCGGCACATCGATCGGTTTATCTGCCAGCAGCTCCACCAGCTCGCCTCGTTCCAGTTGCCCACGCACTTGCAACTCCGGCGCCAGCCCCCAACCGAGGCCGACCTCGGCAAGACGAATGAATCCTTCCGATGACGGGCATAAATGGTGTTCGAAACCGCCCTCCACCCCCAGGGACGCGAGGTAGCGATGCTGCAGGAAATCATCCGGGCCGAATACCAGTGCCGGCGTGCTTGCCAACTGATCGGCGCGCACCCCATCGGGGAAGTGCCTGGCGATGAACGCCGGGCTGGCCAGGGCCCGATAACGCATGGCCCCCAGCAATACGCTGCGGGCGCCGGCCACAGGCCGCTCACTGGCGCAGACACACGCCGCCACTTCGCCGGCGCGCATGCGCTTGAGGCCGACGTTCTGGTCCTCCACCACCAAATCGAGCAACAGATGATGCCGGGCGCAGAAATCGCCCACAGCCGCTGCCCACCAGGTCGCCAGGCTGTCGGCATTCAAGGCGATGCGCAGGCGTTCGGGCAGGCCTTCTTCATCCAGCGCCGGCACCAGGCTTTGCAGGTCACGCTCCAGCAGACGCACCTGTTGCACATGGTTGAGCAAGCGGCGACCGATTTCGGTCGGCGCAGGCGGCGTGGCGCGCACCAATACGGGCTGACCGACCCGCGCCTCAAGCAGCTTGATCCGCTGGGAAATCGCCGATTGCGACAACCCCAGCACCTGGGCGGCCCGCTCGAAACCGGCTTGCTCGACGACCGCCGCCAGGGCGGAAAGCAATTTGTAATCGAACATCAGTTTTCCTAATGAGCAATCAGCAAGATTGGTTTTTCTTATACAGCTTGTCACCGGAGAATGACCAGCATTCAAGCATCGACGGGGGAGTAAAAATCATGTGGCAAAGCTACGTTAACGGACTGCTGGTGGCACTTGGGCTGATCATGGCCATTGGCGCGCAGAACGCGTTTGTGCTGGCCCAGAGCCTGCGTCGCGAGCATCACTTGCCGGTAGCGGCGTTGTGTATCACCTGCGATGCGCTGCTGGTGGCCGCCGGCGTGTTCGGGCTGGCGACGCTGCTGGCCCAGAGCCCGATACTGCTGGCGATTGCCCGCTGGGGCGGCGCGATATTCCTGCTCTGGTACGGCAGCCAGGCGTTGCGTCGGGCCTGCTCGAAACAGAGCCTGCAACAAGGGGAAAAACAGGCCGTGCGCTCGCTACGGGCGGTACTGCTCAGCGCGCTGGCGGTGACGCTGCTCAATCCCCACGTGTACCTCGATACCGTGTTGCTGATCGGCTCCCTCGGTGCCCAGCAAAGTGTCCCCGGTGCCTATGTGGTGGGGGCGGCCAGTGCCTCGCTGCTGTGGTTCTTCACCCTGGCCTTCGGTGCCGCGTGGCTGGCACCCTGGCTGGCTCGTCCAAGCACCTGGCGGATTCTCGACCTGCTGGTGGCGGCGATGATGTTTACCGTGGCGGTGCAATTGATCGTCAACGGCTGATTATTCCAAACCGCTCTGGAACCTCTATCCCACACAGTTGTTGCGTGGTTATGCCGCCCCCCCGGTGCTATGATCCGACTCCTGCGCCGCAAAGAGTACAAACTCCCCGGCGCTAGTCTGGCCGCCCGTGATCGGCCTTGCGCTCACCGCAACTGACCTGATTAGGAGAATCACCATGGCTTTCGAATTGCCGCCGCTGCCCTATCCACACGACGCACTGGCGCCGCACATCTCCAAAGAAACTCTGGAATTCCACCACGACAAGCACCACAACACCTATGTCGTGAACCTGAACAACCTGGTGCCAGGCACCGAGTTCGAAGGCAAGTCCCTGGAAGAAATCGTCAAGACTTCCTCGGGCGGTATCTTCAACAACGCCGCTCAGGTCTGGAACCACACCTTCTACTGGAACTGCCTGGCGCCAAACGCCGGCGGTCAACCAACCGGCGAACTGGCCGAAGCCATCAACAAGGCCTTCGGTTCGTTCGACAAGTTCAAGGAAGAGTTCAGCAAGACTTCCATCGGCACCTTCGGTTCCGGCTGGGGCTGGCTGGTGAAAAAGGCTGACGGTTCCCTGGCCCTGGCCAGCACCATCGGCGCCGGCAACCCGCTGACCAGCGGCGACACCCCGCTGCTGACCTGCGACGTCTGGGAACACGCCTACTACATCGACTACCGTAACCTTCGTCCGAAATACGTCGAAGCGTTCTGGAACCTGGTCAACTGGGAGTTCGTGGCCGAGCAGTTCAAAGGCAGCAAGGCCTTCGCCGCGTAAGTCGCGATGCCAGACAAAAGAACCCGGCGCCGTGCCGGGTTTTTTTCGCCGGGCAAAAATGACCGCAGGCAAACACACCTCGCGTCTGGAACCCAAGAAAAAATCCCTGGAAGCCTCAAGTTGCGGCCCCTTCCAACCGACACAATGGTCATAGAGCAATCACTCTGAAAAAACACGTACATCGGTCAGGTTTCAAGCGAAAACCCTTGTGTTTGATTGTCCCTTTGACTGCCATCACAGGATTGCCAATACTCATGGCAACTTGACGCTACCCGCACGGAACAAGGAACCACTCTTTGAAGCTGGAACTCAAGAACAGCTTGTCTGTGAAGTTGCTCCGGGTCGTGCTCCTCTCGGCATTGATCGTTGGCATGATCTTGAGCTGCGCCCAGATCGTGTTCGATGCCTATAAAACCAACCAGGCCGTCGCCAGTGACGCCCAGCGTATCCTCGACATGTTCCGCGATCCTTCGACCCAGGCCGTCTACAGCCTGGACCGGGAAATGGGCATGCAAGTGATCGAGGGCCTGTTCCAGGACAAAGCCGTGCGCATGGCTTCCATTGGCCATCCGCGCGAAACCATGCTCGCCGAAAAAACCCGGCCCTTGCAGCACTCCGAAAGCCGCTGGCTGACCGACCTGATCCTGGGCAAGGAGCGCACCTTCACCACGCAACTGGTGGGACGCGGGCCCTACAGTGAATATTACGGCGACCTGAGCATTACCCTCGACACCGCCACCTACGGCGAGGGCTTCATCGTCAATTCGGTGATCATCTTCATTTCCGGAATGCTGCGGGCCCTGGCCATGGGCCTGGTGTTGTACCTGGTCTATCACTGGCTGCTGACCAAACCGCTGTCGCGGATCATCGAGCACCTGACTGAAATCAACCCGGATCGCCCCAGCGAGCACAAGATCCCGCAGTTGCGAGGCCACGAGCAAAACGAGCTGGGCCTGTGGATCAATACGGCCAACCAATTGCTCGAATCCATCGAGCGCAACACGCACCTGCGCCACGAAGCGGAAAACAGCCTGCTGCGAATGGCCCAGTACGACTTTCTCACCGGCCTGCCCAACCGTCAGCAGCTTCAACAGCAACTGGACAAGATCCTGGTGGATGCCGGGCGCCTGCAACGCCGGGTAGCGGTGCTGTGTGTGGGGTTGGATGATTTCAAGGGTATCAACGAACAGTTCAGCTACCAGACCGGCGACCAGTTACTGCTGGCCCTGGCCGATCGGCTGCGGGCCCACAGTGGCCGGCTCGGTGCCCTGGCGCGACTGGGGGGTGACCAGTTCGCCCTGGTCCAGGCCGACATCGAACAGCCTTACGAGGCCGCCGAGCTGGCCCAGAGCATCCTCGATGACCTGGAAGCGCCGTTCGTCATCGACGACCAGCAAATCCGCCTGCGGGCCACCATCGGCATCACCCTCTTCCCCGAAGATGGCGACAGCACCGAGAAGCTACTGCAGAAAGCCGAGCAGACCATGACCCTGGCCAAGAGTCGCTCACGCAATCGCTATCAGTTCTACATCGCCAGCGTCGATAGCGAAATGCGTCGCCGGCGTGAACTGGAAAAAGACTTGCGCGAAGCCCTGGTCCGCGAGCAGTTCTCCCTGGTGTACCAGCCACAGATCAGTTACCGCGACCTGCGTGTGGTGGGCACCGAGGCACTGATCCGCTGGCACCATCCCGAGCACGGCCTGGTGCCGCCGGACCTGTTCATTCCCCTGGCCGAGCAGAACGGCACCATCATCGCCATTGGCGAATGGGTGCTGGACCAGGCTTGCAGTCAATTGCGCGAATGGCACGACCAGGGCTTCGTCGACCTGCGCATGGCGGTGAACCTGTCGACGGTGCAACTGCACCACGCCGAATTGCCCCGGGTGGTGAATAATCTCCTGCAAATGTACCGGCTGCCGCCGCGCAGCCTGGAGCTGGAAGTCACCGAAACCGGCCTGATGGAAGACATCACCACCGCGGCCCAGCATTTGCTGAGCCTGCGCCGTTCCGGGGCGCTGATTGCCATCGATGACTTCGGGACCGGCTATTCATCCCTGAGTTACCTCAAGAGCCTGCCGCTGGACAAGATCAAGATCGACAAGAGCTTCGTCCAGGACCTGCTCGACGACGAGGACGACGCCACCATCGTCCGGGCCATCATCCAATTGGGCAAGAGCCTGGGGATGCAGGTCATTGCCGAGGGCGTCGAGACTGTCGAGCAGGAAGCCTACATCATCGCCGAGGGCTGCCACGAAGGTCAGGGGTATTACTACAGCAAACCACTGCCGGCACGGGAATTGGGCGCTTACCTGAAGCAGGCCGAGCGCAGCAAGGTTTCCATCATCTGATTCCCCCCCGCCCAGGCGCCTACAGACGCTGCCGAAAGGCAGCGATCCGCTTCATTAAATAAGAAATATTTACAACCATAACCCTTTACACATAATGCAAATCTTTCGCATTATGTCGCAGTTTTTGCGCACCCTCGCGCCTGTCCCATCCATTACCGAAGCAGGATGTTCGCCATGATTCGTATGCCCCTGGCTACCGCCAGTCTGCTGGCCATCGCTATTTCCCTCGCCGGTTGCGGCGAAGGCAAAGACAAGGCCGCCGCGCCGCAAGCGCCAACGCCTGCCGCCAGCACTGCGGCACCGGTCGCCCCTGCTGCCGCCGGCAAGATCGACGAAGCTGCCGCCAAGGCCGTTGTCGCGCACTACGCCGATATCGTCTATGCCGTCTACAGCGATGCCGAATCCACTGCGAAAACCCTGCAAACCGCCATCGACGCGTTCCTGGCCAAGCCGAACGCCGAGACCCTGACAGCCGCCAGGGCTGCCTGGGTCGCCGCACGCGTGCCTTACCTGCAAAGCGAAGTGTTCCGCTTTGGCAACACCATCATCGACGATTGGGAAGGCCAGGTGAACGCCTGGCCCCTGGACGAAGGCCTGATCGACTACGTCGACAAGTCCTACGAGCACGCCCTGGGCAACCCGGGCGCCACCGCCAACATCATCGCCAACACTGAAGTCCAGGTGGGCGAAGACAAGGTCGACGTGAAAGACCTCACCCCGGAAAAACTCGCCAGCCTCAACGAGCTGGGCGGTTCCGAGGCGAACGTCGCCACCGGCTACCACGCCATCGAATTCCTGCTGTGGGGCCAGGACCTCAACGGCACCGGCCCTGGCGCGGGCAACCGTCCGGCTTCGGACTACCTGCAAGGCGCTGGCGCCACTGGCGGCCACAACGACCGTCGCCGTGCCTACCTCAAGTCCGTGACCCAGTTGCTGGTCAGCGACCTGGAAGAAATGGTCGGCAACTGGAAGCCGAACGTGGCTGACAACTACCGCGCCACCCTGGAAGCCGAACCGGCCGAAAGCGGCCTGCGCAAAATGCTGTTCGGCATGGGCAGCCTGTCCCTGGGTGAACTGGCGGGCGAGCGCATGAAGGTGTCCCTGGAAGCCAACTCGCCAGAAGACGAACAGGACTGCTTCAGCGACAACACCCACAACTCGCACTTCTACGATGCCAAAGGCGTACGTAACGTGTACCTGGGCGAATACACCCGCGTCGACGGCACCAAGATGACCGGCGCCAGCCTGTCGTCCCTGGTGGCCAAGGTCGACCCGGCCGCCGACACCGCGCTCAAGGCCGACCTGGCCGATACCGAGGCCAAGATCCAGGTCATGGTCGATCACGCCAACAAGGGTGAGCACTACGACCAACTGATCGCCGCAGGCAACACTGCCGGCAACCAGATCGTGCGCGACGCCATCGCCGCACTGGTCAAGCAGACCGGTTCGATCGAACAGGCTGCGGGCAAGCTGGGCATCAGCGACCTGAACCCGGACAACGCTGATCACGAGTTCTGATCAACGCAAGCCACAAAACCTGTGGGAGCGAGCCTGCTCGCGATGAGGGCATATCAGTCGACATCAAGGTTGGCTGATCCGCCGCTATCGCGAGCAGGCTCGCTCCCACAGTAGTTTCTGGGGTTTCAAAAATGCGCGATCAGTCATCAACTCCCTTGTGGGAGCGGGCTTGCTCGCGAAGACGTCGGCACAGTCGACATTGATGTAGCCTGACACTCAGCCTTCGCGAGCAACCCTGCTCCCACAGGAACTTCGTTGTTTGTGGTTCATCGCTGCAATCCAGCAAGCCGCCCTTCGATAAATCGCCGCTCGGGCAGTTGCTGCGTCAGTTCGAGCGCACGTCGGTACGCGGCCCTGGCCTCGTCCACTTGCCCCAACTGCCGACAGAACTCCGCCCGTGCCGAATAGGCCAGGTGATAGTCAGTCAAATCCCCTCTGGCGAGTATCCCGTCAACGAGGCGCAGCCCTGCCTCCGGTCCGTCGCGCTTGGCCAGGGCGGCGGCGCGATTGAGCTCGATTACCGGCGACGGCACAGCCCGCAACAAAACATCATAAAGCCCGACGATCTGCGGCCAGTCGGTCTGCTCCGCCGTCGGCGCTTCGGCATGCACCGCCGCAATCGCCGCTTGCAGGCAGTACGGCCCGAACCGCCGGGTCTTCAGCGCGGCTTCCACCAACCCACAGCCCTCGGCGATCAGCTCGGCGTCCCACAACGAGCGCTCCTGCTCATCCAACAGGATCAGCTCGCCAGTCGACGACGTTCGCGCCGGTCGCCGGGACTCGTGCAGCAACATCAACGCCAGCAACCCCATGACCTCGGCCTCGGGCAGCAACTCCATCAGCAAACGCCCAAGGCGGATGGCTTCGCGGGTCAGGTCTTCGCGAGTCAACTCAGCGCCCATCGATGCCGAATAACCTTCGTTGAACACCAGGTAGATCACCCGCAGCACGCTGTCCAGCCGTTCCGGCAGTTCCGCGCGAGACGGCACCTGGTAAGGGATCCTGGCATCGCGGATTTTCGCCTTGGCCCGCACGATGCGTTGGGCTATGGCCGCCGGGGCGGCGAGGAAAGCCCGGGCGATTTGCTCGGTGGTCAGGTCGCAGACTTCCCGCAGCGTCAGGGGCACCTGGGTATCAGCCGCCAGGGCCGGGTGGCAACAGGTGAAAATCAGCCGCAGGCGATCATCTTCCACGTCTTCCTCACTCCACTGGCCCTGCTCCAGCTCTTCGAGCTGAGCGATCAACATCGGCCGGGACGCGGCGAAACGCGCGCGCCTGCGCAAACTGTCAATGGCCTTGAAACGCCCGGCCGACACCAGCCAGGCCCGCGGGTTGTCCGGCACACCGTCGCGCTGCCAGCGCTCGACCGCAATGAAGAAGGCCTCGTGCAAGGCTTCTTCGGCGAGGTCGAAATCTCCCAACAGGCGAATCAGCGTCGCCAGGATCCGCCGCGAGTCTTGCCGGTAAACCTGTTCGACCCGTGCCTTGACCGTTTCGGCCGACATCAGTCGGGCATGCCTTGGGTGACCAATGTCTCAAGCCGGTCCAGGCTCTGGCCCCAGCCCTCATGGAAGCCCATGGCTTCGTGCGCCTGACGGTCCTCCTCGCTCCAGTGCAGCGCACGGGCGGTGTAATGGGTTTTGCCGTCCACCTCCTCGAGCAGCACTTCAGCGGTCATGAAGGCCTTGCCGGAGGGAATCCAACCGGGCACGAACGCATCGGTGAACACCAGGCGCCGCGGGGCGAGGATTTCCAGGAACACGCCCATGGTCGGGTATTCATTGCCGTCAGGCGCACGCATCAGGGTGCGAAACTGGCCGCCGACCCATAGGTCCATTTCGCACTCTGGCGTGGTCATGCCATGGGGTCCCCACCATTGGACCAGCAAGGTTGGCTCGGTCCAGGCGCGGAAGATCTTCTGGCGCGGGGCGTCGATCACCCGACTGATGGATAACGCGTAAGGGGCAGCTGTAAGGTTCATGAATGAAATCCTGTTTGTGCTTGTTATTCAGGGGTTCAGTTGGCGAACCGGTCGTACTTCGACGCAGCCGACCCGGGCCGCCGGGATATTGCCGGCGACCTGGATGGCTTCGTTGAGGTCCTTGGCATCGATCAGGTAGAAGCCCGCCAGTTGCTCCTTGGTTTCGGCGAACGGACCGTCGGTGATCGACAGCTTGCCGCCGCGCATGCGCACCGTGGTAGCGGTCTGCACCGACTCCAGGGCCTCGGCGGCGAGCATGCGCCCACTGCCCTGGATCGATTCGGCATAGGCCATGCACTCGGCGTCCTCCGGGCTGTCGGGCGAGTTATGCAGCGTGTGTTCGTTGCTATACACCAGGCATAAGTACTTCATGGAAGGCTCCGTGATCGAACTGATCAACTATGGACGGCTGGAAGATACTCGGCGAAAAAACCGACGATCAGGGTTGCAGGTCGAACAGCGCCGTACCGGCCATCGGATCGAACGGCGCGGACCAATGTTCATGGACGATCCGCCATTGTCCGGCTACACGCTGGTAGCAGGCCGTCACACGCATCCAGCAGGCTTGTTCCTCGCCTTTGTCGTTGGTGCCGCCGCAATAGGCCAGCCAGTGGGCGAAGGCGATGTTCTCAGCCGGGGTAATCTTGACCTGGTGGAAGTCGAACTTGTGCGGGCCGGGGCACATTTCCATGCAGGCTTGCCAATGGGTCCGATAGGCGGCCTTGCCCTTGAATTGCAAGGCCTGGATGGCGTCGAACGAGACAATGTTCTCGTCATAGAGCGCCATGACCTTGTCAACGTCCTTGGCCATGACGGCTTGGCGATAGGTGTCGATCAGGGCCTGGATATGGGTTTCAGTGGCTTGGGTATTCATGGTGATTCTCCGCAGGTTTTTGTTGAAGACACCCTTTGTCGTTTGGAGAAACAGCGAATCGACAACCCAACAAAAATAATTCAAGGAGAAAAATTCGCTAGAATCCAAATCCAATTCTGCCGGCAGACAACGGACGTTTTTGTGACCGTTCAGCTCGTACCCTACGAAGACCTGACCCCGCTTCAATGCGAACAGGTCACCGCCATCGAAATCCACGCCGACCAGATCAAGTTCGCCGGTGATATCCACGGTGCCCTGCATACGCTGCTCTCCAAGCCCGGCCCCGGGGTCAGGGGATTTGCGCTATTGGTCGAGGAGATTCCGGTGGCCTTCCTGCTGCTCAAGCGCCCGCCGGTACTGCCCGCCTGGGCCAATGAACACAGCGCCACCCTGCATGCCCTGCAAGTCGACCATCGGGCCCAGGGCAAAGGTTATGGCAAGGCCTGCCTGCAGGCGCTGCCCGCCGTGGCGCGAGCCGCCTGGCCGGAAATCCGCGGGCTGGAACTCTCGGTCGACGCCGACAACGACTCGGCCATCGGCCTGTACACCCGGCTGGGCTGGGTCGACAGTGGCGAGGCCTACAGGGGCCGCATCGGTTATGAGCGGCGGATGGGGTTGGTGTTTTGACCAAGGCATGAAACTTATGTGGGAACGAGCCTGCTCGCGATAGCGCTGGCACAACCAACCTCAATGCAAGCTGGCCCACGCCAATTGCGAGCAGGCTCGCTCTCACAGGTTTCCCATTGCGCAAAAGGGTGATGATCAGCTCGGCTTGAGCGGGATCCAGATCTCCAGGGTGCCTTGGCCGGTCCTGGGGTTGAAGTCTTCGCTGTAGCGTTCGAATTCCGGCGTGCAGGCCCCTTCGTGACCGGACTGCGGTAACCACTCGCCCCAGATGTATTGGAAAGTTTGCGGCAGTGTCTTCAACGGGCCCCGATGCTCGAACACGGCGTAGCGCCCGGGCGGGATCTCGATCCAACGGTATTGTGGCGGCAGATCGTCGAGCCGGCTGATTTCCACGCCGGCAATGTATTCGAACCCACCCTTCCCGTCGGGGTTGTAACACACGCCATAGGTCACTTCATCTTTCTGCCCTGGCACTTTGCCGAGCCAGGGCAGGAACTTTTCCCAAAGCAAAGGGATGTCCTGGGCAGTGTCCTTGGTAAAACTAGCGCCAAAGCCGGCGATGAGCTGAAAACGTCCCTGTTCAAAGCGTGGTTCGGCTGTGTAATCGCGTTTGTGCTTTTCCATGCGGCAACACTCCAGCAAAACGTGAAGTCGGGCTTGGCAGTATAGAAGCCAAACGGTGATTGCCAGGGCCGTTTCGCTTATCAGATGCCAGGCAAGGCACCGGTGACGGTTTTTCCTACAAACTCGTTATAGCCAGAAACAATCACGTACACCGCGAAATAACAGAAGATCGCAGCGGATGCCCAATAGGAGTAACGCAACAGTTTATCTCCCAACAGTTTGCCACCCTGGGTCGCTGCCAGGCACAGGGCCGCACACCACAGCAGCCCGGCGCAGAGAAAACCACTGAGGAACAGCGCCGAACTGAGCAAGGTCCCACCACCCGAACGAGCGATCAACGTACCGCCCACCGCCGCGAACCAGAGGATGGCACTGGGCGATGACATGGCCAGGAAAATCCCGCGAAAAAACTCCTGGCGCGAGGAGTTGCCCTGCACCTCGCCAGCCTCGGCCAGCACTGCGCTGTGATAGATCGCCGAATGGATCATCTTCGCCGCGAAATACAGCAACAGCACCGAGCCACCGAGCCACAACACCCAGCGCACCGCTTCGTATTGCAGCAGCACGGTCATGCCGGCCAGGGCCAGGACCGCATAGACCAGGTCGCCCACGCAGGTGCCCAGGCCCAGGGCGAAACCCTGGAAATAGCCGCGCTGCATCGCCAGGGTGATCATCGCGATATTGGCCACGCCAATGTCCAGGCACAGGGAGAGACTCAGCAAGAAACCGCTGGAAAATTCCATCATTCATTCCGTTCGATCGAGGGCGGCGCATTCAACTGCCCGCAGCCGTCGTTGATGGCCGCGCGCGAGGTCGACAGTGTCGTCGAAAATAGTTCTGCGCCGCTACTGGACAATTGGCCATCAGCGCCATTATCTTCCGCCACAGGCCACCGCAGTGGCCAACGTCGCTCGGACGGTTCCGGGCGCTCACGTATCTCGAGGCAACAATGGCCGAACAAGGTTCGCCGCGCCGCTTTGCGCGCATCGATCGACTCCCCCCCTATGTATTCAATATCACTGCCGAGCTGAAGATGGCTGCGCGTCGGCGCGGCGAAGACATCATCGACTTGAGCATGGGTAACCCCGACGGCGCCACGCCCCCGCACATCGTGGAAAAACTGGTCACCGTCGCCCAGCGTGAAGATACCCACGGTTATTCCACCTCCAAAGGCATCCCGCGCCTGCGCCGCGCCATTTCGCGCTGGTACAAGGACCGCTATGAGGTGGACATCGACCCGGAAACCGAAGCCATTGTCACCATCGGCTCCAAGGAGGGCCTGGCCCACCTGATGCTGGCGACCCTGGACCAGGGCGACACGGTACTGGTACCCAACCCCAGCTATCCGATCCACATCTACGGTGCGGTGATCGCCGGCGCCCAGGTGCGTTCAGTGCCGCTGGTGCCGGGCGTGGATTTCTTCGACGAACTGGAACGGGCCATTCGCGGCTCGATTCCCAAGCCGAAAATGATGATCCTGGGTTTTCCGTCCAACCCGACCGCGCAGTGCGTGGAACTGGACTTTTTCGAACGGGTCATCGCCCTGGCCAAGCAATACGACGTACTGGTAATCCACGACCTGGCCTACGCCGACATTGTCTACGACGGCTGGAAAGCCCCGTCGATCATGCAGGTGCCCGGCGCGAAAGACATCGCGGTGGAGTTCTTCACCCTGTCCAAGAGCTACAACATGGCCGGTTGGCGCATCGGTTTCATGGTGGGCAATCCGGAACTGGTCAGCGCCCTGGCGCGGATCAAGAGCTACCACGACTACGGCACCTTCACGCCGCTGCAAGTGGCCGCCATCGCCGCCCTTGAAGGCGACCAGCAATGTGTGCGCGACATCGCCGAACAGTACCGCCAGCGCCGCAATGTGCTGGTCAAGGGCCTGCATGAACTGGGCTGGATGGTGGAAAACCCCAAGGCCTCGATGTACGTCTGGGCCAAGATTCCCGAGGCCTATGCCCACCTGGGGTCACTGGAGTTCGCCAAGAAGCTGTTGGCCGAAGCCAAGGTCTGCGTCTCGCCGGGGGTGGGGTTCGGGGAATATGGAGATGATCACGTGCGCTTTGCACTGATCGAAAACCAGGACCGGATTCGCCAGGCGGTGCGCGGTATTCGCGGGATGTTCCGGGCCGATGGGTTGATAAACAAACCTGGCACCTGACACAAAACCAATGTGGGAGCGGGCTTGCTCGCGAAGGCGATGTAACATTCAACATCTCTGTTGACTGATACTGCGCTTTCGCGAGCAAGCCCGCTCCCACAGTTGTTATGGGCTGTTTTTTAGACCACCAGCGACAGCAGCAGGATAAAGATCAAGCCCACCACGGACAGGATGGTTTCCATCGCGGTCCAGGTCTTGAAGGTTTCGGCCACGGTCATGTTGAAGTACTGCTTGACCAGCCAGAAGCCTGCGTCGTTGACGTGAGACAGGATCAACGAACCGGCACCGGTCGCCAGGACCAGCAGCTCACGGTTCACGCCCGGAATCATCCCCACCACCGGCACCACGATCCCGGCACCGGTAATGGTCGCCACCGTCGCCGAACCCGTCGCAATACGAATCACCGCTGCCACCAGCCAGGCCAGCAGGATCGGGGAAATCTGTGCACTAACGGCCATGTGACCAATCACGTCACCCACACCGCTGGTGACCAACATCTGCTTGAAGCCACCACCGGCACCGATGATCAGGATGATCGCGGCGGTCGGCGCAAGGCTGGCGTCCAGCCATTTGAGCATCTGGCTCGAGCCAATGCCCTGCTTGTAGCCAAAGGTGTACAGCGACAGCAGCAACGCCAGCAACAGCGCCGAGATCGGGTGGCCGATCATGTCCATCCAGGCGCGGAAGAGGTTGCCGTCCGGCAGCGCCACGTCGGCGAAGGTCTTGAGCAGCATCAGGAATACCGGCGACAGCACGGTGATCAGGGTGATGCTGAAGCTTGGCAGCTCGGCCGCATTCGTCTCACGCGCCAGTTGGTCCACCAGCTCCTGATTCGGATGACCAGGGATGTGCTTGGCAATGAACGTACCGAAGATCGGCCCGGCAATGATGGCGGTCGGCAGCGCGACGATCAGGCCGTAGAGAATGGTCTTGCCGATGTCGGCGCCAAACACGCCAATCGCCAGCAGCGGCCCCGGGTGCGGTGGCACCAGGCCGTGGACCGCGGAAAGACCGGCCAGCAGCGGGATACCGATCTTGATGATCGACACGCCGGTGCGGCGCGCGACGATGAACACCAGCGGGATCAGCAACACGAAGCCGATTTCGAAGAACAGCGGGATGCCTACCAGGAAGGCGGCGAACATCATGGCCCACTGCACCTTGTCCTTGCCGAAGGCGCGGATCAGGGTCTGGGCGATCTGATCGGCCCCGCCCGACTCGGCCATCATTTTGCCGAGCATCGTGCCCAGCGCCAGGATGATGCCGACAAAGCCCAGCACGCCACCAAAACCGTCCTGGAACGCCTTGATGATGGTGCCGGTCGGCATGCCCGACGTCAGGCCGAGGAATGCGGCGGCGATGGTCAGGGCGATGAACGGGTGGAATTTGAACTTGGTGATGAGGATGATGAGTCCGATCACCGTGACCACTGCATCGAGCAGCAGGAACGTCTCGTGGGACATGCCAAACATGGGAGGTGTCTCCTGATTTGTTGTTGTTATTGAAGCAGTTATTGGTTAGCCGTCGGGGTAGCGCTATCTTTCTGACGCAAACTTTTGAAACTCAGCTGGCAAGCTTCAAACCATGGTCCAACCACCAGACGTAAGCCTGATGCGCCAGTTCATCCACACTGTGGCTGGACGCATCCAGAGCCAGGGTCAGGGGCTCGCCGACAGGGGATTGAAGGGTGGCAAACTGGCTGTCGATCAGGGTCGACGGCATGAAATGGCCGGGACGATGGGAAACGCGGTCGGCGGCTACTTCGGGGGTCAATTCAAGGAATACGAAGCCCAGGCCTGGCAAGGCGCTGCGCAGACGCTCGCGATAACTGTGCTTGAGGGCCGAGCAGGTCAGCACCGGGCGCTCGCCCAAGGCATCGACACGGCGCAACTCGTCGCACAGGCTGTCGAGCCAGCCGGCACGGTCGTCGTCGTTCAAGGGGATACCGGCGCTCATCTTCTGGATGTTGGCCGCGGGGTGGAACGTGTCGCCTTCGATGGCGGTGGCGCCGCTCAACTGGCACAGGGCCTGGCTGACGCAAGTTTTGCCGCAACCGGCAACGCCCATGATGACCAGGGCGGAGATGGGATTATTCATGTAACACCTCAGCGCGCAGACAGCGCTACCTTTGCCAGTTATGACACCGCAGCAAAAGCAGAAGTTGCCGACGCCTTCTTGTCATTTTTGTGGTTGCAGCATGTTCGTTCACGACGTCAACGGACGGGGCTCAGGCAAACCCCACTCACGCATTTGCAGACGCGTCGAGACAGCGCTACCTTAGTGCCTTGATTTTTGTTTGGCAAGCCGCCCTGATGACCGCCCCTAAAAACGATAAGAATACTCGCACCACTGGTCGCCCTACGCTCAACGAAGTCGCACGCCTGGCCGGTGTCAGCCCCATCACTGCCTCCCGTGCCCTGCGCGGCGTCAGCACCGTGGCCACTGAGCTGGTGGAAAAAGTCCGCCAGGCCGCCGTGGAGCTCAACTACGTCGTCAACCCCGCCGCCCGTGCCCTGGCTTCGGCCCAGAGCCATTCGGTGGTGGTGCTGGTGCCGTCGTTGTCCAACCTGTTGTTCATCGACACCCTGGAAGCCATTCATCGGGTGCTGCGACCCAAGGGCTTCGAAGTGGTGATCGGCAACTACCACTACTCCCGGGACGAAGAAGAAGACCTGCTGCGCAACTACATGGCCTACCAGCCACGTGGTTTGCTGTTGACCGGTTTCGACCGCACCGAAAGCGCCCGACGCATGATCGAGGCCAGCAATATTCCGTGCGTGTACATGATGGAGCTGGACCCTGGCGCGGGGCTCAACTGCGTCGGTTTTTCCCAGCTCAAGGCCGGCGAGACGGCGGCCGAACACCTGATCTCCAGGGGGCGCAAGCGCCTGGCCTACATCGGTGCGCAACTGGACCAACGCACCCTGCTGCGTGGCGAAGGTTTTCGCCGCGCCCTGCAGAACGCTGGTTTGTACGACCCCGACCTGGAAGTGCTGACTCCTCGCCCGTCCTCGGTAGGCCTGGGCGGTGAATTGTTCCTGCAGTTGCTGGACAGTCACCCGGACGTCGATGCGATATTCTTCGGCAACGACGACCTGGCCCACGGTGCCTTGTTCGAGGCACTTCGCTGCGGCATCAAGATTCCCGAGCAGGTCTCGGTCCTGGGTTTCAACGACCTGCCCGCCTCGGCCCACATGGTGCCGCGCCTGAGCAGTATCAGCACCCCACGGGAAGCCATCGGGCGCCGCGCCGCCGAACAAATGCTGACATTGATGGCTGGCAACCGCATCACACAGCCGGTGGTGGACATGGGCTTTGAGCTCAAGGTCCGCGAAAGCACCTGATGCCCGCAAATGCGGTCGATCCATGCCGTCCGCCGGCAAGGGTTGGCCGCCCCGCCCGCCGAGCGCCTGCCCACACCCCATGAAACAGTGGCCTTGCGGCGACGGCATGGGAATTGCTCCTGCCCATCGCTCAGCCATTACCCACAGGTGTTCATCATGTTGGTCAGTGCAAAACAGCAAGCGATGGTCTTGCCGCTCAAACGCCCGGGCGAAGACCCCACCGCCGAAGCCGCCAGCGGCCTGCAAAGCGCCGCGTTGCAGGCGTTGCGCGATAACGTCCAGGCCCAGGCGAGCCAGGGCAGTGCCCAGGTCCAGGATTCCTTCACCCGACAAGCCACGCAACAGGTCAACGCCGCCACCGCTATCAGCGACAAGGTGGACGAGGCCTTCGCCAAGACCCGCGTACAATTGCAGACCGTGGCTTCGTCAACGCCCGAAGAAACCAAAACGCTTGGCGGCTCCGCGACGGCAGAATTCAAGGACTACATGAGCAAGACGCCCGAAGAGCGCCTGCGCGACAGCATCCTGGAAGAAATGGGCATTACCGAGGAAGAATTCGAGGCAATGCCGCCCGAGAAGCAGATGGCGGTCAGCCAGGAAATTGCCCAGCGCATGCAGGACAAGTCGGCGATGGCACAAGTGGAAAAAGCCCAGGAGAGCCGTAAGGGCGACAAAGCCTCGGCCACGGACATGTTCCTGGCTTCGCTTTGAGGCTCGGCGCATTGCATGGTGTGTGAGCCGGGGTTAGCGCCCCAGCTCATCCTCAGCCCAACCAGGACCGTAGCGGTTCAATGACCGAACAGGTTCACCTTCTTGGTTTTTTTATCGGCGCGCTTTTCATCGGCGGTCTTCGCCGGTTTTTTCTTTGCCGCTTTTTTTGAATCCATGCCTTTGGCCATGATACGTACTCCAGTCATACGGGATGTGAAGTCAGGTATACACCTATCGCAGCACCTGCGTTCTTTTATAATCGCCCTCCCCTTATCGCCCACGACCCTGCCATGTCCGAAATCCACTACACACAGCTCGAAGAGCCGCTGTGGCCGCTGATGAACAAGTTTTACCGCACCCACCAATCCTCGATGAAAGCGGTTCGGCAAGCGCAGCTATGGGTGGCGCGGCGGGATGAAATCGTCGCGGCGCTGTGTTTGCGACCGGTGTCGGGTGGGCATTGGCTGACGGGGTTGTTCGTCGACCCGGCATGCCGCGCACAGGGCATCGCCGCGCGGTTGATCGCCGAAGCGGTGAAGGGTGTCGAAGGACCGGTGTGGCTGTTCTGTCACCCGGACTTGCGCGGCTTTTATGAGCGACGTGGTTTCAGCTTCGATCCCGAACTGCCGTATGCGATGGCTGAGCGTCTGAGCCGGTATGCGCGCAGCAAGCCGATGATTGCGATGGGGCTTGAGTCAAAAGTACTCTTTTGAAATTCAATACAATCCATTGTGGGAGCGAGCCTGCTCGCGATTCCGGTTTAACATCCAGCAGATGAGCTGACAGGTACACCGCTATCGCGAGCAGGCTCGCTCCCACAGGGGATGTGTTTGGTGATTTCGTTAGTCGTCCGCAGTCGGGTCCAGATCGGGAAACATCACCTCGGTAAACCCGAACTTGCTGAAATCCGTTATCCGCGACGGGTACAACCGCCCGATCAGATGATCGCACTCATGCTGCACCACGCGCGCATGGAAACCTGAAGCGGTGCGCACGATCGGCTCGCCCTTGGGGTCAAAACCTTCATAGCGAATATGCTGGTAGCGCTCCACCGCCCCTCGCAGGCCGGGCACCGACAGGCAGCCTTCGAAACCCTCCTCCATCAGTGGACTCAGCGGGGTAATCAACGGGTTGATCAGGATGGTCTGGGGCACCGCCTCGGCGTCGGGATAACGCTCGCTGTGCTCGAAACCGAAGATCACCAGTTGCAGATCCACGCCGATCTGCGGTGCTGCCAGACCAACGCCGCCGACGCTTTCCATGGTCTGGAACATGTCGTCGATCAATTGCCACAACTCGGGGCTGTCGAACATTTCCGGCGGTACCGGTGGAGCGATGCGCAGTAGGCGTTCGTCGCCCATTTTCAGGATTTCACGGATCATGGTCGGGCTTCGTCAGGATGGGGATGAGGAATGGAATGGTCGCGGCCCAGGCCCGACACATGCTGTTTTTCGTGCTCGCCTGCGCTCTTTTCGCCCGGGTTCTTGCCCTCGCTAGACATGTGCTCGATCACCGCATTCATCTCCGCGCCGAGCAACAGCACCGCCGCAGAGATATAGAAATACAGCAACAACACAATGATCGCGCCGATGCTGCCGTACATGGCGTTGTAGTTGGCAAAGGTCTTGACGTAAAACGCGAAGCCCAGGGAAGCGATGATCCACACCACCACCGCCAGCACCGACCCCGGCGTGATGAAGCGAAACTCCTGCTTGACGTCGGGCATCACGTAATAGATCAGGGCCACGGCGATCATCAGCAAGATCACGATCACCGGCCAGCGCACGATGGTCCAGAGCGTGACGATGAACTCCTCCAGGCCGACCTGGGCCGCGATCCAG
Source organism: Pseudomonas sp. DF11 (assembly GCF_058148565.1). Taxonomy (NCBI): domain Bacteria; kingdom Pseudomonadati; phylum Pseudomonadota; class Gammaproteobacteria; order Pseudomonadales; family Pseudomonadaceae; genus Pseudomonas; species Pseudomonas sp. DF11. The sequence continues at coordinate 80,543 of NZ_JBYVYN010000003.1, forward strand.
CCCATCACCTGCGGCCCGAGCACCATCAGCGCCGCAGCGGCCAGCAGCATGCCGGCGATGCCAACGGTGTAGAAGATCGACAGCGGAAAACGCTTCCAGGCCGGACGGCCTTCCACCACATCGTAGGCGGCGTTCATCGCGCTCATCATCAGCCGTACACCCGCCGAGGCGGTCCACAGGGCAATGACGATACCCACCGACAACAACCCGCCCTTGGATTGCTGGAGCTGGTCGATCACCGGGTTGACCTGTTCCAGGGCCTGGGGTGGCAGCACCAGTTCCGATTGCAGGCGCAACCAGGAAAAGAAATCCGGCAGGTGCAGGAAGCCGATCAACGCGATCAGAAAGAGGATGAAGGGGAACAGCGAAAACAGCATCTGGTAAGCCAACGCCGAGGCGTAGGTCGACATCTCGTCGTCGAGAAACTCAGTCACGGTACGCATCATCACACGATGCAAGGGCAAGCCTTTCAAGGCCGGGAACATCATGTGCGTCTCCTTTCGCCGCAAAAAAGGAAGGTCGCCTGGCGACTCACGGGGTTGCTATCCAAGACAAAAGTAACCTGTTTGGCGACTTTGGAACAATTTCCCCGGTGCAAGTTCGAGCCGACATGAAAACGGCCACCCGCGGATGGCCGTTCCAATCGCTTTTTCAACAGGCCGGTTATGCCTCGTCAACGCCTTTCTTGACTGCATCCTTGGCCTTGCCCACGGTCTGCTGGGCTTCACCTTTTTTCTCCTGGACCACGCCCTCGGCGCGCATGCGGTCATTGTCGGTGGCCTTGCCGACGCCTTGCTTGATGTTGCCGACGGCTTCGTTGGCAACGCCCTTCACTTTATCGCTCGTGCTACCCATGATGTCTCTCCTGTGAACAACTGTACGAAAAGTCATTACATAGGGTTGACCGAGGCCGTTTGCGGGGAGTTTCATTTTTCAGCAGCGCATTTTCATCGTCAGATGCAGGTTGCGCTTTATGTTTGCCGATCCACCCCCGAGAATGCCCCACGTATTCAGGCTGCGACCTGAAGCGCCAATCTCGTAGGAACGTTATGAAACTCGATAAAAAGCAGGCCATTGCCCGCAGAAACCAGGAATTGGGCGGCGCTGTACTGGGCGTCAACAACTGCCACTTCAGCGAATTGAACCGCAATCGCAACATCTTCTGGTTCGATATCCCGGTGGCGCGCCTGGCCATCGGTCAGTACGAATGGATTCATCTGTTGCTGCACACGCCAGCCACCGATGAGCTGCTGCATCTGAAGGTGCCGACCGTGTTCCTGCGCGAGAAAATGGAAGGCCTGGAAGTGCGCAACCAGGGCAAGCGCAAGGCGGCCCTGAGCCTGGAACTGAGCGCCGACAAGGATTCCTACCTGCAGGACATGCGCCCCGGTGGCACCAACCTGGATTTTGCGCAGTTCCGGTTGTAACGGGTAACTGCGCAGGGGCTTAATCCCCTCGTCACAGGTTTTGTGCTTTGCAAGAAAAATCCGATACCCGAACAGGTATCGGATTTTTTTATGCGTCTCGCTTGGGCATTGGAACTGCCCAACACCCTCGAGCAAGCCCTTGAACAGCCTTGAACCAGCAACGCGGTTCCCGCGCTGCGGCTCGTTCATTTCTCATCGTTGCGCCTGATACCAAACTGATACCGAGCTGATACCGCCGTGGCCTGTCGCCATGAGCGCCGTCGCCTCATATTGGCTCCACCCGATAAGACCAAGACAAGGCATACATCTATCAACCCATTATTGGGCAGGAGCAAACCATGAATAACAAAATGGACATACCAGGCGTCCTCCAAGTCGCGGATTACAACACGCTCAACGGCGATCTCGGCTATGGCCGAAACCGCCTCAGCGCAGCCCGGGCACCGGATGAACGCGTATTTGACCCGACCTCCGGCGCCGGCATCAAACGGCACACGGATACCCGACGCGAAGATTACTCATCGTTCTTCCAATCGATTCTGGACTATCGCCACACAACAAAGGCCGAATTCAATTCAAGTGCCAGCTACGGTGAATTTTCCGCCGAATTCCACCTCAACTTTGAAAAGAAATATACCTCTCACCAAGACAACACGGCCGCCGTGCGGACCCTGCGCCTCATCTTCGGCGGCGCTAAGCTCGATGCGGTCTCGGACGCGGCGCTCTCGCCCAGGTTCAGCGAAGAAGTCGCCCGCCTGCCGACGGCGTTCAACCCCGGGGACGCGCATGCGTTCTATCGGTTCTTCGACCTGTTCGGGACCGACGTGGTGACCTCGATCACCCTGGGCGGCAATCTGTACTTCCAGGCCCTGGTGCAGAAATCCAAAGTGACGGAACTCGAAAAGATCAAGGTCGAACTGGAGGCCGAGTACGGCATCTTCTTCACGGCCGATGGTTCGATCGACGATACGGTCGAGCGCAAGCAATACATGGAGAGCCGCGACGCCTCGGTCACCACTGAGGGCGGCGACAACGACATCTTCTCCGACGTCATCTTCACCAAGCCGAAAAAGTATGACGGCAAGACGAACCAATGGATCGCTTCGGTGGGGAAAAAACCGGTGGTCGTCGGGCGGGAATTCAAGCCTGTCTACGCCTTCATTGCCGACAAGCAGCGGCGCATCGCGGCACAGACGGCCTTGGACCACTATAGGGGCCGCTCGCTGAGCGTCCATTCGACCTGGCGCTACAGCAGCCTTGACGTCGGCAACGTGACACGGCAAGCGCTTGCGAGCGGAGCCGTCGGTACGCCCGGGATCAAGGTGCGGGTGGTTGATCGCAAGACATTGCAGGGCCGGGAAGAGCATTTCGCAGCCCCCGCCATCGGTAGCGCCGTGTCTGACATCAACCAGTTCTGGAATACGTTCAAGTCCGGTGTCGAGTCCATGGGACTTGAGCACGCCATCGTACTGCTGGCGACGCAATTCTGGCCGCGGGAAAGCCGCTATAGCCCGCCGGATCACATCATCGCGTTCCTGAAGAATAAATGCGGCGGCTCGGAGGCGACACTGCATCGCTGGCGCGACGATTCCCTTCGCTGCGTGCCATGCCCCTATGCTGGAGCCAGCTATGGGCTGATCGGCTACGGCAACGGTACCTCCCATGACAAAGGTGGGGATGTCTACGTGATCGGCTTCGGCGATCCGGAACGAACACTGCGCACGGAGCTGGAGATTGACGCCGACCTCTATACCACTGAAGACGGTACGGCGAAGTTCACTTGCAACGACATCTTCAAGGGGCAAGCCATCCCCTTCCTGAAGTTCCGCAGCCACCATTGGAACACCTGGCAGATCGCCGTCGACCCCCATGTCCCGGAGCGCATCACATTGGAAGACGATAGCGCGGGCGATGGCGCCAAGGCGCTGTGGTACGCGCAGCCGGCGGGGCCAAAATACGGCATGCACCCCTTCTATCTGATCAACGCCCAGACCTGCGGGGTTCTGCAATGGGACAGTGACGGCGCAGCCCAAGAGAAGGAAGCCGTGTTGCGCCCCTTCGTGCCCAATCTCGATATCAACCTGTGGGACCTGCGCTACCCCTACATTTTGTGCCTGTCTTACCAGCCGAATTGGGACCTGCGCGCCTTTGGAGATCGGCGCGTGAAAGTGGCGTCGTACCGTGGCCAGGACACGGAAATGCGCTGGTCGCCAAGTGACGTCAGTCGTGTCCTCTGACCCCTATCTGAAACTCTATCTGAAAGGAGTATTGAAATGCCTAAGGGATATCAGTCGTTTCTGCAGAAATCGACCCGCACTACCTATTGCAGCAAAGAGAAATACGCCAATCACGACCTCTCTGCAGTATGGGTCGCCGCTGCATTGAAGCACTTTAAAATCGAGGCCTCGGACACCAAGGACTATAAATTCCCTCTCGACAGCCAGCCGGCCCGAGCCAAGATCTGGCCGGCCTGAGCGCAAGTGTTCCAGGTGCCGTGAAGTAAGGAGCTGACCCGCCACTTCGTTCACCGGCGGGAATGTAAAAAGCCCGGTTCTTGGCGGCAATGCCAGTCAGCTTGACTGACTGGCATTGCCGCCAAGAACCGTAATGCTGTTCACTGAAGAAGGTAGATGAACCTATGGCGAGGGGATTTATCCCCGTTGGGCTGCGCAGCAGCCCTGACCCCGGTCGCCGCAGGGCCAGGTGAATCGCATTCAAGCTTTTGGGGCCGCTACGCAGCCCAACGGGGATAAATCCCCTCGCCACAATGAATCAGGCACGCCTTAAGTGAACAGCATTGCGCCGAGAACCGGGCTTTTCATTGGCAACGGTCTTACTTCTTCAGCCCCAGCTTCCTGAGCTCTTCGTCACGCAATTCGCGCCGCAGAATCTTGCCCACGTTGGTAGTCGGCAACGCGTCGCGGAACTCCACGGCCTTGGGCACCTTGTAGCCGGTGACGTTGGCGCGCATATGTTCCATCACCTGTTCCTTGGTCAACGTGACACCCGGCCGTGCAACGATAAAGATCTTGATCGCCTCGCCGGACTTCTCGTCCGGGATGCCGATGGCCGCGCATTGCAGCACGCCCGGCAGGGTTGCCAACACATCTTCCAGTTCGTTGGGGTACACGTTGAAGCCGGAGATCAGGATCATGTCTTTCTTGCGATCGACAATGCGCATGTAGCCGTCTGGCTGGATCACCGCGATATCGCCGGTCTTGAGCCAGCCTTCGCTGTCGAGGATCTCGTCGGTGGCTTCCTGGCGCTGCCAGTAGCCCTTCATGACCTGCGGACCTTTCACACACAACTCGCCGATTTCGCCCAACGGCTGTTCGACGCCCGCGTCATTGATCACCTTGCACAGCGTCGACGGCACCGGAATGCCGATGGTACCGACCTGGATGTTCTGGATCGGGTTGACGGTAGCCACCGGGCTGGTTTCGGTCATGCCATAGCCCTCGCAGATCGGGCAGCCGGTCACCGCTTTCCAACGTTCAGCCGCTGCCAGTTGCAGGGCCATGCCGCCGGACAGGGTGACTTTCAGTGCCGAGAAGTCCAGCTTGCGGAAGGCTTCGTTGTTGCACAGGGCGACGAACAGCGTATTGAGGCCGACGAAACCGCTGAACTTCCACTTCGACAACTCCTTGACCATCGCCGAAAGGTCGCGCGGGTTGCTGATCAGGATGTTGTGGTTGCCGATCAGCATCATCGCCATGCAATGAAAGGTGAAGGCATAGATGTGGTACAGCGGCAGCGGCGTGATCAGCACTTCGCAACCTTCATTGAGGTTGGAGCCCATCAGCGCCTTGCACTGCAACATGTTCGCCACCAGGTTGCGGTGGCTGAGCATCGCGCCCTTGGCCACGCCAGTGGTGCCGCCGGTGTATTGCAGCACAGCCACATCGTCGCTGGTGGGGTTGGCTTCGTTCACGGGTTGGCCATGACCTTTGCTCAGCACGTCGTTGAACTTGACGGCCTTGGGCAAGTGGTAGGCCGGGACCATCTTCTTGACGTACTTGATCACGCTGTTGATCAACAGGCGCTTGAGCGGCGGCAGCAGGTCGGCGACTTCGGTGACGATGACGTGCTTGACCCCAGTCTTGGGCACCACGGTCTCGGCCAGGTGCGCCATGTTCGCCAGGCACACCAGCGCCTTGGCCCCGGAGTCGTTGAACTGGTGTTCCATTTCCCGCGCGGTGTACAACGGGTTGGTATTGACCACGATCAGCCCGGCGCGAATAGCACCGAACACGGCCACCGGATACTGGAGAACGTTGGGCAGTTGCACGGCGATTCGATCGCCCGGCTGTAAATCGGTATGCTGTTGCAGGTATGCGGCAAAGGCCCCGGACAACTCGTAGAGTTCACCGTAGGTGATCGTCTTGCCGAGGTTGCTGAATGCCGGCTTGTCGGCAAAGCGTTGGCAGGACTGCTTCAACACCGCCTGAATATTCGGATACTCATCTGGATTGATGTCGGCAGCAATCCCAGCTGGGTACTTATCCTTCCAAAAGTCTTCGATCATGGAAGCCCACTCCTCAGCAACGCGAATTCTCACCGCATTTGATGCGATTATTATTGGTGTGTGTTTATTGGTGAATCTGGCTTGAATCAAGGCCGAGAAGTCACAAAAGCGCGCCGAGAGTAGCAGCTTTGCCAAGGGTCGCCTAGAGCCAAAAGTGGGCCTCACGGTCATAAACATGACTCAAGAATGTGCAATGGTCACTTTTAGAGTAAAAATTCCAAAACCCACTAAATCGCTCTGAATACACAAACAGCTGTGGGAGCGAGCCTGCTCGCGATTGCGGTGTACCAGCCAACATCTCTGTCACTGATATACCGCAATCGCGAGCAGGCTCGCTCCCACAGGGTCTTCTACGGGACCTCTCTGGCGTCAGGCGATATCCCGCAACTCCCGCCGCAGAATCTTGCCCACCGGCGTCATCGGCAGCGACTCTCGCAACACGATGTGCTTGGGAATCTTGTAGCCGGTGAAATTCTCCTTGCAGTAGGCCTTGAGCTCTTCAAGGCTGACCCCGCTTTCGCGCGCCACCACGAACAGTTTCACTGCCTCCCCCGAACGCTCGTCCGGCACACCGATCACCGCACAGTTGGCCACCTTGGGGTGGGCCATCACCACGTCTTCGATCTCGTTGGGGTACACATTGAAACCCGAGACGATGATCATGTCCTTCTTGCGGTCGACGATGCGCACGAAACCGTCCGGGTCGATCACCGCGATATCGCCAGACTTGAACCAGCCCTCACTGTCCAGCACTTCGGCCGTGGCCTCGGGCTTGTTCCAGTAGCCTTTCATGATCTGCGGACCCTTGATGCACAATTCGCCGCGCTCACCCAGGGGCTGCTCGACACCTGCGTCGTCGATCACTTTCATCAGCGTGCCTGGCACCGGCATCCCCACGGTACCCAGCCGGGATTTGCCGCCATAGGGATTGGCACAGGCCACCGGCGAGGTTTCGGTCAGGCCATAACCCTCGGTAATGCCGCAACCGGTGATCTGCTCCCAGCGCTCGGCGGTGGCCTTGATCAGCGCAGTGCCGCCTGAGTTGGTGACCTTGAGGTGGGAAAAATCCAGGGTCTTGAAATCCGGATGATCCATCAGCGCCACGAACAGCGTGTTGAGCCCCAGCAGCAACGAGAAACGCCAGTTCTTCAGTTCCTTGATGAAACCACCGATGTCCCGTGGATTGGTGATCAGCACGTTGTGGTTGCCGGTCACCATCATGCACATGCAGTTCGCCGTGAACGCATAGATATGGTAGAGCGGCAGCGGCGCGATCATGACTTCCTGGCCTTCGCGCAGCAGTGGATGACCGTCATCGCCGAGCTGCCCCAGGCAAGCCCGGGCCTGTTGCATGTTGGCCACCAGATTGCCGTGGGTCAGCATCGCGCCCTTGGCCAGCCCGGTGGTGCCGCCGGTGTATTGCAACACCGCAATGTCATCGAGACCGACTTTCAGCGGCTTGATGCCCTGGCCACGTCCCAGGCGCAAGGCGCTCTTGAAGGAAATGGCCTGGGGCAGCGAATAGGCCGGGACCATTTTCTTGACCTTGCTCACCATCGTGTTGACCAGCCAGCCCTTGGCGCCGGGCATCAGGTCGCCCATCTTCGCTTCGATCAGGTACTGCAGATCCGTATCGGGCAGCACCTCCTGGACCTTCTGCCCGAACATGTTCAGGTACACCAGCGCGCGAGCACCGGAGTCCTTGAACTGATGACGCATTTCCCGCGCGGTGTACAGCGGGTTGGTATTGACCACGATCAGCCCGGCGCGCAAGGCACCGAACACGGCGATCGGGTATTGCAGGATGTTGGGCATCTGTACCGCGATACGATCGCCCGGTGCCAGGTCGGTATGGGCTTGCAGGTAACCGGCGAAGGCCGCGCTGTAGCGTTCGAGCTCGGCATACGTGAGGGTCACCCCCATGTTGCTGAAGGCCGGACGGTCGGCGAATTTCTTGCAGGAACGCTCGAACACCTCGACCACCGACTTGTAGCCCCCAAGGTCAACATCCAGGGGCACGCCGGCCGGGCGTTTGTCATTCCAGAAATCAGGCTGCATTGTTTTTGTCCTCTTTACCTGAGCGTATCCGGGCCGCTTCTGTGTCGCTTGCAGAGGCGGAGCTCTTGGGACACTAGCAGCTATAGCCAATCAGGCAAATATGGCGACCTGCGTCATAGATTGTGTGAATCTTCCTGCCTCGGTTCAGACGAGACGCAACGGATGCGCTATACAATGCTGCGACGCTGCGTCTGACCTTGTGCAAAGGAATCGCCATGATCCACCAAACGTTCTGGCTGACAGCAACCGACCATAGCCGCCTGTTCGTCAACCAGTGGTTGCCCGACTCCGCCCCATTGGCGGTGATCATGCTGGCCCACGGCATGGCCGAACACAGCGGTCGCTACACACGCCTGGCCCAAGCGCTGTGCGACGCCGGCTACGGCGTCTGCGCCATGGATCTGCGCGGCCACGGCAAGACCGGCGAGGAAGGGATTCTCGGCCATTTTGCCGACGAGGACGGCTGGGCCAAGGTCGTGGGCGACCTGGCCAGCCTCAACCACCATATCGTCCAGCAATACCCCGATACCCCCATCCTGCTGCTGGGCCACAGCATGGGCAGCTACATCGCCCAGGGTTACCTGTTGCATCACAGCGCCAGCCTGCACGGGGCGATCCTCAGCGGCTCGAACTTTCAGCCGGTGGCGCTTTACCGCAGCGCTCGCCTGATCGCCCGCTTCGAACGCTGGCGCCAGGGTGCCACGGGGCGCAGTGCCCTGATCGAGTGGCTGTCGTTCGGCAGTTTCAACAAGAAATTCAAACCCACGCGTACTCCCTTCGACTGGCTCAGTCGCGATCCGGCCGAAGTCGACAAGTACGTCCACGATCCGCTGTGCGGCTTTCGCTGCACCAACCAACTGTGGGTCGATCTGCTCGGCGGGTTGCAGCAAATCAGCAAAGCGTCCAATCTCGCCCAGATCGATCCGGGCCTGCCCCTGCTGGTGATCGGTGGCGAATGTGATCCGGTGAGCGAAGGCAAGCGTCTGAAGGATCTGGCTGACGCTCTGCGTGACGCCGGCAGCCAGCACCTGCAATTGACGATTTACCCGCAGGCCCGGCACGAATTGTTCAATGAAACCAACCGCGATGAAGTGACCGCCGACGTGCTGGCCTGGATAGCCCAGGCCCTGAGCCACAAACGGCCGCCACGCAGCGAGTAGGCTTGCAGCATTTCTCCTTTACTCTGTCACAGGATCTGAAACAGATGACCCAGGTTACCAACACCCCTTACGAAGCCCTCGAAATCGGCCAGACCGCCAGCTACAGCAAGACCGTCGAAGAGCGTGACATCCAGCTGTTCGCAGCGATGTCGGGCGATCACAACCCGGTGCACCTGGACGCCGAGTTCGCCGCAGCGAGCATGTTCAAGGAGCGCATCGCTCATGGCATGTTCAGCGGTGCGCTGATCAGCGCGGCGGTGGCCTGCGAGTTGCCTGGGCCGGGCACCATCTATATCGGCCAGCAGATGAGCTTCCAGAAACCGGTAAAGATCGGCGACACCCTGACCGTGCGCCTGGAAATCCTGGAGAAAATGCCGAAGTTTCGTGTGCGCATCGCCACGCGGGTATTCAACCAGCGCGATGAATTGGTGGTGGACGGCGAAGCCGAAATCCTCGCCCCGCGCAAACAGCAGACAGTGACCTTGCCGACGTTGCCGGCGATTACTGTCGGCTGATTACCACCCTCTAAAGTGAATGACATGTGGCGAGGGGATTTATCCCCGCAGGGCTGCGCAGCAGCCCCCTGCGCTCGGGCTGACACACCTCAGAGGCCTTGAGATATTGGGGCCGCTTCGCGCCCCAACGGGGATAAATCCCCTCGCCACAAAGTTACGGTTGGTCTTCACGCACCTGCACGCTCGCCGTCATCCCGGCACTCAGGTTCACCCCTTCCGGCACCTTGTCCAGCTTGATCCGCACGGGTATCCGCTGGGCCAGGCGCACCCAATTGAAAGTCGGCTCGACCTCTGCCAGCAGTTGCGCATCGGGGTTGGTGTTGCGGTCGGTAATGCCACGGCTGATGCTTTCGACATGGCCTTCCAAGGCATGGCCGGCGCTCATCAGCCAGATCTTGACCGGATCGCCCACGCGAATCCTCGGCAATTTGGTTTCTTCGAAATAGGCCTGCACATAGAACGTCGAGTCATCGATCAGCGCCATCACCGGCTGCCCGGCATTCACGTAGTTGCCTTCGGCCAGGCGCAGGTTGGTGATGTGGCCGTTGCGTGGGGCCAGGACCTGGCTGCGGGCCAGGTTGAGCTCGGCCACCTTGGCCTCGGCCTGGGCTTCACGCAGTTCGCCTCGGGCGATGCCAGCGTTGATCTGGGCGTTTTCCCGCAGTTCGGCACTGATGGCCTGGGGCCCCAAGGCCGCGCGGCGGCTGGCTTCGTGTTCGCGCAGGCTCAGTTGCTGCTGGCGCGTCTGGACCACCGCCCGGGCTTTCTCCAACGCCGCCTCGAAACGCTCACGATCGATACTCAGCAACACATCGCCGGCCTTGACCTGCTGGTTATCCACAGCCTTGAGCTCGCGCACCCAACCCGACACATCGGGTGCAATCACCACCACGTCGGCGCGGATCCGCGCATCGCGGGTCCAGGGCGTGAGCATGTAGTACTGCCACAGGTGAAACCCGGCGAAGATCGCCACGGCCACCATGCACAGCGTGACGGCGACACGTACGGATGTACGCATGTTCAACTCCTATAGCGGCCCGAGGACCACGGTAATAACGGTCAGTACACAGACATACAGGGCGCAGTCGAACAAGGCTTCATGCCAGATCCAGCGCCCGGCCGGCAACAGGCTGAGCAACAGGCGCAACGCGCCGGTCACCAGCAATGCCAGCACCACATAAATCAGGAACGGGCTGAGCAACACCCCGCCAATCGACCACTCACGCAAGCCCATGGCTGTGCTCCCGTCGTTCAGGTTCGTGCTGGCGGCACCAGGCGCGCCAGCTGTTTTGCAATTGCACCACCGCGCCCTGGGCCAGCTTCAAGGCGTCACCGGGTGGTTGGGTCGATAACACGTTCAGGAACTCCGTGCTCGCCGCAGCCAACGCATCGGCCTGGTCACCGACCGGGCCACGTTCGAGCACCTGCTCCAGCGCTTCGAAATAACGTCGCTGCGCCCGGGTATCGGGCACTTGGGCGACGGCCAGGCTCAGGCGCAAATGCAACAGCTCATCGCCAATGTCCAGGCCCAGCAAGCCATCATCCCAACGGCTACGCGCCTGCACCGGCAGTTCAGGGTAATGCCTGGCCAGCTGCAACAGCCGGTCGGCCATGCGCCCGCCGAACCAACTCTCGGCACCCTGCAAGCGGCGATGGGTCAGGCGCACCAGGTCGTGAAGGGTCGCGGCCAGCAGGCGGCGGCTGTGCCAGGCCGGATTGCGCAAAATCAGCAGATTGAAGGCCAGCACCGCCGCGCCCACGCCAATCATCATGGCCTGGGCGTTGTTGAAGAACGCCGCGACGTCGTACTTCATGGTGTTGAGTGGCGATATCAGCACCACGAAATGCAGGCAGAACGACGTCGCCGTGGCGAAGATCTGCGGCTTGGCCATGCCCAATGCCCCAAAAAACAACGGCACTCCCATGGCCAGGCACAGCATCGCGAAACTGCTCCATTGCGGTAGCACGAGCTCGCCGATCACGAACGCCGTCGGCACGGCCAAAAAGATCCCCCGCAGGAAACTCATGCCGATTTGCGCGCCGTTTTCACGACTGGCAAACAAGCTGCACACCACGCACGTCAGTAGCATCGCGCCCGATGCGGCGGGCCAGGCGGTCGCCAGCCAGAAACAGGCAACTACCAGGAACGCCAGGGCACTGCGTGCGCCGAAGACTATCGCCAGGGACAGATCCCGATGGGGCGCCAGGGTTCGCGGTGGGTCCGCCGCTTCCCTGCCCTCCTGTACCGCCGTCAAGGCTGCGCAGGCGGCCAGGGCGGTATCGAGCAACAAGGCGAACCGCGCCAGGCAGTAACTTTGCGCCGCGCTGAACTGCGGGTCGTGGGACGCATCCCATACCCGGGGGCGCAAGGCTTGCAGGGTCGCACTGTCGGCGTCGAGGGCTTGCCGCACCTCGTTCATCCATGGCTGGAGGGCCTCGGCCTCCTCGGGCTCGAGCTGTTTCCACTGCCGGCGCACCGAACGCGAAAGGCGTAGCAACATCAGCAATTTCTGGCTCAAGCCGCTGATGGCCCGGGCGCGCTGTCGGCCACGGCTGCCTTCGAACCAGGCATGCTCGCGCTGGGCATCCACCGCGACAATCCTGCCAAGAATTTCCAGCAATCCTTTACGGGCCTGGGCATCGCCAGCCAGGGTGGCGCGGGCTGCCTGCATGCCACTCTGCCAGGCAGCAAAAGCCTGGCCGGCCAATTGCCGCTCGACCCGCAACGGCCAGAGCAAGGCACTGGCCGCCGTGGCGCAGACGATGCCCAGGCTGATCTCAGTGCAGCGCGCTACCGCCTGGTCGAACACACCCAGCGGATGGGAAAGGGCCGGCAGGGCAATGATCGCCACCGTGTAGCCGGCCAGCACGAATGAATACGACCAGGCACTGCGCAGCAGCGTCGAACAGGCAGTGCACAACCCCAGCCAGAGCGCCAGGGCCAGCAGGAACAACCAGGGCGCCTGGGCAAACAGGCCCATGAACAGCACCGACATGACGGTGCCCACCAGCGTGCCGACCAATCGCGCCAAGCCCTTCTGCATCACCATCCCGGACAGTGGCTGAGCGACGATGATCGCGGTCATCAGCGCCCATGACGGCTGCTCCAGACCCCAGCGCAACGCCAGCCACAACGCCAGCCCGGCGCCAAGCACGGTCTTGATGGCGAACTGCAGAGCGAGGCGGTCGGGGGCGAACAAGGCCTGGAAGGTAATGGGCACGCGAAAAACTCTTTGGGGGACGCCAGTAACAATAGATGCAATGCGGGGGGATAGGCGATGCAATTATTAGCTAGCTACCTATTAGAGTCCAGAGGTGATTATTGTTGGATTCAACAAACACTTTTTCTGTTTGATGCTAAGTGAATTGGAATGCCATCAACCTGTCTCTCCCTGATCTTGGGCGAGGGGGGGTTCTCCCAGCTGACTGCGAAGCAGTCCCCTGCGCACGGGTTGACACACCACTGCGGCATTGAGGAATTGGGGCTGCTTCGCACCCCAGCGGGGATAAATTCTCTCGCCACAATAACAATAGTGTTCACTTGAAATTTGAGTCGTCCCCACAAAAAAACGCCAGGCAGGCTGGCGTTTTTTGGATCAGGACGCGTTGTTAGCTAGCACGCGCACGGGCCTGGTTACGCAGGGCCTTGACCTGGTCATGGTTGCGTTGCACACCGTGGTACTGGCGCTCAACCAGGTCACGAATACCGACCAGGTTGTGCTTGGTGATTTTCTCCAGCGCTTCCTTGTAGGCCTTCAGCGCATGGTCTTCGCCGCGCTCGGCTTCGTTGAGCACTGCTTCTTCATCCTTGCCAGTAAACATGGATTTCACGTCCACCCAACGACGGTGCAGGTCACCGGCGACGCTGGTGGAGGTTTCCGGATCGCCACCCAGCGAGCGAACGGCAGCTTGCAGCTCGGCCGCGGCGGTTGCGCAATCAGCGGCACGTTGAACGAACAGGGACTTGAGTTCCGGATGCTTGATGTCTTCAGCGCAAGTCTTGAAGCCTTCCTGGCCATCCTTGCAGGTCTCGATCAGGTCGTTCAAGACGGAGATGGATTCTTTGTTGATGTCAGTCATTTTTCAGTTCCTTTGCTGGTGAATAGAAAACCTGCAAGGGATATTGCATCAGCCATGCCAGCCATCAACTCCAAAAAAAATAATTAAAAATCAATAAGTTAATAAACACCCTGAAATCTGTATCCGCGTTATTTGCATGATCTGTCATTTGGCCTGCATGCAGAATGCCTGTATTTTCCAAGCTGTTTGAATCAAGACGATTGCCATGAACCCGGAAAAGCTCGAATTGCTCGTTACGCGCCAGATGCCCTTCGGTAAGTACAAGGGCCGAATCCTGGCCGACCTGCCCGGTCAATACCTGAACTGGTTCGCCCGCGAAGGCTTCCCCCACGGAGAACTGGGCGGTTTGCTGGCGCTGATGCAGGAAATCGACCACAACGGGCTTTCGGACCTGCTCGATCCCTTGCGCGCCAAACACGGCAAACCCAAGCCTCGCCCCTGACCAATTGAGCCCTGTCATGCCCGAAAACACCCTACGCGCCTACGATGAAGCTTTCTGGCAGACATTTGTCGGTCGATACGATGTCGATCCCGCCGGGCCACTCAATCTGGAAAACGGCTACTTCGGGCGCATGTCCCGGACTGTGGTGGAGGAGTACCAGCGCCATATCGAATTCATCAATCGGAGCAATTCGGTGTATGTGCGCCAGCATTTCGACCGTGAACACGGTGAAGCCATTCGTCAGCAGATCGCCCGGCTGATCCACGCTTCACCCCAGAGCGTGGCGTTGGCTGGCAGCGCGGTGGATGCCTTGCAGACGCTGATTCGCAACTACAACGGTCTGAAGCCGGGCGATCAAGTGCTGATCTGCGATCTGGAATATGCCTCGGTCAAAAGCGCAATGCGCTGGCTGGCCCGCCAGCGAGGCGTGGAGGTGATCGAAATCGTCCACCAGCACCCTGCCAGTTTCGAAAGCCTGGTGGGTACTTATCGCGAAGCGTTCATTCGCCACCCGCGTCTCAAGCTCATGGCGCTAACCTTCGTCAACCACCTCACCGGGCTGGTGATGCCGGTCCAGGCCATTGCCGAGAATGCCCGGGAGTTTGCCGTCGATATCATCCTCGATGGTGCCCACGCCCTGGGCCAGATCGATTTCGACCTGAAGAAGCTGGGAATCGAATTTGCCGGGTTCAACCTGCAGAAGTGGATCGGTGGCCCTCTCTCCCAGGGCTTCCTGTACATCGCCCCGCAGCGGTTGGCCGACATCGACCCGGACATGGACGAAGACAGCTACCCCTCCACCGACGTCCGCTCGCGCACGCCCCACAGCACGCCCAACATCCCTGCCCTGCTCACCCTGCCCCTGGTATTCGAAGAACACCGGGCCCTGGGCGGCGCTTCGGCCAAGGGCACGCGCCTCTGTTATCTGCGCGACCTGTGGGTGAGCGCTGTGCGCGATGTACCGGGTATCGAAGTCATGACCCCGGATGACCGGCGTCTCTATTGCGGCATCACCGCGATGCGCTTCACCGCCCAGGCCGATCAACAATTGATGGCTGATCGATTGCTCAATGAGCATGGGATCTTCACCGTGGTGCGCAATACCAGCGTCGGGCCATGCATCCGCATTACCCCTGGGTTGATTACCTTGGCCAGTGATATCGAGCGGTTGACTGAAGCACTGATTGCCCTGAGCCGAACATAGTTGTGGCGAGGGGATTTAGCGAAACGTCGCACCGCCCCGTTGGGCTGCGAAACAGGCCCAAAAACAATGGGGCCGCTACGCGACCCAACGGGGATGAATCCCCTCGCCACAAAACACGGGCAAAAAAAAACGGCGCGCCGACCAAGCGCACCGTAAAGCCGTAGAACACCCAACGAGGTTTCGGTAAAGCAATCAGTCCAGCAGCGCCAGGGCCTCGGCGGTGCATTCCTGGATGCGGGCCCAGTCGCCGTTCTTGATCCACTCCGGATCAAGCATCCAGCTTCCGCCCACGCACATCACATTTTTCAACGCCATGTAGCTCTTGATGTTGGCCGGGCTCACGCCGCCGGTCGGGCAGAATTTCACTTCGCCGAACGGGCCGCCCAAGGCCTTGATCGCCGCGACACCGCCGCTGACCTCAGCCGGGAACAGTTTGAAGCGGCGATAACCCAGGCCGTAGCCTTCCATGATGCCCGAGGCGTTGCTGATGCCTGGCAGCAACGGGATCGAGCTATGGACGCTGGCCTCAAGCAAATCACGGGTGATGCCTGGGGTGACGATGAACTGCGAGCCCGCGACCTCGGCGGCCTCCAACATGTGACGGTCAAGCACCGTGCCCGCGCCGGTCACCAGTTCCGGACGCTGCTCGCGCAGCACCTGGATGGCCTTGAGGCCGTATTGGGAGCGCAGCGTCACTTCCAGCGCCGTCAGGCCACCGGCGGCCAGAGCATCGGCCAGCGGCAGGATGTCCTGCTCACGGGCGATGGTGATCACCGGCAGGATCCGCGCCTTGGCGCAGAGGCTGTCGATCAGGGCAACTTTGTCCGCCATGGAAACGGTCGGGGATGGGTTTGTCATAGCGGCTGATCCTTGGTTCATGGGCACCAGTAAATCTCTAACGTAGGTTGCAAAAACGCGCGGATCGGCATTTGGGCAACATCGTCACCCGCCACCGCGGCGTTCAGAGTGGTCAATTTCGACTGACCGGAAATCGACAGCACTTTGTGTTGCGCCGAAGCCAGCAAGGCGCGGCTCATGGTCAAGCGCTGGTGTGGCACGGTCGGCGCCAGCATCGGCCAGCAACGGCGTGTGCCGTTGGCATCCAGGGCCTGGGCCAGGTTCGGGCTGTCGGGGAACAGCGAGGCGGTGTGCCCGTCATCGCCCATGCCCAGTACCAGCACATCGATCGGCGGCAGCTCGGCCAGCAAACGATCGGCCTGCTCGGCAGCCGCTTCCAGGTTGGCGCTGGCGCTGTAGAGGCTGAGGAACTGGGCCTTGGCCGCGGCGCCTTGCAGCAGGTAGCGCTTGAGCAGGCCGGCGTTGCTGTCAGCGTGTTCAACCGGTACCCAGCGCTCGTCGGCCAGGCTGACCACCACTTTGGACCAGTCCAATGCCTGCTTGGCCAGGTGCTGGAAGAACGCCACCGGGCTGCGGCCACCGGACACCACCAGGGTCGCCGTACCACGCGCGTCGATCGCGTTGCGCAACTGCTCGGCCACGTTCAGCGCCAGGCCTTCGGCCAGCAGCACCGGGTTCTTGAATTCATGGGCGCTGACGCCCTGGGGCAGTTTCACTTCAGATATCGCCATACCACGACCTCCCATCCCGCGTGATCAGTGCAATGGAGCTCATCGGCCCCCAGGACCCGGCCGCATACGGCTTGGGCGCATCGCCGGATTTTTTCCACCCGGCGATCAACTGGTCACACCACGTCCACGCGGCTTCAATTTCGTCTTTACGGACAAACAGGTTCTGATTGCCGTTCATGACTTCCAGCAACAACCGCTCGTAGGCATCGGGAATCCGTGCGCTGCGATAAGTGTCGGAGAAGTTGAGTTGCAGCGGACCGCTGCGCAATTGCATGCCCTTGTCCAGGCCCTGCTCCTTGGTCATCACCCGCAAGGAAATCCCTTCGTCCGGTTGCAGGCGGATGATCAGCTTGTTGCTGATCTGCAAGCGCTGCTCGGGGGCGAAGATGTAGTGGGACGGTTCCTTGAAGTGAATGACGATCTGCGACAGCTTCTGCGGCATGCGCTTGCCGGTACGCAGGTAAAACGGCACTCCGGCCCAACGCCAGTTGCGGATGTCGGCACGCAGCGCGACGAACGTCTCGGTGTCGCTCTGGGTGTTGGAGTTGGGTTCTTCGAGGTAGCCCGGCACTGCCTTGCCCTCGCTGTGACCCGCGATGTACTGGCCGCGCACCACTTGGGTGGTCAGGCCTTCCGGGCTGATCGGCGCCAAGGCCTTGAGCACCTTGACCTTCTCGTCACGGATGCTGTCGGCGGACAAGTCGGCCGGTGGGTCCATGGCGATCAGGCAAAGCAGCTGCAGCAAGTGGTTCTGGATCATGTCCCGCAGTTGGCCAGCCTTGTCGAAATAGCCCCAGCGGCCTTCGATGCCAACCTTCTCGGCCACGGTGATTTCCACATGGGAAATGTAATTCTGGTTCCACTGGGTTTCGAACAGGCTGTTGGCGAACCGCAGCGCGATCAGGTTCTGGACCGTCTCTTTGCCCAGGTAATGGTCAATGCGATAGGTGCGGTTTTCCGGGAAGAACTGCGCTACGGCATCGTTGACCTTGCGCGAGGACTCCAGGTCCGAGCCGATGGGTTTTTCCAGCACGACCCGAGTGTTTTCGCTCAAGCCGACCTTCGCCAGGTTCTCGCAGATCGCCCCATACACCGCCGCGGGGGTGGCGAAATAAGCAATGACCTGCTGGGTCGAACCGACCGCTTCGGCCAGGGCGACGTAATCGTCGGCCTTGAGGAAATCCACGTGCAGGTAGGTCAATCGTGCCAGGAAGCGCTCGAGTACGGCTTCGTCCAGGTCTTTTTCACCCACGTAGCGACGCAGCTCGGCGGCGATGAATGTCAGGTGCTGCTGCTCGCTGCCGGGTTCACGGGCCAGCGCAATGATCCGCGTGTCCTCGTGCAACAATTGGGCGCCATCGAGTTGATACAGGGCAGGAAAGAGCTTGCGCAAGGCCAGATCGCCCAACGCGCCGAACAAGGCAAAGGTGCACGGTTCAACCGTAATCGAAGGCATGATGTTTGTTCTTTTATCAAGTTAAACTACAAATACCTTTTTTCAAGGTATCACTCAAGGAAAAATGTAGTAATAACCACAACATTTTTCGAAAATACCGATTCCGAGTGGTGGTCCGCCGGAGCCATCAGTAGGATAGGCCACCGCAAAGGGTCGTATCAAAGACCCGTCTTTCTAGGAATCTTGTATGGACCGCGTGCGAAATTTACTGGAACAGATCCAGAGTCGCCTTGAAGACCTGAACAAGGCTGAACGCAAGGTGGCCGAGATCATCCTGCTCAACCCGCAGCAGGCGACCCGCTTCAGTATCGCTGCCCTCGCCCAGGCCGCTTCGGTCAGCGAACCGACCGTCAACCGTTTCTGCCGCTCGTTCGGCGTCAGCGGCTACCCGGAACTCAAGCTGCAACTGGCCCAAAGCCTGGCCAGCGGCGCCGCTTATGTCAGCCGTGCGGTGGAAGCCGACGACAACCCGGAAGCCTACACCCGGAAAATCTTTGGCAGCGCGATTGCCTCATTGGACAGCGCCTGCCAGGCCCTTGATCCCAATTTGATCAGTCGTGCCGTGGACCTGCTGATCCAGGCCCGGCAGATCCACTTCTTCGGCCTCGGCGCCTCCGCTCCAGTGGCGCTGGATGCCCAGCACAAGTTTTTCCGCTTCAATCTGGCGGTGACCGCCCATGCCGATGTGCTGATGCAACGCATGATCGCCTCGGTGGCCCATACAGGCGAATTGTTCGTGATCATTTCCTACACCGGCCGTACCCGTGAGCTGGTGGAAGTGGCGCGTATCGCTCGGGAAAACGGCGCTTCGGTGTTGGGCCTGACCGCCGAAGGCTCGCCCCTGGCCAAGGCCAGTACCCTGAGCCTGAATATTCCGTTGCCCGAAGACACCGACATCTATATGCCGATGACCTCGCGGATCATCCAGCTCACCGTGCTGGACGTGCTCGCCACCGGCATGACCTTGCGCCGGGGCGTGGACTTCCAACCGCATTTGCGCAAGATCAAGGAAAGCCTGAATGCCAGCCGGTATCCGGTGGGGGATGAGTTCAACTGACTCGATCCAGAATCTATAGTCCGTCTTCGCGAGCAAGCCCGCTCCCACAAGGTCTATGTTAATCACAAGTTCTGTGAGTAACCCGAACCCCATGTGGGAGCGGGCTTGCTCGCGAAGGGGCCTGCCGCCACACCAGAGATCCTGAGCTAAGCCCCCACCCACGCCTGCAAACTCAGGTGCGCCCGCTCCCCCGGCGCCAGGCACAGACTGTCGGTGCCGCCACTGGCGGCTTCGACGCAGACGAATTCGCTGACCTCATCCCAACTCACCCCCAGCAACGGCCGTGCGCCGGGATGCCAGACCACGGTGTCGGCGCTGTCACCGGTGTCGATGCACAACTCGCGATGCCAGGCATGGTCCTTGAGCTGTAATTCTCCGTCATGCTGGAACACCCGCTGACAGCCACCCTCGACGCGCAACTCACCCTCCTGCTGGCAAACCGTACGTTTCAACTGGTCGTAGCCCTGTGCACCTTCGAGCCCAGACAGCGCTACCTCGCCAACGTCACCAATACGCCAATAGGCGTGCAAGGCCTGACTCAATCGGCACGGCAGGCTGTCCTGGTGCTCGGTGCTCAAGCGCAGTTCCATGCGCTCACCCAAGTGCGCATGCAGGTCCACTTGCCAGTCGCACAACTGCAACTGCCAATGCAGGTGCACACCCTCTTCGTCACTACGGCTGTCGAGCAGCTTCCAATCGATCAACCGCGCCCAACCATGGGACGGCCAGGCGTTTTCGCTCGGATGGCGGCCATACCACGGCCAACACACCGGCACTCCGCCACGTATCGCCCCGACGTGTGGCCATTTGGCCGCGCACCACAACCACGGCTTCTGGCCTCGCGGCTGGAAGTGCAACAACTGCGCGCCCTGGCGACTGAACACTGCCTGGCACAACGGGTGATCGATCACCAACACGTCGCGCTGTTGATAGCGCTCCCAGGCGAACACCGGGCGCTCGCGCAAGGATCTGAAAAAGCGTTGTAGCGGATGCTCATGCATGGGCCGCGGTCCTGGAAATCATTGAACTCTCGATTGATGCGTCAGTTTTGTGGTGCGCCAGCCAAACACATTCCCCCAAAAAAAAGCGGACAGCCTTGGCCGTCCGCAAATATGCGCACATAGAGAGGAGCTTATCGCAACAGCGTTAGAACACCGACTGAATTTTCAGGCCGGCCACCAGCGCGTTGTCCACTTCATCCACACCACCTGGATGAGTGATGTATTGCAGGTTAGGACGTACGGTCAGCCAGTTGGTGACGTGGACACCGTAGTTGAGCTCGTAGTTGTACTCAGTGCTACGCAGCGGCGCGAACAGCGGGTCGTTGTAGTCGGTGACACCATTGGCAGCGTTGGTCAGCTCAGCATTTTTCTTCACGTCATCGTTGACATGGATACGGGCGAAACCGATCCCGATGTCATCTTTAGGGCGTGCATCGAACGGGCCCTTGTACACGAACATCAGCGACTGGTAGTTGTCGACGACGTTGGTGTCCTTGTCGTGGAAGGTCGCGTTGGCTGCGATGTTCAGACCGCGTGAAGCATCGCCGTTGTGGGTCGTGAGTTGCTGCTGCGCGACGAACCAGTAACCGTGCTTGCTGTTATGGCTGCGATAGGCGTTAAGGGTGGTCGCGGCGTCATCGCCATTGTCATCCTCACGGACGTCATTGGCATCGGCCGTGCTCTTGTAGTAACCGACACGGTATTCGCCCGGCAGGTTGTTGACCTTCGGCGACCAGACCAGCTCGACCGGAATGACGGTGCCCTTGGTACCACTGCCGCTGAGCTTGAAGCCGTTGCCGTGTTCCAGTTGCGAGGGGTTCTGGTTGTACGCACCGATCTGCGCATAGAACTCAGGCGTGATGTTGTACTTCACGCGGATCGCGGCCTGGCTAACCGGCCAGTTGTACCAGATACCGGTCGCCCAGTTACCCACCTGGGAGCCGCAGAAGGCCAGGTTCTGGAATTCGCAAGGGAAGGTGTTGAAGTCCTCGCCTTCGCCGAAGTAACCGGCCTTGACGTCCAGTTTACCGTCGAGGAACTGGTGCTTGATCCACAGTTGGGTCAGACGAACCATGTGGCCACGACCGTAGACTTCCTGGGAAGAACTCAAGGTGCCGGCACGCGGGTCGCCGACACGGTCGTTGGAGATGTTTTCACCATTACGGTTGGTGAGCTGGATCTTGGCCTGGGTGTTATCCCAACCCCACAGCTTTTCCAGGTCCAGCGCTACGCCCAGGCCAAACTGGTCGGAGTAACGCGCGGTCTTGTCGTTGTTGTAGCCACCATGCAGGTTGGCGCCCATTTCGCCGACGTAGTCGGCCTTGATGTCGATACCCTGCTCGATCAGCTTGGTCCGTTCACCACCCCAGTCACCCGTCATATACGGCGAATCGGCGCTGAACGCGTCGGCAGCCTGTGCGCTACCGACCAGCATCATCGCCGCAACGGCTGACAACTGGCAGATAAGCTGGGCGTTATTTTTCTTCTTCATCCCTACATCCTCGTCTTTATTGTTATTAACTGTTTTTATCTAACGCGGTTTACAACGATTGCGATGGGTGGTCCCCACTCACCGCATACTCCTTCTTTGTGGGCGCACGCAGGCTCCCACATTTGTTCTTCAACGGCCTTTGAACTGCGCGACATTTGCGCTCCGGGCATCGGTTTGCGCCTGGCCTGCCACGCCCAGGCGTTCGCCGGACTGGGCATCGAACAGCAGCACTTTCGACGGATCGAATTGCAGCGTCAGGGTTTCTCCAACCTGCGGCGCCACGTCCGGCGCCAGGCGGCAGCAGACCTTGGTGTCGTTGAGGTTGACGAATACCAGGGTGTCCGGCCCGGTAGGCTCGGTGACCTGGACTTCGGCGCGGATGGTCGGCAAGCCATTGGGCTCGCTGCCCGCCAGCATGATCTGCTCCGGGCGCATGCCCAGGATCACTTCGCGGTCTTCCAGGCCGGCGTCCTGCATGCCCATCGGCAGCTCGCAACGGGCCTGGCCGCTGTCGAGCAGCGCCAGCAGGCGACCGTCCTTGCGTTGCAGGCGCAACGGGATGAAGTTCATCGGAGGCGAACCGATGAAACTCGCCACGAACAGGTTGGCCGGGTTGGTATAGATCTCTTTCGGCGTGCCGAACTGCTGGATGATCCCGTCCTTCATCACCGCCACTTTGTCGCCCAGGGTCATGGCTTCGATCTGGTCGTGGGTCACGTAGACCGTGGTGGTCTTCAGGCGTTGGTGCATCAGCTTCATTTCGGTACGCATCTCGACCCGCAGCTTGGCGTCGAGGTTGGACAGCGGTTCGTCGAACAGGTAGATCTTCGGTCGCCGCGCCAGCGCCCGGCCCATGGCCACACGCTGTTGCTGGCCGCCGGAAAGCTGGCCAGGCTTGCGGTTGAGCAGGTGTTCGATCTGCAGCAGCTTGGCCACGCGCGCGACTTCTTCGTCGATGGCAGCCTGGTTCATCTTGCGGATTTTCAGGCCGAACTCGATGTTCTCGCGCACGCTCATGGTCGGGTACAGCGCGTAGGACTGGAACACCATGGCGATGTCACGATCCTTCGGGCTCATGCCGCTGACATCCTGGTCACCGATCATGATCGCGCCGCCGGTGATGGTCTCAAGGCCGGCGATGCAGTTCATCAGTGTGGACTTGCCGCAGCCCGAAGGTCCGACGAGGATCAGGAACTCACCGTCCTTGATCGACAACTCGATGTTCTTCAGGGTGTCCGGCAGGCCGGCACCATAGGTCTTGTTTACGTTGCGAAGTTCAAGCGTTGCCATGATTACCCCTTGACTGCGCCGGCCGTCAGACCGCGCACGAAATACTTGCCTGCGACCACATAGACCAGCAGGGTCGGCAGCCCGGCGATCATCGCCGCCGCCATGTCCACGTTGTATTCCTTGGCCCCGGTACTGGTGTTGACCAAGTTGTTCAGCGCCACCGTGATGGGTTGCGAATCACCACTGGAGAACACCACGCCGAACAGGAAGTCGTTCCAGATCTGGGTGAACTGCCAGATCAGGCAGACCATGATGATCGGGGTGGACATCGGCAGGATGATCCGCCGGAAAATGGTGAAGAACCCCGCACCGTCCAGTCGCGCCGCCTTCACCAGTGCATCGGGAATGCTGACGTAGTAGTTGCGGAAGAACAGCGTGGTGAACGCCAGGCCGTAGACCACATGCACGAACACCAGGCCCGTGGTGGTACTGGCCAGGCCCATCTTGCCGAGGGTGAACGAGGCCGGCAGCAGGACGGTCTGGAACGGCAGGAAGCAACCGAACAGCAACAGGCCGAAGAACAACTGCGAACCGCGAAAGCGCCACATCGACAACACGTAGCCGTTCAAGGCGCCGATGGCGGTAGAGATCAGCACCGCCGGGACGGTGATCTTGATCGAGTTCCAGAAGTAGCCGTCCACCGTGGCCCAGGCCTTGACCCAGCCGATGCCGCTGACCACGGTCGGCCAGCTCAGCAGGTTGCCGGTACTGATGTCTTCCGGCGTCTTGAAGCTGGTCAACAGCATGACCACCAACGGTACCAGGTAAAGCAATACGGCGAGGATCAACACCGCGTAGATCGCGATGCGACTCAGGCTGATGGAAGGTTTGGCAGCGAGACTAGTCATGACGCTTGGTCCTCAGCTCGGAGTACAGGTAAGGCACGATGATTGCGAGAATCGCACCGAGCATCAGGATTGCACTGGCCGAGCCCATGCCCATCTGGCCGCGACTGAAGGTGAAGGAATACATGAACATGGCTGGCAGGTCGGAGGAGTAACCCGGGCCGCCGGCCGTCATCGCCGCCACCAGGTCGAAGCTCTTGATCGCGATGTGCGCCAGGATCATCACCGCACTGAAGAACACCGGACGCAGGCTTGGCAGCACCACTTTCCAGTAGATGCGCGGCATGCTCGCGCCATCGATCTGCGCGGCACGGATGATCGATTGATCGACACCCCGCAGGCCGGCCAGGAACATCGCCATGATAAAGCCCGAGGCCTGCCACACCGCCGCGATCACCAGGCAGTACACCACACGATCCGGGTCGATCAGCCAATCCAGGCGGAAGCCTTCCCAACCCCAGTCGCGCAACAATTTGTCCAGGCCCATGCCCGGGTTGAGCAACCATTTCCAGGCCGTACCGGTGACGATCATCGAAAGCGCCATCGGGTACAGGTAAATGGTGCGGATGAAACCTTCGCGACGAATGCGCTGGTCAAGAAACACTGCCAGCAGCACGCCGATCACCAGGGTGATACCGATGAACATGCCGCCAAAGAGCACCAGGTTCTTGCTCGCCACCCACCAGCGATCGTTGTCCATCAGCCGCGCATACTGCGCCAGGCCTGCCCACTTGTAGTTCGGCAAGAAGGTCGAGGTGGTGAACGACAGGACGAACGTCCACAAGATATAGCCATAGAAGCCCACCAGAACGATGAACATGCTCGGCGCCAGCACCAGTTTTGGGAGCCAGCGCTGCAATGCATCGAACGGCGAGGCCTTGCTGAACACAGCAACAGAACTCATGGGAAGATCCAGTACAAGAGAAAAAGACTACAAAACATTCCCTTTGTGGGAGCGAGCCTGCTCACTCCCACAAAAGGACCGCGGCGCTAATTACTTGGCAGCCTGCACCGCTGCGCCCAGTTTCTTGGCGGCATCGGTAGGGTCGGCTTTCGGGTCGTTGATGTAGTTGGTCACCACGTCAAAGAACGCACCTTGTACCGCCAGCGTGGTCGCCATGTTGTGCGCCATGCTCGGCTGCAGGCCGCCGGACTTGGCGTCCGCCAGGAAGTCCTTGGCAGCGGTCTGGGCGCAGGAATCGAATCCATACTTGGCCATGTCGCCGAGCATGTCGTTGCGCACCGGGATCGAGCCCTTGTTGATGCTGAAGACTTTCTGGAAGTTCTCACCCAGTACGACCTTGGCGATATCCTGCTGGCCAGCCGCAGTGCCTTTGTCTTTCTGCTTGAACACCGCCAGGGAGTCGATGTTGTAGGTGAAGGCCTTGTCGGTACCCGGGAACGCTACGCACTCGTAGTCCTTGCCGGCGACTTTCTTCGCGGCGGTCCACTCGCTCTTGGCCCAGTCACCCATGATCTGCATGCCGGCCTTGCCGTTGATGACCTTGGCCGCTTCCAGGTTCCAGTCCTGGCCCTTGCCGTCGGCGTCCATGTAGGTCGCGACTTTCTTCAGTTCGGTCAAGGCCTTGACCATTTCCGGGCCGGTCAGGGCTTTGCTGTCCAGGTCGACCAGGGCCTTCTTGTAGCCCTCGGCGCCCATGACCGAGAGCACCACGGCTTCGAATACGGTGCTGTCCTGCCATGGCTGGCCACCGTGGGCGAGCGGGATGAAGCCCGCGGCCTTGAGCTTGTCGCCAGCGGCGTAGAATTCTTCGAGGGTGGTCGGGTTCTTGGTGATGCCGGCTTTCTTGAAGACTTCCGGGTTGATCCACAGCCAGTTAACGCGGTGGATGTTCACCGGCACGGCAACGTAGTCACCGTCGTACTTCACGGTATCGGAGACTTTCTTGTCGAGCAGGCTGTCCCATTTCTCTTCTTTGGCGACGTCTTTCAGGATATCGGTGTCGAGCAGCCCGGTGGACGCCCACTCCTGGATGTCCGGGCCCTTGATCTGGGCGACACCCGGTGGGTTGCCAGCCACGGCGCGGCTCTTGAGCACGGTCATGGCCGTGGAACCGCCACCGCCGGCGACAGCGCCGTCCTTCCAGGTAAAGCCGTCTTTTTCTACCTGGGCCTTGAGCACATCGACCGCAGCTTTTTCGCCACCCGACGTCCACCAGTGGACGACTTCCACGGAACCTTTGGATTCGGCGGCAAGGGTGCTGACAGGGAATGCTGCGACGGGAAGCAGGGAAGCAAGAGAAATGACAGTAGCGAGGCGAGAAATCGCATTCATCTAGAAGTACCTTTCTTGTTGTTATGCATGCAAGTCTGGTGCTTGCGCTGCATGGATTCTAAACAGGGGAAATCCCTTCGCAGGTAACGAAGGGACGCGTAAATGTCACGACATGGTTACACAGGCGCGGGACTGGAAAGTTTCGCCAGGGCCGTGGCCATGCTCGGTGCCAGGGGCAAGCGCGGAATCAGCACCGCCTGCCAGGCGTGATACAGGTCCGGCTTGCCTGGCCAGATGTCGGCGCTGGGGCGGTTTTGCGGGTCGAGTTCGTGATGCCAACTGCCATTGCAGCGGTCGATGAAGTGTTTGTCACAGAACTCCCAGAATCGCCGGTACCAGGCTTCGTACTTCGCCTCGTCGGTGCGCTTGAGCAAGGCGCTGGCAGCGGCCGCGGCTTCGGCGTGGACCCAATGCAAGCGATGGCGAACCACGGCGCGGTTATCCCAGTCCAGGGTGTAGACAATACCGGGCGCGCCATCGACGTCCCAACCGTGGCGGCAGTTCTGGTCGAAGAGTTTCTGCGCGTCCTGGGCCAGCCAACCCGGGGTCAGCATGCCGATCTGCACCCGGGCAGCTTCAAGGTGCAACAGCAGCCGTGCCCATTCGAAACCGTGGCCGGGGGTGGTGCCGTAGGGGCGGAAACCGTCGGCGGGATTGTCCTGGTTGTACTCGCGCAAAGGCTGCCAATGGCGATCGAAATGCTCCACCACCAGGTAGTCGTTGGCGGCGGCATGGCCGTGGATGACCCGTTCGACGATGTGCAGGGCGCGGGCCAGCCAACGAGGATCGTCGGTGGCATCGGCCAGGGCCAGGAAGGCTTCGGTGGCGTGCATGTTGCTGTTGGCGCCGCGGTAGGCCTCTTCGACGCTCCAGTCGCGGTTGAAGGACTCGCGCAGGGCGCCCTCTTCTTCGCTCCAGAAATGCGTGTCGATGATCCGCACCGCCTCGTCCAGCAACGCCGGGGCGCCGGGACGCTGGGCCACCACCGCGGAACTCGCGGCCAGGGCAACGAACGCATGCAGGTAGGCAGCCTTGTCGGCGCCGTCTTCATCGGGTCGCGTCGTGGCAAACCAGCCACCGTGCTCGGCGTCGCGCAACGGGCCACTGAGGGCCTGGATACCGTGGTCCACCAGTTCGGCGAAACCCGGCAAGCCCTGGATATGGGCCATGGCGAAGCTGTGGGTCATGCGCGCGGTATTCATGGTCTCGGCCCGGGCGTCGGCCGGCAGATGGCCGTGCTCGTCCAGATTGCCAAAGCCGTCCGGCAGCTTCGAGGCCTTGGCGAACGCCAGCAGCCGCAAGCCTTCGTCGGCGAGCCAGCGCTGATGGGCAGGCGCGTTCAGCCAACTGCTGAAGGCCGGTTGGAAGGTGTCCATCGGGAGGTACCTTTTTTGTTGTTTTGACGCAGGGAGTCTAAACAAGGGTTGGCGGGCGGCAGGTAACGAAAGGGACGAGTTATGTCACCAGCCTGTGACATTCATTTTGAGAGATAGGTTGAAGCTACTGGCGCCATCGCGAGCAAGCCCGCTCCCACATGGACACAACCTGTGTAAACACCACAGATCCAATGTGGGAGCGGGCTTGCTCGCGATGAACGATAACGCGGTCTAATCAATCCACACTGCGCGGCAACTGCAACGTCACCCGCAACCCACCCTCGCGCAGGTTCTGCAAGCTCACTTCACCACCATGGCTGTGGGCGATGTTGCGGGCGATGCCCAGCCCCAGGCCATAGCCCTGCTGTTGCCCGGCGAGGCGAAAGTGCGGTTCGAAGACTTGCTCCAGACGCTGTTCGGGCACGCCCGGGCCTTCGTCGTCGACGTGCAGGATGAACGCGGTTTCATCGTCATCGATATGCAGGTGGGCGTTCTGCCCGTATTTCAAGGCGTTGTCGATCAGGTTGCCGATGCAGCGCTTGAGGGCCAGCGGTTTGCCAGGATACGGCGCCAGCGCCCGGCCATCCTGGGTTACCCGGCCATTGCCGTTGGGCGCCAGGTAAGGTTCGACCAGGCAATCGAGCACATGGTTGAGATCCACCGGCTCGATGTTCTCGTGAATGTCGGTGTCCTTGACGCATTGCAGCGCGCCTTTGACCAACAACTCCAGTTCGTCCAGGTCGCGGCCGAACTTGGCTTGCAGGTTTTCGTCCTCCAGCAATTCGACCCGCAACCGCAGACGGGTGATCGGCGTGCGCAAGTCATGGGAAATCGCGCTGAACAACTGGCTGCGTTCAGTCAGGTAACGGCTGATGCGTTCGCGCATGGCGTTGAACGCCCGCCCCACCTCCACCACTTCGCTGCCGCCGCCCTCGGCCACCGGTTCCACTTCGGCGCCCAGGGACATGTCCCGCGCCGCCCGCGCCAGTCGCTTGAGGGGCCGGCTCTGCCAATGCACCAGCAAACCGATGAACAACAGCAACAAGCTACTGGTGAGCACGATGAAACCGACCTGTTGCTTGGGCAGGTCTTGTTCTTCGAGGCTGGTGTAGGGCTCGGGGAGCAACGAAGCGATGTACAGCCATTCGCCTGGTGCCATCTGGATCTGCGTGACCAGCACCGGCGGGTTCACCGGTTCGAGGGTCAAGGCGTAGTGGGCCCACGAACGCGGCAGTTCGTCGAGCTTGAGTCCGGCGTTGAAAATCCGCAGGTCATCGGGGCTGACGAACTGCACGGAAATGTCGGCGCTACTGCCCAGGGATTGGCGCAGCACCTCGTCCACCGCCTTGAGCACCGCCAGCTTGCGCGGCGTGACCGGCAGCACATCCATGCCCAGGGGTTTGTCATTGAGGGTGACGACAAACCGCGTGCCGCCCATGCTGCGCAACTGATCGAGCACCAGAGGCCGGTAAGCCACCGGCAGCGACCGCAAATAACTGACACTGGCGTTCATCGAGTGGGCGAGGCTGCGGGCACTGGTGATCAGGCCTTCGAGCTGGGTGGCGCGCAGTTGCGAGACCCAGATCAGGCTGGACAGGGTCTGGGCGAACAGCACCACCAGCAAGGTCAGCAGTAGCATCCGCCCCAGCAACGAGCGCGGTAACGGCACCCGCCGAGCGACTTTCTTGACCCAATCAATGACCATTGCTGGCAACCACACTGGCCGCCAGTTGATAGCCGCTGCCACGCACCGTGCGAATCAGCCGCGGCGGTTTTTCGGTGTCACGCAGGCGCTGGCGCAGGCGACTGACCGCCATGTCGACGATCCGGTCCAGGGGCATCAGGTCACGCCCACGGGTCGCATTGCCGATGGTGTCGCGGTCGAGGATTTCCTGGGGATGGTCGAGAAACAGCTTGAGCAGGGCGAAATCGGCACCGGAGAGAATCACCTCTTCACCGTCGGTGTGGAACAGCCGATGGCTGACCATGTCCAGCCGCCATTCATCGAAGGCCAGCACTTCGCTGCCGGAGCGCTCCTGGCCGAATTGCGCCCGGCGCAGTAGCGCCTTGATGCGCGCCTGTAATTCACGCGGGCTGAAAGGCTTGCCCAGGTAATCATCGGCGCCCAATTCAAGGCCGATGACCCGATCGGCCTCGTCGGAACTGGCGGTGAGCATGATGATCGGTACATGGGCCTGGCGTGGGTGCTGGCGAACCCAGCGACAAAGGCTGAAACCGTCTTCATCGGGCAGCATCACATCGAGGATTACCAGGTCGCTCGGCGCCTCGTTCAGCGCCTGGCGAAACCCGGCGCCGTCGGGCGTGGTGCGCACGTGGAAACCCGCACGGCTGAGGTAGGTGTCCAGCAGTTCGCGAATCTCCTGGTCATCGTCGACCAACAAAATCGATTTGTTCACTGAACTCACGGGCCTCGTCCTTGTTGTTTGGATTGGGGCGGATTATGCCTGATGGAGGAGGACTACAAACACCGCTAAACCACTGTGGGAGCGGGCTTGCTCGCGAAGGCGGTGTGTCATTCAACATTTTCGTTGTCTGACACACCGCCTTCGCGAGCAAGCCCGCTCCCACAGGAGACCACATTTCAACTTTAAACGGGGGTCGATTGCTCCAACGCCACGCCCGCGCCCATCAGGCCGGAGTATGGGGCGGTCACCAGCCAGACCGGAATGCCCTTGAAGTAATCGCTCATGCAGCCCTTGTCGGCGAAGCAGCGGGCGAAGCCGCTTTCGAGGAAGAAATCGGCGAACCGCGGGACCACACCACCGACGATGTAGACGCCGCCGCGCCCGCCCAGCGTCAACACATTGTTGCCGGCCACGCGCCCCAGCCAGCGGCAGAACTGCTCGAGCACTTCCAGGGCAATGGGATCGCCAGCCAGGCCGGCTGCGGTGATGGACTCGGGCGTGTCGAGCACCGGCACATGCCCGTCCACCGCGCAAATGGCCCGGTACACCCGCGGCAGACCGCTGCCGCTCAGGGCGGTTTCGGCGCTGACGTGGCCGATCTCGTTGTAGATGTGCTGCCACAGCTGGGTTTCCCGCGGGCTGCTCATGGGCAGGTCGACATGACCGCCCTCCCCCGGCAGCGCCGCGAAACGGCCCTCCCCAAGATCCAACAGTGTACCGACGCCCAGCCCGGTGCCCGGGCCGATCACCACCGCCGGGCGCATGGGTTCCGGGGTGCCTTCGCAGACGACCCGGTATTCATCGGGACGCAAACGGGTCATGCCCAGGGCCATGGCCGAGAAGTCGTTGACCAGCAACAGCTTCTCGACCTGCAGGGTCTCGCAGAACGCCAGGTTGCTCAGGCGCCAGTGATTGTTGGTGAAACGAAACTCATCGCCGCTCACGGGACCGGCCACCGACAGGCACACCGAACCGATAGCGCCCGGTTTCAAGCCCAAGCCACTCAAGTAAACCTGGATGGCATCTTCCGGGCAGGCGTAATCCGCCGTCGCCAGCACCTGGATGTTTTCCAGGTTGTGGTTCTTCCACAACGCGAAACGTGCGTTGGTCCCACCGATATCACCGACCAAAGCCAGTTTCAATTAAGCGTCTCCAGGGCAGAAGTGAAGGCGCTGGCGCCCTGCTCCGCCGAGCTGAAGGCCATGCGCATGAAACCGAACAGCTCACGACCGGTGCCGATGTTGTTGCCCAACAGGCCCTTGGCCGGCGTGCGCGCGGCGAATTCTTCGGCGTCCACCTTCAATTCCAAGGTGCCTTTGACGCCATCGACGCGGATGATATCGCCCTCCTGCACCCGGGCCAACGCACCGCCGACATAAGCTTCAGGGCTGACATGGATGGCCGCCGGGATTTTCCCCGACGCGCCGGACATGCGCCCGTCGGTCACCAACGCCACTTTGAAGCCACGGTCCTGCAATACGCCGAGGAACGGCGTCATCTTGTGCAGCTCGGGCATGCCGTTGGAGCGCGGCCCCTGGAAGCGCATCACCGCGACGAAATCTTTCTCCAGCAGACCGGCCTTGAATGCATCGGCCAGGTCCTGCTGATCCTGGAACACCATCGCCGGCGCCTCGACAATCTGGTTTTCCAGGGCCACGGCGGAGACCTTCATCACCCCGCGCCCCAGGTTGCCTTCCATCACCCGCAGGCCGCCTTCAGGCGAGAACGCGCGGGCCACCGGGCGCAGGATGTTTTCGTCGAGGCTTTCGATCGGGCCGTCGCGCCACACCAATTCGCCATCCTCCAGGAACGGTTCCTGGGTGTAGCGGCTCAGGCCATGACCGAGCACGGTGTTGACGTTTTCGTGGAGCAAACCGGCTTCCAGCAATTCACGGATCAGGAACGACATGCCGCCCGCCGCCTGGAAGTGGTTGATGTCGGCCTTGCCGTTCGGGTAGACGTGGCTCAGGGTCGGCACCACCTCGGAGAGGTCGGCCATGTCCTGCCAGGTCAGCTGGATGCCTGCCGCCATGGCGATGGCCGGCATGTGCAGCGTGTGGTTGGTGGAGCCGCCGGTGGCGTGCAGCGCAACGATGGAGTTGACCAGCGACCGTTCGTCGACGATCTCGCCGATGGGCATGAAGTTGCCGCTTTGCTTGGTCATCCGCGTGACCTGGAACGCCGCTTCACGGGTCAGGGCATCGCGCAATGGCGTGTTCGGGTTGACGAACGAGGCGCCCGGCAAGTGCAGGCCCATCACTTCCATCAACAACTGGTTGGTGTTGGCGGTGCCGTAGAAGGTGCAGGTGCCAGGGCTGTGATAGGACTTCATCTCCGATTCCAGCAGCTCTTCGCGGGTGGCCTTGCCTTCGGCATAGCGCTGGCGCACGTCGGCTTTTTCCTTGTTGGAAATGCCCGAGACCATCGGCCCGCCCGGCACGAAGATCGTCGGCAAGTGACCGAAGCGCAGCGCGCCCATCATCAGGCCCGGGACGATCTTGTCGCAGATGCCGAGCATCAGTGCGCCGTCGAACATGTTGTGGGACAGCGCCACCGCCGTGGACAGCGCGATCACCTCGCGGCTCGGCAGGCTCAGTTCCATCCCCGCCTCGCCCTGGGTCACGCCGTCGCACATCGCGGGCGTACCGCCGGCGAACTGGCCGACCGAGCCGATTTCGCGCAGGGCTTTCTTGATCTGTTCCGGGAAGGTTTCGTAGGGCTGGTGGGCCGAGAGCATGTCGTTATA
Organism: Pseudomonas sp. DF11; assembly: GCF_058148565.1. Taxonomy (NCBI): domain Bacteria; kingdom Pseudomonadati; phylum Pseudomonadota; class Gammaproteobacteria; order Pseudomonadales; family Pseudomonadaceae; genus Pseudomonas; species Pseudomonas sp. DF11. The sequence continues at coordinate 113,528 of NZ_JBYVYN010000003.1, forward strand.
GGACGACACGATGGCGATGTTGGCGGCGTTCATCATCCGCAGGTGGTGTTTGTCTTCGGTGCCGCAACCGGCCACACCGTGAGCGAAGTTGGCGCACTGCAGCTTGCCGCGCATCGGACCATCGCTGGCTGCACCGTGGATCAATGCAAGGTAAGCCTGACGCGTGGCGCGGCTGCGGGCGATAAGCCGTTCGGTGACCTCAAGAACGCGGGGATGCATGTGTAGAACTCCAGGCTAACGGGTGTGGCGACCTGATTGTCTATGCTGGTCAAAAGCCCGCTGCACGCTGTGTGAAAAGCGAGGCAGCAGACGATTTATTGACCGTTCGGACCAGTTGATTCAGGTCACTCGTTGTAGATAAAACAAAATATTGCCACTAAAAAGGCTTGTTTTCTATTTTTATGCGAATAATCTTGTAATTCCAACAACAAATCGACGGCGGCGCAGTTAATGACTCTTCGAATCGCAATCAATGGTTTTGGCCGCATCGGCCGCAACGTCCTCCGAGCACTGTATACCCAAGGCTATCGTCGCGACTTGCAGATCGTCGCCATCAATGACCTGGGCGACAGCGCAATCAATGCCCATCTGCTCAAGTTCGACACCGTCCACGGCACCTTCGATGCCGAGGTACAGCATGACCACGAGAGCCTGACGGTCAATGGCGACCGCATCTCGGTCAGTGCCATCCGCAACCCGGCCGAACTGCCTTGGGCCGCTGAGAAAATCGACGTCGTGTTCGAATGCACCGGCCTGTTCACCGACCGTGCCAAGGCCGCGGCCCATATCAGCGCCGGCGCGCGCAAGGTGATCATCTCGGCGCCGGCCAAGGGTGCCGATGCCACCGTGGTGTATGGCGTGAACCACGACATCCTGCGCCAGTCCCACCAGATCATCTCCAATGCTTCGTGCACCACCAACTGCCTGGCCCCGGTGGCCCAGGTGCTGCACCGCGAGCTGGGCATCGAAAGCGGCCTGATGACCACCATCCATGCCTACACCAACGACCAGAACCTGACCGACGTCTACCACACCGACCCGTACCGCGCCCGTTCGGCCACCCAGAACATGATCCCGAGCAAGACCGGCGCCGCCGAAGCGGTGGGCCTGGTGCTGCCGGAACTGGCGGGCAAGCTGACCGGCATGGCGGTGCGTGTACCGGTGATCAACGTGTCCCTGGTCGACCTGACCGTGCAACTCAAGCGCGAAGCGTCGGCCGAAGAAGTCAACGAGCTGCTGCGCCATGCCAGCCAGCATTCGAAGATCCTCGGCTACAACACCCTGCCGCTGGTCTCCAGTGATTTCAACCACAACCCGCTATCGTCGATCTTCGACGCCAACCACACCAAGGTCAGCGGCAAGCTGCTCAAGGTACTGGCCTGGTATGACAACGAATGGGGCTTCTCCAACCGCATGCTCGATAACTGCCTGGCGTTGTGTAACGCCGAGTAACCGGACACGGTAGATAGGCTTTTTGTGGGAGCGGGCTTGCTCGCGAAAGCGGAGTGTCAGTCGATAAAAAGTTGGCTGATCCACCGCTTTCGCGAGCAAGCCCGCTCCCACAGGGGTGCACACTCGTGAAATAAATGAAGGCTTGACCCATCCGGCAGATGATAAGCATTATCATCTGCTCGCACCGGACCGGGCCCTACCGTGAGTCAATCGCGCTTTCATCACGTCTTCCTCGCCCAGCGCACGCCGCTGCTGCGCACCCTCGAGCGCATGGTCAGCAACCCCAGCACCGCCGAAGACCTGCTTCAGGAAACCTACCTGCGTGTGACCCGCGCACTGCGCGAACGCACGGTCGAACACCTCGAACCCTTTGTTTTCCAGACCGCCCGCAACCTGGCGCTGGACCATCTGCGTGCCCGGCGAATCCAATCGCGGACCTTGCTCGATGACGTGCCGCTGGAGGTCGTCCACAACGTCGTCGCCCCCCAGAGCAGTGCCGAAGACGCCGCCCATGCCCAACAACTGCTCGAGCGCCTGAATGTCAGTCTGCAGGCCTTGAGCGCGCGGCAGCAGCAGATCTTCATCCTCAGCCGCCTGCATGGCCACAGTTACCAGGAAATCGCCGAACGGCTGGGCGTGTCCCTGAGCACCGTGCAGAAGGAACTGAAACTGATCATGGCGATCTGTGTGGGACAACTGCAGCGATAAGATTCAAGCTGCAAGTTGTATGCGGGCTTGTGCTTGCGACTTGAATCTTGAAGCTTGTAACTTGCCGCTGAACCGAGGAACGAGAACCCACCGTGACGGACATCTCCCCTTCTCCTGCGCCAACGCCGGAAACCGCCCATGCCATGGAACAGGCGCTGGACTGGCTGATCCTGCTGGACAACCCCAGCGAGGAACAGACGCGGCAGTTCCACGCCTGGCTGGCGGCCGATCCACGCCATGGCGAAGCGTTCGCCCGGGCCCAGGCGATCTGGAACGGCCCGCAGGTGATGGAAAGTGCCCGTCGACTCGACGCCGCGCCCAAGGTCACCGCGCTGTCGCGCCTGCGCACCCACTGGAAACCCCTGGCCACCGCCGCCGTGCTGTTTCTCGGCCTGTTCAATTTCAGCGACCTGCCCCTGCGCTTGCAGGCCGACCACCTGACCGTGGTCGGTGAGCGCCAGCGCCTGCAATTGGAGGACGGCTCCAAGGTCCTGCTCAACACCGATTCGGCCTTCTCCAGCACGTTCAATGAACGACGGCACGTGGCGCGCCTGTACAAGGGCGAGGCGTTTTTCGAAGTACCGGGCAACCGCAACCTGCCGCTGCAAATCGATGCCGGCCCGGTCACGGCCAGCGTCAGCGACACCACGTTCGCCGTGCGTTACCTCGACGGCGTGGCCCAGGTCCAGGTGCAGCGCGGCGACGTGGACCTGCGAGCCAACCGCAACGACACCCATGTACGGCTGTCCGCTGGCGAAAGCATCCGCATCGGTCCCAACGGCTTCGATCGCCCGGCCCGACTCGATGCCAACACTGACCTGGCCTGGGTCCAGGGTCGGCTGGTGTTCGAGAATCGGCCACTGAGCCAGGTACTGGCCGAGCTGCGCCGTTACTACCCCGGCTGGATCATCAACAGCAACGAACAGTTGGCCAACGTTGCCGTGACCGGAAATTACCGCCTCGACCAGCCGTTGGACGTGGTGCGCTCGCTGGCCCACATCACCTCGGCGCGGCTCCAGGAGTTCCCGGCGCTGGTGATCCTGAACTGAATGAGAATTATTTTTACTCGATAGCCTCCGCTGGTTCGTCTCGTTATAGCCAATGCAATTGATTCGCATCCACAGATGTGAGTCTGCACCTATAACAGATGCGACACGGAGCGCTATCGATGTCTTCTCGCCTTACTTGCCGGTTTCTTGCCCCCTCTTGCACGCTGTCACTGCTGACCGCCGCCATCCTGATGGCCGGCACCGCGCCGCTCGCCCTGGCCGCCACCACGGTGCAACCCCCTTCGCGCAACATGGGCGACTACACCTTTGCCATTGCCCGGCAGCCATTGGTCTCGGCCCTGAATGCATTCACCGCTGTCACAGGCTGGCAAGTCGGCATGTCGGCGGAGCTGGCCGAAGGCGTCGCCTCGCCGGGGGTGAGCGGCTCGCTGCCACCAGACAAAGCCCTGGAGCGCCTGTTGGTGGGGACCAACCTGAGCTACCACAAGCTGGGCGACAACAGCATCATCCTGCAAAAGCGCAGTACCGGCAGTGCGCTGGAGTTGCAGCAGGTGACCATCAGCGCCACCCGCCAGGAACAGGACATCACCAGCGTACCGAGCACGGTCACCGTCCACGACCGCCAGGAACTGAACCGCAACAACGTCAACAACCTCAAGGACCTGGTGCGCTACGAGCCTGGCGTTTCGGTGGGTGGCGCAGGCCAGCGCGGCGGCATCAGCGGCTATAACATTCGCGGCATCGACGGTAACCGGATCCTGACCCAGGTCGACGGTGTGGAGATCCCCGGCGGCTTCTTCAACGGCCCCTATGCCAAGACCCAACGCAATTACGTCGACCCGGAAATCATCAAGCGTGTGGAGATTTTGCGCGGTCCGGCCTCGGTGCTCTACGGCAGCAACGCCATCGGCGGCGCTGTCAGTTACTTCACCCTGGACCCGGATGACATCATCAAGCCGGGCGAGGACGTCGGTGCTCGGCTGAAGACCGGCTACAGCTCCGCCGACGAGAGCTGGCTCAAGTCCGCCACGGTCGCCGGTCGCAACGGGCAATTCGACGCCCTGTTGCACTACAGCCAACGCGACGGCCATGAAACCGAATCCTACGGCAGCGACAACGGCACCGGCCTGGACCGTACCGCCGCCAACCCGGAAGACGTGCGCGCCAACAACGTGTTGGCCAAGCTCGGTTGGAACTACAACGATGACGCGCGCCTGGGCCTGGTCTACGAGAAATACAAGGACGACCGCGACACCGATCTGAAAAGCGCCTATGGCGGCCCCTACTCCAACGGCCGCCCCACGATCCCCACCTCCATGCTGCCCGGCGGCATGTACCAGTGGCGCACCGGCAACGACACCATCAGCCGCGAGCGTTTCGGCCTGGAGCACAGCTTCGCCCTCGACAGCCTGCTGGCCGATCACGTCAAGTGGAGCCTGAACCACCAGATCGCCAAGACCGACCAGAGCACCGCCGAGTTCTACTTCCCGATCACCCGCCAGGTGCTGCGCACCCGGGAAACCCTCTACGAAGAAAAACAGTGGGTCTTCGACGCGCAACTGGACAAGGCCTTCAGCATTGCCGCCACCGATCACGCGCTGACCTACGGCACCACGATCAAGCAGCAGAAAGTCACCGGTTCGCGCAGTGGCAATGGCGTGTGCCTGGCGGTTGGCGTGGGTTGCTCCACAGTGGGTGCCATCAGCACCCGAGATGTGTTGGCAAAGGTCAGTGATTTCCCGGACCCGACCATCAACACCTACAGCGTGTTCGCCCAGGACCAGGTCAGTTGGGAGCGTTGGACCTTCACCCCGGGCCTGCGCTACGACTACACCCGGCTCAAGCCGCACCTGACCCAGGAATTCCTCAACGCCGTGGACCCGACCGGCGGCGGTGACGTCAGCGGCGAGAACAAGACCTGGCATCGCGTCTCCCCCAAGTTCGGCCTGACCTATGCCCTGAGCGACGAGTACACCTGGTACGGCCAGTACGCCGAAGGCTTCCGCACGCCGACCGCCAAGGCCTTGTATGGCCGCTTTGAAAACCCTGACGCTGGCTACAGCGTCGAGCCCAACCCAGATCTGGAACCGGAAAAAAGCAAAAGCTATGAGACGGGCCTCAAGGGCCGTTTCGACTCTGGGTCGTTCGATGTGGCGGTGTTCTACAACAAGTACCGCGATTTCATCAACGAAGACGCAATCACCCCCGGCGCCAACCAGGTGACCTTCCAAAGCAACAACATCAAGCACGCGACCATCAAGGGTGCCGAGGTCCGGGGCCGCCTGAACCTTGATCTGTTTGGCGCGCCCCAGGGCCTGTACACCCAAGGTTCGGTGGCCTACGCCTACGGGCGCAACGCTGACACCGGCGAGCCGCTCAACAGCGTCAACCCGCTGACCGGCGTGTTCGGCCTGGGTTACGAACAGGAGCACTACGGCACCTTGCTCAGTTGGACCCTGGTCAAGAAAAAGGACCGCGTCGACGACAGCAACTTCAACTCGCCGGACGGCGTCAGCAGCCAGTTCAAGACCCCGGGTTTCGGCATTCTCGACCTGAGCGGCTTCTACAAGGTGACCGACGACGTCACCGTCAGCGGCGGTCTCTACAACCTCACCGACAAGAAGTACTGGCTGTGGGATGACGTGCGCGGCTACGACAGCGTCGGCGAAGCGGCGGTACTGAACCCCGCCAACCTCGATCGCCTGACGGCGCCTGGGCGTAACTTCGCGGTGAACCTGATCTGGGATATCTGACTCGGTTGCCCAGGCCAAACAAATACCCGTAGTGAGGAGGGTCATGTGAGAGCAAGGCTTGCCCGCGATAAAGGCGATGCTGTCTTTCCAGAGATCGAGGCGCCTGTTTCGCGAGCAAGCTCTGCTCCCACAGCCCCTCGCCACACCATTCTAACTCGAAGGAGTTTTCCATGACCCCACAACGTACCGCTTCACGCTCCCAACGCCTGAACCAGATCACCCACGAGCCCCACAGCAGGCTCGATGCACTGGTCAAGGCCCACGCCCCGTTCGAAACCCCGGCCAGCTTCGCCCGCTTCGTCGTGGCCCAGTACCTGTTCCAATCGGAACTGGTGGCGCTGTACAACGATGCCGAACTGTCCACCCTGATCCCCGACCTGCCGGCCCGTTGCCGGGCAGAAGCGGCCAAGACGGATCTGGCAGACCTGGACACCGAAGTCCCCGCGCCAGTGGCCGGAGCGGTGAAAAACCCGACCAAGGCCGAAGCCCTGGGCTGGCTGTTCGTCTCCGAAGGCTCCAAGCTCGGCGCCGCATTCTTGATCAAGCGTGCCGTGGGCCTGGGGCTGAGCGAAACCTTCGGCGCCCGGCACTTGGCGGAACCTGCCGGTGGACGCGCCGAAGGCTGGAAAACCTTCACCCGCACCCTCGACGGCCTGGCTTTCTCCGAGCAGCAGGAAGCCGAGGCGGACCAAGGCGCGCTGGATGCCTTTAACCGCTTTACGGTGTTGCTAGAGCATGCCTATGCAGCTGAATTGGCCTGAAAATTCACCACTATCCCTTGTGGGAGCGAGCCTGCTCGCGATTGCAGTGTGTCAGCTCCAATGACGGCGCCTGACACACCGCTATCGCGAGCAGGCTCGCTCCCACTGGGAAATGCGTATGCGCGAAAGATACTGATGAACCGTCCCTCGAAACTCGCCCGACTGCTCTTCGCCCTGCTCGCCTACACCAGCCTGGCCATCGGCCTGGTCGCCATCGTCGTGCCCGGCCTGCCGACGACCGAGTTCATCCTGTTGGCCGCCTGGGCCGCGACCCGCAGTTCGCCGCGCCTGAGTGCCTGGCTGGAAAACCATCGGTTGTTCGGGCCGATGCTGCACAACTGGCGCAACGGCAAGGTCATCCCGCGCAAGGCCAAGGTCGGTGCCACCGCCAGCATGCTGTTCTGCACCGGGTTGATGCTGGTGGTGCTCGACCATGGCTGGCCGGTTTACCTGGCACTCATGGGTATGGGCCTGGGTAACCTGTGGATCTGGTCGCGGCCGGAACAGGTGCAGGGCGCTTGCTCCCGCTGGGCCGCAAAGCGGCCCCAAACTCGATTTTGAACTATGATCGCCCTCTCGTACTGGAGGGCTTTCGATGTCAGATCTGCTCACGTCCATGCAAGCCGCGCTTGGTTTGCCCACGACCCCGATCACCTTCACCGGCGAAGGCGCCTTGCCCTCGGCGTTCGCCGTCACGGAACTGGCCTGCGCCAGCATCGCCGCGGCCGGCCAGGCCACCGCCGAACTCATCCACCAGCAAACCGGCCGCCTGCCCCCTGTCGAGGTCGACCGGCGTCTGGCGTCGTTCTGGTTCTCCACCTCCCTGCGCCCGATCGGTTGGAGCGTGCCGCCGATGTGGGACCCGGTGGCCGGCGACTATGCCTGCGCCGACGGCTGGATTCGCCTGCACACCAACGCGCCGCATCATCGCCTTGCCGCGGAAAAAGTCCTCGGCACCTGCGCCGACCGCGCCGACATGGCGGTCAGGGTGGCCCGCTGGAACAAGGCCGAGCTGGAACAGGCGGTGGTCGACGCTGGCGGTTGCGCCGCCGAGATGCGTTCATGGCAAGCATGGCAAACCCACCCTCAAGGCCTGGCAGTCAATGCCGAGCCGCTGGCGCACCTGAGTGAAACGCCTGGAGAGCAGCGCAAGCCCTGGCTTGGCTCCGTGAGCCAGCCACTGGCGGGCCTCAAGGTGCTGGACCTGACCCGCGTACTCGCCGGCCCCGTCGCCAGCCGCTTTCTCGCCGGCCTGGGGGCCGACGTGCTGCGCATCGACCCGCCAACCTGGAACGAACCCGGCGTAGTGCCGGAAGTCACCCTGGGCAAACGCTGCGCCCGCCTGGATTTGCACCGAGCTGAAGATCGCGTGGCATTCGAGGCTCTGCTCAAGGACACCGACATCCTCCTGCACGGCTACCGTGCCGACGCCCTGGAGCGCCTGGGCTACGGCGCCGCGCAGCGCCAGCAGATGGCCCCGGGCCTGATCGACGTCAGCCTCAACGCCTACGGCTGGAGCGGCCCGTGGCAGAACCGGCGCGGCTTCGACAGCCTGGTGCAGATGAGCAGCGGCATTGCCGAAGCCGGCATGGGCTGGAAACACACCGACAAACCGACACCACTGCCGGTGCAAGCGCTGGATCACGGCACCGGCTATCTGCTGGCGGCCAGCGTCCTGGTGTTGTTGTCCCGGCGCCTGGCGGGCGGTCACGGCGGCTCGGCACGCTTGTCACTGGCGCGTACGGCGAAGCTGTTGATCGAGCGCGGCGCGGGGGACTCGACCCCATTGCGCGCCGAGGCCGCCGATGATCAGGGACTGCTGGTCGAGCAGACACCCTGGGGACCGGCCCATCGCCTGCAGGTGCCCTTGAAAATCACCGGGACACCGCTGCAATGGACCTTGCCGGCGGCTGAACTGGGTGCTCATCGCGCGCAGTGGTGATGGCCGCCAATGCGAGCAAGACGTTCTGGCGAGGGGATTTATCCCCGCTGGGGCGCGAAGCGGCCCCCCAAGAGCAGGTTAGTGATTTTCCTGGCACACCGAGGCGCCAGGTTTCAGGGCCGCTTCGCGCCCCAACGGGGATAAATCCCCTCACCACAACGGCCACCTCTAATCCGCCGCAAAGGTGACCTTCGCCTCACAGCGCCAAAAACCCACTGTACAACCCATAAGCCGCCATACCCGCCCCGGCCATCACGCAGGCAAAAACGCCTTTTTCCACATGGGTGAACAACGACTGCCCCTGCTCACGCTTGGCCTGGGCAAACAGGATCACCCCCGGCGCATACAACAGCGCTGACAGCAGCAGGTATTTCACCCCACCGGCATACAGCAGCCACACCGCGTAGCACAGCGCGACGCCACCGATGCACAGGTCTTTCATGCGCCGGGCCGAGGCCTGTTCGTAAGTTTCTCCGCGGGCGCACAGCAGCACCGCATAGGCCGCCGACCACAGGTACGGCACCAGGATCATCGACGAGGCGAGATAGATCAGGCTGGTGTAGGTGCCTGCGGAAAACAGGGTGATCAACAAAAACAGCTGGATCATGCCATTGGTCAGCCACAGCGCGTTGACCGGCGCATGGTTGGCATTCTCCTTGGTCAGGAATGCGGGCATGGTCTTGTCCCGGGCGGTGGCGTAGAGAATCTCCGCGCACAGCAACGCCCAGGACAGCAGCGCGCCGAGCAGTGACACCGCCAACCCCACACTGATCAGCAAGGCGCCCCACGGCCCGACAATGTGCTCCAGGACACCGGCCAAGGACGGGTTCTGCAACTGCGCCAGTTCAGGCTGGCTCATGACCCCCAGGGACAACACATTCACCAGCACCAGCAACGCCAACACCCCGAGGAACCCGATCACCGTCGCACGCCCTACGTCCGCGCGCTTTTCTGCCCGCGCCGAATACACACTGGCGCCTTCGATACCGATGAACACGAACACCGTGACCAGCATCATGTGCCGCACCTGGTCCATCACACTGCCCAGGTCCGGGCTCAGCGTGCCCCAGATATCGCGGGTGAAAATCTCGGCCTCGAAGGCCACGCCGGCCATGACGACGAACATCAGCAGCGGCACGACCTTGGCCACGGTGGTCACCAGGTTGATGAACGCCGCTTCCCTGATGCCCCGCAGCACCAGGAAATGCACGGCCCACAACAGCAACGATGCACAGCCGATGGCCACCGGCGTATTGCCCTGGCCGAACACCGGGAAAAAATACCCCAACGTGCTGAACAACAAGACGAAGTAACCGACGTTGCCCATCCAGGCACTGATCCAGTAGCCCCAGGCGGACGAAAAGCCCATGTAGTCACCGAACCCGGCCTTGGCGTAGGCATACACGCCCGAGTCCAATTCCGGCTTGCGATTGGCCAGGGTCTGGAACACGAAGGCCAGGGTCAGCATGCCGACGGCGGTGATGGCCCAGCCGATCAGCACCGCACCGACATCGGCCCGAGCCGCCATGTTTTGCGGCAAGGAAAAGATCCCGCCACCGATCATCGACCCCACCACTAATGCGATCAGAGCGCCAAGGGGTAACTTTTCAATCGGCTGCGGCATGTTTTCTCACTATTAAATAAGTAAATAAAGCGACATAACGTTTTTGAATAACGTCATCCACGCAAAGTCCGAATGCTTATGGCCCGGCCATTGTCCAAGACACTAATTAAAAAGACCATGAGGCACGATTATTTTTGTCATGCAGGCATCCTACAAAATAGTTGCGACTCAGTGAAAATCAACTAGCGTGAATAATCCCAAGGCGAGGAAAACTTCCAACACCCTCGCCGAAGCCGCACGAAACGGGCCTTCCAAGCACTACAGACACCCACGGACGCTGTTAACTTCTTCATTAACAATGGAATGTTGCCATGCACTGATCCAGATCAGCTATTCAACTTTCAAATCGACTTAGTCTGTTGACTCTCTTCTCCTGCGCTGGAGTCTCGCAAATGTCTGATACCCCCGCAAAACTTCGATTGGGTGCATTGGTTGCACTGGTGGTCGGCTCGATGATCGGTGGCGGGATCTTTTCCTTGCCACAAAACATGGCGGCCAGTGCCGATGTCGGTGCGGTGCTGATCGGCTGGGCCATTACCGCCGTCGGCATGCTGACCCTGGCTTTCGTGTTCCAGACCCTGGCTAACCGCAAACCCGATCTGGACAGCGGTGTGTATGCCTATGCCAAGGCCGGTTTTGGCGACTACATGGGTTTCTCGTCGGCCTGGGGGTACTGGATCAGCGCCTGGTTGGGCAACGTCGGTTACTTCGTCCTGTTGTTCAGCACCTTGGGCTATTTCTTTCCGATTTTTGGTGAGGGCAATACCTTCGCGGCGGTGATCGGTTCATCGGTGTTGCTCTGGGCTGTGCACTTTCTGGTACTGCGAGGCATCAGGGAGGCGGCGTTCATCAACCTGGTGACCACCATCGCCAAGGTCGTGCCGCTGGTGCTGTTCGTGCTGATCGCCGTGTTCGCCTTCAAGCTCGATATTTTTACCGCCGACATCTGGGGCCTGAAGAACCCGGACCTGGGCAGCGTGCTGAACCAGGTTCGCAACATGATGCTGGTCACCGTGTGGGTGTTCATCGGCATCGAAGGTGCAAGCATTTTTTCCGCCCGCGCTGAAAAACGCACGGACGTGGGCAAGGCCACTGTCATCGGGTTCGTCACCGTGCTGTTGTTCCTGGTGCTGGTGAACGTGTTGTCGTTGGGGATCATGACCCAGCCGGAACTGGCGAAACTGCAGAACCCGTCGATGGCTGCCGTGCTGGAGCATGTGGTGGGGCACTGGGGGGCGGTGCTGATCAGCGTCGGCCTGATCATCTCGCTACTGGGCGCCCTGCTGTCCTGGGTGTTGCTATGTGCCGAGATCATGTTCGCCGCCGCCAAGGACCACACCATGCCCGAGTTCCTGCGCCGGGAGAACGCCAACCACGTACCGGCCAACGCCCTGTGGCTGACCAATGCGATGGTCCAGCTGTTTTTGGTCATCACCCTGTTCTCGGCCAGCACTTACCTGTCTCTGATCTATCTCGCCACCTCGATGATCCTGGTGCCCTACCTGTGGTCGGCGGCCTACGCAGTGCTGCTGGCGGTGCGCGGCGAGACCTACGAAAACGCCCTGGCCGAACGCCGCAAGGACCTGATCATCGGCGCCATCGCCCTGATTTACGCGATGTGGTTGCTGTATGCCGGTGGGGTCAAGTACCTGCTGCTCTCCGCCCTGCTCTACGCCCCCGGCGCGATCCTGTTCGCTAAGGCCAAGCGCGAGGTGGGCAAACCGGTTTTCACCTCTGTCGAGAAGCTGATTTTCGCCGCAGTGATCGCAGGCGCCCTGGTGGCCGCCTACGGACTCTACGACGGCTTCCTGACCCTGTAGATGGCTGATTGATTTAACTGGAGGATTTGTAATGACCACGGAAAAAGTGAAATACGGCGTTCATTCCGAAGCCGGTAAATTACGTAAAGTCATGGTGTGTTCCCCAGGCCTGGCTCATCAGCGGCTGACCCCGAACAACTGCGACGAACTGCTTTTCGACGACGTGATCTGGGTCAACCAGGCCAAGCGCGACCATTTCGATTTCGTCACCAAGATGCGCGAGCGTGACATCGACGTGCTGGAAATGCATAACCTGCTGACCGACATCGTCGCCATCCCCGAAGCGCTCGACTGGATCCTGGAGCGCAAGATCACCGCCAACTCGGTGGGCCTGGGCCTGGTGAATGAAGTCGGTTCGTGGCTGCGCAGCCTGGAACCGCGCCACATTGCCGAGTTCCTGATCGGTGGCGTCTCGGCCGATGACCTGCCGGACAGCTTCGGTGGCAAGACCATCCAGATGTTCCGCGACTTCCTCGGGCACTCCAGCTTCATCCTGCCGCCGCTGCCCAACACCCAGTTCACCCGCGACACCACTTGCTGGATCTACGGCGGCGTGACGCTGAACCCGATGTACTGGCCGGCGCGCCGCCAGGAAACCCTGCTGGCCAGCGCCATCTACAAATTCCACCCCGAGTTCACCCAGGCTGACTTCCAGATCTGGTACGGCGACCCGGACCAGGATCACGGCAACGCGACCCTCGAAGGCGGCGACGTGATGCCCATCGGCAACGGCGTGGTGCTGATCGGCATGGGCGAACGTTCGTCCCGCCAAGCCATCGGCCAACTGGCGCTGAACCTGTTCAAGCACAAGGCCGTGGAACGGGTGATCGTCGCCGGCTTGCCGAAATCCCGCGCCGCCATGCACCTGGACACCGTGTTCAGCTTCTGCGACCGCGACCTGGTGACGGTTTTCCCGGAAGTGGTGAGCCAGATCGTCGCCTTCTCCCTGCGCCCCGACGAAAGCAAGCCCGGCGGCATCGATGTGCGTCGTGAAGAAGGCAGCTTCCTCGACACCGTGGCCTCGGCCCTCAAGCTGCCAGCGCTGCGGGTGGTGGAAACCGGCGGCAACAGCTTCGCTGCCGAGCGCGAGCAATGGGACGACGGCAACAACGTGGTGGCCGTGGAGCCGGGCGTGGTGATCGGCTACGACCGCAACACCTACACCAACACCCTGCTGCGCAAGGCCGGTGTGGAAGTCATCACCATCAGCGCCAGCGAACTGGGCCGGGGCCGGGGCGGTGGTCACTGCATGACCTGCCCGATCATCCGCGACCCAATCGACTACTGACCTTTGAGCCTGGGCCGGCACCGCTCTCCATCCCACGGCAGAGACCGGCCCAGGGGATAACCGAACCCAAGGAGATCCAAATCATGGCTTTCAACATGCGCAACCGCAGCCTGCTGAGCTTGATGCATCACACCAACCGCGAGCTGCACTATCTGCTGGACCTGTCCCGCGACCTCAAGCGTGCCAAGTACACCGGCACCGAACAACCGCACCTCAAGGGCAAGAACATCGCGCTGATCTTCGAGAAAACCTCGACCCGCACCCGCTGTGCCTTCGAAGTCGCGGCCCATGACCAGGGCGCCCACGTCACCTACATCGACCCGGTGTCATCGCAGATCGGCCACAAGGAAAGCATGAAAGACACCGCCCGGGTGCTGGGGCGGATGTTCGACGCCATCGAATACCGTGGCTTCGAGCAAGAGATCGTCGAAGAACTGGCCAAGTTCGCCGGGGTGCCAGTGTTCAACGGCCTGACCGCCGAATTCCACCCCACCCAAATGATCGCCGACACCCTGACCATGCGCGAGCACAGCGACAAGCCGCTGCATGACATCAGCTACGCGTACCTGGGCGACGCGCGCTACAACATGGGCAATTCGCTGCTGATGATCGGCGCCAAGCTGGGCATGGACGTACGCATCGGCGCACCGAAAGCACTCTGGCCGCATCAGGACTTCATCGACCAGTGCCAGGCCTTCGCCGCCGAAAGTGGCGCGCGCATCACCATCACCGAGGACCCGAAGGAAGCGGTCAAGGGCGTGGACTTCATCCACACCGACATCTGGGTATCCATGGGTGAGCCAGTGGAAGCCTGGGATGAGCGCATCGAGCAATTGCTGCCCTACCAGGTCAACGCGCAAATGATGAAGGCCTCGGGCAACCCGCGGGTGAAATTCATGCACTGCCTGCCAGCGTTCCATAACAGCGAAACCAAGGTCGGCAAGGACATCGCCGCCCGCTATCCGAACCTGGCCAATGGCGTGGAAGTGACCGAAGAGGTCTTCGAATCCCCGGCCAACATCGCCTTCGAGCAAGCGGAAAACCGCATGCACACCATCAAGGCGATCCTGGTGTCGGCGCTGGCGGATATCTGAACACTGCCCGCTCCCATGCTGAAGTGCTCTTCACTGTGGGAGCGAGCCTGCTCGCGATAGCGGAGTCACAGGCGACATTGCATTCGACAGACACGCCGCCATCGCGAGCAGGCTCGCTCCCACAGGGGACCGCATTGTTCGTTCCATTTTTGAAAGGACAGCATCATGCGTATCGTCGTTGCCCTGGGCGGTAACGCCCTCCTGCGTCGGGGTGAACCCATGACCGCAGACAACCAACGCATCAATATCCGTACCGCGACCGAACAGATCGCGAAGATCCACCCCGGCAACCAACTGGTCATCGCCCACGGCAACGGCCCGCAGGTGGGCCTGCTGTCATTGCAGGCGGCAGCCTACACCTCGGTCACGCCGTATCCGCTGGACGTGCTCGGCGCCGAAACCGAAGGCATGATCGGCTACATCATCGAACAGGAATTGGGCAACCTGCTGGACTTCGAAGTGCCCTTCGCAACGCTGCTGACCCAAGTCGAAGTCGACGCCAACGATCCGGCTTTCAAGAAGCCGACCAAACCGATCGGCCCAGTCTACGACAAGGTCGAAGCCGAAAAACTGGCCGCCGAGAAAGGCTGGGCCATCGCCCCGGATGGCGAGAAATTCCGCCGCGTGGTCGCAAGCCCCAGGCCCAAGCGTATCTTTGAAATCCGCCCGATCAAATGGCTGCTGGAAAAGGGCAGCATCGTGATCTGCGCTGGCGGTGGCGGCATCCCGACGATGTACGGCGCCGACGGCAAGTTGCAAGGCGTGGAGGCGGTGATCGACAAGGACCTGTGCTCGGCGCTGCTGGCCGAACAGCTGGAAAGCGATCTGCTGGTGATCGCCACCGACGTCAATGCCGCGTTCATCGACTTCGGCAAGCCAACCCAGAAAGCCATCGCCCAGGCCCACCCCGACGAAATGGAAAAACTCGGCTTCGCCGCCGGTTCCATGGGGCCGAAGGTGCAAGCGGCCTGCGAGTTCGCGCGCAACACTGGCAAGGTCGCGGTGATCGGTTCACTCTCGGACATCGACGCGATCGTCCAGGGCAAGGCCGGCACCCGCATCAGCACAGCGACACCGGGCATCGCTTATCGATAACAGGAAACTTGTGGGGCAGATCCAGGGTCTGCCCTACTCCCATGCCTTCGAAGGAGAGTCGCTTATGGCCATGTTCGAACCCGGTCACCTGCACATGGAACGCCATGCACTGAACAAGGATGATTTCAGCTACAACCTGTGCATCGACTACAAGGTCGCCCAGGACGAAAAGGAAGGCACGGGCATGTCGTTCCGGGTGCATGGCACCGTTGAAGACAAGCACCTGGACGAGGCCTTTTTCCTGGCCAAGGACCAGGCCTTCGACTTCGCCCGCCATGCCACGCGCATCGCCCAGAAATACGGCTTGCCCAAGACCGCCAGCATCGGCTCGATGCACAAGTATTACGACGAAATGTTCGAAGACGTGCGCAAGCAACTGGACGTCAAGCCGGGGGATCCGATGAAGCCTGAGCACCTGGCATAACTCGCCCGAAAACACCTCTATCCCTGTGGGAGCGGGCTTGCTCGCGAAGACGGAGCAACAGTCGATATTGATGGTGACTGACACACCGCTTTCGCGAGCAAGCCCGCTCCCACAGGGGATATCAGCATTCTGAATGTCGGGTTAAATGCGAGGCTTACCAGGCTGGCAACCCACCACGGCTGACCTATGCTGAATGTAGTACCCCCGGGTATTCGTTCAGAGGTCACCGCCATGAACATCAAAACAAGAAGACGCCTCGCCATCTTCGTCACCTGCGCCGCCACGCTTGCGCTATATGGCACTGCGGCCTACCGGGTCGAGCAGGCCAGGCAACTGCCCCGTGAATACGCCAGTTGCAACTTCGAACGTTGCATCCCCCACAGTGCGACCCTGAACGCCCTGCGCTGAGGCGTGGTCAGTCGTCCTGTTGATCGGTCTTGAGCCGGTCCCGGAACGCCTTGGGCGAGATGCCGACGCGCCGGCGGAATAGCCGGGTGAAGTTGGTCGGGTCGGAAAACCCGAGCATTTCGGAAATCTCGTAGATGGTCATGCCGGTGTAGGTCAGCAGGCGCTTGGCTTCCAGCAACTGGCGCTCGTGCATGATCTGCAACGCCGGTTGCCCCGCCAGTTCCCGGCAGGTGCCATTGAGGTGCGACACGGAAATGCCCAGGCGATGGGCCAGGTCTTCGACCTTGACGTGCTCGCGATAGGTTTCTTCCACCAGCTGAATGAACCCGTTGAGGTATTCCCGGGCCCGTTGCGGGCGCTGGGCCTGGGTGTGGCGCTGCATCACCTGGCGGCTGACCCAGACCATGATCACGCTGACCAGCGCGTGCATCAGCATTTCCCGGGCCGGTTGGTGCCCCACATACTCATTCTGCAAGGCGCTGAACAGGCTATTGAGGTACTCGGCATTCTCAAGGGCGGGGTAGCTTTCGGCCTGGGCCAGGACGTTGACCGAATGCCCCAGTTGCCCTTGCAGGTGCGTGACCAGCGGTGCCGCCAGGGTCACCACGTAACCTTCCACATCCTCGGAAAAACGAAAGCCATGCACCGACAGCGGCGGCAGGATCTGCACCGCCGGTTCGGTGAGTAGCGTGCGCCGGCCTTCGATTTCCAGTTCCGCCTGGCCCCTGAAGACAAACAACAACTGGCACAGATCCGCATGCCGATGGGGTTTGATTTCCCATTGATGCTCGCGGCTGCGCTTGGAGATGGTTTCGCAGTGCAGCAGGTCCGGCGTCGGCCATTCCTGGCTTTCACCATAGAGCTTGAACACCGGGATCGAAGGCAGGTCAGGTTTTTTCATAACGTGGATCCGGGCCTGGGGGTAGCGGGCGATAATCGCACCAATTGGCGAAAAGAACAGGTATCGGCTCAGTTTTCCCCTTCAACTGACAGGTCCGCAAGCGAAAAATGTAGGCACTCGATTTCTAATAATCAACACCGACCCTGGTCGCGTGCTTCGTGCGAGTCATAAGAACAATGAAAACTCTCAAGACCCAAGTCGCTATTATCGGCGCAGGCCCCTCTGGCCTGCTGCTCGGCCAGTTGCTGCACAACGCCGGGATCGACACTGTCATCCTCGAACGCCAAACCCCGGAATATGTGCTGAGCCGCATCCGCGCCGGAGTGCTGGAGCAAGGCATGGTCGAACTGCTGCGCCAGGCCGGCGTTGGCCAACGCATGGACGCCGAAGGCTTGCCCCATGACGGCTTTGAGCTGGTGCTCAACGATCGGCGAGTACACATCGACCTCAAGGGCCTGACTGGTGGTAAAAACGTCATGGTCTACGGCCAGACCGAAGTGACCCGTGACTTGATGGCCGCCCGTGAAGCGGCCGGCGCCCGCACGCTGTATCAGGTCAGTAACGCCCAGCCCCAGGACATGCAGACCGACCAGCCGTTCGTGACCTTCGAGCACCAGGGCGAAACCTGGCGCCTGGACTGCGACTACATCGCCGGATGTGACGGTTTCCACGGAGTGGCGCGACAGTCGATTCCGGCGGAAAAACTGAAAGTCTTCGAACGGGTCTACCCGTTTGGCTGGCTCGGCGTCCTGGCCGACACCCCGCCGGTCCACGAAGAACTGGTCTACGCTCGTCACGCACGCGGTTTTGCCCTGTGCAGCATGCGCTCCAAGACCCGCACCCGTTATTACCTGCAAGTACCCGCCGAGGAGCAAGTGGCCGACTGGCCGGACGAGCGCTTCTGGCAGGAGCTGAAAAACCGCCTGCCCTTTGATCTGGCCGAAGCCCTGGTGACCGGCCCTTCCATCGAGAAAAGCATCGCGCCGCTGCGCAGCTTCGTGGTCGAGCCGATGCAATACGGGCGTATGTTCCTGGTGGGCGATGCGGCCCACATAGTCCCGCCCACCGGCGCCAAGGGGCTGAACCTGGCGGCCAGCGATGTCAGTACGCTGTTCAACATCCTGCTCAAGGTCTATCGCGACGGGCGGGTGGATTTGCTGGAAAAGTATTCGGCCATCTGCCTGCGGCGCGTCTGGAAGGCCGAGCGATTCTCCTGGTGGATGACCTCGATGCTGCACCGCTTCGACGACGATGCCTTCAACCAACGCATCAGCGAAGCCGAGCTGGAATATTTCGTCGACTCCGAAGCCGGTCGCAAAACCATTGCGGAAAATTACGTCGGCCTTCCTTACGAGGCTATCGAATAGCCGGCTACCGATTTAAACTGCGGACCTTGTCTCATTCGCCTCTACGGCCCGCAGGTTCTGCCGTGACTCAGTTCAATACGCTCCAAGCCCCGAAGCCGGCCATCCGCAGCGTGCTGGTGGCGCTGATGCTGGCGATTTTCCTGGGTGCGCTGGACCAGACCATCGTCGCCGTCTCGATGCCGGCCATCTCCGCCCAGTTTGCCGACGTCAGCCTGCTGGCCTGGGTGATTTCCGGCTACATGGTCGCCATGACCGTGGCGGTGCCGATCTACGGCAAGCTCGGTGACCTCTATGGACGCCGGCCGCTGATGCTGTTCGGCATGGGCCTGTTCACCCTGGCCTCGCTGTTCTGTGGCCTGGCACAAAACATGGAGCAACTGGTGCTGGCGCGGATTTTCCAGGGCATCGGCGCCGGCGGGATGATTTCGGTGAGCCAGGCGATCATCGGCGACATCATCCCGCCCCGCGAACGGGGTCGCTACCAGGGGTATTTCAGCAGCATGTACGCAGTGGCCAGCGTGGCCGGGCCGGTACTCGGCGGCTACATGACCGAATACCTGTCGTGGCGCTGGGTGTTCTGGATCAACCTGCCGCTGGGGCTCGCGGCCTGGTGGGTGGCCCGGCGCACCCTGGTCGGGCTGCCGGTGCCGCAACGCACGCCGATCATCGACTACTTGGGCACCGTGTTGCTGATCATCGGCCTCACGGCTCTGTTGCTGGGGATCACCCAGGTCGGCCAGGGCCATGCCTGGCACAGCCAGGAAGTACTGGGGTTACTCGGTTGTGCGGGGGTAACGCTGGGGGTGTTCGCCTGGCACGAGCGCCGGGCTCGGGAACCGTTGCTGCCAATGCACCTGTTCGCCAACCGCAGCGCGGTGCTGTGTTGGTGCACGGTGTTTTTCACCAGTTTCCAGGCGATTTCCCTGACCGTGCTGGTGCCGTTGCGCTTCCAGAGCGTGACCGGCGCGGGCGCCGACAGCGCGGCGTTGCACTTGTTGCCGCTGGCGATAGGGCTGCCGATAGGTGCGTACTTCGCTGGACGCCGGACCTCAATCACAGGGCGCTACAAACCCATGATCCTGAGCGGTGCCCTGCTCTTCCCGCTCACCATCCTCGGCATGGCCTTCACCCCGCCCGCCGCGTTCTGGCTCAGCAGCCTGTTCATGCTGCTCAGTGGCATCGCCTCTGGCATGCAGTTCCCCACTTCGTTGGTGGGTTCGCAAAACTCCGTAGAGCAACAGGACATCGGCGTCGCCACCAGCACCACCAACCTGTTCCGTTCCCTCGGCGGTGCGGTGGGCGTGGCGCTGATGTCGGCGTTGCTGCTGGCCTTGCTGCAGGATTCAAGCTTCGCCCAGATCGCCGGCTCGTCGCTGATCGGCGAAGGGCATTCCGGCAACGTCTTGCTGGACGGCCTGAACGCCGCCCCGGGCGAGGCGCAGAGTGCCTTGCGCCAGGAATTGCAGGCCACGTTCCGACATTTGCTGCTGATCAGCGCGGCGGTGTCGTTGCTGGGGTTGGCGGCGGCTTTGGCGATGCCCAATCGCCTGCTGCGTGGGCGGGACGAAAAGGTTCGGTAAGCGACGAACGCAAAATACGGTTGAACACAAAACCTGGGGTAACCACAATCCTGTGGCGAGGGGATTTATCCCCGCTGGGCGTGAAGCAGCCCCCAGAAAAGCACTCCATTTAACCCGACACATCGTGGCGCAAGCTTTAGGGCTGCTGCGCAGCCCAGCGGGGCTAAATCCCCTCGCCACAAAAGCTCGCTCGTCACAAGGCCTCAGTCTGGCGCGATCAGGCCGTCGCCGCGACACCCTCCGGCACCACCACCGCGCTCATCCCCTCCTTCATCCGCTTGGCATCGCGCACGAAACAGCGTGACGCCAGGAACAGGAACACCATGGTCAGAAACAGCGCCACCGGGATCAGGTACATCGCGTCATGCAGGCCGATGGCCTTGAACGCTTCGGTCATCTGGTCGACACCTGCGACGGCCATGGCCGTGCGGGCAAAGTAGTCGGACAAGCCGCCCACCACCACCGGCCCCAAACCACCACCGAGCAAATACAGCCCGGCAAAATACAGCGCCATCGCCGTGGCGCGCAGACGCGGCTCCACCACGTCCTGGATCGCGGTATAGACGCAGGTGTAGAAGTTATAGGCAAACAGCCACCCGATGCTGAACACCGCCACGAACACGCCGATTTCAATGCGCCCGGCATGCAGGGCCCACGCCGTGGTGACCGTCGAAATCGCCAGGCTGAACGCTGCGAACAGCAGGCGGCCGTTGGGCACGCGCTGGTGGATCTTGTCCGCGACCCAGCCGCCCAAGGTGAGCCCGAACAGCCCCGTCACGCCCACCATGATCCCGGTCGCCACGGCCGCCTCGTGCAGCGGCATCAGGAAATAACGTTGCAGCATTGGCACCAGGAACGAATTGCAGGCATAGGTGGCGAAGTTGAAGCACAGCCCGGCCAGCACCAGCCAGAGGAAGGTGGGAATCGCCAACACCCGACGGATCGGCCGGTCGATCTTTTCCTGGGACACTTGCACGGTTTCCGCCGCGCCGCGCTTGGGTTCCTTGATGAAGAACATGAACAGGGCCAACACCAAGCCCGGCACCGCCGCGATAAAGAATGGCGCGCGCCAACTGTCGAACGCCTTGACCATCGCCCCTATAGTGAAGAACGCCAGCAGCAACCCGATCGGCAGCCCCAACATGAAGATGCCCATGGCCCGCGCCCGCCGATGGGCCGGAAACAGATCGCCGATCAGCGAGTTGGCCGCCGGTGCATAACTCGCTTCACCGATCCCCACGCCCATGCGCACCATCAGGAACGCCCAGAAACTGCCCACCAGGCCATTGACCGCCGTCAGCGCGCTCCACGTCGCCAGGCCCCAGCCCATCAACTTGCTGCGCGAACCGGTATCGGCCAGGCGCCCCAACGGCAACCCGGCAATGGCGTAGACGATGGTGAAGGCGGTGCCGATGATGCCGATCTGGAAGTCGCTGAGGCTCCATTCCATACGGATCGGCTCGATGATGATCGCCGGAATGGTGCGGTCGAAGAAGTTGAACAGGTTGGCCAGAAACAGCAGGAACAGAATGCGCCAGGCATTCGCCGCTTGGGTCGAGTTCTGCATGGGTCCGTCTCTTTATTGTTATGGGGGCAACGGCGAGGCATCCGAGCCCGAAGTCTGCAATCTAGACAGCACCGCGCGGACTGTCTCCAATCATTCGCAAGGCTGATACCCGACCATGGCGAGCGGCGTGTTTATTGATAGCGGTCAATTTCCTGTAACAATTGCCATCATTTTGCCCGTTCTTGATTAAAGATCATCACCAGGTGGCCGATTCAACCTATCAGGAAAGAATCTCCCGAGCGGCGCTCAGGCTACAGCCCTGAACGCTCGGGCCGACCTTCGCTCCACCCAAGGACGCGAGCTCCCATCCTCGATGGTTCGATGACAGCGCTCGTCGAACCAACCAGTTCAGGCATATGGCGCACAATGACTTCCAAAAAAACAGCCACTGCGGTATCCGATCTGACCCTGAGCCCGGCCGCCAACGGTCCTGAAGCCCCGAAGCCGCCGAGGCGCTCACGTTCCCTGTCGACTCAGCAGTATCTGTATTTCACCGAAACCAACACCGATCGGATCCTCGACAACCTCGATGGTCTGCGCGACGCGGTGTTCCCACGCCCGCCCCATCTGATAGAGGACGAGAGCGACCGCGCCCAGCAGGAATTCCCGTCGGTGTGCCTGATCGGCCTGGGGCGCTGTGGCTCCAACATCGCCCTGGACGTGGCCGAGCTGGTGTACAACGCCCGCAAGTTCTACCTCAACGAATTCAACGCCGAAGACAAGGCCTACAGCGACAAGGGCTACAGCCCCGCGCAGTGGATCCGCAACAATCTGCGCCTGGGCACCAGCAAGGCCAGCAAACCGGTGTTCCTGGTGGAGCCGCTGGTGATGCTCGGCGACCTGGACAAGGACATCGCCGGGCGCATCCGCTTCTCGCGCAAGGGTGAGAAAAGCGGCTTTTTGCGCGACTACAGCAAAATGAAAATCATGGACCTGTCGGAAGTCCACGCCGGTGGCGCCGGTAACGCGCCGATCCTGGGCCAATACCTGGCCAAGATCATCCTGAACAAGGACACCCAGCGCTTCTCCAGCCCCGACTGGAAAATGATCCACTCGTACCTGATCGACAGCTGCGGCATCAAGGCCAACCAGTCGCGCCTGTACTTCTCGATCTTCAGTGCCGGCGGCGGTACCGGTTCGGGCATGGCCTCGGAGTTCGGCCTGGCCCAGCAGTACTCGTACATGAACAAGACGTTCGACACCAAGCCGATGGACGAACATGACGGCAAGAGCGGTCATTCCTTCGTCTTCGAACCGATCTTCACCAGCGGCATCTGCGTGCTGCCAAACATTTCCGATCACCGCAGCGAAATGTCCGAGGCCCTGCACATCAACGCCGGACGCCTGCTGTGCAAGTACCTGTCGGAAGAATGGGATTTCTCGTACAACTTCGCCAACGAAGACAGCAGCGAAGCCAGCGTCATGGGCCGTATTCGCCCGTGGAACGCGATGATGCTGATCTCCAACGACATCATGCGCTACGCCGAAGAAAGCGATGACGGCAACATTCAGAACATTGATGTCAATGCCATGGAGAAGCACGCCAACCAGTACATCTCCCAGCAGATCTTCAACATCCTGACAGCCCAGGCCGTCACGACCGACTATGACCAGAACTACTTCCGGCGTGCCGGCATCGACATCGGCGAAACCATTCGCCTGGACGCCAACGACCTGTTCATGAGCCTGGCCGGCCCGGTGGCGATTGCCTACGCCGAATCCGTGGTCCCGGAAACCCCGGCGCCCAGCGGCGACAAGTTCAAGGTGTTCGAGAAAGAGCCGCCGCGCCTGAACATCGACGACTTGTTTTTCCGCTCCATCGACCTGCCGCACTTCAACAAAGTCACCCAGGCCATCGAAGGCATCAGCCTGTTGCCGATCGAATCCAAGCGCTACCGCGCCTCGCTGGAGCAGTACAAGAATTCCGGCTACGACGCGGCGGCGTTGCATGACCTGCACTTCTTCAAGAATTGCTCGTCGGTGGTGTCCATCGTCTCGTTGCCCAAGGACTACAAGCTGTCCTATATGGACCTGAACCGGCTCAAGACCCACCTCAACAGCCTGTTCCCCAACACCACCCTCAAGCGTTACGCGTTGGTGATCGGCGCCTCGGCCAACCTGTCGCTGACCACCCTGATCGCCAAGAGCCCGTGCCTGTCGGACGACTTCCTGACCCTGATCGTGGCCTTCATCAAACGCTGCTTCGCCCGCACCCCGTACCGTTTCGACGACACCCTGGACAACTCGATCCTGGACTTCATCATCAATGAAGACTTCGACGAAGAACGGATCGACGATCTGCTCAACGAATTCGAAAACCCGGCGAAGATCCTCGACACCAACTGGTACGCGATCAAGCCGATGTACGAGAAGAAATACCGCGAGCTGATCAGCGACAAGGACAAGTTCGTCTCGATCAACGACATCCGCCTGTCCCGTGACTGCGTGAAGAAAGCCATCAAGTACCTGCGCGAGATCTACCGTCATCGCATTGGCAAGACCAAGGTTATTTCCCTTAATAACCATACTGGCAGGACTTACTGAGGCAGGCGCAAGAGCGCGTTGCCCCGAATCGCGAGCAGGCTCGCTCCCACATTTGATCGCGTTCTTCCTGAAGAAACTCGGTCTACTGTGGGAGCGAGCCTGCTCGCGATGGCGATCTCAAATACACTACACAACAACATCCAGAAACAATTGAGCAGCCCGAAGGCTGCTCAATAAACTGTTCCCGTTACGTATACGTCACCCTCTCCTGTGGCGTTTCGCCACGGCAGGACGCCATCACGCTACTCACCTACACACTTTCATCCGACAAAAATCACGAACCAAGTTGGTGCACCGATCAGTTCGACGCCCTTTCCTGGATCATAATCCAGGGCGAAACCACCACGGCCCAAAGCTGCGGATCACGCTCCAGAAAATCCAGCGCCCGCGTTTCAGACAGCTTGGCGAGCTGGTCGGCGGCCAGCCAGGCAGCGACTTTGGTCCCTTCGTCCTGGGCCACGGCTTCGGCGGCGGCGATCAAATCCAGTGCCGGATCGACCCACAATAGGGCACCCTTGGCAAAGAACGGCTCCAGCTCTTTCCAGGTGATGGATGCGGTTTCACCAAGCAGCTTGGCATAGAGGGTGCTAGGTTCTTGATTCATGGGACCTGTCCGGAAAAGAAATCGGCGCGAATGATAACGTCGGTGGTCTGGCAGAAAAACCCGGTAGTAATTGCAGCACCGATTGAAAAGCGCAGGAAAGCCAAGGATTGCCGATATAACCGGACAACCCCCGCCGCCATTCTGTCTTTTTCTTTCAATTAAGCGACACCCTCAGGTTTTGCCCCCAAGCGCCAGCTTCCCTTGCCAACAATCGGCGCTCTACACTGTACCGGTACAGTTGCCGGGGGCATTTCCGCGAGGGTATCCAAAATATCTGACCCGGTTCTGCTGCTACGGCGCCAGGACTATAAAAACTACAACAGCATGAGTGGAGCACTATGACTAAGGCTACTAAGCAGATTTCCAAACTGTTTGCCGCTATGGTTCTGGCCGGGGTTGCCAGCCATTCGTTCGCCGCCGACACCATCACTATCGGCATTGCCGGTCCGAAAACCGGTCCGGTCACCCAGTACGGCGACATGCAATTCATTGGCGCGAAACAAGCCATCAAAGACATCAACGCCAAGGGCGGCGTCGACGGCAAGATGCTCGAAGCCAAGGAATACGATGACGCTTGCGACCCTAAACAGGCCGTTGCCGTGGCCAACAAAGTGGTCAACGATGGCGTCAAGTTCGTCGTCGGCCACCTGTGCTCCAGCTCCACCCAGCCAGCTTCGGACATCTATGAAGACGAAGGCGTGATCATGATCACTCCGGCAGCCACCAGCCCGGACATCACCACTCGTGGCTACAAGATGATTTTCCGTACCATCGGCCTGGACAGCGCCCAAGGCCCTGCCGCCGGCAACTACATCGCCGACCACGTCAAGCCGAAAGTCGTCGCTGTACTGCACGACAAACAGCAGTACGGTGAAGGCATCGCCAGCGCCGTGAAGAAAACCCTCGAAGCCAAAGGCGTCAAGGTGGCCGTATTCGAAGGCCTGAACGCTGGCGACAAGGACTTCTCCTCGATCATCCAGCGCCTCAAGCAAAGCAACGTCGACTTCGTCTACTACGGCGGCTACCACCCTGAACTGGGTCTGATCCTGCGTCAGTCCAAGGAAAAAGGCCTGAAAGCCAAGTTCATGGGCCCGGAAGGCGTCGGCAACGACTCCATCTCGCAAATCGCCCAGGACGCTTCCGAAGGCCTGCTGGTGACCCTGCCGAAGTCCTTCGATGCCGATCCGGCGAACAAGGCCGTCGTCGACGCCATCAAGGCCGACGGCAAGGATCCGAGCGGTCCGTTCGTGTTCCCGGCCTACTCCGCGGTCCAACTGATCGCCGAAGGCATCAAGGCCGCCAAGAGCGAAGACACCGCCAAGGTCGCCGAGGCCATCCACAAAGGCACCTTCAAGACCCCGACCGGCGACCTGTCGTTCGACGCGAAGGGCGACCTGAAGGACTTCCAGTTCGTGGTCTACGAATGGCACTTCAACAAACCGAAGACTGAAGTCTCCCCTCAGTAAGCCAGGCATTACTGGTCAACAAGCCCACTGTGCGAGCAGTGGGCTTTGTTTTACGAGGTTTATGGGCCAGGCACCCGCGATCCGGGAGCTGGTTCACCTGAAAATCTTAAAACCGTCACCAGCGGTTCGCTGGCAAACGCTCGGGGCGAATGTGATCAGAGAACACAGCACCGGGCCGGAACATGACTCCACCAGTGAAATGCGTATCGGGTTTTTAGGAGCGCTGTAATGCCTGAGATCTATCATTTTTTCCAACAGCTGGTTAATGGCCTGACCATTGGCAGCACCTATGCCTTGATAGCCATTGGCTACACAATGGTTTACGGCATCATTGGAATGATTAACTTCGCCCATGGCGAGGTCTACATGATCGGTTCCTACGTGGCTTTCATCGCCCTTGCCGGGCTGGCCATGATGGGTATCGATTCACTGCCGCTGTTAATGACCGCCGCGTTCGTGGCGTCGATCATCGTAACCAGTGCCTATGGCTACAGTATCGAGCGCGTTGCCTACCGCCCCTTGCGTAGCAGCAACCGATTGATCCCGCTGATTTCCGCCATCGGCATGTCGATCTTCCTGCAGAACACCGTATTGCTGTCCCAGGACTCCAAGGACAAGTCGATTCCCAACCTGATCCCGGGGAGCTTCTCCTTCGGCCCGGGCGGCGCCGAAGAAGTACTGGTTTCCTACATGCAGATCCTGGTATTCGTCGTGACCCTGGTCGCCATGCTCGGGCTGACCCTGTTCATCTCCCGTTCCCGCCTTGGCCGCGCCTGCCGCGCCTGCGCCGAGGACATCAAGATGGCCAACCTGCTGGGTATCAACACCAACAACATCATCGCCCTCACCTTCGTCATCGGTGCCGCGCTGGCGGCTGTCGCCGCGGTGCTGCTGAGCATGCAGTACGGCGTGATCAACCCGAACGCCGGTTTCCTGGTGGGCCTGAAGGCCTTTACCGCAGCGGTACTGGGTGGCATCGGCAGCATTCCGGGCGCGATGCTCGGTGGGCTGGTGCTTGGGGTGGCCGAAGCGTTCGGTGCCGATATCTTTGGCGACCAGTACAAGGACGTCGTGGCGTTCGGTCTCCTGGTCCTGGTCCTGTTGTTCCGGCCGACCGGCATCCTCGGCCGTCCGGAGGTTGAGAAAGTATGAACAAATATCTTAAACAGGCGCTGTTCAGCGCCGCGCTGGTCTGGGCCGTGGCCTTCCCTGTGCTGGGCCTCAAGCTGAGCATCGTCGGGGTCAACCTTGAAGTGCATGGCACCGGTCCCCTGACATTGAGCGTGATTGCCCTGTGCTCGGTGCTGATGTTCCTGCGGGTGCTGTTCAGCCAACAGGTCGGCACGCTGTTGCGCTCCAACCGTGGCCCGCTGGTTTCGCCCAAGGTCAGCCAGTTCCTGTCCCTGCCTCGCACCCAGCGCCAGATCATCATCGCGTTGATCGTGGTTGCGCTGGTCTGGCCGTTCTTCGGCTCCCGCGGCGCGGTGGACATCGCCACGCTGATCCTGATCTATGTCCTGCTGGGACTGGGCCTGAACATCGTGGTCGGCCTGGCCGGCCTGCTCGACCTGGGTTATGTGGGCTTCTACGCTGTCGGTGCCTACAGCTATGCGCTGCTGTCCCATTACTTTGGCCTGAGCTTCTGGATCTGCCTGCCCATCGCCGGGATGATGGCGGCCACCTTCGGCTTCCTGCTGGGCTTCCCGGTGCTGCGGCTACGGGGCGACTACCTGGCCATCGTGACCCTGGGCTTCGGCGAGATCATCCGGTTGTTCCTGCGTAACCTCACCGACCTCACCGGCGGCCCCAATGGTATCAGCAACATTCCCAAGCCGACGTTCTTCGGACTGAGCTTCGACCGCACCGCGGCCGAGGGCATGCAGACCTTCCACCAGTTCTTCGGGCTGACCTACAACCCCGTCAGCAAGGTGGTGTTCCTCTACCTGGTCGCGCTGTTGCTGGCCCTGGCCGCGCTGTTCGTCATCAACCGCCTGCTGCGCATGCCGATCGGCCGTGCGTGGGAAGCGTTGCGTGAAGACGAAATCGCCTGCCGTGCCCTGGGTCTCAACCCCACCGTGATCAAGCTGTCGGCCTTCACCCTCGGTGCCGCCTTCGCTGGTTTTGCCGGTAGCTTCTTCGCCGCCCGCCAGGGTCTGGTGACGCCGGAATCCTTCACCTTCATCGAATCGGCGATCATCCTCGCCATCGTGGTACTGGGTGGGATGGGCTCGCAGCTGGGCGTGATCCTGGCAGCCATCGTGATGATCCTGCTGCCCGAAATGATGCGTGAATTCAGTGAATACCGCATGTTGATGTTCGGCGCCTTGATGGTGCTGATGATGATTTGGCGTCCTCAAGGTCTGCTGCCTATGCAACGCCCCCACATGGAGCTGCGCAAATGAGCCGCGAGATCCTCAAAGTCGAAAACTTGAGCATGCGCTTCGGCGGCTTGCTGGCGGTCAACGGCGTGGCCCTGACCGTGAAAGAGAAACAGGTGGTTGCGCTGATCGGACCGAACGGCGCGGGCAAGACCACCGTGTTCAACTGCCTGACCGGCTTCTACCAGCCCACCGGCGGCACCATCATGCTGGACGGCGAGCCGATCCAGGGCCTGCCCGGCCACCAGATCGCCCGCAAGGGTGTGGTGCGCACCTTCCAGAACGTGCGGCTGTTCAAGGACATGACGGCGGTCGAGAACCTGTTGATCGCCCAGCATCGTCACCTGAACACCAACTTTTTTGCCGGCCTGTTCAAGACCCCGGCGTTCCGCAAGAGCGAACGCGAGGCCATGGAGTACGCCGAGTACTGGCTGGAGAAGGTCAACCTCAAGGAGTTCGCCAACCGTACCGCCGGGACCCTGGCCTACGGTCAGCAACGACGCCTGGAAATCGCCCGCTGCATGATGACCCGTCCGCGGATCCTCATGCTCGACGAGCCGGCCGCCGGCCTGAACCCCAAGGAAACCGAAGACCTCAAAGCCCTGATCGGCGTGTTGCGTGAAGAGCACAATGTCACCGTGCTGCTGATCGAGCACGACATGAAGCTGGTCATGAGCATTTCCGACCACATCGTCGTGATCAACCAGGGCACGCCCCTGGCCAACGGCTCGCCGGAACAGATCCGCGACAATCCTGAAGTGATCAAAGCCTACCTGGGGGAAGCGTAAATGCTGCAGTTCGAAAACGTTTCCACCTTCTACGGCAAGATCCAGGCCCTGCACAGCGTCAACGTCGAAGTCCGCCAGGGCGAGATCGTGACGCTGATCGGTGCCAACGGCGCCGGCAAGTCCACCCTGCTGATGACGCTCTGCGGTTCGCCCCAGGCCCACAGCGGCAGCATCCGCTACATGGGTGAGGAACTCGTGGGCCAGGACTCGTCGCAGATCATGCGCAAGAGCATCGCGGTGGTGCCGGAAGGCCGTCGGGTCTTCGCTCGACTGACCGTGGAAGAAAACCTCGCCATGGGCGGATTCTTCACCGACAAGGGCGACTATCAGGAACAAATGGACAAGGTGCTGCACCTTTTCCCCCGCCTGAAAGAACGCTTTACCCAGCGCGGCGGCACCATGTCCGGCGGCGAACAGCAAATGCTCGCCATCGGCCGTGCGCTGATGAGCAAGCCCAAGCTGCTGCTGCTCGACGAGCCTTCGTTGGGCCTGGCGCCGATCATCATCCAGCAGATCTTCGACATCATCGAACAGCTGCGCAAGGATGGCGTGACGGTGTTCCTGGTGGAGCAGAACGCCAACCAGGCGCTGAAAATCGCCGACCGGGCGTACGTGCTGGAGAACGGTCGCGTGGTGATGCAAGGCACCGGTGAAGCGCTGCTGACCGATCCGAAAGTGCGCGAGGCGTACTTGGGCGGTTGAGTCTGTCGCAATGAAAAAACGGCCTTCGGGCCGTTTTTTTTGGGGGCAAGCCTTGCTCCCACAAAAACCTACCCTCACCCCATTGGGTTTCGAAATAAAAAATCGAGAACCGCTGTAACACTTCCCCACGCCCCTTCTCTAGTTCAGCAGACCGGCGCTAACGCCGGTTCATTTCCCTGAAGAACTGGAGAATCACCATGACTGCTTCGACTCGCACCCTGTCCGCCACCGCCCTGATCCTGGCCCTGGGTTCTGCCCTGAGCATGACGGCCGTCTCGTCCGCCCACGCAGCCGACGACAACATGGAAAAATGCTTCGGCGTCGCCCTCAAAGGCATGAACAACTGCGCCGCCGGTGCCGGCACCACCTGCGCCGGCACCGCGAAAATGGACTATCAAGGCAACGCGTGGAAATCGGTCCCTAAAGGCACTTGCACCACCCTTGAAAGCAAGACCTCCCCCACCGGCTTCGGCCAACTCCAAGCGTTCAAAGCCAAGTCCTGATCACATCTGCCTGAGGCTCACTGCCATGTCCACTGCGCTTTTCCTCGCCACTGATACCCGATTGCCGCCAAGGGCGGGTCTGGGGCTCAAGGCCGAGCATTTCCATGAAGTACTCCAGACCCAACCGGATCTGGGCTTCTTCGAAGTGCATGCGGAAAACTACATGGTGGCTGGTGGGCCGTTTCATCACTACCTGGGGCGGATACGCGAACAGTACCCGCTGTCGCTGCACGGCGTCGGCCTGTCGATCGGTGGCGAAGGGCCGCTGGATGTCACGCATTTGCGGCGCCTGGCCACACTGATCGAACGCTATCAGCCCCAGTCCTTTTCCGAACACCTGGCCTGGTCCAGCCATGGCCCGGTGTTCCTCAATGACCTGCTGCCCCTGGCCTACGACCAGGCGAGCCTCGACCGTGTCTGCGAACACGTCGATCAGGTGCAGTCCAGCCTCAAATGCCGGCTGTTGCTGGAAAACCCGGCCACTTATCTGACGTTCGAGGAATCGACCCTCGACGAACCTCACTTCATTGGCGAAGTCATTCGTCGCACCGGCTGCGGCCTGCTATTGGATGTGAACAACGTCTACGTTTCGTGCATCAACCACAGCCGCGATCCACAGGTCTACCTCGACGCCCTGCCCTTGCAAGCCACCGGCGAGATTCATCTGGCCGGGTTTGCCGAAGACGCCGACAGCCTTGGCGAGCGCCTGCTGATAGACGATCACGGGGCGCCCATCGCCAACGAAGTCTGGCAGCTGTATCGCAAGGCACTGGCGCGAACCGGGCCGGTAGCCACCCTGATCGAGCGAGACAACCACGTCCCTGCATTCGAGGTGCTGCTGGCCGAAGCGCGCCAGGCCGAGCGACTGCTAAGCGCCGCCGAAGCCCGGCCATGAGCCGCCAGAGCGAATTTGCCGCGGCCCTGCTCGATCCGCGCCAGGCCTGTCCGCCGGGCCTGATCAGCGCCAATGGCGCCGATTCCGAGAGCCGCTTCGCGGTGTACCGCAACAACGTGCTCAGCTCATTGATCAACGCCCTGGCCGACAACTATCCAGTGGTGACACAACTGGTGGGCGAGGAATTCTTCCGGGGCATGGCCGGTGTCTATGTCCAGTCGGCGGCACCACGGAGCCCGATCATGAGCGACTACGGTGCCGATTTTTCCGGTTTCATCGAACGTTTCGAACCCGCCGCCGGCGTGCCCTATCTCGCGGACGTGGCTCGCCTGGAACGGCTGCAAATCGAGGCCGGGCATGCAGCCGACGCCCAGCCCATGAGCGCGGAACGAGTCGTGGAATTACTGTCCTGCCCCACCCTCGCAGCGCATCTGAAGATCGCCTTCCACCCATCGCTGCGTCTGCTGAAATCACCTTTCGCCGTGGTCACGATCTGGGCTGCCCATCAACAAAAGCCTCTCGTAGCGTTCGAGCCGCGCGCCGCACAAAACGCCCTGGTACTGCGCAATGGCCTCGACGTGGAAGTGCTCGCGATCAGCCATGGTGCCCATGCCTTCATCACCTCCCTGCAGCAAGGCCTACCCCTGACAGCGGCAATCGAGCGCTACACCGACCTCGACCTGGAGCACCTCCTGGGGAGGCTCATCCGCCACCAGGCCATCACTGGCCTCCTATCTGAACAGGTAACCCAATGAACGCCCTGATTACTGGTTTCATTCAATGGCTGGAGAAAATCCCCCACAGCCTGATCGCCTTTATTGCGCGTTTCTCCATCGCTGCGGTGTTCTGGAAATCCGGCCAGACCAAAATCGAAGGCCTGGCCATCGACCTGTTCGAGGGCACCTTCCAGATCGGCCTACCGCATCTGGCGGACTCGACCATTCCCCTGTTCAAAAGCGAATATGCCCTGCCGTTGCTGTCACCGGAACTGGCGGCGCATCTGGCGGCCTCTGCCGAGCATGTGTTCCCGGTGTTGATTCTGTTTGGCCTGGCGACACGTTTCTCGGCGATGGCCCTGCTGGGCATGACCTTGACCATTCAGCTGTTCGTCTACCCGGACGCCTACCCGACCCACGGCACCTGGGCGGCGGTATTGCTCTACCTGATGGCGCGCGGACCGGGGTTGCTGTCCATCGACCACTTGATCGCCAGGCGTTATACCCACTGACTAAACCCAGAACACCTGTGGGAGCGAGCCTGCTCGCGATAGCAATACTCGCTTCAATACAGTTGTTGGCTGACCCACCGCTATCGCGAGCAGGCTCGCTCCCACAAGGGTTATCCAATGGGTTTAGACCATTATCACTTGAGCCGATCCAACGCCTCGCCACTGCGCTTGAACCAATCGATCAAGTAATCGGCCAGTACCTGGGTGCGCTTGGGCAATCCGCCCTGGTACGGATGCACCAGGTACATCGGCATACGCCGGGTCTGGTAATCGCGCAGCACCCAGCGCAGGCGTCCGTCAGCCAGTTCTTCATGCAGCAGGTATGACGGCAACCGGGCGATTCCGGCACCGGCCAGGGCGGCTTTTTTCAACAGACTGTAGTGATTGCTGGCGAACGGCCCCGACACCCGGACCCGCAGCAGTTCGTGTTGCTGGTGATAAAGCCATTCTTCCCGGCCGCTGTAGTGGCTGTTGAGCAGGCAGCGGTGTTCGGCCAGGGCCTGGGGCGTCTCGGGTTCGCCATAGTGTTCGAGGTAGGCCGGGCTGGCGCAGGTCATTTCGTGCCACGCCAGCAACGGCCGAGCCACCAATCGCTCATCGAGGGCGGCGTCGGAGCGGATCGCCAGGTCGAAGCCATCGCGAGTCAGATCGCGGTAACCGTTGTTGAGCTCCAGTTCGATCTGCACATTGGGATAGGTGCGCGCGAATTCCATCAGCAAGCCTTCGAAGAAGGTTTCGCCCAATGAAACCGGAACCGTCATACGCACCGGTCCAGAAACATCATCCTTCAATCGAGCCAATGCCTGACGCGCCCTTTCCACCTGAACCAGTAGCGCCTGGGCCTGGGGCAACAACGCCGCGCCGGCCGCCGTGAGGCTCAAGCGGCGTGTGGTGCGCTGCAGCAATACCACGCTGAACCGACTCTCCAACAAGCTGATGCGCTTGGACAATTGGCCCTTGCTGCAGCCCAACTGCTGGGCCGCCAGGGTGAAACTGCCGGCCTCCATCAACACGGCAAACGCCGCCAGGTCATCCATCTCACTCATCGGATTGTTTCCAAATGAAAACCAAAGGTTGCCTATTAGCACGATTATCAGCGCAAAGATCCCCTCTAGACTGAAAACTCGTTCAACCCATTGAGGAACAGCCATGAAAATCCTGTTGATCGGCGCCCACGGCACCATCGGTTCGGCCATCGATAACGAACTGTCGCCCCGCCACGAAATCGTGCGGATTGGCCGCCACAGCGGTGAATTGCACGTGGATATCAGTGACAGCGCCTCGATCCGCGCTCTGTTCGAAAAAACCGGCCGTTTTGATGCCCTGGTCTGCGCAGCGGGCAATGTCACCTTTGCCCCCCTGGGCGAGATGACCGAAGACAGCTTCGCCCTGGGCTTGAAAGACAAGCTGATGGGCCAGGTCAACCTGCTGCTGATCGGCCGCGAATTCGCCAACGACGGCGCATCCTTCACCTTCACCACCGGCGTGCTCAGCCACGATCCGATCAAGAGCGGTGCGTCGGCGGCCCTGGTCAACGGTGCCCTGGACAGTTTCGTGCGCGCCGCGGCAATCGAGTTGCCACGGGGCTTGCGAGTCAACTCGGTGAGCCCGAACGTGTTGGTGGAAGCCATGGACAAATACGCCCCCTACTTCCGTGGCTACAAACCGGTACCAGCCGCCGATGTGGCATTGGCTTACGCCAAGAGCGTCGAAGGCCTACAAACCGGTCAGACCTTTCACGTGGGCTGACACCCCTTGTGATGCAGGAACAGTCTGAGTAACGTGGCGGCACTTGTCTGGAGACCCAATGATGCGTGCCGCCCGCTCCCTGCTGTTTGTCGCCCTCCTGCCGCTCTTTGCCGGCTGCCAATTGCTCGACGCCCCGCGTCAGAGCGCCTCTCACGCCGGCCAGACGCGCATGCAGGGCGAACTCACGGCGGCCGATGGCAAGCTGGTGTTCCAGCCGTGCCAGGAACAGCGCCGCTACATCGTCAACGACAGCGGTGGCACCAGCGTGCTGCAACAGGCCGCCAGCCTGGCCGATGAACAGGGCAAGCTGTTCGCCGATGTGCGTGGCCGTATCGTCTCCAGCGCAGCGGCCGGCACCGACAGCCAGCTGGACGTGGAACAGTTGTATCGCCTGGAGCGCTCAGGCGCCGCATGCAATGACGAAAATTTCAGACTGTTGATCCTGCGCGCCGCCGGCCATGGCCCCGAGTGGAACCTCAAGGCAAGCGGCAAGGGCCTGGTGCTCGAACGTGAGGGCCAGCCGCCCCTGGCTGTGCCTTACATGGAGGAGCAACTGGGTGACGGCCGCTTCAACCTCAGCACCGAAGCCAATGGCCAGAAGGTCGAGCTCTGGGTCACCCCCCAGCGCTGCGTCGACAACGTGAACGGCAGCGTGCAACACATGAGCGCCGAACTGCGGGTCAACGGTCAGGTCCAGCGCGGTTGCGCCTACTTCGGCGGTGCGCGCAACGACTGATTCACAGGTTTTGGCTTATAATCGCCGGTTCACGCCCTGACGCAGTTGTGCGTCCCGCGAACCGGATCCCCTCATGTTACGAATCACCGAACTCAAGCTGCCAATCGACCATCCCGAAGAAGACCTGCGCCCGGCCATTGTGCAGCGCCTGGGCATCGCCAGCGATGATCTGCTCGACTTCACCTTGTTCAAGCGCAGCTACGACGCGCGCAAGAAATCCTCCGAACTGTGCTTCATCTACACCATCGACCTGACGGTGCGCGATGAAGCCAGCCTGCTGCGCAAGTTCGCCGATGACCGTAACGTCAACGAAGCGCCGGATGTCAGCTACAACATGGTCGGCCAGGCACCGGCAGACCTGAGCGAACGACCGATCGTGGTCGGCTTTGGCCCGTGCGGGATCTTCGCCGCCATGTTGCTGGCACAGATGGGCTTCAAGCCGATCATCCTCGAACGCGGCCCGGAAGTGCGCCAGCGTACCAAGGACACCTGGGGCCTGTGGCGCAAAAGCGTGCTCAATCCCGAATCCAACGTGCAGTTCGGTGAAGGTGGCGCGGGGACGTTTTCCGATGGCAAGCTCTACAGCCAGATCAAGGATCCGAAGTTCCTCGGTCGCAAGGTCCTGCACGAGTTCGTCAAGGCCGGCGCACCGGAAGAAATCCTCTACGTCAGCAAGCCGCACATCGGTACGTTCCGCCTGACAGGCGTAGTGGAAAACATGCGTGAGCAAATTCGCGCCCTGGGCGGTGAAGTGCGCTTCCAGCAGCGCGTCACCGATGTGCTGAT
This sequence comes from Pseudomonas sp. DF11, assembly GCF_058148565.1. Taxonomy (NCBI): domain Bacteria; kingdom Pseudomonadati; phylum Pseudomonadota; class Gammaproteobacteria; order Pseudomonadales; family Pseudomonadaceae; genus Pseudomonas; species Pseudomonas sp. DF11. Next base: position 149,701 of record NZ_JBYVYN010000003.1, read on the forward strand.
CGAGGACGGCCAGTTGGTCGGCGTCGAACTGGCCAGCGGTGAACGGATTCATTCCAGGCATGTGATCCTGGCCCTGGGCCACAGCGCCCGGGACACCTTCCGCATGCTCCACAGCCGTGGCGTGTACATGGAAGCCAAACCGTTCTCGGTGGGTTTCCGCATCGAACACCCGCAATCGCTGATCGACAGCGCACGCCTGGGCAAGTACGCCGGCCACCCGAAACTGGGGGCCGCCGACTACAAACTGGTGCACCACGCCAAGAACGGTCGCTCGGTGTACAGCTTCTGCATGTGCCCGGGCGGTACCGTGGTGGCCGCGACCTCCGAGCCGAACCGCGTCGTGACCAACGGCATGAGCCAGTATTCCCGCAACGAGCGCAACGCCAACTCCGGCATCGTCGTCGGCATTACTCCGGAAGTGGATTATCCGGGTGGCCCTCTGGCCGGGATCGAGTTGCAGGAGCGCCTGGAGTCCCACGCGTTCGTGCTCGGCGGCAGCAACTACGAGGCTCCGGCGCAACTGGTGGGCGATTTCATCGCCGGCAAGCCGTCCACGGCACTGGGCAGCGTCGAACCGTCCTACAAGCCCGGCGTCTCCTTGGGCGACCTGGCCTTGGCCCTGCCGGACTTCGCCATCGAAGCCATCCGCGAAGCCCTGCCGGCGTTCGAGAAGCAGATTCGCGGTTATTCGCTGCACGACGCCGTGCTGACCGGGATCGAAACCCGCACCTCGTCGCCACTGCGCATTACCCGCAACGAATCGCTGCAGAGCCTGAACGTCAAGGGGCTGTTCCCCGCTGGTGAAGGCGCCGGTTACGCGGGCGGGATCCTGTCGGCGGGCGTGGACGGGATCCGGATTGCCGAGGCGGTGGCGCGGGATATCCTGGGGCTGAAGGCCTGACAGAAGCGTCCTTGCGAGGGCAATGCTGTTCACTCAAGGCCGAATTTGCTTAAGTGAATAGCATGACCCTGTGGGAGCGAGCCTGCTCGCGATGGCGGCTTGGCATTCAACACAGATGTTGACTGGTCCACCGCTATCGCGAGCAGGCTCGCTCCCACAATGGGTCTCAGCGTTTTCAGATATTCGCCCGCAACACACTCTCTGGCAGCGCCTCACCCCGCTCTACACTCGCCGCCACGGCCTCCATCAATCCACTCAACTCATAGCCCTGGGCCTTGAGCCACGCCGGGTCGTAATAGGTCGTGGCATAGCGCTCGCCGCCGTCACACAAGATCGCCACGATCGACCCTGACTCCCCCGCCTGCATCATCTGCTTCGCGGCGATCAACGCACCGATCAGGTTGGTACCGCTGGAACCACCGACCCGTCGTCCCAAGCGCTCGGCCAGGTAATGCATGGCCGCCAATGACAGGGCGTCCGGGACCTTGACCATCGCATCGATGACTTTGGGCAAAAACGACGCCTCGACCCGTGGCCGGCCGATACCCTCGATGCGCGAGCCACAATCCAGGCGCAGGTTGGCATCGCCGCTGCGGTAGTAGTCGAAGAACACCGAACGCTCGGCGTCGGCGCACAACACTCGGGTGCCGTGCTGGCGATAACGCACGTAGCGCCCCAGGGTGGCCGTGGTGCCGCCGGTGCCGGGGCTGGAAATCAGCCAGCTTGGCTCCGGATGCCGCTCGAAGCGCATCTGCTGGAAGATCGACTCGGCAATGTTGTTATTGGCCCGCCAGTCCGTGGCGCGCTCGGCATAGGTGAACTGGTCGATGAAGTGACCGTCATGTTCACGGGCCAGGCGTTCGGACTCGGCGTAGATCTGCGTCGGATCGTCCACCAGATGGCTCTGGCCGCCATAGAAGGCGATCTGTGCGATTTTTTCCCTGGAGGTAGTCGCCGGCATCACCGCAATGAACGGCAGGCCCAGCAGCCGGGCAAAGTACGCCTCCGAAATGGCTGTCGAACCGCTGGAAGCTTCGATCACCGGCGCCCCAGGCTTGAGCCAACCGTTACACAACGCATAGAGAAACAGCGAACGGGCCAGCCGATGCTTGAGGCTACCAGTGGGATGGCTGGACTCATCCTTGAAATACAGTTCGATGCCCGGCAGGCCAGGCAGCGGTAGCGGAATCAGGTGGGTATCGGCGCTGCGCTGGAAGTCAGCCTCGATGATGCGGATCGCTTCGCGCGCCCACTGGCGGTGGTCGTTCATGGTGTGTTCTCGCTGGATCGGTTCGACGCGGGGAAACCTGATGTTCATGCAGGCGCGACTTTGGTCTCGGAAAAACCAGTCACAAGCTTAGGAAAAAACCGACATCGCGCACAGGTACAGCTAAGGTCCAATATGCGCCGTAACTGCCCGACCGCGACGTGCAGGCGTTGTAACGTCATATAACAAAAAAGAATATAACTTTTGTTTTAACAACTAACAGTACGGGTTAGGGTGTGCCATCTTTTTGATTCGATGAATGGAGAGCGATCGTGGCTCTACGTAATTCTCTGACACGTTTTTTCCAGCTGGAGGCTGCCAGTGGCCTGCTGCTGATCGCTGCCGCCGTACTGGCCCTGGCCATCAATAATTCGCCGCTGTCCTGGCTGTATAACGGCCTGCTGGACACTCCGGTGGTGGCCCAGGTCGGCGCGCTGAAGATCGCCAAGCCCTTGCTGCTATGGATCAACGACGGCCTGATGGCAATGTTCTTCCTGCTCATTGGCCTGGAGGTCAAGCGCGAGGTCCTCGATGGGCAACTGTCGAAGCCTTCGCAAATCGTCCTGCCGGGCGCGGCGGCGATTGGCGGCATGGTGGTGCCGGCGCTGATCTACTGGTTCCTCAACCGCGACAATCCCCCCGCTCTCGCCGGCTGGGCGATTCCGACGGCCACCGACATCGCGTTCGCCCTCGGCGTGCTGGCCTTGCTCGGCAAGCGGGTGCCGGTGTCGCTCAAGCTGTTCCTGATGACCCTGGCGATCATCGACGACCTGGGCGCCATCATCATCATCGCCATCTTCTACTCCGGCGCACTGTCGACCTTGTCGCTCATGCTGGCAGCTGCCTGCATCGCCGCATTGGTGGCAATGAACCGGATGGGCGTGGTCAAGCTCGGGCCCTACATGGTCGTGGGCCTGATCCTCTGGGTCTGCGTACTCAAGAGCGGTGTCCATGCCACCTTGGCCGGGGTGACCCTGGCGTTCTGCATCCCGCTGCGCACGAAGAATGCCGAATCTTCACCGCTGCTGAGCCTGGAGCATGCACTGCATCCCTGGGTGGCCTACGGCATCCTGCCGCTATTCGCCTTCGCCAACGCCGGCCTGTCCCTGAGCGGCGTCACCGTCGAAAGCTTCACTCATCACGTACCGATGGGTATCGCGATCGGCCTGCTGCTGGGCAAGACCGTCGGTGTCTTCGGCCTGACCTGGCTGGCCGTGAAAATCGGCATCGCCAGCCTGCCCGCCGGGGCCAATTGGGGCCAGGTGCTGGGCGTGGCGATCCTGTGTGGCATCGGGTTCACCATGAGCCTGTTTGTCGGCTCTCTTGCGTTCGAGCCGGGTGTCAGCGACTACGCGGGCATGGACCGGATGGGGATTCTCACCGGGTCGATTCTGGCGGCGGTGCTGGGTTATGCGGTGACGGCGGCGGCCAGTCGCAAGCAGCCTGCATTGCCAGGCTGATTCCTGGTTGCCTGAGGGGTGCGTATATCCATTGCTGCGGTAACGGCTACTTAGGGTTCCGCCCTTACGGCGGCTCACTTTTGAAGAGCGCAAAAGTAAGCAAAACGCTTTATGCCCCACCACTCGGTGCCTCGCTTAGGCTCGGCATGCCCTCACTCCGGCATTGCTCCGTGGGCCCGCCGCGAAGGGCCATCCATGGCCCAGCGCGGCTATCCCGGCATCCATGCCGGGTTGCCCACTACGCAATGCCTGCGTTCGGCCAGCGTGGTTAACGGGGCGCCGAAATCTACGTCCAACGCGAGGCGGCCTGATAGCCGACCTGGCTCTCCCGGTCGTACTCCGATCCAACTGTGGGAGCGAGCCTGCTCGCGATGAGGCTGGCACTCATTGCATCAAGCTATCCACAGTCCTGTGGCAAGGGGATTTATCCCCGTTGGGCTGCGCAGCAGCCCCTGGGCAGGTAACTCAATCTGTCTGATACAACAGGGTTGCTCGGTTTTGGGGCCGCTTCGCGCCCAGCGGGGATAAATCCCCTCGCCACAGAGGGCCCTGTGTTCATTGGTATTTTTTTATTCGCCTTCTGATTTTTCGCGAGCAGGCTCGCTCCCACAGGAAAAAACGCGGTCTCACCAAGAACCAGGTCGGCTATCAGGCCGCCTCGCGTTGGACGTAGATTTCGGCGCCCCGTTAACCACGCTGGCTGAACGAAGGCATTGCGCAGTGGGCAACCCGGCATGGATGCCGGGTTAGCCGCGCTGGGCCATGGATGGCCCTTCGCGGCGGCCCCACGGAGCAATGCCTTCGTTCAGGCATGCCGAGCCCAGGCGAGGCACCGAGTGGTGGGGCAAAAGCGTTTTGGTTACTTTTGCGCTTCTCAAAAGTGACCCGCTGTAAGAGCGGAACCATAAGCAGCCGTTACCGAAGAAACGGATATGTACACCGCCCCGCCCCCGGAAACAAAGCCATAAAAAAACGGCGCCTTCCGTCCAGGACAAGGCGCCGTTTTCTCAAACAATTCCAGCTTAGTGGGATACGCGACTCGTACCATCCACAGTGGAAATACGAACCCGCTCACCCACACGGAACACCTCGTTTTCCTGCACCTGCTGCACATAGGCGCGCATGCTGCCGTCATCTTCACGAACGGTGATTTCCACGCCCTGGGTACGGGTCAGGCCTTCTTCAGTGGCGGAGCCGATCAGCCCACCGGCCACGGCGCCGATCACCGCGGCGACGATGCTGCCACGGCCACCACCGATGGCGCTGCCGCCTACACCGCCGACCACGGCACCGGCGGCACCGCCGATTGGGGTCTTGGTGCCCTCGATCTTGACCGGACGCAGGGCTTCGATGGTCCCCATGCGAATCGTCTGCACGCGACGCGCTTCGTCACGGGAGTAGGAGTCACCGGTCAGGCTCGACTGACAGCCAGTGAGCAACATCGCCATCGTGGAAAAGGAAGCAACCAGCAAAACAGACTTACGCATAGCATCAACTCCAAAAGACAGGGATTCATTAAACTCCGCGACTTGACGCCTGTCACGGTCTCGCCGGGATAAAATTGTTTTCATTCAGGTGGGATACAGGCACACCCGAAAAATTCACCCAACAGTAGCGCCAATTTCCGAAACCTGCGTCATCAACCCGGGGATTTTTCATGGATTATTTCATTATCGTCGCGATCACCGTGGCCGGCTTGTACTTCCACTGGTGGTTGTACGTGCGGATCAAACGCTGGATGGACCGCGACCTGGCGCTGTCCCTGGCGGGGCGGGATGAACGGAAAAAGACCTACATGCTGCAACAACTGGCCCGCGCCCGGGAGCAAGGCATCAAGCGCCGGGACTTGCCGCAATGGCTTCAAACCGCTGCGGCAGGTTATCGCGGCTAAGGCGCCAGGCGCTCGCGAATCCAGTTCGCCTCTTGCAGGCGATAGTTGAGGCGATCATGCAGGCGGCTCGGACGGCCTTGCCAGAACTCGATGCGCTCGGGCAACAAACGATAACCACCCCAATGTTCCGGGCAGTGCGGTTGGCTGTCGCTGAAACGTTGTTCGGTGGCCTTGAGCAAGTCGTCCAGCTCAGCGCGCCCTGAAATCACCCGGCTCTGGGGTGAAGCCCAGGCGCCGAGACGGCTGCCCAGCGGGCGAACCTGATAATAGGCGTCCGATTCCTGCGCCGTGACCTTCACCACTTTCCCCTCGATGCGCACCTGACGCTCCAGGGCTGGCCAGAAAAACGTCATGGCCGCAAATGGATTCGCGGCCAGTTGCTGGCCCTTGGCGCTGTCGTAGTTGGTGAAGAACGTGAAGCCCAAGGCATCCAGACCCTTGAGCAGCAGGATCCGGCAGTGCGGTCGCCCTTGTGCATCCACCGTCGCCAGGGTCATGGCATTAGCCTCCACCGGGGCCTGCTCGGTTTTCACCGCGTCGGCGAACCATTGGTGGAACAGTGCAAATGGCTCGGCCGGGGCTTGTGCCTCGGTCAAGCCATCGCGGGTGTAGTCGCGGCGCATATCAGCCAGCGGTTGGGTCATGGCGCGTTCCTTGTGGTTAGCCCATCACTGCTTGGGGGTATCGGCGGCCGCGACTTTCTTGGTATCGGTGGCGGCTTTGGCCGGTTGGGGTTTCTTCGCCGCCGTAGTGGCCTTGGCTGGAGCTTTTTTCGCTGGAGCCTTGGCCGCGGCTTTTTTGGCCGGGGCTTTCTTGGCAGTGGAGGTCACGGTTTTTTTAGCTGCAGGCGCCGGGGCCGGAGGCACAGGCTTCACGTCCTGGGCCGCCACCAGCGTCACCGGCGCAGGGGCCGGCATGTTGTACTTGCTCAGCAGCGCAACCATGGTGTTGGCCGGCGTGACCAGCAGTTCCACGCGACGGTTCAAGGCACGGCCTTCCACGCTGTCGTTAGCCGCGCGAGGTGCCACTGCGCCCATGCCACGCAGCATCAGGCGATCACGTTGCAGGCCGCTGAGACGGAAAATCGCCGCCACGGACTGGGCGCGCTCCTGGCTGAGCTTCAGGTTCGCAGGCGCGGCGCCCGAAGTATCGGCGTGGCCGAGGATCAGCACGGCGGTCTTCGGGTCGGCTTCAAGGATTTTCGCCACGCGGGTGAACGGGCCGAGGGTCACGGGCAGCAGCATGGCCGGACGATCCGGGTTGAAGGAGCCGTCCACGGGCGCAATGACCACCAGCACGTTGTCACGACGTTCGAGTTCGAGCTTGCTGTCCTGGATGGCTGTGCGCAGCTTCGGTTCGTAGTCGTCGAGCCAGGCCTGAGTGACTTTCGGGTCGAGCATCGGTACCGCCTTGGCGGTCTCCTGGTCCTTGCCGCCGAAAGGCCACCACCACTTGCCGTTGCTTTCGGCTTCGGCCTTGGCAACGGCCGGTGCCTTGGCTTCAGGCTTGTCTTGAAGCTTGACATCATCTTTCTTCGCGACGTCAGCAGCGTCATCGGAAGAGAACGGCCACCACCAGTGCGTGGCACTCTCGGCCTTGGCTTGCGGGGCGACGGCCGCCGGTTTCAGGGGCGCCGCCGGTGTCGTGTCCTTGGCCGCAACCTTGTCGGAAGAGCCGAACGGCCACCAGCTACTGCCGCCTTCGGCATCATTTTGTGGGGTTTGTGCGCAACCGGTGATAGCGAAGCACAGCGCCAGAGCGAGGGTTTTATTCGATGACATTGGATATCCACAAAATGATCTGAATGAAAAAACAAAAGGCCATGTTCGGGCCGCATAAACAGACGCTTGGAAACTGAAAAGGACACGAGGTTCCGGTGTCCGCTGCCTTCAATGGCGTTTTACAGACAAGTGGCGAGCACCCTCGCCAGGTTCTGCGCGCGCGGGTCCATCAACACATAAGGCCCGAGTGTGTTGGTCACGAAGCCGAAAGCCACATCCTGTTCCGGATCGGCAAACCCGGTGGAGCCTCCTGCCCCCGGATGACCGAATGCCCGTGGGCCGAGGCCATAGGTCGCATTCGGTACGTCCGGCTGGTCGAGCATGCAACCCAGGCCGAAACGGGTCCGGGTCAACAGTGTCTTGTCCTCGCCGAGGCTGTGCTGGCGAGTCAGTTCGTCGAGCATTTCACCTTCCAGCAAACTGCCGTCCAACAGACCGGCGTAGAACCCGGCCAGGCTACGGGCATTGCCGTGGCCGTTGGCCGCCGGTTGCTGCATGCGTCGCCACTCCGGCTTGTTGGTGCTGGTCATGATCGACGGCGGGTTGGTGAAGGCCCGGGTGGTCATGGCCGTGGGCTCGCGCATCGTCACCTGCAGCAGGCGCTGGGCCGCTGCATCACCAACGTTGCCTTTGCCACGGGCAATGTGGGCCACGCGATGAAATTCCTCATCGGCCAGGCCGACATGGAAATCCAGACCCAATGGCTTGGCAACCCGAGCCACGATGGACTCCCCCGGGCCACGTCCATCGGCCCGGCGCAGCAGTTCGCCGATCAGCCAGCCGTAGGTGATCGCCGCGTAGCCATGGCCTTCGCCCGGCGTCCACCAAGGGGTTTCAGCGGCCAGGGCATCGACCATGGCCTGCCAGTCATACAGCGCTGCCGGCGGCAGCAATTCACGCAGCGCCGGCAATCCAGCCTGATGGCAAAGCAGCTGGCGCAGGGTGATGGATTGCTTGCCAGCCGCGGCAAACTCAGGCCAATAGCGAGCAACCGGGGCATCCAGCTGTAACTTGCCCTCGGCCACCAGTTGCAGGGCGGTGACAGCGGTAAACGTCTTGGTGCAGGAAAACAGATTGGCGATGGTGTCGCTGTGCCAGGCTTCGCTGCCATCCTTGTCGGCGGTACCGGCCCACAGATCGACCACGGTCCGGCCACCCACTTGAATGCACAACGCGGCGCCACGCTCCTGGGGATCATCGAACAGCGCCGCGAAGGCTTCACGCACCGCCTCGAACTGAAGTTCATAATGGCCTTGAATCTGCACCCGCAACTCCTTTGAAACAAACACTTTTTAAAGTGCTGGCATTGTTTCAGCCATTCAGGCTTTTGGGAACCGTCGCAAGACGGCTGACCGGACTGGCACTGGCCCCGTCAAGCAAAAATCATCGGAATCTAGGAAATCTCCCGCCGAAACGGTGGCAGCGCATTGAGGATCGCCTTGCCGTAGCGTTGGGTCACCAACCGCCGGTCAAGCAAGGTGATAGTGCCGCGGTCCTCTTCGGTACGCAGCAAACGGCCACAGGCCTGGACCAGTTTCAGCGACGCGTCCGGCACGGAGATCTCCATGAACGGGTTGCCGCCACGGGCTTCGATCCACTCGGCCAGCGCTGCTTCCACCGGGTCGTCGGGGACGGAGAACGGGATCTTGGCGATCACCACGTGCTCGCAATAGGCACCCGGCAAATCCACGCCTTCGGCAAAACTCGCCAGGCCGAACAGCACGCTGGAGTCCCCGCCGTCGACCCGCGCCTTGTGCTTGTTCAGGGTTTCCTGCTTCGACAGGTTGCCCTGGATGAACACCTGTTTGCGCCAGTCACGGTCAAGCCCATCGAACACGTCCTGCATCTGTTTACGCGAGGAAAACAACACCAGGGTGCCCCGCGAGCCTTCCACCAGTTCCGGCAAGTCACGAATGATCGCCGCGGTGTGGGCGGCGGCATCCCGTGGGTCGGCCTTGAGATCCGGCACCCGCAGCACACCGGCGTCGGCGTGATGGAAGGGGCTCGGGACCACGGCGGTCACGGCTTTCTTCGGCAGGCCGGCGCGCATACGGAAACGGTCGAACGTGCCCAGGGCGGTCAGCGTGGCGGATGTCACCAACGCGCCGTAGGCCACGTTCCACAGGTTGCGACGCAGCATTTCCGCCGCCAGGATCGGGCTGGCATTGACCTCGATGTCGAACAGCGAACCGCTCTCGGCCAGGGTCAGCCAGCGCGCCATCGGCGGGCTGTCCTCCGGGTCTTCGGCGGTGAAGGCCGTCCACAGTTCCCAGTTGCCCTGGGAGCGGGACAACAGACTGCCGAACAGCGGATACCATTCCTCGGCCTGGTTGCTGGCGATGCCGATGTTGACCTCGCCGTCCATGCCTTCCTTGAGCAGGTCGGTCAGGCGGGTGAACAGATCGGTCAGGCGGGCGAAACCTTTCTTGAGCTCGATGCCCATTTCGCGCATGTGTTCAGGAATCACCCCGCCGACGAAGCGATGGCGTGGCCGCTCGCGGCCCTCGACGTCTTCGCCGGGCTTGAAGTCGGCCACTTGCTCGCAGGCGGTGAACATAAACTGCTGGTTCGTCTTGATTTCCCGCGCCAGCTCCGGCACTTGCTCGATGAACTTGCCCAGGTCACCCGGCAACGGATGCTGGGCCAGCAGTTTGGTGAGGTTCTTGGCGGTGGTTTCCAGCCAGTCGGCGGTGGAGCGTAGCCGGGTGTAATGGGCGAAATGGCCGATGGCCTTGTCCGGCAGGTGATGGCCTTCGTCGAATACGTAGATCGTGTCGCGCGGGTCCGGCAGCACCGCGCCACCGCCCAGGGCCAGGTCGGCCAGGACCATGTCGTGGTTGGTGACGATCACGTCGACCTTGCCCATGCCTTCGCGGGCCTTGTAGAAGGCGCACTGGCCGAAGTTCGGGCAATGGCGGTTGGTGCATTGGCTATGGTCAGTGGTCAGGCGCGACCAGTCGGCGTCTTCCAGGGCCGTGGACCAGCTGTCGCGGTCGCCGTCCCACTTATTGCCGGCCAGTTTCTCGATCATGCTGGTAAACAGCTTCTGGCTGGCCTCATCGACTTCGATCTTGAAGCCTTCTTCCTCGAACAGCTGGGCCGTGGCGGTCTGCGCCTGGCCTTCCTGGAGCAGCATGTCGAGCTTGGACAGGCACATGTAGCGCCCACGGCCCTTGGCCAGCGCGAACGTGAAGTTCAGGCCGCTATTGCGCATCAGGTCGGGCAGGTCCTTGTAGACGATCTGCTCCTGCAGGGCGACGGTCGCGGTGGCAATCACCAGGCGCTTGCCGGCGGCCTTGGCGGTGGGGATCGCCGCAAGACTGTAGGCCACGGTCTTGCCGGTACCGGTGCCGGCCTCCACCGCCACGACGGCGGGCTCGCCACTGCGCCGGCCTTCGTCATCGGTGTCGATGTCACCCAGGACTTTTGCCACTTCGGCAATCATCAGGCGCTGGCCATATCGCGGCTTGAGGCTCTTGGCTTCGAGAAAACGCGAATAGGCGCCCTGGATCGTGGTTTTGAGTTCGGTGCTGATCATGAATGGTCGGGCGCTAAAAACGCTGGATAAATTTTCAGTGGTTCGGATCGGCGGCTATCATACCCCGCTAATGAATCCTGCGCAGAACGGAGTAACCCAATGACACCCTTTGCCCTTATCTACACCCTGCATTTGCTGGCGGCCCTGGTTTGGGTCGGCGGCATGTTCTTCGCCTGGATGATCCTGCGCCCCGCCGCAATGACGGCACTTGAGGGCCCTGCCCGGCTCAAATTGTGGGTAGAAGTGTTTCAACGTTTTTTCGTCTGGGTCTGGGTGGCGGTGGTGCTTTTGCCGATCAGCGGTGTAGGCCTGATCCACGTGCGCTTCGCCGGCTTCGAAACCGCGCCGCGTTACGTGCAGGTCATGATGGGCCTGTATGTGGTGATGGCGGCGCTGTTTATCCGCATCCAGGGCCTGCAACTGCCTTCGTTGCGTAACGCTGTGACTGCCCAGGATTGGCCGACGGGTGCGGCGGTGCTGGGGAGAATTCGCAAACTGGTGGGGATCAATTTGCTGATCGGGCTGCTGGTGGTGGCGATTGGCGCGGCGCGGCCGATGTTCTGAAGCAATGGCACAAAACCTGTGGGAGCGGGCTTGCTCGCGAAGGCGGTGGGTCAGTCAGCATTGACTAACCTGATACGCCCTCTTCGCGAGCAAGCCCGCTCCCACATTCGATCCGCCATACGCTTAGAACCGCTGTACCGTCACCGCCCCCGCCGCTCCGGCAGGTCCCGGCTGGCCATCGGCGCCCGGACGGCCGCTCTTGCCGCCGTCAGCGGTATAGACCAGGCAACCCTTGGCCTTGCCCCCGGCACCGGGTTTGCCACCGGGCCCAGCCGCGCCACCGGCGCCGCCGTCCACCGTCACCTTGATCTGCTCGGCAGGATAGGCGCGGGGCAGCTCAAGGCGTACCAGCGCACCGGCCGCACCCGGCTGGCCATCGCTGCCGTTGCTGCCATCGGCCCCACGACCGGCCGAACCCCAGGTGCAACCCGGAGCCTTGCCATTGGCGCCGTCCAGGCCGACGAAACCCGGCGCACCGGTGCCACCACGGGCATCCACCGACAACAGCGGCGCATTCAAGGCATTGAAGCGCAGGTTCAGATCCCGCCCCGGCCGCGCCGCCTTGGTGTAGGTACCCGGTGCGCCGCGTGAAGTGATCTGGCTGCCCTCGGCCAACTCGGCCTGGGCCACTTTCATTTCCAATACTTGCTGCGCCGGCACGATGGCGATCCGTGCTTCACGTCCCAGGTGCAATTGGTCGACGGTCAGTTCCGTGACATTGGAAGGCACCAGCAGCGTGCCGTAGTCGGCCACGTCCAGCCGCTCCAGGGTCAGGGTACTGGTGGTGTTGGGCAGACGCATCAATGAATGGCTTTCGACCTGGACCACCTGGGCCGAAGCCCATGGGCATACGAGTGCGGCGAGCAGACACAATTTACGCATGGGAAGCCTCTGGCGCGGTCGGGAGGGTTTGCAGATGGAAGATGCCGAACAGCAGCACTCTGAGGCGATCGCGGCCAGGCGCGGGACGGCCACGAAAACTGGCCCTGAACACCAGCAGTTCCAATAGATGGAGCGCCAGTAAAAACGCTGCGGCGAAATTGACCAGCAGATGCAACGGATGGACGAACGGCATGATCAGGTTGACCAGCACCACCAACCAGAACAGTAGGGTCAGTAAACGCCCCAGCCCCCAAAACACCTTCATACGCCCCCCGATGAGTATTATTCTTTGGCCGCACAGTAACGGCTTGCGCGCAGGATAAGCCAGAGGGCAAGGCAAATTTAATTTACCGCCGGCCAGCGACCGTCGAACCGCCCTCCTCGCGATCCGACGGCTCTGGCTCAGGGCTCAACGCTGGATATGCAGCTCGACCCGACGGTTCTGTGCCCGCCCTTCGTCGGTTTCATTGTCAGCCACCGGCTCGCTTTCGCCCTTGCCTTCACTGGTGAGTTTGTCGGGGGCCAGCCCCTGGGTCAGCAAATACTCGACGACGCTGCTGGCCCGACGCTCGGACAGCCCCTGGTTATAGGCATCAGTGCCGACACTGTCGGTGTGCCCCACCACCCGGATGCTGGCGACATTGGCATGGCTGAGTTTGCCCATCAGCCCATCGAGCTGGCTTCGGGCTTCTGCGGTGAGATCGGACTTGTCGAAATCGAACAGCACCTTGCCGGCGTCGTTGAGAGTGATGACCTCGCTAGCCGGTGCTTCAGGCTCGACCGGCGGTGCGCTGGCCGGGTATTGCGGCAGCGGGCAGCCGTGATGCTCGACGGGGGTATTGGCCGGCGTGTCGGGACAACGGTCGCGGCGGTCGAACACACCGTCGCTGTCTTCATCGCCATCCTGGGCGTAGCAGATCAAGCCACCGCTCAGTAGCCCCAACGCGGCGCCACCGGCGGCCCAGCCGCTGCTTTCGATGGCTCCCAGCCCGCCGCCGACAAGGCCGCCGATCAGGCTGCAGATTGGCCAAGTGCGTTGATTGAGGGGGGCGCTGCCGTCGCTGTGCGTGGCACAACCGGACAACACGCTGCTGGCCAGCAGCACCGGTAAGACGGCCTTGATAAGAACGTTCATGGTGAAGGCTCCTGTGTCACCGGCCCATACCGGTCACACAGGAGTAAAGACTGCCATCCGCAACTCTACAAGCCGCGGATGGCAAGGGCTTTAGCGGTTTATCCGAATTTCCGTGCGACGGTTCTGGGCGCGTCCGTCGGCGGTTTTGTTGTCGGCCACTGGCTGGCTTTCCCCGGCACCACTCACCGAGACGAAACTGGCGCGAGGCACGCCTTGATCGACCAGGTAGTTCACCACCGAATTGGCCCGTTTCTCTGACAGGCGTTGGTTATAGGCATCGCTGCCGACGCTGTCGGTATGGCCGGTGACGCGCAATTGCGCGGTGGACGTTTCCTGTTTCAGCCGGGTGGCGACCGTGCTCAGGACCTCTTTGTCGCCCGGGGTCAACGTGGCTTTATTGAATTCAAAGTGCACATCGCGGATCACGATGGTTTCTTCCTTGACCACTGCGGGTTCTTCAACCACCGGCGCTGGAGCGGGCGGTGGGCAACCGTCGGCATCGACCTGCACGCCCTTCGGTGTGCCCGGGCACTTGTCGCGGCTGTCCGGCACACCATCGCCGTCTTCGTCGCCATCGCCATGGGCCCAGCACCAGCCCGCCGCCACGGTGCCGGCCACCAGCGCTCCCGGGCCGATCCAGGAACTGCTTTCGATGGCGCCCAATCCCGCGCCGACCACACCACCAGTGGCCGCACAGATCGGCCAGTCGGTTTTCTGCAAACCTGCGCAACCAGTCAACACACTGGTTAGCAGAACCAGGGGTAACGCTGTCCGAACTATGCTCATCGGGTTTCTCCTTGTGGGATCGGCTCTGCGCCGATTCAGGGGAGTAAAGACCCGTCTTCGAATCTGCGCCAGCCTGAGCAATCGCGGGTTTTCGCCCCATGTTTGCGAAGATTCCGCACGTTCAGGGACAAACCGCTCTAGGCCATGATGTCCAGGCAGGCTATCGTGATGCTTCTGACTGAGGAACTTCGATGACCGTTGCCATTTCTTCGCGTACGCCCCAGCAAGCCCTGGCGGCCGTGCTTGACCGTTATGCCCCGCAAAAACTGCTGTTGATCGGTGCCAGTGGCTTCCCCGCACTCGAAGCGTTCCAGCAGGCCCACCCCGACACCGAAGTGGTCCATTCCGGCCCAGGCGCGCTGCCGGCGGACGTGGCGGCGCGACGTTTTGACCTGGCCCTGGCGCTCGATTGCCTGGAGCATTTGCCCAAGCGCGACGGTCTGAACCTGTTGGGCGGCATCCGCAATCTCAACGCCAGCCGTATCGCCGTGCTGGCAGACCTCAACGCCTGCGGCTGGCAAGAGACCGACTTTTTTTCCCTGGCCCTGCAAGCCAGCGAGCGATTCCAGCGCGAAGACCAGGTGCTGACCCTGTTTACCTATGATCTGCTTGAATACAAGCAAGTCCCCGACTGGCTCAACTCGCGCTTTTGGGCCAACCCGGAAAACTTTGGAAAATATTGGTGGTAGCCGTGAACACAAGCCCGCACACACCCATTTGCCCCTGCGGCAGTGGCAACACACTGGACGCCTGCTGCGGCCATTACCACGACGGTCACCCGGCGCCTTGCGCCGAAGCCTTGATGCGCTCGCGCTACAGCGCCTACGTGCTGGGCCTGGTGGATTATCTGGTCGCCACCACCCTGCCCGCCCAGCAGCAAGGGCTCGATCGCCAGTCGATCGCCGAGTGGAGCGCCAACAGCACCTGGTTGGGGCTGCAGGTGGAAAGCAGCGAAGTGTTCGGCGGGCAGCCGGAGCACGCCTTTGTCACGTTCACGGCGCGCTGGCACGACGGCCAGGGGGAGCACAGCCACCGTGAACAATCTTCGTTCGTACAGAACAACGGGCGCTGGTACTTCATCGACCCGACCGTGCCGGTCAAGACTGGCCGCAACGACAACTGCCCGTGCGGCAGCGGGCACAAATTCAAGAAGTGCTGCGCCGGCTACTTCAATCGCTGATTTTTCGCAAACGTCCGACGCCCGTCCATCGGCCCATAGGGCTAGACTGGGGATAAACCAGAGGCACGGACATGACCCCACCATCACTCTTGCTGCGCATCACCTGCCTGCTGCTGTTCGTCGGGCTCGGCGGCTGCGCGTCCTGGTGGGGTGAAGAAGCCCCTGAGCCACAAGTGCATCTGGTCAAGGTCGAGGTGGTGCGGGCCCGGCTGCTGGAACAGAAGTTCATGCTGCACTTTCGCGTCGACAACCCCGGTGACAGCGACCTGACCGTTCGCGGCCTGACGTATCGCATCCACCTGGGCGACCTGTTGCTGACCGAAGGTGAGCACGAACACTGGTTCACCGTACGCCCCAGACACAGCGCCTACTTCAAGGTGCCGATCCGCACCAACCTGTCTGTGGCCGCAGGTGCGGGATGTGGTGAAGTTGCTGGAGAAACCCCGGGAACAGATCCCCTATCGTCTGGAAGGTGAGCTGGAAACCGGATTATTCATCGCCCACTACGTGCACCTTGAGCGCAATGGCGTGATAATCGCCGCCGATTTTATTGCGGAGTAACCCCGATGACCCAGCAACCCCATGTCCACGGCCCTGATTGCAACCACGATCACGACCATCATCACGATCATGACCACGGCCACGTCCACGGCCCGAACTGCGGCCACGCCCACCACGAACCGGTGCGCAACGCCCTGAAGGATGTCGGCCGCAACGACCCTTGCCCATGCGGCAACGGCAAGAAATTCAAGAAGTGCCACGGGGCTTGAGGGGCCGGGCGCAGATAATCTTCGCCTGTTGAATCGCTATCGCGAGCAGGCTCGCTCCCACAGGGGTTTGCGGCGCTCGTAAGGCCGGGGCTCACCACCGACTTCTGTGGGAGCAAGCCTGCTCGCGAATGTGGCGGGTCAGTTGGCATTGATTAACCTGACACACCCTCTTCGCGAGCAAGCCCGCTCCCACAAGGGCATTGCGGTGAAGCGATACTCCATGATCAGTGCAGAATCCAGTGTGGGAGCGAGCCTGCTCGCGATGAGGCCGGCATTTTCAATGCCTGTCTATCAGCCCGCCTCAAGAATCCGCTTCACGCCGACCACCGTCGCATACTCGCCATGCAAGTTGCCCAGGGACATGGCATGCACCTCGGCAGCCGAATGGGCATTGCCGAAGTAGTCGGTCTTGTCGAAGGTAAAGCAGGCATCCTCGACCACCCACGTGTCGAACCCCAGATTGCCGGCCGTACGCGCCGTGGACTCCACCGAGTTGTGCGTCGCCACGCCGACGATCACCAGTTGCCCGATGCCTGCCCTGCGCAGGTCTTCTTCCAGGGGCGTGCCACTGAACGCATCCGGCACCTGTTTTTGAATCAACCACTCCCCGGCCATCGGCTCGAACCGTGGCTGGACCTCCACACCCGACTGCCCCGGCCAGAACACCGAATCCGGCGAGCGGGACAAGTGGTGGACATGGATCACCGGTCGCACCGTGTGCCGCCAGAAAGCCAGAAGCTCGAGCATGCGCAGTTCTGCCTCGGGGTTGTTGCGAGGGCCGAGCCTGGGGTGAAGGATGCCTTTTTGTTGATCGATGAGAATCAGCGCTGCGTTGTTCTGTAGCCCCATACCGGTATCCTCTTGCGCGTCATTGAGTTTCCACACTTGAGCATCACCGCCTCCCGACAGGCAAGCCTTCGAGCGAGAGAGATTACCCGGAGCCGGGGTTTTGTCGCCAATTCAACAAATAACCCTCGCCCCCGCTTGCGCGCCCCCTTCCTGCTCACTAACGTAGCGCCTTTATTGCCGCCACCCCCTCCCGCAGGAGCTTTGCCATGGCCTCGCCAGCCTCTATTTCCCTCATCCCCCGGCTCGGCGTTGCCGCCGCGGTGGCCAGTGTGCTCGGTTTGAGCGGATGCCAGACCTGGAATGCCCAGGACACCGTCCCGCCCACTTCCGGCGTACAGCCGCTCAAGGGGCTGGCGCAGAACGTCTCGGTCCGTCGCAATGCCACGGGCATGCCACTGATCGAAAGCAACAGTTTTCATGACGCCCTGTTCACCCTCGGCTACGTCCATGCCAGTGATCGCATCACCCAGATGGTGACCCTGCGCCTGCTGGCCCAGGGACGGTTGGCAGAGATGTCCGGCGCCGAACGGCTGGACGTCGACCGCTACATGCGCGCCGTCAACCTGAAGAAAAACGCCGACGAGCTGTACAAGGCATCTTCGCCACGGCTCAAGCGCTTCTTCGAAGTCTATGCCCGCGGCGTCAACGCCTACCTGTTCCGCTACCGCGACAAGTTGCCGGCGGACCTGGCCGCAACCGGCTACAAACCCGAATACTGGAAACCGGAAGACTCGGCGCTGATGTTCTGTCTGCTGAATTTCAGCCAATCGGCCAACCTGCCGGAAGAAATCGCCAGCCTGGTGTTGGCCCAGACGGTCACCAACGACAAACTCGCCTGGCTGAGCCCATCCTACCCGGATGAACAACTGCCCCTGGCCGAGGCCGACAAACTCCAGGGCGTGCGGCTCAACGGCCAGATTCCCGGCCTGAACGAGATCAGCAAGGCCACCAGCCAGCTGGCCGGTCTGAACCTTTTGAGTGCTGCCTCTTCGAGTAACTGGGCCATCGCGCCGCAACGCAGCCGCAGCGGCAAGAGCCTGTTGGCCAGTGACAGCCATGGCCCGCTGGGCATGCCGGGGCTGTGGAGCCCCGTACAGATCCGGGCGCCCAAGTACCAGGCCGCCGGGGTTTCCGTGGCCGGTATCCCGATGATCCTGGCCGGTTTCAACGGCAAAGTGGCCTGGAGCATGACCAGCGTACTGGGCGATAACCAGGACCTGTTCCTGGAAAAAATCCGTCGCCAGGGCAACGGTTTGTCCTACGAGGCCAACGGCAAATGGCAACCGGCGATCGTGCGCAACGAAACCTATTTCATCAAAGGCCAACGGCCGATTCGTGAAGCGGTGTTCGAGACCCGCCACGGCCCGCTGCTCAACAGCGCCCAAGGCCCGGCCATGGCCAACGGCTTTGGCCTGGCCTTGCAGACACCAAGCTTTACCGACGACAAAACCCTGGACGCGTTCTTCGACCTGTCCCGGGCGCAAAACGTCGAGAAAGCCTCCGATGCCAGCCGGGAAATCCGCGCCATGGCCGTGAACATGCTGTTCGCCGACGCCAGCAACATCGGCTGGCAAGTCACCGGTCGCTACCCCAACCGCCGCGAAGGCGAAGGCCTGTTACCGTCCCCAGGCTGGGACGGTCGCTACGATTGGGACGGTTACGCCGACCCGATGCTGCACCCGTACGACCAGGATCCGGCCCAAGGCTGGCTCGGCACCGCCAACCAACGGGTCATTCCCCACGGCTACGGCATGCAGTTGTCCAACTCCTGGGCCGCACCGGAGCGTGGCGAGCGCCTGGCCGAACTGGCCAATGCGGGTAAGCACGACTCCCGCAGCCTGACCGCCATGCAATACGACCAGACCACGACATTCGCCGCCAAGCTCAAGAAAGTCTTTGAAGCCCCGGGCATGTCCCAACCGCTCAAACAGGCGATCGAAGCCCTGCCGGTGGCTGACCGGGCCAAGGCCCGCGAGGCCTATACCCGGCTGATGGCGTTCGATGGCCGGCTCAGCCCGACCTCCGCCGACGCGGCGATCTATGAGCTGTTCCTGCAGGAAAGCATGAAGCAGATCTTCCTCGATGAACTGGGCCCGGAGAGCAGCCCGGCGTGGAAAGCGCTGATCGCCAATGGCCAATTGTCCTACTCGGCCCAGGCCGATCATCTGCTGGCTCGCGAGGACAGCCCGTTCTGGGACGACGTGCGGACACCGCAGAAGGAAGACAAGGCCGTCATCCTGGCCCGCAGCCTCGCCGCGACCATCAGCGCCGGTGACAGCCAGTTGGGCGGTGACCACAAGGCTTGGCAGTGGGGCAAGTTGCATCGCTACGAGTGGAAAAACAGTAACGGCCAGATCGTGCGCGGACCGCTGCCGGCCGGTGGCGACGCCACCACGCTCAACACCGCGGCGTTCGCCGTGGGGCAGGATTTCAATACCACCCTGGCACCGGCCATGCGTTTAATAGTTGATTTCGGCCAGCCTGAACCGCTGATGATCCAGGACGGCACCGGCCAGTCCGGCAACCCGGTCAGCCCGAACTATGCCAATGGCATCGATCCGTGGATCAAGGGGCAGTATCAGAACCTGCCCTTGCAGCCGCAGAACTTCGATCGGGCCTATGGCAAGACACGGTTGACCCTGGTGCCGGGCAAATAGACTCTCCACTGTGGCGAGGGGATTTATCCCCGCTGGGCTGCGAAGCAGTCCCAAATCAGCCAACTCAATTTGCCTGAAAGATCGAGTTGCTTGGTTTCAGGGCTGCTTCGCAGCCCAGCGGGGATAAATCCCCTCGCCACATTTTTCGCTCCTGTCACCTGATCCTGTCCGCCAAAAATCCGATAGAACTTCCCCTCTCGCCTGAGCCTCTACCTGACAAGCCCATCGCCCCGGTGACTGCATGGATCTTGTCATTGCCCGCCCCGAAGGCCTGTACTGTCCGCCAGGAGATTTCTACATCGACCCGTGGCGCCCGGTCGAACGTTCGGTTATCACCCACGCCCACGGCGATCATGCCCGCAGCGGCAACCAACACTATCTGGCAGCGGCCCCCGGCGAAGGCATCCTGCGTTCACGCCTGGGCCAGGACATCACCCTGCAAACCCTGCCCTACGGCGAGCGCTTGCGGCATCACGGCGTGACCTTGAGTTTCCATCCCGCCGGCCATGTACTGGGTTCGGCCCAGGTGCGGCTGGAATACCAAGGCGAGGTCTGGGTGACCTCGGGGGATTACAAGGTCGAGCCCGACGGTACCTGTGCGCCGTTCGAGCCGGTGAAATGTCATACATTCATTACGGAATCGACCTTCGGCCTACCCATCTATCGCTGGCAGCCCCAGGCGCAGGTCTTCGACGAGATCAACCAATGGTGGCGCGGGAACATCGCAGCCGGTCGCGCCAGCGTGCTGTTCTGCTATTCCTTCGGCAAGGCCCAGCGGATTCTCCACGGCATCGATGAAAGCCTCGGACCGATCCTGGCCCATGGCGCGGTGGAACCGCTGAACCGGGTCTACCGCGAGGCCGGCGTGCGGCTACCGCCGACGATCTATGCCGGCGACGTGAAGAAGAACGACCCGATCATGGGCCAGGCGCTGGTCATTGCCCCGCCCTCCGCCGGGGGCAGCAGTTGGATGCGCCGTTTCGGTGACTACAGCGACGCCTTCGCCAGCGGCTGGATGCGCCTGCGCGGTACGCGTCGGCGGCGTGGCGTGGACCGGGGCTTTGTGCTGTCCGATCACGCCGACTGGCCGGGCCTGCTCTGGGCCATCGAACAGACCGGCGCCGAACGGGTCATGGTCACCCACGGTTCGGTCGGCGTGCTGGTGCGCCATTTGTGCGAACAAGGCCTCGACGCCCAGGGCTTCATCACCGAATACGGCGACGATGAAGAAGAGCTCGGTGCCGACACCGACGAGGGGGCGTCATGAAGGCCTTCGCCGAGCTGTACGCTGAATTGGACGCTACGACCTCCAGCAACGCCAAGCTTGCCGCCATGCAAAATTATTTCACCCTGGCCCCGCCCCAGGACGCGGCGTGGGCCGTGTATTTCCTTTCCGGTGGACGCCCACGGCAACTGGTACCGGTCAAGATTCTGCGGGAATTGGCAGTGCAGGTGTCGGGCTTGTCGACGTGGTTGTTCGAAGAGAGCTACCAGGCCGTGGGCGACTTGGCCGAGACCATTTCGCTGGTGTTGCCGGAATCGCCCCACAGCTCCGACGAAGGCCTGGCGCTGTGGATCGAGGAGAAATTGCTGCCGTTGCGTGGCGAATCGCCCGAGGTGTTGGCGCAACGGCTGCCAGCATTGTGGGCACAACTGGACCGACCGAGCCTGATGCTGTGCATCAAGCTCATCACCGGCAGTTTCCGCGTCGGCGTATC
Source organism: Pseudomonas sp. DF11 (assembly GCF_058148565.1). Taxonomy (NCBI): domain Bacteria; kingdom Pseudomonadati; phylum Pseudomonadota; class Gammaproteobacteria; order Pseudomonadales; family Pseudomonadaceae; genus Pseudomonas; species Pseudomonas sp. DF11. Next base: position 171,080 of record NZ_JBYVYN010000003.1, read on the forward strand.
CAAACTGCTGGTAACCCGGGCCCTGGCCGGCATGGCCAAGCTGGACAGCAAGCGGGTGGCCCAGCGCCTGGTGGGCTATACCGACCTGTCCCATCGTCCGACCGCCGCCGGCTACCTCAAGTTGATCGCCGCCGAATCCGCCGATGAGCACGCCCAGCGTGGCGGCCAGCCTTATCCCTTCTTCCTGGCCCATGGGTTGTCCGCGCCGGTGGAGCAATTCGACGCGCTGCTGGGGCCGGCCAGTGACTGGCAAGTGGAATGGAAGTGGGACGGTATCCGTTCCCAGGTGATCAAGCGTGACGGCCAGCTTTGGGTCTGGTCCAGGGGTGAGGACCTGGTGACCGAGCGCTTCCCTGAATTGCAGGTGCTGGCCCAGGCGCTGCCCGACGGCACGGTCATCGACGGGGAAATCGTCGTGTGGAAAACCACCGAGCCGTTGACCGATGACGCCTTCGACCCGGAGGCACCGCTGCAACCGGCGGTGCAACCCTTCGCCCTGCTGCAACAGCGCATCGGGCGCAAGACCCTGGGCAAGAAAATCCTTGAGGATGCGCCCGTGGTGGTGATGGCCTACGACCTGCTGGAATGGCAAGGCGAGGACTGGCGCAATCGCCCCCAGGCCGAGCGCCGCGAGCAACTGGAAGCGCTGATAACCCGTGCCCACAGCCCGGTGCTGTTGCCATCGCCGATCGTCACCGGCCCGGATTGGTTCGACCTTGCCCGACAACGCGAAGCCTCTCGCAGCCTCGGTGTGGAAGGCATGATGCTCAAGGCCCGCGATGCCCTGTATGGCGTCGGTCGGACCAAGGACATGGGCGTGTGGTGGAAGTGGAAGATCGACCCGTTCAGTGTCGACGCGGTGTTGATCTACGCCCAGCGCGGCCACGGTCGGCGCGCCAGCCTCTACAGCGACTACACCTTCGCCGTGTGGGACAACCCGCCGGGCAGTCGCGAACGCAGCCTGGTGCCCTTCGCCAAGGCGTATTCGGGGCTGACCGATGAAGAAATGCGCCAGGTCGACAGCATCGTGCGCAAGACCACCGTGGAAAAGTTCGGCCCGGTGAGCAGTGTCACGCCGACCCTGGTATTCGAGCTGGGCTTCGAGGGCATCGCCCTGTCCAAGCGCCACAAGAGTGGGATCGCCGTACGCTTTCCGCGGATGTTGCGTTGGCGCCAGGACAAGCGCGTCGACGAAGCCGACACATTGGCAACGCTCCAGGACCTACTGAAATAGCAGGCACTCCCTTTGTGGCGAGGGGATTTATCCCCGCTGGGCTGCGAAGCAGCCCCCAAAAAGCCTGAGATGAACAACCTGACACTCCGAGGCGGCTGACTGTTGGATCTGCTGCGCAGCCCAGCGGGGATAAATCCCCTCGCCACAAATAATTGCTCCCCCCATAGTGTTTCCCCAAACAACGCACGCTCCATCCCGGTGCGCTTTTTGATGTACGCTCACCCTCGCGCACCATCGCGTTCCGTCCACAGCCGTCCGTGCTTTTAAAACACTTGTTCGGCACTCTGGTTCGGAAATTGCTACCTTTATGCCGTCATACCGTTCTCGCCTTCACCGGTAACAATACTTACGCGCCACAAGCGCTCATATTGGTTTTAGGGATTGAATAATGAAAAAAGCACTGCTGACCCTTTCTGCACTGGCGTTGTGCATGGCCGCCGGCGTCGCCACGGCCAAGGAATACAAGGAACTGCGTTTTGGTGTCGACCCCTCCTACGCCCCGTTTGAATCCAAGGCCGCCGACGGCAGCCTGGTCGGTTTCGACATTGACCTGGGCAATGCGATCTGCGCGGAACTGAAGGTCAAATGCAAATGGGTCGAAAGCGATTTCGACGGCATGATCCCAGGCCTGAAAGCCAAGAAGTTCGACGGTGTGATCTCCTCCATGACCGTGACCCCGGCCCGCGAGAAAGTCATCGACTTCTCCAACGAGCTGTTCTCAGGCCCGACGGCGTATGTGTTCAAGAAAGGCTCAGGCCTGAGCGAAGACGTTGCCTCGCTCAAGGGCAAAACCGTTGGCTACGAGCAAGGCACCATCCAGGAAGCCTACGCCAAGGCCGTGCTGGACAAGGCCGGCGTCAAGACCCAGGCCTACCAGAACCAGGACCAGGTCTATTCCGACCTGACCTCCGGCCGACTCGATGCAGCGATCCAGGACATGCTGCAAGCCGAGCTGGGCTTCCTGAAATCGCCGAAAGGCGAAGGTTATGAAATCAGCAAGCCGGTGGACAGCGAACTGCTGCCTTCCAAGACCGCCATCGGTATCAGCAAAGGTAACAAAGAGCTGAAGGCACTTTTGGATAAAGGTATCAAAGCGTTACACGACGACGGCACGTACGCCGAAATCCAGAAAAAACACTTTGGCGATCTGAATCTGTACAGCGGCAAATAATGCGCGGCGCCCATCCGGCCTCGGATGGGCGCTTTTCTCCTGCCAAAGGCCTCTTTCATGTTCGAACAACTCCTACAAAATCTGGGGCTCTCCGCCTTCAGCCTGCAGGGCTTTGGCCCGTTGCTGATGCAAGGCACCTGGATGACCATCAAGCTGTCGGCCCTGTCCTTGTTGCTGAGCGTCTTGCTCGGCCTGCTGGGCGCCAGCGCCAAGCTGTCCAGCGTCAAACTGCTGCGAATTCCTGCCCAGCTCTACACCACGCTGATTCGCGGCGTGCCAGACCTGGTGCTGATGCTGCTGATTTTCTACAGCCTGCAAACCTGGTTGACCTCGTTTACCGACTTCATGGAATGGGAATACATCGAAATCGACCCATTCGGCGCCGGGGTGATCACCCTGGGTTTCATCTATGGCGCGTACTTCACCGAAACCTTTCGCGGTGCGATCCTCGCGGTGCCCCGGGGCCAGGTCGAAGCCGCCACGGCCTATGGCCTCAAGCGTGGCCAGCGCTTTCGCTTCGTGGTGTTTCCACAAATGATGCGCTTTGCCCTGCCGGGTATCGGCAACAACTGGATGGTGATGCTCAAGGCCACCGCGCTGGTGTCGATCATCGGCCTGGCCGATCTGGTCAAGGCCGCCCAGGATGCGGGCAAGAGCACCTACCAACTGTTTTACTTCCTGGTACTGGCGGCGCTGATCTACCTGCTGATCACCAGCGCGTCCAATTTCGTCCTGCGCTGGCTTGAACGTCGCTACGCCGCCGGAGCCCGGGAGGCCGTGCGATGATCGAACTTCTGCAAGAATACTGGCGACCGTTCCTTTACAGCGACGGCGTCAACGTCACGGGCCTGGCCATGACCCTGTGGCTGCTCAGCGCCTCGCTGCTGATCGGTTTCGTGGTGTCGATCCCGCTGTCCATCGCCCGGGTTTCGCCCAAGTTCTACGTACGCTGGCCGGTGCAGTTCTATACCTACCTGTTCCGTGGCACTCCGCTCTACATCCAGTTGCTGATCTGCTACACCGGCATCTACAGCATCGCGGCGGTGCGTGCCCAGCCATTGCTCGACAGCTTCTTCCGCGATGCAATGAACTGCACGATCCTGGCCTTCGCCCTGAACACCTGCGCCTACACCACGGAGATTTTCGCCGGGGCGATCCGCAGCATGAACCATGGCGAAGTCGAAGCGGCCAAGGCCTACGGCCTCACCGGCTGGAAGCTATACGCCTACGTGATCATGCCGTCGGCCCTGCGCCGCTCGCTGCCGTACTACAGCAACGAAGTGATCCTGATGCTGCACTCGACGACCGTGGCGTTCACCGCTACCGTTCCTGATGTGCTGAAAGTCGCCCGGGACGCCAACTCGGCCACGTTCCTGACGTTCCAGTCGTTTGGCATCGCCGCGTTGATCTACCTGACAGTCACCTTTGCGCTGGTGGGCCTCTTCCGCCTCGCCGAACGCCGCTGGCTGGCCTTTCTCGGGCCGACCCACTAGGGCTTTTGTTCCAGGACACACACGCAAATGCGCCACCAGATCCATGACTTGCTGGGCCCCGTACCGGGGACCGCGCGCAAGATCCACAGCTTCCACTTCGGCCCGGAAAAAGCCGAGGGCAAGATCTACATCCAGTCGTCCCTGCACGCCGATGAACTGCCCGGCATGCTGGTCGCCTGGCACCTCAAGCAGCGCCTGGCCGAACTCGAAGCGTCGGGTCACCTGCGGCACGAGATCGTGCTGGTGCCCGTCGCCAATCCCATCGGCCTCGAACAGGTGTTGATGGACGTGCCCCTGGGCCGTTACGAAACCGAGAGCGGGCAGAACTTCAACCGGCGCTTCGTCGACCTGAGTGAAGAGATCGGCAACGATGTCGAAGAGCTGCTCACCGACAATCCGCAGCACAACCTGGAAGTGATCCGCACCAGTTTGCGCGACGCCCTCGCCCGGCAGACCCCAGGCACGCAATTGCAATCCCTGCGCCTGACCCTGCAACGGCTGGCGTGCGACGCCGACATGGTGCTGGACCTGCATTGCGACTTCGAAGCCGTGGCCCATCTCTACACCACGCCCGAAGCCTGGCCGCAGGTCGAGCCGCTGGCCCGCTACATCGGTGCCGAAGCCAGCCTGCTGGCGACCGATTCGGGCGGCCAGTCGTTCGATGAGTGCTTCACCCTGCTCTGGTGGCAACTCAAGGAACGCTTCGGCGAACGCTTCGAGATTCCCCTGGGCAGCTTTTCGGTCACGGTGGAATTGCGTGGCCAGGGTGACGTCAACCACGGCCTGGCGAGCCTCGACTGCCAAGCCCTGATCGAGTACCTGATTCGCTTCGGCGCCATCGACGGCGAACCGATGCCAATGCCCGAACTGCCCTACCCCGCCACGCCGCTGGCCGCTGTCGAGCCGGTGGCGACGCCCGTGGGCGGGTTGCTGGTCTATAGCGCCCTGCCCGGGGAATATCTGGAAGCCGGGCAACTGGTGGCGGAAGTCATTGACCCGGTCAACGATACTGTCACTCCTGTCCATTGCCGTAACGCCGGGCTGATGTACGCCCGCTCGCTACGCCGCATGGCGACTGCCGGCATGGTCATCGCCCATGTCGCCGGCACCGAAGCCTACCGCAGCGGCTACTTACTTTCGCCTTGAGGATGCATGCTCCATGTACAAACTGACCATCGAAGGCCTGCATAAAAGCTATGGCGAACATGAAGTGCTCAAGGGCGTGTCGCTCAAGGCCAAGACCGGCGACGTCATCAGCCTCATCGGCGCCAGCGGCTCGGGCAAAAGCACTTTTTTGCGCTGCATCAACTTCCTGGAACAACCCAACGACGGCGCCATGAGCCTGGACGGCCAGCCGATCCAGATGATCAAGGACCGCCACGGCATGCACGTGGCCGACGCCGACGAACTGCAACGCATCCGCACGCGCCTGGCCATGGTGTTCCAGCACTTCAACCTGTGGAGCCACATGACCGTGCTGGAAAACATCACCATGGCGCCGCGCCGGGTGTTGGGGGTCAGCAAGCAGGAAGCCGACGACCGCGCCCGTCGTTATCTCGACAAGGTCGGCCTGCCGGCGCGGGTCGCCGAGCAATACCCGGCGTTCCTCTCCGGCGGCCAGCAACAACGCGTGGCCATTGCCCGTGCCCTGGCGATGGAGCCGGAAGTGATGTTGTTCGACGAACCCACCTCGGCCCTGGACCCGGAGCTGGTGGGCGAGGTGCTGAAGGTGATCCAGGGCCTGGCCGAAGAAGGCCGGACCATGATCATGGTGACCCACGAAATGAGCTTCGCCCGCAAAGTCTCGAATCAAGTGCTGTTTCTGCATCAGGGCCTGGTGGAAGAAGAAGGCAGCCCGGAAGACGTGCTGGGCAATCCCAGGAGCGAGCGGCTCAAGCAGTTTCTCAGTGGCAATCTGAAATAACCCTGGCATGGGCCGCAAGCAGCTCCTGTGGCGAGGGGGATTTATCCCCTCGCCACAGGAATAAAACCTTTCATCGCTCGCCGTGGTCACTGAAGAAGGACTTTCAGGGCGCACGCGGCAGGCATGGCGACATCCAACAACTTCGCAAACCAGTGGTTCAGCGCCCGCGGCTGGAAGCCGTTCGCCTTTCAGAAGCAGGTCTGGACCGCCGTCAAGCGAGGAAAATCCGGTTTACTGCATGCCAGCACCGGTGCCGGCAAGACCTACGCCGTGTGGTTCGCCGCCCTCAACCGCTACGCCCGCCCCGCCCCACCGCCGGTTAAACCGCGCAAACGCAAACCGCCGGCCGAGCCGCTCACGGTGCTGTGGATCACGCCAATGCGGGCACTGGCTGCCGACACCGGCAAAGCCCTCGAAGCGCCCCTGGCAGACCTGAACCTGCCGTGGAGCGTCGGCCTGCGTACCGGCGACACCAGTGCCAGCGAACGCGCCCGTCAGGGCCGGCGCCTGCCGACCGCGTTGATCACCACTCCCGAAAGCCTGACCTTGATCCTCGCCCGGGCCGATGCGCAAGTCGCCGTCTCGACCCTGCGCATGGTCGTGGTGGATGAATGGCACGAGTTGCTCGGCAATAAACGTGGCGTGCAATTGCAACTGGCCCTGGCGCGCTTGCGGCACTGGCATCCCGAACTGATCGTATGGGGCGTGTCCGCGACCCTGGGCAACCAGGCCCACGCCGAGCAGGTATTGATCCCGCAGGGCAACGGGATCAGCGTGCAGGGGGCCGACGGCAAGGCGCTGCAGGTCGACACGCTGTTACCCCCGGCCCTCGAGCGCTTCCCATGGGCCGGGCACATCGGCCTGAAAATGCTGCCCCAGGTCGTTGCCGAAATCGACGCCAGTGGCAGTTGCCTGGTCTTCACCAATACCCGGGCACAGTCGGAAATCTGGTATCAGGCGCTTCTTGAGGCGAGGCCCGATTGGGCCGGGCTGATCGCCCTGCACCACAGCTCACTGTCGCGTGATACCCGGGACTGGGTGGAACAGGCATTGAAGGACGGCCAGCTCAAAGCGGTGGTCTGCACGTCCAGCCTGGACCTGGGGGTGGACTTCCTGCCGGTGGAACGGGTGCTGCAGATCGGTTCGGCCAAGGGCGTAGCACGTCTGATGCAACGGGCCGGGCGCTCCGGCCACGCGCCGGGGCGCGCCTCGCGAGTGACACTGGTGCCGACCCACAGCCTGGAATTGATCGAGGCCGCCGCCGCACAGGACGCCGTGGCCCATCGGCGCATCGAACCTCGCGAATCGCCCCACAAGCCGCTGGACGTCCTGGTGCAGCACCTGGTCAGCATGGCCCTGGGGGGCGGCTTCGTGCCCGATGAACTGTTTCGGGAAGTGCGCGGCGCCTGGGCCTACCGCGACCTCAACCCAGCCGAATGGGCCTGGGCCCTGGCTTTCGTACGTCATGGCGGCCTGTCCTTGACCGCCTACCCTGACTACCGACGGGTCGAGCCGGACGAACACGGGATCTGGCGCGTCCCCGACGCACGCCTGGCCCGCCGCCACCGCATGAGCATCGGCACCATCGTCAGCGATGCCAGCCTGCAATTGAAGTTCTGGAGCAAGGGCGGCGGCGGCAAGACCCTGGGCAGCGTAGAGGAAGGCTTCATCGCCCGTCTGCGCCCCGGTGACGGTTTCCTGTTCGCCGGGCGACTGCTGGAACTGGTCCGGGTCGAAGACATGACCGCCTACGTGCGACGCAGCCAGGCCAAAAAAGCCGCCGTACCGCGCTGGAACGGCGGGCGCATGCCGCTCTCCAGCGAACTGGCGGCCGCCGTCGTGGCCCGTTTGAGCGAAGCCGCCGCGGGCCGTTTCGAGGGTCCGGAGATGCAGGCCGTGCAGCCCTTGCTGCTGACTCAGCAACGCTGGTCCGGCTTGCCCACGCAAAGCACATTGCTGGCCGAAGCCCTCAAGTCCCGGGAAGGCTGGCACCTGTTCCTGTACCCGTTTGCCGGACGCCAGGTTCATCTGGGCCTGGCCAGCCTGCTGGCATGGCGTGTCAGTCGGCAACAGCCGCTGACGTTTTCCATTGCGGTCAACGATTACGGCCTGGAACTGCTCAGTGCCACGGCAGTGGATTGGTCGCAGTACCTGACCCCGGGCCTGCTGAGCGTCGACCACCTGCTGGCCGACGTGCTTGCGAGCCTGAATGCCGGGGAACTGGCCCTCAGGCGCTTTCGCGAAATCGCCCGGATCGCCGGGCTGGTCTTCGCCGGCTACCCCGGTGCGCCAAAAAGCACCCGGCAAGTCCAGGCGTCCAGTGGGTTGTTCTTCCAGGTGTTCAAGCAATACGACGCCGAGAATCTGCTGCTGGCCCAGGCTGGGGAGGAAGTCTTGCGCGAAGAATTGGATATCCGTCGACTGGAGCAAACCTTGGAACGCCTCAATACCTTGAAGCTGGACCTGCATGTCATCAAGCGCCCCACCCCGCTCGGGTTCCCGCTGCTGGTGGAGCGGTTCCGGGAAAGCATGAGCTCGGAAAAGCTTGCCGACCGTATCCGGCGAATGGTCAGCGAGCTGGAAAAGACTGCCGATCGCGGTGACGCCTGATGCCAGCGCCCTATCCTGTCAGCCTGGCCGGAGAAGAACTCTGGTTGCTCCCGGAAAAAGCCCTGTACTGGCCCGCCCAGGAAACCCTGATGGTGGCCGATGTTCATTTCGGCAAGGCCGCCGCCTACCGCAAGCTCGGGCAACCGGTACCCCATGGCACTACCGCCAGCAACATCGCCGTACTCGATGCAATACTGGCCAGCCTGCCGTGTCGACAGCTGCTTTTCCTCGGGGATTTTCTCCACGGCCCAGGCTCTCACGCGCCCGGCACCTTGCAGGCACTTTCCGATTGGCGTGAGCGACATCCGCACCTGGCCATGACGCTGATTCGTGGCAACCACGACAAACGCGCCGGCGACCCACCGTCAGCGCTGAACATTCGCGTCGTACCGGAGCCCTTGCTGCTGGGCCCTTTTGCCGTACAACACGAGCCTGACCCACATCCCAGCCGCCATGTGCTGGCCGGCCACGTACATCCGGTCTATCACCTGAGCGGCAAGGGCCGACAACACCTGCGCCTGGCCTGCTTCCGGCTGGGCAGTGAAATCAGCCTGCTGCCGGCCTTCGGTGCATTCACGGGCGGCTATCGGGTCGGGCAGGACAGCGATTGCAGGATTTTTGTCATCGGCGATAACGAAATATGGCCCGTCAACTGAAGCACGCGGTGCTATCGCTGACGGGCCATTGTCTCATCAGGCAACAGGCGCAGGAGGCGGCTCATCCGGCAAGGTCGGTTCGCCGGGTTCAGTGGGATCGTTGGGTTGTTCGTTGGGCGTATCGGGGTCGGGCTGGCCGGGGATGCCGCCCGCCGCTTCGGCAGGATGGGCCAGCAATGACCAGGCCATGACGCCGATCTGATTGGGCTCAAGCCTTGCCAGTTCGGCACTGATTCGCGGATCGATCTTCATAGAGCAACTCCTGAGCGAAGGCCCGCTGCGCTGACGCACAAAAACGGGCAGTACACGCAATAGAGTGTCTACCCGCCCAGGAATTCCAACAGCTCGTCAGATTCAGGTCCGTGGCAGCGTTACACCGCGCTGGCCCTGGTATTTGCCGCCACGATCCTTGTAGGACACTTCACACTCTTCATCGGATTCAAGGAACAGCATCTGCGCCACACCCTCGTTGGCGTAGATCTTCGCCGGCAAGGTCGTGGTGTTGGAGAATTCCAGGGTCACGTGGCCTTCCCACTCGGGTTCCAGCGGCGTGACGTTGACGATGATGCCGCAACGGGCGTAGGTGCTCTTGCCCAGGCAAATGGTCAGCACGTTGCGCGGAATGCGGAAGTACTCGACAGTGCGGGCCAGGGCGAAGGAGTTCGGCGGGATGATGCAGACATCGCTCTTGACGTCGACGAAGCTCTTCTCGTCGAAGTTCTTCGGGTCGACGGTGGCCGAATTGATATTGGTGAACACCTTGAATTCGTCGGCGCAGCGCACGTCGTAGCCGTAGCTGGAGACACCGAAGGAGATCAGCCGGTCGGCGCCCTCGCCACGCATCTGGCGCTCGACGAAGGGCTCGATCATGCCGTGCTCTTGCGCCATGCGGCGAATCCACTTGTCCGATTTGATGCTCATGGCGGTTTCCTGAAATAGCGAGGTGGAAAAAATACGTCCGGCATCTTACCGGGGCACGGGGCCGGGTTCAAAGCGCGGCACGCAATTCTCGCCGATCCACCTTGATTTCCAGGTCCTGACGGCAATACCGCGCACCGCCAGTCACTAAATCCGAGAAACCTTCGCAAAGACCATTGGCACGTTCCGGAAAAAGGGTTAAGGTGGCGCCACTGTGCTGCTTGTGTCACTGAGAATCTCTACACGATATGTTGAATTTCGATCCAACCATCTACAAGAATTTTTCCTGCTCTTTGCACTCAGTCTCGGCCAGGGTTCTTCCTGAGTCGCAGTTATCTTTGTTCAAGGAGTTACACCATGTCTAATCGCCAAACCGGTACCGTTAAGTGGTTCAACGATGAAAAAGGCTTCGGCTTCATCACTCCACAATCCGGTGACGACCTGTTCGTTCACTTCAAAGCTATCCAATCCGACGGCTTCAAAAGCCTGAAAGAAGGCCAACAGGTTTCTTTCATCGCTACCCGCGGTCAGAAAGGCATGCAAGCTGAAGAAGTTCAAGTTATCTAACTTGTCCTTGCTTTAGTAAAAGGCCCCGCCCTCAAAAGCGGGGCTTTTTTGTGCCTGTCAGTTTTCTACTGTGCACAAAAAACTGTGGGAGCGGGCTTGCTCGCGAAAGCGGTGGATCAGCAATATCAACGTTGACTGACACACCGCTTTCGCGAGCAAGCCCGCTCCCACATGGGTTTGCTGGTTAGCCTGGGATTACCAGGTAACGCCAAACCCAGCCGTGTAGCGCGTCTTGCTCAAGTCGCTGTCTTCGGTGCCCTCGATGACATCCTTCTCGGCCTTGAGGTTGAGCGACGCCCAATCGGTCACCTTATAGCGCAACCCGATCTCTGCGTCATAAGCGTAATCCGCTACGTCGGACAGGGGCTTACCCACTTCACCGTTGGTGAAGAACTCGACGCGCTTGCCGATCAGGTAGCGGTTGTAGTCCCACTTCATCGCGACGGAATAGAAGTTGTCCTTGCCGCCGTCGCGGTACTCATAATCGGTGCGGTTCAACAACGAGCCCAGCGAGAACGCTCCCAGTTCGTCATCCCAGAATTGATAGCCCGGACCGGTACCCACCACGCGCTGGCGCGCCAGGTCTTCGACTTTGTCCCGCTTGTAGTTCAGGCGGCCTTGCCAAAACCATTTGTCCGTCAGGAACCGGTCGAGGGAATACTCCAGGCGCCAGTTATCGGCGGAAACCACATCGTCCTGGAACTCACGATTGTATTCGCCTTCGGCGGTGTGCCGCCATCTGCCGTGGCGTGCCGAGGTCTTGAAATCGATGTCGTAATCGTCGGTATCGTTTTCCGCACGCTGATAATCCAGCGCGGCATCGATATTGCCTTTCCACACCAGGTCTTCGACCACCGGCTTGGGCTTTAGGATCTGCTGGATACTGGCCAGCTCGACGGTCTTGGGCGCATCACCGTTGGCCAAGGTGACCTTGCCATCCTCGGCCGCCTGTAACGCCTTGGCTTTCTCGCCGGTATAGGCATCCTGCTTGACCAGGAGTTGCTGGTCACTCTCCAGGGTCTTGACCTGTTTCCAGTCAATGGGAATCGCACCGGCGTAATCGGTCTGGATCAGCAGCTTGCCGCCATCGAAAACGGTAATCTTGCCACTGAGTTTGTCCCCATTCTTCAACCAGACAGTGTCGGCGAGCAAGGGCGTGGAGGCGCTGGCAACAGCCAGGCATAGCAGGGTTCTAGACAACATAAGCGATAAAGGGCTCAAGTTTGCGGTGAAAAGGCGGCATTATCCCCCAGGATGACACCTCAGCAAGGACTGACCCGTGTATGGGTGATGAGTTCATTTCTCAATCAACCTTGTAGGAATTAATCTACAGACGGACACCCGAGGAGCCCCCAACGTGACTGATACCCCAGCGGATACCGAGAACGCCGCCCAAATCCGCCGCACCACCCTCTACCTGACCCTGGCCCAGGTGCCGGCGGGCAAGGTCGTCACCTACGGCCAACTCGCCGAAATGGCCGGTCTGGGCCGTGCGGCGCGCTGGGTCGGGCGGACCCTCAGCCAATTGCCGAACGACACCAAGCTGCCCTGGCACCGAGTCTTGGGTGCCGGCGGTCGGATCAGCCTGCCGGTGGGCAGCACCTCAGGAGATGAACAGCGCGCTCGCCTGCGTATGGAGGGGGTCAGTGTCCTGAACAATCGTGTTGATATTCAGCGCCATGGCTGGCGCCCGGTAGAGCACAGCGGTTAGAGTGCGCGCTTTGTTTTCGCAATTTTTGAGGCAGACTCCAGCCCATGCCCCGTAAAACCTGGCGCGCCGCCCTCGCCGCCTATGCCAGTCCCTCGACGCTCGTGCTGTTGCTGCTTGGCTTCGCCGCCGGCTTGCCCTACATGCTAGTGTTTTCCACGCTCTCGGTCTGGTTGCGCGAGGCCGGCGTGGCCCGCGAAACCATTGGCTATGCGAGCCTGATCGGGCTGGCGTATGCCTTCAAGTGGGTCTGGTCGCCGCTGCTCGACCAATGGCGCCTGCCGCTACTGGGCAAACTGGGGCGTCGCCGCTCATGGCTGGTGCTCTCCCAGGCCTTGGTGATCCTCGGCCTGATCGGCATGGGCTTCTGCGACCCACAAAAACACCTGTCCTGGTTGATCGCCATCGCCGTCATCGTCGCCTTCGCCTCCGCGACCCAGGACATCGCCGTCGACGCCTATCGCCTGGAGATCGCCGACGACACCCGCCAGGCCGCCCTCGCCGCCAGCTACATGTCCGGTTACCGCATCGCCGCGCTGTTGGCCACCGCTGGCGCCCTGTTCTTCGCCGAAGGATTTGGCTCCACCGGTTTCAGCTACAAGCACTCGGCCTGGGCCGGTACCTACCTGCTGTTCGGCGTCTTGATGATCCCGGCGCTGCTGACCTCGCTGTTCATGCGCGAGCCGCCGGTGCCGCTGCGCACCCAATTGCAGGCCGGACGCTACACGTTCGTGCATCAGTTGGCGTCGGTGTTCGTGCTCATCGTGCTGCTGGTGTCAGTCCCGGCGATGTTCACCCAGCTCTACAACACCGATTTCGCCAGCGTGCTGTTCGAGGGCGTCAGCCTGCTCGACCTGTTGCTCGAAGACCGTGCGTTCCTGCGGGCCATTCTCTACACCATCCTGACTGCCCTGTGCCTGTCGACCATGGGGCGCCGCGGACTGGCGCCGGTGCTGACGCCGATCAACGATTTCATCCTCCGTTACCGCTGGCAGGCCCTGCTGCTGCTCGGGCTGATCGCAACCTATCGGATGTCCGACACGGTCATGGGCGTCATGGCCAACGTGTTCTACATCGACCAGGGCTTTACCAAGGACCAGATCGCCAGCGTCAGCAAGATTTTCGGGCTGATCATGACCCTCGTCGGCGCCGGCATGGGCGGCCTGCTGATCGTCCGTTTCGGCATCCTGCCCATCCTGTTCATCGGCGGTGTCGCCTCGGCCGCCACCAATATCCTCTTCCTGATGCTCACCGACATGGGCGCCAACCTGAAGATGTTGATTGTCACCATCTCCCTGGACAACTTCAGCTCCGGCCTGGCCACTTCAGCGTTCGTCGCCTACCTGTCGAGCCTGACCAACCTGAAGTTCTCCGCCACCCAATACGCCCTGCTCAGCTCGATCATGCTATTGCTGCCGCGCTTGATCGGTGGTTATTCAGGGGTGATGGTGGAGAAGTTCGGCTATCACAACTTCTTCCTGATCACTGCGCTGCTTGGCGTTCCGACGCTGCTGCTGATCGCCGTGCACTGGTTCCAGGAAAACCGTCGCCAAGACTCGCCCCCGACCGAGGAACCGGCACCCACCCGGCCAGCGGAAGAGTCGTAGGAAACTTCAGCAGACGCCGGGGAAACCGGCGTTCGCACCTGGCCACCGGCCACGCGCCTGTACGCCAGGGCATCTCGCCCGTACAATGCTCCGTCACTTCTCGTCATCAGCAACCGACAACGGCCAACCATGCGCACCAGTCAATATTTGCTCGCCACACTGAAAGAAACGCCTTCCGACGCCGTCGTGATCAGCCATCAGCTGATGCTGCGCGCCGGCATGATCCGCAAACTTGCCTCGGGCCTGTACACCTGGCTGCCGATGGGTCTGCGAGTCATGCGCAAGGTGGAAGCCATCGTTCGCGAAGAGATGGACGCCGCCGGCTCCCTGGAAGTGTTGATGCCGAGCACCCAACCGGCCGAGCTGTGGCAGGAATCGGGGCGCTGGGAAGAGTACGGCCCTGAGCTGCTGCGCATCAAAGACCGTCACGGTCGCGACTTCTGTGCAGGCCCGACCCACGAAGAAGTGATCACCGACCTGATGCGCAACGAGTTGAGCAGCTACAAGCAGCTGCCGATCAACCTGTACCAGATCCAGACCAAATTCCGTGATGAGATCCGTCCACGCTTCGGCCTGATGCGCGGTCGCGAATTCATCATGAAGGACGCCTACTCGTTCCACGCCGACCTGGCTTCGCTGCAAGTCACCTACGACCGCATGCACCAGGCGTATTGCAACGTGTTCACCCGCCTGGGCCTGAAATTCCGCCCGGTTGAAGCCGACAACGGCTCCATCGGCGGTGCCGGCTCCCACGAGTTCCACGTACTGGCCGAGTCCGGCGAAGACGACATCGTCTTCAGCAATGGCTCCGATTACGCCGCCAACATCGAGAAAGCCGAAGCCGTGCCACGGGAAACCTCCCGCGCCGCGCCGACCGAAGAGCTGCGCCTGGTAGACACCCCGAACGCCAAGACCATTGCCCAGTTGGTGGAAGGCTACAACCTGCCGATCGAGCGCACCATCAAGACCCTGATCGTCCGCGCGGAAGAAGCCGGCAAGCTGATTGCCCTGATCGTCCGTGGCGACCACGAGCTGAATGAAATCAAGGCCGCCAACCAGCCAGGCGTCGCCAGCCCGCTGGTCATGGCCACCGAAGCCGAGCTGCGCGACGCCATTGGCGCCGGTGCCGGTTCCCTCGGCCCATTGAACCTGCCACTGCCGATCATCATCGACCGCTCGGTGGCGTTGATGAGCGACTTCGCCATCGGTGCCAACGTCGACGACAAGCATTATTTCGGCGTGAACTGGGAACGCGACCTGCCGGTTCCAACCGTCGCGGACCTGCGCAATGTCGTGGCCGGCGATCCGAGCCCGGACGGCAAGGGCACCCTGGAAATCAAGCGCGGCATCGAAGTCGGGCACATCTTCCAGCTGGGCAACAAGTACAGCAAGGCGATGAAGTGCGAAGTGCTGGGCGAGAACGGCAAGCCGGTCACCCTGGAAATGGGTTGCTACGGCATCGGCGTTTCCCGCGTGGTGGCCGCCGCCATCGAGCAGAACAACGACGAGAAAGGCATCATCTGGAGCGACACACTGGCGCCGTTCCAGATTGCCCTGGTACCGCTGCGCTATGAAACCGACCTGGTGCGTGAAGCCACCGACAAGCTCTACGCCGAACTGACGGCCGCCGGCTTCGAAGTGCTGCTGGACGACCGCGACAAGAAAACCAGCCCCGGCATCAAGTTCGCGGACATGGAGCTGATCGGCATCCCCCATCGGATCGTCGTCAGTGACCGTGGCCTGGCCGAAGGCAACCTGGAATACAAGAGCCGCACCGAGGCCGAGCCGCAAGCGCTGCCGGTCGCCGACGTGCTGTCGTTCCTCCAGGCCCGTATCCGCCGCTGACACCAGATAGAGACGTCATGTTCAAGCGAAACACCTTAGGCCTCGGTGGCGCCGCCCTGTGCGGCGCCCTGCTGGTCAGCGGCTGTGCCAATCAAATGTCACAACGCAGCGAGCACGAAGAGCGGGTCGAGCGTAAATTGCTCGACCACAGCCTGCAGATCGACGTGGGCGAACCCAAGGTGCTCGACCTGCCCCAGCGGCGGGTGCGAATCAACGAGCAAAAGACCTTCGAAGTCACTGAGTTCGAGGTCACGCGCCATTACGATCGCTACACGCCGTACCAACCCTGGCGGGAGATTTACGAAATCCCCTTGGGGGCCGTGGCCGTGGTGGCCGGTGTCGGCGCGAACGTGGTCAATGTGTTCGCCCTCGGCAGCCTGCCGGACACCGTGACCCGTGACTGGATCAGCTATGGTTTCGCCGGGCTCAACCCATTCATGAACGTCCCTTCCCATGGTCGTGCCCAGCAGAACCTGGCGGGCATCGACGAAGTCCAGCGCGACAAGCGCACGGAACACTCGAGCCTGCCTTGGAGCGAACGCCCGGTGGAGGTCAAGGCCGCCCGGCAGACCTTCGAGCTGAGCACCGACCGTAACGGTGTGCTGCGCTTAAACCTGCTGGAAAGCCCGTTCGCCGAACAGGACCTGAGCCAGTTCGGCAAATTGCAGATCAGCGTGACGGATGCCCAGGACGAAGTGCACACCGACTCATCCCTGAGCATCAGCAGCACCTTGCGCAGCAAGCTGCTGGAAGCCCATGCGCTGATCTACGACGACTTGGAAGATGACGAGGTGAGCCAGTGGGTTCATCGAGTCAAGCGCCTGTCGGAGCTAGGGCTGGAAGAAGAAGCCAGCGAACTGGAACAAAGCCTGATCGAACTGACACGCAATGATCCGGAGCTGCAAGCCGAATTCATGAAAGCGCTGACCAAGGATGGCGGGCGGCTGGTGGCGGATCCAGGGGCGAATTGAAATACCTCCTCCGGCAAGAGGTTGTGTGAAGGCAAGACCTGTGGGAGCAAGGCTTGCCCGCGATGGCGGTTTCAAGGATGCCATCGCGAGCAAGCTTTGCTCCCACAGGATTCCCTTGCCACAAGGACCGCGCCAAGCAGGGCACTCATCGGCAGCCTCACCGCTCAAACAGCTCCAACTGCTCGAACCCACCGCGCAAATCTTCCAACCGCACGCCTATCCCCAATAATCGCACCGGTTTGCCACCGCGGTTGAACGCCTGGGTCAACAGCAATTGGTAGCTGCCCAGGTCTCGTCCTGCCCCAGCCTGCTCCAGAGTGGTCTGGGTGAAGTCGTGGAACTTCACTTTGACGAACGGCTTGCCCGGCCGATAACTGCTGTCGATCCGCGCCATGCGCCCGTTAAGGGTTTCCATCAGTTCCGGCAGCTTGTCGAGGCAGCTCACCAGGTCGGGCAGGTCGACATCGTAGGTATTTTCCACACTGATGGACTGCCGTCGGCTGTCGTTGTGCACCAGACGCTCATCGATCCCACGGGCCAGGCTCCAGAGCCGCTCACCGAAACTGCCGAATTCGCGCACCAGCGCCAACTTGTCCCATTGACGCAATTGCAGGCAATCGACGATACCAAGCCGGTTCAGCTTATCGGCGGTAACCTTTCCAACACCGTGGAGCTTGCTGACCGGCAAGGCCGAGACGAAGTCCTCGACCTGGTCCGGGGTAATGACGAACAGCCCGTTGGGCTTTTTCCAGTCACTGGCAATCTTGGCCAGGAACTTGTTCGGCGCGACGCCTGCGGACACGGTGATGTGCAACTGGTTGGAAACGCGTCGGCGAATATCCTGGGCGATGCGGGTGGCGCTGCCACCGAAATGAGCGCTGGCGGAGACATCCAGGTAGGCCTCGTCCAACGACAGCGGCTCGATCAGGTCAGTGTAATCGCTGAAAATCGTATGAATTTCCTTCGACGCTTCCCGGTAGGCATCCATTCGTGGCTTGACGATGGTGAGGTCCGGACAGAGCTTCAACGCGTGACCAGAGGACATGGCCGAGCGCACGCCATAGGCACGCGCCTCATAATTACAGGTGGCAATCACGCCCCGCCGATCGGCCGAACCACCCACTGCCAGGGGCTTGCCGGCCAGCCGCGGGTCATCGCGCATCTCGATAGCGGCATAGAAACAGTCACAGTCGACGTGGATGATTTTACGTTGCGTCATAAAAAGAAGCGGAGTGTGCGACGAATCGGGTCACCAGTATCGCACTCGCACCTGTATATAGCACCAGTAGTTTGAAAGATCCTTCGCTCACCAGGGAAAGCGCCTACATAAATTTATTTATTCAATCGCAACGAACCATCCGATAGAGCGCCAGCCCTTGCCAGGCCTGCGTCACAGCGCTGTCACAATGTCCTTTATCAAGGCTAAGCGCTTGAAGCGGAACAGATTTTTGTGACGCCGGGGTTGACAGCAAGACGATCCTCTGTAGAATGCCGCCACACAGACGCGGGATGGAGCAGTCTGGTAGCTCGTCGGGCTCATAACCCGAAGGTCGTCGGTTCAAATCCGGCTCCCGCAACCAAACATCAAAAAAGGCTACTCGAAAGAGTGGCCTTTTTTGTGCGCGCCTGTTTTGCCACGAGGACAGTCGCTGCACACGCCAAGGCGAAAGCTGTAGGACAATTTTCTTTTGATTTCGCGCATTTACACAGATTGTCCGTTTATTTGATCCCATGTTCTTTTAACGGTTGACACTCATGCGTTCGCCTGTAGAATGCCGCCACACAGACGCGGGATGGAGCAGTCTGGTAGCTCGTCGGGCTCATAACCCGAAGGTCGTCGGTTCAAATCCGGCTCCCGCAACCAAATATCAAGAAAGGCTGCTCGAAAGAGTGGCCTTTTTTGTGTCTGTGCGAAAAAGACTTCATTACAAATGTTTTGTAATTATTTTCTGCCGCAGGGATTGGTAACTTGGCTGGATACCCCCATCCTGTCGCGCATAGCTCAAGAGGTGATTGATGCGCGCCCACTCGTCTGACCCGCAAGACTCCGCTACTGCGACACAACCGATCAAAGCCGAGCGACTGCGTTGGCTGGATCGGATCAGCCAGTACCGCCAGCCCATCGGCCTCGCCGTGACGCTGCTGCTGTTTGCGATCGCATTGATTGCCTGCCGCCACCTGCTGAGCGAGCTCGATCTGTACGCCCTGCACGACTCTATTCTGGAAGTGCCCCGGCCAGCCCTGCTCGGTGCGGTCGCCGCCACGGTAGTCGGCTTCATCATTCTCCTGGGCTACGAATGGTCCGCCAGCCGTTATGCCGGAGTGACGCTGCCACCACAAACCATGGTCCTTGGCGGATTCACCGCGTTCGCCATCGGCAATGCCATTGGCCTGTCACTGCTGTCGGGCGGCTCGGTGCGCTACCGCCTGTATGCGCGTCATGGCCTCGGGGCGTCGGATGTCGCCCACATGACGTTGTTCGCCAGCCTGTCCCTGGGCTGCGCATTGCCCCCCCTGGCTGCCTTGGCAACCCTCAGTAACTTGCCCGCCGCGTCTGCGGCGCTGCACTTGCCGGCTACCTTACTGGGGGCGATTGCCCTGGCGGTGCTGCTGCTCACCTGCGTGCTGGCCATTGGTATCTATCGTCGGCGCCTGCCGGAGCAGCCTTATCGCGACGCTCTCCTGGTCAAGGCCGGGCGCCGCACGCTGCGGATGCCGGGGCGACGCCTGACGCTCCTGCAATTGGTCATCACCGCGCTGGATGTCGCGGCCGCCGCCACCGTGTTGTATCTGTTGCTGCCCGAAGCACCGCCGTTCGGCGCTTTCCTCCTGGTGTACCTGTTGGCGCTGGCCGCCGGGGTGCTCAGCCATGTACCGGGCGGCGTCGGGGTCTTCGAAGCGATCCTGCTGGCCGCGTTTGCCGACAAACTCGGCGCCGCGCCACTGGCCGCCGCGCTGTTACTGTATCGCTTGATCTACGTGCTGCTACCGATGCTGGTGGCTTGTGTACTGCTGCTGATCAGTGAGGCGCAACGGCTGTTCCAGACGCGCCAGACCCTGCGGGCGGCGTCGGGCCTCGCGGCACCGATCCTGGCGGTGCTGGTGTTTCTCTCGGGCGTGGTACTGCTGTTTTCCGGGGTGACACCAGAAATCGACACCCGCCTGGAGCACATCGGCTTCCTGATCCCTCATCGACTGGTCGACGCTTCGCACTTCGGCGCCAGCCTGGTGGGCGTTTTGTGCCTGCTGCTTGCCCAAGGCCTGCGCCGCCGCCTCTCTGCCGCCTGGATGCTGACCACCATTCTGCTGTTGGTGGGCGCCCTGCTCTCCCTGCTCAAGGGGTTTGATTGGGAAGAAGCCACGTTGCTGACGCTGACGGCCTCCCTGCTGGCGGTATTCCGGCGTTCCTTCTATCGTCCGAGTCGCCTGACCGAGCTGCCGTTTTCCCCACTGTTCCTGATCGCCAGCCTTTGCGTGCTGGGCGCGTCGATCTGGCTGTTGCTGTTTGCTTACCAGGACGTGCCCTACAGCCATCAACTGTGGTGGCAGTTCACCCTCGACGCCGACGCCCCTCGTGGCCTGCGCTCGCTACTGGGCGCGGCAGTGCTGCTGGTGGTGGTGTCCCTGACCTGGTTGCTGCGCACCGCGCGGCCGGTGATCCATTTGCCGACCGCAGAAGAACTGGAGCGGGCCAAGACGATCCTCATGGCGTCTTCGCAACCCGACGGTGGCCTGGCCCTGACCGGTGACAAGGCATTGCTGTTTCACCCCAACGACGAAGCCTTCCTGATGTATGCCCGCCGTGGTCGCAGCCTGGTGGCGCTGTATGACCCGATCGGGCCTACCCAGCAACGGGCCGAAATGATCTGGCAGTTCCGTGACCTGTGTGACATCCACCATGCCCGCCCGGTGTTCTACCAGGTGCGTGCCGAGAACCTGCCGTACTACATGGACATCGGCCTGACAGCCATCAAGCTGGGCGAGGAAGCACGGGTCGACCTCAAGCGTTTCGATCTCGAAGCCAAGGGCAAAGAGATGAAGGACTTGCGTTACACCTGGAACCGCGGCACCCGTGACGGTCTGTCGCTGGAGATCCACGAACCGGGCCAGGCGCCGATGGATGAGCTCAAGGTCATTTCCGATGCCTGGCTGACCGGCAAGAACGTGCGCGAGAAAGGTTTTTCCCTGGGTCGTTTCAGCGATGACTACCTCAAGCACTTTCGTATCGCGGTGATTCGTTTCGAAGGCCGCCCGGTCGCATTCGCCAACCTGCTGGAGACCCACAGCCATGATCTGGCCAGCCTCGACCTGATGCGCGCCCACCCCGAAGCCCCGAAGCTGACCATGGAGTTCATGATGGTCGGTCTTATCCAACACTATAAGAATCATGACTACGCCCGTTTCAGCCTGGGCATGGTCCCACTGTCGGGCTTGCAGCCACGTCGTGGCGCGCCGCTGACCCAGCGCCTAGGCTCGATGGTGTTCCGCCGTGGCGAGCAGCTCTACAACTTCCAGGGGCTGCGCCGCTTCAAAGATAAATTCCAGCCTGACTGGGAACCTCGTTACATGGCCGTGCCCGCCGGACTCGATCCGCTGGTGGCGCTGGCCGATACTGCCGCCTTGATTGCAGGCGGCCTGACTGGACTGGTGAAACGCTGATGATGCAACGCTCCTGGCGATACGTAGTGGCCGCCCTGCTGATGCTGGCGGTGATTCTCGGCGGCGGTTACTGGTACTGGAACCGCCCCGCTCCACAACCCACCCTGGAACAACTGGCGCCCGCCGACGGCGTGCCGATGACCCGGGTCATCCCTGGCACCAAGCCACGCGCCCAGGTGCTGGTGGCGGTCAATGAAGACCAGAAACTCAGCGACACCCAATTGACGACCCTCAGCCGCAGCGGCTCGGCGCAGATCGTCCAGGTGATCCTGCCCAAGGACTGCATGCTGCAAGGCCGCGCCCTGCAAGCGGGCCTGCGGCAGCTCCAGGGGCCGGCCACGCTGGTCAGCGGCATCGGCCCTGGCGCCGTGCTGGCCTGGCGCTGGTTGGCCGAGCAGAAAGACGACAAGGCCAAGGCCGTTTCGGTGGACCTGGCCCTGGAAAAACCCGGCTGCACGCACTTGCTGCCCAAAAGCGCGGCCCATGGCCACTGGCTGGTGGCGTGGAACGATAACCCTGACGACACCAGCGCCGGTTTCGTACGGGATCAGAAAAATGCCGAAACCAGCATCAGCGACTACGACATCAACCTGCCGCAAGTGCTGAACAACGAACTGCGCAAGATTCTGGTGGGCACCGACAAAGCCAAGGGCGGCCTGAGCATCCCGGTGGTGGAAGTCCCCGCCAGCCAGGCGCGGGACACCGTAACCCTGTTCCTCTCCGGCGACGGCGGCTGGCGTGACCTGGACCGCGACGTGGCCGATGAGATGGCCAAGATCGGCTACCCGGTGGTCGGCATCGATACCCTGCGCTACTACTGGCAGCACAAGAGCCCTGAACAGAGCGCGGCCGACCTGACCGAACTGATGCAGCACTACCGTCAGATCTGGGGCACCAAGCGCTTCATCCTGACCGGCTACTCCTTCGGCGCCGACGTGTTGCCGGCCATCTACAATCGCCTGCCAGCCACCGAACAACAGCGGGTCGACGCGATCATCCTGCTGGCCTTCGCCCGCACCGGCAGCTTCGAGATCGAAGTCGAAGGCTGGCTCGGCAACGCTGGTACCGAAGCGGCCACCGGCCCGGAAATGGCCAAGCTGCCTGCCGAGAAAGTGGTGTGCATCTATGGCGGCGAAGAGGCCGACGAAAGCGGTTGCACCGACAAGACCGCCGTGGGCGAAGTCATCAAACTGCCTGGCGGCCACCACTTCGACGAAAACTACCCGGCCCTGGCCAAGCGCCTGATCGATGAGATCAACAAGCGCCAGAGCAAGCCTGCCGACCAGTGACCTGAAAGCTTAACGAGAAGCCCCTGCAGCCTTTACGGTTGCAGGGGCTTTTTTGTGGTCGTTCGATTTACACATACCCCTGTGGGAGCGAGCCTGCTCGCGATGACGGCAGCACAGTCAACATCACCGTCAACTGACCCTCAGCTATCGCGAGCAGGCTCGCTCCCACAAGGATTCATTAGCATCTTCAATTTGTATCGCCCACAAAAAAGCCCCCGCCGCCACAAGGCAACGAGGGCTTTTTGACTTGCGGGTTGCTACATCTCCACCTGCGTTCCCAATTCAATCACCCGGTTCAGCGGCAGATTGAAGAAGCGCAGATTGCCGTTGGCGTTCTTCAGCATGAAGGCGAACAACGCCTCGCGCCAGCGAGCCATGCCTTCGAGTTTCGAGGCGATGACTGTCTCGCGGCTGAGGAAGTAGGTGGTGCGCATCGGGCTGAAGTCCAGGTCATCCAGATGGCAAAGCTTGAGCGCCTGCGGGACGTCCGGCTCGTCGGTAAAGCCGAAGTGCAGGATCACCCGGAAGAACCCTTCGCCGTAGGCATCGACCTCGAAGCGCCGTTGCGGCGGCACCCGGGGGATATCTTCATAGACCACCGTCAGCAGCACGACTTGCTCATGCAGCACCTGATTGTGCAAAAGGTTGTGCAACAACGCGTGGGGCACGGCGTCCGAGCGCGCGGTCAGGAACACGGCGGTGCCTTGTACGCGATGGGGCGGTTGCACGCGAATACTGCTGATAAAGATCGGCAGCGGCAACGCGCCTTCGTCCAGGCGATCCACCAGCAATTGCTTGCCACGCTTCCAGGTGGTCATCAACACGAACAGGGCAATGCCGGCGATGACCGGGAAAGCGCCGCCCTGGATGATCTTCGGCACGTTGGCAGCGAAGTACAGACCGTCCACCAGCAGGAAACCGAACAACACCGGGACCGCCAACAGCGGCGGCCATTTCCACAACAGCAGGATCACGGCAGACACCAGGATCGTGGTCATCAGCATGGTACCGGTCACTGCCACGCCGTAGGCCGAAGCCAGCGCGCCGGAAGATTCGAAACCCAGTACCAGCAATACCACGCCGACCATCAGCGACCAGTTCACCGCACCGATGTAGATCTGACCCTGCTCGGCGCTGGAGGTGTGCTGGATGTACATGCGCGGGATGTAACCAAGCTGGATCGCCTGGCGCGTCAGGGAGAACGCGCCGGAAATCACCGCTTGCGAAGCGATCACCGTGGCCAGGGTCGACAACCCCACCAACGGCAGCAGCGCCCAGCTCGGCGCCAGCAGATAGAACGGGTTGCGCGCCGCTTCCGGATCGCCCAGCAACAACGCGCCTTGACCGAAATAATTGAGCACCAGCGCCGGCAGCACCAGGATGAACCAGGCACGGGCAATTGGTTTACGGCCGAAATGGCCCATGTCGGCGTACAGCGCTTCGGCACCGGTCAGCGCCAGCACCACCGCGCCGAGGATCGCCACGCCCATGCCCGGGTGGACGATAAAGAAACGCACGGCCCAGGCCGGGTTCACCGCGTGCAACACTTCCGGATGTTGAACGATGCCGTACACACCCAGAGCGCCGAGCACCAGGAACCAGGTCACCATGATCGGGCCAAACAGGGTGCCGATCCGTGCGGTGCCGTGGCGCTGGATCAGGAACAGCCCCACCAGCACCACCAGCGACAACGGCACCACCCAGTGATCGATGCCTTCGAACGCCAGGCCAAGGCCTTCGATCGCCGAAAGCACGGAAATGGCCGGGGTGATCATGCTGTCGCCGTAGAACAGCGCCGCGCCGATCAAGCCGCAGACCACCAGGAACGTCCGCAGTCGTGCCTTTCCCGCCGCAGCTCGCCGCGCCAGGGCGGTGAGCGCCATGATCCCGCCCTCGCCCTGGTTGTCGGCGCGCAGGACGAACATCATGTACTTGATCGACACGACCCAGATCAGCGACCAGAAAATCAGCGAGAGAATCCCCAGCACCCCATCGTGATTGACAGGCACGCCATAGGCACCGGAAAACACTTCCTTGAGGGTGTACAACGGGCTTGTGCCGATATCGCCATAAACCACTCCGACCGCCGCGACCAGCATGCTCAGCGGCTTCGCTGCCGAATGCTCGGCACCCGCCGCCTGACTACTTGCATGACCCATCCAACACTCCCGATTCCCAGACCTGTCTTCTTGAACGAAGCACTTTGTTTTGTTGAGGCAGCATGCGCTGTTTTACGTATTGTTACAGACGTTTCGTTGACTGTAGCAATCGTCGGAACGCAAAGGCGCGAAGCATAGCGCAGCACTCGTCGCATTTCCCGGTATAAAGCTGGTCAAGTGCGTCGGCCATGGATAGAATTGCGCACTTTTTGATCAGAGGCGCGCCAGGCGCCCTGTCTCGGCAAGAGACGATCCCCCTACACCGAGGTTAGACATGTCCACCACTACCGCGCCAGCCAATCCGAAGGTTGGCTTCGTATCCCTGGGTTGCCCGAAGGCTCTGGTCGACTCCGAGCGCATCCTGACCCAACTGCGCATGGAAGGCTATGACGTAGTGTCTACTTACCAGGACGCCGACGTGGTGGTGGTCAACACCTGCGGCTTCATCGATTCGGCCAAGGCCGAGTCCCTGGAAGTGATTGGCGAAGCCATCAAGGAAAACGGCAAGGTCATCGTCACCGGCTGCATGGGCGTGGAAGAAGGCAACATCCGCAACGTGCACCCGAGCGTGTTGTCCGTGACCGGTCCGCAGCAGTACGAACAAGTGGTCAACGCCGTCCATGACGTGGTGCCACCGCGCCAGGACCACAACCCGCTGATCGACCTGGTGCCGCCGCAAGGCATCAAGCTGACCCCGCGCCACTATGCCTACCTGAAGATTTCCGAAGGCTGCAACCACAGCTGCAGCTTCTGCATCATCCCCTCGATGCGCGGCAAACTGGTGAGCCGCCCGGTGGGCGATGTGCTCGACGAGGCCCAGCGCCTGGTCAAGGCCGGCGTCAAGGAACTGCTGGTGATCTCCCAGGACACCAGCGCCTACGGCGTCGATGTGAAATACCGCACCGGCTTCTGGAACGGCGCGCCGGTGAAAACCCGCATGACCGAACTGTGCGAAGCCCTCAGCACCCTCGGCGTCTGGGTCCGCCTGCATTACGTTTACCCGTACCCGCATGTCGACGAACTGATCCCGCTGATGGCCGCCGGCAAGATCCTGCCGTACCTGGACATCCCGTTCCAGCACGCCAGCCCGAAAGTCCTCAAGGCCATGAAGCGCCCGGCGTTCGAAGACAAGACTCTGGCTCGGATCAAGAACTGGCGCGAAATCTGCCCGGACCTGATCATCCGCTCGACCTTCATCGTCGGCTTCCCGGGTGAAACCGAAGAAGACTTCCAGTACCTGTTGGACTGGCTGACCGAAGCCCAGCTCGATCGCGTCGGCTGCTTCCAGTACTCGCCCGTCGAAGGCGCACCGGCCAACGACCTGGACCTGGACGTGGTCCCGGACGACGTCAAGCAGGACCGTTGGGAACGCTTCATGGCACACCAGCAAGCCATCAGCTCGGCCCGCCTGCAAATGCGCATCGGTCGTGAAATCGAAGTGCTGGTGGATGAAGTGGACGAGCAAGGCGCCGTCGGCCGCTGCTTCTTCGACGCTCCGGAAATCGACGGCAACGTCTTCATCGACAATGGCAGCAACCTCAAGCCGGGTGACAAGGTCTGGTGCAAGGTGACCGACGCCGACGAGTACGACTTGTGGGCTGAACAGATCGGCTGATCCGCACATGCCGGGTAGCTTTTGTGGCGAGGGGATTTATCCCCGCTGGGCGCCGCCCCTAAAACCTGAGCCCCCGGTGCTCCAGTTCGATGGAGTCGCCTGCTTTGGGACTGCTTCGCAGTCCAGCGGGGATAAATCCCCTCGCACAAGGTTCCTTGCGTGTATTGGCTCCTCCCGCATGAAAAATTGAAAAGCCCCGCTCTGCGACAAGATGCGGGGCTTTTTTACGGCTATCGTATGGAGAAACCCAGCACATCCAGCACAAGGAACAGGCGGACATGCGCCAGCATTCGGTCATCCATACACCGAAACCGAGCGATTATCAGGAACTGACCCAGGTCTGGGAGGCTTCGGTGCGGGC
This sequence comes from Pseudomonas sp. DF11, assembly GCF_058148565.1. Taxonomy (NCBI): domain Bacteria; kingdom Pseudomonadati; phylum Pseudomonadota; class Gammaproteobacteria; order Pseudomonadales; family Pseudomonadaceae; genus Pseudomonas; species Pseudomonas sp. DF11. Next base: position 197,867 of record NZ_JBYVYN010000003.1, read on the forward strand.
CACTCATGACTTTCTACCGGATAGCTACATCGAGCTGCTGAAAAACCTGGTGCTCACCCGTTACCTCGATGCAGTGATGCTCATCTGCACCCGCGACACTCGTCAGCGAATCACCGGTTTCGCCGGTGTTGCCGCCGGCAAGATCGAAATGCTCTTCATCGCCCCGCAACACCGTGGCCAGGGCCTGGGCAAGCAACTGCTGCACTACGCCATGGAACACCTGAACGCCGATCAATTGGACGTCAACGAACAAAACCCGCAAGCCCTGGGCTTTTACCTCAAGCAGGGTTTTGAAGTGATTGGGCGCTCGGCGCGGGACGGCATGAACCAGCCTTATCCACTGCTGCACATGCGCTACAAACAGCCGGACCTGAAGGCCCGACGCGGCTAAAAGCCACACGAGGCAAATGGACCCGCGATTAACCCGCGCCAGGCAGGTACAATGCCCACCCTCTTTTTGTTACGGCCCTGTCATGACTGACCCGATTCGTCTCTCCAAACGCCTCATCGAACTCGTCGGCTGTTCCCGTCGGGAGGCTGAGCTGTTCATCGAGGGCGGCTGGGTCACCGTGGATGGCGAAGTGATCGATGAACCGCAGTTCAAGGTCACGACCCAGAAAGTCGAACTCGACCCCGAGGCCAAGGCTACCGCGCCGGAACCGGTGACCCTGCTGCTGAACGTCCCGGCAGGCACCGATGTGGACACCGCTATGGCCTCCCTTGGACCGCAGACCCTGAGCGAAGAACATCGCTTCGGCAAGCGGCCGCTCAAGGGCCACTTCCTGCGCCTGACCGCCAGCGCCGACCTGCAGGCCAACGCCAGCGGGCTGCTGGTGTTCACCCAGGACTGGAAGATCTTGCGCAAGCTCACCGCCGATGCCGCCAAGATCGAGCAGGAATACGTGGTCGAAGTCGAAGGCGAGATGGTCGCCCATGGCCTCAATCGCCTGAACCATGGCTTGAGCTACAAGGGCAAGGAGCTGCCGGCGGTCAAGGCCAGCTGGCAGAACGAGAACCGCCTGCGCTTTGCCATGAAAAACCCGCAACCGGGTGTGATCGCACTGTTTTGCCAGGCGGTCGGCCTCAAGGTGGTCGCCATTCGCCGCATCCGCATCGGCGGCGTGTCCATCGGCAAGGTGCCGCTGGGCCAGTGGCGCTACCTGTCCGCCAAAGAGAAATTCTAATTTTCCGGCGCCCCGCCGAGCCGGGGCGCCCATTGTCGATTGATCAGGACTGCACACATGATTCACAACGACGTACTGCGCAGCGTGCGCTACATGCTCGACATCAGCGACAAGAAAGTCATCGAGATCATCAAGCTTGGCGGCCTGGAAGTCTCCCTGGCGGTACTGGCGGGCTACCTCAAGAAAGACGAGGAAGAAGGCTTCGTGTTCTGCCCTGACGAGGTCATGGCGCATTTTCTCGATGGCCTGGTGATCTTCAAGCGTGGCAAGGACGAAAGCCGTCCGCCGCAGCCGATCGAAGTGCCGGTGACCAACAACATCATCCTCAAGAAGCTGCGGGTGGCCTTCGAGCTGAAGGAAGATGATATGCACGCCATCCTCAAGGCCGCCGAATTCCCGGTGTCCAAGCCGGAGCTGAGCGCACTGTTCCGCAAATTCGGGCACACCAACTACCGCCCGTGTGGCGACCAGTTGCTGCGCAACTTCCTCAAGGGCCTGACGCTGCGCGTGCGCGGCTGATGCCAAGGGGCTGCTGATTCCTAAGCACTGCTGATGTTTGCAGAGCTTTTGTGGCGAGGGGATTTATCCCCGCTGGGCTGCGAAGCGGCCCCCAAACCAGACAACTCGGTGTACCAGGCAGATTGAGTTCACTGCTTTTAGGACTGCTGCGCAGCCCAACGGGGATAAATCCCCTCGCCACAAAACGTTCTCACCATACGAACAGTGTCAATCTTGGCCGCGCGCTATGATGCCCTTTCTACCTCGCCTCGATCCCAACCCATGACCTACACCGTCTCCCCCATCGGCTTCGTCCGCTCCTGCTTCAAGGAGAAGTTCGCCATTCCCCGCCAACCGCAACTGGCTCCGGCCGCGCGCGGTGTGCTGGAGCTGGTGGCGCCGTTCGATCAGGGTGATGCGGTGCAAGGGCTGGAGCAGGTCAGTCATGTCTGGCTGCTGTTTCTGTTTCACCAGGCCCTGGAAGACAAGCCGCGGTTGAAAGTGCGGCCGCCACGCCTGGGTGGCAACAAATCCATGGGTGTGTTCGCCACCCGCGCCACCCACCGCCCCAACGGCATCGGCCAGTCGGTGGTGAAGCTGGAACGGGTCGAAGCCGGGCGCCTGTGGATCTCGGGTATCGATTTGCTGGACGGCACGCCAGTGCTGGACATCAAGCCCTACGTGCCCTACGCCGACATCATCGACTCGGCGTCCAACGACATTGCCAGCGCCGCGCCTGAGCTGATCCCCGTGCAATGGGCGGACACCGCCCTGCTGCAGGCCCAAGATCACGCCACGCGCCTGGAAGAGCCCTTGGTAGCGCTGATTGAACAGTGCCTGGCCCAAGACCCACGCCCGGCGTACCAGATTCCTACAGCCGAGCGGGAATACGGCGCGCAGTTCTGGGACCTGGACGTTCGCTGGCATTACCCACAGCCGGGGGTGATCCGGGTGCTGGAAGTGATTCCGGCGAAATCGTAACCGCCAGAAACGAAAAAGCCCGCGCTGCCTTCTTCAGGTAGCGCGGGCTTTTTTTGGCTGTCTGGACCGAGTCACGACCATCGCGAGCAGTCTCGCTCCCACATTTGATATGCAGTGGACACGAGATTTGTGTTCACACAGGATTCATTGTGGGAGCGAGCCTGCTCGCGATGGCGATCATTCAGCCACCGCAGATGTCGAGGTTTACTTCTCTACAAACGCCCGCTCGATCAGGTAATCACCTGGCTCGCGCATACGCGGCGAAACGGTCAGGCCGAAGCTGTTGAGCACTTCGCTGGTCTCGTCGAGCATGCTTGGGCTGCCGCACAACATGGCGCGGTCGTCCTGCGGGTTGATCGGCGGCAGGCCGATGTCGCGGAACAGCTTGCCGCTGCGCATCAGGTCGGTCAGGCGACCTTCGTTCTCGAACGGTTCGCGCGTCACGGTCGGGTAGTAGATCAGCTTTTCACGCAGCGCTTCGCCGAAGAACTCGTTCTGCGGCAAGTGTTCGGTGATGAATTCGCGGTAGGCGACTTCATTGACGTAACGTACGCCGTGGCACAGGATCACCTTTTCGAAACGCTCGTAGGTTTCCGGGTCCTGGATGACGCTCATGAACGGCGCCAGGCCGGTGCCGGTGCTGAGCAGGTACAAATGCTTGCCAGGCTTGAGATCGTCCAGCACCAGGGTGCCGGTAGGCTTCTTGCTGATGATGATCTCGTCGCCTTCCTTCAGGTGCTGCAACTGGGAAGTCAGCGGACCGTCAGGCACCTTGATGCTGAAGAATTCGAGATGCTCTTCCCAGTTCGGGCTGGCAATCGAGTAAGCGCGCATGAGCGGGCGGCCGTTGGGCTGTTGCAGGCCGATCATCACGAACTGGCCGTTCTCGAAGCGCAGGCCCGGATCGCGGGTGCACTTGAAGCTGAACAGAGTGTCGTTCCAGTGATGAACACTGAGGACACGCTCGTGGTTCATGTTGCTCATGTACGGTGACTCCTGGGGAATGATGCCTGCGTCGTTAATTTGCGCAATTGCATCGCATTCTAATGGCGGCGACAATATCTGTTAAATGGATTATTAAGATAAGGGTTATCGGTTATATCGATATGCGATTTACTCTCCGTCAACTTCAAGTCTTCGTCGCCGTCGCTCAGCAAGAGAGTGTGTCCCGTGCCGCGGGCCTGCTCAATCTGTCGCAGTCGGCCGCCAGCACCTCCATTACTGAACTGGAGCGCCAATCCAGCTGCCAGTTGTTCGACCGTGCCGGCAAACGCCTGAGCCTCAATGCCCTGGGCAAACAGCTGCTGCCCCAGGCCGTGGCGTTGCTGGACCAGGCCAAGGAAATCGAAGACCTGCTCAATGGCAAGTCCGGTTTCGGCTCGCTGGCGGTCGGCGCCACGCTGACCATCGGCAATTACCTGGCGACCCTATTGATCGGCGGCTTCATGCAGCGCCATCCGGAGAGCCAGGTGAAGCTGCACGTGCAGAACACCGCCAATATCGTGCACCAGGTTGCCCATTATGAAATTGATCTGGGTCTAATCGAAGGTGACTGCAGCCATCCGGACATCGAGGTGCAGAGCTGGGTCGAGGACGAACTGGTGGTGTTCTGCGCTCCTCAACACCCGCTGGCCAAGCGCGGCCAGGCGACCATGGAGGAACTGACCCATGAGGCGTGGATCCTGCGGGAACAGGGCTCCGGCACCCGCCTGACCTTCGACCAAGCCATGCGCCACCACCGCAGCGCGCTGAACATCCGCCTGGAACTGGAACACACCGAAGCCATCAAGCGCGCCGTGGAGTCCGGCCTGGGCATTGGCTGCATCTCACGCCTGGCCTTGCGCGACGCCTTCCGCCGCGGCAGCCTCGTCGCGGTGGAAACCCCGGACATGGACCTGGCGCGGCAGTTTTATTTCATCTGGCATAAACAGAAGTACCAGACCTCGGCCATGCGTGAATTCCTCGAACTGTGCCGAGCGTTCACCGCCGGGGCCCAACGCAGCGACGAAATCGTGCTGCCGACCATTGCCTGAGCCGTTACAACAGCACCACGCCCCAGACCAACGCGATCATTGTCAGGGCGACGAGCTGGGCGGCGCTGCCCATGTCCTTGGCGTTTTTCGATAATGGGTGCAGCTCCAGGGAGATACGGTCGATGGCCGCCTCCACCGCCGAATTGAGCAGTTCCACGATCAATGCCAGCAGGCACACGGCAATCAGCAGCGCCTGCTCGACACGACTGACGTTCAGGAAGAATGACAACGGAATCAGCACGACGTTGAGCAGCACCAACTGACGGAAAGCCGCTTCGCCGACAAAAGCCGCACGCAGTCCGTCCAAGGAATAGCCGGAGGCGTTGAGGATGCGTTTCAGGCCGGTCTGGCCTTTAAAAGGTGACATAGAGTGGGCAACTGATCGAAAAGGAGTGGAGAAGCTAATTCAAACCCGGTCAAAAAAGCGTGAACCGGAACACTAGGCCTGCGGTGAAATTGACTCAAGTTGTTGCAACAGCAAGGCTGCCTGGGTCCGGGTGCGCACGTTCAGCTTACGAAAGATCGCCGTGACGTGGGCCTTGATAGTGGCCTCCGACACGTTCAGCTCATAGGCAATCTGCTTGTTCAGCAGGCCTTCGCAGACCATGGTCAACACCCGAAACTGCTGCGGTGTGAGGCTGGCCAGTCCTTCGCTGGCGGCCTTGGCTTCCTCGGACACGCTCACCGCTTCGAACGCCTGGGGCGGCCAGCAGACATCGCCGTCCAGGACCGCTTTCACAGCCTTCTGGATCATCTCCAAAGAACTGGACTTGGGGATGAATCCACTGGCACCGAACTCCCGGGCCTTGACCATCACCGAGGCTTCTTCCTGGGCCGAGACCATGACCACGGGGATCTGCGGGTATTGGCCACGCAACAGTACCAGCCCGGAAAACCCATAGGCACCGGGCATGTTCAGGTCCAGCAGCACCAGGTCCCAATCGGCCTTCGCCGTCAGTTGGACCTCCAGTTCCGCGATGCTGGCCACCTCCGTCAACCGGACAGCCGGGCCAAGGCCCAGGGTCACTGCCTGATGCAACGCGCTGCGAAAGAGCGGGTGGTCATCGGCAATCAGGATTTCGTATGTGGCCATTTTTTCAATGATCCTGTTTTTAATGGCAGGCCCGATGCATTCGCGCCTCGCCAAGACAGCTCAAGACGCCGCCATGCAGCGGCATCCACAGGGGCACGTTCAACGCCAAACATGGCGTTTCAAACATCGGCTGCACCCGGGTCGGCGCCAAGCATGCCCAGCGAAGCCGGGGTGGTCAAGCAGCACGACCGCCACTGTGTCCAGTATGGGCCACTATTGGGCCAATACCGCTTGCGGTCTACGGATAAAGGCTTGCAACTGCGCATGGGCCGGGGTCGACAGGTTCACCTCCTGTTGCTCCTTGGCACCCAGGTAATGCTGGCTGAACACATCGAAATAGGCGTCCAGGGCCGAGGCGGCGTCGCTGTCTCCCGCCAGTTCCAGACACAACGCCGCCACTTCGGCGGTGCACAGGTGCTCGCTGCGAGTCGAACGACGCAAGCGGTAGCGCGACAGTCTGTCGGGCAGCAGGCTCAGGATCGGCAGCCGGTCGAAATACGGGCTCTTACGGAAAATCTTCCGCGCCTCCGTCCAGGTCGCGTCCAGCAGAATGAACAACGGGCGCTTGGAATGATCGAGGTCAACCGCGTGGGTGACCCGCGATGGCTCGACGTATTCGCCAGGAAACACCAGGTACGGTTGCCATTGCGGATCGTTCAGCAATGCCAGCAGTTGTTCATCGACGTCGGTGCGCGACCAGATGAATGCATGATTGTCGCGCACCACATCGGCAATCAGCCAACCGGTGTTGCTCGGCTTGAACACTTCCTTGTTGGTCATGATCAGGCAAACCCCGGAACGGGTCTCGACGCTAGGACGCCAGGCGCACAGGCAATGGCTCTCGATCACTCGGCAGGCGCTGCAACGGGGGGCGCGCCAACCACGGGCCTGGATCGGCCTGATTCCTTCATCGATGCGCTGGTCGCGCAGGCGGGCTACGGCGTTTGGGGCATGATTCATTGTGGGCGACGCCAACAAGCAGGAAAACTCGACACAAACAACACTCGGCAGGGCAATGAAGGCCGGCAGTCTACCAGAGCCTGCAAGCCTGTACCGCCCGCCCAGGCTCCCCTATAATTCCCCGCCACTGAACGCACAGTCATGTGATCGGTCGAACCACCAGTCACTGAACCAGGAGAGTTTCATGCTGCGCCTTATCGTCCCTACCGTTGCCGTTTTGCTGGCAACGTCCCTCAGCGCTCAGGCTGCCTCGCTGAAAGAACTCGAACTGAACAAGATGCTGCAGAACGTCGCCAGGGAAAGTAGCGTCGGTACGCCACGGGCGATCAACGAAGACATCCTCGACCAGGGCTATACCGTCGAAGGCACCGAGTTGATCAATCACCTGAGCGTGCAAAGCAGTCATGCCCAGAAAATGCGCGCTGACCCCAAGGCCGTGTATTTCCAGCTGGGCTCTACCGTGTGCACCAATCCGGGCTTTCGCAAGTTGATGGCCAAGGGCGCGACCATGCGCTACGAATTCACCGAAGTTAAGACCAACCGACCGGTCGCGACCGAGCGCTTCCAGGAATCGGACTGCCCGAAACCGGCCAAGACCAAGAAGTAATCAACCCAAGCGTGCGCGCCGCTGCTCATCGTCGGCGCGCAGTTCGGCTACCAGCGCTTGCAGATAACGCGAGCGCCAGGTCCGGCCTTCCAGCCGTCGGCAGCATTCCTCTTCAAGACTTACCTGATTGGCCTTAGCCGCTTCCAACAACGTCAGGTATAACTGCCTGTCGAGTTCCAGAGTCACCCTGGCCATCTCTCCCGCCTCCATGCCCTATCCGCTTCAGTCCATCGCCTGACGCCCAGCCCTGAGCGCCGAATTGCATTGGCACGCTTGTTATCAGTAAATCAGAGCGGCACGTAGCCAGTCACCAATCTGACGAGCGGTGGGGTATTTCAGCGGTTGCCAACGGTCACTTTTGAGCGCCATGATCAGGGCTACGAAGATCAGCTAGATTCAGAAGTATCTTTTGTCATCGGGCAGAACGAGGCTGCCCTGCCAGTACCTTGCCGTGTGATTGTTTTCATCCAAGGGAAAAACAGAACCTGTTGGATGGCTTGATCGCTTTGCTGCACACCGCGTCGAGCCAGGTCGAACGTCCAGGCACGGGCCTGGGCCGACAACGACACACGGAGTGTCGTGGCCCTGACGAATCTCTCGTTCGGGCCAAGGGTTCTGTTAAGAAGGAGAAGTTGAATGCCTTACAAACCGAATGACCTGCTCAGTCGTCATTTTGAGAACCACGGCCACGACCTCACCCGCAAGGTCGAAGAGCAACTCAACCTGGTGTCCCCCAACAGTCCCAACCTCCCCATTTACCGAGACATGATCCTGACCGTGCTGCGCATGGCCCAGGAAGATCACAACCGCTGGAATGCCAAGATCACGCTACAGGCCTTGAGGGAACTGGAACACGCCTTCCGTACACTCGAACAGTTCAAGGGCCGACGCAAGGTCACCGTCTTCGGCTCGGCCCGAACGCCCATCGAACATCCTTTGTATGGCCTGGCCCGAGAGCTGGGGGCTGCGCTGGCCCGCTCGGACATGATGGTCATCACCGGTGCAGGCGGTGGCATCATGGCCGCTGCCCACGAAGGCGCGGGGCGTGACCATAGCCTGGGATTCAATATCACCCTGCCTTTCGAGCAGCACGCAAACCCGACCGTTGAAGGCACGCCGAACCTGCTGCCGTTCCACTTCTTCTTCACCCGCAAACTGTTTTTCGTCAAAGAGGCCGATGCACTGGTGCTCTGCCCCGGCGGTTTCGGCACGCTAGATGAGGCTCTGGAAGTCCTGACGCTGGTGCAGACAGGCAAGAGCCCGCTGGTACCGGTTGTCCTGCTGGATGTCCCAGGGGGCAAGTTCTGGCAAGGTGCCTTGGATTTTATCCGTGAGCAATTGGAGCAAAACCGCTACATCCTGCCCACTGACATGAAACTGATGCGCCTGGTTTACAACGCTGAAGACGCCGTGGAAGAGATCAACCAGTTCTACCGCAACTTCCACTCCAGTCGCTGGCTCAAGCATCAGTTCGTGATCCGCATGAATCACAAGCTAAGCGAACAGGCATTGCAGCAGATGCAGGCGGATTTTGCCGACCTGTGCCTGAACGACTGCTTCCATCAACATGAGTACAGCGGTGAAGAGCACGACGAGCCTCGCTTCAGTCATCTGACGCGACTGGCGTTTACTTTCAATGCCCGCGACCACGGCCGCTTGAGGGAACTGGTGGACTTCATCAATTTGCCGGAAAACTGGGCCCAACCCGCCCAAAAGCCCCATCCCCTCACGTGGGAGCCGATCAAGGTAACCTGAGCCCATAAAAAAACGGCCCGCTATCGAAATAGCGGGCCGTTTTATTTAATCGTCCATACCGCGACCGCTGAACAAGCGGTTGATCATTTCCATGGAGTAGCCTCGGTACGCCAGGAAACGCCCTTGTTTCGCGCGTTCTCGTGCATCGATGGGCAAATGCCCTGAGAACTTGCGCCGCCAGGTGTCCGTCAGTTGCTCCTGCCAATCGATACCGCTTTCGCGCAAGGCGAGTTCGATATCCGGGCGCTGCAAACCACGCTGGCCCAGCTCCTCACGAATGCGCAAAGGCCCGTAGCCGGAGCGGGCGCGATAAGCGACGAAGCTTTCCAGGTAACGGGACTCCGACAGCAGGCCCTCTTCAGTCAAACGGTCGAGGGCTGTGTCGATCAACTCATCGGGCGCGCCACGCTGACGTAGTTTACGCGTCAGCTCGACTCGCCCGTGCTCGCGCCTGGCGAGCAGGTCCATCGCAGTTCGCCGCACCGCGACGAGGGTATCGAGTACGGCGGTCATCGGATCGATCAGATATCAGCGTCAGCCAGGTCATCAACGGTCTCGCGGTTGGCTACCGACTTGACGTCTGCCACTGGGCTCAGCAGCTTGTCACGCAGTTGCTTCTCGAGGGCCGCGGCAACTTCCGGATTGTCTGCCAGGAACTTGGCCGAGTTGGCCTTGCCCTGACCGATCTTGGTGCCGTTGTAGGCATACCAGGCGCCGGATTTTTCGACGAAACCGTGCAACACACCCAGGTCGATCATCTCGCCATTGAGGTAGATGCCCTTGCCGTAAAGAATCTGGAACTCGGCCTGACGGAACGGCGAAGCCACCTTGTTCTTCACGACCTTGACGCGGGTTTCGCTGCCAACAACCTCATCACCCTCTTTCACCGCGCCAGTACGGCGGATGTCGAGGCGAACCGAGGCGTAGAACTTCAGCGCGTTACCACCGGTGGTGGTTTCCGGGCTACCGAACATCACGCCGATCTTCATACGGATCTGGTTGATGAAGATCACCAGGCAGTTGGCGTTCTTGATGTTACCGGTGATCTTGCGCAGGGCCTGGGACATCAGGCGAGCCTGGAGGCCCACGTGCATGTCGCCCATTTCACCTTCGATTTCCGCCTTTGGCACCAGTGCCGCCACGGAGTCGACGATGATCACGTCGACCGCGTTGGAACGCACCAGCATGTCGGTGATTTCCAGGGCCTGCTCGCCGGTGTCCGGCTGGGAAACCAGCAGGTCATCGACGTTGACCCCCAGTTTGCCTGCGTATTCCGGGTCCAGGGCGTGTTCGGCGTCGACGAAGGCGCAGGTCGCGCCGGCTTTTTGGGCCTGGGCGATCACGGACAAGGTCAGTGTGGTTTTACCGGACGACTCAGGACCGTAGATCTCAACGATACGGCCTTTTGGCAGGCCGCCGATGCCGAGCGCGATGTCCAGGCCCAGGGAGCCGGTGGAGATGGAAGGAATAGCCTGACGGTCCTGATCGCCCATACGCATTACGGCACCCTTGCCGAATTGACGTTCGATCTGACCCAAGGCCGCAGCCAAGGCTTTCTTCTTGTTGTCGTCCATTAAAGTCCTCACGTAATCAATAAGGCCTGACGGCCAACACCTGTATAAGTAGCCAGTATTATTCCACAGCGTTCGAGGATCGCCTACCCCTGATTTGAGATTTCTACAGCGGTATGTTGCAGCAGCCCCTCTAGCGCGGCCTTCACCGTTTGTCGGCGGACCTCGTCACGGTTGCCCGCAAAGAACTGCTGCTCGCTGACGACCTTCTCGCCAACGCCCCAGGCCAGCCAGACCGTGCCCACCGGTTTGTTCGGCGAACCACCGTCCGGTCCCGCTATACCACTGACCGCCACGGCAAAACGCGCCAGGCTCTTGTGCTGGGCACCGCGCGCCATGGCCTCGACCACCTCGCGGCTGACCGCCCCCACCGTCTCGAACAACTCGCTCGGCACGTTCAACTGCTGGGTCTTCTGACGATTGGAATAGGTCACGAACCCCGCCTCGAACCAGGCCGAGCTCCCGGGAATCCGGGTGATTGCCTCGGCAATCCCCCCGCCCGTACAGGATTCGGCCGTGGTCACATGGGCATTGAGCAATTGCAGGCGCCTGCCCAGTTCGGCGGCCAGTTCGGTAATGTCGTCCATGATGCTCTCCTGATTCGACACAATGGGGCCTACCGTACACGAGCAGCCGAAGCTTGCAAGGCTCGCCGGATTACCGACCCAGCGCTCTGATATAGGCCTGACAGGCCTGCAAGGCAATCAATCCGCGATCACCGGCGTCGGTGATGGCGATAATTCGTTGAGCATGCGCCGGGTCAAGTCGGGCGCGTGGGGCGCCATGATCCACGCCGCCGGGGCGGGTGGTGGCAGGCACTGCACAGCCGGCGGCAATATCGTCGGCGTCGAGGAGGACTGACAGCCGGACATCGGCAGTAGCAAGGCGATCGCGCAAGCGATCCTGGTCACGTTGGGCATCGCTCAAGGCTCGGTAATGGGTTTGTTCACTGGCGGCCAGTTGTTGCTCCAAGGCTTGGCGTTTGTCTTGCTCGGCCTTTTGTTGCAAGGCAGCAGCCTGGGTTATTTGATTCAGCGTTGTGGCCTGGGACTGCGCCAGTTGCGCCAGTTGTTGGCCATAACGCCAATCCTGGACCCGCCATGCCAACACCGCCGGACCACCCGCCAACAGCGCCAGCAACATCAGGACAACAAGGGTGCGGGAAGAAAATGGCATCAGGTCGAAGGCTGACATAACACCGCCCTCGCCCGTGCCCAGAGTTGCAGGCGATCCTCCAACCCGTTCAAACCGCCGTTGATACGGCGGGTGATGGTATTGAACTGATCGCGGTCGGCCAGTTCGTTCAAGCCGTTTTGCTCCCAGAACCATGCAGCGGACTCCGCGGCCCATTGCGGTTGCTCCAGCAGCTCAGGCAAGGCCAGCAGACGGTCATCACCAAACAGGCCAAGACTGCAACGTAGATAGTTGTCGTGGCCGGTCATTTGAATCAGTCCGCGACCACGATACTTCTGACCGTCACCGTCGGCCTGGGGCGTATTGCCCAGGCGAGCGGCCAACGATCCTGTGTCGTATTTGCTGAGATATTGATCACCGCCGAGCTCGCGCACATAGCGCAACTGTCCCGATTCATGACCGACCTGCGCCAGAAAAGCAGCGATACGTTTGGGGGTGTCGATACGGTAGCGAGACATGGCGTTGTTAAGTGCGGAAACAAAAACGCCCGCTTGGGAGCGGGCGTTGGGGTAAATGGTGCGCAACTGAAGATAGGTGACGGGCATCACTCACTCCCGTGATTAATGAATGGCTGGCAAAAGGCTTGAACCTCAGTATTTGATTACATACAACAACGCCACGTTTCGAGGACGCGATTCATTACCGCCGGTCGCCACCACGGAGACGGTGTGGGCATGATCGCCAACGGCCGCTATCGCGACAGTGTGAGCATGATCCCCCACCGCGTTGATTGTCAGAGTGTGAGCATGGTTACCCCCCGCAGCACTCACTGCGACGTAGTCGCCCGGCCCGCTACCGGTGCCCTGACGGCCATAAGAGGTATTGTTACCGTTAGCCAGAATGCCATGCTGGTGATCCCCGGAGTTGTTTGTAACACCGGTATGGGTGTGAGTACCCGCGGCCCCCGTCGAGGCACCGTGGGTGTGGGTTCCCGCAGCCGCTGTGGTGGCTGTGTGGGTGTGCGACGCGTTCTGCCCACCTTGTGCGCTCCCCAGTGCCCGCGCCGAGTCGACTCCACGCCCATCATCCCAGCCACGAATGAATTCACCACGCAGATCTGGCAAAGCAAAGGTTGTGTTGCCATCACCCGCCCCGAAGCGTGTACCTATCGCAGCGAACAGCGCAGCATACTGTGTGCGTGAAACGGTATCGCCGTTGCATTTGAGCCAACCGCTGGGCGGTTCAGCTGTTGCAACGGCTTTAATGTCACCAGCGTCGCTGCCCGTCTGCTTGACCATCCCGGTGCTCGCGACCATCACCCACGCACCGCTGGCGATCGAGCTGTTCCATTGCACCCAGACATCACCACCGACAGTGATTTCTCCGCTCTGAATGGCGTTATGGTCTACCCCTACAATTGGCCTGGCCGGCAAACCGTTCGGGGAAAATGTGCTGGCACCGGTATTTGCCCGCGCCGCCTTGAAACGCAATACCAAGCCATCCACCAATGCCAAGGGAGCGGGTTTGTAAGTAGCGCTGTAAGCGTTGTCCGTGCCGGTGTCCAATGCGTAATCGACCAATCCCGACTGGTTGATTTTGCGTACCGCCAACAGCAACTGCCCAAGATCGGTTTCGTCAGGAACTATCCCTGCCCCAGCAATTACCCCCAATAGCTCCTGGGTAACGGAATTGCCCCAAGCCGCCGGGATCAACGACCCCGGTGCACCGGTTACTGGATTCTCATCGACAAACTTGCCATTGACCAAGCCAACACTGGGCACGCTCTTTGGATAATCCATTTTCTACTCCTTAGTCATAATTGATGTGCACCTGCGCATGAGCGGGTGCGCTGCGATGGATCAGGCATTCCAGAGCCGAGCCTGGATTCATGCCGAAACGTTCGCCCCAATAGCTGGCGCCGAAACGGCGGCCGAGCGAGAGGCGTCCGCCAGTGTTGAGGGTCCACATGAATTGAACTCGCCAGGTCCCGAAATGCGTCTGACCAAACCTCGAAAGCCCCATTCGCGGCGCCCGGTGCTCGGTCACAGTCGCATCGGGGTAACCCTGGCTGCGTGCGATGCTGACGAAATACGCCGCCGCCTGACTGCCTACCGCCAGCAACCGCCGACGCACCGCCAAACGACGATCGTCATACAGCGGTGTAGCGCCAAGACACGGATCAGGCAGGTTCATCACCCGCTCCCAGTCCGGCACCAGCTCACTCACTCCCGCCGGGTCCATTTCGTGAAGCAGGTCGGCAGCGCGGGCGTCGAGGCGGGCCAGTTCCTGGGCGATGCCGCCTAGCACTTCTTCCAGTTCCGGCACACGCTCCGGGTCCCACGCCGGGCCGCTGGGCAGCAGGCTGCGCAGCTGGGCCTGGTACTGTTCGGCGGTTCTTATTCCAGCCATACGCAGCCTCCGAAAGTCAGCAGTTGATTGCTGGCCGCAACCACATCGGCGCTCGGCGCAGTGAGTTTGTGATCGGTTTCGCCGGTAGCACTGCTGATGGCTTCGGCGATGTGAGTCAGCAACAGGGTTTCGCCAAGACCGGCTTCGCGGTTATGCAAGTCACGCAGTTGGGCTTCGATGGCCGCGCGCACGGCGCTGGTGTCCGGGGTAATGCGCAACCGGTAGGTCACGGGAACCTGGGTCGGCGCCAGCACATGGACCTCGGCGGTCACCGGACGCAGCGGTTCGATATAGGCGCGGACTTCCTCCAGTTGCTCGGCATTGGGGATCGGCTGCGGGTCGTCGTCGCGCATGATGAACAGGCCAACGGTGCCAGGGCCCAGATAGCTGCCACGGCACCAGGCGCGGGTGACGCCGGGGCACTCCAGGGCCCAGGTTTCATAGTCCTGGGCCGAGCCGCCGTGGGGGATGATGCGGTAGGAGCGGATCACCCGCGCTCGCAGGGATTCGAGGCTTTCTCGGGCGACACCGCCGGTCAGCCCTGGGGCCAGCACGGTGAAGCTGCTGCCGATACCGAGGATCGGTTGAACGGGCGTCAGCACCAGGCCGGCGTCGGCGTTGCCCAGGCTGCCAGCGTCCAGTGCAGCGATGGTGGTGCTGTTCAGACCGTTGCTGGTGGTGCGGGCACTGGTCACCTTGTAGGTGCGGCCATCGGTGGATTGCAGCAGCGTGTCGACATCCAGCACAGCACCCGCTGAGGCAGTGAAGCTGACGCTGCCGCTGGCGACCTGGGCCGCTTTGCGCGCCTGGTTCAGGCGCAGGGCGGCAATGCGCTCCAGGGTCGATTCGTCGGCCTTGTCCGGCAGGATCTGCTCGGCGATCCAATCCAGGTAGCCATACAGGCCATAGGCGGCGCCGCCAAGAGTACGGGCCAACACTTGGGCATCGGACTGGCGCAGCGAGTCGCTGGCCAGGTCGCTTTGGGCGCGTTTGATCAGCACCGGCAGCGAAGGGGTTTCAAACGGCATAGGTCACCTGCCAACTGTTATCGGGGTTGATGTCCAGACGCTCGCCGTCGGCCAGGGTCAGGACTGTGCGCAGGTTCAGGCGCTGGGCGTCGAGGCGTTCGCTGATGATGTCGATGGCGCTGCAGTGGCCGTCGTCAATCAGCCATTGCAGGGCTTCGCGAGCGTAGAACTCGGCGTCGAGTTGGGTCTGGCGGGTCAGCTTGACCCGGCGCAACAGCCACAGCCGCGAGCCGATACGGTCATCGGCGACAGTCGGAAAGGTGTCGCCCCACCAGCCGAAACGTTCCTCATCATCGACGGCATCGTCGTCAGCGGCGCGGCGCCAGGTGAACAGGCTGATCAGCACCGCGCGGGTCAGCGCGGCACGAAGGTTCTGGCTGATGAACATCACTGGCCTCCCGCCGGCGCGCCGGTCTGCCCGCTGCCGGCCTGTACGCCACCATGCACGTGCTTGATCTGGCTGATGCCGGCGGCGACCTGGTCGCCCTGGGAAACGAGTTTGCCGGTGTGGTTGATGATCGGGCTGTCGATGTTCACCGCGCTGCTGGCGCGGATGTTCAGGGTTGCGGTGTCGATATCGATGACGCGGCCACGCTTGAAGTGGATCTTGTCGCCTTCGTCGGTGTAGATCGCCACTTCGCCAGGGGCCAGGGCCTTGAGGCGGAAACGACGGTCGGCGACCACCAGCACCACGGCATGGGAACGATCACCGCCCAGGAACGTGGCGATGCCCTCGGCGCCAGCCAGCGGGTTGCTGGTGAAGCCGTAGGGTTCGAAGTGCTCCATGTCGTCGTTCACTTCGCCGGCGGTGAGGCGCATTTGCAGCGATTGCAACTTGGTGGCCGAATTGGCGAGCACGACAGTGCCGCGCGCCAGGAGGCGGGTCAGTAGGCTCATTGAGGATTTCCTTGAGAATCGGGGACTTGAACGCGGTGTTCGAATCAACATCTCTATTGGCTGGGCTACCGCCATCGCGAGCAGGCTCGCTCCCACAAGGGATTTGCGGTGGGCAGAAACGTGGAGGCGATCTCGAAATACTGTGGGAGCGGGCTTGCTCGCGAAGGGGCAGACACATTCAACATTGAGGCAAGCGGACCCACCGCTTTCGCGAGCAAGCCCGCTCCCACAAGGGATTTGCGGTGGGCAGAAACGTGGAGGCGATCTCGAAATACTGTGGGAGCGGGCTTGCTCGCGAAGGGGCAGGCACATCCAACATTGAGGCAAGCTGACCCACCGCTTTCGCGAGCAAGCCCGCTCCCACAAGGGATTTGCGGTGGGCAGAAACGTGGAGGCGATCTCGAAATACTGTGGGAGCGGGCTTGCTCGCGAAGGGGCAGGCACATTCAACATTGAGGCAAGCTGGCCCACCGCTTTCGCGAGCAAGCCCGTTCCCACAAGGGATTTGCGGTGGGCAGAAACGTGGAGGCGATCTCGAAATACTGTGGGAGCGGGCTTGCTCGCGAAGGGGCAGGCACATCCAACATTGAGGCAAGCTGACCCACCGCTTTCGCGAGCAAGCCCGTTCCCACAAGGCGCTGTGCGTTGGCTCAGGTTTTGGGTGGCACCGGGTTGGCATCGAAGGTATGCGGCGGTGCGACTTGCAAGGTAGTGATGGAGCCTTGGGCGGACAGTGAGTAGGTCACTTTGGAAATCAGCATGTCGCTGTCAAACCCCAGCACCGGATCGATCACCCGCACCAGGGTGTTATGCCGCCACAAGTCACCATTGGCCTGGCGCCAGCCCTGCACGCGGTAGGTGGTGGTCAGGGCCTTGCCGGTGCGGATCGCGCTTTCCCAGTCGGCCCGTTGCTGGGCCAGTTCGAAGGTCAACTGCGCGCTTTCGCTGATCACCGTCACCCGCTTGCGCTTGAAGCTCAGGTCCGTAGCGGTACCGGAGACTTCGCTCACCGCCGCCCCACTCTGCCGGTCATTACCCTTGTGTTGGCCGATGACCCGGTATTCGGAGAACACCTGGCTGTAGTCCATCGGCGCATTGCCGGAGAGAATGTTCTTGCCCAGCTCCAGCACATCACTGGCCCGTCCGCCGCTGCCGGGTTTGGCCAGTAGCACGCGCCCTTGTGCGTCGTCGGTGGAAAACACCCGGAATAACGTCAGCAAACGGTCGATGGATTGAAAGACCGTTTCCCCCGGGACGATGCTGTGCTCACTCAACCGCGCGTTTTCCGGAATCTCGCTGATCACCCCCACGCCATATTGAGAAGCCAGGGCCTGGACAATGCTCAGCACCGTTTGCCCGCGCCATTGGCTCGGACGGTTGATCGCCGCGCAGTCCACCAGGTCCTGGGTCTTCGAACCGCCTTCGATGCTCAGGCTGATCTGGCGTCCGTCATAACTGACCGGCGCCTTGAACACATAGCCGCTGAGCACCAGGTCAGCACCGATGCGCACCTGGCATTCATCGCCCGGCCGAATCGGCATCGCTTGGATCTGCCCCGGCCATTGCCAGGTGATATCGAGTTTGAACGTGCGGAACTGGCGCTCCAGGTCCGCACTGATTTCCACGTTTTTCCAGCCGCCGTAATCCAGCCCGCCGACGGTGAGCGAGACGGCGTTGTCGTGCTCATTCATGGCTTACTCCCCCGAGACTTTCAGGTCATTGGGCGGCAGGAAACCCGGATGGGCTACGCCGTTGCGCTGGGTCACTTCCGTCACCCGGGTGGCATCGGCGAATTGCTGATACGCCACCACCAACGCCGGCAGGCTTTGCTTGAACGACAGGTTGATCAGTCTTACACCCGACGACGCCACCGCCGTCAGATGCGCGGCCATTTGCTGACGCAGGTTGTTCAGCGCCTGGTAGTGCTCCGGATCAGCCTTGAGCGAGGCTTGCCAGATGGCCTCGTTGAGGGCATCGCGCAGGGCCAGCACATCGTCGGCCACCGGCACGTCCCGGCGCTGGACCGGTTGCACCGCCTGTTGCGCCACCGAGGGCGTAGCGCCCAACTTGACCGCCGGTGCGGCCACCGGCATCGCCGCAATCCATTGCGCGGCCTGCACCAGCAGCGTGTCCTGCACCAGATCGGCCACGGCCTGGGCCGCCGCCGTGGTGTCCTTGCCGGTGGTGAGCTTGGGAGCGTCGGCCTTACGAATCGCTTCCACCTGTTGCGACACGCTGGCAATCACGCCGCGATAGCCGTCACGGGCAAAGTCCTTCAACTCCCGGATGTCCCCCAGCAACCCCTTGAACTCGGCCGCCACCTCCTTGGGCAGCTCTTTCACCGCCTTGACCAGATCGCTGAGTTGCCGATAGGTCTCGATCAACGGCTTGAGCTCCTGCTCGATCACACCGTAGACCTCCTTGAGGCTGTTGCGCAGATCAGCGATGCCGATTCGCGCGGCCTTGATCAGGGTCATGGCGTCTTCGAAGCGCCGCACCGCCGAACCGAGGAAGCTGTCGGCCGAGACCAGCAACAGTTTCTGGCTGTTGATCGCAGCCGAGGGGAATTGCAGCGGCTGATCGGGGTAGAACTTCAGGGCGAAGGTCACCAGCCCGCCGTCCTGGCGGGTGTGGGTCATGTCGCATTCGCCGACCTTGACCTGCAGGCGCCCCAACCACGGATGCACCAGTTCGCCGCTGCCCTGCTCCAACGCCTTGAGCAGCTTGTCACGTTGCTCCAGGCAATCGGGGCCGACGATGAACGCAGTCAGCTCATGTATCTTCGCCTGCTGGCCGAGCCCTTCGAAGAACGGCTGGTCGCGCTGTGGATACTCATGCAACTGGCCTTTGTGGCCGACCGAGTTTTTCGCCTGGTCGACCCAGAACCCGACGCCGCGAAACGACGCCGGCAACAAACGATCACGCCAGCTCATTGGAGCCTCCTGTGGACAGTGAGCGATAGCCGATGCGCGAACTCACCGCCAGGGCCGGTTGATTGGTCTGCGGCGGGTCGACGCGCAACCCGGCCGGGGCGTTTTCGAAGCGCACCGTAAGGCCGCCTTCGAGTTGTGTGCGGTTATTGGCGGCGCTTTGTTGCACCAGGGCACTGGAGGTTTGCGGCAATGCTCCCGGTGCCAGTGAGGTTTTCGCTGGCACGTTGGCGGACGCTGGTGCCAGGCTGGACGACAGGCCCGGAGACTGCTCGCTGGCCCCGCCAAAAAATGCCGGCGCCAGTTCACCCTTGCCTTCGGCATTGGTGGCGCGCTGTGCCTCGGTCAGCCCTTCGACCTTGCCGGTGAAGGTGGTGATGATTTCGCCGAGGCCACCGTTGAAGAACGCCTTGATCGGCGCGATCACGCCCTGCAGCTCATCCCACCACTGAGTGAACCACTCACCCACCGGTCCCCACTGTTTGATGAGGCCCTCGATGGGCGACCACTCGAACAAACCGCTGAACACCGCCAGCATGACCGACACCTGATTGCGAATGCCTTCCCAGATCCCGGCGAAGACTTCACCAATCGTGCCCCAGTTGGCCATGATCAGCCCCAGCGGCGTCCAGTCGAACAGGCCTTTCAAGGCGTCCATCACCGGCACAGTCAGGGCCTTGAGCAAGTCCCAGATCGCCGCGAACAAACCGGTCAGGGGTGTCCAGCTGGCGATGATCAAGCCCAAGGGTGACCAGGCGAACAACGTTTGCATGAAGCCGATGACAGGTGTTGCCGCGGCCACGATCACGTTCCAGAGCGCGCCAAAAAAGCTGCTGATCGGCCCCCAGTGGCTGATCACCTGCCCCAGCGGGGTGAAAGCGAACATCGTCTTGAAGAACTCGACCATCGGCATAACGATCGGCGCCAGCCTCTGCCAGAGCCCGGCGAAGAACGCCGAGATCGGCGTCCAGTGGGCGATGATCATGCCTGCCGCCAAGGCGATGCCCATGGCAATCAAGCTGATGGGATTCATCTTCAAGGCCAGGCTGACCACCTCCAGGGCCTGGCTCGCACCGCTGACGGCCGTCTGGATCGCGTTGAACGCCACCACACCAGTCGCCAGGCCCTGCACCAGTTGCGGGTTGTCCTGAAGCATCTGGGCCACGCCGCTGACCATGGGCTGCAAACTGACCGCCACCGCGTTGACCGCCGGTCCCAGGGCCGAGCCGAACTGCACCGACACATTGCTGATGGAAGTCTTCAATCCATCCAGGCTCTGTGCCGCTATACGGGGCGCTTCAGGCGCCTGGACGGCGCTGCCCGCCGCGCTCGCTGCGCCCGCTTCATCCTTGAAGGCCAGCGCCGACTTGAGCCCGTCCATAAACGGTTGGGCCAAGCCACCGCTGGGCAGCAGGCCGGAAATATCCAGGCTGCCCAGGCCCGTGGCATCGAGGTTCTGCTTGAAGCTCGCGACCTTCGCTCGAAGGTTGGCGAGCTTGGGTGACAGCTCGTCGATGCCAGTCAGCAGCAGCGCTTTTTTCTCTACCTTTTGTGTGTCTGCCATCACTGCACCTGCTGCATCGCATTGATCCGTTGCGCGTGCTCCAGGGATTCACGGAGCACATCCAGTGGCCTGGCCATCATCTGTTCGGGGTCAACCTTCCAGAACCAGGCCAGGTCATAGGCGGCGGCGATCAGGTCGCCGATGGCTGCGACGCCGCACTCATGAAAAAACTCGCGACGGCCCAGCTCAACGCATTGAGGTCAGCCAGGTCCAACTGGTTGACCGACGACGGCGGGATGCCGGCGCAGACTGCGATGTATTTGGCCGCGACATCCATGTCCAGGCTCACCTCCTCGCTCTTGTCGATCTTGTACGGCAGCGCCTTGATCGCCCGGACCTCCTGCACCGTCGGACGGCGCAGGGTCAGTTCGCTCAGCGGCTCGCCGTGGGCCTCGATGGCCACGCGCAACGTCACGACATCACTCATTGCCAGGTCCCCTTGATGCCTTCGAATTTCAGTTCGATGGTGGCGTCGTCGCCCTTGGACACCGGCTCTTCCACCAGGTAGGCGCCGGCCAGCACGTAGACTTTGCCGTTATTGAATTCGCAAGTGACGGTCATGTCGGTGCCGGCGACCAGTTGCTTGAGCGGGAAGTCCGCAGTGTGCAGCGCCGTCACCTTGAAGGACGGGGCGAGGTCGGTTTCCTTGTAGAAGCCCGGTACGACGGTTTCGCGTTTGGTGAACATCAGTGGCGCTTCGCAGCCGCCGTTGATGGTCAATTGAGCGCCGTCCACTTTGACGTAGCAGGTGCCCGCAATCAGTTGACCCATGGTGTTTCTCCCTTCAATAAAAAGCCCACGTGAAGTGGGCTGAGTTCATACGATTGAGCGCGACCTTCAGGCGGCATCGTCGTATTGCAGGCGGAATTGATTGAGCAGCGCGAACACCCGCAGGCCATTGATGTAATCCGGCGGGAACAGCACGTTGACTCGGCTCGGGTCCTGACTGTCGCGCTCGACGATCAAGTGCTCGGCGAACAGCTCGGCATTTTCCACATGACCTTCCAGTTCGAGCTTGGCGTACTGGGCGATCAGTTCACCGCGAATGGTGCTCGGCGTCACGATGGGTTGACCGGCGCCAAAACGGGTGCCGTCGGAGGCCAGTTTGTGGCGACCGTACTTGCTGGTGATCACGCTTTGCAGACGGCGCACGATGAACGCCGACTGGTGCATGGTTTCGCTGTCCAGGTAGGAGTTGTCAGCCTGGCCGAAGGCATTTTTCTGATAGGTGGTGATGGAACGCTGGATGCGCACATAACCGCCTTCGTAGTAAGCGGTGGCGATGCCGTAGTTGAGCAGCGACTGCCGCTCGGTCAGGGTGAAACGTTCGCTGGCCGGGGCCGGATCCAAGCCCGGCAGGCTGCCGCTCTGGGTCGGACGACTGGCGTCGGCGGAGATGAACACCGCAGTGCGGGCGGCCAACGCGGCGGCCTGGACCCAGAACGGTTGCGGTACACCCAACTCCAGGGCCTGGATGGTCATGTGCTGGTCATTGCGCGCCTGACCGGCCGCCACCAGCGTACCGATGGTGCCGCGCTTGGCGCTGTAGACATGGCCGAACAACTGCTTGGCCCAGGACCAGCGACCGGTGCTGTCGTCCATGACTGCTTGCCAGGTGTTGAGGCTCGCCAGGTCCGACCATGGCATGGCGATGAATTCGAACGGTTCGTCGCCCAGGGCCGCAACCGCAGCCGTCTGGTCCGGCACACCGGCGCCGCCGGCCATCGCAGTGATGGCTGTGGTCAGGCCAGCCGGGGTATCTTCGCCATTGCTCTTGCCCAGGCGATTGAACTGCAGGCTGATGTCGTTGCCACTGGCGCCAGTCCATTTGGCGCTGAGAGTGACGACACCTTCAGCGGCCGCAGCGGTCAGCGGCAGGTCGGCGGCGGCGTTGATTTTCAAGGCCAGCGCGGTGGCGGCTTGAGCTGCCGTCGCACCATTGACGATAGCCGCCTGGACACGCACGCCGCCCACGTAAAGGTTGAGCACGCCGCTTTCGGTGGCGGTACCGGTGAGGGTCAGCACGCCCTGTGCGATAGAGCCTTCAGTGTTGTGCAGTGGCAGGCACCAGATTTCACCGAGCGGGTCGGTCTTGCGCCAGGTCTCGTACATCGAGGCGAGCATCGAGCCCTGCCCACCGATGCTCTTGGCCAGCGCGACGCTGGATACCAGCACCAGTTTGCCGACCTCGGTCGGGGCGACGTTGTCATTGACCTGGGCGACGATCAACCGGCGCATGGCCGACGACGCGCTATTGGCGGCCGAATTGTCCATTTCGGCGTAGAACAGCGGAACACGAATATCCGCGGGAATGTTGCTGAATCCGATCGCCATTATTTGGCTCCCTGTGGTTTTGCCGCTTTCACGGCTTTTGTGGTGATATCGCCATCGGCCAGACGTCGACGCCACCAGGCGTTGTCCGGCACTTCACGGCCTTCGAGGGGCAGCAGATCGCCCGCTTCCGGGTCCGGTACGGCACGGCCCGGGGCCGGCAGCACGGTGATGCGTTTGCTCATGGGGTTACGTCTCCAGAGAAGGTCAGTTCCACGCGCCCATCAGGGCCGGGACGTTTCAGGTTGGGGTCCGCCGGGTCGATGGCATCGACCCGCACGGTGGCCCCGGTAAAGGACGACAAGCCGTCCAGTTCACGCTCGTGCCAGCTTTCGGCAGGCTGGCTCGCCAGGTTGCGGCCCAGCTGGAACTCGGCGAAAAAGCGCAGCCGGTACGACACACGGCTGCTGTTGATGGAAACCAGCTCGCCACCGTCGTACTCGATGCCGGTGTAATCGCCACCGACCTTGAACCCCACCAGCGCACGCCACAGCTCGGCACGCAGGTCGTGTAACTGATCCAGCGCTTTTGTCGCGTCGGTGGAGTCGAGTACCAGGGTCACTTCGAAGCGGTCGCGGATCGCTTGCCGGGTGGCGTTTTGCGCAGTGTTCGCACTGGCCAGATCGTTGATCGGCACTACGTAGGCGCAGGGGGCTTGCAAGGTGGCGAGGTCAGCACCTGCCACCACACGATTGGCGAGCGCGGGGCATTGCTCACGCAGTTGCGTGAGGATCGGAGTGATCTTCATGGAGGTGCTCCAGTATCTGAAGGTGCGAGTGCCCCCTGTGGGAGCGGGCTTGCTCGCGAAAGCGGTGGGCCAGGCAACCTGGACGTTGGATGTGCCGGCGTCTTCGCGAGCAAGCCCGCTCCCACAGAAGAACTCGGTTAGGCGCGAAGGTATGTGCAACGCGGGACAGAACTGTGGGAGCGAGCCTGCTCGCGATGGCGGTGTGTCAGGCAACATCAATGCTGGCTATGACGGCCTCATCGCGAGCAGGCTCGCTCCCACAGGGGAGTGGTGTTTAGGCCCTGGCATCCAGGCAGGTTGCATCAATCTCGCAGCGGTAGCTTTTTTCCCGGTCGCCGCTGGCGGTGACTTTGTCGATCGACCAACGACCGCGCATGAAGTCCGGCCAGGAAGGGTCCAACAGCACGATGCCTTCGGCGGACAATCCCGGGTTGCCAGGACAGCCAATCTTCACCTTGAGGGCTTCGCGCATCATCCGCCGCACCTCGCCTTCGCCAGCGGCGCGGGCATCGTCTGCGCTCTGGAAACGTTGGCGCAGGGTCTTGAACGGCGCGAGGCCGCTCTCCTCGACGCGCACTTTGCCGGTCGCCGCGTCCCACCAACTGGTCTTGCAACCCTGGTATTTCGCCCGGGCGGTTTCTTCCAGCTTGGCCGAGATAAAGGCGTTATCCCCCGGGCGATTATTGGTGGTCACCGACAACTTTATCTCCGGCAAGACCTTGCCCGACAACGACTTCGCCTGACCGCGCCGAGCCAGCACATACAACTCGTTGATTGGCTTGGCGACGGCGTCATAACGGTGGGCCAGGCGCGTCAGGAACCCCATGTCGGTTTCGTTGGACTGGTCGATGTGCTCGATTTTTATCAGCGACAGGTCCGGCGCAACACGAGGGGAAAAACCGTGCCTGCTGGTCAATTGCCGAAACAGCGCCCCCAGGGTCGTCGGGCCATGGCTGACGGATCGGCGCTGCTTGAACCCGGTCTGGTCCGCCGCGCTGAACGGCGCGGCCATGGCCACCAGGACCAGTTGCAGGGGAAACAGCATCGGCGTGCGTCCGGTAATGACGAACTCGCCTTTATCCACCAGCCCCGACTCCAGATAACCGACCCGCAGGCCGATTTTTCCACCCAGGCTGGGCATCCCTTCAAGCCCGTCCAGGCTGATCGTCAGCGTCAGTTGATCGGACTCGATCCCCGCCGCGTCGACGTGCGACCACTTGAGCAAGCGTTCGTTGAGCAGTGCTGCATTTGCACCATAAATTTCCACCGCTGGCGTGAAACCCAGTGACATGTTGCCTCCTTAATCCCAGGCCGAAACCGGTGGGGTTGCCACGGGTTTGAGATCCACTTCCGGCAAGACCACCCACACGCCCGCCGGCAATACCGGGCCCCACTCAGCCAATCCCGGATTGAGCCGCCAGAGCGCTTCCTCGACGATGTCGTCACAACGCTCCAACTCGCGATACAGCAACAGATTCACCGAATCACCGGCGATACTTCGAACCCTACGCATTGGCGAACTCCATCAATACCACCACCCAGCCGACCACCATCGCCGTGCCGTCATCAATGATTTCGGTCTGGGTTTCCGTGACCTTGTTGATCTGCCACAGGCCCCAGTTGCGGCCGATGCCATCGACCAACGGCAGCGGAATGCGCTGTGCCTGCAGGGCGCGCAGTTCATCGAGGCGATCCATGGCGGTCGCGTACATCGACTTGCCCGTGATCGTCAGTTCTTGCAGGCCCTGGCCGATCTGGCTCGACTTGGGTTTGCTGGTGAGAATGTCGATGTTTTTCCAGCCACCGTCCGACGTGTGCACCAGTTGGTGGTAGGCAAAATTTCTCGACAGGCCGAAGATGAAACTGCCCAATGCCATTTGTTGGCGCATCACGTACCTCCGTCGGTCAGGGCCGCGTCACTGCGCATGGCAAGTGTGTTGGGCATGGTCGTTAAGCCGAATTGGCCCGAGAGCTGCTGTACCACCAGGTTGGCCAATTGACTGGCGCTGGCCTGGTCTTGGCCATTGATGTAGATGTTTGCGGTCATGGTGTTCTGTTGTGTGGTGGTCTGGGCGCCGGCCAGGTCTTTGCTGATCTGCTCTGGAGCGGCGAGTCTGTCGACGGGGGCGACGAGCTTTTCGCCAAGAGACGCGCCGGCATCGCTCCCCAACCAGCCGCCCAGCAGTCCGCCAAGCACACCACCAATGGCAGTGCCGATCACCGGAACGACACTACCCAAAGCGGCACCGGCCGCAGACCCCGCAGCAGCACCTGCCCAGCCGCCACCGGCGGCTCCCAGGCCTGCGCCCATCATTCGCTTGTCGCCGGTAAGCACACCCTCGGCCACGTCAGCGACAGCGCCGACTACTTTTAATGGGCCGGGCGCCCGGCGAGTCATCGCGCGTAATGAGGCCGTTGGTCCGAGTGAAAGACGCCCTGCGCTCCCTCGTGAGCCTCGTGTACTGACGCGTATTTTCGGCCTTCCCGTGGATTCGGGACGCTGGCTGGCATTGCTTGGATCCAGCTTGTCCCCACGAGGATTTTTTCTGAAGTCTTCGGAGATCACCTCACCCAATTGGCCGGGAAGGTACGGGGCAGCCTTACCCAGCACCCGCTTGGCCACCTGATTGGACACCTCATCCCCTACGGCTTTGAGCAATGCACTCACCAGCGGTTTGATCGCTGCGGCAACCAGCACAATTGCAGCGGTGGCTTTAGGTGAGGACTCAGCCAATTCACTCATGCCATCGGCCAGCGAACCCAACGCCTGAAGCGAGCTATCCGCCACGGGCGCCAAGGCATCGCCCGTAGCCACCGACAGACGCTCAGCACGTGCATCCAAGACATTCCACTGGCCTTGCCGGGTATTCGACAGCGCCAACGCGTCCTGCCTTACCGAGCCCTTATCACCCAACTGCGACGTGGCGTATTGGGCCGGGTCTTTCACTTGTCCGAAGGCTTCATTCACATCGGCCAGTTTCTGCGCCATGCGCAGCACCGCTTCATCCCCACTGCCAAACAGCGAAGAAGCAAGGGCCGAGCGTTTTTCAGCCGGCTGCGCGTTCAAGGCCGCAAGCACCGTCATCACCGTGCCAGACGTCGTGTCCTTGTCACGCAAGCCGCTTGCCACCGCGTTCGGCTCCAGGCCCAGTTGCTTCCAGGCCGCTTGCTCGGTGGCAGAGGCCTGATCCCCCTTGCCCAGGGCAGTCGTGAAGTTATCAAGCGCCACGCCGGCTTCAGCCTGTTGCGTGCCGGTATTGAGCAATGCCGCCGTCAACGCTGCCGCTTGCGCAGGAGCCAGGCCCGCCGTCGTCGCAGCCGCACCGTCACGCTGCAAGACGGCGCCGATGTCTCCCGGTTTCGCCCCACCGGGGATCTTGCTCAACTGGTTGATGGCATCCGCCAGGTCAAAGGCTTGAGCGCCGCTGAGCTTCATGGAGGTGCGCCAACCGACCATCATCTCGGCGACTTCCATGGCCGGTTTTCTGAACGCCGATGCAGTGACGCCAACATCACTGGCAAAGTGCAACAGTTCGAACTGTCGGTCCGATGCATTGGGCAGATCGCGACCGATGCCAGCACTGGCTGCCAGGCTTTCGATTCTCACCAGGTCAACCGCTTTGGTTCCGCCGGCTGCCACCAATGGTGCGCGGGCGATCTGCTGAGTCGGCCCAGCCATCTCTGCGATCTGACGAGGGGTAAACTGGGTGGCCAGCTTCAGATCGGCCATGGCCAAATCCATCGCTATCGCCGGTTTGAGCAGCGCCGGCGGTTCGAAACCGCCACTGAGCTTGCCCTTGGGCTCATTGGCCGACTCACTCTTGGTGCCGGCGCCCATCGCTTGGGAAAACAATCGTTGCGCCGACAGCTTCACGGTCAGCGACTCGATCGCCGTAGTCAGCAGCCCGAGCTTGAGCCCGAGCGTTTCCAGCGCCAGATCGAGGCTCGAAAGCTGGTCCCTGGCAAACGCGCCCTGTGCCGACACGCCACTGGCGAGGTTGGTATTACCGAACGCCAACCCACTCTCATTGAAGGCTGCGTATTTGAGCGAATATCTATCGTCCGCCATCCCGCTCTACTCCTGTTTCACGCCAAGGCGAGTGATCGCGATGTCGTAGCGGCGCAAGGCCTTGCCGGCGTCCCACTCCAGGATTTCCGCCTCACTTACCGAGTAAATGAGCGGCACCACATCGAGGATCACTTCGATGTCGCGCTCCGAAAGAAGTCCGCCGGTTTGTTTAAAAAATCGTCGATGCGCACCTGCAGCTGGGTCCAGTCGGGCACGCTCAGCAGGTCCAGGTCGGGAATCATCAGGCCGGTGCAATGAGCGGTGATGAACTCGGCGCGTTCCTTGGCCGTCTTCAGTTTCTTCATCGCCTTGGTCGCACGCAGCACCGGCATTTCCAACGTCAGCGACGTCAGGCTGCGGCCCGCCACGTTCAGCGGTTGCAGCAGTTGCACCTGATCGGGGTCGGTCTGCGGATCATCCAGAAAATACGACGCCGGGCGCGTGGACATGTCGTGCACGTACTGGGCAATGCTGACGTAGTCCGGGCGCTTGAGCTGGTCGAGTTCCCTGACCGATAGGCCGGTGGCCAATTTGGCCAGTTCGAAAAACTGATCGTCTTCGTCATCGCCGGCACGGGCCAGGGCGTCTTTCTGCGCGGCGTAGTACAAGGGTTTGAGTTGGAGCTGCTCGATCTGCGACTCGTCGTCAGCAGTGATCGGCGACAGCAGGACGTGAACAGGAGGCGTCCAGGACATGAAGTGAATTCCTTGGTGGATCATGGAGGGCGAGCCCCTTGTGGGAGCGGGCTTGCTCGCGAAAGCGGTGGATCAGGCAACTTCGATGTTGAAGCTGATGGCCTCTTCGCGAGCAAGCCCGCTCCCACAGGAGGTCTGCGTTCAGCTGACAGGCCTTGGTTTAAGGCAACAGCACCGCACGACGCGCATCACCGAGAATGTCGACGCCGTTGAGCACGAACTTCTGGGTGCGCACGTCGATGTCGATCACCGGGACGCCGTTTTCGAGGCGGTTGTAGGTGCGGCAGGAGAGGTCCAGCGTGGTAGTCGGTTTATCACCCATTTTCAGCGGCGCTTCGACCAGGGACTTCAACTTCCCGCCGACGGTGTGGTAGGTGAACCAGGTATTGCCATCCTGGTCCTGACCGGCCTCGCGCACGTTCAGCAGGATGTCGTCGCCCACACTCACACCCAGGGCCAACATGATTTCCGGCCCCACGCCTTGCAGCACCAACGTAGCCCCGAGCACGGTGCCACTCTTGGCCATTTCCTCGCCAATAAAGCGCCCACCGCTCATCGTCTCCATGGCGAACTCAATCTTGGGAGGGGTGAAACTTTCCACGGTCGCCGACAACGGCAGGCCTTGCAGGGTGGCCGCGATGGCCTGTCTTACGCGGTTGGTAAACATTAGAGAACGTCCTCCAGGAACTGCTCGATGATTTCATCGCGGGCATTGAGTTGATAAATCATGTGTTCGTTCGGCGCGTAGCGGCCGTAGTCGATGACCACGTACCAGGTGCCGTTCTTGTACTTCTCGACGCTGTTCAATTCCGGGTGCAGGTACACGCTGCCGCCCGGGATGGTTTCGTCGGCGACCAGGGTTTGCAGCCAGTCGTTGATGCGCTTGACCTCCTGATCCATGAACGACTTGGTCAGGTTCTTGGCCATGGCTTTCTGGCCGGCCTTCACCAGCTTGCGGCTGATCGCATCTTCAAGGCCGACGTAGCTGATGAACTTGCCGGTGATGGAGCGATTGCCCAGCAGCGAGAAGCCGCCAAGGATGGTCCGGGCGTAGTAGCTGACGCCGTAGCGGTTGAGCAGATCGCCTTCGGTGGAGGTATCGAGGATGTTGTATTCGACGGTGCGCGAGACGTCTTCAGCGAAAGTCACCTGGTTACCCGGGCTCTCCCATTGCTTGACCTTGGCCAGCGCGGCGATGGCCAGGCTCGACGGTGCCAGGAAGACGTTTTTCTTCGCCGCCTTGGAGTACACCGCCGGCATGTTGTGCACCACCAGGCAACGGTCGAAACCGAGGTCCGCGCCGCCCAGCTCCTGGCTGTAAGTCACTTGATCGGCGACCGAGGCATCCTTGCCGTCAAGCACCACACGCGCCTTGATGCGCTTGCCGAACGAGGCGAACTCGCTGGCCACGGCCTTGGTGCCGGTGAAGCCCGGCGCGCCGATGATGGTCAGGTCCTCGGCAACGCCACTCAACGCCGCCAGGCCCAGTTTGCGACCGGTCTGCGCCTCGATGCCGCCGATCACATTGTTCTGCGTGTCGGCCAGCGTCGCGCCTTCCTCGACGATGACCACGTAGACCGGCACCTTGACCACTTTGAGGATCTGGTAGACCGCCTGGAACAGCGTCCCCGCTTCGGCACCGGTCGGATCCAACTGAGCCTGGGTGGTGAAGCTGTTGATGCGGAACGGGGTGTTTTTCGGAATCAGCGGGTTGGCATTCGGCGCGGTGCCGACCAGCCCGATGACGTTGTCACCCAGGCCACCCATGGCCTCGGGAGATTCAGTGGCATTGACGGTAATGCCGTTGTGCTCGAAGTTCAAAACCTCAGCCATGTTATTCAGCCTTCTTGGTGGCGGCCTTCAAGGCCTTGGTGGTTGGGGTGGCCTGCGTGTCAGCAGCCGGTTTCTGTGCATCAAGAACGCTGGTCAGCTCAAGACGACCAGCACTGCGCAAGGCATTGGCCTCGACATCCAACAGCTCCAGTTTCTGGCCAGCGCTCGACCAGTGGCCGCCACCGGTAGGAAATGGCAGCAGCACGGTGTATTGCTTACGAATGGGCATCTACGGTCTCTCCAGATGCGAAAAACACAAAAGCCCCATGGCGGGGCTTGGTGCGGGCGAAAAAAAACCGCTCTCGCGGTCGTGGTTTACTTGATGAAGTCTGGCAGCGCGGGCCAGAGCAGCCTGGACGGCTCCGCATCCGTTTCGGGGATATCTCGCAAGGCTTGGCGATAAGCCTTGATCTCGGCAAGCTGAGTTTCTGTTGCTGGGAAGTCCGGTAGTTGGGTGAAATCCGTGTCTCGCAGAAGTTGGTTGCGACGCGTGCGAATGGCGGCCCATTCGATTTCACGCGACGGTACGGCAAGTGGAATTTCGGAAGTGTCATTGTTGGATAGATCAGACATGTTCGTTCCTTAGCTGAAAACAACGGTTTCGGCCAGCGACAACCTGGTGGTCAGATCCCCAAGATTGAACAACCGACCATTGCCCACGCGCATGGTGTCAATGCGCACGGTGGTGTAATAAACGTTGGGAATCAGAATTCGCATGACGACATTGCCGTTTGTGTCGGTATAGACAGCAGGAGTCATATTCCCAAAGGTCGAAACGCTTTGCAGGACCCGAGTGGGCTGATAGCAATACCCCACCAATGTTTCGTCGATTATTTTGGCTGTGCCGTAGCTGTAGCCCTTGATGTTGAACCAGAACATCTCCGAATGGACATTGATGTTAAGCGGCACTTTGAAATGCATGTACACATTTGTGCTGGCACCCAGGTTGGTAGAAACAAAATCACCCTGTGCCGTTGCGCCATAGACGCCACCAGTCCCGTAAACATGCCCCTGCAAAACGTTGCGGCGAATCGTGCCCAGGGCGCTTGGATCCCCTTCCACATCCTTCAGGCTTCGCCACTCATTGAACTGTGCCAAAGCCGTGGCCATGGTCGTGTTGATACTGCCGATTTTTCCATTGACCACAGTGGTCAAGTTGTTGGCCGCCGATACCAGCGACGCGATAGTGGTTTCCAGACTCACATTCAGGTTCCTTGTGCTATTTGATTATTTGGCTTCGAGCGCCATCACTCGAAACATCAGGCCCACGTGCCGCGCCATGTTGTCGATATTGGCGGTAGCCAACGTGGCGATTTCTTCACTCAATAGAATGTTCAGGTTGTCGGACCCGATCACCACCGTGACGCTTTGCGCTGGCAACGGTGAAATATCCAGCGTGAACTTTTGCAAGACTCGTGCTGCAGCCGCTTTGTAGGTCAGCAGTGTTCCAGCCACCGAATACACCGCTAACAGCGTGCCGGTGGAAAGATAGAAACCGAACTCACCAATCTCATATTCATCCGGCCCGTCGAACAAGGCGGCCATTCTCAGTTGCCCTGGATCGAGGTCTTCGTAATCCACGATCGCCACGCGCTGCCGTTCATTGCGAAGCGCCGTTTCCGATCCGTTGGGATCGTAGCGAGCGGTACCGGCACCGATGTGAGTGATCTCACCTTTCAAGCCTTGGTTCTTTGCCTGCAACACTTCCGCCAGACCGGCGGAAGTGAAGCGAACCAAGCGCGTAATATCTTCTGTCATGGCTGCGCCCTGAGGTCGTAATCGTTAATGGTGTAGCGTTGGGAAATCCCAATGCCGATAAGCCGCGCACCGAGATTGAGTAGCGGCAGTGCCCCGCACAAAAACAGCTCACCGTCGCTCAGCGGCCCGTGCAAAACTGCCGCCGCTGCCAGGCCGCCGCGCGTTTGATGCACGAGGGTGATGGTGGCCTGGTCACGCTCGCTCTTGGCTGCATTGATTCGCTGTATCAAGCGATTGTGATCACCACTGGCCCAGCCTTGACCTATGATGGCTTGCACATCAAAGGTGTAGGGATGGGCATTGGGTTGCTGTTCGTACCAGGCGGTGACGTGGGGCGTGAACCCCAAAGACTCGACTGCATGGTTCAGGGCCTGGCGAGTGCCAGCCTGGCGCTGGATCTGCCAGGACAGCGAAACCGTCAGACGTTTTTCCAGGTCGCTGGCGGCCGCATCCCACTCGCTGACACCGCGATCCGCCGCCAGATAAGGCAAGAAGGCAGACGGGGTCTGGCTCGCGTTCATCAACTCAGGAAACGGCGGATCGATACGCTCGAGCAACCGGGCGAAACCCAGATCGAGCGCCCTTTCCAGCGGCGAGCTGTTGGCCGGCAACAGGCTTGGGCGAGGTATGTCGTCACTCATAACGTATCCACCTCAACCTCGACACCCGTGCAGTACGGGGCTTGGAAAGCCGTCGTCACAATCGGCGCCAGCGGTTCGAGAATCTGCAACTGAACCGCGCCCGCACTGTGCAGCGTGTAGTCGATCCAGCTCGGATCCACTCGCCCTTCCAGGCGATGACAGGCCTCGGCGTACGCCTGCAATTGCTGCTCGGCAGCGACCTTGGTCAAGCCCGAATCCGGGCCAGCGTTGATCTTCGCCACGACGCGGATTTTGTAGGGTTTGATTTGCGCGGCCTGGACGATGACCAGGTCGGTTTCCGGTCGCACATCAGGCCGGGCGAAATGCTGGCGAACACCCTCGAGCAGCGCCTCGGACGGTGTGCCATTGCCCTCTCGGGACAGCACCGTGACCGTGACTTCGCCCGGCGCGGTGCGGCGTCCGTTGCCGTCCTTGATCTGCGCCGCGTATCCATCCGGGTCGAAGGTATAGGTGACCGTCACCACGCCCGCTGCGGCGTTTTCCACCCTCACGGCAGGCCGTTCGCCAAGGGTGAAGATCTCCCGCCGATACTGCATGCGCGAGCCAGCCGCCGGGGCATGGGGCGCCAAGTAGTAGCGCAAGCGAGCGTCATCATCGCTCTCGTAGACCGGTGGAATGGGCGGGAACGCCGCCGGATCGCCGGGATCGAGCAACTGGCGCTCAAGGCCCATGTCCGCGAGGCGCGCATCGAGGTTGGTGCCGGTGGCCCACCACGCCAGCATCTGCTTGATGCGAGCGTTGTATTTGCGTTCGTGGGTTTGCAGCCGAACACAGAACGCCTCGAGGGCCAGAGTCAGCAGTTCACTTTCGTTTTCCAGGCTGTCCACCAGCTTCGCCGCACTGGCGGGAGAACGTGCGCCGACGTACTCCACCACGAAAGTCTTGAATTCGGCGAGCAGATCCTCGAACGCGTCGACGGTGACGATTGCCGGTTCCGCCAATTGGTTCTGGCCGGGTATCAACATGCTCATGTCACCACCTCGAAAGTCTGTTTGCGGTTTTTCCAGGTACCGGCGAAGCGCAACAACAAACCGGCGCCGTGTCGGCTGGCGACAATGACCTGCGGCTCGAAATCACCGATGCCGTTGTCCGGGTTGTAGAACGCTTGGGCCGCGTGGCTCTGGGCAAGGATCAGCAGGTCGTCGCCGAGGTTCTGCCCCAGCAGCTGCGTGAGGGCGCAGCCATACAACGGGCGCTTCTGGCGAGTGCCCAACGGTGTGGTCAATGCCCGAGTGGCGCGCTGGACAAATTGCAGCCAGTCGTCGACCGTGGCGCCGGTATTTCGATCGATTCCAATCATGGGGAAATCTCTTATGCGGTACTGATGACGCGTCCCTGGTGATCCACCACCGGGCCGCTCAGGTGCACACCGGAGGCGTCGAGCCGAATGCCAACGGCGCCCAGTTGCAAGTCGATAGCCTCGGGCGTCATCGCCAACCTCGCCGGGCCAATGTTTAATTGGAGCGACTCACGAGAGCCGGTGAATGCCGCCGGACCGTTTTGCCAGTGCAGGACATGGCTGGCATGGTCGTAGCCGTTTTCCGTACCGTCCTGATAGAGGCGACGCGTCAACGTGGCCTGGGTCGAGACAGGCGGGAACTGACCGCCGTTGAGGCCGAACAACGCCACCGCCTGCCCGCCGCCCTCGCCGCCACCATGGTTCAGCAACAGGCACTGCTCACCCACGGACGGAATCCGCGACTCGCTCTGGGCGCCGGCACTCGGGTTGAAAAAGCGGATCGCCGGGGTCAGCAAGCCGCCATGGCTGACCTTGCAAGTGTTGCTGGCCGCATCGACTTCCTGGCAAACACCGATACGGCAGAAACTCTCCGCACGCCGATGCAAGTCTTCCAGCTCGGTTTCCATCTCGGCCAGACGCTCGATGATCGGCCCCAGATGCATCCGTAACAGCGCATCAAACATGGGTCAGCCCTCGAGTGCGGTGTATTGGTCCGGGTCGTCGATGTTCGAGACTTCCCAGGTACGGGCAAATTTCGGGATACCCAGCGGGTCCTCCAGCAGCGTCGGGCCGAGGTACAGGGTTTGACTGAAGGAAAGGGTCCAGGCGGTGTATTGCCGTGCCGGGTTGATGAACGTGGACGGCAGGCCGTCGAGCTCCGTGGGCAGGTCGCATTGATCGCCCGACAGCCCCCAGCGGTTATCCACAACCAAGTGTTTCAGCTCAGCGGCCAAGTCGCAGGCATCCCAGCCCGGAACAGCCATGACCACTTGCAGGGAAACCGTCAGGACATGGGCGATACGACCGTCGTTGGCACGGTGGCCGGGCGCATCACGCTCAATGGCAATCAGCACCCAGGGTTGGTCGTCGGTACCATCGAAATCCTGGGGGCTGCCGATTTTCAAAGTGGGGTAAGTGGCGCGCAGCGTCTGGGCAATGGCGAAGAACAGCTGCGACGGTTTTTCGAGGACGGCAGGCATCAAGGCCTCCTGTTTTTTATGGCGGCACGAAGATCACCAGCGAGGGATCAATGTTGATCGGAACGGGGATCGCGCGGCGGCAGCTCACTGACGCCCATCCGCTTGGCGGCCCAGCGTTCGTAAAGACCGATGGCCACGTCCGCCCCGGCCATCGCCGTCAGGCAACCAAAGGCACCAGCGGCCCAGATCGACAAGCCCATGGCGTACAACAGCATGATCGCCGAGACGCCGCAGACCATGCAGGCGCCGGAACGCAGGGCCAGGCGACGTAGCAGCGACCAGCCTCGGGCGCCCTCCTTGTCGGCACGCCACATCTCGCCAGTCACCCCACCCACCAGGGCGAGCACGATGACCAGCCAGATCGGCATGTCCAGCAACGCTTGTTGCTCGTTTGTCATGTCACGCTTCCTGGGGGGTGAGGGATGAGTGCTTGGGGGCGGTGGGTCTTCGCAGGACAATCGTTGGTTTACAGCGGCTCAACGCTGACGTTGTCGATAAAGGCGAAGTGGGCGTAAGGGTTCTGCTCATTGGAGAACGCCAAAGTCGTCTGGGCCGAAGTGGCCGTGAAGTCATACGTGATGGTGCTCCACTCCACTGCAGTACCTTTGGCCGACGGCGTGTCGAAGGTGACACTCTGCCCCGCCACCTTGACCTGGATGGTGCCGTCGCCGGAGCGGCTGGCGTAGCGCGAATTACCCGCGCTGAAGGTCAATCGATACTTTGCGCCGACTGCGGTAGCGAAGTTCTGCTGGATCCCCCCGCCGTTGCCGTAGACATAATTGGCCAGGTCGACAATCACAACGCCATCCGCAGCTACGGAACCTCCGATCGAAGCGGGCATATTGAAG
Organism: Pseudomonas sp. DF11; assembly: GCF_058148565.1. Taxonomy (NCBI): domain Bacteria; kingdom Pseudomonadati; phylum Pseudomonadota; class Gammaproteobacteria; order Pseudomonadales; family Pseudomonadaceae; genus Pseudomonas; species Pseudomonas sp. DF11. The sequence continues at coordinate 233,894 of NZ_JBYVYN010000003.1, forward strand.
TACTCGGCACCGGACAGAAATGTCGTCCAACCGGTGATGAAGTTGGCTTTCGCCGGGGTATCGAGGATGCAACTGCCACTGCAGCCTGGCTGTTCGAAGCTACCGTTGACCAGAAGGTTGGCGGCGCTCGCGTTGCTCCCAACACCGAGCAGCGCAATGGATAGCAACAGCGGGGCAACGTATTTCTTGAAACGACTCATGATTCACCTCTTGAGTTATAGATTGATCGCGCGGTTGATCAACAGCGCTCATCTCGCTCTCTGGCGATCTCTCGAGGCTCAAGGGCCTTCACATGATTCAACGTCCCGCATCGGGCACATTTGATCTGGAGTTCGGTGTTCTCGCCCATGCGGGCCAGAAGCTTTTTGCAGCTACCGCATCTGAAATCCTTCAGCATTGAAAGCCCTCCATTGGCAGCGGTTTGAAGTGCCTTGCACGGACACTCCAAAAAGCCCGGTTGCCCGGGCATTTCAGTAATGCACTTGATCTTTCGACGTGCCTTTAATGGAACAGGGTTGCCGTCACTTTGGAGCAGCGCAGGTCGCGCCTTTGTAAGTCATGGTGTAGGTGTAGTGCCTGTCCCACGACAGCGGCAGCGTGCTGGGTGCTGCCCATTCCGCGTAGTTACCCGACATCGAGCCAGCAACCACCAATTTACCCATGGCGATGGTGGCGAGATTGTTGGCACTCCCCGCCCCTGGCATTGGCACACTCCCATTCCATTGGAGATCCTCCCCGTTCTGGAACCATGCGCCATTCCAACCAGCCTGCGAACTTGAGTACCAGGTATTGTCCGCTTTGAAACAGATCGTTTGGTTGGCATAAAAACCACCGCCCGGAACGTGGTAGGAAGCGAATTGCCAGGAACCGACAGGGGACGTTTCAGCAAACGCATGGATGGCCTGGGTGGCCAGAACTGCTGCGATCAGCACACTGAGCATTTTTTTCATCAGTCTTCTTCCTTTAAATGAGTGGATTTTTTGAAAGCATCGATACAGTTTTTTATCTGAACACCTCCTTGGCCTTCACAAGTGAGCGCATGGAAATCTTCTTACTTACTTGAAGTGCCTCGCGGCTCAGGCATTCCAAAAAGCCCGGTTGCCCAGGCTTTTCAGTAATGCGCTTGATCTTTCGGCGCGACTGGCGCGGTACGGATCCATTCAAATTGTTCCTCCGGCCGCGGTCCCTGCCCGCCGGATAACTGCTTCTGGTGCTTTACGCTGCACACCCGGGTCAGTTGCCAACCCTCTGAACCGTTAAGGCCGGTTCATCGCTGCCTGTTGGTGGAACTAAAGAGCTTTTGTTGCCAGCCACTTTGTCGAGCGGCTTGGACACAGAATATGCATTGATGCATATACAGTCAATGCGCAAATGCATTTATTTATGCATGAAGAATGCGCAAATGCATGGAGCCCTTGTAAACACGGGAGTTGTGGGTTTTCAGGGAGGCGAAAAAAAACCCGCACGGCGGCGGGTTTTATCTGACAGGGGATGGGTTAGCGGGCGTACATGCCCCACCAGAAGACGTGGCCGAGGATGACGATTTGCTCCTCCTGCATTTCCTGGAAGGTGTAGTCCTCATCCGGATGCTCGTCACGGTTGAAGCTACGCAGGCGGATGCCGGTGGGCAGACGGTAAAGCTGCTTCACCCGCAACTGACCGTTGTGATTGATGGCATAGAGGTCGCCGTCGACGATGTCGCCGATCCCGCACTTGCCTGCGTTCACCCCGACCGTTGCCCCATCGCGCAGCACCGGCAACATGCTGTTGCCGCGCACCGTCACGCACTTGGCCTGGTCGAACTGAACGCCGTTATGGCGCAGGCTGCGTTTGCCGAAGCGCAGGCTAGAGCGCTCGCTTTCCTCGATGACGAATCTTCCTGATCCAGCAGCCAATTCAACCTCACGCAGAAAAGGGACCGACACCTCGTCTTCTTCGACGGGGGTATCGTCATCCCACAGGCTTATGTCCTTGAGTTCGGAATGCGGCTCGTCGCGACGAGCATTGCCGGCAGGCACAACGTCCGCGCGCCCGCGCAACTGGTCGGTGCTCACGGCGAAGTATTCGGCGATCTTCGAGATGTGTTTATCCGAAGGGTCGACGATCTTGCCGCTGAGTATCCGCGAGAGAGTGGACTGAGGCACGCCGGTACGACGGTGAAGCTCCGTGGGGGAGATCCCGTGCTGATCGAGCAATGCTCTTAATACGGTAGAAACGTTGCGTTTTTGCATAACGCGCATGATGCTTGTTCTTTTTGCAGAAGACAAATGCTGTTTTGCATAAATAGGCAATACGCCTCACTCAAGCCTCATTTGATTCACTGTGGCGAGGGGATTTATCCCCGCTGGGACGCGAAGCGGCCCTAAATTCCACCCCAGGCGCACTAGCCACTTAGGGGCTGCTACGCAGCCCAACGGGGATAAATCCCCTCGCCACAGGAGCTTGGCTCCATATCTGATGCCCCTGCTGATCACATGGGGAATTCGCCCTACACGTCCCTAGGAAAAGACTTCAAATCCGTCCTTCAAATGTGTGACGCAAGGCTACGTTGCCTTGCGTCTCTGCCTACACCTACGCCAGAATCCGCCGGCCTGTGCGCTTTGGGGCCTATCGGTACTTTTGATCCTGTCACTGCCCATCAGTGATCGGGTTTAGTCGCTCGGTATTCCAAGGTGCTCATTGCTCCATTCAGTCAGGTACTTCTATTCCTGCACTTGATGGTAGCTGTGCGCAGGGCGCCCTCGGGCGCGCCGGTTTCTTGGATCCCCGGTCGACTAACCTGCGTACAGCTGCCACCCCTCGTTTAGTCGCGAGTGAGTGGTGGCTCAACTTCAAGGATCCATAGAATGCCGAAGAACACACCAAGTCCCCCAGACGATCACGTCTCCCGCAGCCAATCAGCCAACGCCAAAAAACTCGACGACGCGGCTACTCGCGCTCTGGACTATTACCTCAAACCGAAAGCCGACAAAGAAACCGGCGACACATCCGATACCCTTTTCATCATCGCCCCGAATATCGACGCCGAATGCCTGCTCGCCAACCTCAGCGAAACCCTGGCCTCGGCCAACGCCATGGTCAGCGACCTGGCATTCGACCTGAAGGGCTCGCGACGGAATATCGCCCTGGGGGTCCAGCAGATGATCGAGCTGAGCCAGTTGCTGGCGAATCGGGCGTTGGATGTGGTTGAGGTGAGGTAAGCATTCATGATGCAAGCCGAGACCTAAGAGAAGCCCGACTACCCCATGTGGGAGCGAGCTTGCTCGCGATAGCGGTAGTCTAGTGACAACTAAGTTGTATTGGCTGCCGTCATCGCGAGCAGGCTCGCTCCCACAATTGGATCGGAGCACAGCCGGAGAGACAGGCCGGCTGTCAGGCCGCTTTCGCGAGCAAGCCCGCTCCCACAGGGGAAACGCGGTCTCACCAAGAACCAGGTCGGCTATCAGGCCGCCTCGCGGTGGACGTTGATCTCGGCGCCCCGTTAACCACGCTGGCCGAACGCAGGTATTGCGTAGTGGGCATCCCGGCATGGATGCCGGGATAGCCGCGCTGGACCATGGATGGTCCTTCGCGGCGGGCCCACGGAGCAATGCCGGAGTGAGGGCACACCGAGCCTAGGCGAGGTGCCAAGTGGTGGGGCAAAAGCGCTTTGGTTACTTTCGCGCTTTTCGAAAGTGACCCGCCGTCAGGGCGGAACCATAAGAGGCCGTTACCGCAGCAACGGATATACACCCAATCCCCGATACACCCAACCCCAAAAACCACTCACATATGGGTAGCACCAGACCGCCCATGTTAACCTTGCGCCCATCGCGGAAAAGCCGGGCCAATGCCCCTCCTTTTGCCCCACACCTTTCAACGAGCTTCCCTGACACCCATGAATACAGCCGTGAACGACCTCTCCAGCCACACGCCAATGATGCAGCAATACTGGCGCCTGAAGAACCAGCACCCCGATCAGCTGATGTTCTACCGCATGGGCGACTTCTACGAGATCTTCTACGAAGATGCGAAGAAAGCCGCCAAGTTGTTGGACATCACTCTGACGGCGCGTGGGCAGTCGGCGGGCATGGCGATTCCGATGTGTGGGATTCCTTACCATGCGGCGGAAGGTTACCTGGCGAAGCTGGTCAAGCTCGGCGAGTCCGTAGTGATCTGCGAGCAAGTCGGCGACCCGGCCACCAGCAAAGGGCCCGTGGAACGCCAAGTCGTACGGATCATCACCCCGGGCACGGTCAGTGACGAGGCCTTGCTGGATGAACGCCGGGACAACCTGATCGCCGCAGTGCTCGGCGATGAGCGCCTGTTCGGCCTGGCGGTGCTGGACATCACCAGCGGCAATTTCTCGGTACTGGAAATCAAGGGCTGGGAAAACCTGCTGGCGGAGCTTGAGCGGGTCAACCCGGTAGAGCTGTTGATCCCGGACGACTGGCCCAAAGACCTGCCGGCAGAAAAACGCCGTGGCGTGCGGCGTCGGGCGCCGTGGGATTTTGAGCGTGATTCGGCGCTGAAAAGTCTCTGCCAGCAGTTTTCCACCCAGGACCTCAAGGGCTTCGGCTGCGAAAACCTGACCCTGGCCATCGGCGCCGCCGGTTGCCTCTTGGCCTACGCCAAGGAAACCCAGCGCACCGCCCTGCCCCACTTGCGCAGCCTGCGTCACGAGCGTCTGGATGATACGGTGGTGCTGGACGGCGCGAGCCGGCGCAACCTGGAACTGGACACCAACCTGGCCGGCGGCCGCGACAATACCCTGCAATCGGTGGTCGACCGTTGCCAGACCGCCATGGGCAGCCGCCTGCTGACCCGCTGGCTGAACCGTCCGCTGCGCGACCTGACCGTGCTGCTGGCGCGTCAGTCCTCCATTACCTGCCTGCTGGATCGCTATCGCTTCGAGCAGTTGCAACCGCAGCTCAAGGAAATCGGTGACATCGAGCGCATCCTGGCCCGTATCGGCCTGCGCAACGCCCGTCCCCGCGACCTGGCGCGCCTGCGCGATGCCCTCGGTGCCCTGCCCGAGCTGCAAGTGGCGATGACCGACCTCGAAGCACCGCACCTGCAACAACTGGCACGAACCACCAGCACCTACCCGGAGCTGGCTGCGCTGCTGGAAAAAGCCATTATCGATAACCCACCGGCAGTGATCCGTGACGGTGGCGTGCTGAAAACCGGCTACGACGCCGAACTCGACGAACTGCAATCGCTGAGCGAGAACGCCGGCCAGTTCCTGATCGACCTCGAAGCCCGGGAAAAAGCCCGCACTGGCCTGGCCAACCTCAAGGTCGGCTACAACCGCATCCACGGTTATTTCATCGAGTTGCCGAGCAAGCAGGCCGAACAGGCCCCGGCCGACTACGTTCGTCGCCAGACCCTCAAGGGTGCCGAGCGCTTCATCACCCCGGAGCTCAAGGCGTTCGAAGACAAGGCGCTGTCGGCCAAGAGCCGCGCCCTGGCCCGGGAAAAGATGCTCTATGAAGCACTGCTCGAGGATCTGATCAGCCAACTGCCCCCCTTGCAGGACACTGCCAGCGCCCTGGCGGAACTGGACGTGCTGAGCAACCTGGCCGAACGCGCGCTGAACCTGGACCTCAACTGCCCACGCTTCGTCAGCGAGCCGTGCATGCGCATCAGCCAGGGTCGTCACCCGGTGGTCGAGCAAGTGTTGACCACGCCGTTCGTGGCCAACGACCTGAGCCTGGACGACAACACCCGCATGCTGGTGATCACCGGTCCGAACATGGGCGGTAAATCCACCTACATGCGCCAGACTGCCTTGATCGTGCTGCTGGCTCATATCGGCAGCTTCGTACCGGCGGCGAGCTGCGAATTGTCCCTGGTGGACCGGATCTTCACCCGGATCGGCTCCAGCGATGACCTGGCCGGTGGGCGCTCGACCTTCATGGTGGAAATGAGCGAAACCGCGAACATCCTGCACAACGCCACCGAACGCAGCCTGGTGCTGATGGACGAAGTCGGACGCGGCACCAGCACCTTCGATGGCCTGTCCCTGGCCTGGGCGGCGGCCGAACGGCTGGCGCATTTGCGAGCCTACACCCTGTTCGCCACCCACTACTTCGAGCTGACGGTACTGCCGGAAAGCCAGCCGCTGGTGGCCAACGTGCACCTCAACGCCACCGAGCACAACGAACGCATCGTCTTCCTGCACCACGTGCTGCCCGGCCCGGCCAGCCAGAGCTACGGCCTGGCGGTGGCGCAACTGGCCGGCGTGCCGAGCGAAGTGATCAGCCGTGCCCGCGAGCATCTGAGCCGCCTGGAAACCACCAGCCTGCCCCACGAAGCACCGCGCCCGACCAAAGGCAAACCGGCCGCTCCACAGCAAAGCGACCTGTTCGCCAGCCTGCCCCATCCGGTGCTCGATGAACTGGCCAAGCTCGATCTGGACGACCTGACTCCACGTCGGGCGCTGGATTTACTCTATACATTGAAGACACGGATCTAACGCACAGGCTTTCAAGCTGTTAGAATCTCGCGCGGTTTGGGATGCTGCGGACTATTAGCCTGGTTCGCAGACTACCGCTCCCGAACCTGGCGACCCCACCCGTGAAGGGGATTCGCTGCCGCCGCCTGAGGAGAGAATTAGAAATGACCTTCGTCGTCACCGACAACTGCATCAAGTGCAAGTACACCGACTGCGTAGAAGTCTGTCCGGTGGACTGCTTTTACGAAGGCCCGAACTTCCTGGTCATTCACCCGGACGAGTGCATCGACTGCGCCCTGTGTGAACCGGAATGCCCGGCAAATGCCATTTTCTCGGAGGATGAAGTGCCGGCCGGCATGGAGAACTTCATCGAGCTGAACGCCGAGCTGGCGGATATCTGGCCGAATATCACCGAGAAGAAAGACGCCCTGCCGGACGCTGAAGAGTGGGATGGCAAGCCTGGCAAGATCGCAGACCTCGAACGCTGATTACCCCGGCGCTCCTCGAAAAGGCCCCTCGCGGGCCTTTTTGCTGCCTGGAACAAAATCGCAGGCAAAAAAAAGGGGCGGTTTGACCCGCCCACATTTTTTCCCTAATCCCTTTAATCCTATTCATCATCCTGATGAATCGCGTCCTGCGATGTCCTTCCTTCCCCATCGTCCTTGACGGGTGTGTCTGTCCGTCGACACAGGACTGATATTAGTGATTTCCCGGACGAGTGCAATTCGCCTGATACCGTCAAAGCACGTTGTCACACTACGTTCATCAATTAAATTTTCATTGTAAATCAAGGAAGTACAGAAATATTTACGGCTTCCATAGTCGTCTATCCCGGCAATGGGAAACCAAACGCTTACGCAATACTAGGCAAAAGCTTACAAGCCGGAACTACAAATAGAATGAGATTGGAAAGCAGTCACCGCAGACACGAAAAAGCCCCGAACCAGTCGGGGCTTTCGCTGCTGCATTGAGCTTCATGTCACTGGAACAGCGACTCGCTCGACAAGCCGTTTTTCTCCAGGATCTCTCGCAAACGCTTGAGGCCTTCTACCTGGATCTGCCGGACCCGCTCACGGGTCAGGCCGATCTCCAGACCTACATCTTCCAGGGTGCTGCTTTCATGACCTCGCAAGCCGAAGCGGCGAATCACCACTTCCCGTTGCTTGTCGGTCAGCTCCGAAAGCCACTGGTCGATGCTCTGGGACAGGTCATCATCCTGAAGCAGCTCGCACGGGTCCGTGGGGCGATCGTCGGTGAGGGTATCGAGCAGGGTTTTATCCGAGTCCGGTCCCAGCGAAACGTCCACCGAGGACACCCGCTCGTTGAGCCCAAGCATGCGCTTGACCTCGCCTACCGGTTTTTCCAGCAGGTTGGCGATTTCTTCGGGTGAGGGTTCATGGTCGAGTTTCTGGGTCAACTCACGGGCGGCCCGCAGGTAGACGTTCAGCTCCTTGACCACATGAATCGGCAACCGGATGGTCCGGGTCTGATTCATGATCGCCCGTTCGATGGTCTGGCGGATCCACCAGGTGGCGTAGGTCGAGAAACGGAAGCCGCGTTCGGGGTCGAATTTTTCCACGGCGCGAATCAGGCCCAGGTTGCCCTCTTCGATCAGGTCCAGCAGCGAAAGCCCGCGATTGACGTAGCGTCGGGCGATTTTCACCACCAGGCGCAGGTTGCTTTCAATCATGCGTTTTCGACCGGCCGGGTCGCCACTTTGCGACAGCCGCGCAAAATGAACTTCTTCCTCGGGGGAAAGCAGTGGCGAGAAACCGATTTCGTTGAGGTACAGCTGAGTGGCGTCCAGCGCCCGGGTGTAATCGATGTACTTATGTTGTTTAAGTGAAGCGGAGTGTCTGGATTTGGCACGAACGGAAGGTGGAGTCGCCCCTTCATCATTCGACATCGAATCCATAGCGATGCCGGTCTCCATAAGGAGAACCTCATCGTCGATGTCAAACTCCGGCACTTCTTTACTGAGAGCCATTGTTATAGTCCTTTGGTGAGTTCGACCTCAAGCTCAAGCGACGCCTTTATCCTTGGCAACGCTGGAGCCTGTTCCCTCTACGTGACGGAACAGGCTGACAATCAAATCAACGACGTGGCAGGAATTGCAGCGGATCTACAGGCTTCCCTTGTCGGCGAATCTCAAAGTGCAGTTTCACCCGGTCCGTTCCCGTCGATCCCATTTCGGCAATTGTCTGTCCGACCTTGACCTGCTGCCCCTCCCGAACCAACAGCCTGCGGTTGTGACCGTAGGCACTGACGTAGGTATCGCTGTGTTTGATGATCACGAGTTCGCCGTAGCCCCTCAAACCACTCCCGGCGTACACAACCGTGCCATCAGACGCGGCTAAAACAGGCTGTCCCAAATCCCCGGCGATATCAATTCCTTTATTCAAACTACCGTTTGAAGAGAATTTTCCAATAAGAACGCCATTAGAAGGCCATCCCCAGCCTGTCGGGGCGGGGCCTGCCGGAGGCATCGGAGCGGGGGGCGGTTTGCTCGCGACGGACGGTACTGTCGCCGTTGCAGCCCCCGCCGGGCGGCGAATGACCGTGGTTTTACTCGACGACGAAGCCGTCGATCCCGACTGCGTCACCACTGCGGTTGGCGTTGAACCGCTGCGGCCATCGAAGCGAATCGTCTGACCGGGGTGGATCGTATAAGGCGCAGGAATGTTGTTCCGCGCCGCGAGGGCCTTGTAGTCCCAGCCATAACGAAAAGCGATGGAAAACAGAGTATCGCCGCGACGGACTACATACTGGCCGGTCGTTACTGTAGGACGTTGAGGTGCTGCACTGTTGCGATCGACAACCCGGACGTTGCTCGATGGCGTACTGGAACATCCGACCAGCAAAGTGCTCAAGACAAGGCCAGTCACCAGGCGCTGAAAGCTCGTGATACCCATACGCTGCGCAATGACTGTGAGACTCACCCGCCGCTCCCTTTGTGGTGGCTGAAAAATTGGACACTGCCTGTCCAGGCAGAAATCATACAAATATAGCTGGCAGCGACCGCGCCTCTATTAATGAGGTGCGAAGTGTCGCCGCACACGTTTGCTCGACACCATTGCCCGCTGTTTCATAAAGCAGCGTCGCTGTAAGACACAGCCGATGCCGCAGAATTCAGCGTCTGTTTATAAATGCTCAGGCCAATGGCCCATTGAGCAACGGCACGAATCGCACCGCACCCAGGACATGCCGCGAGAAACCGTGTTCTTCACGCACGATCAGCATCAATTGCTGAACCTCGCCGGCCCCCACTGGAATGACCAGCCGCCCACCAGGAGCAAGTTGATCCAACAGGGCCTGGGGTACATCGGTGGCCACCGCGGTCACAATGATGCCGTTATAAGGCGCCAGGGCCGGCCAGCCTTCCCAGCCATCGCCCCAACGAAACACCACGTTACGCAGGTTCAACTCAACCAGGCGTTCCTTGGCGCGATCCTGCAATACCTTGATCCGCTCAACGGAAAACACCCGCTCCACCAACTGCGACAACACCGCCGTCTGGTAACCCGAACCGGTACCGATCTCCAACACCTTGTCCAGCGGCCCCGCCTCCAGCAGCAACTCGCTCATGCGGGCCACCATGTACGGCTGGGAAATGGTCTGGTTGTGGCCGATCGGCAATGCCGTATCTTCATAGGCGCGATGGGCCAGGGCTTCATCGACGAACAGATGACGCGGCGTGCGGCGAATCACCTCCAACACCTGGGCGTTGGACAGGCCTTCTTCGTAGAGACGCTGGATCAGTCGTTCACGGGTGCGCTGGGAGGTCATGCCGATTCCCCGGCGCAGCATATCGTCTTGCTCACGAGCCATCAGCGCAGCCCCTCCAGCCAGCCATCGAGATTTCGAAAGGCGTCGTTGAAGGTACGGTCCAGTTGCAACGGCGTGATCGAGACATACCCCTGCATGACCGCATGGAAATCGGTGCCCGGCCCACCGTCTTCGGCATCACCGGCCGCGGCGATCCAGTAACCGGCCTTGCCGCGCGGGTCGACGACGTGCATCGGCTTGGCGGCGCGGGCACGGTGGCCCAGGCGAGTGAGCTGGATGCCACGGATGTGATCGAGCGGCAGGTTGGGGATATTCACGTTCAGCACCGTGCGTGGCGGCAGGTCCAGCGCACCGTGGGCTTCGACCAATTTACGGGCGAAATAGGCGGCGGTAGGCAAGTTGTCGACCTGGCGTGAAACAAACGAAAAGGCAAACGATGGTTTTTCCAGGAAGCGTCCCTCCAGGGCCGCGGCGACCGTGCCCGAATAAAGCACGTCATCCCCCAGGTTGGCGCCCAGGTTGATGCCCGACACCACCATGTCCGGCGCGCGTTCCAGCAACCCGTTGATACCCAGGTGCACGCAATCGGTCGGTGTGCCATTGAGGCTGATGAAACCGTTATCCAGATAGCAGGGGTGCAACGGACGGTCGAGCGTCAGCGAGCTGCTGGCGCCGCTTTTGTCCTGGTCCGGGGCGATGACCACGCACTCGGCAAAATCCGCCAGCGCAGCATAAAGCGCGGCAAGACCGGGTGCAGTCACCCCGTCGTCGTTAGAAATCAGAATACGCATGGGCTGTCCGTCTGCCCCACCGGCACCAGATCGACGAGTTCGCGCACCAAGACAGTGGCGAAACATCCGGCCGGCAGGACGAATTCCAGTTGCAGAATGTCAGGCGAGGGATAATGCCACGAGAGCCCGCCAATGGGCAGTCGCAGGATGCGACGTTCGTGACTCATTCCCGCGTTTATCAACCAGTCGCGCAAATCGGCTTCGCCTTCGGCAATGGCCTGTTCCAGCTCAAAGGTCGCGCCGGCGGCAGGTGAAGGCCCCTCGCCCCACTGCGGCCCGGTCGGGTGCAGATCGAGGATCGCCAGGCGCGGATCGCTGCATTCAGCCTCGCCGGCCGGAAAGAAGCTGCGACTGTCGGTGAAGGCGAGCAAGTCACCCACCTGGGCTTTCTGCCAGGTACCGTCGGCGACCCGCTCAGCCAACACCCGGTTGAACAGAAAACTGCGGGCGGTAGACAACAGCCGCGAGCGCACATTGCGCTGCTCCGGCAAGGCCTTGCGCGCCGCCCAGGCACGGGCATCGACGACATTGCCACCGTCATGCCCGAAGCGCTGGGCGCCAAAATAGTTGGGGATGCCCTGGCGGACAATCTGTTGCAGGCGCGCGTCGATTGCCGCCGTGTCGCCCTTGAATTGGGTCAGGCGCAAGGTAAAGCCGTTGGCCGAGTGCGCGCCGCGTTGCAGCTTGCGCCGGTGGCGTGCGGTCTTGAGGATCTTCAGTGTGTCGTTCTCTGCCGTCGACAGGTCCGGATCGGCCTTGCCCGGCAATTGGACGCTGAACCACTGGCGGGTCAAGGCCTGGCGGTCCTTGAGCCCGGCGTAGCTGACGGTGCGCAGCGGCACGCCGGCGGCCTTGGCGATTCGCCGGGCCGCTTCTTCGGTGTTCAAGCCACGTTTTTCAACCCAGATCCACAGGTGCTCGCCATCACCGCTCAACGGGATATCCAGCACTTCATCGACCTGGAAATCTTCAGCGCTGGCCTTGAGTACCGCGCTGCCCAACGATTCGCCGTAGGCCCGCGGCCCCAACAGTTCCAGTTCAGTCATGGGCGCAGCAACAAGGCAACGGAGTGGACGGCAATGCCTTCTTCGCGACCGACGAAACCCAGCTTCTCGGTGGTGGTGGCTTTCACGTTCACTTGGTCCAACTCAACTTGAAGATCCTCGGCGATCAACCGGCGCATCGCTTCGATGTGCGGCGCCATCTTGGGGGCCTGGGCAACGATGGTGTTATCGACATTGCCGACTTTCCAGCCCTTGGCGTGGATCAGCGAGACCACATGCCGCAGCAACACGCGGCTGTCGGCGCCCTTGAACTGCGGGTCGGTGTCGGGGAAGTGCTTGCCGATGTCACCCAGGGCAGCCGCGCCGAGCAAGGCATCGCTCAAGGCGTGCAGCAGGACATCACCGTCAGAATGCGCGAGCAGCCCGAAGCCGTGTGCGATCCGCACGCCGCCCAGAGTAATGAAGTCGCCTTCAGCGAAACGGTGAACATCGTAGCCGTGGCCAATACGCATAAAAAAACGCCCCGATTTTTGTCAGGGCGTGATTCTACCTGCATTAGGCGTTTAGAGCGCGCGCATGATGCTGCAAGTGGTCGTCAATGAAGCTGGCGATGAAGAAGTAGCTGTGGTCGTAGCCCGGTTGCAGGCGCAACTCCAGCGGATGACCAGCGGCCTTGGCAGCTTGCTGCAGGACTTCGGGCTTGAGTTGATTAGCCAGGAAGTCATCGCGATCGCCCTGATCCACCAGCAATGGCAGTTTTTCGTCGGCTTCGGAGATCAACGCGCAGGCATCCCATTCACGCCATTTCGAGCGGTCTTCCCCCAGGTAACGAGAGAACGCCTTCTGGCCCCATGGGCAATCCATCGGATTGTTGATCGGCGAAAAGGCCGACACCGAACGATAGCGCCCGGGGTTGCGCAAGGCGCAGACCAACGCGCCGTGGCCGCCCATGGAATGACCACTGATGCCGCGTTTATCCGAGGCCGGGAAATGCGCTTCGACCAGTGTCGGCAATTCCTGCACCACGTAGTCATGCATCCGATAGTGCCGTGCCCATGGTTCCTGCGTGGCGTTCAGATAAAAGCCCGCCCCCAGGCCGAAATCCCAGGCACCGTCCGGATCGCCCGGCACATCGGCGCCACGGGGGCTGGTGTCCGGCGCAACGATGATCAACCCCAACTCGGCGGCCATGCGCTGGGCACCGGCCTTTTGCATGAAGTTTTCGTCGGTACAGGTCAACCCGGACAACCAATACAGCACCGGCAGCTTGCCGCCCTGCTCGGCTTGCGGCGGCAGGTACACGGCAAACACCATGTCACACCCGAGCACTTCGGAACGGTGCCGGTAACGCTTGTGCCAGCCGCCGAAGCTTTTCTGGCAGGAAATGTTTTCCAGACTCATGACCGACCTCAGAAATGAATGACGGTGCGGATGCTCTTGCCTTCATGCATCAGGTCGAATGCCTTGTTGATATCTTCCAGGCCCATGGTGTGGGTGATGAAGGTATCCAGCGGGATCTCGCCCTTCTCGGCCATTTCCACATAGCTTGGCAACTCGCTGCGCCCGCGCACGCCACCAAACGCCGAGCCGCGCCAGACGCGTCCGGTCACCAACTGGAATGGACGGGTGGCGATTTCCTGGCCGGCGCCGGCGACACCGATGATCACCGACTCACCCCAACCCTTGTGGCAGCATTCCAGCGCGGCACGCATCAGTTGGACATTGCCGATGCACTCGAAGGAAAAGTCCACGCCGCCGTCAGTCATGTCGACGATGACTTCCTGGATCGGACGGTCGAAGTCTTTCGGGTTGACGCAATCGGTGGCGCCCAGTTGCTTGGCGATTTCGAACTTGGCGGGGTTGATGTCGATGGCGATGATGCGCGAGGCCTTGGCCTTCACCGCGCCAATCACCGCCGACAGACCGATGCCGCCCAGGCCGAAGATCGCCACGGTGTCACCCGGCTTGACCTTGGCGGTGTTGATCACCGCGCCAATGCCAGTGGTGACGCCACAACCCAACAGGCAGACTTTTTCCAGCGGCGCTTCTTTTGGGATCTTCGCGACAGAGATTTCCGGCAGCACGGTGTACTCGGAGAATGTCGAGGTGCCCATGTAGTGGAAAATCGTCTCGCCTTTGTAGGAAAAGCGCGAAGTGCCGTCCGGCATCAAGCCTTTGCCCTGGGTGGCGCGAATCGCCTGGCAGAGGTTGGTCTTGCCCGACTTACAGAATTTGCACTGGCCGCACTCCGGCGTGTACAGCGGAATCACATGGTCACCCACCGCCACCGACGTCACGCCTTCGCCGATGGCTTCGACAATGGCACCGCCTTCATGGCCGAGGATCGACGGGAAGATGCCTTCCGGATCAGCGCCCGACAAGGTGTAGGCATCGGTGTGGCAGACACCCGAAGCCACTACGCGCAACAGCACTTCGCCCGCCTTGGGCATGGCGACGTCGACTTCAACGATTTCCAGGGGTTTCTTGGCCTCGAAGGCAACGGCAGCGCGCGACTTGATCATCCGGATTCTCCAGCAAATAAAAAACAAGACCGGGAGTGTAATCCTCCGCCAGACGATGAATAATCCAACCAAAAGCAAAACATTATTGCTGCACAGGGATAATCAGCTATGTCCGACAACCGCTGGGAAGGGATCGATGAGTTCGTCGCCGTGGCCGAATGCAGTCAATTCACCGCTGCCGCCGAACGTCTCGGGGTTTCGTCTTCCCATATCAGTCGACAAATCGTACGTCTGGAAGAACGCCTACAGACACGGTTGCTCTATCGCAGCACCCGCCGGGTCACCCTGACCGAGGCCGGGCAGACTTTTCTCCAGCATTGCCAGCGCCTGCAGGATGGCCGCGAGGAAGCGCTGCGAGCGGTGGGCGATCTCACCAGCGAACCCAAGGGCATGCTGCGCATGACCTGTGCCGTGGCCTATGGCGAACGGTTCATCGTGCCGCTGGTGACGCGATTCATGGGGCTTTACCCGCAATTGCGGGTAGACATCGAGTTGAGCAACCGCCCTTTGGACCTGGTGCATGAGGGCCTGGACCTGGCCATACGCCTGGGCCGCTTGCAGGACTCACGCCTGGTCGCCACCCGCCTCGCGCCACGGCGCATGTACCTGTGCGCCTCGCCCTCCTACCTGGAACGCTATGGCCGGCCCCATAGTTTGTCGGAACTGAGCCGGCACAATTGCCTGATCGGCAGTTCCGACATCTGGCAACTGAAGCAGAACGGGCGGGAATTTTCCCAGCGAGTACAAGGAAACTGGCGCTGTAACAGTGGGCAAGCGGTATTGGACGCAACGCTGCAAGGCGTGGGGTTGTGTCAGTTGCCGGATTATTACGTGTTGGAACATCTGCACAGCGGTGCGTTGATCTCGCTGCTGGAGGCTCATCAGCCGCCGAATACCGCGGTGTGGGCGCTATACCCGCAGCAGCGGCATCTGTCGCCGAAGGTGCGCAAGTTGGTGGATTACTTGAAGGAGGGGTTGGCGCAGCGGCCGGAGTATCGAGGGTAGCACTGGTTTTTCGGGTTGTCTGAGCGATTGCTATCGCGAGCAGGCTCGCTCCCACATTGGATCTTCAGTGCCTGCAAACTTTGTGTACAGCCAAGATCCCTTGTGGGAGCGAGCCTGCTCGCGATGGCGATTCAGGACGTACCGCATCTCTGATTAATACCGATTCACCCAGCGCTGACGCAACCACTCCAGATCTTCCGGCCGGGTGACCTTGATGTTATCGGCCCGCCCTTCGATCAATCGCGGTGCCTGCCCCGCCCATTCCATGGCGGAAGCTTCGTCGGTAATCAGCGCATCGGCCACCAGGCTGTCGGCCAGGGCCCGATGCAAGGCACCGAGACGAAACATCTGCGGTGTATAGGCCTGCCAGATCACGCTGCGATCAACGGTCTCCAGTACGCGGCCGTGTTTGTCGACGCGCTTGAGGGTGTCCCGCGCAGGGACGGCCAGCAAGCCACCGACCGGATCGGTCGCCAACTCGCCGAGCAAGGTATCGAGGTCATCCCGGGCCAGGTTCGGCCGGGCGGCGTCGTGCACCAACACCCAATCGTAATCGTCCGCCCCCTGTTCGTGCAGGTGCAGCAAGGCATTGAGCACTGAATCCGAACGCTGCTCGCCACCGTCCACGCGCTGGATGCGCGGGTCGCTGGCACAGGCCAGGGTCGGCCAGTAGGGATCATCGTGGGCAACGCTGACCACCACGCCTTTAACGGTCGGGTGATCGAGGAAACAGCCAAGGCTGTGTTCGAGAATTGTGCGCCCGCCCAGTTGCAAGTATTGCTTGGGACGGTCCGCGGCCATACGGGCACCGACGCCCGCGGCAGGAATCACGGCCCAGAAGGCCGGCAAACGGATACTCATTGGGCCAACTGGTAGAGGGTTTCACCCTCCTTGACCATGCCCAGTTCATGGCGAGCCCGCTCTTCAACGGTCTCCATGCCTTTTTTCAACTCGCTGACCTCAGCGTCCATCACCCGATTACGCTCCAGCAACGCTTCGTTTTCCGCGTGCTGATCGGCTATTTGCTGAGTCAGGTCGGCCACTTGCGCCAGACTGCCATTGCCCACCCACAGGCGGTACTGCAGGCCAGCCAGCAACAGGAGCAAGACAAGAAACAACCAATTGGGACTGCGCATCGAATATCAGGTATCCAGTGAAAAAAGACAGCCATGCCAAACTTTGAAACGTCTGATAGCACGAAGCCTGGAAAACCCAGGCTTGTGCTTTATAAGGCATCAGATTAGAGGCAAAACCGCCGCCAGGGCGACTTTTTCGACACAATCCGCTGTCTTTTTACCATTTACTGCTTAGCCGCGAAACTCGGCGCGACCGTTGTACTTGGCCTTGCCGTTCAATTGCTCTTCGATACGCAGCAGTTGGTTGTACTTGGAAACGCGGTCGGAACGGCACAGCGAACCGGTCTTGATCTGGCCCGCCGCAGTGCCCACGGCCAGGTCGGCGATGGTCGAGTCTTCGGTTTCGCCGGAGCGATGGGAGATCACGGCAGTGTAGCCAGCGGCCTTGGCCATCTGGATGGCTTCCAGGGTTTCGGTCAGGGTGCCGATCTGGTTGAACTTGATCAGGATCGAGTTGGCGATCTTCTTGTCGATGCCTTCTTTCAGGATCTTGGTGTTGGTCACGAACAGGTCGTCACCCACCAGCTGGGTTTTCTCGCCGATCTTGTCGGTGAGGATTTTCCAGCCGGCCCAGTCGGATTCGTCCAGACCGTCTTCGATGGAGATGATCGGGTAACGCTCGGTCAGGCCCTTGAGGTAGTCGGCGAAACCTTCGGCGGTGAACACCTGGCCTTCGCCAGACAGGTTGTATTTACCGTCTTCGAAAAACTCACTGGCGGCGCAGTCCAGGGCCAGGGTCACGTCGGTGCCCAGCTTGTAGCCAGCGTTGGCCACGGCTTCAGAGATCACTTTCAGCGCGTCTTCGTTGGACGCCAGGTTCGGAGCGAAACCACCTTCGTCGCCAACAGCGGTGCTCAGGCCACGGGCTTTGAGCACAGCCTTGAGGTGATGGAAAATCTCGGTGCCCATGCGCAGGCCTTCGGAGAAGGTCTTGGCGCCAACCGGCTGCACCATGAATTCCTGGATGTCGACGTTGTTATCGGCGTGCTCGCCACCGTTGATGATGTTCATCATCGGCACCGGCATCGAGTAGACACCCGGGGTACCGTTGAGGTTGGCGATGTGGGCGTACAGCGGCAGGTCCTGGTCCTGGGCAGCGGCCTTGGCAGCGGCCAGGGACACGGCGAGGATCGCGTTGGCGCCCAGGGAGGCTTTGTTTTCAGTACCGTCGAGCTTGATCATCGCCAGATCGAGGGCTTTCTGGTCGGCAGGATCCTTGCCCAGCAGCAGGTCGCGGATCGGACCGTTGATGTTGGCGACGGCTTTGAGCACGCCCTTGCCCAGGTAACGGCTCTTGTCGCCATCACGCAGCTCCAGCGCTTCGCGCGAGCCAGTGGAAGCACCGGACGGCGCGCAGGCGCTGCCGATGATGCCGTTGTCGAGAAGCACGTCCGCTTCGACAGTGGGGTTGCCACGGGAGTCGAGAACTTCACGACCTTTGATGTCGACGATTTTTGCCATTGTTGTAAACACTCCAAAGTTGACGAAAACGCTGTGGGAGCGCGGCTTGCCGGCGATGGGGCCCTCAAGGACGCCATCGCTGGCAAGCCATGCTCCCACAAGAGCAGTGCGGCCAGCGGGCCAGAGCGATAATCGAGCGGTACTTTACCGGAGAAAACCGCGTTAGGCGGTTTCTATCGTCGGAAAACTCTTGACCAGCTCATCCAATGCCTTGAGCTGAGACAGGAAAGGTTCCAGCTTGTTCAAGCGCAAGGCACAAGGGCCGTCACACTTGGCGTTGTCCGGATCAGGGTGGGCCTCGAGGAACAGACCGGCCAGGGACTGGCTCATGCCGGCCTTGGCCAGATCAGTGACCTGGGCGCGACGACCGCCGGCGGAGTCGGAGCGACCACCGGGCATCTGCAAGGCGTGCGTCACGTCGAAGAACACCGGGTATTCGAACTGTTTCATGATGCCGAAGCCGAGCATGTCCACCACCAGGTTGTTGTAGCCGAAGCTCGAACCACGTTCGCAGAGGATCAACTGGTCATTGCCGGCCTCTTCGCACTTGCTCAGGATGTGTTTCATCTCCTGGGGCGCGAGGAACTGGGCTTTCTTGATGTTGATCACCGCGCCGGTCTTGGCCATCGCGACCACCAGGTCGGTCTGGCGCGACAGGAAGGCCGGCAGCTGGATGATGTCGCAGACTTCGGCGACGACTGCGGCCTGGGCAGGCTCGTGGACGTCGGTGATGATCGGCACGCCAAAGGCTTGCTTGATGTCCTGGAAGATCCGCATGCCTTCTTCAAGGCCCGGGCCACGGTAGGACGTCACGGACGAGCGGTTGGCCTTGTCGAAGCTGGCCTTGAAGACGTAAGGGATACCCAGCTTCTGGGTGACCTTCACGTATTCCTCGCAGACCTGCATCGCCATGTCGCGGCTTTCCAGCACGTTCATGCCACCAAACAGCACCATGGGCTTGTCGTTGGCAATCTCGATGTCGCCGACACGAATGATCTTCTGGGCCATCGTCTTATGCCTTTTTCTGGTGTTGAGCCAAAGCGGCTTTCACGAAACCACTGAACAGTGGATGACCATCCCGTGGCGTCGAGGTGAACTCGGGGTGGAACTGGCAGGCGACGAACCATGGATGATCCGGCGCCTCGACCACTTCCACCAGCGCGCCGTCGCCGGAGCGACCGGAGATTTTCAGGCCGGCCTCGATCAGTTGCGGCAGCAGGTTGTTGTTCACTTCGTAGCGATGGCGGTGACGCTCGACGATCACGTCCTTGGCATAGCACTGGTGCACCAGGGAACCGGCTTCGAGCAGGCAATCCTGGGCGCCGAGGCGCATGGTGCCGCCCAGGTCGGAGGCTTCGGTGCGGATTTCCACGGCACCGGTGGCGTCTTCCCACTCGGTGATCAGGCCCACGACCGGATGGCCGCTGGCACGGTCGAACTCGGTGGAGTTGGCGTCTTTCCAGCCCAATACGTTACGGGCGAACTCGATGACCGCCACTTGCATGCCCAGGCAGATACCCAGGTACGGCACCTTGTTTTCGCGAGCGTATTGCACGGCAGTGATCTTGCCTTCCACGCCCCGC
Source organism: Pseudomonas sp. DF11 (assembly GCF_058148565.1). Taxonomy (NCBI): domain Bacteria; kingdom Pseudomonadati; phylum Pseudomonadota; class Gammaproteobacteria; order Pseudomonadales; family Pseudomonadaceae; genus Pseudomonas; species Pseudomonas sp. DF11. Next base: position 253,618 of record NZ_JBYVYN010000003.1, read on the forward strand.
AGGCCGAAGCCGCCCGGCACGAGGATCGCATCGGCGCCTTCGAGCAGGCCGGTGCCCTGGTTCTCGATGTCTTCGGAATCGATGTAGCGCAGGTTGACCTTGGTACGGTTGCTGATACCGGCGTGACTCATCGCTTCGATCAGCGACTTGTAGGCGTCCAGCAGCTCCATGTACTTGCCGACCATGGCGATGGTGACTTCGTGTTCCGGGTTGAGCTTGGCATCGACCACGGCATCCCATTCGGACAGATCGGCGCCAGCGCATTGCAGGCCGAAACGCTCGACGACGAAATCGTCCAGGCCCTGGGAGTGCAGGATGCCCGGGATCTTGTAGATGGTATCGGCGTCTTCCAGACCGATCACCGCGCGCTCTTCAACGTTGGTGAACTGGGCGATCTTGCGACGCGAAGAGATGTCGATCGGATGATCGGAGCGGCAGATCAGCACGTCCGGCTGCAGGCCGATGGAACGCAGTTCCTTGACCGAATGCTGGGTTGGCTTGGTCTTGGTTTCACCCGCGGTAGCGATGTACGGCACCAGCGTCAGGTGCATCAGCATCGCGCGCTTGGCGCCGATTTCGAAACGCAACTGGCGGATGGCTTCGAGGAACGGTTGGGACTCGATGTCGCCCACGGTACCGCCGATCTCGACCATCGCCACGTCGGCATCGCCGGCACCCTTGATGATGCGGCGCTTGATTTCGTCGGTGATGTGCGGGATGACCTGGATGGTCGCGCCCAGGTAGTCACCACGGCGCTCTTTGCGCAGCACGTGTTCGTAGACACGGCCGGTGGTGAAGTTGTTGTTCTGGGTCATGGTCGTGCGGATGAACCGCTCGTAGTGGCCCAGGTCCAGGTCGGTCTCGGCGCCGTCGTGGGTGACGAACACTTCACCGTGCTGGAACGGGCTCATGGTGCCCGGGTCGACGTTGATGTACGGGTCCAGCTTGAGCATGGTGACCTTAAGTCCCCGCGCCTCCAGGATGGCCGCCAATGAAGCCGAGGCAATGCCTTTCCCCAATGAAGAAACAACACCGCCCGTGACGAATATGTAGCGCGTCATGAAAAACCCTAGAAGTCTGCGTTAAAGCGGTCCGAGCCGCCGGGGAAAGCGAAGGAAGGCCGAAGCCCCCGATCACCTGCATTAATCACAGTGCACCTTTCAAAAAAACCGCCGCGTTGGGACAGACCGGAAGTGAAATCACCGGTACGTTGCTCGCTACACATTTTTTGGAATCGCCCAGCAAAGACTGCTTGGTAATCGGCAACTCCTGCAATTCAGGCGAATCCACAGAAGTTGTATCAAGAAGGGAGCGTAGTCTACCGGAAAGCCCCTTTCAGCTCAAACCCAGATCTTGGCTTCCTGGCGTCCAGGTCAATTGCCAACTGCCATCACCCGGTGCATCGAGCCCGGACAGGTTGGCCACCGCCAGCAATTGCTCGCCCTGATACAGCAGCGGCAATCGGCCGCGAACGAACGCCGGCACACCCTTTTCATTGAGCAAGCGCTTGAGGTCACGATGACCACGCCCCGGTAACGCCATCACCTCGCCGCCTTCACGATAGCGCACGCAAAGCGGTCCCGCAGGTGGCATGCCGTTGAGTGCCACCCGACCATTGCCCGGCAAGCACAGCGCAACCGCCGGATCCGCCCAGTCGACGGCGCCTGGGACCGGACATAGCCAGTGGTCGGATAACCACCAGACCCGCCCGGCGGCCCGGTGCAACTCACCGCCAGCCAGCCGCCAGATCGGCCGAGCATCGTCTGCGGCATCGCGCAACGAATCCCAGCCCGACCAGTGATCGCTATCTGGCAGCAGAGTCATCGGCGTCAGCCAGTGGCTCAAGGCGTTGCGCTGACGGGCTGGCGACAACGCCCGTAAAGGTGCCAGCGCCAGGGATCGCAACCCAAGCCAGCCGAACGCGCCCGGGGACGTGGCCTGGGCCAGGTCGATCCGCGCCAAATCGTCCAGCAAACCTTGGGCTTGGCCCATGTGCGCAGCGCTGCGAGCCAGGGTCGCGGAAGCTTGCGGCCATTGCTCGGCCAGCACTGGAAAAACCCGCTGGCGCAGATAATTGCGCGCGTAGCGATGGTCGTCGTTGGAGGGATCGTCGATCCAGCTCAAGCCCTGTTGCGTCGCGTAGACCTCCAGCTCCGCGCGAGACACGTCGAGCAGAGGTCGCAGCAAATAGCCCTGGCCCAGCGGACGCTGCCTCGGCATCGCCGCCAAGCCTCTCACCCCCGCTCCGCGCAGCAAACGAAACAACAGGGTTTCAGCCTGGTCGTCGCGGTGCTGGGCGGTAAGCAGCACTTCATTGCTGCGAAGCGCCGCCACGAAGGCACCATAACGAGCGTCCCGGGCAGCGCGCTCGATGCTGGCGCCGGGCTGGACTTGCACGCTCACTACCTCAAGCGGCACCCCAAGCGCTTTGCAGACCGAACGACAATGGTCCGGCCATGCATCGGCCACAGCCTGGAGGCCATGATGGATGTGGATAGCACTCAGGGACGGCAGGGTTTGGGTTTTTGCCAGGGACGCAAGCAGGTGCAGCAGGACGGTGGAATCGAGGCCGCCGGAGAAGGCGATGCGCCAGGTGGCGGCGTTGCGCCAGGGAGATAGCTGTGTGAGGAGCCGGGTGGGCAGGTCGATGCTTGTGTTCATGGGTATCAGCCTTGGCACAAATCAAATGTGGGAGCGGGCTTGCTCGCGAAGGCGGTGAATCATTCAACACATGAGTTGAATGTTAAACCGCTTTCGCGAGCAAGCCCGCTCCCACACTGGCCCCCACAACTGCTGGAAGCTTGGTCAGATCAGAGACCGTAGCTCATCAACCGCTCGTAGCGACGAGCCAGCAGCGCGTCGTTGTCGAACTTCTTGAGCATCGACAGTTGCGAACTCAGCTCGGCGCGGATCAGTGCCGCCGCAGCAGCCGGGTCGCGGTGGGCGCCGCCCACTGGCTCGTTGATCACTTTGTCGACGATGCCCAGGCCTTTGAGACGCTCGGCAGTAATGCCCATCGCTTCAGCCGCATCCGGCGCCTTCTCGGCGGTTTTCCACAGGATCGAGGCGCAGCCTTCCGGCGAGATCACCGCATAAGTGGAATATTGCAGCATGTTCAGTTGATCGCAGACACCGATGGCCAGCGCACCGCCGGAACCGCCTTCGCCGATCACAGTGGCGATGATCGGGGTTTTCAGGCGAGCCATGACCCGCAGGTTCCAGGCAATCGCTTCGCTCTGGTTGCGCTCTTCGGCGTCGATGCCCGGGTAGGCGCCCGGCGTGTCGATGAACGTCAGGATCGGCATCTTGAAGCGCTCGGCCATTTCCATCAGGCGGCAGGCCTTGCGGTAGCCTTCCGGACGCGGCATGCCGAAGTTGCGGCGTACCTTCTCGCGCACTTCACGGCCTTTCTGGTGACCGATCACCATCACCGGCTGGTCTTCCAGGCGGGCGACACCGCCGACGATCGCGGCGTCGTCGGAGAAGTGACGGTCGCCATGCAACTCATCGAACTCGGTAAAGATGTGCTCGATGTAGTCCAGGGTGTAGGGACGACGCGGGTGCCGCGCCAGGCGGGCGATCTGCCAGCTGGTCAGCTTGCCGAAGATGTCTTCGGTCAGCGTGCGGCTTTTGTCCTGCAGACGAGAGATCTCATCGCCGATATTCAGCGAATTGTCATTACCGACCAAGCGCAACTCTTCGATCTTGGCTTGCAGGTCGGCGATCGGCTGTTCGAAATCTAGAAAATTCGGGTTCATAGGCGTCCGTCTTGGGTCGACGTCCAAGAGAGCTTGGGCCGGCCGGTTGTCTATTCGCGCCTACCTTAAGGGAGAGGCGCGTTCAGGTCGAGATTAAAAATTCGGGTCGAGATCAGGGGCATTCCGGTTTCAAGAATGGCCCCTGGCCGTCAACGGTATTGGAGGAAGACGTTGTCTTTGCCGAACTGGTCACGCAAGGCTTGAATCAACGCATCCGCCGGGTCGATCCGCCAGCCCTCGCCGAACTGCAGCACAGCCTTGGCATCGGGGCGCACATACTCCATGGTGATCGGGCAGGCACCGCGATGACGCTTGAACAATTCGCCCAACCAGCGTAGCTGATCGCCCTTTAGGTCCTGGGTCTGCAACTTCAGGCGCAGGCTCTCGGCCAGGTTGGTACGGGCATCTTCCATGCTCATCACCCGCTTGACCCGCAGCCGCAGGCCACCGGAAAAGTCGTCGTTGCTGACCTCGCCTTCCACCACCACCATCGCGTCGGTCTGCAACAGCGACTGCGCCGAGTGGAACGCATCGGCGAACAACGAAGCCTCGATGCGCCCGGAGCGGTCGTCGAGGGTGATGAAGCCCATCTTGTCGCCCTTTTTGTTCTTCATCACCCGCAGGGCGATGATCATGCCGGCAACGGTCTGCGTGTCGCGAGCCGGCTTGAGGTCGATGATACGCTGGCGGGCGAAGCGGCGGATCTCACCTTCGTATTCGTCGATCGGGTGCCCGGTGAGGTACAGGCCCAAGGTGTCTTTTTCACCCTTGAGGCGTTCCTTGAGGGTCAGCTCCTTGGCCTTGCGATGGTTGCCGTAGACATCGGCGTCTTCCTCGACGAACAGCCCGCCAAACAGGTCGGCGTGACCGCTGTCGTGGGTGCGGGCGGTCTGTTCGGCGGCCTTGATCGCTTCTTCCATGGCTGCCAGCAATACCGCGCGGTTGCGGTCGATGTTGGCCTGGTAGGCCTTGGGTTCATCCTGGAAGTACGGACCCAGACGGTCCAACGCGCCACTGCGAATCAAACCATCGAGGGTGCGCTTGTTGATGCGCTTGAGGTCGACCCGGGCGCAGAAATCGAACAGGTCCTTGAACGGCCCGTCCTGGCGCGCTTCGGTGATGGCCTCCACCGGCCCCTCGCCCACGCCCTTGATCGCACCGAGGCCGTAGATGATGCGGCCTTCTTCGTTCACCGTGAACTTGAACTCCGAAGCGTTCACGTCCGGTGCGTCGAGGCGCAGCTTCATGGTCCGCACTTCTTCGATCAAGGTCACGACCTTGTCGGTGTTGTGCATATCCGCCGACAGTACCGCGGCCATGAACGGCGCCGGGTAATGGGCCTTCAGCCACGCGGTCTGGTACGACACCAGGCCATACGCGGCGGAGTGGGATTTGTTGAAGCCGTAGCCGGCGAATTTTTCCACCAGGTCGAAGATGTTACCGGCCAGGTCCGCATCGATACCGTTGTTCGCACAACCTTCAATGAAACCGCCACGCTGCTTGGCCATTTCCTCGGGCTTTTTCTTACCCATGGCTCGACGCAGCATGTCCGCGCCGCCCAGCGTATAGCCGGCCATCACCTGGGCAATCTGCATCACCTGTTCCTGGTACAGGATGATGCCGTAGGTGGGGGCCAACACCGGCTTGAGGCCGTCGTACTGGTAGTCGGGATGCGGATACGCCAGTTCGGCGCGACCGTGCTTACGGTTGATGAAGTCGTCCACCATGCCCGATTGCAACGGACCCGGCCGGAACAGCGCCACGAGTGCGATCAGGTCTTCCAGGCAGTCGGGCTTGAGCTTTTTGATCAGCTCTTTCATGCCTCGGGATTCAAGTTGGAACACCGCCGTGGTTTCGGCTTTTTGCAGCAGGCTGTAGGTCGGCTTGTCATCCAGCGGGATGAAGGCGATGTCCAGCGGTTCTTCGCCGACCTTGGCCCGGTCACGGTTGATGGTTTTCAGGGCCCAATCGATGATCGTCAGGGTCCGCAGGCCGAGGAAGTCGAACTTCACCAGGCCCGCCGCCTCGACGTCGTCCTTGTCGAACTGGGTCACCAGGCCGTCGCCTTCTTCATCGCAATAGATCGGCGAGAAGTCCGTCAGCTTGGTCGGCGCGATGACCACGCCACCGGCGTGCTTGCCGACGTTACGCACCACGCCTTCGAGCTTGCGCGCCATTTCCCAGATTTCCGCGGCTTCTTCATCGACCTTGATGAAGTCCCGCAGGATTTCTTCCTGTTCGTAGGCTTTTTCCAGGGTCATGCCGACTTCGAACGGAATCATCTTCGACAGACGATCCGCCAGACCGTAGGACTTGCCCTGCACCCGCGCCACGTCGCGCACCACAGCCTTGGCGGCCATGGAACCGAAAGTGATGATCTGGCTCACCGCGTTGCGACCGTATTTCTCGGCCACGTAATCGATCACCCGGTCGCGACCATCCATACAGAAGTCGACGTCGAAGTCGGGCATGGATACCCGTTCCGGGTTGAGGAAACGTTCGAACAGCAGGTCATATTCCAGCGGGTCGAGGTCGGTGATCTTCTGTACGTAGGCCACCAGCGACCCGGCGCCCGACCCACGGCCAGGGCCCACCGGCACGCCGTTGTTCTTGGCCCACTGGATGAAGTCCATCACGATCAGGAAGTAACCGGGGAACCCCATCTGGATGATGATATCCAGCTCGAAATTCAAGCGGTCGACATAGACCTGGCGCTTGGCTTCGTAATCTTCGGTGGTGTCCTTGGGCAGCAGGACGCTGAGGCGTTCCTCCAGGCCGTCGAAGGACACTTTGCGGAAATACTCGTCGATGGTCATGCCATCGGGAATCGGGAAGTTGGGCAGGAAGTGCTTGCCCAGTTTCACTTCGATGTTGCAGCGCTTGGCGATCTCGACGGTGTTTTCCAGCGCCTCAGGCAGGTCACTGAACAACTCGGCCATTTCCTCGGCGCTCTTGAGGTATTGCTGGTCGCTGTAGTTCTTCGGACGGCGCGGGTCATCGAGGGCGCGACCTTCACCGATGCAGACGCGGGTTTCGTGGGCCTCGAAGTCTTCCTGCTTGATGAAACGCACGTCGTTGGTCGCCACCAGCGGCGCGCCGATCTTGTCGGCCAGGGCCACGGCGGCATGCAGGTGTTCTTCGTCGTTGGGACGGTTGGTGCGCTGCACTTCGATGTAGAAACGGTCCGGGAACACCGACATCCAGTCGCGGGCCAGGGTCTCGGCTTCCTCGGTGTTGCCACTGAGCAGGGCCAGGCCGATTTCACCCTCCTTGGCCGCCGACAGCATGATCAGCCCTTCGCTGGCCTCGGCCACCCACTCGCGCTCGATGATGATCGAACCATTGCGCTGGCCGTCGATAAAGCCACGGGAGATCAGCTCGGTGAGGTTGCGATAACCCATGGCGTTCATCACCAACAGGCTGATACGGCTCAGTGGTGCGTCCGGGTCCTTGTTCGACAACCACAGGTCGGCGCCACAGATCGGCTTGATCCCGGCGCCCATGGCGGCCTTGTAGAACTTGACCAGCGAACACATGTTGTTCTGGTCGGTGACCGCCACGGCAGGCATGTTCATGCCCACCAGGGTCTTGACCAATGGCTTGATCCGCACCAGGCCATCGACCAGGGAGTATTCAGTGTGCAGGCGTAGATGAACGAATGAAGCCGGCATAGTGATCCTGCGTTAAGTCATGAAAACAACAAGGCCCGGATTGTACCGGGCCTTGGGTAAAACATCAGCCATGAGCATCCTGCCAGGCAAACATGCACACTACTTTTGTGGCGAGGGGATTTATCCCCACTGGGCTGCAAAGCGGCCCCTGGATCTAGAACTCGTTGTCTCAGGCAGACTTTTCGGGCCGCTTCGCGCCCCAGCGGGGATAAATCCCCTCGCCACAAAAGCCTGCATCAAGAAACCGTAATCTGACTACTCACGATCAAGCCATCACGCGCTTCATAAGCCAACCGCACCGGGGCGAACGAACGCCGGTGGATCGGCGTTGGCCCAAGACGCGCCAGGGCTTCCAGATGAACGGGGGTCGGATAGCCTTTGTGACTGCCGATGCCATAGCCCGGATAGATCAGCTCGAAGGCGCTCATTTCCCGGTCACGGCTGACCTTCGCCAGGATCGAGGCCGCCGCGATGGCCGGTACCTTGGCGTCGCCCTGGATGACCGCTTCGGCGCGCATCGACAATTTCGGGCAGCGATTGCCATCGATCATCGCCAGTTTCGGCGTGATATGCAGCCCCTGTACAGCACGCTGCATGGCGAGCATGGTGGCGTGCAGGATGTTGAGTTCATCGATTTCTTCGACTTCGGCCCGGGCGATGCACCAGCTCAGGGCTTTCTCGCAGATCTCGTCGTAGAGTTTTTCGCGACGGGCCTCAGTGAGCTTCTTCGAATCATTGAGGCCAAGGATCGGCCGTTTCGGGTCGAGAATCACCGCCGCCGTCACCACTGCGCCGCACAACGGGCCGCGCCCCACCTCATCGACACCGGCCACCAGCTCTTCCACTTCGGCAACCAGGTTGAAGTCCAGGCCCATCTGTAGCTTTGAGTTGCTCATGGTTTTGCGCCGATCAGGGTCAGTACCGCGTCTGCGGCCTGGTTGGAGGCATCGCGACGCAGGGTACGGTGGATTTCGTCAAAGCCCCGGGTCTGTTCCTCACCGCCGTCGAGCAAGGGCGACAGCGTGTTGGCCAATGCCTCGGCGGTCGCCTCGTCCTGCAGCAGCTCCGGCACCAACAGGCGCTGGGCTAACAGGTTTGGCAAGGAAACGTAGGGACTCTTGACCATGCGCTTGAGAATCCAGAACGTCAGCGGTGCCAGGCGATAGGCGACCACCATCGGGCGTTTATACAACAACGCCTCAAGAGTAGCAGTGCCAGAGGCAATCAACACCGCATCGCAAGCCGCCAACGCTTCATGGGAACGGCCATCGAGCAACGTCACCGGCAAATCGCGACCGACCAGCAGCGCTTCCAACTGGACCCGACGCTGCGCACTGGCACACGGCAGGACAAAACGCACACCTGGGCGCAGCGCCCGAAGGCGTTCGGCGGCGTCAAAGAACAAGCCACCCAGGCGACTCACCTCACCACCCCGACTGCCGGGCATCAAGGCCACCAGCGGCCCTTCGGGCAGGCCCAACGCCTGGCGAGCCGCAGCGCGGTCGGCTTCCAGGGGAATGGTATCGGCCAGGGTGTGCCCGACAAACCGCACCGGCACGCCCTTCTCCTCGTAGAACCGGGCTTCGAACGGCAGCAGCGTCAACATCAGGTCGCAGCCTTCACGAATCTTCAGCACCCGCTTCTGCCGCCAGGCCCAGACCGACGGGCTGACGTAGTGCACGGTCTTGATCCCGGCCTGACGCAACTTGAGTTCGATATTGAGGGTGAAATCCGGCGCATCGATGCCGATGAATACATCCGGTTTTTCGTCGATCAGGGTCTGGATCAGCTTCTTGCGCCGGGCCAGCAGCTCGCGCAGGCGACCGAGCACTTCCACCAGTCCCATGACCGACAGGCGTTCCATCGGGAAATAAGACGTGAGCCCCTCGGCTTGCATCAGCGGCCCACCGACACCGATGAATTCGACTGCGGGGTGCTGCGCCTTGAGCGAGCGCATCAGACCGGCGCCCAGAATGTCACCGGAAGCCTCTCCCGCCACCAGTGCAATACGCAAGTTAGCCATGGTCAGCGAGTGATGCCGCGGGTCGAAGACTGGATGGAGTCGCGGAAGATCGCGACTTCCGGGTATTGCGTCGAGGCCTCCGCCAGTTCGGCGAGCGCCTGCTCGACCGTCAGGCCCTGGCGATACACGACCTTGTAGGCACGCCGCAGCGCCGTAATCGCCTCTTCGCTGAAACCACGACGACGCATGCCTTCGAAGTTCATGCTGCGGGCTTCGGCCGGGTTACCGAACACCGTGACATAGGCCGGGACGTCCTTGCCAATGGCCGTGCCCATGCCAGAGAAGCTATGGGCGCCGATATGGCAATACTGGTGCACCAGGGTGAACCCGGACAGGATCGCCCAATCATCTACGTGCACATGACCAGCCAGCGCGGTGTTGTTGACCAGGATGCAATGGTTGCCAATCACGCTGTCATGGCCGATGTGCGCATAGGCCATGATCAGGTTGTGGTCGCCCAGGGTCGTTTCGGAACGGTCCTGAACGGTGCCACGGTGAATCGTCACGCCTTCACGGATCACATTGTGATCGCCGATGACCAGACGGGTCTCTTCACCTTTGTATTTGAGATCGGGCGTATCCTCGCCTACCGAAGAAAACTGGTAGATGCGATTGTGACGACCAATCCGGGTCGGGCCCTTGAGCACTACGTGGGGACCGATCACCGTACCCTCGCCGATTTCCACACCTGCGCCGACAATCGACCACGGGCCGACCTCGACATCGGCGGCCAGGACGGCCGTCGGATCGATGATTGCGCGAGGGTCAATCAAACTCATAGCTTGCGTTCCGCACAGATGATTTCAGCGGAGCAGACTGGCTTGCCGTCGACCGAAGCCTGGCATTCGAATTTCCAGATCTGGCGCTTGCAACTGATGAACTTGGCTTCGAGGATCAACTGATCGCCCGGGGTGACCGGCTGGCGGAAACGCAGCTTGTCGGAACCGACGAAGTAATAGAGCGTGCCGTCGGCAGGCTTTACGTCGAGCATTTTGAAACCAAGGATCCCGGCAGCCTGAGCCATTGCCTCGATGATCAGCACGCCCGGCATGATCGGATGCGCGGGGAAGTGGCCATTGAAGAACGGCTCGTTGATGCTGACATTCTTGTAGGCGCGAATGCGCTTGCCTTCAACGTCCAGGTCCACCACCCGATCCACCAGCAGGAACGGGTAACGGTGAGGCAGGTATTCGCGAATCTCGTTGATGTCCATCATTTCGGGGGGAAGCCTATGTAAAGATTGGGAGCGCACGAGTGACGCGCACTCCGCTAGCAAATCAAGAAGCCCTAACGGCTGTGCACACTTGATATGGAAATGGTATCAGCCATCTGATGAAGCATTACCGCCAGGGGTCACGTCCCCTACACGCTTTTCCACCTGCTTCAGGCGCCGCGCGATGTCATCGAGCTGGCGGATACGGGCCGCGCTCTTGCGCCATTCGGCTGCCGGTTGCATAGCTGTGCCGGAAGAATAGGCACCCGGCTCGGTAATCGAGTGGGTCACCATGGTCATCCCGGTCAGGAACACGTTGTCACAGATATCGATATGCCCCACCAGCCCCACGCCACCGGCGAGCATGCAGTGCTTGCCGATCCTGGTGCTGCCGGAGATGCCCACGCAGGCGGCCATGGCAGTGTGGTCACCAACCTGGACGTTGTGGGCGATCTGGATCTGGTTGTCGAGCTTGACGCCATTACCGATGACTGTGTCGGCCAGGGCACCACGGTCGATCGCGGTGTTGACGCCGATCTCCACATCATCGCCAACGGTGACGCCACCAATCTGGGCGATCTTTTGCCAGATGCCTTTTTCGTTGGCGAAACCGAACCCTTCACCGCCCAGCACTGCGCCTGACTGAATCACGACCCGTTTGCCGATGCGCACATCGTGGTACAGGGTGACCCGTGGTGCCAGCCAGCCGCCTTCGCCGATCTCGCTGCGCGCGCCGATGACACAATGGGCACCCAGCGTAACGCCGGCACCGATTCGGGCCGCGCTTTCGATGACCACGAACGGACCGACGCTGGCCGTGGGATCGACCACGGCATCCGCCGCAATCACTGCGCTGGGATGAATACCAGCAGCCGACTTGGGCTTGGGATCGAACAGGTGGGAGATTCGTGCATATGCCAGGTACGGATCGGGCACGATCAGGGCATCGCCGGCAAACCCATCGGCATCAGCGGCCTTGAGCAACAGCGCGGCAGCCCGGCTGTCGGCCAGGTACTTGCGATATTGGGGATTTGCCAGAAAGCTCAACTGAGCTGGGCCAGCCTCTTGCAAAGTGGCTAGCCCAGTAATTGCCTTCTCCGGGTCGCCACGCAGGGTGGCGCCGAGGAACTCGGCCAATTGGCCGAGCTTGATAGTCGCTGTCATGGATTACTTCAGCTGATTCATGCGCTCGATCACCTGGCGCGTGATGTCGTATTGAGGCTTGACATCGATCACTGCGCCACGCTCGAACACCAGGTCAAAACCACCTTTCTTGATGACTTCTTCCACGGCGCTGTCGAGTTTCGGCTTGAGTTGCTTGAGCATTTCGCGGTCGGCAACAGCTTTCGCTTCGTTCAGCTCCTTGGACTGGAACTGGAAGTCACGGGCCTTTTGCTTGAACTCAAGTTCCAGACGCTCACGCTCGCCCTGGGCCATCTTGTCGCCACCGGCCACCAGACGATCCTGGATGCCCTTGGCGCTGCTTTCCAGGCCCTTGAGCTTGGTCAGTTGCGGGCCGAACTTCTTCTCCGCATCCACGGCGTATTTCTTCGCCGCGTCGGACTCCAGCAAGGCCATCTGATAATTCAGCACGGCGATCTTCATGTCGGCAAAAGCCGGACCTGCGACCAGTACGGTCGCCAGGAGAACCAATTGAGTCAACTTACGCACGATGTACTCCTACAAAATCCATTGTCGTTATCTTGGGCCAGATACTTAGAACGTCTGGCCGAGGGAGAATTGGAACACTTGGGTTTCAGCGTCATCCGGTTTCTTGATCGGCATTGCCAGCGCGAAACTCAATGGACCCAGTGCGGTGACCCAGGTCACGCCCACACCAACGGAACTGGCCATGTTGCTCAGGCTGATGTCGTTGCACTGTGTGTTGGACCTGGTGCCGTTGGCGTTGGTGGTGTCGCTGCACTTGGAGTCGAATACGTTACCCACGTCCCAGAATACCGAGGTACGCAGGGAGCGCTGATCTTTCACGAATGGCATCGGGAACAGGACCTCGAGACCACCCTGGATCAGTACGTTGCCACCGAACGGCAGTGGATCCTGGTCCGGGTCGGCAATCGTGCCCGGATTGGTGCCTCTACTTGGCGTACTGCGCGGACCCAGGGTGCTGTCCTTGAAGCCACGTACCGAGTTGAAACCACCGGCGTAGTAGTTCTCGTAGAACGGCAGGCCATCGGTCGAGCCGTAGCCGTCACCATAGCCCAGTTCGGTGTGCAGGCGCATGGTGTAGTTATCAGACAGCGGCTGGAACAACTGGCCACGGTAGTCGAGCTTGAAGAACGACAGGTCGCTGCCAGGGGTGGTGGTTTCGAACACCAGGCTCTGGGAATGACCACGGGTCGCCAGCACGCCTTTGTTCAGGGTCGACTCGGACCAGCCGGCGGATGCCTTGAAGTTCAGGTAGCTGTCGCCTTCCTTGTTAACGAAGTCGAAGATCTCGTCGACGGTGTAGCGACCGGTGTTGATCTTGTCCTGCTGGGCAGTCAGACCGAACGTCAGGCGCGAAGTCTCGCTGATCGGGTAGCCCACGTTGGCGCCGACACCGTAGCTGTCCACCGCGTAGCTGGAGATATCGGAATCGAGCTCGTCATAGTCGGTGGTGCGATAGAAGGCGTTGTAGCCCAGGCTCACACCGTCGGCGGTCCAGTAGGGGTCCACGAAGCCGAAGTTGTAGCGGGTCTGGTATTCACTGCGGGTCAAGCCGATGCTGACCTTGTTACCGGTACCCAGGAAGTTGTTCTGGGTGATCGAGCCGCCGAGGATCAGGCCGGCGCTCTGGGCGAAACCGACACTGGCGGTGATCGAGCCGGAAGCCTGCTCCTCGACGCTGTAGTTCACATCGACCTGGTCATCGACGCCCGGTACGGCCGGGGTCTCGACGTTGACTTCCTTGAAGAAGCCCAGGCGTTCAAGACGGGTCTTGGATTGGTCGATCAGGTAGGTCGAGGCCCAGCCACCTTCCATCTGGCGCATTTCACGGCGCAGCACTTCGTCCTCGGACTTGGTGTTGCCACGGAAGTTGATGCGGTTGACGTAGGCACGCTTGCCCGGGTCCACGGCGAAGGTGATGTCGACGGTATGGTCTTCATCGTGGGGCTGTGGCACGCCGTTGACGTTGGCGAAGGTGTAGCCCTCGTTACCCAGGCGGCGGGTGATCAGTTCGGACGTGGTGGTCATCAGCTTGCGCGAGAACACCTGGCCCTTCTGCACCAGCAACAGCGACTTGACCTGGTCTTCAGGGACCTTCAGGTCACCGCTGAGCTTGACGTCACGAACGGTGTATTTCTCACCTTCGTTGACGTTGACAGTGATGTAGACGTGCTTCTTGTCCGGGGTGATGGACACCTGGGTCGAAGCGATGTCCATGTTGATGTAGCCACGGTCCAGGTAGTAGGAACGCAGGCGCTCCAGGTCACCGGAGAGTTTTTCACGGGCGTACTTGTCGTCGTTCTTGAAGAACGACAGCCAGTTGGTGGTCTTGAGTTCGAACAGGTCGATCAGGTCTTCATCCGGGAAAACCGTGTTGCCCACCACGTTGATGTGCTGGATGGCCGCCACGGTGCCTTCGTTGATGTTGACCTTCAGGCCGACACGGTTGCGCGGCTGCGGTACCACCTCGGTGTCGACGGTGGCCGAGTAGCGGCCCTGGGCAACGTACTGGCGTTGCAGTTCGTTACGCACACCTTCGAGGGTGGCACGCTGGAAGATCTCGCCTTCGGCCAGGCCGGATTGCTTGAGGCCCTTCATCAGGTCTTCAGTGGAGATCGCCTTGTTGCCCTCGATCTCGATACTGGCGACCGACGGACGCTCGACAACGGTGATGACCAGGACATTGCCGTCACGGCCCAGTTGGATATCTTGAAAGAAGCCGGTCTTGAACAGCGCACGAGTGGATTCCACCAGGCGCCGATCATCCGCCTGCTCGCCGACGTTCAACGGCAAGGCACCAAAGACGCTACCCGCGGAGACCCGCTGGAGGCCATTGACGCGAATATCAGAGATAGTGAAGGACTCGGCGTGAACTTCGGCGATCATCAATACGGTGAGAACCGCAGTTAGCAGCAGACGTTTCATGAAGTCCTTTCTTATTCCAACTGGCAATAAACAAACTGCCGCAAAATGCGGCAGATTCGCAATTCAGCGAAGCGTTACAGACGACCCAGATCGTTGACGAGGGCAAGCAACATGACCCCGACCACCAAGCTGATGCCGATCTGTATCCCCCAACCTTGCACCCGATCCGACAAGGGACGACCACGCGCCCACTCGATCAGATAAAACAGCAGATGCCCCCCATCCAGTACCGGGATGGGCAGCAAATTCAGAACCCCCAGGCTAATGCTCAGATAAGCAAGGAAATTCAGGAAATCAGCGACGCCCGACTGGGCAGAAGCGCCCGCCACTTTAGCAATGGTTATCGGTCCACTCAAGTTTTTTACCGAGAGCTCGCCGAACAACATTTTCTTGAGCGAGTCCAGCGTCAGGACACTCATGGTCCAGGTACGACGCGCACCCTCGCCAATCGCCGCCACAGGACCGAAACTGACCTCGCGGATCATTTCCGGCGGCCAGTCGACAGCCTTGACGCCCGCCCCCAGGTAACCGGTCGGGGCCTTGCTCTCGCCACGGGCCGCCAGGGTCACCGGGACGTCGATTGGAGCACCGTCACGCTCGATGCGCAGCACAATTTTGGTATCAGGACGTACACGAACCGAATCGACCACCTGTTGCCAATCGCTGACCGGCTGGCCGTCGAGCGCCAGCAACCGATCGCCGGTCTTCAGGCCAGCAGCCTGGGCCGGGCCTTTCGGGTCGAGTTCGGCGAGTATCGGTGGCAACGCCGGGCGCCAAGGCCGGATCCCCAGGGAACGGATAGGATCGGGCTCGTCGGCACCCTTGAGCCAGTTATCCAATACCAGTTCGCGAGGCGAATCCACCGTGGAGCCCTGCTCGCGCACCATCAACTGCAACGAACCGCTCTCACCCAGGCGCCGCACCAATTGCAGATTGACCGCAGCCCAGCCCGATGTCGGCTCACCATCGATAGCGACAATTTCCTGCCCGGCACCCAGTCCGGCGCGGGCGGCAACGCTGCCAGCCTCCACCGCGCCAATGACCGGGCGCACTTGTTCGCTGCCCAGCATGGCCAGGGCCCAGAAAAACACCATGGCCAGCAGGAAGTTGGCGATCGGCCCCGCCGCGACGATGGCGATGCGCTGACGGACGGTCTTGCGATTGAAGGATTGATCGAGCTGATCGGCCGGCACTTCGCCTTCACGCTCGTCGAGCATTTTCACGTAGCCGCCCAACGGGATGGCCGCCACGACGAACTCGGTGCCTTTCTTGTCGTGCCAGCGCAGCAACGGCATGCCAAAGCCCACGGAAAAACGCAGGACCTTGACGCCACAGCGACGCGCGACCCAGAAATGACCGAATTCGTGAAATGTGACCAACACCCCCAAGGCAACCAGGGTGCCGACAATCATATAGAGCGCGCTCATCTGTTTTCTCCGCAATCCTGTCCAGGGCAACCCTGGCTAACGTATCGCAGCTTCAACGCCCGTGGCGCTGCAGCCATTGGCCCGCCAACTCACGAGCCCTGGCATCCGCCGTAAACACAGTATCGAGGTCATCGACCGAAACCACGGCCTCGAGATTCAAGACTTCCTCGATGATACTCGCGATCTCGAGGTAACGGACACGTCCATCGAGAAACGCTGCAACCGCCACTTCATTGGCGGCATTAAGCATGGCCGGGGCACTGTTGCCCGCTTCGGCCGCTTGGCGCGCCAGACGCAGGCAGGGGAAGCGCTGCTCGTCGGGGGCCTGGAAATCCAGGCGGGCGATGGCGAACAGGTCCAGCGGCGCAACGCCCGAATCGATGCGCTCCGGCCAGGCCAGGGCGTTGGCGATCGGGGTGCGCATGTCCGGATTGCCCAACTGGGCCAGCACCGAACCGTCGACGTAGTCCACCAGGGAGTGAATCACGCTCTGGGGATGAATCACCACCTCGACCTGGGACGGCTTGGCATCGAACAGCCAGCAAGCCTCGATCAGCTCCAGGCCCTTGTTCATCATGCTGGCCGAATCCACGGAAATCTTGCGCCCCATGGACCAGTTCGGGTGCGCACAGGCCTGCTCGGGTGAAACATGCATCAATTCTTCCAGCGGCGTCTGCCGGAACGGACCACCGGAGGCCGTCAGTAGAATCCGCCGGACCCCCACCGCGCCAAGGCCACGGGAAAAGTCCTGTGGCATGCACTGGAAAATCGCATTGTGTTCACTGTCTATAGGCAGCAGCACCGAACCGCTCTTGCGCACAGCCTGCATGAACAGCGCGCCGGACATCACCAGCGCTTCTTTGTTGGCCAACAGGATCTTCTTGCCGGCCTGCACCGCCGCCAGCGTCGGACGCAAGCCCGCCGCACCGACGATTGCCGCCATCACAGCGTCGACTTCAGGGTCGGAAGCCACTTGGCAGAGCCCCTCCTCCCCCACCAGCACCCGAGTGTGCAACCCGGCTGCGCGCAGATCGTCCTGCAACGCCCGCGCCACGCCTGCCTCAGGCACCACGGCAAACCGTGGCGTGTGGCGTATGCACAAGGCCAGCAACTCACTCAGGCGCGTGAAACCACTGAGGGCGAACACCTGGTAACGCTCTGGATGCCGAGCAATGACATCAAGCGTACTCAGGCCGATCGAACCGGTCGCGCCAAGGACAGTGATCTGTTGGGGGCGACTCACGATGCCGCCATCCACAACAGCACGGCAAAGATCGGGATCGCGGCGGTAAGGCTGTCGATACGATCCAGCACGCCACCGTGACCGGGCAACAGGTTACTGCTGTCCTTGATCCCGGATTGACGCTTGAACATGCTTTCGGTCAAGTCGCCGACCACGGACACAAATACGATCAGGGCGGCACCAATAAGGCCCATCAGCAGTTGCGCGACCGTCCAGTCCCGAACGAAACCGACCACAGTGGTAATCACCAGGCTCAAGGCCAGGCCACCATAGACGCCTTCCCAACTCTTGCCGGGGCTGACTTTCGGCGCGAGCTTGCGCTTGCCGAACGCCTTGCCGGAGAAATAGGCGCCAACATCAGCCCCCCAGACCAGCACCATCACGGCCATGATCTGCCAGTTACCCAGCGGGCCTTGCTTGATCCAGATCAGCCCCTGCCAGGCCGGCAGCAGGATCAACAGGCCGATCACCAGCTTGGTCGCTGCGTTGGCCCAATGATGGGTCGTGCGCGGATAAGTCAGGACCAGGAAGGTCGCGGTCGCCCACCACAGCACCGCAGCGCCCAGCACCCAAGGCGCGAGGTCAGGCACCACGTACATGATGAACAGCATGGCCGCCACGACGGCTGCGTAAGCCACGCGTGCCGACTGCGCAGGAAAACCCGCCAGACGCGCCCATTCCCAAGCCCCCAAGGTCACGACCAGGCCGATGAACAGCGCAAAACTGGCGCCTTCGAGCAGAAAAAAACCACCCAGGGCAATGGGCAACAGGATCAAGGCAGTGATGATTCGTTGTTTGAGCATTAAACCCGGGCTCCAGCTTCGATCTGCTCGCTCGTTTTACCGAAGCGACGCTGACGGGAAGCGAAATCGGCCAGTGCGGTGCGCATGGCTTCGTGTTTGAAGTCCGGCCAGAACAGGTCGGAGAAGTACAACTCGGCATAAGCCAGTTGCCAGAGCAGGAAGTTGCTGATGCGATGCTCGCCACCGGTACGGATGCACAGGTCCGGCAACGGCAGGTCGCCGGTCGCCAGGCAGGTCTGCAACAGTTGCGGCGTGATGTCTTCCGGACGCAGGTGCCCAGCCTGGACTTCCCGCGCCAACCGTTGGGCAGCCTGGGCGATGTCCCACTGACCGCCATAGTTGGCGGCGATCTGCAGGACAAAACGATCGGCGCCCGCCGTCGCGGCCTCGGCTTCGCGCATCGCAGCCTGCAACTCGGGATGGAAGCGCGAGCGATCACCGATGATCCGCAGGCTGATCTTGTTCTCGTTGAGGCGTTTGGCCTCACGGCGCAGGGCCTTGAGGAACAGGTCCATCAAGGCACTGACTTCATCGGCCGGACGCTGCCAGTTCTCGCTGGAGAAGGCGAACAGGGTCAGCACCTCGACCCCTGCCTCGGCACACACCTCGATGACCGCACGAACCGCATCGACCCCCGCCTTGTGCCCGGCGACGCCAGGCATAAAGCGCTTCTTGGCCCAGCGATTGTTGCCGTCCATGATGATCGCCACGTGGCGCGGCACCGCGAACGGCATGGCCTGCTTGGTCTTTTCCATGAAAACGAGACCCTTATACGGCCATCAGGTCTTTTTCTTTCTGCGCCAAATCCGCGTCGATCTTAGCCACGTATTTCTTGGTCAGGTCGTCGATCTCGCCAGTGGCGCGACGCTCTTCGTCTTCGCTGATTTCCTTTTCCTTGACCAGGTCCTTGAGCTGGCTGTTCGCATCGCGACGGATGTTGCGCACGGCAACACGGGCATCTTCAGCCACATCACGCGCCTGCTTGGTGAAGCCCCTGCGGGTTTCTTCGGTCAGGGCCGGCATGGAGATCAGCAGCAGCTCGCCCAGGTTGGTCGGATTCAGGTTCAGGCCGGCACTGCCAATGGCCTTGTCGACCGCGGCCAGCATGTTGCGCTCAAAGGCCACGACCTGCAGGGTACGAGCGTCCTTGACGGTGATGTTGGCCACTTGCTTGATCGGGGTGTCGGCGCCGTAGTACGGCACCATCACGCCTTCAAGGATGCTCGGGTGCGCCTGGCCGGTGCGGATGCGACCGAAGTTGTGCGCCAGGGACTCCAGGGATTTCTGCATGCGCTGTTCAGCGTCTTTCTTGATTTCGTTGATCATTGTTGAACTTCCTCGATCAGTGTTCCTTCGGCGCCACCATGGACGATATTCAGCAGGGCACCGGGCTTGTTCATGTTAAAGACGCGCAACGGCATCTTGTGGTCGCGGCACAGGCAAATAGCCGTCAGATCCATCACACCCAGCTTGCGATCCAGCACTTCATCGTAGGTCAGATGATCGAACTTCTCGGCATGCGGGTCCTTGAACGGGTCAGCGGTATAGACGCCATCGACCTTGGTTGCCTTGAGCACGACATCGGCATCGATCTCGATCGCTCGCAGGCAGGCGGCCGAATCCGTGGTGAAGAACGGATTACCGGTACCGGCGGCAAAAATCACCACTTCCTTGGAGTTGAGGTGGCGCATGGCTTTGCGGCGGTCGTAGTGATCGGTCACGCCAACCATGGAAATGGCCGACATCACGATGGCCGAGATATTGGCACGCTCCAGCGCATCACGCATAGCCAGGGCGTTCATCACAGTGGCCAGCATGCCCATGTGATCGCCCGTGACCCGATCCATGCCAGCGGCGCTCAGCGCTGCGCCGCGGAACAGGTTGCCGCCGCCGATGACCAGGCCGACCTGCACACCGATCCCGACCAACTGGCCAACTTCCAGGGCCATGCGATCCAGCACTTTCGGATCGATCCCGAACTCTTCCGAGCCCATCAGGGCCTCGCCGCTAAGCTTGAGTAGAATGCGTTTATAGCGAGCCTGATAACCACTGCCCTGCTGAGCCATTGCGAATCTCTCCTGCGGCGTATTTTCGAAAATTCTTTGCAAACTGTTTTCAGCCTGCGTTCACTCTAGCTGACGCTGACACAGCGCCATCGGAACACGGCTTTGTAAGCCAGTTCCGACAGGAAACCAATAAAAATCGGCATCCCCATCCAAAAAGAGGCTGCGCGCGTTAAGCGGGCAGCCTCTTCAGGGCGACAGTTGTAAGAACCGTCTTATTGCTTGGCAGCAGCCAATTGGGCAGCAACTTCTTCAGCGAAGTTGTCGACCGGCTTCTCGATGCCTTCGCCTACCTTGAAGTAGGTGAAAGAAACGATTTCGGCACCGGCTTTCTTCGCCAGGTCGCCGACCTTGATTTCCGGGTTCTTGACGAAAGCCTGCTCAACCAGGCTGGCTTCAGCCAGGAACTTGGAGATACGACCGCTGACCATTTTTTCTGCGATTTCAGCAGGCTTGCCTTTGAGCTTCTCTTCGTTCAACTGCAGGAAAACGCTCTTCTCGCGCTCGATCGCTTCAGCCGAAACGTCCGAAGGCAGCAGGAACTCAGGGTTGGTCGCCGCAACGTGCATGGCGATGTCTTTCGCCAGCTCGGTATCGCCGCCCTTGAGGACAACCGCAACACCGATCTTGTTGCCGTGCAGGTAGGTACCGACCACGTCACCTTCAACGCGAACCAGGCGACGGATGTTGACGTTCTCGCCGGTCTTGCCAACCAGGACCAGGCGCGCTTCTTCCTGAGACGCGATCAGCGGAGCTGCGTCGGTCAGTTTGTCAGCGAAGGCTTTTTCGACGCTGGCAGCGACGAATGCCTTGAAGTCATCCTGCAAAGCCAGGAAGTCGGTCTGGGAGTTGACTTCCAGCAGCACGGCAGCCTTGCCGTCGTCCTTGATGGCGATGGCGCCTTCAGCGGCAACGTTGCCCGCTTTCTTGGCAGCCTTGATGGCGCCCGAAGCACGCATGTCATCAATGGCTTTCTCGATGTCGCCGCCAGCCTTGGTCAAGGCTTTCTTGCAGTCCATCATGCCTTCGCCGGTACGCTCGCGCAGTTCTTTGACCAACGCTGCAGTAATCTCTGCCATTTCAAAATCCTCTTGGATAGGTTTTCAACCATTCCACCCGATCGAACGGGCGATCAATTCTTCCTGGAAAACCACTGCTTATAGGCCGCGGCAAGTTACAAACAGGTCACTGCGCTGGCGGCAAATGGTTTTCGAGGTGGCAAAAAGGGGGCCAAGCCCCCTTTTTGCTTACTGAGTCAACGCCAGGGGCGTCGATTACTCAGCGGCTGCTGCCGGAGCTTCTTCAGCGAAGACTTCGGTGCCGCCATTCACGTTGTTGCGACCACGGATAACAGCGTCAGCCATCGAACCCATGTACAGCTGGATGGCGCGGATGGCGTCATCGTTGCCTGGGATGATGTAGTCAACGCCTTCCGGGCTGCTGTTGGTATCGACAACGCCGATGACCGGGATACCCAGCTTGTTGGCTTCGGTGATCGCGATGCGCTCGTGGTCAACGTCGATCACGAACAGTGCGTCAGGCAGACCGCCCATGTCCTTGATACCGCCCAGGGAGCGGTCCAGCTTCTCAAGATCGCGAGTGCGCATCAGCGCTTCTTTCTTGGTCAGCTTGGCGAAAGTACCGTCTTCGGACTGGACTTCAAGGTCACGCAGACGCTTGATGGAAGCGCGAATGGTCTTGAAGTTGGTCAGCATGCCGCCCAACCAGCGGTGATCGACGTACGGCGAACCGCAACGTGCTGCTTCTTCAGCAACGATCTTGCCAGCGGAACGCTTGGTGCCGACGAACAGAATCTTGTTTTTGCCCTGGGCCAGGCGCTCTACGAAGGTCAGTGCCTCGTTGAACATTGGCAGGGTTTTTTCAAGGTTGATGATGTGGATCTTGTTACGCGCGCCGAAAATGTACTTGCCCATTTTCGGGTTCCAGTAACGGGTCTGGTGACCGAAGTGCACACCGGCCTTCAGCATATCGCGCATGTTGACTTGGGACATGATAGTTCCTTGATAAGTCGGGTTTGGCCTCCACGTATCCCAATGACCAACCAGCGGCTTATATAAGCCGAGGCACCCAGGTCATCGTGTCGACACGTGTGTGGATTTAAGCTTGCGGGGTCATCCCCGGAAAGCGGCGCATTTTATACCACAGCAAGGGCGAAAACGGAACACGGATTCTTAAATCCTCTTGTGGCGAGGGGATTTATCCCCGTTGGGGCGCGTAGCGGCGCCAAATTCAGGCGTCGTGGGGTATCAGGTCGATTGAGCTGCCTGGTAGGGGGCTGCTTCGAAGCCCGGCGGGGATAAATCCCCTCGCCACAGAGTTCCATCCAGGCGATAGGGTTCATTGCGCTGATCGTCTGTTAGAATCGCCTCTTTCAGGGCCACGTGAATCATCATCCGCCGCCCATTTCGCTTTGAACAGCGCCGTCGGGCGCAGAGAGAGCCTGTATGACCGTTACCCTCAAAACCCCCGAGGACATCGCCAAAATGCGTGTCGCCGGCAAACTTGCCGCCGAAGTGCTGGAGATGATCGCCGACTACGTCAAGCCTGGCGTGACCACCGAAGAGCTGGACCGCATCTGCCACGACTATATCGTCAACGAGCAGAAGGCCATCCCTGCCCCACTCAATTACAAAGGCTTCCCGAAGTCGATCTGCACCTCGATCAACCACGTGGTCTGCCATGGCATCCCCAACGAAAAACCGTTGAAGGATGGCGATACCCTGAACATCGACGTCACCGTCATCAAGGACGGTTACCACGGCGACACCAGCCGCATGTTCCATGTCGGCAACGTGCCGGAGTGGGCCGAGCGCCTGTCGAAAGTCACCCAGGAATGCATGTACATGGCCATCGAACTGGTGAAACCGGGCTGCCGCCTGGGTGACATCGGCGAAGTGATCCAGAAGCACGCACAGAAGAACGGCTTTTCGGTGGTGCGCGAGTTCTGCGGCCACGGTATCGGCAAGGTGTTCCACGAAGAGCCACAAATCCTGCACTACGGCCGTGCCGGCACCGGCATGGAACTGCAAGCAGGCATGACCTTCACCATCGAGCCGATGATCAATCAGGGCCGCGCCGACACCAAGGTCCTGGGCGACGGCTGGACTGCCATCACCAAGGACCGCAAGCTGTCGGCCCAATGGGAGCACACCTTGCTGGTGACCGAGACCGGTTACGAAATCTTCACCCTGCGCAGCGATGACACCATCCCTCGCGTTTCCGCCTGACCTAAACACAGCCTATAGCTATAGATAGAAAGGAAAGTCATTCAATGCCGCAGGTGGATCCCGAACTCTTCGACCGCGGCCAGTTCCAGGCTGAACTGGCCCTGAAGGCAAGCCCCATCTCGGCATTCAAGAAGGCGATCCGCCAGGCCCACGAAGTGCTCGACCAGCGCTTTCGCAATGGCCGGGACATTCGTCGGCTGATCGAGGACCGCGCCTGGTTCGTCGATAACATCCTGCAAAAGGCCTGGGAGCAGTTCAACTGGAGCGAAGATGCCGACATCGCCCTGGTGGCGGTGGGTGGCTATGGGCGCGGCGAACTGCACCCCTACTCCGACATCGATCTGCTGATTCTGCTGGACAGCGCCGATCATGAGGTTTTCCGCGATTCCATCGAGCGCTTCCTGACGCTGCTGTGGGATATCGGCCTGGAAGTCGGCCAGAGCGTGCGCTCGGTGCAGGAATGCGCCGACGAAGCCCGCGCCGACCTGACAGTGATCACCAACCTGATGGAAAGCCGCACCATCGCCGGCCCCGAACGCCTGCGCCAGCGCATGCTCGATGTCACCAGCACAGAGCACATGTGGCCAAGCAAGGAATTTTTCCTGGCCAAGCACGCCGAGCAGAAGGCCCGCCACCATAAGTACAACGACACCGAGTACAACCTGGAGCCCAACGTCAAGGGCTCGCCTGGTGGGCTGCGGGACATCCAGACGATCCTCTGGGTTGCCCGCCGCCAGTACGGCACGCTGAACCTGCGGGCCCTGGCTGGCGAAGGATTCCTGGTGGAAAGCGAAAACGCCTTGCTGGCCTCGTCCCAGGAGTTTTTGTGGAAAGTCCGCTACGCCCTGCACATGCTCGCCGGCCGTGCCGAAGACCGCCTGCTGTTCGATCACCAGCGCTCCATCGCCGGCCTGCTGGGCTTCGAGGGCCAGGACGCCAAGCAGTCCATCGAAAACTTCATGCAGCAGTATTACCGGGTGGTGATGAGCATCGCCCAGCTCAGCGAACTGATCATCCAGCACTTCGAGGAAGTCATCCTCGCCCCAGAAGACGAAGAGCCGCCGCAGCCGATCAACTCACGTTTCCAACTGCACGACGGTTACATCGAAGCGCGCAACGCCAATGTGTTCCGCCGCACGCCGTTCGCCATGCTGGAAATCTTCGTACTCATGGCCCAGCAGCCGGAAATCAAGGGCGTGCGCGCCGATACCATTCGCTTGCTGCGGGAAAACCGTCATCTGATCGACGAAGATTTCCGTCACGACATCCGTAACACCAGCCTGTTCATCGAGCTGTTCAAGTGCAAGATCGGCGTGCACCGCAACCTGCGGCGCATGAACCGCTACGGGATCCTCGGGCGCTATCTGCCGGAGTTCGGCTTCATCGTCGGACAGATGCAGCACGACCTGTTCCATATCTACACGGTCGATGCCCACACCCTGAACCTGATCAAGCACTTGCGCAAACTCCAGTACACCCAGGTCTCGGAGAAATTCCCGCTGGCCAGCAAGCTCATGGGCAAGCTGCCCAAGCCCGAGCTGATCTACATGGCGGGGCTGTACCACGACATCGGCAAGGGCCGCCAAGGCGATCACTCCGAGATCGGTGCGGTGGATGCCGAAGCGTTCTGCCAGCGCCATCAACTGCCGGTATGGGACAGCCGGCTGATCGTCTGGCTGGTGCAGAACCACCTGGTGATGTCGACCACCGCCCAGCGCAAGGATTTGTCCGACCCGCAGGTGATCCATGACTTTGCCCAGATCGTCGGCGATGAAACGCGCCTGGATTACCTCTACGTGCTGACCGTGGCCGACATCAACGCCACCAACCCGACCCTGTGGAACTCCTGGCGCGCCAGCCTGTTGCGCCAGCTATACACCGAGACCAAGCGGGCCTTGCGCCGTGGCCTGGAAAACCCGCTGGACCGCGAAGAACAGATCCGCCGGACCCAGAGCGCAGCCCTGGACATCCTGGTGCGCGGCGGGACCGACCCGGACGACGTCGAGCAGCTCTGGTCGCAACTGGGCGATGATTATTTCCTGCGCCATACCGCCGGCGACGTGGCCTGGCACAGCGACGCGATCCTCCAGCAACCGGCCGACGGCGGGCCGCTGGTGCTGATCAAGGAAACCACCCAGCGCGAGTTCGAGGGCGGCACGCAGATCTTCATCTATGCCCCGGACCAGCACGACTTCTTCGCGGTGACCGTGGCGGCGATGGACCAGCTCAACCTCAACATCCATGATGCGCGGATTATCACCTCCAGCAGCCAGTTCACCCTCGACACCTATATCGTGCTCGACACCGACGGCGATTCGATTGGCGATAACCCGACACGGGTCAAGCAGATCCGCGACGGCCTCACCGAGGCCCTGCGCAACCCGGCGGACTACCCGACCATCATCCAGCGCCGGGTGCCACGCCAGCTCAAGCATTTCGCCTTTGCGCCCCAGGTGACGATCCACAACGATGCCCAGCGTCAGATCACGGTGCTGGAACTCAGCGCCCCGGACCGCCCCGGCCTGTTGGCGCGGATCGGTCATATATTCCTGGAGTTCGACCTGTCGCTGCAAAACGCCAAGATCGCCACCCTCGGCGAGCGGGTGGAAGACGTGTTCTTCATCACCGACGCCCATGGCCAACCGCTGTCCGATCCACAGCTGTGCAGCCGCCTGCAGGAAGCGATCGTGCGGCATTTGAGCGTCAA
The DNA here is from genome assembly GCF_058148565.1 of Pseudomonas sp. DF11. Lineage (NCBI taxonomy): Bacteria > Pseudomonadati > Pseudomonadota > Gammaproteobacteria > Pseudomonadales > Pseudomonadaceae > Pseudomonas > Pseudomonas sp. DF11. Next base: position 279,866 of record NZ_JBYVYN010000003.1, read on the forward strand.
CCAGGAACCCGATATCAACCTGACGCGTATCAATATCTGAACGAATCCCCCTGTGGGAGCGGGCTTGCTCGCGAAAGCGGTGTGTCAATCAACATAATCACTAACTGACACACCGCTTTCGCGAGCAAGCCCGCTCCCACATTGAACGAGGCCCCCGATGAACAACGCTCTGAACCAGTTGCAGCCCTACCCGTTCGAAAAGCTCCGCGCCCTGCTCGGCAGCGTCACGCCCAACCCCGACAAGCGCCCGATCGCGTTGTCCATCGGCGAGCCCAAGCACCGTTCGCCGAGCTTCGTGGCCGAGGCCCTGGCCAGCAATCTGGAAAAAATGGCCGTGTACCCGACCACCCTCGGCATCCCGGAACTGCGTGAAGCCATCACCGGCTGGTGCGAGCGCCGTTTCAACGTGCCGAACGGCTGGCTGGACCCGACGCGCCATGTACTGCCGGTCAACGGCACCCGTGAGGCCTTGTTCGCCTTCACCCAGACCGTGGTCAACCGTGGCGACGACGCCCTGGTGGTCAGCCCCAACCCGTTCTATCAGATCTACGAAGGCGCGGCGTTCCTGGCCGGCGCCAAGCCGCACTACCTGCCGTGCCTGGACGCGAACGGCTTCAACCCGGATTTCGACGCGGTCTCGCCGGACATCTGGAAACGCTGCCAGATCCTGTTCCTGTGCTCGCCTGGCAACCCGACCGGCGCGCTGATTCCGGTGGATGTACTGAAGAAACTCATCTCCCTGGCCGACGAACACGACTTCGTCATCGCCGCGGACGAGTGCTACAGCGAACTGTACTTCGACGAACAAACCCCGCCGCCAGGGCTGCTCAGCGCCTGCGTCGAACTCGGCCGCAAGGATTTCAAACGCTGCGTGGTGTTCCACAGCCTGTCCAAACGCTCCAACCTGCCAGGCCTGCGCTCCGGCTTCGTCGCGGGTGACGCGGACATCCTCAAGGGTTTCCTGCTGTACCGCACCTACCACGGCTGCGCGATGCCGGTTCAGACCCAACTGGCAAGCATCGCCGCGTGGAACGACGAAGTGCACGTACGGGCCAACCGTGCGCTGTACCGGGAGAAATTCGACGCGGTGCTGGAGATCCTCAGCCCGGTGCTGGACGTACAGCGTCCCGACGGCAGCTTCTACTTGTGGCCGAATGTGGCGGGCGATGACGCGGCGTTCTGCCGGGACCTGTTCGAAGAGGAACACGTGACCGTGGTACCGGGCTCGTACCTGTCCCGCGAAGTGGATGGCGTCAACCCAGGCGCCGGGCGCGTGCGCATGGCCCTGGTCGCGCCATTGGCTGAATGTGTGGAAGCGGCGAAGCGGATTCGCGCGTTCATTCAGCGTCGGGGTTGATGGCTGCACCAGGACTTGAGCGAACTGCTGTTGTGGCGAGGGGATTCATCCCCGCTGGGCTGCGCAGCAGCCCCAAAGCAGTCGACTCAATTGTCCTGACACACCGAGTCGCCGGGTTTTAGGGCTGCTTCGCAGCCCAACGGGGATGAATCCCCTCGCCACAGGTCAGTGCTTCACAGGTATTTTTGAGTTTGTCTTTCGATTTATCGCGAGCAGGCTCGCTCCCACAGTGGTTTGGTGTTGTTCACAGAGCTTGTGATCTACACCGGTCTTCTGTGGGAGCGAGCCTGCTCGCGATGAGGTCGGCACTTATTACATCAAGTTCGAAGCTCTACCCGATCCAGGCACTTGTTCGCCAACAACATCCCCAACTCAATCATCTGGGCCACTCCCAGTGCTACATGTCGTCGCGAGCCATCCTGATCGAAGGCAAAGTCATTGAGCATCGCGTGGAAGCGGCGGAGCGGATCCGCGCGCTCATCCAGCGTCGGGGTTGATGGCTGTATCGGGGCCGTTGTGGCGAGGGGATTTATCCCCGTTGGGCTGCGAAGCGGCCCCCAAACCAGCCAACTCGGTGTGCCAGGAAGATTGAGTTCACTGCTTTAGGGCTGCTGCGCAGCCCAGCAGGGATAAATCCCCTCGCCACAATTGGCTTTTCGCCATGGCTGCTATTTACCCAACCCCAAATTCGCCTCCGCCAGATCCAACTCCCCCAGCACCTCACGCAACACGTCATCCCCAATCTGGTGATGACGGCTGAGGCGATACAACTCCAGCCGCTGAGCCCGATAGGCCTTCAAGCGCAGCCGGCGTTCCAGCAGGTCCATTTCGAGCGCCAGCGCCTGGGCTTCGGCGGAGTCGTTGAACACCTCCAACTGATGGCGATATTCAGACATCAACCGCGCCTTGACCTCGGTCGCCAACGCCGCCTGGGCCGCGTCCGGTGCGCTGGCGGCTTCGCTCGGTTCCTCTACCTCCAGCGCGTGGATCGCCGCTTCAGCGGTTTTGCGCCAGGCATCGCGGACTTCGGCGCGGCGCTGGTCATCGGGGCTTTTCTCGATACCTCGCAGCAGCAATGGCAGGGCGATGCAGGCGGCGATCAATGACAGCAGAATGACCCCGGCGGCAATGAAGATCAGCAAATCCCGCTCGGGAAACGGCTCACCCGCCGCCAACAATATCGGCACCGACAGCACGCCCGCCAGCGTCACCGCACCGCGCACTCCGCCGAAGGTCAGCAACCAGCAGGAGCGCGCGGTCGGCACGAAGGTCAGTTCGCTCTCGCCACGCCAGCGCCGCAACAATCCGGACAGGCGCCAGATGCTCTGCACCCAGACAAACCGCAGCACCAGCAACACCAGGAAAATCGCCAGCACATCCAGGCAGCGGTAGAACAACGTCGGCCACAGGGTGGTTTCAAGGCGAGTCACCGCCTTGATGATGTCCGGCAACTGCAAGCCCAGCAGCAGGAAGATCAAGCCGTTGAAGGCAAATTCCAGCAGCGACCAGACACTGCGATTGAGCAACCGCGTGCCGGTCTGGCGCGGCAGCAGGTCGAGCCAGCTCTGCATCATCCCCGCCGCGACCGCCGAGAGAATCCCCGAGGCGCCCAAGCGTTCAGCCAGCACATAGGCTGCGAACGGCAGCAGCAACATGAACACCACGTGGGTGGCCGGATCGTCCCAACCGCGCGCCACCATCCAGGCCCGCAAGCGACCCACCAGCCAGCTCAGGGCCACGCCCACCAGCAGCCCGCCAACCGCCACCAGGACAAAGGTCAGGCTCGCGTTGGCCAGGGAAAACACGCCGGTGATGGCCGCCGCCAGGGCGAACTTGAAGGTCACCAGGCCCGACGCATCGTTCATCAACGCCTCGCCCTGGAGCATGTGCATCAGCGGCGCGGGCAGACGGTCGCGGGCAATCGCCGACACCGCCACCGCGTCGGTTGGCGACAGCACGGCAGCCAGGGCAAAGGCCACCGGCAGCGGAATGCTTGGCAATAGCCAATGAATGAAATACCCGGCCCCCACCACCGTGAACAACACCAGGCCCACCGCCAGGGTCAGGATCGGCCCGCGCAAGCGCCACAACTCGCGCTTGGGCATGCGCCAGCCGTCGGAGAACAGCAGCGGTGGCAAGAAGAGAAACAGGAACAGTTCGGGATCGAGGGCCACGTGCAGCCCCAGGGACGGCCAGGCCAACACGGCACCAGCGCCGATCTGCACCAGGGGCAACGGCAGCGGGATCAACCGTCCGATCAGGCGCGAAACGCCCACCAGCATCAACAGGATCAGGACGGTATAGGCGCTTTGCATGACGGTTTTCCAATTACAGCGACACACATCCGGCAACAGCTTGCCGTTGAAGTGCCATATTAACCGCTTAGCATGAGCCTGGCCGTTACACCTATGTCGCAGCCCCACTTTTGGAGCGCACCTGTGGGAGCAAAGCTTGCTCGCGATGCAGGCGACACGGTTCAACTGCAAGACTGTGCCATCGTTCATCGCGAGCAAGCTTTGCTCCCACAGGCTCGCTCCCACAGGTTTGGGTGCATGCCAATCTGAGCCGTCGCGAAACCGTCCGGTCATGGCATAATCCTTCACCTTTTACTTTCAGCACCTGCAAAGGGGGCAGTTCCTTGACCGATTCAAGCAAAACGTTGCACCTTTTCGGCATCAAAGCCTGTGACACGATGAAAAAGGCGCGCACCTGGCTCGATGAACACGCTGTACGCTACGACTTTCACGACTACAAGACCGTCGGCATCGACCGTGAGCACCTCACCCAATGGTGCAACGAGCATGGCTGGCAAGTGGTGTTGAACCGGGCCGGTACGACCTTTCGCAAACTCGACGACGAACGCAAAGCCGATCTCGACCAGACGAAAGCCATCGAACTGATGCTCGCCCAACCCTCGATGATCAAGCGCCCGGTGCTCGATCTCGGTGACCGAACCCTGATTGGCTTCAAGCCAGATATTTATGCGGCAGAGATCAAGTAAGCCTGCCCAGTCCATTTTGTAGAGGTAATTTCATGTCCACTACCCTGTTCAGCCTGGCCTTCGGTGTCGGCACTCAAAACCGTCAAGGCGCCTGGCTGGAAGTGTTCTACGCACAGCCGTTGCTCAACCCGTCGGCTGACATCGTCAAAGCTATCGCACCGATCCTCGGCTACAGCGAAGGCAACCAGGCCATCACTTTCACCACCGCCCAGGCCTCGCAACTGGCTGAAGCGCTCAAGGGCGTCGATGCCGCGCAAGCCGCACTGCTGACCCGCCTGGCCGAAAGCCACAAGCCGCTGGTCGCCACCCTGCTGGCCGAAGATGCCCAACTGAGCTCCACGCCTGAGGCTTACCTCAAGCTGCACCTGCTGTCCCATCGCCTGGTCAAGCCCCATGGCCTGAACCTGGCTGGCATCTTCCCGCTGCTGCCGAACGTGGCCTGGACCAGCCAGGGCGCGATCGACCTGAGCGAACTGGCCGAGCACCAGCTCGAAGCCCGCCTGCGTGGCGAGTTGCTGGAAGTGTTCTCGGTGGACAAGTTCCCGAAAATGACTGACTACGTGGTTCCGGCTGGCGTACGGATCGCCGATGCCGCGCGGATCCGCCTGGGCGCCTATGTGGGCGAAGGCACCACCGTGATGCACGAAGGTTTCGTCAACTTCAACGCCGGCACCGAAGGCCCGGGCATGATCGAAGGTCGTGTATCGGCTGGCGTGTTCGTCGGCAAAGGTTCGGACCTGGGCGGCGGTTGCTCGACCATGGGCACCCTGTCGGGCGGCGGCAACATCGTGATCAAGGTTGGCGAAGGCTGCCTGATCGGCGCCAACGCCGGCATCGGTATCCCGCTGGGCGACCGCAACACCGTGGAGTCGGGCCTGTATGTGACCGCCGGCACCAAGGTCGCGCTGCTGGACGAGAACAACCAACTGGTCAAGGTGGTCAAGGCCCGCGACCTGGCCGGCCAACCCGACCTGTTGTTCCGCCGCAACTCCGAGACCGGCGCGGTGGAATGCAAGACCCATAAATCGGCCATCGAGCTGAACGAAGCTCTGCACGCGCACAACTAAGCCGCTTCACACAATCACCTGTGAGAGCGAGCTTGCTCGCGAAGGCGCCCTCAAGGCCGCCGAAAGGCTTCGCGAGCAAGCCCGCTCCCACAGGGTCCGGCGTATATCCTGCAGGACCCGTAAGTATGTTGATTCCATCCCCCTGGCGCGCCGACTTCCCGGCCATCGCCGCCCTGCAACGGCAAGGCCAGACCTATCTGGACAGCGCCGCCACCACGCAAAAACCCCAAGCCCTGCTCGATGCCCTGACGCATTACTACGCCAATGGCGCCGCCAATGTGCACCGTGCGCAACACCTACCGGGCGCCCACGCCACCCAGGCGTTCGAAGACAGCCGCCTCAAGGTCGCGCAATGGCTCAACGCCGGGGATTGCGGGCAGATCGTCTTCACCCATGGCGCCACTTCTGCGTTGAACCTGCTGGCCTACGGGCTGGAACACCTGTTCAACCCGGGCGATGAAATCGTCATCAGCGCCCTGGAACACCACGCCAACCTGTTGCCGTGGCAGCAACTGGCCGAGCGCCGTGCGTTGACCCTGGTGGTGTTGCCCCTGGACGCCAGCGGGGTGATCGATGCTGGCGCCGCTGCCGAACTGATCGGCCCGCGCACCCGCTTGCTGGCGGTGAGCCAGTTGTCCAATGTGCTGGGAGCCTGGCAGCCAGTGCCTACGCTGCTGGCGCTGGCCAAGGCCCAGGGCGCACTGACAGTGATCGACGGCGCCCAAGGCGTGGTCCATGGTCGCCATGACGTACAGGCCCTGGGTTGCGATTTCTACGTATTTTCCAGCCACAAGCTCTACGGCCCCGACGGGCTGGGCGTGCTGTTTGGCCGTACCGAGGCCCTTGGCAACCTGCGCCATTGGCAGTTCGGTGGCGAAATGGTGCAGCAGGCCGATTACCACAACGCCACGTTCCGCCCGGCGCCGCTGGGCTTCGAGGCCGGCACGCCGCCAATTGCCAGCGTGATCGGCTTGGGCGCGACCTTGGACTACCTATCCACGCTTGATTCGCAAGCGGTCATTGACCATGAGGCGGCGCTGCATGACTACCTGCTCCATGGTTTGTTGGCTCGCAACGGCGTGCGCCTGGTAGGCAACCCACGGCTGGCCCTGGCCAGCTTCGTGGTTGAAGGCGTGCACAACGCCGACCTGGCCCATCTGCTGACCGAACAAGGCATCGCCGTGCGCGCCGGGCATCACTGCGCCATGCCGCTGTTCAAGCATCTGAAGCTGTCCGGGGCGATCCGGGTGTCGCTGGCGCTGTACAACGACTCCGCCGATATCGAACGCTTCTTCGAAGCGCTGGATCAGGCCTTGGAGATGCTGCGATGAGCCTGCCGACCGAAGCCACCGAAGCGCTGCAGATTTTCCAGGACGCATCGAGCTGGGAGCAACGCGCCCGGCTGCTGATGCAATGGGGCGAGCGCCTGCCGCCGTTGAGCGATGCGGACAAGTGCGACGCCAACCTGGTCAGCGGCTGTGAAAGTCAGGTGTGGCTGGTGGGGCAGTTGCACGACGGGCATTGGCAGTTTGCCGCCAGCAGCGATGCGCGGTTGATTCGTGGGCTGGTGGCGTTGCTGCTGGCGCGGGTCAATGGATTGTCCGCTGGCGAGTTGCAGCAGGTGGATTTGCCGGATTGGTTCAATCAGCTGGGATTGTCGCGACAGTTGTCGCCGTCGCGTAGCAATGGCTTGAATGCGGTGTTAAAGCGGATGCGCGAATTGACACAATGATTGTGGCGAGGGGATTTATCCCCGTTGGGCTGCGAAGCAGTCCCCTAGAGCTTTGAACCCAATCCTCTTGGCATACCGAGTTGCCCGGTTTGGGGGCCGCTTCGCAGCCCAGCGGGGATAAATCCCCTCGCCACAAGGGCCGTTACTGCCCGCCCTTAAGCCGATCCGCGGGCCGTCGCACACCTGCCACGATCTTATCCACAGCCTTGGTCGCCGCGACCATGCCGAACGTCGCCGTGACCATCATCACCGCGCCAAACCCACCGGCGCAGTCGAGCTTGACGCCATCGCCGACAAAACTCTTCTGCAAGCAAATGCTGCCGTCCGGTTTCGGGTAGCGCAGTTGTTCGGTGGAGAACACGCAGGGCACGCTGTAGTGGCGGGTCACGGTGCGGGAAAAGCCGTAGTCGCGGCGCAGGGTGGAGCGCACTTTCGACGCCAGGGGATCGTTGAACGTACGGTTCAAGTCACAAACCTGGATCAACGTCGGATCGATCTGCCCACCCGCCCCGCCGGTGGTAATGATCTGGATCTTGCGGCGCTTGCACCAGGCGATCAGCGCAGCCTTGGCGTTGACGCTGTCGATGCAATCGATCACGCAATCGATGTTCGGCGTGATGTATTCGGCCATGGTCTCGCGGGTGACGAAATCCGCCACCGCATGCACCGTGCAGTCTGGGTTGATCCCGCGCAGCCGCTCGGCCATCACCTCGACCTTGGGCTTGCCGACGGTACTGTCCAGGGCGTGCAACTGGCGGTTGGCGTTGCTGACACAGACATCATCCAGGTCGAACAGCGAAATCTCGCCCACGCCACAACGGGCAATGGCTTCCGCCGCCCAGGAACCGACCCCGCCCACCCCGACAATCGCCACATGGGCCGCCCGCAGGCGCTCCAGGCCTTCAATGCCATACAAGCGAGCGATGCCGGCAAACCGTGGATCTTCTGTACTCATGACCATTACCCCAAAAACCGGCGCGCATTATAGGGCTTTGTCTCGGCAATTTAAGCAAAACCTCCGTGGGAGCGAGCCTGCTCGCGATAGCGTCAGTTCAGTCAATATAAATGCCGGCTGATCCACCGCTATCGCGAGCAGGCTCGCTCCCACAGGTTTTGTGTTCCAACTGACCAGCGCCAGGGGCCCATGGTGGTCGTTTTGCTATAAGATAACCGCCATTTTGTAAGCCTCGACCGAATACAATCCAACGGTCGAACTCAGGACTTGTGGGAGCGGGCTTGCTCGCGAAGGCGTCATCACTGACGCTAAAAGCTTCGCGAGCAAGCCCGCTCCCACATGGACTGTGATCTCCTTTCCAGCTTTCGGAGTTTTCCATGACGGCCCACGCCGACCTCTCGCCGACCCTGCAACTCGCCTGCGACCTGATCCGCCGTCCGTCCGTGACGCCGGTGGATGCCGATTGCCAGAAACTGATGATGCAGCGCCTGGGTAATGCCGGTTTCAAGCTCGAACCGATGCGCATCGAGGATGTGGATAACTTCTGGGCCAGCCATGGCAAGCAGGACGGTCCGGTGCTGTGTTTCGCCGGGCACACCGACGTGGTGCCGACCGGCCCGGTGCAGGCCTGGCAGCTCGACCCGTTCGACGCGGTCATCGACGAGCACGGCATGCTCTGTGGCCGTGGCGCGGCGGACATGAAAGGCAGCCTGGCGGCGATGGTGGTGGCGGCCGAGCGATTCGTCGCCGATTATCCGGACCACAAGGGCTCGGTGACCTTCCTGATCACCAGCGATGAAGAAGGCCCGGCCCACCACGGCACCAAGGCCGTGGTCGAACGCCTCAAGGCCCGCCGGGAGCGGCTGGACTGGTGCATCGTCGGCGAGCCGTCGAGCACCACTCTGGTGGGCGATGTGGTCAAGAACGGCCGGCGCGGCTCCCTCGGCGCGAAGCTGACCGTGCGCGGCAAGCAAGGCCACGTGGCTTATCCACACCTGGCGAAGAACCCGATTCACCTGGCTGCCCCGGCGCTGGCTGAATTGGCCGCCGAGCATTGGGACCACGGCAACGATTTCTTCCCGCCCACCAGTTTCCAGATATCCAACCTCAACGCTGGCACCGGCGCGACCAACGTGATCCCCGGTGACCTGGTGGCAGTGTTCAACTTCCGCTTCTCCACCGAATCCACCGTCGAAGGCCTGCAACAGCGCGTCGCCGACATTCTCGACAAGCATCAGTTGGACTGGCACATCGATTGGGCGTTGTCGGGCCTGCCGTTCCTCACCGAACCAGGCGCTTTGCTGGATGCCGTGTCTTCGAGCATCAAGGATGTCACCGGTCGCGAGACCAAAGCCTCCACCAGCGGTGGCACCTCCGATGGTCGCTTCATCGCCACCATGGGCACCCAAGTGGTAGAGCTGGGGCCGGTCAACGCGACCATCCACCAGGTCAACGAACGGGTGCTGGCGGCCGATCTCGATGTACTGACCGAGATCTACTACAAGACGCTGATCAAGTTGCTCGCCTGATGCTCGCCTGCCCGATCTGCAGTGAGCCGCTGAACGCGGTGGACAACGGTGTGGTGTGCCCGGCCGGCCATCGGTTCGACCGGGCGCGGCAGGGTTACCTGAACCTGCTGCCGGTGCAGCACAAGAACAGCCGCGACCCTGGCGACAACCAGGCCATGGTCGAAGCCCGGCGCGACTTTCTCAACGCCGGGCATTACGCCCCCGTTGCCCGGCGCCTGGCGGAACTGGCCGCCGAACGCGCGCCCGGACGCTGGCTGGACATCGGCTGTGGCGAGGGCTACTACACCGCGCAAATCGCTGAAGCGTTGCCCAATGCCGATGGCTATGCCCTGGATATCTCCCGCGAGGCGGTCAAGCGTGCCTGCAAACGCAACCCGCAACTGACCTGGTTGATCGCCAGCATGGCTCGGGTACCGCTTGCGGACGGCTGCTGTCAGTTCCTGGCCAGCGTGTTCAGCCCGCTGGACTGGCAGGAAGCAAAGCGCTTGCTCAGCCCGGGCGGCGGCCTGATGAAAGTCGGCCCGACCGCCGGCCATCTGATGCAATTGCGTGAACGGCTGTACGACGAAGTGCGCGAGTACACCGATGACAAGCACCTGGCCCTGGTGCCTTCGGGCATGGTGCTGGACCACAGCGAAACCCTCGAATTCAAGCTGACGCTCGCCAGTGGCCAGGACCGCGCCAACCTGCTGGCCATGACGCCCCATGGCTGGCGCGCCAGTGCCGAACGCCGCGCCAGCGTGATCGAGCAGGCCGAGCCGTTCGAAGTCACGGTGTCGATGCGCTACGATTATTTCGTTCTTCAATAACCCTTTTGTTTCCGGGCCCCGGGCAACCGTCCGGGGCCAGTTAAATCCGCGAATGGATTTTTCAAGACCGCAGTGAGGACATCCATGCGCCAACCCGATATCGAGATTTACCTCAAGGACGCCGACGTCGACCACAAGGCCATCGCCGCCTGGCTCGGCCAGGCCCTGGGCCCGTGCAGCGAATGGGTACAGAAAGGCCAGACCTACAAGTGCAAGGCTGGCAACATCCCGGTGACCTGGCTGCCCAAGGCCGTGGGCAAATGGAACAGCCTGTACCTGGAAAGTGACCAGACCCCGTGGGAAGACGACATCGCCTGCGCCCGCGCCGCCTTCGCCGCGCTGAACGTCGAGGTGCGCTGCGCACCTGGGTCGTGGGTGGAAGAAGAAGGTGAGGAATCGGCGGATCGCTGGATTCGCATCAGCGCCGATGGGGAAGAAGAGATTACCTGGAAGACGGCGTGATGCAGCCAATCCCAATGTGAAACAGATCCCAATGTGGGAGCGGGCTTGCTCGCGAAAGCGGCGTATCAGGCAACATCTGCATTGGCTGGTACACCGCTTTCGCGAGCAAGCCCGCTCCCACAGGGGATTTGTTGCGGTCGCAGGAGGGTTTTACAACCCCACCACATCCTCAGCCTGCAAGCCCTTCTGCCCTTCCACGACCGCGTACTCGACCTGCTGGCCTTCGGTCAGTGAACGGTGGCCTTCACCGCGGATGGCGCGGTAATGCACGAACACATCCGCGCCGCCTTCACGCTGGATGAAGCCGTAGCCCTTGGCGTCGTTGAACCACTTCACACTGCCGGTTTCCCGTGCTGCCATGATGCTCACTCCCATTTTTATTTTTTGAGTCGGCTTTTCGAGGGAAAGCCGTACGAACGTTAGCTGCCGTCCAGCCGTCCAAAGGTGGCCGTGGCAGTCACTGGCCGAGTATATGACACACGTAAAAACTCTCAACTGACTTTACTTCGGTGCTTTTTTGCCGATTTTCGATGAATCCGGCACACTAGCGACCGCTTGATCTTATCCACTCATGCAGAAGCCGTATGACCCGCTCCCCGTTCCGCCGTCTTGTGTTTGGCACCCTGCGCCGACTGTTGTACCTCTGGGTTCGCTCCGAGACCATCAACCAGTCGTCCTTCACCCTCAACCTCGACCGCAGTCGTCCGGTGTTCTACGTCCTGCAAGATCCTTCGCTCACCGACCTGGCGGTGCTCGACACCGAGTGCACCAAGGCCGGTCTGCCCCGTCCGGTGCTGCCAGTTTCGGTGGGTAACCTGCTGGAACCGGCGGCATTTTTCTACCTGACCCCGGCGCCGGACTGGATCGGGCGCCAGGACAAGCGCGGCGCGCCACCGACCCTGACGCGGCTGGTCAACGCCCTGACCCACAACGCCGCCGAAGATGCGCAGATCATCCCGGTCAGCGTGTTCTGGGGACAGTCGCCCGACAGCGAATCCAGCCCCTGGAAGCTGTTGTTCGCCGACAGCTGGGCCGTCACCGGGCGCCTGCGCCGCCTGTTAAGCATCATGATCCTGGGGCGCAAGACCCGCGTGCAGTTCTCCGCGCCGATCCATCTGCGCGAACTGATCGAACACGACAAGGGCCACGAACGCACCGTGCGCATGGCCCAGCGGATCCTGCGGGTGCACTTCCGCAATTTGAAAGCAGCGGTCATCGGCCCGGACATTTCCCACCGCCGCAACCTGGTCAAGGGCCTGCTGAACCAGCCACTGGTCAAGCAGGCGATTGCCGAGGAAGCCGAGCGAGAAAAAATCTCCCCGGAAAAAGCCAAGGCCCAGGCCCTGCGCTACGGTAACGAAATCGCCTCGGACTACACCTACACCGCGATCCGCTTCCTGGAGGTGGTGCTGAGCTGGTTCTGGAACAAGATCTACGACGGCATCAAGGTCAACCACATCGAAGGCGTGCAGAACATCGCCCAGGGCCACGAAGTCATCTACGTGCCGTGCCACCGCAGCCACATCGACTACCTGCTGCTGTCGTACCTGCTGTTTCGCAACGGCCTGACCCCACCGCACATCGCCGCCGGCATCAACCTCAACATGCCGGTGATCGGCGGCCTGCTGCGCCGTGGCGGGGCGTTCTTCATGCGCCGCACCTTCAAGGGCAACCCGCTCTACACCGCCGTGTTCAACGAATACCTGCACACGCTGTTCACCAAAGGCTTCCCGGTGGAGTACTTCGTCGAGGGCGGTCGCTCGCGCACCGGGCGCATGCTGCAACCCAAGACCGGCATGCTCGCCATCACCTTGCGCAGCTTCTTGCGCTCATCGCGCATGCCCATCGTCTTCGTGCCGGTCTACATCGGTTATGAGCGCGTACTCGAAGGCCGTACCTACCTGGGCGAATTGCGCGGAGCGAGCAAGAAAAAGGAATCGATCTTCGACATCTTCAAGGTCATCGGCGCTCTCAAGCAACGCTTCGGCCAGGTGGCGGTGAACTTCGGCGAACCGATCAAACTGGCGGAGTTCCTCGACAGCGAGCAACCCGACTGGCGTCAACAGGAACTGGGCCCGCAGTTCAAACCGGCCTGGCTCAACGCGACCACCAACCGCCTCGGCGAACGGGTGGCCCGGCACCTGAACGAAGCCGCAGCCATCAACCCGGTCAACCTCGTCGCCCTGGCGCTGCTGTCCACCAGCCGCCTGGCCCTGGACGACCGCGCCATGGCCCGGGTGTTGGACCTGTACCTGGCGTTGTTGCGCAAAGTCCCGTACTCGCCCCACACCACCCTGCCCGAAGGCGATGGCCAGGCGCTGATCGAGCACGTGAAGGGCATGGACCTGCTGTCGGAACAGAGCGATGCCCTGGGCAAGATTCTGTACCTGGATGAACAGAACGCGGTGTTGATGACCTACTACCGCAACAACGTGCTGCACATCTTCGCCCTGCCGGCGCTGCTGGCGAGTTTCTTCCAGAGCAGCTCACGCATGAGCCGCGAACAGATCCTGCGCTACACCCATGCGTTGTACCCGTACCTGCAATCGGAGTTGTTCATCCGCTGGTCGCTGGAAGAACTGGATGGCGTGGTCGACCAGTGGCTCGAAGCGTTCGTCGAACAGGGCCTGCTGCGTTTCGAAAACGACCTGTACTTGCGTCCGGCGCCGAGCTCGCGGCACTTCGTGCTGCTGACCCTGCTGTCCAAAAGCATCGCCCAGACCTTGCAACGCTTCTACATGACCGTCTCGCTGCTGCTCAACAGCGGCCAGAACAGCATCAGCGCCGAAGAACTGGAGGACCTCTGCACCGTCATGGCCCAGCGCCTATCGATCCTGCATGGCCTGAATGCGCCGGAGTTCTTCGACAAGAGCCTGTTCCGCCATTTCATCCAGACGATGCTGGACCTCGATGTGCTGCGCCGCGACGAGGCCGGCAAACTCAGCTACCACGAGCTGCTGGGCGAACTGGCCGAAGGCGCGGCCAAGCGGGTGCTGCCGGCGGAAATTCGCCTGTCGATCCGCCAGGTGGCGCTGCATCGCAGTGAAGATGCGGCGGAGGTCGCCGCCAGTCCTGGCGGTTGAAACGTTCCAATCACTCATCCAGAACCATGGAGCGGTTCCGGTGAGCTGATGGGGAAATCCAAGGAACTTACTCCGACGCTGCGCAGCGGCTAAAGCGACGTCAAACGAAGAAAAGACCTACAGAGAACTTTGGAGCAGGCTTCTAGGATGAGGCCACGTCAATGTCGACGTACTGAAAAGGAATTCAGCATGAATATCATCACGTTAACCATGCAACTGCCCGAAGGCCATCAACTTCCCGAAGCCGGCCGCACCGAAGTCAGTGTTCAAAATGCAGCCGGTGCGCAGATCAGCGCCAGCGGCGGCCAGGGCTCCAACGTGGCGCCAAAGGAGCCAGTAGCCCAGCAGCCTTGGCAATATCGCTTTCTTGTCGACCCCAAGACGACGCGCGTAGGGGAAGAGCTCCTGGTAAAGGCACACGTGTACCGAGCCGACACCGCGCTTTTTCTCGAGGCCGAACAGGCATTCACCTGGGATGGCGGCAATCAACACGTTGACATCCCCCTGAGCCTGGCGCCAGCATCGCTGGCTGAAACTGTTCAAGCGCCCGCGTTCGGCTCCTGAGCCGCGACGTCAAGAATGGGTGCTTGGACGCAAACCCGCTAAATGCCCATTGACGCCAGTGTGTTGCTGGCGTCAATGGGCAAGGTGCCTCCAATGAAAAAATCAGCTCTGCTTGCATCCATGGCGTTACTGGCCGCTTGCCAATCGGCAACGCCACCCTCCGCGACAGCATCCCTCGATGGCGAAGTGTTCTACCTGCAACGCATCGCCCTGCCGGCCAACGCTACCTTGAGCGTGAGCCTGCAGGACGTATCCCTGGCCGATGCCCCTGCGGTGGTGCTCGATGAGCAGAGCGGCCCGATCAAAGGCCAGGTCCCGCTGCCGTTCCACCTCAGTTATGATCCTGCCCAGGTCAAGCCCGGCCATCGTTATGCCGTGAGCGCCCGCATCGAAGTGGACGGCCAGTTGATGTTCATCACCACCGAACAGCACGCCGTGCAACTCGATGGCAAGGATCCGCAGCCGTTGAAGATCCGCGTCAACGCCGCCCGCTGATCGCTTTCTCCAAATTTCTTCAAGGACGCCATCATGCTTCGCTCTACCCTCCGTTTCACCGGCCTTTGCGCAGGCCTGTTGATCTGCGCCAATGCCATGGCCCTGTCCCTGGGCGACCTGTCGCAAAAGGACGCCGCGGGCGGCCTCAAGGACGCCTTGACCCAAGGCGCGCAGGTGGCGGTCAAGCAACTGGGCACACCCGGCGGCTTCAGCAACAACCCGGATGTGAAGATCGAACTGCCAGGCAAGCTGGGCAAAGTCGCCAGCAAGATGAAAGCCTTCGGCATGGGCGAGCAGGTCGATCAATTGGAAACCAGCATGAACCAGGCCGCCGAAGCCGCCGTGGTCCAGGCCCAGCCGATCCTGGTCAATGCCGTGAAGAACATGAGCGTGGACGATGCCAAGGGGATCTTGAGCGGCGGTAATGATTCAGCGACGCAATACCTGAACAAGAGCAGTCGCGAACAGATCCGCGCCAAGTTCCTGCCCATCGTCAAGCAAGCCACCGACAAGGTCGGCCTGGCGCAGAAGTACAACGCCTTCGCCGGCCAGGCCGCGACCTTCGGCGTGCTCGACACCAAGAGCGCCAACATCGAAAACTACGTGACCGAGCAGGCGCTGGACGGTTTGTTCGAGATGATCGGCAAGCAGGAAGCCGCTATTCGCCAGAACCCGGCGGCCGCGGCGACCAGTTTGGCGAAGAAGGTTTTCGGTACGCTCTAGAATTGCGCGCAAAACACCTGTGGGAGCGAGCCTGCTCGCGATTGCGGTATCAGCCATAGCATCTCTGTTGGCTGTTACATCGCTATCGCGAGCAGGCTCGCTCCCACATTTGATCTTCAGTGTTATCAGAATCGCGTCAAGTCTTCTTGACCCTGAACCACGCCGCATACAACGCCGGCAGGAACAACAGCGTCAACGCCGTCGCCACGATCAAGCCCCCCATGATTGCCACGGCCATCGGCCCGAAGAACAGGCTGCGCGACAGCGGGATCATGGCCAGCACCGCCGCCAGCGCGGTGAGTACGATCGGGCGGAAGCGGCGTACCGTCGCTTCGATGATCGCCTGCCAGGGCGACAGCCCCGCCTTGATGTCCTGTTCGATCTGGTCCACCAGGATCACCGAGTTGCGCATGATCATCCCCGACAGCGCGATAGTGCCGAGCATGGCCACGAAACCGAACGGCTGGCGGAACACCAGCAGGAACAGAGTGACGCCGATCAGCCCCAAGGGCGCGGTGAGGAACACCATGGCCGTGCGTGAGAAGCTGCGCAGTTGCAGCATCAGCAACGTCAACACCACTACGATGAACAGCGGCACACCGGCATTCACCGATTTCTGGCCGCGAGCCGAATCCTCTACCGTACCGCCCACCTCAAGCAAGTAACCGGACGGCAGTTCGGCACGAATCGGGTCCAGGGTCGGGAAGATCTGCTGCACCAGGGTCGCCGGTTGCTCCTTGCCATAGATATCGGCCCGTACGGTCACGCTCGGCAGGCGGTTGCGGTGCCAGATCACACCCTCTTCGAAACCGTATTCCAGGGTCGCGATCTGCGACAGGGCAACGCTCCTGCCGTTGTCGGTCGGCACCGCCAGGCTCGACAGCAACGACAATTCGGTGCGCTCATGCACCGTGCCGCGCAGCAGGATTTCGATCAGCTCATTGTCTTCGCGATACTGGCTGACGCTGGAGCCCGTGAGGGAGCTGCGCAGGAAACTCGCCAGATTGGCGGTGCTGACACCCAGGGCCCGGGCACGGTCCTGGTCGACGTTCAGGTACACCACCTTGCTCGGCTCTTCCCAGTCCAGATGCACATTGGCCACGTAAGGGTTTTCTCGAACTTTCGTCGCCACTTTGCGCGCCAGGGCCCGGACGACCTCGATGTGTTCACCGGTGACGCGGAACTGCACCGGGTAGCCGACCGGCGGGCCATTTTCCAGGCGCGTGACCCGCGAGCGCAGGGTCGGGAACTGTTCGTTCAGGGTAGTGATCAGCCAACTGCGCAGCGGCTCGCGATCTTCGATGGTCTTGGCCAGCACCACGAACTGGGCGAAGCTGGACGCTGGCAGTTGTTGATCCAGCGGCAGGTAGAAGCGCGGTGAACCGGTGCCGACATAAGCCACGTAATTGTCGATGCCGGCGTGGTCCTTGAGCAGCGCTTCAAGGCGCTTGACCTGCTCGGCGGTGTTGCTCAGGGAGGCACCCTCCTGCAGTTTCAGGTCCACCATCAACTCCAGCCGTCCCGATGCCGGGAAGAACTGCTGCGGCACGAAACGGAACAACACCACCGAGCCCACGAACAACAGCACGGTCAGGGTGAGGACGGTTTTGCGACGACGCACGCACCACTCCACCATCCGCCGGACCCGCTGATAAAACGGCGTGCCATAAGGGTCGGTCTGGCCGTTAGCCGTGCCATGTTTGGCCGCGTGAATTTTCGCCAGGTCCGGCAGGAGCTTTTCCCCCAGATACGGCACAAACACCACGGCAGCCACCCAGGACGCCAGCAATGCCAAGGTCACGACCTGGAAAATCGAACGGGTGTACTCGCCGGTGCCCGATTGCGCGGTGGCGATCGGCAAGAACCCCGCCGCCGTGATCAACGTACCGGTGAGCATCGGGAACGCCGTGCTGGTCCACGCAAAACTGGCGGCCTTGATCCGGTCGAAGCCCTGCTCCATCTTGATCGCCATCATCTCCACCGCGATGATCGCATCGTCCACCAGCAGCCCCAGCGCCAGTACCAGCGCGCCGAGGGAAATCTTGTGCAGGCCGATCCCCAGGTAATACATCGCCGCGAAGGTCATCGCCAGCACCAGCGGAATCGCCAGGGCCACCACCATCCCGGTGCGCAGGCCCAGGGAGAAGAAGCTCACCAGCAATACAATCGTCAACGCTTCCACCAGCACCTGGACGAACTCACCGACCCCGGTCTTCACCGCCGCCGGCTGGTCCGACACCTTGCGCAATTGCATGCCGGCAGGAAGCGTGTCCTGGATACGGGCAAAATCGACCTCAAGGGCCTTGCCCAGGACCAGGATGTCACCACCGTCCTTCATCGCCACGGCCAGGCCGATGGCATCTTCACCCATGAAACGCATGCGTGGCGCCGGTGGGTCGTTGAAACCACGGCGCACATCCGCCACATCACTGATACGAAACGTACGATCGGCGACCCGGATCGGGAAATTGCGGATTTCTTCCACGCTCTGGAAATTCCCCGAAACCCGCAGCTGCAAGCGCTCGCTGTCGGTTTCGAAGAAGCCTGCGGTCGATACCGCATTCTGCTCTTCCAGGGCCTGTTGGACCGCCGCCAAGGGCAGGCCAAGGGTCGCCAGCTTCACGTTCGACAGCTCGATCCAGATCTTCTCGTCCTGCAAACCGATCAGTTCGACCTTGCCCACGTCCTTGACCCGTTGCAGCTGGATCTGGATGCGATCGGCGTAATCCTTGAGCACGGCGTAGTCGAAACCATCGCCGGTCAAGGCGTAGATATTGCCGAAGGTGGTCCCGAACTCATCGTTGAAAAATGGCCCCTGGATACCCGGCGGCAAGGTATGGCGGATGTCACTGATCTTCTTGCGGATCTGATACCACAGCTCCGGGATCTGCGCCGAATGCAGGGAGTCGCGCGCCATGAAAGTCACTTGGGACTCCCCCGGCCGGGAGAACGAAACGATCCTTTCGTAATCGCCGGTTTCCATCAGCTTCTTTTCGATGCGCTCAGTGACCTGGCGCGAGACTTCCTCGGCCGTGGCGCCCGGCCAGTTGGTACGGATCACCATGGCCTTGAAAGTGAATGGCGGATCTTCGCTCTGGCCGAGCTTGGTGTAGGAAAGCGCGCCGACGATGGCCAGCAGCAACATCAGGAACAGTACGATCTGGCGGTTGCGCAGCGCCCATTCGGAAAGATTGAAACCCATCGTGGATTACTCCTTCGCCGTCAGGTTGACCACGCGGTTGGAGCGATCCACCGGCCGCACCTGCTGGCCGTCGAGGAGCACATGCACGCCGGCCGCCACCACCCAGTCGTCGGGGCTGAGGCCTTCAAGCACCGGAACGGTCTTTTCGCCGAAAGCGCCGACTCGGACCGGGACCTTTTTCAGAGTGTTGTCGGCGTTGACGACCCAGACATAGGTCGCGCCATTTTCAGCCGTCAGGGCCGACAACGGCACCGACAGCGGCACCTTGTCGGCGGTCTGGATAAATACCCGGGCACTCTGGCCCAGCTCGGCCGGAACACTGCCGGCAGTGAAGGCCACCCGGGCGGCGAAGGTACGGGACCTGGGGTCGGCGGCCGGCGACAGTTCGCGAATGCGTCCGCTGAAACGCTGGTTGGGCTGGCTCCACAGTTCGACCGAAACCGGCTGGCCGATCTTGAACCGGCCAAAACCCTGTTCCGGGAGGCTGATCAACACTTCACGCTCGCCGTCGGTGGCCAGGGTGAAGACGGTTTGCCCGGCCGACACCACCTGCCCAACCTCCACCGAACGCCGGGCGACTACGCCATCCTGGGGCGCACGCAGCACCGAATAACTGGCCTGGTTGTTGGCGACATCGAACTCGGCCTTGATCTGCTTGAGCCGCGCAGTGCCTGAGCGGTAAAGGTTTTCGGCGTTGTCGTATTGGGAACGGCTGACCATCTGCCGCTCCATCAAGGTCTTGTAGCGATCACGCTCGGCGCGTACCAGGTTCAGGTTGGCCTCGGCGGCAGCGACCTGGGCACGGGTCGCTTCCAGTTGCAGGCGCACATCCTCGGGATCGAGTTCGGCCAGCGGTTGATTGGCCTTGACCCGCTGCCCCTCTTCGACCAGCCGTCGGCTCACCTTGCCGCCAATGCGAAACGCCAGGTCGGGCTCGAATCGGGCCCGCACTTCACCGGGATAACTGTCCATCGCCTGGACCGAAGGCTCTGGCTTGACCACCATGGCGGGGCGCACGGCAACGGGCACCGGCTCGTCATGGCCGCACGCAGACAATAAAAAAACCAGGGTAATTGGCACGGCGAGGGGCAGGGCATAGCGGAGCATGGCGAGTGACCTTTCGCTAATGGTGCTTGGAATAATTATACTGACGAGTATGTTATTAATAGCAAACTCACCAGTCCAGTATTAAAGCGAAGAAATGTCGAACAATCTTTCCCCCCCCAGCGGCCCCGGTCGCCCGAAGGATCTGGCCAAGCGCCAGGCCATCCTCGACGCAGCAAAACGCCTGTTCGTGAGCATGGGTTACGCCAGCACCAGCATGGACGCCGTCGCCACCGAAGCGGGGGTGTCGAAGCTGACCGTCTATAGCCACTTCACCGACAAGGAAACGCTGTTTTCCGCTGCCGTGATCGCCAAGTGCGAAGAACAGGTACCGCCGCTGTTTTTCGAATGGCCGGACGGCGTTCTGATCGAACACGTGTTGCTGAACATTGCCCGTGGTTTTCACCAGCTCGTCAGCAGCGAGGAATCGGTGAACCTGCATCGGGTGATCATGGCCCTGGGTAGCCAGGATCCGAAACTCTCGGCGATTTTCTACGAAGCCGGCCCGCAGCGGATGCTCTCAGGCATGGAACGCCTGTTGACCAAGGTCAACCAGAGCGGCGCCCTGAGCATCGACAAACCGCGCAATGCCGCCGAGCATTTCTTCTGCCTGATCAAGGGCGCGGCGAACTTTCGCCTATTGTATGGCTGCGGCACGCCACTGGAGCCTGAAGCGGCCGAGAGTCATGTGCAGGAAGTGGTGGGGTTGTTTATGCGGGCTTATCGGCCTTAGCTCGACCAATAGCCCTTCGCTAGCTGGAAGGGCCTCATCGCGAGCAGGCTCGCTCCCACAGTTTGATCGAGAAGGCTCACAGAGTCTGTGTTCACCAGCGATTCCTGTGGGAGCGAGCCTGCTCGCGATGCAGGCACCGCGGTCTCAGGCCTTGAGCGCTTTCTTCGGGTAGATGTCGTAGCGACTGGACTTGCCATCGAGCCCATGGCTCGGCTTCGGCCCTTCGATGCACGGGGCCTTGCGCGGGCGCTTGACCACCACCCGGTGAGTCGCCAGGGCCAGGGCCGCGGCGAGCAGCGCCGGGGCGTCCGGGTCATCGCCCACCAGGGGCCGGAACAGGCGCATTTCCTTTTTCACCAGGGCGGTTTTCTCACGATGGGGAAACATCGGGTCCAGGTAGATCACCTGGGGCGGTTCGCCTTCCCAGTTGCGCATCACTTCGATGGAGTTGCCCTGGAGCAAACGCATGCGCGCCACGATCGGCGCCACGTCGAAGTCCTCCGCCCCACGGGCCAGACCATCCTCCAGCAGGGCCCCAATCAGCGGTTGACGCTCGATCAGGCTCATTTCGCAGCCCAGACTGGCCAGCACGAACGCATCCTTGCCCAGCCCGGCCGTGGCATCCAGTACCCGCGGACGCACACCCTGGGCAATGCCGACCGCCTTGGCGATCATCTGGCCGCTGCCGCCGCCGTACAACCGCCGGTGGGCCGCGCCACCCTCGACGAAGTCCACCCGCACCGGCCCTGGCGCATCCGGGCCCAGTTGCTGCAATTGCAGCCCCTGTTCGCCGACCTGCAAGGCAAACTCGTCATCGCCGCCCTGCAAAGGCAGGCCAAGCCGCTCGGCCCACTGCTCGGCCTGCGACTGGAAGGCCGAGGCCAGGGCCTCGACGTGGATGCGGCAGGCTGCGGGTTGCTCACTCATGGAAACATGCTCAAAAAATTAAGGATCGGCAAAAACGGCCGATAACAACGGTGAACGGCATTTTGCCAGAGCTGAGCGTCGACCGAGAAAAATGTCAGACATTCAATCCACATCGATAGGCGTTATCTCCCCTTACGGCGATTACAGCCTGCGTAACACCCAAGCGCTGAGCGGTGTCAGTCACCTGTGGCAGGATTTTTTTGCCCGGGCCCTGGCCGATCAACTGGGTGATAACGCACCGGCACCTGGCAGCTACCAGCCAGTGGCCCTCGATGAAGCCGTTGAACCGACCCTCGGTGCCGAACTGCTGGAGCACATCGTCAGCCAGCGCACCTGCGAAGTGACCGAAACCCCGGTCAAGCCGCCTGAGCCGTTGTTCCTGCCCATCGCCGAATTCGAACTCGACCTGCTGGACAAGCCTTTCCCACCCTTCCCTCCGGAAGAAATCGCTGCCCAGCAAAAACAGCAGACCTTCGAGAGCAACTGGGTTCGCCCACTCGTCCTCGCCGCTGGCCAACCGCTGCCGGAACCCGGCCCGGCACCGCAACCACGCCCATTGCACCTGCCGATTGCCGAGTTCGAACTCGACCTGCTGGACAAGCCGTTCCCGCCCTTCCCGGAAGAGGAATTGGTGGCGCAACAGAAACAACTGGACTTCGACATCCGCTGGGCACGCCCGATCGTGCTGCAGAACCTGCGTATCGCCGCCTGACCCGCTCAGGACACTAGCGACAGATCCACCATGGACCCACATCCAGATGAAAATGGTTGCGGTGCGCCGCGTTGTAATCCGGACTCAACACCACACTGAACATATCGCAGGCGCCATCGCGGGCCTGGCGTAGAAACCGTGCATCGGCATTGTCCTTGGGCCAGTCCCTGAGCACGCTGACCGTGCGGCCATCGGCCAGGCGAAACCCGGCGATGTCCAGCGCACTGGCGGTGGCGTGCTGGCTGCGCGCCCCGCTCTCGCGACCGTACATGTTGCGACAGGCAAAGCTGCCGAGGTGATCGACCCGCGTCACTTTCTGCCCATAGACGGCCGTTGCCGCCGGCTGCAACGCATGGCGCTCGAACAGCGCAAATGCCACCGCCAATGGGCAACTGGCGAGGAAACTGCTGCTCAGCGCCACCTCACCGCCCTGCACTCGCAGCACATTGGTCAGCGGGCACGTCGAGTTGGCGCCGCTGTCGGCCTGGCGGGAGGTGCGCAGTCCCGAGGTGGCGAGGGCCTGATCGCACAGCTGCGGGTCGTTGCGCAGGGCCATGAGCTTGAAGCGGGTCAGCAGGTTGGGCGCGAGATTGACGTCCAGGGGCGCCCAGGGATTCCATTGCGGCGGCAGCGCCACCCAACCACGCCATACCCCCAGCCCTGCGAAACCAACAATCAGTGCCACTACCGCAAGAGCTTTCCAGAACCGCACGACAATGCCTCGGGCATCAACCCTTGAATAATTGATTGGCCTGCTTGAACGGCATCGAGCGGCGGGTAAAGGTGAACGTGCCCTGTTGCTGGATTTCCTCGGCGGCGCGGAAGAATTCACCATACGCGGCCAGGGCCAACGCCGATCCAACGCTGATGCGCTTGACGCCCAATTCGCTCAACTGCGCGACGGTCAGGTCCAGCGCCCCGGACATCAGCACGTTCACCGGTTTCGGCGCCACGGCCCGCACCACCGCAAGTACTTGTTCGGCACTGCTCAGCCCCGGGGCGTACAACACGTCGGCCCCTGCATCCGCGAAGGCCTTCAGGCGGCCAATGGTGTCGTCCAGGTCCGGATTGCCGTGCAGGAAGTTTTCCGCCCGGGCCGTCAGCAGGAAGGGATACGGCAAACCGCGCACGGCGTCGGCAGCGGCCTTGACCCGCGCCACGGCATGTTCGAAGCAATAGATCGGGCTGTCTTCGCGCCCCGTGGCATCCTCGATCGAACCACCCACCGCACCGGCCTTCGCCGCACGGAGCAAGTTACGCGCACACTCCTCGGGCGCATCGGCAAAACCGTTCTCCAGGTCGACGGCCACCGGCAGATCAGTGGCGGCCACAATCGCTCGCACGTTAGCCAATGTGTCATCCAGGCCCAGCGCACCATCGGGCCGACCTAAGGAAAAGGCATGGCCGGCACTGGTGGTCGCCAGGGCTGCAAAGCCGAGGCTGGCCAGCATCTTGGCCGAACCGGCATCCCACGGGTTGGGAATGACAAAAGCCTCTTCGCGTTCGTGCAAGGCTTTGAACGCCTGGGCTCGACGGGTTTGCGCATCCATGAGTTCGCTCCTGAGCAGAGAGGAAGTAGCCTCAGAGCAAACCCAGTTGCTCGGCGGCGGGCTCTCTATATAGCTCAGGCAAGGCTGGCAAGCCAGGCAAACGACTCATCAGGCGAGTGTGGAAGCGTTGCGCGAGTTTCGCCGCCAGCAGGTTGTCGGCGGTGTGCAGGAAGATATAAGGCGTACGCCCTTCTTCGATCCACCCGGCGATTTTCTCCACCCAGGGTGTCAGGAACGGCTCGTTGGCCTCCAGCACCGGATGACCGATGAAGCGCACTTGCGGACATTGGGTGAACGCCGCAGGCCGTGGCGGTACACGGGGCTTTTTCGATTGCGCGTGGAGTACGGCGGGATCGGACGAGGTGCAACTGAACAAGGCCCGAGGATCGAGGCAGATGCGTTCGACACCACGATCGAGCAACAGGCGATTGAGGCGTCGTTCGGCATCGCCCTTGGCGAAGAACTCATCATGACGAACTTCCACGGCCAAGGGCCGCTGCAAGGCGTCGATGAACCCCGCCAGCTCCGGCAACCGATTCGGGGTGAAGGCCTTGGACAGCTGCAGCCAGTACGGCGAGACACGTTCGCCCAAAGGGCTGAGCAGGTGCAGGAAAGTTTCGGTGGCGGTCAGGCGCTCGCGCAAATCACCATTGTGGCTGATGTCACCGGGAAACTTGGCGGTGAAGCGAAAGTGCTCGGGCATGGTCTCGGCCCAACGCTGCACGACGGCCGCAGACGGGCTGGCGTAAAAGGTCGTATTGCCTTCCACGGCATTGAACACTTGGCAATAGAGATTCAGGAACTCGGTGCTTTTGGCGTCCTGGGGATAAAGATAATCGCGCCAGGCGTTTTCGCTCCAGGACGGGCAGCCCAGGTAGTAAGGCAATACCATCAGATGTAGAGATCGAGTCCCAGCACTTCCATATCCCAATCGACGAACCCGGCGGTGCTCAGGTAGCTCGCCAGGGCCGTGGCGACACTGCGGCTCATCGCACGGTGATAAAGCATGTCTTGCTGACGGGCGGGAAGATTGCTAAGGCGTTGCGCGGAGGCTTTGGCGGCACGGGCGGCCAGTTGCTCTTCAGACGGAAACTCCTGATCGCCATCGATATCATCGAAGGATTCTTGCTCAGCGATTTTGCCTGCACGAGGCTTGCGCTTGATGGGATAGGACTGGGATGAAACGCCGTCTATACGCATAACAGAATGCTCGGTATCAATGATGGCAATTTAGCGGCACTTTCACAGCCGCGCAAATGCGCAAGTGATAACTAGAACACATAAAGCCTAAAAGGTTTAAAAACAGGGCGAAAAAGTGACGACTGGCGATATCGGGTGTGACTTTTGGATGAGGAAATGACTTTTTAAGCGGAATGATTTTGTGCAGGGCGGCTGACTTGAGGGTTGTAGGTGGGGAATGCCTTTGTGGCGAGGGGATTTATCCCCGCTGGGGTGCGAGGCGCCCCCCGACATTTATGTGCCATGCACACATGGCGAGTGCTACGTACTCGAGCGGGGATAAATCCCCTCGCCACGGTTGTGCCCACTTGAGAGCGCAGTGATGCTTTTTACCGCTCGGACTTGGGCGTTGCGACCTTGTCCCGCAGGTACACCGGTTGCGCATCGTCAGCCGGGATGGCTTCGCCACGCGCCCAGGCGAAGCGGGCCAGGGCCAGCAAGTCTTCGGCGTGCGGCAGCATCGAGGCATCCTGGCCGCTGAGGCTGACGGCAATTCGCTCACCGTATCCCCAACCGGTACCGGCGCCGAACCAGTCACCGTCGGCCCCGCTCGGCAAAGCCGCCGCTTCGGGTGGCAGTACTGCCTCAGCGCCGAGCAGGCGCATCTCACCGTCGGTTTCGCGATAGCAGCCCCAATACACCTCGTCCATGCGCGCATCGATGGCCGCCGCGACTTGGCGCGCCCCCTGTTCGCGCAAGGCGCGCTGGGCCAGCACCGCCAGGTTCGACACCGGCAACACCGGCCGCTCCAACGCAAACGCCAGGCCCTGCACCACGCCGATGGCAATGCGCACGCCGGTGAAAGCCCCCGGCCCACGACCGAAGGCAATCGCGTCCACGGCCTGCAAGGTCGTCCCGGCATCGCTGAGCAATTGCTGGATCATCGGCAACAGCTTCTGCGCATGCAGGCGCGGGATCACCTCGTAATGGCTCGTGACCTTGCCGTCGTGCAGCAAGGCAACGGAGCAAGCTTCAGTCGCGGTGTCCAGGGCCAGCAAGGTGCTCATCGATGTATCCGTAAATCAGGTGGGAAAAAAGTGCGCCAGTATAAACAACTACGGCCCGCAAGCGGGCCGTAGTTAGTGCAACTGATCAGACTTTTCAGCTCAAGGCTGCAAGCACCTTGGCAGTGATCGCTTCAACCGAACCGACGCCTTCGATATGGCTGTACTTCGGCTTGCCATTGGCAGCCGACAGTTTCTGGTAGAAATCCACCAGCGGCTTGGTCTGGGAATGGTAGACCGACAGGCGATGACGCACGGTTTCTTCGGTGTCGTCCTTGCGTTGTACCAGGTCTTCACCCGTCACGTCGTCCTTGCCTTCGGTTTTCGGCGGATTGTAGACGGTGTGGTAAACGCGACCGGATGGCTCATGAACGCGTCGACCGGCGATACGCTGGACGATTTCCTCGTCTTCGACGGCGATTTCAACCACCGCATCGAGCTCGACACCAGCAGTCACCAGGGCTTCGGCCTGGGGAATGGTGCGCGGGAAACCGTCGAACAGGAACCCCTTGGCGCAGTCGGGCTGAGCGATGCGATCCTTGACCAGGGCAATGATCAGGTCATCCGACACGAGGCCGCCGGCATCCATGATGCTCTTGGCCTTGACGCCCAGCTCGGTGCCCGCCTTGACTGCGGCACGCAGCATGTCGCCAGTGGAAATTTGCGGGATACCGAATTTCTCGGTGATGAACTTTGCCTGAGTACCTTTACCGGCCCCGGGAGCTCCCAGCAGAATGACGCGCATCGATGTGCTCCTCAATTTTTTTATGTAAAACGCTCGGATTCGCCTCGTGGGGCCAATCGCGGAAAACAGGATCGTGACCGCCCAAACGGCCAAAGGCTGATCAAGATACACAGCAGGCCCGACCCACACAAGCCGCCGAAAGTCGGAGGAACCCGCGCCCGATGCGACCTTCGGAGGGGGTGGCGAGAGTCGCAACCGGGCAACAAACTGTCGCCTGGCCGACCTGTTCCCTCCCCCGACGGGCAACGCCCGGGAACGCCAGGCGAGCCGTTTTGGTGCGCTGCCTGACCTTAGCCGGTATTGCGCAAACCGGCGGCAATCCCCGCCACAGACACCAGCAGCGCCTGTTCCACGGGGCTGCCCTGGGCCCCATCCTGCTGCCGCGAGCGTGCCAGCAGTTCGGCCTGCAACAGGTGCAGCGGGTCGAGGTAAGTGTTGCGCAAGCGAATGAATTCCAGCGTGGCTGGGCTATGTGCCAGTAGTTGCGACTGACCGGTCAACCCCAGGACCACGGAACAGGCCTGCGACAATAGGTCGCGTAAATGCGCACCCAACGGCAGCAGCCCCGGCTCCACCAAACGCTCGTCGTAGGAGCGCGCAATGTCGGCGTCAGCCTTGGCCAGCACCATCTCCAGCATATCGATGCGGGTACGGAAGAACGGCCATTGCTCGCGCATCTGCCCCAGCAACTCACCTTCGCCGCGCTCCAGAGCCTTGCTCAGCGCGGTTTCCCAGCCGAGCCAGGCCGGCAGCATCAGGCGGGTCTGGGTCCAGCCGAAGATCCACGGGATCGCCCGCAGGCTTTCGATACCGCCGGCGCGACGCTTCGCCGGACGGCTGCCCAGGGGCAGGCGCCCCAATTCCTGCTCCGGCGTGGACTGGCGGAAGTACTCGACGAATTGCGGATTTTCCCGCACCACGGCGCGGTAGGCACTGACGCCGTCGGCAGCCAGTTCGTCCATCAGGTGTCGCCATTGGGGCGTGGGTGGCGGCGGTGGCAACAGCGTCGCTTCAAGCACCGCGGCGAGATAAAGATTGAGGTTCTGTTCGGCGATGTCCGGCAGGCCGAATTTGAAACGAATCATTTCGCCTTGCTCAGTGGTGCGGAAACGCCCGGCCACCGAACCCGGTGGCTGGGACAGGATCGCCGCGTGCGCCGGACCACCACCACGGCCCACGGTGCCACCACGACCGTGGAACAACAGCAGTTCGACTTGCTGCTCGCGGCAGATGTCCACCAGTCGTTCCTGGGCCCGGTACTGCGCCCAGGCTGCCGCCGTGGTCCCGGCATCCTTGGCCGAGTCGGAATAGCCGATCATCACTTCCTGGGGGCCTTGCAGCCGCGAGCGATAGCCGGGCAGACCCAACAGTCGCTCGATCACCGGCCCGGCGTTATCCAGGTCGGCCAGGGTCTCGAACAGCGGCACCACCCGCATCGGCCGCAACACACCGGCCTCCTTCAGCAACAATTGCACGGCGAGGACATCGGAAGCCGCGCCGGCCATGGAGATCACGTAGGAACCCAGGGACGCCGCCGGCGCCGCAGCCACTTCCCGGCACGTCGCCAACACTTCCGCCGTGTCGGCCGACGGCTTGAAATGGGCCGGCAGCAGCGGACGCCGGTTGTTCAGCTCCTCCAGCAAGAAGCTGATGCGTTGCTCCTCGTTCCAATCTTCAAAGCGCCCCAGGCCCAGGTAGTCGGTTATTTCCGTCATGGCGGCGGTATGGCGCGTCGAGTCCTGGCGTACATCGAGGCGCACCAGGAACAAGCCGAACGTCACCGCCCGGCGCAGGCAATCGAGCAGCGGCCCATCGGCAATCACGCCCATGCCGCATTCGTGCAACGAGTGGTAGCACAGCTCCAGGGGATCCAACAGCTCGCGGTTGTTCTGCAACACGTCGGCGCCTGGCGGTGTGGCGGCGGTCAGGGAGGCGTGGGCCCAGTTGCGGGTAGCGCGCAGGCGCTCACGCAGTTGCTTGAGCACGGCGCGATAAGGTTCGGCGCTATCGCCAGCCTGGGCACGCAAGGCCTCGCTGGCATGTTGCATCGACAGCTCGGCCGCCAGTTGATCGACGTCGCGCAGGTACAGGTCCGCTGCCATCCAGCGCGCCAGCAACAGCACCTCGCGGGTCACGGCAGCGGTGACATTCGGGTTGCCGTCACGGTCGCCGCCCATCCACGAGGCAAAGCGGATCGGCGCGGCCTCCAGCGGCAGGCGCAGCCCGGTGGCGGCATGCAGGGCCTGGTCGGCCTTGCGCAGGTAATTGGGAATCGCCTGCCACAGCGAATGCTCGATCACCGCGAACCCCCACTTGGCTTCGTCCACCGGGGTCGGCCGGGTGCGGCGGATTTCTTCGGTATGCCAGGCTTCGGCGATCAATCGTTGCAGGCGCTCGTGGATCTGCGCGCGCTCGGCGCTGGTCAGGTCGCGGTGATCCTGGGCCGCCAGTTGCGCGGCGATGGCGTCGTACTTCTGGATCAGCGTACGGCGAGCCACTTCCGTCGGGTGGGCCGTGAGGACCAGTTCGATCTCCAGCCGCCCCAGTTGCCGGGCCAGGGCCTCGGCGCCATGGCCCTCGGCACGCAACCTTGCAAGCAGTTCGGGCAGCACCCGCGCCTCGAAGGGTTGCGGCTGTGATTCTTCACGACGGTGGATCAGTTGGTATTGCTCGGCGATGTTGGCCAGGTTGAGAAACTGGTTGAACGCCCGCGCCACTGGCAGCAGTTCATCCTCGCTCAATTGGTTGAGACTGGCGCTGAGCTCGGCATCCACGGAACCGCGGCGGTCAGCCTTGGCGCCCTTGCGGATCTGCTCGATCTTGTCGAGAAAGGTGTCCCCGTACTGCTCGCGGATGGTATTGCCCAGCAGTTCGCCGAGCAGGTGAACATCCTCGCGCAAGCGGGCATCGATATCGGTCATCAGCATTTCTCCAGCAAAAAAGTCCGGACAGCTCTCTGATTAGAGAGTGCCGATGCCCATCGCTTATGACAAGCGACGAAGGGACTTTAAACCTTGTTCAACAAAGCTAGTCTCATGAGTAAGCCACACAACGGCTTGTCACTCACCGCGCCTGCCACGAGCAGGCTGATTGAGGTCATCATGAAAATTCGTGAACTTGCCCAGCATTGGGAAGAAAACGCCAAGGGCCGCCTGACCCAGACCGGCTACACGATCCATCTGGACGTGGAAGCCGCCGCACGGCTGGCAGCGATCTGCGACATGTACCCCAAGCGCCAGCCCGAAGAGCTGCTGGGCGAACTGATCGGGGCGGCGCTGGAAGAACTGGAAGCAAGCTTCCCCTACGTCAAGGGTTCGCAAGTCGTCGCCACCGATGAAGAAGGCGACCCGCTGTACGAAGACGTGGGCCCGACGCCTCGATTCCTCGCGTTGTCCCGTCGGCATCTGCACGAACTTTCCTCGCAGAACGACAAATCCAAACACTGACGTCCTTCATTTCCAGGTTGCGATTTTGCGGCGCGGTGTCTCTTTCCACTGCGCCGCAATACCGCTGCGCGCCTGGAAAGTTCAGCTTTTCTGCCACTGACCGATCAGTCAGTAATTCTTTTGGCGAATGGCCATCCTCGCTGAACTTTTGAAAAACGCCTTGGGTCACACCGAGTAACCATACTGGAACGGTCGTTTAAATAAACGCGCCTTGGCGCCCGCGCCAACCCACACGTCACAGCTTCGGTCCCAGCATGGATTTGTAGTTTTTTCAGGAGTTTTCCAATGGAGTTGAAGCCTATGAATACCTGCACTGCCAAACCCTCATCCACTGGCCTGCGCGGCTTGAAGTTGGCTGCCCTGGCTATCGGTAGCAGCTTCATCCTCGCCGGTTGTGCCGGCAATCCACCTTCGGAGCAGTACGCGGTGACCCAATCGGCGGTCAACAGCGCCGTCAGCGCCGGCGGTACCGAATTCGCCGCGGTGGAAATGAAATCGGCCCAGGACAAGCTTAAGCAGGCCGAGATCGCCATGCATGACAAGAACTACGCAGAAGCCAAGCGTCTGGCCGAACAGGCCGAGTGGGACGCCCGCGTCGCCGAGCGCAAGGCCCAGGCCGCCAAGGCCGAACAAGCCCTCAAGGACTCTCAGAAAGGGGTTCAGGAACTGCGTCAGGAAGGCATGAACAAGGTTCAGTAAGCCGTTCACGCCACGACGTACTTCTCATTGATAAAAGGACGACAGACTATGATGCACAAACACTTGATGATGCCCGCCCTGCTCGCTGCCTGCGTAGCCCTGGCCGCTTGCTCCCACGACCCGAACGTGAACCTGGAACAGGCTCGCACCAACTACAACGGTCTGCAGGCTGACCCGGCGGCGACGAAAGTGGCCGCACTGGAAACCAAGGACGCCGCCGACTTCCTGGCCAAGGCTGACAAGGCCTATATGGACAAGGAAGACGAAGCCAAGGTCGACCAGTTGGCCTACCTGACCAACCAACGCGTCGAAGTGGCCAAGCAGACCATTGCCCTGCGCAACGCCGAAGCCGAGCTGAAAAACGCCGGTGACGAACGTGCCCGCGCCTTGCTCGATGCGCGGAATGCGCAGATCAAGCAATTGCAGGACAGCCTGAACGCCAAGCAGACCGAGCGCGGTACGCTGGTGACCTTCGGTGACGTATTGTTCGCCACCAACAAGTCCGAGCTGCGCGCCAGCGGTATGACGAACGTGAGCAAACTGGCGCAGTTCCTCCAGGAAAACCCGGACCGCAAGGTGATCGTCGAAGGCTACACCGACAGCACCGGTTCGGACTCCTACAACCAGTCGCTGTCCGAGCGCCGCGCCAGTTCCGTGCAACTCGCGCTGGTGAAAATGGGCGTCGATCCGAAGCGGATCGTGACCCAGGGTTACGGCAAGGAATTCCCGGTGGCCGATAACACCAGTGTCTCGGGCCGTGCCATGAACCGTCGGGTGGAAGTGACCATCTCCAACGACAACCAGCCAGTGGCCCCGCGTTCGACCATGAGCGCCAACTGATCGGCTGAGTGCAACAAAAAAGCCCCGCCTGAGTTAATCAGGCGGGGCTTTTTCATGGACGAACACATTTTTGAGCCAGCCATATTCCCTGTGGGAGCGAGCCTGCTCGCGATAGCGGTGGTTCACTAAACACCTATGCAACTGACCTGCCGCTATCGCGAGCAGGCTCGCTCCCACAGGGGGGTTGCTTACGGCTGCAATTTTTGTGGCGTCTCCTGCCCCATGCATCGCACCGCGCGCTTCTTCTCGTTGATCAGCACGCCGGTCAGGCCTTTCTGTTCGGTGTCGAACAACACCAGCACGCCGTCGATGCATTGGGCCACCTGCGGCGCCGGTTCCAGGGCGACCTTATAGTCTTCGCCCGGCACGGTCTTGAGCATGGTGAATTCATTGAGCAGCAACGCGTCCTCGGGTTTGGCGAAGTGCAGGTAGCCGTAGTACCAGAGCACCGCGACGGTGCCGAGGATGCTGCAGATACCGGTGATGATCAGGGGGATGGCGTTACGTTCTTCGCTCATTGCGGGCTCTCTGAAGATTCAACGGGTGATTTCGGATAATTCGGGACTTCGCCCAGGCGGCGCAGGCCGTCAAAGTGCTCGGGGTCGTCAAGGTAACGCAGCATCACTGTGCGCCAGACCGGGTCGGCGAACGTCTGCACATGGCCGCCCCGGGTCAGTTGCAGGACCCGCGGCGGCGGCGCAGCTTGATACAGACGGATGCCATTGGAAAGAGGCACGATGGGATCATCCAGGCTGTGGTAGATCAATTTCGGCACGCCGGTCAATTGCGCCACGGAGGCGATCGCGCTGTCACCGTCGGGCACCAGCCAGGACAGCGGCACCTGGAACGCCCAGGTCAACCACGAAGTGCTCAGGGCGAAACGCCCGACGTCGCGATAGCTGGCCGGCACGCCATCGAGCACCAGGGCTTTGAGCTGCCGTTGCCGCTGGGGATGTTCCACCAGGTAATGCACCGCCAACGCGCCGCCCAGGCTCTGGCCGAGCAGCACCAGTGGCTTGCCTTGGACATCGGGAGATTGATCGAGCCATTTGAACGCCGCGTCGATGTCCTGATAAATCGCCGGCAGACTCGGCTCACCTTCGGACACGCCGTAACCACGGTAGTCGACCATCAGCACCTGATAACCCTGCTCCGGCAACCACCAACTCCCACCCAGGTGCCAGGCCAGGTTGCCGCCGTTGCCGTGCAAATGCAGGACCGTGCCCTTGACCTCCACGCCGGGTTTGACCGGCAGCCACCAGCCACGGAGCTTGAGACCGTCGGCGGTGGTCAGGGTGACGTCGCGGTACTCGAGCCTGGCCCGCTCCGGGGTGAACGGCAGGCCGCGCTCGGGGTAGAACAGCAGGGAGCTGCAACCGCTCAGGGCCAGCAACAGGCAAATGATGCCGAGGGTTCGCATCCGGTGAAACCTCGCAAAATCAGAAGTTATAAACAGTCCCCCTGTGGGAGCGAGCCTGCTCGCGATAGCGGTCGGACATTCAACATCAATGTTGACTGGAATACCGCTATCGCGAGCAGGCTCGCTCCCACATTTTTAACCGCATCGTGTTGTGTTCAAAGGATATTGGAATAATCCGCTTCGATCCGATCCAGGCTCAGGTGGTTCAGGAAGTTGGAGAAACACATCCAGGCCGACAGCGCGTTCATGTCGCGGAACTGCTCGGGCAGGTACTTGGGCGGCACGACCAGGCCTTCATCCACCAGTTGCCGCAGAGTGCGCATGTCCTCAAGCGTGGTCTTGCCGCAGAACAGCAGTGGCACCTGTTCCAGCTTGCCCTTGCGCACGGCCAACTGAATGTAGTTGTAAACCATGATGAAGCCCTTGAGGTAGGACAAGTCTTTGGTGAATGGCAGACCGGTCGGCACCGAACCCCGGAAAACCCGACTGGCGTTGCCGTAGCTTTCGGCCATCTCGAAACCCTGCTCACGGAAGAACTCGAAGATCTGCAGGAAATCGGCGCCCTCCTCCACCATATGGATGGCGCGGGTGCGGTTGGTGAGTTTGCGCAGGCGACTGGGGTAGGAGGCGAAAGTGATGATCTCCATCAGGATCGCCAGGCCTTCCTGGGTCACGGTGGATGAGGGCGGCCCCTTGGACAGGAAGGTGCAGATCGGCTGGTTCAGGCCGTTGAGGGTGGTGCCGACGTGCACCAGCCCTTCGTGGACCTCCAGCGCCCGCACGTCACGCTCGTTGAACATCGCATCGGTGCGGATCTTGATGTAGTCCGCCCCCGCCGCCGCATCGGCCACGATGCCATCGGACTCGAACACGCGGATGGTTTCCTCGGCTTCGCCGAACACCCGGTTGAGCCGGTGTTGCAGCAGGCTGACGGCGTCCTTGGCGGTGAGGATCTTCGGCTCGTCCTTCAGGTCGCCACGGCCATCGATGTTGTTCAGATAGTCGGACAGCATCAATCCCAGGTCCGCCAGGGTCGGGTCGCCGGCGTGGAAAGCATCGGAGGCAGCGCCGTACAGCTCCTGGGAAATCAGCCCGAAATCCTCGGTGCCGCGCGCTTCGAGCATGCGCACCACCATGCGGTATTCCTTGCACATGCGGCGCATGATCTGGCCGACCGGGTTGAACTGCCCGAGTTGGCGAGTGATGTCACGCTCGATGTTCTGGAACTCCAGCTTCACTTTGCTGGAATCGAAGGACAGCGGCCGGTTGAGGTAATAGTCGCGGTCCACGGCGGGCATTTCCTTGCCCTTGGCCTTGAGAAATCCCTTACGGATGCTGTCATCCCATTTCACCGCGTCGAGAATGCGAATCGGCGTTTGCGCCAGCACAATGCGATCGGACAAGGTGCGTATCGTCTGCTGGTAATCGTCCACCCGGAACTCCTGTGAAAAAACGTCCGCTTGTTGCTGTTATTGGGATTTGACCAGCCGCTGGTAACGCACGGCCTCCGAGAACACATCGGAATTGGCCGGGTCGTCGAGGTAACTGAAGACCTTGTTCATATCGCTGTCCACCAGCACGCCCTCGCCTTCCTCGCTCTGGTTCGGCTGGCCGCTGAGGCGTTTCTGGCCGATGGCCTGGTTGATCTGCTCCAGATCCAGGTTGTACACCACCAGTTCCTGTTTATCGGTCAGTTCGAAACCTGCGATCACGTAATGCCCGCCATACCGTGCCGGCACCTTGGCCGACAGGTACCAGCGGCTGCCATGACGGGAGACGGTCAGCGGGATGGCTTCGCGCTCGTGGGGCCTGGCCCTGAAGTAGCTGATGGCCTGGTAGTGGTGTTTGCCGATCTCGGTCAGCTCCAGGTTCAACGGCTCACCCCAGGCGTTGGTGCTGGTCCAGTGACCGAGCAAGCCCTTGGGCGCCGCTTCGCTCTCCGGCAACGGAGCCTTGAAGGACACCAGGCAGCCACTGAGCAACAGCAACGACACGGCCAGTACGACGGCACGCCAGGCTTTCATTGGAACTCCCTATGGCACAGGTTGCCTGTGTCCTCTGTGGCGAGGGGATTTATCCCCGTTGGGCTGCGAAGCAGCCCCCTTGCAGTCAGCTCAGTTAGCCAGATGTACCGAGTTGGCTGGTTTTGGGGCTGCTTCGCAGCCCAGCGGGGATAAATCCGCTCGCCACAGAGGCTGTGGTGAACCCATCGGGGTTACACCGACGCCAGTACCAGGTGCATGTAGCGGGTCAGGATACCGAGCATATCTTCATCGGCTACCGGCTCGGCGCCATTGAGCAAGCCCTGATATTCCATCCGTCCGATAATCGCCGTCAACACTTTGGCATCCTGTTGCGGCTCGCGGGAGCCTAATACCTGGAAAAACTGACACGTGCCGTGCAGCAAAATCTGCTGGTGGGAACGCACCAACTCCGCCAGGCGTGGGTTGAGCAGCGCTTCCTGGCGAAAGGCCTGTTCGGCCATCAGGTACTCGCGGCGACTGTCCAGTTGGTGCTGCACATAGTCGGCGGTCATCCGGGCAATGTCGTCCGCCAGTTGCGAGCGCGCTTGGGGGCTGCCGTCCCCATAGGCGACCATTTCCCGCAGCAGGCCTTCGTTGTTGGTCCACAACTTGGCCATGAATGCCGCGCTGCGTTCCACGTACTGGGCAAAGGTGTCGGTGAGCAGGTCATCGATGTCCTTGAAATAGTACGTGGTGGCCGACAGCGGCACGCAGGCTTCGGCAGCCACGGCGCGGTGGCGCACCGCGCGCACGCCATCGCGCACCACGATGCGCATGGCCGCGTCGAGAATCTCCTGGCGACGCTGCTCACTGCCCTGTCGGCTGGCCTTGCGACCCTGGTACTGAACACTTTCAGCGACAGCAGTGGCGACGCCCGCTGCACCTTCTGGAGCCATTGCACGATTCACGACAGGTTTTCCTCTTTTTCTCAAAAGTAACCAATTGATACGTTTGTACCAGACAGGCAATAAAAAGCCGCCCTTCCAGGCGGCTTTTTAGTTGAAACACTTACGCTTGAGGCCGCATGTGCGGGAAGAGAATCACATCCCGGATCGACGGTGAGTTGGTCAACAACATCACCAGGCGATCGATGCCGATGCCTTCACCAGCGGTCGGCGGCATGCCGTACTCCAGGGCACGCACGAAGTCGGCATCGTAATGCATGGCTTCATCGTCGCCGGCGTCCTTGTCGGCCACCTGGGCCATGAAGCGCTCGGCCTGGTCTTCGGCATCGTTGAGCTCGGAATAGGCGTTGGCAATCTCGCGGCCGCCGATGAACAGCTCGAAACGGTCGGTCACGCTTGGGTTCTCGTCGTTACGACGGGCCAGCGGCGACACTTCGAACGGGTACTGGGTGATGAAGTGCGGCTGTTCCAGCTTGTGCTCGACCAGCTCTTCGAAAATCATCACTTGCAGCTTGCCCAGGCCTTCGAAGCCGAGCACCTTGGCCCCGGCCTTCTTGGCGATGGCACGGGCCTTGTCGATGTCGTTCAGGTCAGCGGCGCTGATCTCAGGGTTGTACTTGAGGATCGAGTCGAACACCGACAGGCGCACGAACGGTTCGCCGAAGTGGAACACCTTGTCGCCGTACGGCACATCGGTAGTCCCGAGAACAAGCTGCGCCAGCTCGCGGAACAGTTCCTCGGTCAGGTCCATGTTGTCTTCGTAGTCGGCGTAGGCCTGGTAGAACTCGAGCATGGTGAACTCGGGGTTGTGCCGGGTCGAAACGCCTTCGTTACGGAAGTTGCGGTTGATCTCGAAGACTTTCTCGAAGCCACCGACAACCAGGCGCTTGAGGTACAGCTCCGGCGCGATACGCAGGAACATTTCCATGTCCAGGGCGTTGTGGTGGGTCTCGAACGGCTTGGCCGCCGCGCCACCGGGAATGGTCTGCAGCATCGGCGTCTCGACTTCCAGGAAGTCACGCTTCATCAGGAAGCTGCGGATATGGGCGATGACCTGCGAGCGCACGCGGAACGTCTGGCGCACATCTTCGTTGACGATCAGGTCGACGTAGCGCTGGCGATAGCGCTGCTCGGTGTCGGTCAGGCCGTGGTGCTTGTCCGGCAGTGGGCGCAGGGATTTGGTCAGCAGGCGCACGCTGGTCATTTCGACGTACAGGTCGCCCTTGCCGGAACGGGCCAGGGTGCCTTCGGCGGCGATGATGTCGCCCAGGTCCCAGGTCTTGACGGCGGCCAGGGTTTCTTCCGGCAGGGTCTTGCGATTGACGTAGACCTGGATGCGCCCGGTCATGTCCTGGATCACCATGAACGAACCGCGATCGAGCATGATGCGACCGGCCACCTTGACTGGAATCGCCGCCTCGGCCAGCTCTTCCTTGGTCTTGTCCGCGTACTTCTTCTGCAAGACGTCGCAGTAGGCGTCGCGGCGGAAGTCGTTCGGGAAGGCCTGGCCCTTGGCACGCTCGGCAGCAAGCTTTTCCTTGCGCAGGGCGATCAGGGAGTTTTCTTCCTGTTGCAGGGCTTGCGGGTCGAGTTCTAGGTCGCTCATGTCTTTAAGGATTCCATCACAGGTTCGTTGCCCCCGGCCCCGGGGCCGGAGTTTGCGGGCGAGCCGCGCTCCCTGATGGAAGCGTGCCTGCCCGCCGCATGGGTGTCGCGTTACAGCCCTTGTTTGAGGCTGGCGATCAGGTATTCATCGATATCGCCGTCGAGCACCTTGTCGCAATCGCTGCGTTCGATGCTGGTACGCAGATCCTTGATCCGCGAGGCGTCGAGCACGTACGAACGGATCTGGTGACCCCAGCCGATGTCCGACTTGGTGTCTTCCAGGGCCTGGGACGCCGCGTTGCGCTTCTGCACTTCCTGCTCGTACAGGCGGGCCCGCAGCATCTTCATCGCGGTGTCTTTGTTGGCGTGCTGGGAACGCTCGTTCTGGCAGCTGACCACGGTGTTGGTCGGTACGTGGGTGATCCGTACGGCCGAGTCGGTGGTGTTAACGTGCTGGCCACCGGCCCCGGAGGAGCGGTAGGTATCGATGCGCAGGTCCGCCGGGTTGATCTCGATCTCGATGTTGTCATCGATTTCCGGCGACACGAACACCGCCGAGAACGAGGTGTGGCGACGGTTGCCGGAGTCGAATGGGCTCTTGCGCACCAGGCGGTGCACGCCGATTTCGGTACGCAGCCAGCCAAAGGCGTATTCGCCCTTGATGTGCACGGTGGCGCCTTTGATCCCGGCCACTTCACCGGCCGACAGCTCCATGATGGTGGCGTCGAAACCGCGTTTGTCAGCCCAGCGCAGGTACATGCGCAGCAGGATGTTGGCCCAGTCCTGGGCTTCGGTGCCGCCGGAACCGGCCTGGATGTCCAGGTAGGCGTTGTTCATGTCCATCTCACCGCTGAACATGCGGCGGAATTCCAGCTTGGCGAGGTTCTCGTCAAGGCGTGTCAGCTCGGCGACGACATCGCCGACCGCGCCTTCATCGTTCTCTTCGACAGCCATGTCCAGCAGGTCGCGGCAATCGGCCAGGCCGCTGGACAACTCGTCCAGGGTCTCGACGATCTGCGCCAGCGCGGAGCGTTCGCGGCCCAGTTCCTGGGCGTACGAAGGGTTGTTCCAGACATTCGGATCTTCAAGCTCGCGATTGACTTCGGTCAGACGCTCATGCTTTTGATCGTAGTCAAAGATACCCCCGAATAGTTTCGGAGCGCTCGGACAGGTCCTTGATGGTGTTAAGGATCGGGTTGATTTCCATGGCGGGCAGCACTCGTTGGCGAACTTTTGAAAGCCGGCGAGTATAACGTAATCAAGCGCCAGCGGCAGCCCGCCTGGCGGCTTTAGGGGCAATGAGGTTCAGGGGGGGATTCTGCACAATACCCCTGTGGCGAGGGGATTTATCCCCGCTGGGCTGCGAAGCAGCCCTAAAAACCCGACAACTCGGTGTGCCAGGCAAATTGAGTTGACTGTATTTGGGGCTGCTGCGCAGCCCAGCGGGGATAAATCCCCTCGCCACAATAAGCCCCTCAGCCACAAAGGCGTCCCAGTCGACATCCAGGGTGATCTATTCAACCCCCACCCGATTACGCCCACTGTGCTTGGCCACGTACAGCCCCTTATCCGCCGCCGAGATCAATTGCCGGCTATCGCTACCCTGCTGGGGGGTGAAGGTCGAGACACCGATGCTGATGGTCAGGTTCTCGCCGCCGTCGGGCGTGGCGTGGGGGATTTTCAGGGCGACGACGTTCTGGCGCAGTTTCTCCGCCATCAGCCGGGCACCGCCGGGCGAGGTGCCGGGCAGTACCAAGGCAAACTCCTCGCCGCCGTAGCGGGCCGGCAAGTCGGACGGACGGCTGCACGCGTCGCGGATCGCCGTGGCGACCTTGCGCAGGGCTTCGTCGCCCTCAAGGTGACCGAAGTTGTCGTTGTAGGCCTTGAAGTAGTCCACGTCGATCATCAACAGCGACAATTGGCTCTGGTCGCGCATCGCCCTGCGCCATTCCAGCTCCAGGTACTCGTCGAAGTGCCGGCGATTGGACAGCCCGGTCAGGCCGTCGGAGTTCATCAGGCGTTGCAGCACCAGGTTGGTGTCGAGCAGTTGCTGCTGGCTGACCCGCAGTGCGCGATAGGCCGCGTCGCGCTGCAACAGCATCATGTAGGAACGCGAGTGATAGCGGATGCGCGCCACCAGTTCGATGTTGTCCGGCAACTTGACCAGATAGTCGTTGGCCCCGGCGGCAAACGCCGCGCTCTTGACCAGGGGGTCCTCCTTGGTGGACAGGACGATGATCGGGATGTCACGGGTGGCCGGATGGTTGCGGTACTCGCGCACCAGGCTCAGGCCGTCGAGGCCGGGCATCACCAGGTCCTGGAGAATCACCGTCGGCTTGATGCGAACCGCGTGGGCGATGGCCTGGTGCGGGTCGGCGCAGAAGTGGAAGTCGATGTTTTCTTCATTCGACAACCCGCGCCGCACCGCTTCGCCGATCATCGCCTGGTCATCGACGAGCAAGACCATGGCGGCGTTCTCATCGCGCTTGAATTCGTCGAGCTGCAGATCATTCATGGTGGCTTACCTGAATACGGCCTGGGGCAAAGCTGGCAGGGTTCTTCATGGGGTAAAAATCTCCAACAACCGTGGCGCGATAGCGTCCAGGGCAAGAATATGGGCGGCGGCGTCGATGGCGGCGGCCGCTTTGGGCATCCCGTACACCGCACTGCTGCGCTGGTCCTGGGCGATGGTCACGTAGCCCTGCTGGCGCATGAGTTTAAGCCCTTGTGCACCATCACGGCCCATGCCAGTGAGCAATACGCCCACGGCGTCGCCACTCCAGTACTGGGCGACACTGTCGAAAAACACATCGATGGAGGGTCGGTAGATCTCGTTCACCGGCTCGGCGGTGTAGGCCAGGGTGCCGTCCTTCAACAAACGCAGATGATGGTTGGTCCCGGCCAGCAACACGGTGCCGCTTTGCGGCGTTTCGCCATGCCGGGCCAGGCGCACCGTGTGGCCCGATACACTGCCCAACCACTCGGCCATGCCGGCGGCGAACACCTCGTCCACGTGCTGGACCAGCACGATGGCCGGGGCAAAGTTACGTGGCAGCGCCTTGAGCAGCACCTCCAGCGCCGCCGGCCCGCCCGCAGACGATCCGATAGCCACCAGGCTCTTGCGCGACACCGCCGCACGCTGCGGCGCCGCCGCGGGTCGTTCACGCTTGTTGCGCTCACCAATCAGCCAGCCGATGTTGGTGATCTTGCGCAGCAGCGGTGCCGCCGCGTCCGCCGGATTACCGACGCCCAGGGCCGGGGTATCGACCACGTCCAGCGCGCCATGGCCCATCGCCTCGAACACCCGGTGGACGTTCTGCTGACTGTCACCAGTGACAATCACGATTGCACATGGGCTGTCGGCCATGATCCGCCGGGTGGCCTCCACGCCATCCATGATCGGCATGAGCAAGTCCATCAGGATCAGGTCCGGGGTGTATTCGGCGCAACGCTGCACCGCCTCGGCCCCGTTGGTGGCCACCCAGACCAGTTGATGCGCCGGCTCGAACGCCAGGGCGCGGCGCAGGGCCTCGACCGCCAGGGGCATGTCATTGACGATGGCGATCTTCAAGCGCGTGCCCCTCCGATCAATTCGACCACGGCGTCGAGCAAGGCGTCGTCATGGAAACTCGCCTTTGCCAGATAATAGTCGGCGCCAGCGTCCAGGCCACGGCGGCGATCCTCTTCGCGGTCCTTGTAGGAGACCACCATCACTGGCAACGATTGCAAACGGTTGTCACGCCGCAACAGCGACACCAACTCGATACCGTCCATGCGCGGCATGTCGATGTCGGTGATCAGCAGGTCGAAATCCTCCGAGCGCAAGGCGTTCCAGCCGTCCATGCCATCCACCGCCACGGCCACGTCGTAGCCGCGACCCCGCAACAACTTGCGTTGCAGCTCGCGCACGGTCAGGGAGTCGTCCACCACCAGGATCCGCTTGCGCGGGGCCTGGGCCTGGTCCTGCCGGGCGATGCGTTCCAGGCGCCCGGTATCGAGCAACTTGTCCACCGAACGCAGCAGGTCTTCGACATCGACGATCAACACCACCGAACCATCGTCGAGCAAGGCCCCGGCGGAAATGTCCTGGACCTTGCCCAGGCGTTCGTCCAAGGGCAGGACCACCAGGGTCCGCTCGCCGATGAAGCGCTCCACCGCCACGCCGTAGATCGTCTCGCGCTCGCGGATCACCACGACCTTGAGGGTCTGGCCGTTGTTCTGCGTGGCCGGGCGATTGAGCAACTGGCTGGCGGCGACCAGCCCCACGTGCCGGCCTTCATGCCAGAAGTGCTGGCGGCCTTCGACCTGCACGATGTCTTCCAGCGCCAGGTCGCACATGCGCTCGATGTGGGCCAGGGGAAAGGCGTAGGCTTCATCACCGACTTCCACCACCAGGCTGCGCACCACCGACAGCGTCAGTGGCACCTCGAGATGGAAACGACTGCCCTCGCCCGCCGTCTGTTCCAGCACCACCGCGCCGCGCAACTGCCGGACCATATGCTGGACGGCGTCCAGGCCGACTCCGCGCCCGGACACTTCGGTGACGGTGTCGCGCAGGCTGAACCCGGGCAGGAACAGGAAGGTCAGCAGTTCCTCTTCGCTCAGGCTGGCGGCGGTTTGCTCAGGTGAAAGGCCGCGCTCGACGATACTGCGGCGCACCCGCTCCAGGTCCACCCCGGCACCGTCGTCCGCCAGCTCCAACACCAGCAGGCCAGCCTGATGAGAGGCGCGCAGGCGGATCAGGCCTTCGGCGGGCTTGCCGGCCAGCAGCCGTTGCTCCGGGGTTTCGATGCCATGGTCCACGGCGTTGCGCAACAAGTGGGTCAGCGGTGCTTCAAGCTTTTCCAGCACATCACGGTCGACCTGGGTTTTCTCGCCCTCAATCTCCAGGCGCACCTGTTTGCCCAG
Source organism: Pseudomonas sp. DF11 (assembly GCF_058148565.1). Classification (NCBI taxonomy): domain Bacteria; kingdom Pseudomonadati; phylum Pseudomonadota; class Gammaproteobacteria; order Pseudomonadales; family Pseudomonadaceae; genus Pseudomonas; species Pseudomonas sp. DF11. The sequence goes on from NZ_JBYVYN010000003.1 coordinate 322,706, forward strand.
GCTGCGGCCCAGGTCACGGACCATTCGTGCCTGACCCGAAAGCACATCGGCGAACGGCCGCATGCGACAGGCCAGTGCAGTGTCGTAGAGCACTTGCGCCCGCTGACTGGCCTGCCAGGCGAATTCATCCAGCTCGGCGGTTTTCTGCGCCAGCAATTGCTGGGTTTCGGCGAGCAAGCGGCGGGCATCGCCCAAGGCTTCCTGGGCTTGCAGGCTCAGGGCGTGATCCTTGAGGTGCACATTCAGCTCTTCAAGGGCGCGCAAGCCACTGCCTTGCTGGCGCTTGAGCCGTTGCAGCGTCGCCAGCCAGGGCTTGAGGCGCTGGGTCTCTACCAGGGACTTGCTCGACAGGTCGAGCAAACTGTTGAGGCGCTCAGCCGTGACCCGCAGCACCCGCTCGCCGCCTTCGGTGACCCGCTTGCGTTTCGGCGCCGGTTCCATTGCCTCGGGCAGTGGCGCTTGCGGCAGCTCGACGCGTACCGGCTCGACGGGTGTCTCGATGATCGGTGGCGCCACCGCCGGGGCCTGTGGTGCGTTGGGATCGAGCAGACGGCCCATCAACGCCACGTAGGCGTCGATCTCCGGGGCGCCGACGCTGTTGCCCGGGGTGGCGATGCGTGTCAGCAGGTCAGTGCCTTGCAACAAGGCGTCGATATGCTCGGCGCCCAGCACCAGGCGACGCTCCTGGGCGCTGACCAGGCAATCTTCCATCACATGGGCCACACTGACCCCGGCGTCCACCCCGACAATACGCGCCGCGCCCTTGAGAGAATGCGCCGCACGCATGCACGATTCAAGGTAATCGGCCTGGGTCGGATCACGCTCCAGGGCCAGCAGGCCGGCGCTCAGCACCTGGACCTGGGCTTCGGCTTCCAGGCTGAACAGCTCCAGCAACGAGGTGTCGCGCATCTGATCGGGGGTCATGACAGGCTCCGGGCCACAGCGGACAGCAACTGTTCTTCATCCAGCCAGCGCAGGCTGCGGCCCTTATAGGGCAGCACGCCACGGGTGTACTTGGCCGCCGATTGCGAAGCGCTCGCCAGGATGCGCTCATCGATGGCGTGGATGCCATCCACCTCATCCACCGGCACCACCACTGGCCCGCCCTTGGCCGCGACGATCAACATGCGCGGCATTACCCGTGCGCCGGAAACCGGCGCCATCCCGGTTTCCAGGTCCAACAGCTCCGCCAGCGACAAGCAAGCCACCAACGCCCCGCGCACGTTCGCCACGCCCAGCAAGGCCCGTGAACGCTGGTGAGGCAAGGAATGGATCGGCTGCAACGGCGCCACTTCCACCAGGCTGCGCGTCGTCAGGCCCAGCCATTCCTCGCCGAGGCGGAACATCAGCAGCGAGCGCGTGACGACATCGCTGTCTACCGGGGCAAGGGACAGATCCCGCTGATCGTGCGGCAAGGCATAGCGGTCGAGCAGCCGGGTGGCGGCCGCCGAATACACTGAACAATTACGGCAGTGGATATGCTCGGCCAACAATGGACAGGATTTGTCGCCATGCACCCCGATGCGATTCCAGCAGTCGTCGATTGCCTGGGCATCGTCATGGGTGACGGTGTAAGAAGCCGAACCGCTCATCGTTTATGCTCACTGTCTGCCGTGCGCCCACTACGGGCGGCACGTTCCTGCAATCGACGGGCTCCGGCCGCGTCTCCCTGGGAAGCCAGCAGCGCCGCCAGATGCACCAGGGCCTCGGCGTGTTGCGGTTCAAGATAAAGCGCCTTGCGGTAAAAACCCTGGGCTTCCAGCGCGCTGCCGGCCATGTCACTGAGCAGGCCCAACCAATAGAACACCTGGGCGTTTGGCGCGTGGCTGCGCAAATACTCTTCGCAAGCCGCACGGGCCTCGGCGCTTTTGCCGCCGTTGGCCAGGGCGGCGATATTGGCCAGCAAGGTCGCGGCATCGCTGCCTTTGGGCTCGGCAATCGGCGTTCTGCTCGCCGCAAACGGCCGCGGCCGAATCACCGGCGGGACAACACGCGGCGGTGGCTGACGAACCGGCAGTGGCGTAGGCATCAAGGCCGGCATCGGTTGCGGCCCGGATGCCCCTTGGCGGCTGAAGGCGAACGATTGGGCAACCCCGATCGAGCGCATGCCCAGTCGTCCCAGCAAGCTGCCCTCGGCAGGGCCGATAAACAGCACGCCGTCCTGATGGGTCAGGCGCTTGAGTACCTCGAACACCTGTTGCTGGGTCGGCTGGTCGAAATAGATCAGCAGGTTGCGACAAAACACAAAATCGTAAGGTGCCTCGTTCACCAGCAGGGCCGGATCCAGCAGGTTGCCCACTTGCAAGCGCACCTGTTCGCGCACCCGTTCGCTGAGGCGGTAGCCCTCGTCTTCGGCGTCGAAATACCGCTCGCGAAAACCCAGCTCCGCACCACGGAAGGAATTCCTGCCGTAACGTGCCTCCTTGGCCCGCGCCACCGACAGCGGGCTGACGTCCAGGCCGTCCACCTTGAACTGATGTGGCTCCAGGCCGGCGTCGAGCAGGGCCATGGCAATCGAATAAGGTTCTTCACCGGTGGAGCATGGCAAGCTGAGAATGCGCAGGGCACGCAGGTGCTTGATCTCGGCCAGGCGCTTGACGGCCAGCCTGGCGAGGGTCGCGAAGGATTCTGGATAGCGGAAGAACCAGGTCTCCGGGACGATCACCGCCTCGATCAGCGCCTGCTGCTCCTGGGCCGAATGCTGCAGGCCCTGCCAATACTCATCGGCGGTTCGCCCGGGCACGGCAATGATGCGCTGGCGTACGGCCCGTTCAATGATCGCGGTACCGACGGAGGTCACATCCAGACCGATGCGCTCCTTGAGAAAATCAAAAAAACGCTGGTCGTTGTTCATGGCCGCGCCTCGAGGTCATCGAGGTTCAGCGGCGGCGTAGGAAACAACAGCGCACGCACGGACTCATCGAGCAGGTCATTGACCCGTACCCATTGCAACAATCCATGGGCATCTTCGCGGACTGGACCGAGGTACGGCGCCTGTCGGTTATCCAGGCCATACGGTTTGAAATCCGTCGGGTCGCAGCGCACGGTGTCGGTCGCCTGTTCCAGGATCAGGCCCAACACCTGTTCCGTTTGTTGTGCGTCGCCCTGATAGCGCACCAGCACCAGTCGCGTGCTGGTCCTGGCCTCGGCACTCTGGCCAAAGGTCAGGGCGCACAGGTCGATCACCGGCACCACCGTCCCGCGCCAGGCAAACACCCCCGCCACCCAGGACGGCGCCCGGGCGATCGGCTTGAGGGGCAGGCGCGGCAACACTTCCACCACATCGATGGCCTGCAGGGCATAACGCTCGTTGCCGATGCGGAACTCCAGGAACAACGTCTGGCGGGCCGTCAGTGCGGCACCACGCCGGGTCTCGAACTCGCCCATCAGACTTTGAAACGCGAGACGCCGCTGCGCAGCCCCACGGCGACCTGGCTCAGCTCGTCGATGGCGGAACTGGCCTGGCGCAGGGACTCCACGGTCTGGCTGCTGGCATCGCCCAGTTGCACCAGGGCGTGGTTGATCTGCTCCGCCCCCGTGGCCTGGGCCTGCATGCCCTCGTTGACCATCAACACCCTCGGCGCCAAGGCCTGGACCTGATGGATGATCTGCGACAGTTGCTCGCCGACCTGCTGCACTTCGGCCATGCCCCGGCGCACTTCTTCGGAGAACTTGTCCATGCCCATCACGCCGGCCGATACGGCGGACTGGATCTCGCGCACCATCTGCTCGATATCATAGGTCGCCACAGCGGTCTGGTCGGCCAAGCGTCGTACTTCAGTCGCAACCACGGCGAAACCGCGACCGTACTCACCGGCCTTCTCGGCCTCGATGGCCGCGTTGAGGGACAACAGGTTGGTCTGGTCGGCCACTTTGACGATGGTCACCACCACCTGGTTGATGTTGCCGGCCTTCTCGTTGAGGATCGCCAGCTTGGCGTTCACCAGGTCGGCGGCGCCCATCACCGAATGCATGGTCTCTTCCATGCGCGCCAAGCCTTGCTGGCCGGAGCCGGCGGCCACCGAAGCCTGGTCGGCGGCAGTGGACACTTCGGTCATGGTGCGCACCAGGTCGCGAGAGGTGGCGGCGATTTCCCGGGACGTCGCGCCGATCTCGGTGGTGGTGGCGGCGGTTTCGGTGGCGGTGGCCTGTTGCTGGCGCGAGGTGGCGGCGATCTCGGTGACCGAGGTGGTGACTTGCACCGACGAACGCTGGGCCTGGGACACCAGTGAGGTCAGCTCGGCCATCATGTCGTTGAAGCCGGTTTCCACGGCACCGAATTCGTCTTTGCGCGCCAGGTTCAGACGCCCGCTCAGGTCACCACTGCGCATGACCTCGAGGATTTCGACGATACGGTTCATCGGCGCCATGATCGCCCGCATCAGCAACAGGCCGCACAGTACGGCGATGATCAGCGCGACCAGGAACGACAGGCCCATGGCGATCTTGGCCGCCGTCACCGCATCGCCGATGGTCTGGGTGGCGTTTTCCGCCAGCTCACGATTGCGCTCGATAATGTGATTCAGATGCCCGCGACCGCCAATCCACTCTGGCGTCAGCTCTTTATCCAGCGCCAGCCGAGCACCTTCGTAGTCCTTGCGCTGGTACAAGTCCAGGACCTTTGCCATGGCCTGGTTGAACGCCAGGTGATTGGCCTCGAACTCGTCGAAAGAGGCCTGGTCGGCCGGGTTCTGGATCAGTTTTTGATAGTTCTGTATTTCTTCGCGCAGGTGCTGCTCGAAGCTCTGGTAACGGGCCTTGTCCTCGGCGGTGATTTCCCGGTTCCCCGAGAGACCGACGATTTGCTGGGTCAAGACGTAGCTGTCGACCCAACCACCGCGAATCATGGAGCTGTAATACACCCCCGGCACCGCATCGGCCCGGACCTTTTCTTCACTGTCCTGAATCTTCAATAACCGTGAATACGAGACAATGACCATCAGCAACATGATGGCGATGATCACCGCAAAACTCGCCAGGATGCGTTGGCGCAATGTCCAATTCTTCACAGTAAAACCTCGGGCACTTGAAAATGCTGGGGAGTATAGCCGAGGGCGGCGTTGCGTCTGTATGGCGCTGTGGGGTGATTTTGGCGAGGCCGAAGCTCACCGTTTTCTCAAAATGAGCAATGCCCCCTTGTGGGAGCAAGCTTGCTCGCGATAGCGGTGTATCAGCCAACGATGCTGTGACTGAACGGGCGCCATCGCGAGCGGGCTCGCTCCCACAAGGAAATGCGTTGGATACAAGACTGTCAAACGACACAAAACCACTGTGGGAGCGAGCCCGCTCGCGATAGCGGTGTATCAGCCAACGATGCTGTGACTGAACGGACGCCATCGCGAGCAGGCTCGCTCCCACAGGAAAATGCGTTGGACACAAGACTGTCAAACGACACAAAACCATTGTGGGAGCGAGCCCGCTCGCGATAGCGGTGTATCAGCCAACGATGCTGTGACTGACCGAGCGCCATCGCGAGCAGGCTCGCTCCCACAAGGAAATGCGTTGGATAAAGAATGATCAAACACCACAAAACCACTGTGGGAGCGGGCTTGCTCGCGAAAGCGGTGCATCAGTCAACATTTCCATTGACTGACACACCGCCTTCGCGAGCAAGCCCGCTCCCACAGGGAATAGCGTTGGGGCTGTTCTATACAGTCGCCTGGCGCACCTGTTTCTCCAGCTCCACCTTCAACCCCGGCTCCAGCTTGAGTTGTCGTGCCAGTTCATCGAGGTAGGATTTCTCCATGAAGTTTTCCTCGTCCACCAGCATCACGCTGGCGATGTACATTTCCGCCGCCATTTCCGGGGTGCTGGCGGCGCGGGCAACGTCGGCGGGGTCAAGGGGCTTGTTGAGTTCGGCGTGCAGCCAGTGTTGCAGTTCCTGGTCGTTGTCGAGCTTGGTGAACTCACCTTCGATCAACTGCCGCTCGCGCTCGTCCACATGGCCGTCGGCCTTGGCCGCCGCCACCAGCGCCTTGAGGATCGCCTGGCTGTGCTGCTCGACCTGCGCCGGCGGAACGCGGTCGAGGGTCTGCGGTTCGGTTTTCGGCGCGGTGCCCTGCTGGGCCTGCCAGTTGCCGTAGGCCTTGTAGGCGATCACGCCCAAGGCAGCCAGGCCACCATAGGCCAGGGCCTTGCCGCCGAAGTTGCGGGCTTTCTTGTTGCCCAGCAACAGGCCCATGGCCCCGGCGGCCAGTGCTCCGCCACCCGCACCGGAAAGCATCCCGCCCAGGTTGCCGGAGCCGCCGAGCAATCCGCCCAGGCCGCCGGACGACTTGCCCTGGGAGCCGCCCGCCTTGTTCTGCAACATTTCCTGACCGGACTTGAGAAGCTGATCGAGCAATCCACGAGTGTTCATTTGCTGCCTCCACGCATTCGGGGTAACCGGATCATTAAGGCCCCCAGCCTAGATCGAAAGTGCCCCGCCACCGCTGTTGAGATTGCTTCGAGATGTTGCCTGCCAGATCACTATCCATTGAAAAAAACGATATACACTGCCACTCATCGATAAAACCGCCCTTCGGGTAATCCTCATGATGACGTTGCGTCAGATTCGCCATTTCATCGCCGTGGCCGAAACCGGCTCGATCTCTGCCGCTGCGCAAACCGCATTCATTTCCCAGTCCACCTTGACCCTGGCCATCCAGCAATTGGAACAGGAGATCGGCGTCAGCCTGTTCAATCGCCACGCCAAGGGCATGACCCTGACGCACCAGGGCCATCAATTCCTGCGCCAGGCCCACCTGATCCTGGCCACCGTCGACAACGCCAAGCGCAGCCTGCAACAAAGCACCGACCAGGTCGCCGGCCAGGTCACCATCGGCGTCACCAGCCTGGTGGCCGGGTATTACCTGGCGGATCTGCTGACTCGTTTCCAGCGCGCCTATCCCAACGTGGAAATCCGCGTCATGGAGGACGAGCGACCTTACATCGAGCATCTGCTGGTCAGCGGCGAAATCGATGTGGGAGTGTTGATCCTGTCCAACCTGGAAGATCGCCATGCCTTGCAGACCGAAGTCCTGACCCATTCGCCCCATCGCTTGTGGCTGCCGGCGCAGCACCCGCTGCTGGAGCACGACAGCATCAACCTGGCCGACGTGGCCCGCGAGCCACTGATCCAGCTGAACGTCGATGAGATGGACCGCAACGCCCAGCGCCTGTGGCGCGGTGCCGGCCTGCAACCGAAGGTCACCCTGCGCACCGCCTCGACCGAAGCAGTACGCAGCCTGGTGGCGGCAGGATTGGGCGTGTCGATCCAGCCGGACATGACTTACCGCCCATGGTCGCTGGAAGGTGACATCATCGAAGCCCGACCAATTGCCGACCTCAACCAGACCCTCGACGTCGGCCTGGCCTGGCGCCGAGGCACGGCGCGACCGGCGTCGGTCGACCCGTTCCTGGCCGTTGCCCGGGAACAGCCCCATGGCGGACGCAAGCCATCTATTTAATCGAATGAAGCCTTGAGTATTTCGAATTTGTCGGCCTAGTGGCTGAGCACTAGTCTTGCTGCATCACCACATTCCATTGTGGGGGTGAGCAGGCTCGCTTCCCACAGGTTCTTTGTTTCCACTGAGACCTATAAAAATGGCTGGCACGCAAACCCCGTTATGCACCGCGTTGCTGATTGACGGGGAACTCGCTCCCGGTGAGGGCATTGTCGAGCCGATCCTCAACCCGGCCACAGGCGAGGTGATAGCTCACATCGCCGAGGCCAGTACCGAGCAGGTCGAAGCCGCGATTCTCGCTGCCCATCACGCCTTCGATGGCTGGTCGCGGACCACGCCGCAACAACGCTCGAACCTGCTGCTGGAGATCGCCAGCGCCATCGAAAAGAACGCCGATGAGCTGGCCCGTCTCGAATCCCTGAACTGTGGCAAGCCGCTACACCTGGCGCGCCAGGATGACCTGAGCGCCACCGTGGATGTATTTCGTTTCTTCGCCGGCGCCGTGCGCTGCCAGACCGGCCAGCTCAGCGGCGAATACCTACCCGGCTACACCAGCATGGTGCGTCGCGACCCAATCGGTGTAGTGGCGTCCATCGCGCCTTGGAACTACCCGATCATGATGGCCGCGTGGAAAATCGCCCCGGCCCTGGCCGCCGGCAATACGCTGGTGTTCAAGCCCTCGGAGCACACGCCGCTGTCGATCCTGGCCTTGGCGCCAACACTGGCCGAGATCCTGCCACGGGGTGTGATCAACATCATATGCGGAGGTGGCGAAGGTGTCGGCAGCCATCTGGTCAGCCACCCCAAAGTGCGCATGGTTTCGCTGACCGGCGATATCGTCACCGGGCAGAAGATCCTCCAGGCCGCAGCGAAAACCCTCAAGCGCACGCACCTGGAGCTGGGTGGCAAGGCGCCGGTGATCGTGTGCAACGACGCTGACATCCAGGCGGTGGTCGAAGGCGTGCGTACCTACGGTTATTACAACGCCGGGCAGGATTGCACTGCGGCGTGCCGGATCTACGCCCAGGACGGGATTCACGACCAACTGGTGACCGAGCTTGGCGCCGCGGTCAGCAGCCTGCGCTTTGCCGGCAAGCGTGACGCCGACAATGAGATCGGCCCGCTGATCAGCACCCGTCAGCGCGACCGGGTCGCCAGTTTTGTCGAGCGCGCGCTCGGCCAACCGCACATCGAACGCATCACCGGCGCGGCGGTGCATTCCGGTGCCGGTTTCTATTACCAACCCACGCTGCTGGCCGGCTGCAAGCAAAGCGATGAAATCGTCCAGCGCGAGGTGTTCGGCCCGGTGGTCACCGTGACTCGCTTCGACGAACTCAGCCAGGCAGTGGACTGGGCCAACGATTCCGAATACGGCCTGGCGTCCTCGGTATGGACCCAAAACCTGGACAAGGCCATGCAGGTAGCGGCGCGGCTGCAATACGGCTGCACCTGGATCAACAGCCATTTCATGCTGGTCAGCGAAATGCCCCACGGCGGCTTGAAACGTTCGGGCTATGGCAAAGACCTGTCCAGCGACTCGCTCCAGGACTACAGCGTGGTGCGCCACATCATGGCCCGCCACGGCCAGCATCTGTAGATAACAGCACTATTCTAATAACAGGCCTTCGATGGCGCTTCACCCCGTTGAAACACTGCCCCGACCATAATTAAAGCAAGAGGGATTTCCATGTACGCGCACAAGACCGTATTGCTCAGTGCAATCACCATGGCGCTGCTGACCAGCGTCAGCCTCCAGGCCGCCGAACCGCTCAAGGCCGTCGGCGCCGGCGAGGGCCAACTGGATATCGTCGCCTGGCCGGGTTACATCGAACGGGGCGAAAGCGACAAGGCCTACGACTGGGTGACCGGTTTCGAGAAGGAAACCGGCTGCAAGGTCAATGTGAAAACCGCCGCGACGTCCGACGAAATGGTCAGCCTGATGACCAAGGGCGGCTACGACCTGGTCACCGCGTCGGGCGACGCCTCGCTGCGGCTGATTGCCGGCAAGCGCGTGCAGCCGATCAACACCGCACTGATCGCCAACTGGAAAAACCTCGACCCCCGCCTCAAGGATGCACCGTGGTACGTGGTCAACCAGCAGACCTACGGAACCCCGTATCAGTGGGGCCCGAACGTGTTGATGTACAACACCGAAGTATTCAAGCAGGCACCCACCAGTTGGGGCGTGCTGTTCAACGCCCAGAACCTGCCCGACGGCAAGCCGAACAAGGGGCGCGTGCAAGCCTACGATGGCCCGATCTACATCGCCGACGCGGCGTTGTACCTCAAGACCGCCAAGCCTGAGCTGGGCATCAAGGACCCCTACCAACTCGACGAAGCGCAGTACAAGGCCGTGCTGGAATTGCTGCGAGCCCAGCAACCGTTGATCCATCGCTACTGGCACGACACGACCGTGCAGATGAGCGATTTCAAGAACGAAGGCGTGGTGGCATCAGGCGCCTGGCCGTATCAGGTCAACGGCCTGATGAACGAAAAACAACCGATCGCCTCGACCATTCCAAAAGAAGGCGCCACCGGTTGGGCCGACACCACGATGCTGCACGCCGAGGCCAAGCACCCCAACTGCGCGTACAAGTGGATGGACTGGTCGCTGCAACCGAAAGTCCAGGGTGACGTGGCCGCGTGGTTCGGCTCGTTGCCAGCGGTACCGGCAGCGTGCAAGGGCAGCGAGCTGCTCGGTGCCGAAGGTTGCAAGACCAACGGCTTCGACCAGTTCGACAAGATCGCCTTCTGGAAAACCCCGCAGGCCGAGGGCGGCAAGTTCGTGCCGTACAGCCGCTGGACCCAGGACTACATTGCGATAATGGGTGGGCGTTAAGGCCCCCTGTCGGCGAAAAAACCGGAGCTGAACACCGCTCTTGTGGCGAGGGGATTTATCCCCGATGGGCTGCGAAGCGGCCCCAAAACTGTCGACTCAATCTACCTGACACTCAGATGCGTCAGTTTTGGGGGCGCTTCGCGCCCCAGCGGGGATAAATCCCCTCGCCACAGGTCCGGGCCTGACAATCCAGCCAGATCCAACAGAAAGTCGTGCTTTTTGGAGCCCCGCACCATGACGCTTGCAGTCCAGTTCACCCAGGTATCCCGTCAGTTTGGCGAAGTGAAGGCCGTTGACCGGGTTTCCATCGACATTCAGGACGGCGAGTTCTTTTCCATGCTGGGCCCTTCCGGCTCAGGCAAGACCACCTGCCTGCGCTTGATCGCCGGGTTCGAACAACCCAGTGCCGGCTCGATCCGCATCCACGGCGAAGAAGCCGCTGGGGTGCCGCCGTATCAACGGGACGTCAACACAGTGTTCCAGGATTACGCGCTTTTCCCGCACATGAATGTGCGCGACAACGTCGCCTACGGCTTGAAAGTCAAAGGCGTCGCCAAGGCCGAGCGCATCAAGCGCGCCGACGAAGCACTGGAGATGGTGGCCCTGGGCGGCTATGGCGAGCGCAAGCCGGTGCAGCTCTCCGGCGGCCAGCGCCAACGCGTGGCCCTCGCCCGTGCGCTGGTCAATCGCCCACGGGTGTTGCTGCTGGACGAACCCCTGGGCGCCTTGGACCTGAAGCTGCGCGAGCAGATGCAAGGCGAGTTGAAGAAACTGCAACGCCAATTGGGCATCACCTTCATTTTCGTCACCCACGACCAGACCGAAGCGCTGTCGATGTCCGATCGCGTGGCGGTGTTCAACAAAGGCCGGATCGAACAGGTCGACACGCCGCGCAACCTGTACATGAAACCGGCAACCACCTTCGTCGCCGAGTTCGTCGGTACTTCCAATGTGATTCGCGGCGAACTGGCCCGGGAACTGAGCGGTAATCCACAGCCGTTCTCGATCCGTCCGGAGCACGTGCGCTTCGCCGAGGGCCCGTTGGCCGCTCATGAAATCGAAGTCCGCGGCCTGCTGCACGACATCCAGTACCAGGGCAGCGCCACGCGCTACGAGTTGAAGCTTGCCAACGGCCAGACCCTGAACCTCAGCCAGGCCAACACCCAGTGGCTCGACACCACCGCCCAGCACCAGACCGGCCAGCCCCTCAGCGTACGCTGGGCGCGGGAGGCGATGGTCGCGCTGCATGACACTGTCGGCAGTGAGGTGTGAGATGAACACCCTGGCCCTCACCCAGACGCCCACGCCCGGTTCACCGTTGCGGCGTTTTTCCAACCTGCTGTACCGCCGGCCCAACCTCTACCTGTCGATGTTGCTGGTGCCGCCGCTGATCTGGTTCGGCGCGATCTACCTGGGTTCGCTGCTGACGTTGCTGTGGCAGGGCTTCTACACTTTCGACGACTTCACCATGGCGGTCACCCCTGACCTGACCCTGGCGAATTTCACCGCGCTGTTCCAGCCCTCGAACTTCGACATCATCCTGCGCACCTTGAGCATGGCTATCGTCGTATCCATCGCCAGCGCCATCGTCGCGTTCCCGATTGCCTACTACATGGCGCGCTACACCAGCGGCAAGACCAAGGCGTTTTTCTACATCGCGGTGATGCTGCCGATGTGGGCCAGCTACATCGTCAAGGCCTATGCCTGGACGCTGCTGCTGGCCAAGGGCGGCGTGGCGCAATGGTTCGTCCAGCACCTGGGGCTGGAACCGCTGTTGCAGTTCGTGCTGGGGATTCCCGGCGTGGGTGGCAGCACCTTGTCCACCTCACACCTGGGACGTTTCCTGGTGTTCGTCTACATCTGGCTGCCGTTCATGATCCTGCCGATCCAGGCGTCCCTGGAGCGCTTGCCGCCGTCCCTGCTGCAAGCCTCGGCAGACCTGGGCGCCAGACCGCGCCAGACGTTCATGCAGGTGATCCTGCCGTTGTCGATCCCGGGCATTGCCGCCGGTTCGATCTTCACCTTCTCGCTGACTTTGGGGGATTTCATCGTGCCGCAACTGGTGGGCCCGCCGGGTTACTTCGTCGGCAGCATGGTCTACGCCCAGCAAGGCGCCATCGGCAACATGCCCATGGCCGCGGCGTTCACGCTGGTGCCCATCGTGCTGATTGCCATCTACCTGTCTATCGTCAAGCGCCTGGGGGCTTTCGATGCACTCTGAAAAATCATCCTGGGGCCTGAAGATCGCTGCATGGGGCGGGCTGGTGTTCCTGCATTTCCCGATCCTGATCATCTTCCTCTACGCCTTCAACACCGAAGACGCCGCGTTCAGCTTTCCGCCCAAGGGCCTGACCCTGAAGTGGTTCAGCGTCGCCTTCGCGCGCCCGGATGTGCTGGAGGCGATCAAGCTGTCGTTGCAGATCGCGGCCATCGCCACGCTGATCGCCATGGTGCTCGGCACACTGGCTTCGGCGGCGCTGTACCGCCGGGACTTCTTCGGCAAGCAGGGCATTTCGCTGATGCTGATCCTGCCGATTGCCCTGCCAGGGATCATCACCGGCATTGCCCTGCTGGCGACCTTCAAGACCCTGGGCATCGAGCCGGGCATGTTCACCATCATCGTCGGCCACGCGACCTTCTGCGTGGTGATCGTCTACAACAACGTCATCGCCCGCCTGCGCCGCACCTCCCACAGCCTGATCGAGGCCTCGATGGACCTGGGCGCCGACGGCTGGCAGACCTTTCGCTACATCATCCTGCCCAACCTCGGTTCGGCGCTGCTGGCCGGGGGGATGCTGGCGTTTGCGCTGTCGTTCGACGAAATCATCGTCACCACCTTCACCGCCGGCCACGAACGCACGCTGCCGCTATGGCTGCTCAACCAGCTCAGCCGCCCTCGCGACGTGCCGGTGACCAACGTGGTGGCGATGCTGGTGATGATCGTGACGATGCTGCCGATATTGGGCGCTTATTACCTGACCCGGGGTGGTGAGAGCGTGGCGGGGAGTGGCGGGAAATGAATCTGATACTAACGATGACCACCCAATGTGGGAGCGAGCCTGCTCGCGATGGCGTTTCTGAAGGCGCCAAAAGCTTCGCGAGCAGGCTCGCTCCCACAGAAAAACGGCGACAGACGAGGACATGCACATGCAAACCAAACTGCTGATCAACGGCCACCTGGTGAACGGCGAAGGCCCCGGCCAGGCCGTGTTCAACCCGGCACTGGGGCGGGTTCTGGTGGAAATCAACGAAGCCAGCGAGGCCCAGGTCGATGCCGCCGTGCGTGCGGCCGACAGTGCCTTCGAAAGCTGGTCCCAAGTCTCGCCCAAGGACCGCTCCCTGCTCCTGCTCAAACTGGCCGACGCCATCGAAGCCCACGGCGAAGAACTGGCCAAGCTCGAATCGGACAATTGCGGTAAACCCTTGAGCGCCGCGCTGAACGACGAGATCCCGGCGATCGCCGACGTGTTCCGTTTCTTTGCCGGCGCCAGTCGCTGCATGAACGGCTCGGCGGGCGGCGAATACCTGCCGGGGCACACCTCGATGATCCGCCGCGACCCGGTGGGGGTCATCGCCTCCATCGCGCCATGGAACTACCCGTTGATGATGGTTGCCTGGAAAATCGCCCCGGCCCTGGCCGCTGGTAACACCGTGGTGCTCAAACCATCGGAACAGACCCCGCTGACCGCGTTGCGCCTGGCGGAACTGGCGTCGGAGATTTTCCCGGCCGGTGTGCTCAACGTGGTGTTCGGTCGTGGGCAGACCGTCGGCCAGCCGCTGGTGACTCATCCGAAAGTGCGCATGGTGTCGCTGACCGGCTCCATCGCCACCGGTTCGAACATCATTTCCAGCACCGCCGACAGCGTCAAGCGCACGCACATGGAACTGGGCGGCAAGGCCCCGGTGATCATTTTCGACGACGCCGACATCGACGCAGCGGTGGAAGGCATCCGCACCTTCGGGTTCTACAACGCCGGCCAGGATTGCACTGCCGCATGCCGCATCTATGCCCAGCAAGGCATCTACGACCGCTTCGTCGAGAAGCTCGGCGCCGCGGTGGGCAGTATCAAGTACGGCCTGCAAACCGCGCCAGACACCGAGATGGGCCCGCTGATCACTGCCCAGCACCGTGATCGCGTCGCCGGATTCGTCGAACGCGCCATCGCCCAGCCGCATATCCGCCTGGTCACCGGCGGCAAGGCCGTGGACGGCAACGGGTTTTTCTTCGAACCGACGGTGCTGGCCGACGCCCAGCAGGATGACGAAATCGTCCGCCGCGAAGTCTTCGGCCCGGTGGTGTCCGTCACGCCGTTCCTCGACGAAGCGCAAGTGCTGGCCTGGGCCAACGATTCGGACTACGGCCTGGCTTCATCGGTGTGGACCGCCGACATCGGCCGCGCCCATCGCCTGTCGGCACGCCTGCAATACGGCTGCACCTGGGTCAACACGCATTTCATGCTCGTCAGCGAAATGCCCCATGGCGGTCAGAAACGTTCCGGCTATGGCAAAGACATGTCCATGTATGGGCTGGAGGACTACACGGTGGTGCGGCATGTGATGTTCAAGCATTGAAGCCAAGACAACGTTGGCAACACATGCTCGCGGCTGCCCTGCCTGCGCGCTGCTAAGGTTTTCGTCGATCGGTGCACGCTCATCGGTTGACGGAAATCCTGGCAGGACCTAGGGCGTCTACAACGTATACACCCTGGAGATCAGCCATGGCCTCGCCCGTTTTGTCCTTTCGTGTGGAAGAAGGTCTGGCCCAACAGCTGGACCTGTTGGCTGCTGCCACCGACCGCGACCGTCAATATCACCTCAAGCGTGCACTAGTTCGATATGTAGAGGCCGAGTCCTGGCATCTACAAGCCATCAGCGAAGGCATAGCAGACGCCGATGCTGGAAATCTGACCGATCTGGATGCCGTGAAGGCTAAGTGGGCAAAGCGTGCCGAGCATCGTACTGACCGATAAAGCACAGAGTGACCTCGACTCGATTCATGAACATTACCAAAGCGCTATCGGCACGCAAGGCGCTGACGATGTCATCATCGCCATCCTGGAAACGCTGCGACAATTGCAGCGCTTTCCCGGCTCAGGCCGTCCTTCAGTCGTTCCCGATATTCGAGAGCTGGTGCTGACACGCTATCCATCCGTTGCGCCGTACCGACTCGTACAGGGGCAATTGCAAATCCTGCGGGTATTGCAGCAGCGCAGCGAACGTCCTCAGGATTGGTCGATTGAATGATATCGGCCGGTGCTCCCCTGGACCGGCCATTCATCACCGCGCTTGATCAGAATCTGGAAACACTGCGCATCGCATCCACCAGGTAGCGCATGGCGATCCGGTCGTTTTCCGACAACTCCCGATAACGCTCCACCAGCCGTAACTCTTCCAGGCTGAGCCGGCGTGGCCTGCGCGGGTTGGTCAGGCCTGGAAAGATCCCCAGCATTTCAGTAATGCCCTGTATTTTTGTCATGAACTGTCCTTCTTTACGTCGAGTTGACCTGATAGCGCCGTCTGAATCCGGATTGAATCGTCTATCACGCTAAAGAATAGGGAGGATTCAAAGCGTGAAAAGGGAGTTTTAGAGTAATTAGTCAAAAAAAGTTGGAATCGACATAAAAAAAGAAATAACTGTAAGAAAATTTGACCAAGCCACGCTTTCCCTTTCTCTCCAGGCCTGCATTTCCCCTATGATTTTGCGCCTCGGTGAACCGATCCAGCTCTCAGGCATCTGTTCTAACGTTCGTCGCGTTTGGCCAAAGGCATGTCCGAACTCCTTTACCAATCTCTGTTGCCAGGATCGGCTCGGGATTGTTTCGAGAAAGGTTGTATTTATGCACCGCAGGAATCTGCTCAAGGCCTCCATGGCTTTCGCCGCCTACACCGGGCTATCGGCCTCCGGGCTCATGGCCGCCCGCGCCTGGGCCGCCGATCAGACTGCCGACGGCGAAGCCCGTCCCTTCGATTTCAACGGTTTGAAGGATCAGGCCCGGCGGCTGGCCGAGAGCCGCTACGTCGACACCAAGCAAGTCCTGCCACCGACCCTGGCCCAAATGTCGCCGCTGCAGTTCAACGCCATCCGGTACGACGCCAATCACTCACTGTGGAATGCGTTGGACGGGCAACTGGACGCACAGTTCTTCCACGTCGGCATGGGTTTCAAGCAGCCGGTGCGCATGTACAGCGTCGACCCGAAGACGCGTATGGCCCGCGAAGTGCACTTCCGTCCGGAACTGTTCAACTATGAGAAAACCACGGTCAACACCTCGCAGTTGACGGGTGACCTGGGCTTCGCCGGCTTCCGCGTCTTCAAGGCGCCGGAGCTGGACCGGCACGACATCGTTTCGTTCCTGGGAGCCAGCTACTTCCGCGCCGTGGACGCCAGCGGCCAGTACGGGCTGTCGGCCCGCGGCCTGGCCATCGACACCTATGCCAAGAAGCGTGAGGAATTCCCGGACTTCACCAAGTTCTGGTTCGAAACCCCGGACAAGAACAGCACCCGTTTCGTGGTCTACGCCCTGCTCGATTCCCCCAGCGCCACCGGCGCCTATCGGTTTGATATCGATTGCCAGCCGACCCGGGTGGTGATGGAGATCGACGCGCACATCAATGCCCGTACCGCCATCGAGCAACTGGGCATTGCGCCCATGACCAGCATGTTCAGCTGCGGCACCGTCGAGCGGCGCATGTGCGACACCATCCACCCGCAAATCCACGATTCCGACCGGCTGGCCATGTGGCGCGGCAACGGCGAGTGGGTCTGTCGCCCGCTGAACAACCCCGCCAGCCTGCAGTTCAATGCTTACGCCGACAAGGACCCGAAAGGTTTCGGCCTGGTGCAGACCGACCATGACTTTGCCAGCTACCAGGACACCGTGGACTGGTACAGCAAGCGCCCGAGCCTGTGGGTCGAGCCTACGACGGCCTGGGGCGAAGGCTCGGTTGATCTGCTGGAAATTCCTACCACCGGCGAAACCCTGGATAACATCGTTGCGTTCTGGACACCGAAAAAACCGGTGGCTGCCGGCGACTCGCTGAACTATGGCTACAAGCTCTACTGGAGCGCGCTGCCACCCGTGAGCACGGACCTGGCTCACGTCGATGCGACCCGTTCGGGCATGGGTGGCTTCATCGAGGGCTGGGCACCGGGCGAACATTACCCGACCGTCTGGGCCCGGCGTTTCGCTGTGGACTTCAGCGGCGGCGGCCTCGACCAATTGCCGCCGGGCACTGGTATCGAACCGGTGGTGACCTGTTCCCACGGCGAGGTGAAGGACTTCAACGTGCTGGTGCTGGATGCGATCAAGGGCTACCGCATCACCTTCGACTGGTACCCGACCGACGACCGCGTGGACCCGGTACAGATGCGCCTGTTCATTCGCACCAAGGACCGGACCTTGAGCGAGACCTGGTTGTACCAGTACTTCCCGCCGGCGCCGGATAAGCGCAAGTATCCCTGAGCCCTGCTGTGTCAGGAATGACGCCTTCGCGAGCAGGCTCGCTCCCACATTGAGCCTTGTTGTGAACGCTATCCGCGCCACACAACAGATCCACTGTGGGAGCGAGCCTGCTCGCGATGAGGCCGGTACAAGCACCAATTTTTTTCAAACAAACAAAAAGCCCCGGCCAATGACGACCGGGGCTTTTGGTTTTACCAAGCACTCAATCCCGCAAATCCGACTCATGAATCGGCTGGTCCCGATGCGTGGCCCGCTGGTACTGCGCCGGCCATGTAGCCTTGCGTCCACCCAAGTCATCATCGGCATGCAGGGCCCAGTACGGATCGCGCAACAGCTCCCGGGCGAGGAAAATGATGTCGGCCTGGCAGGTGCGCAGGATGTGTTCGGCCTGGGCCGGTTCGGTGATCATGCCGACGGTGCCGGTGGCGATTTCCGACTCCTTGCGTACCCGCTCGGCAAAGCGTGTCTGGTAGCCCGGGCCGGTGGGAATTTCCGCATTCGCGGCGGTGCCACCGGATGACACATCGATCAAGTCCACCCCCAGGGCCCTGAAGCGTCGCGCCAGCTCCACGGTTTCATCCGGGTTCCAACCGTCCTCGACCCAGTCGGTGGCGGAGACACGAACGAACACAGGCAGCTCTTCAGGCCATACGGCCCTCACCGCCTCGGTGACTTGCAGCACCAGGCGGATGCGGTTCTCGAACGAACCGCCGTATTGATCGCGGCGCTGATTGCTCAAGGGTGACAGGAACTGATGCAGCAGATAACCATGGGCCGCGTGGACCTCGACCACCTTGAAGCCGGCCGTAAGAGCGCGCTTGGCCGAATCCACGAAGGCCTGGATGACACCGGCGATCTGCCCTTCGTCCAGTTGCACCGGCTGGGTGTGCTGCGGGTCAAAGGCAATCGGCGAAGGACCGACCGGAACCCAGCCGCCGTCCGCTGGTTTAACGCTGCCATGCTTGCCCAACCAGGGGCGCCAGGTGCTGGCCTTACGCCCGGCATGGGCCAGTTGTATACCCGGCACAGCCCCTTGGGCGGTGATGAAACGGGTGATGCGTTGCAGGGGTTCGATCTGTTCATCGTTCCACAGCCCCAGGTCCTGGGCGGTGATGCGGCCGTCGGCGGTCACGGCGGTGGCTTCGGTGAACACCAGGCCGGCACCGCCCACGGCGCGGCTGCCCAAGTGCACCAGGTGCCAATCATTGGCCAGGCCATCGGTGCTTGAATACTGGCACATCGGCGATACCGCGATGCGATTGGGCAGGGTCAATTGACGAAGAGTATAGGGTTCCAACAGCAGACTCATGGGGCACCTCTCGAATCAGTGGGCAGGCTCCAGGGTTCTGTTTGAAAAGTCGACGAGTGACAAAAGGTGCAACACCCGCCCCCGCGGGCAACGAAAATCGACAAGACGTCACAACGGCTATCAAGCAGTGCTTAGAGCCTAGTCGACAACCCGGGAGGCGGGAGGGTTCAGAACTTAAAAACCGACGGTGTGACGAGAGGGCTTGCTCCCCCTTGGGTCGGTCACTGTGTGGCGAGGGGATTTATCCCCGCTGGGCTGCGCAGCAGCCCCTAAATATTCCTGCACCGCATTTCCTCAGCCAAACGGCGCTGGCCGGTTCCACGACTGCTTCGCAGCCGAGCGGGGATAAATCCCCTCGCCACAAGTGCTATCACCTGATAGATAACACTTGTATCTACCGCGGCTCGATATGGGCAATCATCAACTGCACCGTTTCCTGGCCGCGGAATTCGTTGAGGTCGAGCTTGTAGGCCAGTTCCACCCAGCGCACGGTGGGGTTGGGCCAGATCTCGCGGTCGATGCCAAAGGCGATGCCATCGAGCTTCACCGAGCCGCATTCGCTCTTGAGCACCACCTTCAGGTGCCGTTCGCCCACCACCCGCTGTTCGACCAACTGGAACACGCCGTGGAACATCGGCTCCGGGAAATGCTGACCCCAGGGGCCGGCATGACGCAGCGCCCGGGCCAGTTCCAAGTGGAACTCCTCCACCGCCAGGGTGCCGTCCGACAACAGCCGACCGGTCAGGTCTTCTTCGCGCAATTGCCGGCGCACTTCAGCGTCGAACGCCTCGGCGAACAATGGGAAATTCGCTTCCGGCAAGGTCAGGCCCGCCGCCATGGCGTGACCGCCGTACTTGCTGATCAGGGTCGGATGCTGCGCCGCCACCACGCTCAGCGCATCGCGAATGTGGAAGCCCGGCACCGAACGACCCGAGCCCTTGAGCAAACCGTCGCCGGCGTCGGCAAAGGCGATGGTCGGGCGGAAATAGCGCTCTTTCATCCGCGAGGCGAGGATGCCGATCACGCCCTGGTGCCACTGCGGATCGAACAGGCACAAACCGAATGGCATCGATTCCACCGGCAGGTCCTTGAGCTGGGCCAATGCTTCGCGCTGCATGCCCTGCTCGATGGATTTGCGGTCCTGGTTCATGCCGTCGAGTTGCGCCGCCATCTCCCGCGCCAGGGCCGCGTCGTCGGTGAGCAGGCACTCGATACCCAGGCTCATGTCATCCAGGCGCCCCGCCGCATTCAGACGCGGACCGAGGATAAACCCGAGGTCCGTGGAGGTAATACGTGAATGGTCACGCTTGGCCACTTCGAGAATGGCCTTGATCCCGGGACGAGCACGCCCAGCACGAATCCGCTCCAGGCCCTGGTGCACCAGAATGCGATTATTGGCATCCAGGGGCACCACGTCGGCCACGCTGCCCAGGGCCACCAGGTCCAACAGTTCGCCAATGTTCGGCTGGGGGTTACTGGTGTACCAACCCAGGCTGCGCAGACGGGCCCGCAACGCCATCAGCACGTAAAAAATAACCCCGACACCCGCCAGCGCCTTGCTCGGGAATTCGCAGCCCGGCTGGTTCGGATTGACGATCGCATCGGCCAGCGGCAGTTCGAGGCCCGGCAAGTGGTGGTCGGTGACCAGCACCTTGAGCCCCGCCGCTTTCGCCGCCGCCACGCCTTCCACGCTGGAAATGCCGTTGTCCACGGTGATCAGCAACTGCGGTTCGCGAGTCAGCGCGACTTCGACGATTTCCGGGGTCAGCCCATAGCCATATTCGAAGCGGTTGGGCACCAGATAGTCGACATGGGCCGCGCCGAGCAGCCGCAGCCCCAGCATGCCGACGGTGCTGGCGGTCGCGCCATCGGCATCGAAGTCACCGACGATCAGGATGCGCTGGCGTTGTTCCAGCGCCGTCACCAGCAGATCCACCGCGGCGTCGATCCCCTTGAGCTGCTGATAAGGAATCAAGCGCGCCAGGCTCTTGTCCAGTTCAGCCTCGGACTGCACGCCACGCGCTGCGTACAGGCGGGTCAACAGCGGCGGCAGGTCACCGAGAAATGGCAGGGTGTCGGGCAGTTGGCGGGGTTCTATGCGCATGGGGTGACGGACATTTCTCTATAAGTCATGGGAATTGTTACGAGGGAGCTTGTGTGGGAGCGGACTTGCTCGCGAAGGCGGCGGCATATCAACATAGATGCAAACTGATCTACCGTCTTCGCGAGCAAGCCCGCTCCCACAATGGTCCACTCAATACCGCGTCAATGGATCAGCCGCGCTCGCCCAGCAACCATTGCAGCTGGACTTCATGCTGGCCACGGTCGTCGGTCACGAAAATCGTGCCCTCACTGATCATCACGTCCCACTTGATTACCCGAGGCATATCCTGGGCCAGGGTTTCCAGCACTTCCTGGGGCACGGCGGCGATATTGACGTTTTTCAGGCTCTTGACCGCCGGGATCACCTTGCCTTCCCACACCCGCAGGCTGCCGTAGGCCAGCAGGCTGGTGCGCTCGGTGCGGCGCGAGCACCAGGTCAGGCGGTCTGCGTCAGGCTGGCCGACTTCGATCCAGTGCAAAACACGGTCATCCAGGCTTTTTTCCCACAGCGCAGGTTCATCGACGTCTGACAGACCACGACCAAACGCTAGCAGCTCGTTGTACCAGAATGCGTAGGCCAACAGGCGCACGGTCATGCGCTCTTCGGTTTCCGAAGGATGGCGGGCAATGGTCTGCTTCACATTCTCATACACATTGCGGTCGAGGTCGGTGAGGTTCAGTTCAAACTTATAAGTCGTGGACGGCTGGGCCATGAACGGGCTTCTTGATACGAGGAAAGGCGGCAAGTCTAACCGATGACGCGGGCAATCCACGAATTGCCGACCATCAACCTGCGGCGACCGGCCTTGGCCTATGATAAAACGCTCTATTCGTTCTGCCTTTGTCCTACAGGATCTGTCATGTCGCTTACTGCCAAACCCCTTGCTGGCGTCAAAGTCGTCGAACTCGGCACCTTGATCGCCGGCCCCTTCGCCTCGCGAATCTGCGGCGAGTTCGGTGCCGAGATCATCAAGGTCGAATCGCCCGACGGCGGTGATCCGCTGCGCAAGTGGCGCAAGCTGTACGAAGGCACCTCGCTGTGGTGGTTCGTCCAGGCGCGCAACAAAAAATCCCTGACCCTGAACCTCAAGCACCCCGAAGGCCTGGCGATCCTGAAAAAACTGCTCGGCGAAGCCGACATCCTGATCGAGAACTTCCGCCCCGGCGTGCTGGAGAAGCTCGGCCTGGGCTGGGACGTGCTGCATGCACTGAACCCGAAACTGGTGATGGTGCGGCTGTCAGGCTTCGGCCAGACCGGGCCGATGAAAGATCAGCCAGGGTTTGGCGCGGTGGGCGAATCCATGGGCGGCCTGCGCTACATCACCGGCTTCGAGGACCGCCCGCCCGTGCGCACCGGGATTTCCATCGGCGACTCCATCGCCGCCCTCTGGGGCGTGATTGGCGCATTGATGGCCCTGCGTCACCGCGAGATCAACGGCGGGACCGGGCAAGTGGTGGACGTGGCCTTGTACGAGGCAATTTTCGCCATGATGGAAAGCATGGTGCCGGAATTCGACGTGTTCGGCTTCATCCGCGAACGCACCGGCAACATCATGCCCGGCATCACCCCCTCGTCCATCCACACCAGCGCCGATGGCAAGCACGTGCAGATTGGTGCCAACGGCGACGCGATCTTCAAGCGCTTCATGCAAATCATCGGCCGCGACGACCTGGCCAACGACCCGCAACTGGCCAGCAATGATGGCCGTGACGAGCGTCGTGACGAGCTGTACGGGGTCATCGATCGCTGGGTCAACTCGCTGCCGCTCGATACCGTCATCGACCGATTGAACCAGGCCGAGGTCCCGGCCAGCCGGATCTTCAGTGCCGAGGATATGTTCAGCGACCCGCAATTCCTGGCCCGTGAAATGTTCCTGCAGGCCAAGCTGCCGGACGGCAAGGCGTTCAAGATGCCGGGAATCGTACCGAAGCTTTCCGACACCCCGGGCACCTCCGAATGGGTCGGGCCAGCGCTGGGGGAGCACAACGCCCAGGTGCTCGGCGAGCTGGGCTACGACGCGCAGCAGATCGCCAAGCTGCGCAGCGACGGCGCCATTTGATGCACCATGCTGCGAGCGAAAACCGGCGGCCCACTGAAAATCGACTGTGGGAGCAAGCTTGCTCGCGATAGCGTCGGTTCAGCCGACTTGATGTCGACTGGCACACCGCAATCGCGAGCAGGCTCGCTCCCACAAAGACTCCAGCACCTGCCCCAACACGCAAAAACGTAAACGCCAGGCAAAAAGAAACCCCGAGAAGTGGGGAGACAACTCGGGGTTAAACGTGACCATTTCAAGGTCCGTACAACAAGCGACAAGCACCGGAGCACAATGCTCGCTCTTGTTGGTAAAGAGTCTGACTCATTAGGCAGTAGGAAGGTTCCCACAAAATCCCGGTCAATTCGCCGCGCCCATGACCTTGTCACGCGCCAGATTACGCAGCGCCGCAATCACACAAGGCTCCAGGCGGCCCTCGGCAATCAGCACATCGCGATGCAGGCCATCGACCACATCCGTCAACTGACGCTTATCGGTCAATTGGGCCTGATTGAACACTCGCTCGACCATAATGGCCCCGGAGGCATTCTTCAGCGTCACCAGGCATTCGCCCTTGGCGCCGGAGGGAGTCAGCGTGACCTGATACGGGCTCAAAGCCTCACCCAGCAATAGGCTGATACTTTCCATTCGCTCACCCTTCAATAGTCCGAAAACAACTGCATGTTCACAGTAAGTGACCGTGGGCCGCAGCAGAAAGTTCGTCAGCGCACCGAACCGGCACGCCTTCAATCTGTTCCACCGAGCATGCGCGTCCAATATGACAGGCAAACAACAGCTTTCTCTAGCAGCCTTTGCGTGGTGACGGTCGGCATCAAGCCATGAACCTTTCGCAACGGCGCAAACGCCGCCCGACATCGGACCAGCCCCCCAGAATGCCGCGCAATTGCCCGTCGGCCCCATAGAAAGGCACCGACCAGTGATAGATTTCCCGCAATTGACCGCTGAACATCAGCTGCCGGTCGACGAACCGAGACTGGCCAGTGCGCAATTGCTCCATCACCTCCCCATGCAGCAGCTCGGCGGTGGCTGGCGGGAACGCCACCGAATCCGTCAGCCGCGTGCCCCGAAGCTTTTCGAAGCGGGTCGCAAACTGGTCCTCATAGCTTTTGTTGCACATGATCAGGCGCCCCTCCAGGTCACGGATGAAAATCGGGTCGGGAATGGCATCCATCAATGATCGCTGAAGCATCAACTGATCCTTGAGGACTGCTTCGGCCTTGAGGCGTTGATCGATCTGAATCTGCAGGCGGCGGTTCCATAGCAGGGACAAGAGGCCAAAGACCACGACCACGGCCACACACCAGTAACCCCAGCGAGACAGCCGCTCCCAGATCGATGGCGCCTGGACCGGCGTAATGCCGGCCATCCACTTGGTACGCAGCGCGCGCATGTCTTCGGCCGGAAAAGCTTCCAAGGCTTTATTCAAGATGCTCAACAGCGCGGTCAGGTCCTGGCGTACCGCCAGGTAGTCAGGCTCCCACTTGCCCTCGAGGCCGCTGCCTACCTGCAATTGCCCGGCTGGATAGAGATGCACCCCGGTTTCATTTTCGATGGTGGCATAGGCCTCTCGGCTCTCTACCAACGCCCGCGCCTCGCCATAGGTCTTGGTCGTGCGCAATTTGATCGCCGGGTAATCGCGCCTGATTTCCGCTTCCAACGCATGCCGTGCCGGCAATGCCAGGACCTTCCCCTCAAGCTGCTCCAGCGAATGAAGGGACGATTCCCCGTCACGGCCGACGAATACCCAGCCGGAACCGCCGAATGCATGACTGAAACTCAGAAAATCCCTACGTTCTTCATTCATCGCCAGCAGGGTCGTCATGTCGGCCTCGCCATTCTCCAGCATCGTCAGCAACTCGCCGGGGGAGAACGACTCCCGATGCACGAACTCAAGGCCGGTCATTTGCGCGATGCGCTGGAGAATGTCGTGGTTCAGTCCGTTCCACTGCCCCTGTTCATTCTTGAACAGGTACAACGGAAACTGCATCGTCGCCACGATGACCCTGGGGTTCTCCTTGATCCACTTCAATTCCTGCGCATCCAGCACCAGGCGCTCGCCAGGATTGAACGGCGGCGTTTCAAAAGCCGCCAACTGCGCCGCGTTACCCCCCTGCGCCGAGTACATCAGCGCCAGGCCCATTACCCAGCCCAAGGCGGGCTTGCCTTTGATAAAAAACGACATCTGCATTTCCTTCGAGATGACTCGCCCGTTCCTCCAAGGGCGAAACCCGACCAGTTTGGCATGCAGAAACAAGAAAGCCCGTCAGGAGACGGGCTTCAAAATGTGACAGGTTTACGCGGTCAGAGCGGCTTGCCGCGGTTGCCATGCTGGCTGACAAAGGCCTGCACGGCCTTCAAGTCATTGGGCAACACGGTGCAACGCTCATCTCGTTCAAACAAATCAGAAAGATGCGCAGGTAGTTCGAGCGCTTTTCCTACACCTGCTTTCTCCACCGCTTCCGGGAACTTGACCGGGTGAGCCGTGCCCAGGATCACCATCGGGATGTCCAGGCTGCGACGGCACTCACGGGCGGCCCTGACGCCGATGGCCGTGTGCGGATCGAGCAGTTCACCGCTCTGCCCGAACACCTCGGCGATGGTTTCGCAGGTCTGCTCATCGTCTACGGCCAGCGAATCAAACAGCTTGCGGGCTTCGGTCCAGCGCTCAGGCTCGACGCTGAAACCACCACCCTGGCGGAAGCTGTCCATCAGGCCGGCAATCGCCGCCCCATTGCGACCATGCAGATCGAACAGCAGGCGCTCGAAGTTCGACGACACCATGATGTCCATGGACGGCGAGAGCGTGGCGTGCAGGGTTTCCTTGACGTACTGGTTGCCACTCATGAAGCGGTGCAGGATGTCGTTGCGGTTGGTGGCGACGATCATTTGGTTGATCGGCAGGCCCATGTTGCGCGCCAGGTAGCCGGCGAAGATATCGCCGAAGTTGCCGGTCGGCACCGAGAACGACACCGAGCGAGCCGGGCCGCCCAGTTGCAGGGCCGCATGGAAGTAATAAACGATCTGGGCCATGATCCGCGCCCAGTTGATCGAGTTTACCGCCACCAGCCGCGTGCCCTTGAGGAAGCTCTGGTCGGCGAAACTGGCCTTGACCATTTCCTGGCAGTCATCGAAGTTGCCTTCGATGGCGATGTTGTGGATGTTATCGCCGAAAATCGTCGTCATCTGCCGACGCTGCACTTCCGAGACCCGGTTGTGCGGGTGCAGGATGAAAATGTCGACGTTCTCGCAATGCTTGCAGCCTTCGATGGCCGCCGAGCCGGTGTCGCCAGAGGTGGCACCGACGATCACCACACGCTCGCCACGCTTTTGCAGCACGTAGTCCAGCAGGCGACCGAGCAATTGCAGGGCGAAGTCCTTGAAGGCCAGGGTCGGGCCGTGGAACAGCTCCATCACCCACTCGTTACCGTTGAGCTGACGCAATGGGGCGATGGCGTTGTGGGAAAAGACGCCATAGGTCTCTTCCAGGATCTTTTTGAAATCGGCGTCCGGGATGCTGCCGGTGACGAACGGACGCATGACCCGGAAGGCCAGTTCGTGATACGGCAGGCCGGCCCAGGAAGCGATTTCTTCCTGGGTGAAGCGCGGCAGGTTTTCCGGCACATAGAGACCGCCGTCCGTGGCCAGGCCGGCCAGGAGGACATCTTCGAAATTCAGGGCCGGTGCCTGGCCGCGGGTGCTGATATAGCGCATGGGGCAAACCTTCGGTTTGGGCTTCAAGCGTTGAAGCTGCAAGCTACACATCAAAGGCACGTTTGCCTTCGTTCGCAGCCTGCAACTTAGCGCTTGCCGCTAAATTAATTCAAATGTTCAACGCGGATACGGACCACCGGGCCAACGACCCCCTGGAGCGCTTCCAGCGCCGCAATCGCATCGTTGATGCGCTGCTCGACCACACGGTGGGTCAGCAGGATCATCGGCACCAGGCCGTCGTGTTCCTCGACTTCCTTCTGCATGATCGACTCGATGTTGATGCCGCGTTCCGAAAGGATACTCGCCACTTGGGCCAGCACGCCCGGATGGTCCTTGGCCTGGATGCGCAGGTAGTAGGAGCTTTCGCACGCTTCGATCGGAAGAATCGGGTGAGCCGACAGCGAATCCGGCTGGAAGGCCAGGTGTGGCACACGGTTTTCCGGGTCCGAGGTCATGGCGCGAACCACGTCCACCAGGTCGGCAATCACCGAAGAGGCCGTCGGTTCCATGCCCGCGCCAGCGCCATAGAACAACGTCGAGCCGGAGGCATCGCCGTTGACCATTACCGCGTTCATCACGCCGTTGACGTTGGCGATCAGGCGATCGGCCGGGATCAAGGTCGGGTGCACACGCAGCTCGATGCCGTTGGCGGTGCTGCGCGCCACGCCCAGGTGCTTGATGCGATAGCCCAGGGCTTCGGCGTAGTTCACGTCAGCGGTGGTCAGCTTGGTGATGCCTTCGGTGTAGGCCTTGTCGAACTGCAATGGAATGCCGAACGCAATGGAGGCCAGGATCGTCAGTTTGTGCGCTGCGTCGATGCCTTCCACGTCGAATGTCGGATCCGCCTCGGCGTAACCCAGGGCCTGGGCTTCGGCGAGCACGTCCTCGAAGGTGCGACCCTTCTCGCGCATCTCGGTGAGGATGAAGTTGCCGGTGCCGTTGATGATCCCCGCGACCCAGTTGATACGGTTGGCCGACAGGCCTTCGCGGATCGCCTTGATCACCGGGATACCACCGGCCACGGCGGCTTCGAAAGCCACGATCACGCCCTTCTCGCGGGCCTTGGCGAAAATTTCATTACCGTGAACAGCGATAAGCGCCTTGTTCGCGGTGACCACATGCTTGCCATTCTCGATGGCCTTGAGTACCAACTCGCGGGCAACGGTATAGCCGCCCACCAGCTCTATGACGATGTCGATCTCAGGGTTCGTGGCCACTTCGAAGACATCGTTGGTAATCGCAATACCGGTCGTCTGGAACTGAGGCTTTGGCGTGCGCATGGCAATTTGTGCCACTTCGATCCCACGCCCGGCACGACGAGCAATTTCCTCGGCGTTGCGCTGAAGTACGTTGAAGGTGCCGCCACCGACGGTACCTAACCCACAGATGCCTACTTTGACCGGATTCACTCTTGACTCCCCATGAAACGGCCGACGCAAGGTCGGCCGTGAAATACAGCCGCGCAGCAACGCGACTTTGTGTTTAACGGCCCGACGAAGGTTTTCGCCGAGCCGTGATCTTCAGAAGCGAATCGCCCATGATCATTTCGCGCCCAGTGCCAGTTTGGCGACTTGTGGCGCCGGCTGGTAGCCTGGAATCACCTGGCCGTCGGCCAAAACGATGGCCGGCGTACCGTTCACGCCAATGGACTGGCCCAAGGCGAACTGCTTGGAAACCGGGTTCTCGCACTTGGCGGCCTTGATTTCCTTGCCATCGACCATCTTGTCCATGGCCGCTTTCTTGTCCTTGGAGCACCAGACCGCCTGCAACTGCTCATCGCCTGGCGAGCCCAGGCCCTGGCGCGGGAACGCAACATAGCGCACTTCGATGCCGCGCTTGTTCAGCTCCGGCACTTCGGCGTGCAGCTTGTGGCAATACGGGCAGGTGGTGTCAGTGAACACCGTGATGTGGGATTTGGTTTCGCCAATCGCCGGGTAAACCACGGTTTCAGCGACTGGAATGCCGTTGATCAACTTGGAAATGCCCTGGCGCTCGGTCATTTCGGTGAGATTGACCGGCTTGCCGTCCTTGAGCTCGAACAGGTTGCCCTGGACGATGTACTGACCGTCGGCGCTGGCGTAAAGCACGCGGCTGCCCTTGAGCTTGACCTCATACAGGCCGGCCATGGGGCTGGCCGAAATGGTTTCGATCGGCACTTCGAGCTGAAGGTTTTCCAGGCTCTTGCGGATAGCCTTGTCGGCCGCGTCGTCGGCGATGGCAAAGGTACTGGCCAACGCAATGGCGGCGGCGGTGAACATCTGGATCAAACGCATGGGGACTCCTGAGGCGAACAAATGAGACGGGAAACACCGACCCGCAGATTCGGGTTCCAACCGCCCACTGTGCAAACCGGCAAAGCCTACCACATAAGGGCTGCGTGACCGAATGCCGCTGACGCACGACGTTGGTGGCGGCTTTTCCGTGGGGGCGGGCTTGTGGAAGCAAGGCTTGCCCGCGATGGCCGCGCCGCGGTGTAACAACGGAGCCGCGTTATCGTTCATCGCGGACAAGCCTTGCTCCCACAGGGGATTTTATTCAGCCGCGCGGGTGATGCTTGGCATGCAGGTCCTGCAACCGCGCCCGGGCAACGTGAGTGTAGATCTGAGTGGTGGACAGGTCGCTGTGGCCCAGCAGCATCTGCACCACCCGCAAGTCGGCGCCGTGGTTGAGCAGGTGCGTGGCGAAGGCATGGCGCAAGGTGTGGGGCGAGAGGGATTTGTTGATCCCGGCCACCTTGGCCTGGTGCTTGATACGGTGCCAGAAGGTCTGGCGGGTCATCTGCTCGCCGCGCAGGCTGGGAAACAGCACGTCGCTGGGACGCCCGCCCAGCAGTTCATGACGGGCATCGCGCATGTAGCGCTCGACCCAGACAATCGCCTCTTCCCCCATCGGCACCAGGCGCTCCTTGCTGCCTTTGCCCATCACCCGCAGCACGCCCTGGCGCAGGTTGACCTGCTCCAGCGTCAAGCTGATCAACTCGGTGACACGCAGGCCGCAGGCATACAGGACTTCCAACATGGCTCGGTCACGCTGACCGATGGCTTCGCTGAGGTCGGGCGCCGCCAGCAACGCTTCCACATCGGCTTCCGACAGGGACTTGGGCAACGGACGCCCCAATTGCGGCATTTCCACGCGCAAGGTCGGGTCCACCGCAATCAGCTTTTCCCGCAGCAAGTAGCGATAAAACCCACGCAAACCGGAGAGAAACCGCGCGGTCGAGCGTGGTTTGTAGTTCTGCTCCAGGCGCCAGGCCAAATGATCGAGGATCAACTCCCGGCCGGCATTGACCAGCTCCAGGTGGTTTTCCTGCAACCAACCGTTGAACAGCGCCAAGTCGCTGCGATAGGCATCGCGGGTGTTATCGGACAGCCCCTTCTCAAGCCACAGGGCGTCGAGAAACTGGTCTATCAGCGGATGATCGATGGCTGGCATAAAAACTCTTGAAGGATGCGGGCACACACGGCATCGAAAGGGCAAATGAAGCCATGCAGGGTGCTCAAAGAGCAAATCGCAGGCAACAAAAAAGCAGCCCGCAGGCTGCTTTTTTTTGCATCGGAAGCTGGACTTAAGCCAGTTTTTCCTTGATGCGAGCTGCTTTACCGGACAGGTCACGCAGGTAGTACAGCTTGGCTTTACGCACGTCACCGCGACGTTTCACAGCCATGCTGTCGATTTGCGGGCTGTAGGTCTGGAAAGTACGCTCTACGCCGACACCGTTGGAGATTTTACGAACGGTGAATGCACTGTTCACGCCACGGTTACGCTTGGCGATAACGACGCCTTCGAACGCTTGCAGACGGGAACGGTCGCCTTCCTTCACTTTCACCTGAACGACAATGGTGTCGCCCGGGGCAAAGGTAGGGATTTCTTTGGTCATCTGCTCTGCTTCGAGTGCAAGGATGATTTTGTTAGTCATGCTGTGCTCCTAAGGCGAGTCGTCGGACTCACCATCGATACGTTGTTAACTATCGTCCCGCTCGCGGATGTATTCCTCGAGCAGCTTCTTCTCTTCTCCAGAAAGCGAGCGGCTTTCCAGAAGATCGGCGCGTCGTTCATAGGTCCGACCAAGGGACTGCTGTAAACGCCAACGCCGGATGTGCGCGTGGTTGCCACTTAGCAACACGTCGGGAACACGCTGATCCGCATACACCTCCGGTCGGGTGTAGTGCGGGCAATCCAGCAGACCATCCGTAAAGGAATCTTCCTCAGCGGAATCCGCATGCCCTAAAGCTCCAGGCAGCAGTCGTGTAACCGCATCGATCAGGACCATCGCCGGCAGCTCGCCGCCAGACAGTACATAGTCGCCAATCGACCACTCTTCATCGACATGAGCTTCAATGAAACGCTCGTCAATGCCTTCATAACGGCCGGCAATCAGGATCAATGCATCCGATTTCGCCAGCTCGCGTACCGCCGACTGAGTCAGTTGGCGGCCTTGGGGCGACAGGTAGATCACCTTCGCACCCTCCCCGGCTGCCGTCCTGGCCTGAACCAGCGCATCTTCCAGGGGCTTGATCTTCATCACCATGCCCGGACCACCGCCAAACGGGCGATCGTCCACAGTGTGATGTCGATCCGTGGTGTAGTCCCGCGGATTCCAACAAGTGAGCTGCAACAGCTCCTGTTTCACCGCGCGGCTGGTTATGCCGTACTCGCTGATAGCGGAAAACATCTCGGGAAACAATGTGATGACTTCAACGCGCAAATTAGCCACGTTTAGAAATCCGCATCCCATTCCACCTTCATCTCGCCTGCGGCAAGGTCGACGGCCAACACGCATTGCTCGGTATAGGGCAACAGGCGTTCGCGATCATCCAGGCTGCCGACGCAAGGCTTGACCACCATGACATCGTTCGAACCGGTCTCGAGCAGGTGATCGATTTTCCCGAGCAATTGCCCGAGGTGGTCGATGACCTTCAGACCCACTAGCTGGTACCAGTAGTACTCGCCGTCGGTCAGTTCAGGGAACAGGTTGCGCGGCACGCAGATCTCATAACCGGCCAGAAGACGCGCTTCTTCACGATCATCGAGACCCTTGAGCTTTGCGACCAGGAACTTGTCGTTCCCACGTCCGCTGACCAGCTCCACCTGTTTCACGCTACCTTCGCGCTTGAGCGTCCAGGTTTTGTAGTCCAACAGGTTCTTGATCGGATCAGTAAAGGAATACACCTTCACTTCGCCGCGAACGCCATGTACAGAATAGATCTTGCCGACAACGATCAAATCACCGGCATCTTTTGGCGTCGCGTTCATATTGCTCAGGCCGCAGCCTTAGCCGATTCCTTCAACAACTGAGCAACGCGCTCAGAAGGTTGTGCACCAACGCTCAGCCAGTAGGCTACGCGCTCTTGGTTCACGGACAGACGAACTTCCTGACCACGGGCAACAGGGTTGAAGAAACCAACCTGCTCCTTGTGGGAACCGTCACGCGGGTTGCGGCTGTCGGTTACGGTCAGGTGGTAAAACGGGCGCTTTTTGGAGCCGCCAAGGGCAAGACGGATTGTTAGCATGTGAACATCGTTCCTGTAGTCGGTGCTGCAAATCTAAATGCACAGCGGGCATAGGTGCCCGAAAGGCCGCATATTCTAAGGAATATCCGGACTTTTGCAAATGACTTTTTCCGGCGCCTGGTGCCGTGCGATCAAGATTTGCCATGGAGCCGTCATGAAAAACGGCAGGTCAGCTCCCGTGCAGCACGGGTTTGCTGGAGATCCCCGCATCCGTGCGAGGCAACGCCGACATGACAGCCGGCGCAGATTCTTTACATTTTCGGCATGCCGCCGCCGGGCAACATACCGCCCATGCCGCGCATCATCTTGGCCATCCCGCCCTTGGCGGAGAATTTCTTCATCATCTTCTGCATCTGCTTGTGCTGCTTGATCAAGCGACCGATGTCCTGCACCTGGGTGCCGGAACCCATGGCGATACGACGCTTGCGCGAACCGCTGATCAGGTCAGGGTCGCGGCGCTCGGCCGGGGTCATGGAGTTGATGATGGCTTCCATCTGCTTGAACTGCTTTTCAGCCGCGCCCTGGGCGTTGCCCATCTGCGCCAGGTTCACGCCACCGATGTTCGGCAGTTTGTCCATGAGCCCGCCGAGGCCGCCCATGTTCTTCATTTGTTGCAGCTGGTCGCGGAAGTCCTCGAGGTCGAAGCCCTTGCCCTTCTTCAGCTTCTTGGCCAGTTTGTCGGCCTTGTCCTTGTCGAGGGTCTGCTCGGCCTGCTCGATCAGGCTGAGCACGTCGCCCATGCCGAGGATGCGCGAAGCGATACGTTCGGGGTGGAACGGCTCGAGCGCTTCGCTCTTCTCGCCCATACCGATGAACTTGATCGGCTTGCCGGTGATGGCGCGCACCGACAGCGCGGCACCGCCACGGGCATCGCCGTCGACCTTGGTCAGGATCACGCCGGTCAGCGGCAGCGCGTCACCGAACGCCTTGGCGGTGTTGGCCGCGTCCTGGCCGGTCATGGCGTCGACCACGAACAGGGTCTCCACCGGGTTGATCGCGGCATGCAGCGCCTTGATCTCGCCCATCATCTCTTCATCGATGTGCAGGCGACCGGCGGTATCGACGATAACCACGTCGATGAACTTCAGCTTTGCTTCTTTAATAGCCGCCTGGGCGATGTCCACCGGCTTCTGGCTCAGGTCGGACGGGAAGAACGTCACGCCGATATCGTTGGCCAGGGTTTCCAGTTGCTTGATGGCCGCCGGACGATAGATGTCCGCGGACACCACCATCACCGACTTCTTCTTGCGCTCTTTAAGGAAGCGCGCCAGCTTGCCGGCCGTCGTGGTCTTGCCCGCGCCCTGCAGACCAGCCATCAGCACCACCGCTGGCGGTACGGCGGCGAGGTTCAGGTCTTCGTTGGCGGCGCCCATCAGGCTTTCGAGTTCGGCCTGGACGATCTTCACGAACGCCTGGCCCGGCGTCAGGCTGCGCGACACCTCGGTACCGACGGCGCGTTCCTTGACCGAATTGACGAAGTCCTTGACCACCGGCAGGGCGACGTCGGCTTCGAGCAACGCCATGCGCACTTCGCGCAGGGTGTCTTTGATGTTGTCCTCGGTCAGTTTCGCCTTGCCGGTGACATGGCGCAGCGTCTGCGAGAGACGGTCGGTTAGGTTTTCAAACATGCGCGATCCTTTCAGGCCCAGATGAGACCGGGATAATGGCGGCCCAGACCGTGAAAAATGTGCTCGGCGAGCCTGCGGCGTGGGCAGGTCGCGGATTATAGCGAAGAAGCGGTCGACGTACACCTTACTGTCAGCTGCGGTGGTCTTTCGTGCGAAGGGGGTTCTATGCCAAACTCAGCGCCTTTCGGGCTTGCCTAACAGGATTTATGCTCCCCTTGTCACCCAGCTTGCTTGCCACGCTCGCCGCCGCTTGTCTCTACGCCGCTGCGACTTTCTATCAAGGCACCCGCCTGGCCTCTGGCGCCAAGGCGAACAAACGCCTGCTGGTCACGCTTGGCGTGCTGGCGGTGCTCGGCCATGCGGCCAGCCTTTATACCCATTTGATGACGCCGATCGGCCTGGGCCTGGACTTTTTCAACGCCGCCAGCCTGATCGCCGTCGCCGTGATCGCCCTGACACTAGTGGCCTGCTCGCGCATCCCGGTGGAAAACCTGCTGGTACTGCTGTTCCCGCTAGGGCTGGCCACGGTGTTGCTGGCGCAGTTCGCGCCGTCGGGCACGGTGCAGATCATCGACGAAGAGCCGGGCATCCTTGCCCACATCCTGCTGTCGATCCTCGCCTATGGCCTGTTCACCATCGCGGTGTTCCAGGCCTTGTTGCTATTGGTGCAGGACCATCAGCTCAAGAACAAGCACCCGTCCGGGCTGATCCGCAACTTCCCGCCGTTGCAAACCATGGAGAGCCTGCTATTCGGCTTCCTCTGGGCCGGTTGGGGCCTGCTGTCACTGTCGCTGATCTCCGGCTGGTTGTTCGTCGAGAACCTGTTCGCCCAGCACCTGGTGCACAAGACCCTGCTCGCCTGCCTGGCATGGATAGTCTTCAGCGTGCTGCTGTGGGGCCGCAACCGCCTCGGCTGGCGCGGGCACAAGGCGATTCGCTGGACCCTGGCCGGTTTCTGCCTGCTGATGCTCGCGTACTTCGGCAGCAAGCTGGTCCGCGAATACATCCTGCATGTGTGACGGACGGCCCTGATGGATACGTTGCCCGTGGCGCCGCTGTTTGCCGTGCTGGTGGTGCTGATCCTCTGGTCGGCCCTGTTCACCGCCATCGAAGCCGCCCAGCAACATCTATTGGCCCAGCGCACGGCGTCGCGCGCCACTGACAAACCCCTGGCAACGCTGACATTCCCGCTGGCCAGCCTGATCCTGTGCAACACCCTCTGCCGCTCCCTGGCCGTGGTCATCGGCACCTTGCTGGCGATTTTTACCTGGCTGGAAAACGGCCCCTGGGTGGCCTGGCTCGGCACCAGCGCCGCCCTGCTGGTGTTTGCCGACTACCTGCCGCGCACCTTGGCCACCCGTCAGCCCGAAGCGGTGCTGGCACTGGGCAACACCTTGCTGGGCATACCGTTGAAGATCCTCTATCCGTTTGCCTGGCTGTTGAATGGTGCCAGCCAATTGTTGCTGCGCCCATTTGCGCGCAAGGCCAGCATGGTGCAACAGAGCGACGATGAAATGCCCGCGCCACCGCGCAGCGAGCATGAAACGGAGCACAACAGCGGCCGGCTGCACCCGATTTCCGGCATCCACGCCCTGGACAACATCACTGTCAACGATATCCTCGTGCCCCGCAGCGAGGTCGATGGCATCAACCTCGACGACCCCATCGGCGAGATCATCGAACAGCTACGCCTGAACCGCCGTACCCGCCTGCCGGTGTTCCACAGCGATATCAACCAGGTCGAAGCGGTGCTCAACACCCGCCAGATCCGCCACCTGCTGGCGGACGCGAGCCTGACCAAGGAAGCGCTGCTGGCCGCCTCCCACGAGCCCTACTTCGTGCCCGAGAGCACACCACTGCAGCTGCAATTGCTGAATTTCCACAAGCAGCAGCGGCGCCTGGGCATGGTGGTGGACGAATACGGCGAAGTGCTGGGCATCGTTACCCTGGAAGACATCCTCGAAGAAATCGTCGGCGAATTCGAAAGCGAACACAGCTTCGACAACCCCCATGTCCACCCACAGCCCGACGGTCGCCTGATGATCGATGGCGCGGCGTCGATTCGTGAGTTGAACAGGACGCTGGGCTGGCACCTGCCTTGCGATGGCCCCAAGACCCTCAACGGGCTGGTGACCGAAGCCCTGGAAACCATCCCCGAAAGCCCGGTATGCCTGAAGATCGGGCGGTATCGACTGGAAATCGTCGAGACCGTGGACAACCGTGTGAGCCAGGTGCTGGCGTGGCATAACAGCTCGGTGCCGACAGCTTCCTGAATCCCAAGTGAAACACCGTTGTGGCGAGGGGATTTATCCCCGCTGGGCTGCAAAGCAGCCCCAAATACAGTCAACTCAATTTTGCCTGGCGCACCGAGTTGTCGGGTTTTAGGGCTGCTGCGCAGCCCAGCGGGGATAAATCCCCTCGCCACAAAAACTCAGCGCACGCTTCAATATTGTGTGCGGGCTCTCTTGTTCATTCGTTAGCCCCCTTCCTATACTCAAGCCGCTTACCGAACCCTGTGTCTACCCTGCACTCAGTCGGTTCAGGCCCGACCATCGGCAAAATCCGCATCAGCCCTGCGACTGTTCCTACCCGAAACAGCGAAAGGGTACCCGCCCACATCCCTGGGTGTTCGACCATAATAATTCGCTCCAACGGAGCACATGACTGTCAGGGATAACCGCATGACGACCGCTACCTGCAACGAGGCTGTGGCTGCCCAGCCGACAAATTCCGCCACCCGCGTGGCGACCGCCAGCTTCATCGGCACCGCCATCGAGTTCTACGATTTCTACGTCTACGCCACGGCGGCTGCCCTGGTGATCGGACCGGTGTTCTTCCCACAAACTTCAGGCACGGCACAGATGCTGTCGTCCTTCCTGACGTTCGGCATCGCCTTCCTCGCCCGGCCGCTGGGCTCGGCGCTGTTCGGCCACTTCGGCGACCGGATCGGACGCAAGTCGACGCTGGTGGCGTCCCTGTTGCTGATGGGGGTGTGCACCACGCTCATCGGCGTGCTGCCCGGCTACGCCAGCATTGGCGCCTGGGCGCCGATCCTGCTGTGCCTGTTGCGCTTCGGCCAGGGCCTGGGGTTGGGCGGTGAATGGGGCGGGGCGGCGCTGCTTGCCACCGAGAACGCGCCCAAAGGCAAGCGCGCCTGGTTCGGCATGTTCCCCCAGCTGGGGCCGTCCATCGGCTTCCTGGCGGCCAACGGGCTGTTCCTGACCCTGGCCATGAGCCTGGACGATGAGCAATTCCGCTCCTGGGGCTGGCGGATTCCGTTCCTGCTCAGCGCCGTGCTGGTGATCGTCGGCCTCTATGTACGGCTCAAGCTCCATGAAACCCCGGTCTTCGCCAATGCCATGGCCCGCCAGGAACGGGTGAAGGTGCCGTTGGTCGAGCTGTTCAGCCAATACTGGGCGCCGACGCTGCTGGGCGCGGCGGCGATGGTGGTGTGCTACGCACTGTTCTATATCTCGACGGTGTTTTCCCTGAGCTACGGCGTGTCCACCCTCGGCTACAGTCGCGAGACCTTCCTGGGCCTGTTGTGCTTTGCCGTACTGTTCATGGCCGCCGCTACCCCCCTGTCGGCCTGGGCCAGCGACCGCTACGGCCGCAAACCGATATTGATCCTCGGCGGTGTGCTGGCAATTGCCTCGGGTTTCCTCATGGAACCCTTGCTGACCCACGGGTCGACCGGGGGCGTGGCACTGTTCCTGTGCATCGAGTTGTTCCTGATGGGTGTGACCTTCGCCCCCATGGGCGCCTTGCTGCCGGAGCTGTTTCCGACCCATGTGCGCTATACCGGCGCGTCGGCGGCCTACAACCTGGGCGGCATCGTTGGCGCCTCGGCCGCACCGTTCTTCGCCCAGAAACTGGTGGCGATGGGCGGCTTGAGCTATGTCGGAGGCTATGTTTCAGCGGCCGCGCTGCTCAGCGTGATCGCCGTGCTGTGCCTGAAGGAGACGCGCCACAACGACTTGAACCGAGTCGCCTAGGTTGAGGCCCGTGGCGAGCGCTGCATGCCTCGCCACGGGAAGCTGTCGCAAGCCTGAACACCCGCCAATGAAATAACCGCTAACAGTCGCTTACCATTGAAACCGCCCCTCACCTGCCCCATCTAAGATCCATACCCCATTGCGCAGGTGCCCCATGAGCGACCAGCACTCTACTGAAGCCACTCACGATTACGCGGATTCCGAACACATCGAACACACCTCGTCCGGTACCGGCCTGGCCCTGCCTGGCCAGAACCTGCCGGACAAGGTCTATATCATCCCCATCCACAATCGCCCCTTCTTCCCGGCCCAGGTGTTGCCGGTCATCGTCAACGAAGAACCGTGGGCCGAGACCCTGGAGCTGGTGGCCAAGTCCGAACACCACTCCCTGGCACTGTTCTTCATGGACACGCCCCAGGAAGACCCGCGCCATTTCGACACCTCGAAACTGCCGCTGTACGGCACGCTGGTGAAGGTGCATCACGCCAGTCGCGAAGGCGGCAAGCTGCAGTTCGTCGCCCAAGGCCTGACTCGCGTGCGCATCCGCACCTGGCTCAAGCACCATCGCCCGCCGTATCTGGTGGAAGTCGAATACCCGCACCAGCCGAGCGAGCCGACCGACGAGGTCAAGGCCTACGGCATGGCGCTGATCAACGCGATCAAGGAACTGCTGCCGCTCAATCCGCTGTACAGCGAAGAGCTGAAGAACTACCTCAACCGCTTCAGCCCCAACGACCCGTCGCCACTGACCGACTTTGCCGCCGCGCTCACCTCCGCCACCGGCAGCGAACTGCAGGAAGTGCTCGACTGCGTGCCCATGCTCAAGCGCATGGAAAAAGTGCTGCCGATGCTGCGCAAGGAAGTCGAAGTGGCGCGGTTGCAGAAAGAAATTTCCGCCGAGGTCAACAACAAGATCGGCGAGCATCAGCGCGAGTTCTTCCTCAAGGAACAGCTCAAGGTCATCCAGCAGGAACTGGGCCTGACCAAGGACGACCGCAGCGCCGATATCGAACAGTTCGAGCAACGACTGGAAGGCAAGGTACTGTCGGCCCAGGCGCAGAAGCGCATCGAGGAGGAGATGAACAAGCTCTCCATCCTGGAAACCGGCTCGCCGGAATACGCCGTTACCCGCAATTACCTGGATTGGGCGACCTCGGTGCCGTGGGGCGTGTATGGCCAGGACAAGCTTGATCTCAAGCATGCGCGCAAGGTGCTCGACCAGCACCACGCCGGCCTGGACGACATCAAGGACCGTATCCTGGAGTTCCTCGCCGTCGGTGCCTACAAAGGCGAGATCAGCGGCTCTATCGTGCTGCTGGTGGGCCCGCCGGGCGTGGGCAAGACCAGCGTTGGCAAGTCCATCGCCGAGTCCCTGGGGCGGCCGTTCTACCGTTTCAGCGTTGGCGGCATGCGCGACGAAGCCGAGATCAAGGGCCATCGGCGCACCTACATCGGTGCCCAGCCGGGCAAGCTGGTACAGGCGCTAAAAGACGTCGAGGTGATGAACCCGGTGATCATGCTCGACGAGATCGACAAGATGGGCCAGAGCTACCAGGGCGACCCCGCGTCGGCCTTGCTGGAGACCCTCGACCCGGAACAGAACGTCGAATTTCTCGATCACTACCTGGACCTGCGCCTGGACCTGTCGAAAGTGCTCTTCATCTGCACCGCCAACACCCTGGACTCGATCCCCGGCCCCTTGCTGGACCGGATGGAAGTGATCCGCCTGTCGGGGTACATCACCGAAGAAAAAGTCGCCATCGCCAAGCGCCACTTGTGGCCGAAACAGTTGGCCAAGGCCGGCGTGTCCAAGGGCAGCCTGAGCATCAACGACAGCGCCCTCAAAGCCCTGATCGACGGCTACGCCCGTGAAGCCGGGGTGCGTCAGTTGGAGAAACAACTGGGCAAGCTGGTGCGCAAGGCGGTGATGAAGCTGATCGACGAGCCGAAGGCGGTGATCAAGCTCGGGCCGAAAGACCTGGAGGCCTCCCTGGGCAAACCGGTGTTCCGCAACGAGCAGGTGTTGTCCGGCGTCGGAGTGATT
Source organism: Pseudomonas sp. DF11 (assembly GCF_058148565.1). Lineage (NCBI taxonomy): Bacteria > Pseudomonadati > Pseudomonadota > Gammaproteobacteria > Pseudomonadales > Pseudomonadaceae > Pseudomonas > Pseudomonas sp. DF11. The sequence goes on from NZ_JBYVYN010000003.1 coordinate 362,810, forward strand.
ACCGGCCTGGCCTGGACCAGCATGGGCGGCGCGACCTTACCCATCGAGGCAACGCGCATCCACACCCTCAATCGCGGTTTCAAGCTGACCGGGCAACTGGGGGACGTGATGAAAGAGTCGGCGGAAATCGCCCACAGCTACGTCAGTTCGCACCTGAAGCAATTCGGCGGCGACCCGAAATTCTTCGACGAGGCCTTCGTTCACCTGCACGTACCGGAAGGTGCCACGCCCAAGGACGGCCCGAGCGCCGGCGTCACCATGGCCAGCGCCCTGCTGTCCCTGGCCCGTAACCAGCCGCCGAAAAAAGGCGTGGCCATGACTGGCGAGCTGACCCTCACTGGGCACGTCCTGCCGATCGGCGGCGTGCGCGAGAAAGTGATCGCGGCGCGGCGGCAGAAAATCAATGAACTGATCCTGCCGGAAGCCAACCGGGGCAATTTCGAAGAGCTGCCGGACTACCTCAAGGAAGGCGTCACGGTGCACTTTGCCAAGCGGTTTGCGGATGTGGCCAAGGTGCTGTTCTGAGAGTCCTGTAGCGCCTGTGCGGGCCTCATCGCGAGCAGGCTCGCTCCCACAGTGGATTTGTGTCGTTCACAACATTTGTGATCCACGCCAAACCCTGTGGGAGCGAGCCTGCTCGCGATGAGGCCATGAGACCCAACACCTTCCCACCTGACACACCTAGTAGCATCTTCGGTTATGCTCGCCGTTCGTCGTGAATGCCGGAGCCCTTATGTCCCTCACCCGCCTACTCGTCCCCGTCAGCCTCGCCCTGCTGAGCGCCTGTGCCACGCAAACCAAGCACAACGTGACCGTGGAAAAACTGAGCCAGTGCCCGGTGCGACTCAATAACGGGCAGAACCTGATTTTGAGCTTGCCGAGCAACCCCACCACCGGTTATCGCTGGGCGATCCAGGATTCGGCCGGCGGCGTGCTCAAAGGCCTGGGCCCTGAGGTTTATCGCAATCCGGAAGACGCCGGCATCGTCGGCGCCGCCGGGGTCTCGACCTGGCGCTTCCAGGCGTTCAACGCCGGCACCGGTCGCTTGCGTCTGACTTATCAACAGCCCTGGGCTCCGGAAGTACCCCCCGTGGAAACCTTCGACTGCGCCATTTCGGTGAATTGACCGTGGGTTGGCTGATCCTTGCACTGATGGGCGCAGCCACCTACCTGTACGGCTTGGCCATGCATGCCACGCTGCTGTGTCTGCTGGTCAAGCCTATGCCGGTACTGGCCCTGCTCGGCTGGCTACACGACGCGCCGCCCAGCGAATATCGGCGTTGGATCAGCCTCGGGCTGATTTTTTCGCTGGTGGGCGATGTGCTGCTGGCCTGGCCGGGAGATCTGTTCGTGTTCGGCCTTGGTGCGTTTCTGCTGGCGCACCTGGCCTACCTGAAAGCTTACCTCAGCGATTGCCGCCGCCCGGCACTGCTGCCATTGACCCTGGCCTTGGGCATCGGTGCAGTGCTGTTGGGGATACTGGTGTCGAGCGGCCTCGGGCCGTTGCTGGTGCCGGTGATTGTCTATGGCCTGGTCATCAGCGCCATGCTCTGGCGAGCCCTGGCACGGTTGGGTACCGAGGCGCCGAAACGCTCGGCCTGGCTGGCCGCCGCCGGGGCGCTGGCCTTTGTGTTTTCCGACAGCCTGATCGGCATCAACCGGTTCGTGGCGCCCTTCCATGCCGCACCCTACCTGATCATTGTCAGCTATTGGCTGGGCCAATGGGGCATCACAGCGTCGGCGTTCCCGCAAAAGCAGCGCTGAACGAAGAGCAATGTGGGAGCAAGCTCGCTCCCACTGGTTTTTTGGTTAAAATGCCGGCCTTTTCACCACCCATGCCGCTGGAATCGCCGTGAGCAAAGAACCCGATCGCCTATTCGCCCAACCCCTGGCCCAAGTGCCGGACTTCGCCTTCAACGAGGACGTGGTGCGGGTGTTTCCGGACATGATCAAGCGTTCGGTGCCCGGTTACCCGACCATCGTCGAAAACCTCGGCGTGCTCGCCGCGCAATTCGCCCAGCCGGGCAGCGTGCTCTATGACCTGGGTTCGTCCCTGGGCGCGGTGACCCAGGCGCTGCGTCGCCATGTGCGCACCGACGGCTGCCGTGTCATCGCTGTGGATAACTCGGCGGCCATGGTCGAGCGTTGCCGCGAATACCTCAACGGCCAGGACTCGATGTTCCAGGAGCTGCTGCCCGTTGAGGTGATCGAAGGTGACATTCTCGCCCTGACATTCCAGCCGGCCTCGGTGGTGGCGCTGAACTTCACCCTGCAATTCATCGCACCGGACCAGCGCACCGCGCTATTGAGCCGCATCCGCCAGTCGCTGCTGCCCGGCGGTGCCCTGATCCTTTCGGAAAAACTGCGCTTCAACGACGCCGAGGAACATGCCCTGCTCACCGAGCTGCACGTGGCGTTCAAGCGCGCCAACGGCTATAGCGAGCTGGAGATTGCCCAGAAACGCAGCGCCATCGAAAACGTCATGAAGCCCGACAGCCTCGAAGAACACCGCGAACGCCTGCTGGCGGCCGGGTTCTCGAAAGTCGTGCCGTGGTTCCAGTGTCTTAACTTCGCCTCGTTGATTGCCCTGCCATGATCGATCTGTCCCCCCTCGCCCGCCACCTGGCCGGCACCCCCTTGGCCGATTGGGCCGCGACCCTGCAGACGCAACTCGACAGCAAAATGGAAAAAGGCCATGGCGACCTGGAGCGCTGGCAGAACGCTCTCGACGCCTTGCCAATGCTGCAACCGACTGAAATCGACCTGCTGAACGGGCTGACCCTCGACACCGATTGCTCCGACGAAACCCGGGCACAAATGCGCACGGCGTTGATGGGCCTGTCGCCATGGCGCAAAGGGCCGTTCGACCTGTTTGGCGTGCACGTGGACACCGAATGGCGCTCGGACTGGAAGTGGTCGCGGGTCGCACCGCACCTGGATCTCAAAGGCAAGCGCATCCTCGACGTGGGCTGCGGCAATGGTTACTACATGTGGCGCATGCTGGGTGCCGGGGCCGACACGGTGATCGGCGTCGACCCCAACTGGCTGTTCTTCTGCCAGTTCCAGGCCGTGCAGCGTTACCTCGCGCAGCCCAACGCCTGGCACCTGCCGTTTCCGTTCGAGGCCCTGCCGCCGGAGCTGGAAGGCTTCGACACGGTGTTCTCCATGGGCGTGTTCTACCATCGCCGCTCGCCGATCGAGCATCTGCTGGCCCTCAAGGATTGCCTGGTCAAGGGCGGCGAACTGGTGCTGGAAACCTTGGTGATCGAAGGCGACGAACATCAGGTACTGGTGCCCGAGGACCGCTACGCGCAGATGCGCAATGTGTGGTTCCTGCCCTCGGTCCCGGCCCTGGAACGCTGGCTGCGCCGCGCCGGGTTCAGCGACGTGCGTTGCGTGGACGTGAGCCTGACCACCGTGCAAGAACAGCGCAGCACCGAATGGATGAAGTATCAGTCGCTGAGCGACTTCCTCGACCCCGCCGACCACAGCAAGACCATCGAAGGGCTGCCGGCGCCGATGCGAGCGGTGATTGTGGCGCGTAAGTAAGTAGCCCAAACACCACAAAACCCCCTGTGGGAGCGGGCTTGCTCGCGAAGGCGGAATGTCAGCCAACATAGACGTTGAATGTTATACCGCTTTCGCGAGCAAGCCCGCTCCCACAGGGGGGATGGCGTCAATCTTGAGGTTTGGCTCTGCGGGCCTTGAAGAACTCACTCAACACCGTGCTGCACTCTTCAGCCAGCACCCCGCCTTCGAACATCACCCGATGGTTCAGGAACCCCTGGCTAAAGAACTGCCCCTGGCTCTGCACTATCCCGGCCTTGGGCTCCAGGGCGCCGTAGACGACCCGGGCGATGCGTGAGTGGACGATGAGGCCGGCGCACATGCTGCACGGCTCCAGGGTCACGTAGAGGGTGCTGCCGGGCAGGCGATAGTTGCTCACCGCCTGGGCGGCGGCGCGGATGGCGACCATTTCCGCGTGGGCGCTGGGGTCGTGGCCGCTGATCGGGCAGTTGAAGCCGCGGCCGATGATCTCGCCGTCCTGCACCAGCACCGCGCCCACCGGCACTTCGCCCAGGGCCGCGCCTTGGGCGGCGAGGGCCAGGGCTTCGCGCATGAAGTCCTGGTCACGGCTGCGGTCGATGATTTTGGCGGGACGAATCTGGCGCATCAAGCCACCTCGATGGCGGCCATCAGGCCGGTTTCCATGTGGTCGATCACATGGCAGTGGAACATCCACACCCCTGGATTATCCGCCACCAGCGCCACCTGCGCCCGCTCGTTCTTGCCCAGCAGGTAGGTGTCGGTGAAATACGGGATGACCTTGTGCCGGTTGGACGCAATCACCTTGAAGCTCATGCCGTGTAAATGGATCGGGTGCTGGTACTGGGTCATGTTCTTCAATTCGAAAATGTAGCTCTGGCCTTTTTTCAGCGTGGCGATTGGCCGGTCGGCGCAGGTCTTGTCGGTGATGTCCCAGGCCTTGCCGTTGATCTGCCAGAGGCTCGGCGGCTTGCCGTTGTCGACATTGACCGACACCGAGCCGACCCATTCGAAATTGAAGTTGAGTTTCTCGGCATTGGCCAGGTCCGGCTCGGACACCGGGTTGGCGGGCAGCGCCGGCGGCCACTGGGTCGGCGCGTCACTGTTGGGCACCGAACGCAAAGTCCCCAGGCGCACCGGGCCATTGCGCAACGACAACTCTTCCCCAGCCGGCGGCGCCTTGATCGCCAGGCAAATGCGCATGCCCGGGCCAAGCCAGTATTCCTTGCCCAACGGGCGCGGTTCGATGGGATTGCCGTCCAGCGCATAGATCTGCGCTTCGACGCCGGGGATGTTGATGCGATAAGTCAGGGTGTTGTCCAGGTTGAGCAAACGCACCCGGGTGATCTGCCCGGCCGGCAGCTCGATCACCGCCTCCGGCACACCGTTGATGGTGGCCAGCCGCCCAGCCGTACCGCCTCGCGCCGCCTCGCGGGGAATGCTGAACGCGACGAACTCGCCCTGCTCATCCACATGCCAGCTCTTGAGGCTCAGGGTCTGTTCGTACTTGAAGCCGGTAGGCTCGCGCTCTTCGACGATCAGCGGCCCCACCAGCCCCCGCCCAAGCTCTTCGCTGCTGTTGACGTGGGGGTGATACCAATAGCTGCCGGCATCCGGCACGCGGAATTTGTAATCGAAGTACTCACCCGGCAGCACCGGCAGTTGCGAGACATACGGCACGCCGTCCATCTCCAACGGCAAACGGATCCCGTGCCAATGAATGGTGGTGGCAACCGGCAGGTGATTGATGAAGCGCACCCGCAACCATTCGCCCTGGCGCACCCGCAGCTCGGTGCCCGGTGCCGACGGACCGAAGGCCCAGGCCTGGGTCTTGTGCCCGGCCACCAGCTCGACGTCCAACGGCGCCGCGATCAATTCATAGTCGTGGCCGGCCTCGGCATCTGCCATCTTGCCCAACCAATACCGTGACGCGCCTCCTGCACCCACACCAACGACAACAAGACCGGCCAGGCCACCGAGTATTTGGCGACGGGTAAAGGACATGAACGCAACCACCTATTGAATCCGCGGCGAACCGTTGGGCCCGCAAAAGGCGAATACGATACACCCGCAGATGAGAAACAGTAAGGGTGGCGAAAATGAAAAAAGCCTCATGGAAGTTATCCACAAGGCCTTGGATTACCGCCGCACTGAGGGTCAATCAGGCAGCAAATGCGCTTTCTCGCCCCGCGGTGTCAAGAATGCCAGCACCACCGCGACAATGAGCAACGCAGGCACATCGCCCAATAGATGGCCGTACTGGCTCGACCCGTCCATCCCGACGCCAAACGACTGCACAGCCATGATCGCGCCATGCACGACGCTCGACCACACCGTGAACCAGATCAAGCTCAGGTGTTTCAGCGGATCGCGGGACGCCAGCAGCAGGAACACACCGAGCGTTGCATAGATGCCGACCATCATCAGCGGATAATCGGAATGGCCGCTGTGCCACGCCCAGCCGGACGGCCACAGAACCATCAACGGCCAGAACGCGAAGACGGCGATCAGACCTACAACGATCAAGACGATGCGCAAGGCGGCGAGTTTTTGAGTGTCATTCATGGCAGGCTCCTTGTTGCGGCGTGTTTGTCGCCGCAATGGGTGCCGAGAGTATAGAACTCATCTGGGACGCATACCTTGCTATCCCCCCAGCTGCGCCCCTGCGAAAGAGCTCAAGTTTCCTTGCCCAGGCTCGTTCATGGCCTGGACACGACCATATTGTCGGAATCCCAGTTCAGCGAGCGTCATCCAACCAAAGCTTCCAGCCCTTTGAAAGGCAGGCTCGGTAATCGTTGACCTTCTTTCACTACGTTGACCTGCAAGGCCACCTGGGCCACATCCAACACACTCTTGGTCAGCGAATAGCTACCCTTGGCCTGCAGCCAGGCCAGGACGTCCGCCAAGTGCCAGATGGATGTACTCCCCTCGTGCACGGGCGCTGGGAAGCTGCCCGGATGAGCCAACATCAGCTTGCGCATGTTTTGCCGAGATACACCGACAATCTCGGCTACGTCGGTCAGCCCGACTAAATCAGGCGCAACCTCGATCAGTCTGGCCGATGGCACTGCGCGGCGAACGTCGCCCAACGCACTAAGCACAGCTTCAACCGCGTCAGGCGCATCACGAGTGAACTCAAGCGCCAGGCGCCCCGGCTGCCCGATGCCTACCAAGGCATCATCGCAGCCCGCCTCACCCAGCCGCTCGACCAGTTCATCCGGAGCGCAGCCATCGTCAGCAAGCTGATATTTCAAGGTAAAGGTAAATTCCATTGGTCTATTCCTTAGCATCGTAATCCGCATCACGCCGATTGCGATGCGTCGAGCAATTGTCCACGACGCGTCGCAACGCTCGCGCATGGTTGCCTGGGTTCTTCGGCGTGCTCCATATCGATGTGATGCAGAACTCGCCACAACGACACTCCACGTCCTTGTAGGGGCAATAAACCCGTCCCCAGGCGTGACCGCCGCCGACGTCTATGCGCCAGCCGCGCCCTTCGGCATGCCTGAGCGCGTCTTCGATCTCTTTCTTCGGGTGCGTTGGACGAATCATCCGTGATCTCCAGTATTCGCATGCCCCGCATAGTTGTCAAATGACAACCTATTCTTCTTTCAAACAGCCGCACTCAGCAGCGTCTCAAAAAGGCAAAATTGATTGGCATGTGACAAGTCTCCGTGAACCATGCCCGTGAAATACCCAGGGGGGTGCAGCCCGATGATAAGCGCTTCCCGGCGCTCCAAGGCGGTAATCGTAGCGAAAGGTGACGGGGCCACCGTCCCAGCACTGCGATGAAGTCCGAAGCCTCGCGACGAGCTTCACCGACCCAGTACAGGGCGTTCGCCCAGCGCTCGACGAAATGCAGCGCAAAAATTCGCCGCCGAGCAGCACATCATGCTCATTCTGGCCGTCGGGTACTGCCGGAAGGTGCGATTGGCAGTCGCGAAGCATAGACAACGTATTTGTACATGGCTGGTTTACCGAAAGACCGCCTCCGTAAGCCCTTGCGACTCAATCCACAGCCTCGTAGCGACGCTCGTAACCAGTGCTTGCGCAGGAATCTTGGCAATACCCGGATAGCCGCGTGTTTCGCCGAGCCTGTCCGGGCCGTAATAGACACCGCCTTGAGCCTGCGATGAAGTCGCGGCGAAGATGGTCGGCAACGCCCCCTGCGCTGCCGGCTGGAACAGGAACCACATGTAACGACGAGCCATACCCGGAACGCTCCAGGCGCCGGCGCCATTGGGCAACAGATCGGTGCGCGAAATGCCAGGATGGGCAGCGATGCTCTGGATGCCCCAGCCCGCAGCATCGCTGCGGCGTTGCAATTCAAGGGCGAATATCAGGCAAGCGAGCTTCGATTGGCTGTAAACCGGCATCGGCTTGTAGCTGCGCTGGGCTTGCAGATCATCGAAGTTGATCGTGCCGCTTCGAGCGGCGACGCTTGAAAGGCTGACCACGCGCGGCTTGTTGCCCTTGCGCAACAGCGGCAGCAATTGGGCCGTCAAGGCGAAGTGACCCAGGTAGTTCGTGCCGAACTGCAACTCGAATCCGTCGCAAGTCACCTGACGCTTCGGCGGCGCCATCACTGCCGCGTTGTTGATCAGCAAGTCCAGGCTGTCGCGCGAACTCCGCAGACGTTCACCGAACGACTCGATGGATTCGAGGCTGGCGAGGTCCAGTGCCCCGAAAGTCACATTCGCGCCGGGAACACTTTGGCGAATCTGATCGACTGCCGCCGCCCCCTTCGACGGATTTCGACCTGCGATGATGACATTCGCACCGGCACGGGCCAGTGCCAGCGCGTCTTGGAATCCAAGGCCGCCAGTACCGGTGACGACCGCCGTACGGCCGCGTTGGGAAGGGATATCGGAAACTGTCCAGTGGGTCATGATCCTTGCCTGCCGAGAAGTTGAAATATACACTAGGTGCATATAAATATGCACTCAGTGCTAACTTTGCTGCACTTAGTGCAGAAATGCAATAGGCCATCGGAATGTCAGAATCCTTCCCTTCCGCAGATGCAGCACCCACAGAAGGCTTGCGGGAAAGCAAGCGCCGCGAAACACGCCAGCGCATCGCCGAAGCCGGCCAGCGCCTGTTCCTCGCCAACGGGTACGAAGGCACAACGCTGGACACCATCGCGGCAGCGGCTGGCATCTCACGCCGCACGTTTTTCTCGTACTTCAAATCGAAGGACGACATCATCTTGTTCTGGCAGGACGCCGATTCGGCCAGGCTGATTGCCGATCTGCTGAAGACATCGCCCGACGTACCGCCACTCGATGCTGTTCGCGATGTGATGGTCAAGCACATCGCGCGTTATACGACCGAGCAGATGACAGCCGTGGACAATCTCATGCGTTCGAGCGAGTCGCTTCTTGCGCGCAAGCAGGCGTACTACGCGGAACAGGAGCAGGCGCTGTTCAACGCGCTGTGTGAGGTCTGGCGGCAGCCCGAGCGGCGGTTGGCCCTTCGGATGGTGGCTGTGGTGTCCGTCGGTGCGATGAGACTCGCCCTTCAGGCGTGGCGGGATCAGACCGGCCAGCGAAAGCCGGTGGCCAAATTCCTGGAGGACGCCTTTGACAGTTTGAGAACAGAGCTTTGACTGTAGCGACGGGGCGCTTGCGGGTGGACATTGATACCGGACGCGGCAGAGCTGCCACGTCCGGTTCGGGAAAAGCCTCGGCGCCCGCCGGGGCCATGCTGCGAGGTCACGCGGCCAGTGTTCAGCCAGTCGCGTCTGTTGGCTAAAGAGTTGGAACGGTGCCGCCGTCGATCCGATACTCGGATCCTGCGATCGAAGCGGACCGAGGGGACGCCAGGAAAACGATCAAATCGGCCACCTCTTGTGGTGTGGCCGGTCGGCCCACTGGAATTCCTCCCAGCCAATCCATGATGATTTTCTTGCCGCCCTCGTAATCCGTTCCGGCGTCTGCCGCCATCCGCTGCGCAAACGCTACGGAAGCCTCAGTCTCAATCCAGCCCGGCGCAACGCTCAGCACACGAACGCCCTTCGGCGTCACCTCTCTCGCCAGAGACTTGCTGTAGGTCGTGAGGGCCCCCTTGGCTGCGGCATAGGCGGTGGTGGACTCGGGCAAAGGCAGCACGCGCTGGATGGAACTGACGTGGATGATGACGCCGGAGCCCTGAGCCAGCATCGCAGGCAGCAACGCACGGTCCAGGCGTACGGCAGGCATCAAGTTCAGGTTCAGCTCGGCGAACCAGTGCTCATCACTGATCGCGGCGAAACCACCGCCGGGCGTCTTCGAACCGCCGAGCACGTTGATCAGGATATCGACGCCGCCCCAGTCCTGCAGGACGGTCTGAGCAAGGTGATGCGTACCTTGCGCCGTCGACAGATCGGCAGCCACATAGGTGACGCCCTCCACCGGCTCCGCTGGCACGGTGCGCGCGGATGTCGCCACCCGAGCGCCGGCCTCCACAAGGGTTTTCACGACTGCAGCGCCAAGGCCCAGCGTGCCGCCGGTGACCAATGCCCGCAGGCCATTCAGATGAAGGTCGAAGCTCATGCCGTGATCTCCAGCGATGCGATCAGGCCGCGTTCAAGGCGAAAGCGGTAGGACAGGACGATCGGGCTGCCAGGGAAGTTGCCGGTGACGTTGGCGCGGACAAGTTGAAAGCCGTCCTCTCTCTCAATGGCGAACGGCACACTCGTCGCGCTGTACTTGGCCGATGCCTCGGCCATAAAGGCCTTGATGGCGTTGATGCCCGTGTAGGTATGGCCGTCGTCCTTCATGACGGCTTGCGCGATGAAACAACGCGCCAACGCGTCGGGGTCGTGTTCGGCCGCGAAGTACGCGGCAATAGGCTCAGGAAGGGTCAAGGTGTTCAAGTTTTGGCTCCTTGGGGTCAGCGAAGGCCTCAGGATGCGCGTCTACGTGAATTCAGTGAATACGCTAGAATCTTTATAGGTTGCTTAGGAAACGATACATAATGCGTGGATCCGACTTCGCTGAACTGAAGGCCTTCGTAGCCGTCGTGGAGCGCCAGAGCTTTGCCCGAGCTGCAGAGCATTTGGGCCTATCGCCGTCGGCACTCAGCCAGACCATCCGACAGCTCGAAGGCCGCATCGGCGCTCGCCTTCTGAATCGCACAACTCGAAGCGTCGCGCCATCGGCCAGTGGCGAACTGCTCTACAGGCGCATAGCGCCATTGTTTCGGGAGATGGCTGCTGCAGTCGCTCAAGCCAGTGAGGCGACAGGACAGATGAGCGGCACGCTTCGCATCAACACCTTGGGGATCGCAGCGCGGACCATCATCGCGCCCCGGCTTTCACGCTTCCATCAAGCACACCCTGACGTGGTTCTCGACATCGTGGTCGACGACGCGCTCGCCGATATCGTCGCTGGCCGCTTTGATGCGGGCATCCGCGTGGGTGGGCAGCTCGAGAAAGACATGGTTGCCGTCCGCCTCACGCCGGACCTGAACATGGTGGCCGTGGCCTCCCCGGACTATATCGCCCGTAGAGGAACCCCCAAGTCACCCGCCGATTTGCATAACCATACATGCATCAACTGGCGGCTCCAGATGGACGGCAGGCAATATCGTTGGGAGTTCAAGAAACGAGGGCAGCGACTCGAAGTGGCGGTGGACGGCCCCGTCGTCACCAATCATGCTGACATCGGCATTGCTGCTGCGCTGAACGGGCTCGGCATTGCCTATCACTTTGAGCGAGATGGCGTGGGCGAGCTCTTGACCCAGGGGCGGCTGGTACAGGTCCTGCCGGACTGGTCGATTTCGCGCCCGGGGCTGTTCCTCTACTATCCAAGCCGCCAGCATCGACCAGCCCTCCTAGGGGCGTTCATCGACTGTCTCCTGGATCGAAAACCGTTCGATCAGCTCTAGGCCCCAGGAAGGGTCACCGTAGCGTCGGCAAACAGCATGGAGTGGGCTATGGAAAACACGGCCTCGGCGATGCACAAAGCGGCCAGAACTGGCCAGCCCAAAAAAGCCAAAAGCCCGCAATTACGCGGGCTTCAGGGCATTTTCTGCTAATGGGTGCCGGACAATGCCGGGCGCCCCATCATTCCCATTCAATCGTCGCCGGCGGCTTGCTCGACACGTCATACGTGACGCGGGAGATGCCTTCGATTTCGTTGATGATGCGTCCGGAAACGGTTTCCAGCAGTTCGTACGGCAGGTGCGCCCAGCGAGCGGTCATGAAGTCGATGGTTTCCACGGCACGCAGAGCCACGACCCAGGCATAGCGACGGCCATCGCCGACCACGCCCACCGATTTCACCGGTTGGAACACCACAAACGCCTGGCTAACCTTGTGGTACCAGTCGGCCTTGCGCAGTTCTTCGATGAAGATGTGGTCGGCGCGACGCAGCAGGTCGGCGTATTCCTTCTTCACTTCACCGAGGATCCGCACGCCCAGGCCCGGGCCTGGGAATGGGTGGCGGTAGACCATGTCGTAGGGCAGGCCCAGCTCCAGGCCGAGGCGACGTACTTCGTCCTTGAACAGTTCGCGCAGCGGCTCGACCAGCTTGAGGTTCATCTCTTCCGGCAGGCCACCGACGTTGTGGTGGGACTTGATCACGTGGGCCTTGCCGCTCTTGGCACCGGCCGACTCGATCACGTCGGGGTAGATGGTGCCCTGGGCCAGGTACTTGATGTTGTCCAGCTTGCAGGATTCAGCATCGAATACGTCGATGAAGGTGCGGCCGATGATCTTGCGCTTCTTCTCCGGGTCGGACTCGCCGGCCAGGTTGTTCAGGAACTGCTCTTCGGCGTTGGCGCGGATCACCTTGACGCCCATGTTCTCGGCGAACATGGCCATCACTTGCTCGCCTTCGTGCAGGCGCAGCAGGCCGTTGTCGACGAAGACGCAGGTCAGTTGGTCGCCAATGGCCTTGTGCAGCAATGCGGCAACCACCGAAGAGTCCACACCGCCGGACAGGCCCAGCAGCACGTTGTCGGTACCAACCTGGGCGCGCACCTGGGCGATGGCGTCTTCAGCGATCTTCGACGGAGTCCACAGGGCTTCGCACCCACAGATGTCGAGGATGAAGCGCGACAGGATGCGGCCGCCCTGCTTGGTGTGGGTCACTTCCGGGTGGAACTGTACACCGTAGTAACGGCGATCATCGTTGAACATGCCGGCGATCGGGCAGCTCGGGGTGCTGGCCAGGATGTGGAAGTCTTCCGGCATCTTGGTGACCTTGTCACCGTGGCTCATCCATACATCGAGACCGAACAGGCCGTCGGCGTCGATGTGGTCCTCGATGCCGTCCAGCAGGCGGCTCTTGCCGACCACGTCAACGCGGGCATAACCGAACTCACGCAGGTCGGAACCTTCGACCTTGCCGCCCAGTTGTTCAGCCATGGTTTGCATGCCATAGCAGATACCGAAGACCGGCACGCCCAGGTCGAACACCGCTTGCGGGCAGCGCGGGCTGTCGGCTTCGTGCACGGACTCGGGGCCGCCAGCGAGGATGACGCCTTTAGGCGCGAATTCGCGAATCGCTTCGTCATCCATGTCGAACGGATGCAATTCGCAGTACACGCCGATTTCACGCACGCGGCGGGCGATCAGCTGGGTGTATTGGGAACCGAAGTCGAGGATCAGGATGCGGTGAGCGTGAATGTCGAGGGCCATGACTCATTCTCATGTAGTGAATCAGAAACAACTCGGGGCTGAATGAACAGCCCCGGTGATTAACGTTTTGCTGGAAGCCTTAACCTACGCGGTAGTTCGGCGCTTCCTTGGTGATCTGCACGTCGTGGACATGGGACTCGGCCATACCGGCGCCGGTGATGCGCACGAATTCCGGCTTGGTGCGCATCTCTTCGATGTCCGCGCTGCCGGTGTAGCCCATGGAAGAACGCAGGCCGCCCATCAGTTGATGGATGATGGCGCTCAGGGTGCCTTTGTACGGCACACGACCTTCGATGCCTTCCGGCACCAGCTTCTCGGCACCCGCGGAGGAGTCCTGGAAGTAACGGTCGGAAGAACCCTGGGCCTGGGACATGGCGCCCAGCGAACCCATGCCGCGATAAGCCTTGTAGCTACGGCCCTGGAACAGTTCGATCTCGCCCGGCGCTTCTTCGGTACCGGCGAACATCGAACCCATCATCACGCAGTAGGCACCGGCGACGATGGCCTTGGACAGGTCACCGGAGAAGCGGATGCCGCCGTCGGCGATCAACGGCACGCCAGTGCCTTCAAGGGCGGCGGCGACGTTGGCGATGGCGCTGATCTGCGGCACGCCGACACCGGCGACGATGCGGGTGGTGCAGATCGAGCCTGGGCCGATACCGACCTTGACCGCGTCGGCGCCGGCTTCGGCCAGGGCCTTGGCGGCTTCGCCGGTGGCGATGTTGCCGCCGATCACCTGCACGTCAGGGAAGTTCTGCTTGACCCAGCGAACGCGGTCGATCACGCCTTTGGAGTGACCGTGGGCGGTGTCGACCACCACCACGTCGACGCCGGCGTTGACCAAAGCGGCGACACGATCACCGGTGTCCTTGCCGGTACCGACCGCAGCGCCTACGCGCAGACGACCCTGGTCGTCCTTGCTGGCCAGCGGGTAAGCCTTGGCTTTTTCGATGTCGTTGACGGTCATCATGCCCTTGAGGGCGAATTTGTCGTCGACGATCAGCACGCGCTCGATGCGGTGCTTGTGCAGCAATTCACGAACTTCGTCCTTGCTGGTGCCTTCCTTGACCGTGACCAGGCGCTCTTTAGGCGTCATCACTTGGCGGACGGTGGCATCCAGGCGGTTCTCGAAACGCACGTCGCGGGAGGTGACGATGCCGACCAGGTCGCCATCGTGCAGCACCGGCACGCCGGAGATGTTGTGCATGCGGGTCAGTTCGAACAGATCCCGGACCGTGGCGTCAGCCTCGATGGTGATCGGATCCTTGACCACGCCAGCCTCGAACCGCTTGACCTTGCGCACTTCGGCGGCCTGCTGTTCGATGGTCATGTTCTTGTGGATGATACCGATACCGCCTTCCTGGGCCATGGCAATGGCCAGACGGGCTTCGGTCACGGTGTCCATGGCGGCGGAAACCAGGGGGATATTCAGTTCGATGCCACGGGTGAGACGGGTTTTGAGACTGACTTCGTTAGGCAGTACTTCGGAATAACCGGGCACTAGGAGAATGTCGTCGAAGGTCAGAGCTTCTTGGCTGATACGCAGCATCGCGGGGGCTCCCGAGCGGGAAAATGGAAGCGCGCCATTATACTCATGCACCCCGTCTGGCTCAATGTAAAACTCTGTCTATTATTGGCGGGGTGATTGACGGGCTAAAACCAGCAATCCTTGTTGTACACCAAACCCTGTGGCGAGGGGATTTATCCCCGCTGGGGCGCGAAGCGGCCCTAAACCCAGAGCATGCGAGATTGAGTCGACTGCCTTGGGACTGCTGCGCAGTCCAACGGGGATAAATCCCCTCGCCACAAAAGCACACTGTGGTGTGCCTATCTACAACTCCACCTTCACCCAACTCACCGGCTGATCGAGCCAATCGGCGAACTCGTCGAGAAAGTCCTGCTTGAACCCCGCCTCCAACCAGTTGTTGAAGATGAACCCCAGGTTCGAGAAGCCACAGGGCTGCAGGAACAGGAAACCGTTGATGTCATCTTCGTGGCCACATTCGGGACAAGTGAAGTTGTCGGTACGGGCCGGCATCCAGTCTTCCAGGCTTTCGAACAGCGCTTCGCCGATTTCCTTGCGACACTCAGCGCAGCCTGCCTCTTCGAGAAAGCCCTTGGCCGGCGTATAGATGCACCGCTTGGTGATGATCTCCAGGCCGTTGATCGACTCACCGAACGGCAAGGCTTCGGGGTGCATGACCACTTCGCGGGCACCAGGGGCGATGGCGTGGGCCATGCGATTGCCGCTGCGCCCGCAGGTGGTCAGCTGTTCTTCGACGATATTCTTGCGCACCAGCCAGCGCACGATCGCCCGGGCCCGAGGCTCGTGGACCGGCAGGGTGGAAATTTTCGGAACGATGATGCTTTGCGAGTTCATGGCGAGGCCTGGCTGTTTCCCTGGCAGGGTCTGATCAAAGGCCGGCAGCTTAATCCCTGGCGGGGCCAGGTCAAGCACTCAGGTAGCGCACGATCAACGCCAGGCCGCTGGCAAGCACCAGCCAGGTGACCAACCGCACGAACGCCTCTCGCGACATCTTCATGGTCAAGCGGCGCCCTACCCACAACCCCAGCGCCATGGCCGGCAACAAACACAGCGCCAGTACCAACAAGGGTAGCTCGGCATACACCCCGGCCACGATAAACAGGCTCAAGCGCACCACCGTGCTGCAACTGATCAAGGCACTTTGCGTGGCGCGGGCCGCGTCCTTCGGCAGGCGGCTGTTCAGGTAGATGGCATATAAAAAGCCGCCACTGCCAAACAATGCGCCGAACATCCCGCCCACGGTACCCATCGGGAACGCCCACAGCGATGACAACTGCGCCGGCCGGGTTTTTATCGACAGGCTATAGATCGCATAACTGCTGATGAACAGCCCCATCAACAGTAACAACAGATCGGACTTGAGGTTGAGCAGGAAAATCACCCCTAGGGTGCAGCCCACCGCCATGCACGGCAGCAACCGTAACAGTTCAGGCCGAGACACGTCCCGGCGCGATGGCAACAGGTTGCCGAAGGCCGCGACAAAATCGAGCAAGACCAGCAATGGGATGATTTTCGACAGTGGCATGAACAACAGCAGGACGGGGGCGGCCACCAACGCCGTGCCGAACCCGGCGATGCCGAACACGATGTAGGCCAGGGTGATGGCCAGGCCGATCACCAGCCATTGCGCTGGCGCGAATGCCCATTGGCCTAACCATGACAGAAGATCCATTGTCGACTTCCTTGATGACGAAGGGGGCGACTTTAGCCAGATCCAGGGCGACACATCCAGCATTTGTGGTGACTGACCCATTGCAATCGCGAGCAGGCTCGCTCCCATAGGGGATCTGTGTCGCAGCGAAGATCCAGTGTGGGAGCGAGCCTGCTCGCGATGCAGACGACTCGGTCTAATTGTCTGCACACATGGAGATTCATCGGCGAATGCCCTTATCATGCCGCCCATGATTAAAGATCCCTTTGCCCGACTGGGCCTGGACCGCGAGGTCCTGACTGTCAGCCAGCTCAACGGCCGCGCGCGGGTGTTGCTCGAAGACGTGTTCAGCAACATCTGGGTCGAAGGCGAGATCTCCAACCTCGCCCGCCCGGCCTCTGGCCACGTGTATTTCACCCTCAAGGACAGCGGCGCCCAGGTGCGTTGCGCGCTGTTCCGACAGAACGCCGCGCGGGTGCGCCAGGCCTTGAAAGACGGGCTGGCGGTGAAGGTGCGCGGCAAGGTCTCGCTGTTCGAGGGCCGTGGCGACTACCAACTGATCCTCGACACCGTGGAGCCGGCCGGCGATGGCGCCCTGCGCCTGGCCTTCGAGGCCCTGAAGGAAAAGCTCAGCGCCGAAGGCCTGTTCAGTGCCGAGCGCAAGGTGCCGCTGCCGGCCCATCCGCAACGCATCGGCATCATCAGTTCGCCCACCGGCGCGGTGATCCGCGACATCATCAGCGTGTTCCGCCGCCGCGCGCCGCAAATTTCCCTGACTTTGATTCCCACCGCCGTGCAAGGCCGCGAAGCCACCGCGCAAATCGTCCGCGCGTTGAAACTGGCCGATGCCCGTGGCTTCGATGCGCTGATCCTGGCCCGGGGCGGCGGTTCGCTGGAAGACTTGTGGTGCTTCAACGAAGAGGCCGTGGCCCGGGCGGTGGATGCCTGCGTCACGCCGATCGTCAGCGCCGTCGGCCATGAAACCGACGTGTCCATCAGCGATTTCGTCGCCGACGTGCGCGCCCCGACCCCATCCGCCGCCGCCGAACTGCTGGCGCCGGATGCCGGCGACCTGGTGCGTCGAGTCGAAAGCCTGCACCGCCGGCTGGTGATGCGCATGCGCGACCGGCTGATGCGCGATCAACTGCGCCTCGAAGGCCTCACCCGGCGCCTGCGTCATCCCGGTGAACGCCTGCGCCAGCAAGCCCAACGCCTCGACGACCTGGACATGCGCATGCGCCGAGCCTTCGAGCGCAGCCTCAATACCCGCCGCGAACGCCTGATCCGCCTGGAAACCCGCCTGGCCGGGCAACACCCGGGCCGACAACTGGCATTGCTGCGCCAGCGCCTCGACAGCCTGGCCGAGCGCTTGCCCCGGGCCATGCGCGAAGGCCTGAAAACGCGCCGGGTGCAGTTGCACAACCAGATGCAGACGTTGCACATCGTCAGCCCCCTGGCGACCCTCGGCCGGGGCTACAGCATTTTGCTCGACGAGCGCGGCCATGCGATCCGCAGCGCCGGGCAGACCCAGACCGGCCAACGCCTGACCGCCAAGCTCGGCGAAGGCGAACTGTTGGTGCGGGTCGAAGACAATCACCTGACGCCGGTCACCCTTTCTTTACTGGATTGATTCATGCCGCGATATCTCGCCCCATTGCTCTTGCTGTGCCTGACCTTCAACGCCCACGCCGACAGTTACATCTCCCGCTTGTTGAACAAACCGGTGCCCGGCGGAGTGGCCGTGGTGGACCTGGGCAGCGCGGCCACGCCGCCGAAGGCCAGTTACCAAGGCAAACCGGTGCTGGTGGTCAAGGAACAGGACAACTGGCTGGCGATTGTCGGCATCCCGCTGACGGTCCAGCCTGGCACCCAGCAGATCAGCAGTGGCGGCAGCACCCAACCGTTCGTGGTCGGCTATAAAAAGTACCCTGAGCAACACATCACCCTGAAGAACAAACGCCAGGTCAATCCGAACCCGGCGGATCTCAAGCGCATCGACGCCGAACTGGCCGTGCAACTGAAGGCCTACCGCAGCTTCAGCCCGAACATCCCCAGCAACCTGCTGCTGGACAAACCGGTCAACGGCCCGCTGTCGAGCAAGTTCGGCGTGCGCCGGTTCTTCAACGGCGAAGAGCGCAACCCCCACGCCGGCCTGGACTTCGCCGTGCCCGCTGGCACGCCGATCAAGACCCCGGCCGCCGGCAAGGTGATCCTCACCGGCAATTACTTTTTCAATGGCAACACGGTATTCGTCGACCATGGCCAAGGCTTCATCAGCATGTTCTGCCACATGTCGAAGATCGACGTGAAGGTCGGCCAGCAACTGGCCCGCGGCACGGTGGTGGGCAAGGTGGGTTCCACCGGTCGGGCGACCGGGCCGCACATGCACTGGAACATCAGCCTGAACGATGCGCGGGTGGATCCGGCGATTTTCATCGGGGCGTTTCAGCCCTGAGTTTTTGCTGTGAGGCTACTGGCCTCTTCGCGAGCAAGCCCGCTCCCACATTTAGATCTCTGCGGATACAACATTTGTGAGCAGCAGAAATCCCTGTGGGAGCGAGCCTGCTCGCGATGACGGCAGCCATATCACCGCGACTCCAGGAATTGCCAAGCTCTAAACATCAACGCAATTCCCAGGACAAATATTCGAGATATGAGCGATTAAATCTCGCAAACCCTTCCAAAAACAGAACTTCTCTCAATTTTTTCCGACTGCTTGCGATCCGCCCCTCACGCGGTTAGGGTTGAGGGCATGAAAACCTCTCACACCCTCATCCAGCTTCGCCAGCACCGCAGCCTGTGCCTCGTCAGCGCACGACTGCCGGGCTGAATCGCGGCACCTCGTCCCGGCTGCGAAGCCACCCCATTCGAACCACCGGCAGGCCGCCTTTTTCCGGCCACGACAATAAGGATTTTCCCATGAGCATGCTCAAAGACCCGTCTTCCAAATACCGCGCCTTCCCGACCATCAACCTGCCGGATCGCACCTGGCCGTCGAAGACCATCACCGCCGCGCCGATCTGGTGCAGCTCCGACCTGCGCGACGGTAACCAGTCGCTGATCGAGCCGATGGACGCGGTGAAGAAGCTGCGCTTCTGGAAAACCCTGGTGGCCGTTGGCGTAAAGGAAATCGAAGCGTCGTTCCCAGCCGCTTCGCAGACCGACTTCGACTTCGTGCGCACTCTCATCGAAGAAGGCCACATCCCGGACGACACCACCATCCAGGTGCTGACCCAGGCCCGTGAAGACCTGATCGCCCGTACCTTCGAGTCCCTGCGCGGCGCGAAAAAAGCCATCGTCCACTTGTATAACGCCACCTGCCCGTCGTTCCGCCGCATCGTGTTCAACCAGGACAAGGAAGGCGTGAAGGAAATCGCGGTGAACGCGGCCAAGCTGTTCGTCAAATACGCCGCCCAGCAGCCGGAAACCCAGTGGCAGTTCGAATATTCGCCAGAAACCTTCAGTGCCACCGAGCTGGAGTTCGCCAAGGAAGTCTGCGACGCGGTGATCGAAGTGTGGAACCCGACGCCTGAGCGCAAGGTGATCCTCAACCTGCCCGCCACCGTGGAAGTCGCCACCCCGAACATCTACGCCGACCAGATCGAGTGGTTCCACCGCAACATCTCTCGTCGTGACAGCGTGCTCATCAGCCTGCACACCCACAACGACCGTGGCACCGGCGTGGCCGCCACCGAGCTGGGCCTGATGGCCGGCGCCGACCGTGTCGAAGGCTGCCTGTTCGGTAACGGCGAACGTACCGGTAACGTCGACCTGGTGACCGTGGCGCTGAACCTCTACACCCAGGGCATCGACCCTGAGCTGGACTTCTCCGACATCGACGGCGTGCGCAAAGTCGTCGAAGAGTGCAACCAGATCCCGGTACACCCACGTCATCCGTACGTGGGCGACCTGGTTCACACCGCGTTCTCCGGCTCGCACCAGGACGCCATTCGCAAAGGTTTTGCCCAGCAGAAACCGGACACCCTGTGGGAAGTGCCGTACCTGCCGATCGACCCGGCCGACATCGGCCGCAGCTACGAGGCGGTGATTCGCGTCAACAGCCAGTCCGGCAAGGGCGGTATCGCCTACCTGCTGGAACAGGAATACGGCATCAGCCTGCCACGTCGCATGCAGATCGAATTCAGCCAGGTGGTGCAGCGCGAAACCGATCGCCTGGGCCTGGAAATGACCGCCCAGCAGATCCATGCCCTGCTCCACAGCGAGTACCTGCAAGCCAACACCCCGTATGCGCTGGTCAGCCATCGTCTGCAGGAAGAAAACGGCCACAGCGCCGTGGAAGTGGAAGTGGCGAGCAAAGGCCAGGGCGAGACCAACCTGCACTGGCGCGGCAAGGGCAACGGCGCGCTGGAAGCGCTGGTGGCCGGCCTGCCGGTTCCGGTGGAGATCATGGACTACAACGAACACGCCATCGGCGCCGGCACCCATGCCAAGGCGGCGGCGTACATCGAACTGCGGGTCAACGGCGAGCGTGCGGTGCACGGCGTGGGGATCGATGAAAACATCACCACCGCCAGCTTCAAGGCCCTGTTCAGCGCGCTGAACCGTTCGCTGAGCCAGCCGGAGGCCAAGGCGGCCTGATCGATCGTTCAACTGAAATGCAAAAGGCCCTGGGGTGTGAACCCTGGGGCCTTTTTGTTTGGCTTGGGATTTTGTGCCGACTGCCCTGGCCTCTTCGCGAGCAAGCCCGCTCCCACACTGGATCGATGCTGTGTGGGAGCGGGCTTGCTCGCGAAAGGGCCCTGTCAGACAACCAAAATGTCAGGCATGGGTATCAACAGAAACAGTCATGGCCTGCAACAGCGACCCGCGCAGGCTCATCAACGTCGCCTGGGTGCCCATGATCTGGGCCTGGAGGGCCATGGCCTGCTGGGCCTTTTGCTCTTCATTGGTCTTACTGTTCTCGACCCGGGCCAACTGGGCTTGCTGTTGGGCCAACAGCTTTTCGGTCTGCTCGATCTGCTTCTTCAACTGTTCGATGACCTGTTGGTTAGGGCCGCCAGCACTGCCGCTGCCGCCAGCACTTTGTGCGCCGCCGGTGGCAGGTGCTTTATCGTCGCTGTCACCAATCGATACTACCGCGGGAGTGGTTGCTGTCTCTTCGGCAGCCCCCTTGATCGAGATCTTAGGGGACGATTGCAGATAAGGGTTGAGGGTGGATGCGCTGATACTGGTCATAGGGACTCCTCCTTGGCTGACCGGTTATCGGCACACGCTAGCGTTTCTAAAGGACTGAAACGTTTCAATCAGATGAATTCGAACGTATCGGCATCGAGGTTCGCCGGAAACCGCGTGCGATAGGCCGCCAGGTCCGTCGCGCTCAAGCACACCGTGAACACCCCGTCTGCCTCGCCGGCGCTGAGCAGGGTCTCGCCCTGAAAGTCCAGCACCTGACTGTCACCGGTGTAGGCGAAGCCCTTGCCGTCGATGCCGATGCGGTTCACCGCCGCCACGTAGCACAGGTTCTCGATCGCCCTGGCCGGCAGCAGTCGATTCCAGTGCTGACGCCGCGCGCCCGGCCAGTTGGCGGTGTACAGCAGCAGATCGGTGTCCTCGGCGTCGCGGCTCCAGACCGGGAAACGCAAGTCGTAGCAGATCAGCGGACGAATGCGCCAGCCCTTGAGTTCGAACAGCACCTGGCGCTCGCCCGGCGTGTAATGGTTGTGCTCCCCGGCCATGCGAAACAGATGGCGCTTGTCGTAATGCAGCACCTCACCGTCCGGCCGCGCCCAGAGCAGGCGATTGCGATGGCTGCCGTCAGCGGCCTGGATGATCACACTGCCGGTGATCACCGCATCCAGCTTCGCCGCCTGGGCCTTGAGCCATTGGCGCGTCGGGCCGTTCTCCGCTTCCGCCAGGGTCTCGGACTCCATGGAAAAGCCCGTGGTGAACATTTCCGGCAGAATGATCAGGTCCGCGCCACGCGCCTGCTCCAGCAGACCTTCGAAATGCTCCAGGTTGGCCCGACGGTCGTGCCAGGCCAGGGTGGTCTGGACCAAGGCGATATTGAGGTCGGGCAATGTGCTCAGATCACGCATAGTTTTTCCGCCGCTTCACGCATCGTCTCCTCGCGCTTGGCAAAGCACAGGCGCACCAGGCGCTGGCCTTGTGGTGGGTTCTGGTAGAACACCGAGATTGGAATCGTCGCCACGCCGTGCTCGCGGGTCATCCACACCGCCATGTCGACGTCGTTCAGGTCCGGACGGATTTGCGAATAATCCACCAACTGGAAATAAGTGCCGGCCACCCGCTGGAAGCTGAACCGCGACGGCGCCAGCAGATCGCAGAACAGGTCGCGCTTGGCCTGGTAGAAATCCGGCAACTCATCGACATGTTCCGGATGTTCGGCCATGTAGTCGGCCAGGGCGTATTGCAACGGCGTCACGCCGCAGAAGCTGACGTACTGATGCACCTTGCGCAGCTCCGCCGTCAGGGCCGCTGGCGCCACCACGTAGCCGGTTTTCCAGCCGGTGACGTGGTAGGTCTTGCCGAACGAACTGACCACGAAGGCGCGGCGGTACAGCTCCTCATGGGCCAGCACGCTGGCGTGGGCGACGTCGTCGAACACCAGGTGTTCGTAGACCTCGTCGCTGACCAGGTAGATATCGCGATCACGAATCAGCGCCGCCAATTGGTCCAGTTCGGCGCGGCTGATCAGGGCGCCGCTGGGGTTGTGCGGCGAGTTGAGAATGATCATGCGCGTGCGCGGGCTCAGGGCTGCGCCGAGCTTCTCGAAGTCGATGGCGAAGTCATCCAGGCCCAATGGCACGTGCACGCAACGGCCACCAGCCAATAGTACGGAAGGCTCGTAACTGTCATAACTAGGGTCGAAGACGATCACTTCATCGCCGCTGTGGACCACCGCCGCAATGGCACAGAAAATCGCCTGGGTCGCGCCGGGGGTCACGGTCACTTCCTGATCGGCATCGACGCTGACGCCATAACTGCGGGCGATCTTCGCCGCGATCTGCTGGCGCAGCGCCGGCAAACCGGTCATGGGCGAGTATTGGTTATGACCTTGGGCAATATGCCGGCCAACTGCATCGCGCAGGGCCTGCGGACCATCGAAATCGGGGAACCCCTGGGACAGATTGAGCGCGCCGGTCTGCGCCGCGAGCTGGGACATCTGGGTGAAAATCGTGATGCCGACATTCGGCAACTTGCTGGTGATCATCGAGGGTTCCCTGGGTCTGCACCCGGCTCAGGTGCGGCGCGGGAGAGCTCGAGGATAGCCCAATCGCCGGGCATGAAAAAGGGTGCCCCAGGCACCCACTCGATTACATACCCAGCCAGACACAAACCTTGTGGCGAGGGGATTTATCCCCGTTGGGTTGCGCAGCAACCCCCAAAGCAGTGAATTCAACCTGCCTGACCCACCCGAGTTACCGGTTTAGGGCTGCTTCGCAGCCCAGCGGGGATAAATCCCCTCGCCACAGGATTCTGTGTGTTGTCAGTCACTGTGGGCAAGGCACCCATAGTGACCAGCAGATCAGCGCTTGTCGCGACGCTTCTTGTCAGCCTTCTTGTGGTGCGACATCAAGCGGCGCTTCTTGTTGACCTGGCGGTCGGTGAGCGTGTTCTTGTTGCCTTCGTACGGGTTCTCGCCGCCCTTGAACTCGATGCGGATCGGCGTGCCGACCAGCTTCAGGACGCGGCGATAGGTATTTTCCAGGTAACGGACGTACGACTTGGGCACCTTCTCGATCTGGTTACCGTGAATCACGATAATCGGCGGGTTGGCACCGCCCAAGTGGGCGTAGCGCAGCTTGATCCGGCGGTTGTTGACCATCGGTGGCGCGTGCTCGCCAACGGCGTCTTCGAGGATCTGGGTCAGGCGGTTGGTCGGCCAGCGGGTGACCGCCGACTTGAACGAGTTCTGCACAGAGGCGTAGAGGTTGCCCACGCCGGTACCGTGCAGGGCCGAGATGAAGTGGATATCGGCGAAGTCGACGAAGAACAGCCGACGCTGCAATTCGACCTTGACGAAATCCCGCTCGCTCGGCGTCATGCCGTCCCACTTGTTGATCGCGATGACCAGCGCACGACCGGCCTCCAGGGCAAAGCCCAGCAGGTTGAGGTCGTGATCGACCACGCCCTCGCGGGCGTCCATCACGAAGATCACCACGTTGGCGTCTTTGATCGCCTGCAGGGTCTTGACCACGGAGAACTTTTCGACTTCTTCGTGGATCTTGCCGCGCTTGCGCACACCGGCGGTATCGATCAGCGTGTACTTCTCTTCGTTACGCTCGAAGGGAATGTAGATGCTGTCACGGGTGGTGCCGGGCTGGTCATAGACGATAACCCGGTCTTCACCGAGCATGCGGTTGACCAGCGTCGACTTGCCCACGTTCGGGCGGCCGATGATAGCGATCTTGATCCCGTCTTTTTCGCTCGGGCCCGGAATGCGCTTGGCTTCCTCGCCTTCGGCAACGATCTCTTCCTCGCCCTCTTCCGGTTCTTCCACGTCGTCTTTCGGGAAGCTCTCCAGAGCGATTTCCAGCATCTGGGTGATGCCACGACCGTGGGCGCCGGCGATCGGGATCGCCTGGCCCATGCCCAACGGGGCGAACTCGGCGCGGGCCATGTCCGGGTCGATGTTATCGACCTTGTTGGCGACCACGTAGGAACGCTTGTTACGCTTGCGCAAATGCTCGGCGATCATCTGGTCGGCGGCGGTAAAACCGGCCTTGGCGTCTACCAGGAACAGCACCACATCGGCTTCTTCGATGGCGAGCAGCGACTGCTCGGCCATTTTTTCGTCCATGCCGTGTTCATCACCGGAGATGCCGCCGGTGTCGACCAGAATATAGGTACGCCCTTGCCACTTGGCCTCACCGTATTGGCGATCACGGGTCAGACCGGACAAGTCGCCGACGATGGCGTCGCGAGTCCTGGTCAGGCGATTGAACAAGGTGGACTTGCCGACGTTCGGTCGGCCCACCAGGGCGATTACGGGAACCATGCGGCTCTCCACTTCGTTATTTCAGAAAATACAAAAGCCGCTGCGAGGCAGCGGCTGGTGCTCGGGGCAGTCTGTGCAAGCACTGCAAACCTTGTAACCAAGGCCGCTTGGGGGATTAGCCCCAAGCATAGTCTTACTTGATGGTCAGGGCTTCCAGTTTGCCGCTGTTGCCATACACATAGATCATGTTGCCCACCACCAGCGGACGGGCACGCAGGCCGTCGCTGTCGATGCGCTCACGGCCGACAAAACGGCCGTCTACCTGGCTGAGCAGGTGCAGGTAACCTTCCAGGTCACCCACAGCGACGTAGCTGGAGAACACTTCCGGAGCCGACAGTTGACGACGGGCCAGAGAGTCATTGCTCCACAACGCGGTGGTGGAACGCTCATCGACGCTTTCAACCGTGCCCGAAGACAGGCTCACGTAGACGCTGCCAAAGCCTTGGGCGACACCCGCGTAGCTGGACGCATCGCGCTGCCACAGCGGACGACCGCTTTCCAGGTCCAGTGCCGCAACACGGCCCTGGTAGCTGGCGACGTACAGCGTACCGCCGGACAGCAGCAAGCCGCCGTCGATGTCGACCACGCGCTCCAGCTCCGAACGACCTTGAGGGATCGCCACGCGCTGTTCCCAGACCGGCACGCCGTTGGAAATATCCAGGGCGACCACTTTACCGGTCGACAAGCCAGCCACCGCGAGGCGGTTGGTGACGACTGGCGCACTGGTGCCGCGCAGGGTCAGGACCGCCGGGGTGCTGTCATACAACCAGCGCTGGTTACCGGTAGCGGCATCCAGGCCGATCAGGCGGTCGTCCTGGGTCTGGACCACGACCACGTCACCGTTGGTGGCCGGCGGTGCGAGCACTTCACTGGTCACGCGGGCGCGCCATTTCTCTTCACCGCTGCTCGCGTCCAGGGCGACGATCTCGCCCTTGAGCGTGCCGATCATGACCAGGCCATAACCCACGCCAACGGCGCCGGAAACGGGCAGTTCAAGATCTTTCTTCCATTTGACGTCGCCGTTGCTGCGATCCATCGCCATGACCACGCCGGTGACGTCGCCTGCATAGATGGTGTCGCCGTCGATGGCCGGCACCAGCATGTTGTAGGTTTCACCCTGGCCTTCGCCGATGGAACGGCTCCACTGCTTCTGCAGCACAACTTCTTCTTTGAAGTCGGTCAGTTCGGCCGGAGGCAGTTCTTTCTTGCTGTTGCTGCTGCAACCCGCGGCCAGAATGGCCAGGGCCAGCAATGCTGCATGTTTCCAACGGATCACGTCACGCATCCCCTTTGGCCAGGTCGTCCAGCTTGATTTGCAGGCCACCGACTGCGGCTTCATCCGACAGCGCAGCCTTGGCTTTTTGGTAGGCCGCATAGGCCTCATCGGCACGCCCCAGCTGTACCAGCAGGTCGCCCTTGAGTTCTTCGCGGGTCGCCAGGAACGCCTTGTCGGCATCGCCGTCGAGCAGCTTCAACGCATCTTCGGCCTTGTTCTGTGCCGCCAGCACCTGCGCCAGGCGCTGACGCGCCACTTCGCCCAGGGTCGGGTTGGCCGGTTTGTCGACGATAGCTTTGAGCTCGGTGGCCGCATCGTCCAGCTTGCCGCTGTCCACCGCAACCTTGGCCACGAACAGGCGACCGTATTGCGCGTAGGCGGTGCCGCCGAATTCGTTGTTGAGCTTGCCGGCCAGGTCGGCCACGCGGGCCGCGTCAGGCTTGCCGTCCGGGGTCAGGGTGGTTTCCAGCAATTGCTGGTAGAGCACCGAGGCGCCTTGCGACTGGCTGCTCTGGTATTTCTGGTAGGCCTGCCAGCCGAACACGATGACCAGCGCCAACAGGCCGCCAGTGACCAGCGGCTTGCCGTTGCGCGTCCACCAGTCCTTCAAATCCGCCAGCTGTTCATCTTCGGTACTCGACACCCCAATACTCCTTAATCGCTAAATCGGCTGTTTGTACAGCTTCAACCCTGCACGACGCAGGTGGCCAGGTGTGCAGCAAGCGCATCCCAGGCAATGCTTTGTTGTTCGCCCTGGCCACGCAGGGGTTTGAAACCTACCACTTGTTGGGCCAGTTCGTCGTCACCGAGGATCAGTGCGTACAACGCCCCGCTCTTGTCGGCCTTCTTGAATTGGCTCTTGAAGCTGCCGGCGCCAGCGTTGATCTGCAGGCGCAGGTTGGGCAACTGGTCGCGGATCCGCTCGCTCAAGGCCAGGGCTGCCAGTTCGGCGGCCTCGCCAAAGGCGCACAGGTAGACGTCGACCTGGCGGGACAGCTCTTGCGGCACCTTGTCCAGGGCTTCGAGCATCAACACCAGACGCTCGATCCCCATGGCAAAACCCACGCCCGGGGTCGGCTTGCCGCCCATCTGCTCCACCAGCCCGTCGTAGCGGCCACCGGCACACACGGTGCCCTGGGCGCCGAGCTTGTCGGTGACCCATTCGAAGACGGTCTTGCTGTAGTAATCCAGGCCGCGAACCAACTTGGGGTTGATCACGTACGGAATGCCAACGGCGTCCAGGCGTGCCTTCAGCCCCTCGAAGTGCGCGCGGGATTCGTCGTCGAGGTAGTCGGCCATTTTCGGCGCGTCGACCAGGACCGCCTGGGTCTCGGCATTCTTGGTGTCGAGCACGCGCAGCGGATTGGTCTTCAGACGGCGCTGGCTGTCTTCGTCGAGCTTGTCCAGGTGGGCGGAAAGAAACTCCACCAATGCCTCACGGTAGCGGCCACGGGACTCGCTGGTGCCCAGGCTGTTGAGCTCGAGCTTGACCGCGTCACGCAGCCCCAGCTCGCCCCACAGGCGCCAGGTCATGACGATCAGCTCGGCGTCGATGTCCGGCCCCTCGAGGTTGAACACCTCGAGACCAATCTGGTGGAACTGGCGATAACGGCCTTTCTGCGGACGCTCGTGACGGAACATCGGGCCGATGTACCAGAGTTTCTGCACCTGGCCACCGCCGGTGATGCCGTGTTCGAGCACCGCACGCACGCAAGCCGCCGTGCCTTCGGGGCGCAGGGTCAGGGAATCGCCGTTGCGGTCGTCGAAGGTGTACATCTCTTTTTCGACGATGTCGGTCACTTCGCCGATGGAGCGCTTGAACAGCTCGGTGAACTCGACGATCGGCATGCGGATCTGCCGGTAACCGTAGTTATCCAGCAAACGCGCCACGGTGCCCTCGAAATAGCGCCACAGGGGCGTCTGCTCGGGCAGGATGTCGTTCATGCCACGAATGGCTTGCAGGGACTTGCTCACAGGTAATCCTTAAATTCGTTCGACTCAACCACGCGCAATCACTGCGGCGTCGGCTTCGACCTTTTCGGCCGCTTTCTGGCGAATCAGCCGTTCCAGCTCATCCACCAGATTGTCATTCGTCAGTTTCTGCGACGGCTTGCCGTCGATGTAAATCAGGTTCGGTGTGCCGCCAGTCAGGCCGATATGGGCCTCCTTGGCTTCGCCCGGCCCGTTGACCACGCAACCGATCACCGCGACATCCAGCGGCACCAGCAGGTCTTCGAGGCGCCCTTCCAGCTCGTTCATGGTCTTGACCACATCGAAGTTCTGCCGCGAGCAGCTCGGGCAGGCGATGAAGTTGATCCCACGGGAACGCAGGTGCAGGGACTTGAGAATGTCGTAGCCGACTTTCACTTCCTCGACCGGGTCGGCCGCCAACGAGATGCGGATGGTATCGCCAATCCCTTCGGCGAGCAGCATACCGAGGCCGACGGCGGATTTCACCGTGCCCGAACGCAACCCACCGGCTTCGGTGATGCCCAGGTGCAGCGGCTGGACGATTTCCTTGGCCAGCAGGCGGTAGGCTTCGACGGCCATGAACACGTCGGACGCCTTCACGCTGACCTTGAAGTCCTGGAAATTCAGGCGTTCCAGGTGCTCGACATGACGCAAGGCCGACTCTACCAATGCCGCCGGGGTCGGTTCGCCGTATTTCTTTTGCAGGTCTTTTTCCAGGGAACCGGCGTTCACGCCGATGCGGATCGGAATGCCCCGGTCGCGGGCGGCATCCACCACGGCACGGACACGGTCTTCGCGACCGATGTTGCCCGGGTTGATACGCAGGCAATCGACGCCCAACTCGGCCACGCGCAGGGCGATGCGGTAGTCGAAGTGGATGTCGGCCACCAGGGGGACCTTGACCAATTGCTTGATCTTGCCGAACGCCTCGGCGGCGTCCATGTCCGGCACCGAAACCCGCACGATGTCGACACCGGCGGCTTCCAGGCGGTTGATCTGCGCGACCGTGGCGGCCACGTCATTGGTGTCGCTGTTGGTCATGCTCTGCACAGCGATAGGCGCATCGCCGCCCACGGGCACGTTACCGACCCAGATCTTTCGGGATTCGCGACGCTTGATTGGAGATTCGCCGTGCATGACTTATTGACCCAACTTCAGGCGAGCGGTCTCGCCACTGGTGAACGGAGCCACATCGACCGGCTGGCCGTTGTAGCTGACCTGCGCGCCACGGGCATAACCCAGGCGTACGGCAAAGGGTGGCTTGCCGTTGATGGAAGTGCTGTCGCCCTTGCGCTTGAGGCCACTGAACAACACCTTGCCGTTGCCGTCGGTGATCTGCGTCCAGCAGTCGGCGACAAACTGAATCTGTACCTGGCCTTCACCGGCCGCAGGTGCCACCGGAGCCACTGGCGCTGCCGGGACGACTGGCGCGGCTGGAGCGGCGTGGGTCGTTGGCGCTGGCGCGGTCGGTGCGGCAGGTGCCGTGGCAATCGGCGCGCTGCCGGTGCCCGGTGCAGCTGGCGCTGTGGGTGCCGTCGGCGCAGGGGCTGGGACAGCTGGCTCGGCGCCCGCCTCGGCATCGGCGGCATCCGGGCTCTGCGGCAACGCCAGGGCGGTTTCGCCTTCGGTCTGGCCTTCGACGACAGCCTGGTCTTCCGGCTCGTCCAGCGGATGGATCTGAGTGGTGCCGTCGGCACCCTCGACCTCGACGTGCTCAGGGTTCATGGCGACCGGCTCCTTGTTGCGCAAGGAAGTCTGCTCCTGCCACCAGACAAAACCGCCACCGATCACCGCGATCAGCAGCAACAGGCTGACGATTCGCAAAATGGTGTGGGATACGCGAACCGGCTCCTCGATACGGCCCAGGCTGTGCACGTTGCTGCCCTGGGCATCGGAACCGGTGTATTGATCGAATTGCTGGACCAGCACGGTCTGGTCCATGCCGAGCAATTTGGCATAGGCGCGGATATAGCCCCGGGCGAAGGTATGCCCCGGCAGCTTGTCGAACGCGCCCGCTTCCAGATTGCCCAGGGAAGCCGCGGTGAGATTGAGCTTGAGGGCCACTTCGGCCAGCGACCAACCATTGCTTTCGCGGGCTTGACGCAGGGTCTCACCGGGATTTACGCGAGTCGCTGCTACAACTTCGGGATGCGCCGCTTTCATCATTGCTCCGACAGGTATTGCTGATATTCCGGCGTACCGGGATAGAGTCTTTTGAGTTGCAGGCCGTAACTTGCAGCCTTGTCGCGATCTTCAAACACATGTGCCAGCCGAACGCCGAGCAATAGACTACGTGCATTTTGCTCGCTCAGCAGGCTAAAACGCTCGTAGTAGTCACGCGCGGGCACATAATGCCTGTCTTCGTAAGACAACTCAGCCATTTCCAGCAGCGCCCGCGGTTGCTGGCGGTTGAGCCGCAACGCCTTTTCCAACTGCTGGCGGGCCAGGTCGCGTTGGCCGAGCTGCGCGGCCGTCATGCCGAGGTTTTCGAAAACCCGCGAGCGCTCAGGGTAAAGGGTGTCGGCGGCAGCCTGCTCGAAACGCTCGTAGGCTTCCTTGTAGCGTTTCTGCTCGTAAAGAAAACTGCCGTAGTTGTTCAGGATCCGTGCATCCTGAGGCCGGGCCGACAGCGCCTTGCGAAAATGTTCGTCAGCCAGTTCCGGCTCCATCTCGGCCTGGAACACCAGGGCCAGGGCCGCATTGGCATCGGCGTCGGAACTGTCCAGCTCCAGGGCCTTCTTGAGCGGGACCTTGGCCCGTTCGGTCATGCCTTGCTGCAAGTAACCAATGCCCAGTTGCACATAAGCCACACGCGCCTCGTCGCGCCCTTTGCTGGTCTTCATCGGGTTGTAGTCACCCGACAGGACACAACCGGAACAAAGGCCGGCCAACAGCAAAACGAGCGCGAAGCGCAGGGACATAGAGTTCCTCTCTTAGTGACTGTTCGCAGCGTTTTGCACCGCATCGTCCGCGGCGTTCAACTCACGCACGGCAATGTAGCGCTCGCTGCGACGGGTGCGATCCAGCACCTGTCCTACCAATTGGCCACAAGCGGCATCGATGTCTTCGCCGCGGGTGGTGCGCACGGTGACGTTGAAGCCAGCGTGGTGAAGCTGATCCTGGAAGCGACGAATCGCGTTGTTGCTCGGACGCTCGTAACCGGAATGCGGGAACGGGTTGAACGGGATCAGGTTGATCTTGCACGGGATGTTCTTGAGCAACTCGATCATCTCGACCGCGTGTTCAACCTTGTCGTTCACGTCCTTGAGCAAGGTGTACTCGATGGTCAGCACACGCTTTTCGCCCAGGGACGACATGTAGCGCTGGCACGACTCCAGCAGCATCTTAAGCGGATACTTCTTGTTGATCGGCACCAATTGGTTACGCAATGCGTCGTTGGGTGCGTGCAGCGACAACGCCAGGGAGACGTCGATATGCTTGGCCAGCTCATCGATCATCGGCACCACGCCCGAGGTGGACAGGGTCACCCGGCGCTTGGAGATGCCATAGCCCAGGTCATCCATCATCAGGTGCATGGCGGCGATGACGTTGTCGAAATTCAGCAGCGGCTCACCCATGCCCATCATCACCACGTTGGTGATGGCACGGTCGACGGTCGCCGGGACGCTGCCAAAGGATTTGTTGGCAATCCACACCTGGCCGATCACTTCGGCGGCGGTGAGGTTGCTGTTGAAGCCTTGCTTGCCGGTGGAGCAGAAACTGCAATCCAGGGCACAGCCTGCCTGGGACGAAACGCACAAGGTGCCGCGTTTGCCCTGGGGAATGTAGACGGTCTCGACGCAGCTGCCGGACGCCACGCGCACCACCCACTTACGGGTGCCGTCGCTGGAGATGTCCTCGCTGACCACTTCGGGGCCACGAATCTCGGCAACAGCCTTGAGCTTTTCGCGCAGGGCCTTGCCGACATTCGTCATGGCGTCGAAATCGTCGACGCCAAAGTGGTGAATCCATTTCATCACTTGGCCGGCACGGAAACGCTTCTCCCCGATCGAGTCGAAGAATTTCTCCATTTCCGGCTGGGTCAGGCCCAACAGGTTGGTTTTGCCGTTCGATGTAGTCATGGATTCACCTTCACTCAAAAGCCTGGGCTTAGCGAGTGGTTACTTCAGTAGCGGAGAAAAAGTAAGCGATTTCGCGAGCGGCAGCGGCTTCGGAGTCCGAACCGTGGACGGCGTTGGCGTCGATGGACTCGGCGAAGTCAGCACGGATGGTGCCTGGAGCCGCTTCCTTAGGGTTGGTAGCGCCCATCAGCTCACGGTTGCGAGCAATGGCGTTTTCGCCTTCCAGCACCTGAACGACAACCGGACCGGAAGTCATGAAGGCAACCAGCTCACCGAAGAAACCGCGCTCGCTGTGCTCAGCGTAGAAGCCTTCGGCTTCGGCCTTGGACAGTTGCTTCATTTTCGAAGCTACAACGCGCAGGCCAGCGTCTTCGAAACGGGTAACGATCTTGCCGATCACGTTTTTAGCAACGGCGTCAGGCTTGATGATGGAGAAAGTACGTTGAACAGCCATGGTGTAACTCCAGAAACGGTAATTTGCGAAAAATTAAACCCGCGAATTATACGCGGGTTCAGGGGTATTGCCTAACCTGCCGGGTAGATCAGTCGATTTCTTCGATCCAGAGCGTCTGGACCGCTTCCAAGACCTTCTCGCCACAACGGCCAGAGGTATTGTCGAAATCGGGCAGCTCCATGATCCAGCGCTGCAAATCGACAAAATTCACAGTCAGCGGATTCACGTCCGGCTTGGCTTCGGCCAGTTCTTCTGCGATGCGTTGTACATCATTCCAACCATAGCTCATGACAGTGTCACCATCAGTGCGGCGCTTCAGCCGCATGGTTAAGCGAATATTTCGGGATTTCGACGGTCAGGTCTTCGGTACCGACGATGGCTTGGCAGCCCAGCCGCGATTGGGCTTCCAGGCCCCAGGCCTTATCGAGGAAATCTTCCTCCAGCTCATCCGCTTCTTCCAGCGAATCGAAGCCCTCGCGAATAATGCAATGGCAGGTGGTGCATGCACAGACGCCACCACAGGCACTTTCCATCTCGATGTGATGCTCATGGGCCAGCTCGAGAATGGAAATCCCGGGCTCAGCCTCCACGACCATGCCCTCCGGGCAGAACTTCTCGTGGGGCAGAAAAATCACCTGCGGCATCAGTTACTCCTCGATTTCATTCAGGTTGCGCCCCGCCAGGGCGGCTTTGACCGTCGAGTCCAGGCGGCGGGCAGCAAAGGCATCGGTGACTTGCGACAGACGCTTGGTCTGCTGCTCGATGGCATAACCATCGGTGCCCTTGATCAATTCGGACAGTTCCTGCATCTGCAGCTCGATGACCATGCGCTCTTCGGCGTCGAGCAAGCGCTCGCCGTCGGCTTCAAGAGCACCTTGCACGGCTTCGATCAGGCGCTGGGCGTCGACCTGCTGCTCACGCAGCACGCGGGCCACCTTGTCGTCGCTGGCATGCTGGAACGAATCCTTGAGCATCTTGGCGATTTCGCCGTCGGTCAGGCCGTAGGACGGCTTGACCTGGATGCTCGCCTCGACGCCCGAACCCAGTTCGCGAGCGGAGACATTGAGCAAGCCATCGGCATCGACCTGGAAGGTCACGCGGATCTTCGCCGCACCCGCCACCATCGGCGGAATGCCGCGCAATTCGAAGCGAGCCAGGGAACGGCAGTCGCTGATCAGTTCACGCTCGCCTTGCAGCACGTGGACCATCATCGCCGACTGGCCGTCTTTATAAGTAGTGAAGTCCTGGGCGCGGGCAACGGGGATGGTGGTGTTGCGTGGAATCACCTTCTCCATCAGCCCGCCCATGGTTTCCAGGCCCAGGGACAATGGAATCACGTCGAGCAACAGCAGCTCGCCACCATCGCGCTTGTTACCGGCGAGAGTATCGGCCTGGATCGCGGCGCCGATGGCGACCACCTGGTCCGGGTCGATTTCGGTCAGCGGCTGGCGTCCAAAGGCCTCGGCAACGGCTTCGCGAACCCGAGGCACGCGGGTCGAACCACCAACCATGACCACAGCCTTGACGTCTTCCAGCTCCACGCCGGAATCGCGCACGGCACGGCGGCAGGCCTTGAGGCTGCGGGCGACCATGGGCTCGATCAGGGCATTGAAGGCTTCACGGCTCAGGGTGGCTTTCCAGTCGCCGTAGACGACTTCAACCGTCGCGGCGTTGGTCAAGGCTTCCTTGGCGGCGCAGGCGGTTTGCAGCAAGTGACGCTGGGCGCCCGGATCGAGGTCGGCGGACAGGCCCGCCTGCTCGATGATCCAGCCAGCGATGGCGTGGTCGAAGTCATCGCCGCCCAGGGCGCTGTCGCCACCGGTAGCCAGCACTTCGAAGACGCCGCCGGTCAGGCGCAGAATAGAGATATCGAAGGTACCGCCGCCCAGGTCGTAGATAGCTACGAGGCCTTCGGCGTGCTGGTCGAGGCCGTACGCCACCGCAGCGGCGGTCGGCTCGTTGAGCAGGCGCAGCACGTTCAGGCCGGCCAACTTGGCGGCGTCCTTGGTGGCTTGGCGCTGGGCGTCATCGAAATAGGCCGGGACGGTAATGACCGCGCCCACCAGCTCACCGCCCAACGCCGCTTCGGCGCGCTGGCGCAACACCTTGAGGATATCGGCGGAAACCTCTACCGGGCTTTTCGGGCCCTGCACGGTTTCGATGAACGGCATGTGGGATTCGCCGCCAACGAAGCGGTACGGCAGTTGATCGCCCAATTGCTTGACGTCGGACAGACCACGACCCATCAAGCGCTTGACCGAGACAATGGTGTTCAGCGGATCGGTGGCAGCGGCCAGCTTGGCCGACTCACCCACTTCGACGCGATCGGCGTGATAACGCACGGCGGACGGCAGGATTACCTGCCCCTGCTCATCGGCCAGCGGTTCGGAAAGACCGCTGCGCAAGGCAGCGACCAGGGAATTGGTGGTACCCAAGTCGATCCCGACAGCCAGGCGACGCTGGTGCGGTTGTGGACTTTGGCCGGGTTCGGCGATCTGCAGTAGGGCCATCGTAATCAGGACTTATCTGTAATCAGGCGTGCGACCGGAGCGGCACTGGGTTAATCGTCGAGGCGCTCTTCGAGCTGGCGCACTTCATAGGTGAGCTTGTCGAGGAACTGCATGCGCCGCATCAGGCGTTCGGCCTGTTCGCGTTGCGCGGCATCGTTCCAGCAGGCTGCGAAGCTTTCGTTCAATGTGTGCTGGGCGTCTTTCAAGCGGCGCTTGAATACCGCGACACCGGCCAGGTCGGCGCTGTCCTGCAGGTCTTCGAGCTCTTCGCGCCATTGCATCTGCTGCAAAAGAAACTCGGGATCGTGGACCGTGACTTCCAGGGGCAACTCATGGCCGCTGATGGCGAGCAGGTAACGCGCGCGCTTGGCAGGGCTCTTGAGCGTCTGGTAGGCCTCGTTGAGGTTCGCAGACTGCTCGAGCGCCCGCCGCTGTTCAGCTTCGGAGGCGTCAGCAAAGCGGTCCGGGTGGACACCACGGGCCAACTCCAGATAACGCGCGGACAATTGGTCGAGATCCAACTGGAACGCAGGCTGCATCTGGAACAAAGCAAAATGACAAGGAGTACCCACAAGCCGCCTCAGATATTGAAGCTTTCGCCGCAGCCACATTCACCGCGCACGTTGGGGTTGTTGAACTTGAAGCCTTCGTTCAACCCTTCCTTGACGAAATCCAGCTCGGTGCCGTCCAGGTACGTCAGGCTTTTCGGGTCGATGATCACTTTCTGACCATGACTCTCGAACACCTGGTCGTCTTCGCCCACTTCGTCGACGAATTCCAGCACATAGGCAAGGCCAGAGCAGCCTGTGGTGCGAACACCCAGGCGGATACCCTCGCCCTTGCCGCGTCCCGCGAGGGAACGCTGCACATGCTTAGCTGCCGCTTCTGTCATCTGGATAGCCATGGAAACTCCTTACCTGTGCACAGATCAGATCAAGCCTTTCTTCTGCTTGTAATCGCGAACGGCGGCCTTGATGGCGTCTTCGGCGAGTACCGAGCAGTGGATCTTCACGGGCGGCAGGGCCAGTTCTTCAGCCAGCTGGGTGTTCTTGATGGTTTCGGCTTCATCAAGGGTCTTGCCCTTCATCCACTCGGTGGCCAGGGAGCTGGACGCGATGGCAGAACCGCAGCCATAGGTCTTGAACTTGGCATCTTCGATGATGCCTTGCTCGTTGACCTTGATCTGCAGGCGCATCACGTCGCCGCACGCCGGGGCGCCGACCATGCCGGTGCCGACATCAGGGTCCTGCGCGTCCATCTTGCCGACGTTGCGCGGGTTCTCGTAGTGGTCGATGACCTTTTCGCTATATGCCATTTGCTTCAATCCTCATCAGTGAGTCGCTCTGGTGGCGACTTCTTCAGTGCGCCGCCCACTCGATTTTCGAAATGTCGACGCCGTCTTTGTACATGTCCCACAGCGGCGACAGAGCGCGCAGCTTGGTGACGGCCTCGCAGACTTTCTGCGCGGCGTAATCGATTTCTTCTTCGGTGGTGAAACGGCCGAAGGTGAAGCGGATCGAGCTGTGGGCCAGTTCGTCGTTACGGCCCAGGGCGCGCAGTACGTACGAAGGCTCAAGCGATGCCGAGGTGCACGCCGAACCGGACGACACGGCCAGATCCTTGAGCGCCATGATCAGCGACTCGCCTTCAACATAGTTGAAGCTCAGGTTCAGGTTGTGCGGTACGCGGGCGATCATGCTGCCGTTGACGTAAAGCTCTTCCAGGTGCTCGACCTGCTTGAAGAAGCGGTCGCTCAGGGCCTTGATGCGCACGTTCTCGGCAGCCATGTCTTCCTTGGCCACGCGGAAGGCTTCGCCCATGCCGACGATCTGGTGGGTCGCCAGGGTGCCGGAACGCATGCCACGCTCGTGACCGCCGCCGTGCATGGTCGCTTCGAGGCGAACACGCGGCTTGCGGCTGACGTACAGCGCGCCGATGCCTTTAGGGCCGTAGGTTTTGTGGGCAGAGAACGACATCAGGTCGACTTTCAACTGCGACAGGTCGATCGCGACCTTGCCGGTGGACTGAGCCGCATCGACGTGGAACAGAACGCCCTTGGAGCGGGTCAGTTCGCCGATGGCCGCGATGTCGTTGATGGTGCCGATTTCGTTGTTCACGTGCATGATCGAAACCAGGATGGTGTCGTCGCGCAGCGCGGCTTCCACCATGGCCGGAGTGATGATGCCGTCTTCACCCGGTTCGATGTAGGTGACTTCGAAACCTTCACGCTCCAGTTGGCGCATGGTGTCCAGGACAGCCTTGTGCTCGATCTTGGAGGTGATCAGGTGCTTGCCCTTGGTGTGATAGAAGTGCGCGACACCCTTGATTGCCAGGTTGTCGGACTCGGTAGCACCGGAGGTCCAGACGATTTCACGCGGGTCGGCATTGACCAGGTCAGCGACCTGGCGACGGGCGTTTTCGACCGACTCTTCGGCTTTCCAGCCAAACACGTGGGAACGGGACGCCGGGTTACCGAAGTTTCCGTCGACCAGCAGGCATTCACTCATTTTTTGCGCGACACGCGGATCAACCGGGGTGGTCGCGGAGTAATCAAGGTAAATCGGCAATTTCATGGACTCTCTCCTAAATCAGGCTGGCTGGCGTTCCGCTTGCTCTGCGGCGGTCATTCGACGGCGGACGCTTCAATCTTGTCCAGGTGCGGCGCCTTGCTATTGCAACGGCGCTGGTCCTGACGCTGGGCTACTTCTTGCACCTCACGGCGAGTTACAAGGTCAGCCAAGCTGATACCGCTCAGAAATTCGTGGATCTGCAGGCTGAGATCGCACCACAAGTGGTGGGTCAGGCAAGTATCGCCGCCATGGCAGTCGCCAAGGCCCTGGCATTTGGTCGCATCGACCGATTCGTTCACCGCATCGATCACCTGGGCGACCTGAATGCCCTGCATGTCGCGCGACAGCTGGTAGCCGCCGCCCGGGCCGCGAACACTGGAAACCAGGTTGCTACGGCGCAGCTTGGCGAACAGCTGCTCAAGATAAGACAGGGAAATGCCCTGGCGCTCGGAGATATCGGCCAGGGACACCGGCCCGTGCTGCGCGTGCAATGCCAGATCCAGCATCGCGGTCACGGCGTATCGGCCTTTTGTAGTCAGTCGCATGGACAATTACCACGGAGTTCGGAATGGGGGCGAGTATGCAATTCCCGAGTATTTAAGTCAAGTATAAGACCTAGTGGGTTACTCGGGTTTACCCGCGAAAGAGCGCGCGCATGATAGCAAAGGTAGGCGACTAACGACCAGCTATACCGCGTTATCGTTCATCGCGAGCAAGCTTTGCTCCCACAGGAAGCCTGCGAAACAGGACTCCTATGGGGCAAATTTTTTGTGGGAGCAAGGCTTGCCCGCGAGGCAGGCGCATCGGTTCAGTTGGCCTGAGTCTCATCCTTGTCCTTCACACACGCAAAATCTTCCTCGCGCAGTTCAGGCAGGTCCTTGGCGCAATAATTACTGCCCAGCTCCTTCAGGGCCCCGCACATCCCCTCCAGACGTCCATCGACGGCCTGCAGGTGATCGAGCAACTGGTTGATGGCGCGGGCGACCGGGTCAGGCATGTCTTCGCCGACACCGTAGGCGTCGAAGCCGATCTTCTCGGCCATGGCCTTGCGCCGGGCATCCTGTTCGTCATCGGACTTGACGATGATCCGCCCCGGAATACCCACCACGGTCGCGCCGGGCGGCACAGCCTTGGTGACCACGGCGTTGGAGCCGACTTTCGCCCCCGCCCCTACCGTGAACGGCCCGAGCACCTTGGCGCCGGCGCCTACCACCACGCCATCTTCCAGCGTTGGGTGACGCTTGCCTTTGTTCCAGCTGGTGCCGCCGAGGGTCACGCCCTGGTACAGGGTCACGTCATCGCCGATCTCGGCGGTTTCGCCGATGACGATGCCCATGCCGTGGTCGATGAAGAACCGGCGACCAACCTTGGCCCCGGGATGGATCTCGATCCCGGTCAGCCAGCGACCGAAGTTCGACACCAGCCGCGCCAGCCACTTCCAGCCCATGTTCCACAAGGCGCCGGAAAGGCGATGGATCCAGATCGCGTGCATCCCGGGATAGCAGGTCAGCACTTCAAAGGCATTGCGCGCCGCCGGGTCACGATGGAAAACACTTTGGATATCTTCACGCAAACGTTCGAACATTTTATTTCTTCCGCTTAATCAGCTCGCCACGGGCCGCCTTCTGGGTTTCCGTGAGGATGCCGCGCAATATATTCATCTCCGCCCGGCTCACCGAGCTTCGTCCGTACAACCGACGCAGGCGCGCCATCAAGTGTCGCGGCTTTTCCGGGTCGAGGAACTCGATGTCCACCAGGGTCTGCTCCAGGTGCTCATAGAATCGCTCCAGTTCGTCCATAGTCGCCAGTGTCTCACTGCGCGGCGACGTGACCTCGGTTTTTTCGACCTTGCTGGGCTGCCCTTCAGCCGCCAGCCAGGCCATGCGCACTTCATAGCTCAACACCTGCACCGCCGCCCCGAGGTTCAAGGAACTGAACTCGGGGTCGGAAGGGATATGCACGTGAAAGTGACATCGCTGCAGCTCGTCATTGGTCAAGCCGGAGTCTTCACGGCCGAACACCAGGGCGATTTCAAAGCCTTGCGCGGCCTCCTCGACCACTTTGGTCCCGCATTCGCGGGGATCGAGCAGCGGCCAGGGAATGCGGCGATCGCGGGCGCTGGTGCCGAGCACCAGGTTGCACCCCACCAGGGCGTCTTCCAGGGTGGCGACGACCTGGGCATTGGCGAGGATGTCGCCGGCACCGGAGGCACGGGCATCGGCCTCGTGATGGGGAAACAGGCGTGGTTCGACCAGCACCAGCCGCGACAAGCCCATGTTCTTCATGGCCCGCGCAGCTCCGCCGATGTTACCCGGATGGCTGGTATTGACCAGGACGACACGAATGTTCTGCAACAAGGGAGGCGCTCACGAACACGATAAAGGGAGCAAATCTTACATAAGCACCTACCGTTAAGCTATGAAAGCGAACACCAACCTTCTCCTCGGAAAACTTTCTGATAGAATGCGCGGCTTTCTTTAACAACCTTAGGTGACACATCCATGCAGCCCATGCTGAATATCGCGCTGCGCGCCGCCCGCAGCGCCAGTGAACTGATCTTCCGCTCCATCGAGCGCCTGGATACCATCAAGGTCGATGAAAAAGACGCCAAGGACTACGTGTCCGAGGTTGATCGCGCCGCCGAGCAAAAAATCGTCGACGCCCTGCGCAAGGCTTACCCGAACCACTCGATCCTCGGTGAAGAGACCGGCATGCACGCCGGTACTGGCATCGAAGGCGAAGAGTACCTGTGGATCATCGATCCGCTGGACGGCACCACCAACTTCCTGCGCGGCATTCCTCACTTCGCTGTCAGCATCGCCTGCAAATACCGTGGCCGCCTGGAACACGCCGTTGTGCTGGACCCGGTTCGCCAGGAAGAATTCACCGCCAGCCGTGGCCGTGGCGCCCAGCTGAATGGTCGTCGCCTGCGCGTCAGCGGCCGCACCAGCCTGGACGGCGCCCTGCTGGGCACCGGCTTCCCGTTCCGTGACGACCAGATGGACAACCTGGACAACTACCTGGGCATGTTCCGCGCCCTGGTCGGCCAGACCGCCGGCATCCGCCGCGCCGGTGCTGCGAGCCTGGACCTGGCCTATGTCGCCGCTGGCCGTTTCGATGCATTCTGGGAGTCGGGCCTGTCCGAGTGGGACATGGCCGCAGGCGCCCTGCTGATCCAGGAAGCTGGTGGTTTGGTGAGCGACTTCACCGGCGGTCACGACTTCCTTGAAAAAGGCCACATCGTTGCCGGTAACACCAAATGCTTCAAGGCCGTGCTGACAGCTATCCAGCCGCACTTGCCGGCTTCGCTGAAGCGCTAAGCAACCGGCTACAGAAAAGCACCCTTCGGGGTGCTTTTTTTATGCCTGCTAGAACTTGTCCATGCCAGGCAAGCGCCTCCCTTTGTGGCGAGGGGATTTATCCCCGCTGGGCTGCGTAGCAGCCCCCCTCTCATAAGCGGTCAACCAATCTGCCTGACATACCGGGTCATTGGCATTTAGGGCCGCTTCGCGCCCCAGCGGGGATAAATCCCCTCGCCACAATGAACTACACCTGACAGAGGGTGCTCGGCATAAAATCCGGGCATAAAAAAAGCACCCCGAGGGGTGCTTTTTTTTTAGCAGTTGGATCACTGAGCCGGTGCGTTCTGCCCCAGGATCAGTTGGCCTTCCTTGTTCACCGGGATCTGGTTGCCCGGGTCGCGGTCCATGCGGACTTTGCCTTCTTTGCCGTCGAGCATGTAGCGAACGTCGTAGCCCACAACCTTGTCGCTGATGTCATTGACCGTGTTGCAGCGAGTCTGGGTGGTGGTGTAGGTGTCGCGTTCCTGCATGCCTTCCTGAATCTTGTTACCGGCATAACCGCCGCCAGCTGCACCGGCCACGGTGGCGATTTTCTTGCCAGTGCCGCCGCCGACCTGGTTACCCAACAGTCCACCGGCCAGGGCGCCGATCACGGTGCCGGCGATCTGGTGTTGGTCCTGGACTGGCTTCTGCCGAGTCACGGTGACGTCCTTGCACACTTCACGCGGGGTCTTGATTTGGGTCTTGACCGGCTCCACGGCCAATACTTGCGCATACTCAGGGCCACTTTTTACCAAGCTGTAGGTCGCGACCGCACCACCGGCAGTTACACCGACAGCACCCAATACCGCACCAACCAGCATCGATTTGTTCACTTGAACCTCCTGACCATCACAAGCGGATTAATCCGCGCTTCTCCCAGCCTTGGAGCATAAAAAAAGGCGCGAGTTCAACTCGCGCCTTTTCAGCAGTGACGGATGGAGCGACAAGCCTTACGGGCGGTCGTCCACTTCCGTTTCGGTGGCCGCAGGAGGAATCAGATCCTCAGAGCTCAGGTTCAGCCAGATCAGCACCACGTTGGCGATGTAGATCGACGAGTAAGTACCCGCCAACACACCAATGAACAGTGCGATGGAGAAACCGAACAGGTTGTCACCACCAAAGAACAGCAGCGCGGCAATCGCCAGCAAGGTGGAGATCGACGTCGCCATGGTCCGCAACAGGGTCTGTGTGGTCGAGATGTTTATGTTCTCGATCAGCGAGGCCTTGCGCAGCACACGGAAGTTCTCACGCACCCGGTCGAACACCACGATGGTGTCGTTGAGCGAGTAGCCGATGATCGCCAGAACCGCCGCCAGCACCGTCAGGTCGAAGGTGATCTGGAAGAACGACAGGATGCCCACGGTCACGATCACGTCGTGGATCAGCGAGACAATCGCGCCCACCGCGAACTTCCACTGAAAGCGGAAGGCCAGGTAGATCAGGATCCCGCCCAGCGCCATCAGCATGCCGAGGCCGCCCTGGTCGCGCAGCTCTTCACCCACCTGCGGGCCGACAAACTCGACGCGCTTGACCTGGGCCGGGTTATCGCCGCCGGCCTTCTGCAAGGCCTCGGCCACCTGATGGCCCAGTTGCGGGTCTTCACCCGGCATGCGCACCAGCAGGTCGGTAGTCGCACCAAAGCTCTGCACGATGGCATCGCTGTAGCCCGAGGTCGCCAGTTGCTCGCGCACCTTGGTGACGTCGGCCGGACGCTCGTAGGTCAGCTCGATGAGCGTACCGCCGGTGAAGTCCAGGCCGTAGTTCAGCCCCTTGGTGGCCCAGCTGAACAACGCCAGCACGGTAAGGAACAATGTGACGCCGAACGCAACGTTGCGAACGCCCATGAAGTTGATAGTACGTAACATGGCAGCCCCTTAAATCCACAACTTCTTGAAGTCACGACCGCCAAAGATCAGGTTGACCATTGCGCGGGTCACCATGATGGCTGTGAACATCGAGGTAAAGATCCCGAGGGACATGGTCACTGCGAAGCCCTTGACCGGGCCGGTGCCCATGGCGAAGAGAATCCCGCCCACCAGCAACGTGGTCAGGTTGGCGTCGAGGATCGCGGTGAATGCCCGGCCGAAGCCTTCGTTGATTGCCCGTTGAATCGTCATGCCGGCGGCGATCTCTTCACGTATCCGCGAGAAGATCAGCACGTTGGCGTCCACCGCCATACCCATGGTCAACACGATACCGGCGATACCCGGCAGGGTCAGCGTGGCACCCAGCAGCGACATCAGCGCCAGCAGCATCACCATGTTCACCGCCAGCGCGACGGTGGCGATGATGCCGAAGAAGCGGTAGATGGCGATGATGAACAGCGAGACAAACAGCATGCCCCACAGCGAAGCATCGATACCCTTGGTGATGTTGTCGGCACCCAGGCTCGGGCCAATGGTGCGCTCTTCGGCGAAGTACATCGGCGCGGCCAGACCACCGGCACGCAGCAGCAGGGCCAGCTCCGAGGATTCACCCTGGCCGTTCAGGCCAGTGATGCGGAACTG
Source organism: Pseudomonas sp. DF11 (assembly GCF_058148565.1). Lineage (NCBI taxonomy): Bacteria > Pseudomonadati > Pseudomonadota > Gammaproteobacteria > Pseudomonadales > Pseudomonadaceae > Pseudomonas > Pseudomonas sp. DF11. Next base: position 406,869 of record NZ_JBYVYN010000003.1, read on the forward strand.
GCTGCCCAGCGGCGACTGGATGGTCGCCAGGCTGATGATCTTCTTCTCTTCCTTGAAGGCCTGCACCGCGACGTCTTTCTCGACACCGTCGACCACTTGCTTGGTGTAGGTGGTGATCGGCTTCTGCTCGATGAAGATCACCGCCATGCTGCGCCCGACGTTGCTGCGCGTGGCGCGGCTCATCAGCTCACCGCCATGGCCGTCCAGGCGAATGTTCACCTGTGGGCGACCCTGCTCGTCGAAGCCCGCCTGGGCGTCGGTCACCTGGTCACCGGTGATGATCAGGCCACGCTCGATCTGCGCTGCCGGGCGGTTGCCCTCGCGGAACTCGAAGCTCTCGGAAGTGGCCTTGGAAGCACCCGGCTCAGCGGCCAGGCGGAATTCCAGGTTGGCGGTCTTGCCGAGGATACGCTTGGCTTCGGCGGTGTCCTGCACGCCCGGCAGCTCGACCACGATGCGGTTGGCGCCCTGGCGCTGCACAATCGGTTCGGCCACACCCAGCTCGTTGACGCGGTTACGCACCGTGGTCAAGTTCTGCTTGATGGAGTATTCGCGGATTTCCGCCAGCTTGGCCGGGGTCATCGCCAGACGCAGCACCGCCTGACCATTGAGGTCGGCCGGCACAATGTCGAAATCGTTGAAGTTCTTGCGAATCAGCGCACGGGCCTGCTCGCGGGTATCGGTGTCGCTGAAGCCCAGTTGAATGGCACCGTCGAGTTGCGGCAGGCTGCGATAACGCACGCGCTCTTTGCGCAACAGGCTCTTGACGTCGCCTTCGTAGACTTTCATCCGCGCATCGAGGGCTTTTTCCATGTCCACTTCCAGCAGGAAGTGCACACCGCCGGACAAGTCCAGGCCCAGCTTCATCGGATGGGCGCCAAGCTTGCGCAGCCATTGCGGAGTGGTCTGGGCCAGGTTCAGGGCCACAACGTAATCGTCGCCCAACGCCTTGCGTACCACGTCCTTGGCTGGCAGTTGGTCTTCCGCCTTGACCAGGCGCAACAGGCCGCCCTTGCCGTTTTCGGCGATGGACGCAGCCTTGACCTCGATATTGGACGCCTTGAGCGCAGCGCTCGCACGGTCCAGATCGGCCTGGGTGACCTGCAGCGCAGTGCTTGCGCCACTGACCTGAATGGCCGGGTCATCCGGGTATAGATTGGGAGCGGAATAAATCAGACCGACCGCCAGCACCGCCAGGATCAGTACATATTTCCACAGAGGGTATTTGTTCAGCATCACGCCGCCCGCTTATGACGCGGGGCGCCTTGCGCGCCCCGTCGATTGAATAGAAGTTGTTACTTAGATCGCTTTCAGCGTGCCTTTTGGCAGCGTGGCCGCGATAGCGCCCTTCTGGAACTTCATTTCAACAGTGTCGGACACTTCCAGAACCACGAAGTCATCGGCCACTTTGGTGATCTTGCCAGCGATGCCGCCGGTGGTGACCACTTCGTCGCCCTTTTGCAGGCTGCTGAGCAGGTTCTTCTGCTCTTTGGCACGCTTGGCCTGTGGACGCCAGATCATCAGGTAGAAGATCACCAGGAAGCCGACCAGGAAAATCCACTCGAAACCGCCGCCCATAGGGCCGGCAGCAGCAGGTGCAGCCGCGTCAGCCATGGCATTAGAGATAAAAAAGCTCATTTAGCACTCCAGTTGCAAGTATTGAATCTTAGGATCGGAAAACTCAGTCCAAGGGCGGTACAGGCAACCCGCGCTTGGCATAGAAGGCCTCGACAAAGGCGGCCAATGTACCCTGTTGAATAGCCTCGCGCAAACCAGCCATAAGCACCTGGTAATGGCGCAAATTGTGGATGGTATTCAACATGCTACCCAGCATTTCGCCGCACTTGTCCAAATGATGCAGATAAGCGCGGGAGAAGTTCTGGCACGTGTAGCAGTCGCAGGTCGGATCCAGCGGCGAATCATCATGGCGATGGAACGCGTTACGGATCTTCAGCACGCCCGTGTCGATGAACAGATGCCCATTGCGGGCATTACGGGTTGGCATCACGCAATCGAACATGTCCACCCCGCGGCGCACACCCTCAACCAGATCTTCCGGTTTGCCAACGCCCATAAGGTAACGAGGTTTGTCAGCGGGCATCTGGCCCGGCAGGTAATCGAGCACCTTGATCATTTCGTGCTTCGGCTCGCCCACCGACAGACCGCCGATGGCTAGGCCGTCGAAGCCGATCTTGTCGAGGCCTTCCAGCGAGCGCATGCGCAAATCCTGATGCATGCCACCCTGAACGATGCCAAACAGCGCCGCCGTGTTGTCCGCATGGGCATTCTTCGAACGCTGGGCCCAGCGCAACGACAGCTCCATGGACACCCGCGCCACGTCCTCATCGGCCGGGTACGGCGTGCATTCGTCGAAGATCATCACGATGTCCGAGCCCAGGTCACGCTGGACCTGCATCGACTCCTCCGGGCCCATGAACACCTTGGCGCCGTCCACCGGAGAAGCGAAGGTCACGCCCTCCTCCTTGATCTTGCGCATCGCGCCGAGGCTGAACACCTGGAAGCCGCCGGAGTCGGTCAGAATCGGGCCTTTCCACTGCATGAAATCGTGCAAGTCACCGTGGGCCTTGATCACTTCCATGCCCGGGCGCAGCCACAGGTGGAACGTGTTGCCGAGGATGATCTCCGCACCCGTGGCAACGATGTCCCGTGGCAGCATGCCCTTGACCGTGCCGTAGGTGCCCACCGGCATGAACGCGGGGGTTTCCACGGTACCGCGGGGGAAGGTCAGACGACCGCGACGAGCCTTGCCATCGGTGGCGAGCAACTCGAAGGACATGCGACAGGTGCGACTCATACTGTTTCCTCGGGTCCGCGTGGCGCGGGATTACGGGTGATGAACATCGCATCACCGTAGCTGAAAAAGCGGTATCCATGCTCGACGGCGGCCTTGTAGGCGGCCATGGCTTCGGGATAACCGGCGAACGCCGAAACCAGCATCAACAGCGTGGATTCGGGCAAATGAAAATTGGTGACCAGGGCATCGACCACATGAAACGGCCGGCCCGGGTAGATAAAGATGTCGGTGTCGCCACTGAACGGCTTGAGCACGCCATCGCGGGCAGCGCTTTCCAGGGAGCGCACGCTGGTGGTCCCCACCGCCACCACCCGACCACCGCGGGCGCGACAAGCCGCCACGGCATCGACCACTTCCTGGCTCACTTCCAGCCATTCGTTGTGCATGTGATGGTCTTCGATCCGCTCCACACGCACCGGCTGAAACGTCCCGGCACCGACGTGCAGCGTCACGAACGCCGTCTCCACGCCCTTGGCGGCAATCGCCTCCAGCAACGGCTGATCAAAATGCAGCCCCGCCGTCGGCGCCGCCACCGCCCCCAAGCGCTCGGCGTACACGGTCTGATAACGCTCGCGGTCCGAACCTTCGTCCGGGCGGTCTATATAAGGAGGCAACGGCATGTGCCCGACACGGTCGAGCAGCGGCAACACCTCTTCGGCAAATTCCAGCTCGAACAACGCGTCATGCCGCGCCACCATCACCGCCTCGCCGCCACCGTCGATGAGGATCGACGAACCCGGCTTGGGCGACTTGCTGGAGCGCACATGGGCCAGCACACGGTGACTGTCCAGCACCCGCTCCACCAGAATCTCCAGCTTGCCGCCGGAGGCCTTCTGGCCAAACAACCGCGCCGGAATCACCCGGGTATTGTTGAACACCATCAAATCGCCCGGGCGCAAATGCTCAAGCAAATCAGTGAATTGACGGTGAGCCATGGCACCGCTGACCCCATCCAGGGTCAACAGTCGACTGGCGCGACGCTCGGCCAGAGGGTGGCGAGCGATCAGCGAATCAGGGAGTTCGAAGGTAAAGTCAGCAACACGCATGATGGGGTTCGTCTAGCAGGGCCGGAAAGTCTAGCGGAAATATCAAAAATTCACCATGAAACGTGATTGACCAACGGTAGTCACCTCTCTATACTTCGCCGCCATTGAGCCCTGATGGCGGAATTGGTAGACGCGGCGGATTCAAAATCCGTTTTCGAAAGGAGTGGGAGTTCGAGTCTCCCTCGGGGCACCATCTTAAAGAAAGACCTTGAAATTCAAGGTCTTTTTTTTCGTCTGTAGGAAAGTGGTTTTCTGCGGGTAATGCAGGGCTCAGCCAGTCCCCTACCCGCTTTTGTGGTGAGGGGGTCTATCCCTACTGCCCTTTGTGGTGAAGGGATTTATTCCCCTCTTGTGGCTAGGGGATTTATCCTCGCTGGGCCGCGAAGCGGCCCCAAATATCCAAACCCATGGTGAGGAAAAAACTGTGGCAAGGAAGAACCTGGGGAAAGGAAGAACAGTGGTAGAGAAGATCCTGTGGTAGGAGAAGAACCTGTGGCGAGGGAGCTTGCTCCCGCTTGAGCGCAAAGCGCTCATAAAAAAGCCACCACCCTCACCGATACTCCGAGTTGCCACCGCCAAGACGTAACCCATCAACCCAACTCCACCCCACCCTACTCACCCAGTCACGAAGGATTTCACCCCATGGAATTGCTGCTGGAAACGGTCGCTCTTTACTCCCTCAAGCTGGCTTATGAGACAGAGGGTCACAGCCCGATTCTGCGGGATGATCCGTTGATGGGGAGTTGTGATCGGGAGGTTTTTGGGTTGTTGATACGGCGGGGCGATGTGGCTGGGATTCAGCGCGAAATCGGTCGATGCCTGAATTTAGCGTTGGGGCCGATTGGTGGAGTGGATACGGTGTTGGGGCGGGAGCTGCATCGTTTAGCTGCGGATTTCAACGCAGTGCAGAAAATGGATGATCTTTACGCTCCGGCTATCATGCTGAGAGACTATCTTCGGGATTGTCTTTGAATAGGACACGACACACATAAGTAATCTACCCCCTTTTTACCACTATGTGCTGTGCCGTGTTAATTAGACGCAGCACTAGCCACTCGCTCTCGACCGGTAGCAGCGAAAGGGGATCCGCAGAAAAAATCTGTTCTCATTTTCGAAATCTCAATTTTCTGACGCTGATGCATACAAGGCCAATTGCCACAGCCAAGGAGCAACCGTATGCTGACCCTTCACGTACTAATATTTTTGTCCTTGCGCTGAGTAGTAGCCCAATTGCAAAGGTTTTAGGACAGGGACCGCGTCCGTTCAGCGGGATATTTGCGAGTAAGGGAGAAAGCGGTGGGTTTCTTTACAGATGAAGAGACGGCTGGCCTGAGGATCACAAATATGATCCTCCACGTAGTCGGTGGAGAAGAATTTACCCCGGAGTCCGTCCGCCAAGTTGAGCATGAAGAGTTTTTCATCGCACGGATACTCGATACCGATGCGGACGCAGTCTATAGCTTCAGGGAGACGTCAGCTACCAAGGCTCAACTTGAGAAAATTGCCACAGGAGTCGAAAATTTTGAGAGGGGAACTCAGAGTCTCTCTGCTACCTTTTCTCGGTGGCACGTTAATAGCAGCCGCGACGGAGCGTTATTTATCTTTGAGTTATCCGGTGGTGATAAGCGAACAAAACTCTACAGCATGATCAAATATGACTACAGCGAGGCTATAGAACAGGCCTCTGCGGAAGACGGGGGCCTGCTTCGACGCATCGTTCACGCATTTGTAGCGGATAAAAAAGCCATTCAAAAATCCTCCTTGGTGAGGATTGTAAATGGTGTAGCGGAAACTTTGGTATCCGCAAAAGATAGAATGAAAAAAGCGCCTGAGATTGTTGATTATTTCGCCAACTTTCTCGACGTAGTCCGCAGCATGTCTGATCAAGAACTTAATACTAAGGTCGTTAGTCTTTTACGCGAAACTTTAACTTCTTGCAAAGCCGACTTACCCGACACAGTCCCTAGAGCCTTCGCCGTGGCCAAAAATGCCTTAGCGCAACGTCAAGAAATCAACGAAGATGCGATAATTGATGCTGTCCTGCTGGCAGCGGGAAACCCTACCGATGAAAAGGCAATCACAAGATTGCAGAATGCAACTCGCCGAAAAATTCGTTCCGCTAGAATTGAGAATGTGGTGTTTCCTTCTGACCAAACAATTCTAGGGCGGCCTCCTATGCGTCGAATTCGAACCACAGAGGGTGTCACAGTCCTGTATCCAGACGATGCTGGAATGACAGTCACACGCGAGCCTAAGGCTAGGGGTGGAGAATTGATTACGATTGATACTCAGGCAATCACGGAAGACAAACTTGTCTCTGACAATCCTCGCTGAACAGCTTGAGGTACTCGCTGTGCAGGCTAGCGCGCATATCAATGAGAGTGATGAGACTGTCACAGTCTCGAATCTGCGTGTGGACGCGACCCTTAAAATATTAGCTACTTGCTCGGAGCTCGGCTGGGGGTACTCCGTAGTTGATGAAGAGCAAACACCAACTGAGCCAAGCAATATCGTTGAGGATTTCGAGCCATTCCGAGTAACGATTCGGAAGCCAGATTGCCCCGACGAGACACTAGACATTCTGACTTCAGTTGGTCTTTTACATTGGCTAGAGAAAGGACACGACGCGAAGCACTGGCGGATCGCTGGTCTCTCGAAACCGCTGTTCACTCAGGTTCGTATATATACCGGTTGGGCACCCTACGAAACGATTACGGCAGTTCCGATTTTTCCTGCTACTAAATCTCCTAGGGCTTTGGTAAGGGAATCAGGCTCTTCGAAGGTCGTCCCAGGAGACATTAGACCATGGCTTCTTCTAGATTTATCGCAGTTTGATTTAGATGAGCCACTTCATGAAATATGGAGTATAAAAGCGTTTGATGCATTAGTGCACACTCTTGCAAACGAGATCGACCCAGAAAATCACTCATTAATTTTCAAGGGACCGCCGAAGCTAGTTTTGCTACCTCATCAATCTACTGCAACTACTTTACAAGAATTTGGCATAGATGCTTTTCTAAACCTGCAAACAGCAGCTCATTGGGTTTATGAAAATAGTCGCGAAGCGGAAGTAAAACATAACCTGTTAGCTGTGGAAATTGCCCGTTCAGGGCGCGAGAACGGCCCTGCCGCTGATTACTTAAAAGCCAACCTACCAACAGCGCTGGAAAGTGCAAAAATCGTGTATCAAATGTCGCTATCAGATTTAGCTAAAGACACTCTTAAGTCTTTAGGCGATCTACGCAAAGCAATTACCGAAGAAACCGCGAAAGCCACAGACGCAACAAGACAAACAATAACAGCTGTATCAGGGGCCTTGGCTCTAGGCGTAGGTCTAGTGGCCGCGAGACTGAGTACTGACATCAATCCTTGGTTAATCAGCATGGTCATGCTGATAGCGACTGGGTATATCGGGATGATTGTCTACTCTGGGTGGAGCTTCATAAGTTTACAGCGCGGACTTCGAAGGGACTGGCAACCAAAACTCTACCGTTTCCTACCACAGGATGAATACAACAAGATGGTAGCAGCACCGGCCGAAAAATCTGAGCAAGTTTTCAAATACTCAGCGATGATAGGAATGGGAGCCGTAATTGTAATGTTTGTTGGTGTATCGATATTTGGCTATCTCAGTGAACCTAAAGTAATTCCAGAGCCCGATCATTCAGAATCAGAAAAAAATGAAATTGAGCCCGCTGCCGCCCTCCAACTGAATGAGCAATTGGAGAGACTGATTATACAGCTCCCTACCCGTGCGCCCGTGCATAAGAATTGGATCTCACCCCTCCCGAGCTCTGCTGAGTCTAGTGAAGCTCCAACGAAGCCTTGAATCGGCTCTTAGCCTGTAGAAATTTTCCATTGAGAGAAAAAATAGGAAAAAAGATCGCGCAGACAATGAAATAGCTTAATGCTCCGGTCATTACGCCCTGGAGGTTATCTTAACGATATCCAACGACAGAACATATGCAATAAACCAATCTTCAAACCCGTCCCTTTTCCCAATTCCTAACAATAGCACCAAGAACTAAAAATTAATCTCTATAACCCGTGCTAAATCTTTCCTGAAATTTGACCCAGGTTCGTGCGCGACAGAGACATCAATCGAAGATACTAGAAGCGCTGGCGTCACCGAATACTGTCCATATATGCTGTAATCATGCTGATGAAAGTGACGTGTAACTGGATCTTCACTGGGATTAACAATAATCAACGCAACAGTAGGATTAACACCCGTCCCCTGCCGATGTATACCATGAATATACTTCATCGTTAGCTCGGGCAAGTACGTCAGATAAGCCCGACCATTATCCGTATACTTTGCATCAATAACTATATACTTACTTTCCTCGCCCCGCCCAGTTAACTCAATAATTATATCCGGGCATCTATTAGCTCTCCCCCCAAACGAGCCACGCTTGCTAATTTTAGCGTCGCCACGACCATAATAAACTGTCCACCCTTCAGTGTTAACTAAGTCCTTCCCCACCGCAGAGGCGTGGCCAACTGACCAAACATCAGGCTCATACATTAAATTAATATTTACACCTGCTCCACCATACACGAAAATATCATCAACAGCTGAAGCATCACTGAATGATTGATTACCACCAACACTCTCTTCAAGATGACGTTTAATTATACACAGAAGATAATACTCAAAGAGCCTAGGAATGCTCTGAATTGAAAATAACTCATCTTGAAAACTCCAGTCAGGTGCACCATAGCGACGCCATGCAATAGACCTGGCAAAAACTTGTCGATACAGCAGGTTGGACTTTGATTTTTGTGTGTATCTAGGAGGTTCGAGACAAGGCTTGCTAACTGGAATACTTCTTTTAAGCCTGGCATATATCGAAGTCATCTCACCCATAAGCCGATTGCACTTATCAACTTTATTTTTATTTATGGATGACGAAAATTTGTTTATTTGTGCAAATAAAGATACGTACCCATTGAAATTCCCACCTGATGATCGCTCCTGAAGATTAGATACCAGAAGCCGCTCTCTTATTTTCCCTATAGCAGTAATAATCACATATAAAAAACCATGCAATATCTGATTCTCATAGATATCAGTAGAGTTATTTATCTTTGCTTCAAGGAGTTTACTGGCAGAAAAATATTCCCCCTGATAACTCAAAACCGCATCATCAACTGAATAAGTCTTGTAAAGGCCATCGGGATTTTCCGATATCCATCGGAGTGAAGACTCATCAATAAGAGTCTCATTGTTTGGCACAACTAATCTAGTTGACTGCTGTAGTCTTGACAAAGGAGCAGCAATAATTGCCGGCAGTACACTTTTTAAAAAGGCAACATTGTGCTCAATCCTTTCTAATAAAAACGCCTCTGTTTTACCACCAGCTTTATGGCCCGCCCTTATCCGGGTAACTCTGATAGCACTTGCTAGATCCTTACCATCTTCACGTGCAAGAAATCCGAGCATTCTTTCAACTCGATCTGCATTAATTTTCTTTGCAAAAACCTCGACTGGATGAAATTCGATGAATAGCGCATAGCCCAGATCACTAGAGGCGCTCTGATCACGTGATACAATCTGTAGCTCCGCGAGGCCATAATAGTTGTGAAAAAAAGCTTCTTTTCGCCCATATACTTCCCTAGGGAACCACTCATAGACCCATCCATTATCCTTTTGATAGCGATGAGTATGAGGCGTTTCTATTTCATGAAGAACCAAATTAAGATTTTCATAAAATTCGTCAAGCCTTATAAAAAAGCGTAGTGCCTCATCTTCACGTATTGCGCTTACTTTTAAAGACGGGACAGAGAGTTCTCTCAGCTCAAGTATTTCACCCTTACGCTCACCTGATATTATTTCAATGGATAGCATTAGGGAGCCTCATTAAAAGTAGGAGTATGAATCGGAAAATTCATCACCAGTTTCAATTATGGTTTGTACGATTTTTTTAGAAATAGTGAAATCAAACTCCGAAAGTTTGCCTTCAAGCTTGTTCATGCGCTCTCTCATCCCTTGCCCGTGCCCTTTGATCGACGGCAGGACATGTTGAGCGATAGCAAAATCAAGTGGCTCTGCTTTGAATCCTAGCTGGTTCGCTACGAAGCAATATCGCGTTATTGCGTTGATTTTACGCTTGCTGACGTAGACCTGAGAGCCCTTGATATTATTCGTAGTCAAAAGATCAAGAACCTGCTCAAGCCTAATTGTTTCGCGAGAATTCAGCTCTTCCTCTTCACGAGAAGGATAAAATGCTTCCTTAAGTTCAGTAAATGGCACCGCTCCACTTAAAAGATCAGCCTGTATCTGACCTATAGGCGCATCAGCCCCATGGCCCAACATAATAACCGGAGCTCTATTAATCAACCGTTCAGATAGCGACTCAACTGTTGCGTCATTATTAATAGTTGCGATAAATCTTAAACTACTTGGAATGTGTAGATACCGATCTTCAGTCCCCGGCATTCCCAAATCTATTTTTTGACCTATTTCAAAAGTATCACACATTGCCAAAAAATCGGACCAATAATGCTCAACACTTGAGAGATTAGCCTCATCCAGCAATACCAACTTCAGATATTCCTCACTATTTTGCTCCGCAGATGAATCGTTGAACGCTTTGAGAAATTGAAAGAGCCCGCTTCTAGATGGCTGATAACTATTTTTGAGCGAATTATAAAAACCAAGTAAATCTCTACTTGAAACCCATCCTCTTCCAACCGGTATGTTGAGGAAGTTATCCGTCTCCAAAGATGTTTTTTGCTCTGCTACCAAACCTAATGCATTAGCAAATCGGTGCGCACTAGAAGTTTTACCTGTACCTGGAGGCCCGGAAAATATTGTTAGGAATGATTGAATTGTGCACAAAGTAAGATTCGCCATTTCATCATACGAGAATGGACGACCTTCTGTAGAGTCTAGAGATGACTTTAAATGAGATATATAACTTTTTCTAGCTTCCCCAACAACATTAAAGGCAAAAGCAGGTATATTTACAGGTTTAACGTGGCTTTCGACAGAGTCAGGGGAAATCCCATTCAGCAACATGTGCAAAGTCTTAAATTCTAATAGCTTGTCACCAATTTGCGGACTACGAATTAAATTCTGCTGCTGGCTAACTTGATTTTTTAGCTTATAATAATCCTCGTTAAGATAATCATTTTTATTCTTTAACGATTTCTGCTCTTCTATCATCTGAGATAAAGTTTTCGCTACTCCAACCTCTTCCTTTAGTTGCAATAGTGTCTTTTCGTGGCTTTCTATTTCAGCCATTAAAATATTGTTTCTATCCCTAAGCTCAGATTGCTCTTGAGCACGCGATAATGCTTTACGCTTTTCAAATTCTACTTCAAAACTCGCGAAATCTTGCTTTCTCAGCTCCAGACGACCTGAAACCTCAGCTATCTCACGTTCAATTTTTTCACGTCGAGCTGCAAATTCGCTCTCAATCGCCTCCATTTTTTCTTTTAAAAGAAGGTCTCGATTATCATCAACGTACTGCTCAAGGAAAACCTTACCATTTTTAGTATTGTGCAAATAATTCTGTACAACATCAGCCCCCACACCATTGGATTTTAGATATTCATCAAGCACACTTTCCAATCGTTTGGTTCGACCATCGTTACTTAATTGCTTATTTTTCTTTTTATATTGATCTATTATTCCGGTTAACTTCACAGCTTCAGATTTTGTGAGAGTCGATATTCCTTTGCCATAGTCCATTTTGCTATAAAAACGAATAAGCGCAGAGTCTGATATGTAATCCTGACTATCAAACTCGATTAGTTCTTTCGCCTTTTTTAATGAGGCAAGATAAATCCTTTCATTGCCTCCCATCGAGCTTCTAATAACAAGACTGTTTGCCTCAAGCTTATCAAGCTCAAATTGTGCGACGTGGTAATTACTTAACCCTAGAGGAGTTAAGCTCATCAAAGGTGTAAGCAGCCAACCATCTTCTTCTGCTTGCGCCGTAAACGGGCCAGTAACTATAGAATTAGATAGAATAAAAAAAGACCTATTCCCAATATCAGAGAGAGGCGCTTGTTCGACACGACCCGAGGCTACATCTGGCATTTCCATATTGACGATGGGTAAATATGTATTGGCGTCTAATGGGGCTGCATAATAACCCATTGAATAAAATCGCGACCTCGTAGGACTATCGACTCCTTCAGAATCATGACTTTCATTTACTGTTGTTAAAAGAAAAAGCTCGTAATCACCATAGTTCTCATCTATCTTTGAGTACTCTTTAGAGATAAATATTCTATTATTGTTTGGATACTCGCCTGGAGAAACAAGCCTTACTACCCCATCATCTTCTTCCACAGCAATTGGCACAACACTACCAACATCGCTATTATAGCTTTTTGAGGATTTGTAAACTAAAGTTCTAGACATCTAGAAATCCCTTCTCGGTATTAGAATGTAGTTGATCTGGATTTTATATTACACCGCATACAACAATCTTTTGTGCAAAGGGAGAAGTATAAATAGACGAACTGAATTCGACCAAGGCAGAACAAATTCGGCTCACCCCATTTACTACTTTTTAAAAGCAATTAGTAGCTATATTTGCGCCATGGAATTTGAGACGGATGAAGTCGCGCAAGAAATTTAGCCAAATCTTGTCGACCATGATACCGGAACGCTCCCCGGGAATCTTGTGATGCGAGAATAATAGGCACCCCGGGGAAATACGGTTGAAACGATTCCCGAACTGGATTTGCCGCGCTGGATGAAGAAGTGTAGTTGTGTTTGACAATCACAACTGCGAATGTCTGGCTTTGTTCTTTAATCAATGCACCTTCAAAGCTACCCATGATGACCTCCAGGCCATAAAGCACGCCAAGATTGGCGAAATTTAGTCCCAGATGCCCCAAAGCAGGGACTGTGCCTCCGATCTGATGCAAGGTGGTCCATTCGATACTGCCGAGAATGGTAGAGGGAGATTTAGAAATGTATTTCAGCGTCTCATCGGAAACGAGTGCCATAACAATTCTACCTAGGGAGCTGGAGGCATAACGCTACTACAGCTGGATCCAAAATCGCTACTAGCTTTTCGTCTACCCTGGCTATAAATACAGTACCGTGCATCGGAGGGGGCTTAGGTAGTCTGCTACTGTTCGTTGCGGAAAGGTGCAAGGTTATGGTGGGCATGCTGCCGCGCCTCAGCGTGACCTGAGCCGTTTCTGATCGATTGCGTACTGCTCAGGGGGTAAGCAATGATGGTGCTTCGTTGAATGCCGAAATGGTATTGAAGTTATGCCAAACCGGTGTGCCATTGCGTTTCACGGAGCCGTTGATGCCGATGACCGGGTAAAGCACGGAGCTTTAGTTTTTCAGGCTAAGCCCCATTGCATTTCCATGAACTCAACGTCGGAGTCCGCTCTCTCACCTTCCGCCGCGATGTGCTCAGCTCTCCTTGCTTAATGTGTCTCTCCAAAACTTTCACGTACCAGTTTGCCCATAACGGCACCGTGGACTTACATGTTGTTCAAAATCGCTTGGGATATATCTGCCGTCGCGCCGTAGGCCGCCTTGCTGCCTACAACCGAGCCGGCGCCAGTTAATGCACTCGTGCCGACGCTGGATGCTCAGCGGCCATGCCAGTCGCGGCACCTGCTCCGGCACCCAGGACTGCCCGCCGCGAGAAATAACTTTTCATAGGTGGGAAAACCGATTCCAGGGGATGAATAAGGCTCTAGGCGCCATGATCAAAACCGTTTCAGTAGAAGCGGTCTTCTTCCTTCATCCGATAAATGCGACCGAACGTCCTGAAAGAAAACCACAGGAACACCACTGTCAGCACTACCCCACCCGCCATGACGAAAAAACCAGCGCGATACGTGTGAAGTTCGGTGGCTATGCTGTTGATCTGGGAAATCAACGTGAGTACAGCAACGGAACGTCCTCACCTACCTCGTACTGTTAGTGTTCGCTATAGCGCTGGTCCGGGTACTCATCTTCATGGACTTGTTGATTACTGTCGGTATATCGATAATGAATTATTATTCCGTTTTCATTCATCGGGTTGCTTTCAAGCTGCGTCACGGTACCTTTTGCCTCGACAGCACTCCATTGAATTGCCCCCTAAATGGTCCCTGAGTGTTTCGCCAGAGTGGCCAGGAACAGCAGCACACAGCAAGCTACGGTAAGCAGGATGATTCGGTTATACAGATGATCTTTTTCAGCTTTTCTTGAGTAAAACACACTCGATCCTTCGCGTGAAATCTTCCGCAAGCCTATCGGCGTTCAACCGAACAACTTGAATTTTCTCCAGCGTTTTTCCCCTCATTTCTTGAGGTTCCGTCGGAAGGAAAACTAGGTTTTTGGGTAGCCATTTCTTTCTTCGAACAAGAAAAGCCCAGCCAGCTAGACCTTTCTTGTTCTAGGGCCCCCCTCGGCTACCTCACCTCAACAATATCCAAAGCCCGATTTGCCAACAACTCACTCACCTCAATCACCTGCAAAATCCCCATCGCAACACGCCGCCGCGACCCATCCAGATCAAACGCCAAATCACTGATCATGGCATTCGCCGAAGCCAGATTCTCACTGAGATTCGCAAGCAAACACTCAGAATCCACTGCCGGATCAATCCGTAAAATGGAGTCGGACTTGTCAGACGCTTCGCTCTTAGGCTTGGGTTTCAGGTAATAATCCAACGCGCGGGTGGCCGCGTCGTCGCGCTTTTTATTGCGAGCCGATTGGGCGCAAGACGTGGGCTCATCTGTAACTGGAGGATTCGGTGTAATTTTGACCATAGCCTTAGCTCTCTTTGGTTGAGGCTACTTCCCGCTCGCGACTAAACGATTGGGAGGCAGCTGTACGCAGGTTAGTCGACCGACGAGCTAAGGAATCGGCGCGCCCAAGGGCGCCCTGCGCACAGCCACCATCGAGTGCAGGGATGGGGATTCCTGACTGATGGACGCTTGAGCGACTTAGCAACGACGGGCGACTAAACCCGATCACTGATGAGCAGTGACAGGTCCCAAGCTACCGGCGCAACCCAAGGCGAACAAGCCGGCGGATTCTGGCGTAGTTGTAGGCAAAGGCGCAAGGCGACGTCGGCTGCCGAGTTGCGGTCGCCCAATGACTGACAGCCCCGGCTGACGCTTCAGATTGTTCCGGCCCTCAATAGTCAGCCTTACCTGTTTTGAGGAAACCGGAACAACCACTTCAAGAAACCTCCTACATCGCGCCCCTCTCTTCACGCGTTAGCGTCTGTCCTGCTTTTACCGGACGAGACTCACTACGTGGCGACACGCAAAAAGGACATTCCCCAGGTTCGAAACCCACCCGGCGGCGACGGGCATTACGTCACCTATCGGGACATGACGGCCACCGAACTGGCCGAGCGCGAAGCCCGACAGCAGGCTTATGAAGCCATGCTTGCCCGGCAGGCGGCCTATGAGCAAGAACGCTGGGCCACGGTGGATAAGAAGCCTTTGCCCATCGTGACCGGAAGTGTGTTTGCCAAAAGCTGCAAGCTGCCCAACGGCATCATCAATTACAGCAACCCCAACGGCTACGTCCCGGCAGATCTGGTCAAGCAATACGGCGATCTCATGTGGCTCGGCGGCAGGAGCGCCGACCCATCCGGCACGATCCCCCTCAAGCGGATTGGCGCGGGCGCGGTTCCGGTTAACTTGGGCCGGCTCGCGCTGGGCGGTTCGGCAACTTCCACGGTTGCCGCTGCGGGCGGCACGGTCGGCGCAGCCCTACTGACCGGCATCGTCGCCCTGCTCTGGCCCAGCAGCCTGGATGACAGCGCGCTCTACAGCGAAGACCAGTTACGCAATCTCAAACAGGCCCGCAGTCGCGTGCGCCTGAGCATCGAGCAACAGGCCGACGGCAGCCTCAAGGGCTACGGCTTCTACACCGGCCAGAATCGTGATTGGGAAATGGTCGACGTTGTCCAGTTCACCCCACGAGCCGACCAGTTCATTGCTGACCTGGGCGAGGGCATCGAACTGATCTGGACGCCGGCCACCAACCCGTCCGACACCCTCGGCATCCCCTCCTTGGAAGCGGCGCCGCAGGCGCCACCCATTTGGATCTATCCGCCGACGCCGATGGCCGACAGCATCATCGTCGACCCGATCTATCCGCCGGAGTACAGGGATTTCATTCTGGTGTTTCCGGCGGATTCGGGGGTTCGGCCGGTTTATGTGGTTTTGAATGTTCCGGGGGATCATAAGTACTACAAGCCCCCGTCGCTGCTTCCAGCGTTTCCAGAAGCCAAGATTGCTCCATCCAAAACGTTTGTACGTGGCGGTGGCGTTAAACGTCGAAGATGGAAGGATCGTAAAGGCAAGATTTATGAATGGGACTCACAGCATGGCGCTGTAGAGCTATACACAAAACAAGGCCAACACCTTGGCGAGTTCGATCCAATAACTGGCGAACAAACCAAACCCGCCGATCCGACAAGGAAAGTAGAAAAATGAAGCCCGTCGTTGAAATTTTTGACCAGACTACCGAAGAGCTAATACAGACCGTGGAAGTCCCAAGCGTATACATGGACCCGTTGGCCGCACTTATGGGCTGGACAAAGCCTGAAGATTTTTGCTTTGTCTACGACCTGTCACCACAGCAGATAAAGACCATAGAAGAGTGGACTCACACAACCATTCATGGTGATAACCGCATCATTCAAATCGTCTGCCTCGAATGACGAACGCGGGCATTTTTGAAAAAGGCCTTGTTAGACAAGACCTTTTTCTTACACCGCTGTAACTGAGTCGCTACCTCACCTCAACAATATCCAACGCCCGATTCGCCAACAGCTCACTCACCTCAATCACCTGCAAAATCCCCAACGCAACACGCCGTCGCGAGCCATCCAGATCAAACGCCAAATCACTGATCATGGCATTCGCCGAAGCCAAATTCTCACTGAGATTCGCAAGCAAACACTCAGAATCCACACCCGGATCAATCCGAAAAATGGAGTCCGACTTATCAGACGTTTCGCTCTTAGGCTTCAGGTAGTAATCCAACGCTCGCGTAGCAGCGTCATCGATTTTCTTGTTGCGGGCAGACTGAGCCCGGGAGACGTGTTCGTTCGTATTGGGGGGATTCGGCGAATCTTTTGCCATCGTCTTGCTTCCTGTAGTTGGAGCCATCACCCGCTCGCTGCTAAACGATGGGAGGCAGCTGTACGCAGGTTAGCAGACCGGGGAAACAAGAAACCGGCGCGTCCGAGGACGCCCTGCGCACAGCCACCATCAAGTACAGGATGGGAATCCTGACTGGATGACGCCTTGCACAACTGTTTCACCGCGAGCTGCTAAACCCGATCACTGATGAGCAGTGACAGGCCCCAAACTACCGACGCAACCCCAGGCGAACAAGCCGGCGGATTCTGGCGTAGTTGTAGGCAACGGCGCAAGGCGCTGTGGGCGGGCGAGCCTTCGTTGCCAGCGTCTGTCGGTCGTTACTGACAGGTCGCCAATTCGACTGGCCCAAGCAGATGCTCAATGGTGTTCACTTGAAGCCACCGGAAGGTCCACGGAGAAGGCATCCCGCTGACCGGGCTGGCGCTCCAGTGCGAGGCGCCCACAGAAAGGACTGCTGCACAGCCCTGCGGGAGCAAGCTCCCTCGCCACGGGTTCGTCGTTTTTACGCGAATGCATCGTGCTCAGATGCCGCTAAGCACTCTCGCCCTTCTCCGCCGCTTCATCACTGTGCACCACCACCAACAACTGCGCCTGAACCTCGCCCACCGAACGCAGGCGATGGGGCTTCTGCGCATTGAAGTGCAAGGCGTCGCCACGGTTCAGCAGCACCCGCTCGTTCATGAAGTCCACTTCCACCTGGCCCTCGTGCACGAACAGGAATTCCTCTCCGGTGTGTTCCTTGAACGCGTGGTGGGCGGTGAATTCGCTCGCCGGATAGAGGATGAAGGGCAGCAGGCTGCGCTCGGACACCTGGTGGGCGAGGACCGCGTATTCAGAGCTGCCACTGCTCGCCGCCAGCGATTGACGGTCTTCGCTGCGCACCAGGCTGTAGCTGTCGAGGGCGACGTTTTCTTCGGAAAACAATTCCTCGACTTTCACGTGCAACGCCTTGGCGAGCTTGAGCGCCGTGGCAATGGAGGGAGTGCTCAAGCCCCGCTCCACCTTGGACAGGTAGCTCTTGGTCATCCCGGTTTTCTCGGCCAGGACGTCCAGTGTCATGCCGAGTTTTTTCCTGAGCAATTTCAAACGAATGGACATAGGGAACCATCATTTCCAAAGAAACGGACAATCTTCGATTGCAAATGACACTTTGTGTCATATAGTATTTTTTGTGTCACGAGCACACCTTTTCTCGGGCTTCCATGACGCGGATCAAGATCAACCAAAGAACGAATCGGGAGAGCTGATATGAGCAAGACCCTGGCGACACCCAAGGACCAGTTGGTCCAGCATGCCGTTAACCAGATGCAGAAAACCCTGCCGGATAATACGTGGACTGTACGACAAAAGCTGGCCCTGACCTGTCGCATCCTGTTCGAAAACGGCCACGACTCCGGCCTGGCCGGGCAGATTACCGCGCGCGGGCCGCAGCCCGGCACTTACTACACCCAGCAACTGGGTCTGGGTTTCGACGAGATCACCGCCGGCAATCTGTTGTTGATCAACGAGGACCTGGAGGTGCTGGAGGGCCACGGCATCCCCAACCCGGCCAACCGCTTTCACACCTGGGTCTACCGCGCCCGGCCGGATGTGAATTGCATCATCCACACCCATCCCACCCACATCGCCGCGCTGTCGATGCTGGAAGTGCCGTTGCAGATTTCCCACATGGACCTCTGCCCGCTCTACGAGGACTGCGCGTTCCTGGAGGGCTGGCCGGGCGTGCCGGTGGGCAACGAGGAAGGCGAATTGATCGCCGGCGCCCTGGGTGACAAGCGCGCCATCCTGCTTTCCCACCACGGCCAGTTGTCGACCGGCGAGACCGTGGAAGAAGCCTGCAACATCGCCCAATTGATCGAACGCGCCGCCAAGCTGCAACTGCTGGCGATGGCCGCCGGCGAGGTGAAACCGATCCTGCCGCACCTGGGCCGCGAAGCCCACGACTGGATCGCCCGCCCCAAGCGTCACGCCGCCGCCTTCAACTACTACGCCCGGCAGAACCTGCGCCAACACGCCGATTGCCTGAACTGAACCCATTAGGAGCGAAGCCATGTCTACCCCCAACATCCACGGCATCATCGGTTACACCATCACGCCCTTTTCCGCCGACGGCCAAAGCTTGGACCTGGACGCCCTGGGCCAGTCCATCGACCGCCTGATCGACAGCGGCGTCCATGCCATCGCGCCCTTGGGCAGCACCGGCGAAGGTGCCTACCTGAGCGATGCGGAGTGGGACCAGGTCAGCGAGTTCAGCATTGCCCGCGTCGCCGGCCGCGTGCCGACGGTGGTCAGCGTGTCTGACCTGACCACCGCCAAGGCGGTACGCCGCGCGCGTTTTGCCCAGACCCATGGCGCCGATGCGGTGATGGTGTTGCCGGCCTCTTACTGGAAGCTGAGCGAGGCGGAAATCCTCACCCACTACCAGACCATCGGCGCCAGCATCGACCTGCCCATCATGCTTTACAACAACCCTGCCACCAGCGGCATCGACATGTCGGTGGAGCTGATCCTGCGGATTTTCAACGCCGTGGATAACGTCACCATGGTCAAGGAAAGCACCGGCGACATTCAGCGCATGCACAAGCTGCAACTGCTCGGCGAAGGCCAGGTACCGTTCTACAACGGCTGTAACCCACTGGCGCTGGAAGCCTTCGCGGCTGGAGCCAAGGGCTGGTGCACCGCCGCACCGAACCTGATCCCGCAGCTCAACCTCGACCTGTACTCAGCCGTGTTGGCCAACGACCTGAGCCAGGCCCGGGCGTTGTTCTATCGTCAATTGCCGCTGCTGGATTTCATCCTCAAGGGAGGCTTGCCCGCCACCATCAAGGCCGGTTTGCGCAGCCTCGGCCTGGAAGTCGGCGACCCGCGTCTGCCGGTTTGCCCGCTCGATGAGGCGCGCAACAGCCAACTGCAGACCCTGCTGAAACAATTGCTCTGATCCACAAATGGCGCCCTGGCGACCGGATGCCAACCTGTCCGGTCGCTCCACTGGCCGCCCTGACCACGAGAAAACACCATGACCATCAAAGTCTATGACACACACGTACGCACCCAAGACGGGCGCTACCTGCATTTCGATGTGCTGATCGAGCGTAACGACCTGGAATTCGCCCAAGCCTGCGCGCGACGTTTCCTCGCCGAACAAGGCATCAAAGAGCAGGACATCACCTTGAACGACTGCCGCTTCTGCCATGTCGAGCCGGGCAACCCAGAGATAGGCGAGGCTATCGCCAGGCAGGGCTTCTTCATTCTCAAGCTGCAAGGTTGCGAGGGATGAGATGGACACCTATCAACCGTTGAACTGCGACCTGCATGACTATCTGGAGATCGCCTGCCTGTACGGCTACACGCTGGCCATCGAGCTGAGCGACGGCCAGCGCCTGACCGCACGTGCCATCACCACGCGCACCGCCCACACGCGGGAAGAGTTTCTCGAAGTCGAAACTACGGACGGCCGCCATGAGATTCGCCTCGATCAGTTATTGGCAATTACGCCGCTGGACAACAACGCCAGGTTTGGCCGGGTTTTGTTGACGATGGGTGACCAGGTTGGCCAGTGAAATGGATTTAAGTTGCGCGGGGCGGGTTTGTCCTGGGAAGCCGGCGCCGCTTTAACGCTCGCTGACTGACGCACCGCTATCGCGAGCAAGCTCGCTCCCACAAGAGGATGTTGCGCCTGGAAATCAATGGACATCCAGTTACCACCACGGCGAGGGCTGCTCCGTTGGGCGGGAGCAAATGAGACGGATATTTTCAACCGGTGAAATAAATCTGTCCTTTTTCGTCGTTCTGCGCTTGTCACGCTTTACTTTCTAAACACCTAACCGTTTGTCGCCACTGTCAACTCTTACAGTTACGGTCTAAACAATACAGACGCTATAAGATACTGGCAGTACTGGCTTCTTCATCCCGACATGGAAGGTAAATAGTATGTCCAACATTCGAATCACTAGCATCGTTAGCAACGCCAGTCTTCAGTTCACTTTGACCGGCATCGGCGCGCTTCCAAATAGTCAAGTTTCCATAGAGCACGCAAACTCCAATCATCGATATGGCCATCTCACAGCAGACCCATACGGTAACTTTCAAGGGACATTGTCCACGCCTAACGGCGGGCGACACGATGTGACCGCAAGGGATCCACTCGACGGTGGCTACAGTCAGTACGCCCCTGTAGATGTTCAACCATAAATATATATAACAATTTTGGATCTGCTATAAGCAATGCCTCTAACAATGGGGGCATTGCGCTGTTTGCCAGATAGCGTTGTAAACTTCTTCAACAAACCCGAACGCACCTAAGGAATTTCTGAAAAGGCTTCCTAACTGGAAAAATTTCCAGACACCCGTCGCCGAGCTTTTCGATGATGAAACAGATGACCTTCGCCGACGCCCAGTATGCCGGCAAGCGCAAGCAAACCCGCAAGCAAACAAAGGGGATTGGTTTATTTTTAAAAAAGGCCTTATTAGGCAAGACCTTTTCCCTGTGTAGTGGCAGCTGAACTGCTACCTCATTTCAACAATATCCAAAGCCCGATTCGCCGGCTGGCGAGTCCCTCGCCCAATGGCTGACAACCCAGACTGACGCTCCTACATCCCCACGCAAAAAAAATTTCCAATCCATCCCCTCCCGCAAAGCCCCCATCCGCTCCAGCAAACACCCCCACCCATCCCCAACTCGATAATGCCCCCTTCACTCACCCCCTACCGCTGCAACCGAGCACCGTGTACCCCCCCATGAACCTACACACCTTCATCCGGAGCTATTGCCTCAACTCCAGGCTCGCCACGAATGCCCTGACCCGCCTGCACAAGGCGCTGTCCTCCCTGGCCGGCTATCTGGCGCGGCAAGGCTTCGACTCCGCAATCTGGCCGACCACCCGCGACGAAGCCACGCTGGACCGTCGCCTCAACACCGTCTGCCCAGAACTGGCCGCCACCGTGTTCAGCCACGCCCGCGAAGGCGTCATCCTGGTCGACCCGTTCGGCCGGGTCATCGCCGTGAACGAGGCCTTCACCCGGCTCACCGGTTACGGGCAGGAAGAGATACAGGGCCGCGAGTTGAATTCCCATCGCATGGTCCGTCGGCTCGCGGCGTTTTACGGGCCGATGAAAAACGCGCTGGATTTCCACGGGCATTGGTCCGGTGAGATTCAAAGCAGCCACAAGGATGGCCGGGAGATGACGTCGCGGATCAGCATCAGTGCCGTGCATGACCGTCACGGCAACGTCCAGCACTATGTGGCGCTGTTCAGCGACATGACGCAGATGAAACAGCGTCTCCAGCTTCTGGAGCGCGACGCTCGGTATGACGCGCTCACGCAACTGCCCAATCGCTTGCTGCTGGCCGAGCGGATGCGCCAGGCATTGGGCAAGGCGCGTATCCATCAGCAGAAGGTGGCCATCGCGTTCATTGACCTGGATGGGTTCAAGGCGCTGAACGACAGTTATGGCCATGACTGGGGGGATCGGGTCTTGCAGATTGTCGCGGCGCGGATCAATGCGACGTTGCGTGAGGGCGATACGTTGGCGCGGCTCGGTGGCGATGAATTCGTGGCGGGGCTGGTGGGTTTGCAGGCGGTGGAGGACAGCGAGCCGCTGCTCAAGCGGATGCTGGCGGCGGCGAATGCGCCGATTTTGATTGGTGCGCAGACGGTGGAGATTGCCGCGAGTATCGGGGTGGCGTTTTATCCTGAGCATGGCCATGAAGTCGATGGGCTGATCAGCAAGGCGGATCAGGCGATGTATCTGTCGAAAAAGGCCGGCGGTAACCGTTTGGCGTTTTGTCCGACGCGGTTTATTTCCCTCAATAGCGAAGCCTGACGGTGGTGCCGACGGTTCGTTCGCTGCCGGTCATGACGCCGTAGTCGCCGGAGCCGAGCAGTGAATACACGGCGGTGATGTACTGACGGTCAAAGACGTTGCGTACCCAGCCTTCCACTTCCCAGGCACGGTCCTGGCTGCGCAGGCCCAGGCGCAAATTGGTGAGGCCGTAGCTGGGTTGATAGCTGCCTTCGCCGCCTTCGAGGGTGCCGGAGTAGCCGGTGCGAAAGCTGTAGTCGATGCCGCTGTAGGCTTCCAGCCCGTAGGGCAGCGGATGGGTATGGTCGAGGCCGCTGCTGAGGCTCCATTCCGGCGCGTTGTAGAGACGGTCGCCGCTGAGGTCGCAGGTCCATTGGCCCGACTCTGGTGGGCACGGTGCGTTGGGAAAGCTACGGTAGCGGGCGTCGCTCCAGGCCAGGCCCAGGCGCCAGGTGAGTTGCGGGTGGAGTTGCCAGGCGGAATCGAGTTCGACGCCGCGCAGGCGGACTTTGCCGACGTTGATCAGGTTGTCCCGCAGCGGTGGCGCGAACAGCGATGTCGGCGGGCTGTAGGTGAGCGCCTGGTAGTTGTCGACGTCGGTCTGGTAGACAGCGAGGTCGAGCAACGCGCGTTCATCCCAGAACCGCGTTTTCATACCCAGTTCCAGCGACGTGGCGCGCTCCGGCTCGAAAGTGGGCGCGGTGAACGGGCCGACCACGTCGAAGTTGATGCCGCCGGCCTTGTAGCCCCGCGACCAGCTCACGTAGCCCATCACCGCATCGCTGAAGCGGTAACTGGCGCTGGCGAGGCTGGAGATATTGTCTTCCTCGATCGAATCCTCGCGGTAGTAACCGCCACCCAAGGCGATGTCGCGCAGCAACTGCCCACCCGCCTGGAACACCGGTGGTAAGCCGGTCAGCGGGGCGAGGTTGCTGACGTCACGGGAGATCCAGCCATCCTTGCGCTCCTGGCTGTAGCGCAGGCCGCCAGTGAGTTCCAGCGGTTCAATCGGACGCCAGGAGATCTGGCCGAAAATCGCCCGACTGTCGCCCTTCTGTTCACCGTCATACCGTTGCCGGGCGCCGTCGAGCAGCAGGGCTGGCACCTGCCTCGGATCGGTGAAGGTAATGCCATAGAGTTTTTTCAATTGCTCCAGTTGATCGCCGACGAACCAGGGCGCGGCGTCCTTGCCGAATTCGGTGTCGATCCGGCGGTCGAGCTGTTGGCGCAGGTAGTAGAGACCAGCGACATAGTCGATGGACGTGCCAGCCGTGCCGGACAGGCGCCATTCCTGGCTGAACTGGCGGTGGCCCAGCTCGGTTTCGGATTGGATCACCGACAGCGCGGTGCTGTCGCTATCGCGGGTGGCGCGATAGTCCCAGTCGCGGTAGGCGGTGATGCTGGTGAAGCGCATGGCCTCGTCGAGATCCCAGTTCAGCTCCAGTGAGACACCGTTCTGCAGGGTTTGCGGATGACCCGGCGCGTCGATCCGCGTTTCGCGTTGGTAGGGGTCGGGCTCGGTCAGCGGGTAGCCGAGGAACTTGGCGCGCTTGCGGGTTTGTTCGCTGTAGTGATTGACCAGCAACACGTTGCCGGCTTCGTTTTGCTCGGCATAGTCCGCGATCAGGCGGGCGCTGAAGTCGGTGTTCGGCGTCCACAGCAACTGGCCGCGCAGGCCTTGGCTGTCGGTGTCGCCGAGGCGGGTACCGTCTTGCAGGTTTTCCACTGCGCCATCGGTGGAACTGTCGAAAATGTTCAGTCGCCCAGCCAGCACATCGTCCTGCAACGGCCCGGAAATCGTCCCGCGAAACTCACGCAAGCCGTGCTCGCCGTAGCTGGCCTCAAGGTTGGCTTCGGGCTGGAAGGTCGGTTGCCGAGTGATGATATTCAACGCGCCCGCGGTAGTGTTCTTGCCGAACAAGGTGCCTTGCGGCCCGCGCAGGACTTCGATGCGCTCGATGTCCATCAACTCGGTGAAGGCCATGCCCTGGCGCGCCTGGTAGACGCCATCGACGTAGGTGCCGACGCTGCCTTCCAGGCCATCGTTGTAGGCGGTCGCGCCAAACCCGCGCAGGCCGAAGCCGGCATAGCGAGAGTCGTGCCCGGACACCACCAGGCCGGGGACGCGCTGTTGGATGTCTTGCAGCCGATGCAGGCCGGCCTCGTCCAGTTGCTCGCCGTAGAGGACGTTGATCGGGATCGGCACCTGCTGCGGGTCTTCTTCGCGGCGGCGAGCGGTGACCGTGGTCGCGTCGAGAGTGAGGGCGCTGGGTGCCTCTTGCTCGGCCTGGGCCGACAGCCAAGGCAGCATCGAAAGGCCGCCGAGCAAGAGCAGCCGGTAACCCATACCCGGCATGCTAATGCTCCTGAGCCAATGCGCGACGCACCGTGTCCGGGCAGGCCAGCGCCTTGATGCACGCCAGCAGTTCGCGGCTGTCAGCGGGCTTGAGCACGACCGCATCGAAGGCCAGATCGTTGGGATAGCCCTGCGGCCTGCGTGGCGGCACCGCCGAATAAAGCATCACCGGCAGATCATGCCAACGGTCGCGCACCTGGCGCAGCAGTTCCCAGCCGTCCATGCCGGGCATCATCTGGTCGCTGATCAACAGGTCGACCGACTGCTGTGCCAGGCAGGCCAAGGCGTCTTCGCCGTTCGCCGCCATGCTCACGTCAAAACCGTAACCGGCCAGCAAGTCGTAGAGCCATTCGCTGTTCTGCTCGATGTCGTCCACCAGCAGGACATGCTTGCCCTGGCCATCGAACGGCGTGGCGTAGTTATCGACGATGCCGTTTTCCAGGTCGTGCTCTTGGGCGTATTTCAGTTGCAGGCGAAAACTGAAGTGGCTGCCCTGCACGGTGGCCTGGGGTTCGAGACGGCTGTCCATGCGCTCCAGCAGTTGGGTGACGATGGACAAACCCAGCCCGCTGCCTTCATAACGTTGCGCATTGCGACCGCGACGGAACGGTTGCAGCAGTTGTTCGAACTCTTGCGGGTCGATGCCGATTCCGCTGTCGATCACACTGAAGCGAAGTTCCACGGTGTCAGGAGCCGCCCCGGGGCAGGCGCTCACTTCGAAACGGATCTGGCCGTTGCGGGTGAATTTTGCCGCGTTCGCCAGGAGGTTCATGAGGACCTGTCGAAGGCGTTTGAAATCGGCTTCCACCAGCGGTGGCAGGTCATCCGCCAGCACCGCTTCGAACGTGTTGCCCTGGCGCGCGGCAAGAAAGCCCGCCTCGTCTGCGATCTCTTTCAGGAAACCGTACAAATAGCCTGCGGCGAGGGTCAGTTGCATCTGCTCCAACTCGCCACGGGAGAATTCGAGCATCTCGTCGATCAGCTCCAGTTGCTGGCGGGCATTGCGCTCGATCGTGGCCTGATAGTCGCGGTTGGGCCCGCCGTGCAACAGGCGCGCGTAGTCGATGATGCGCACCAGCGGCGAGCGCAGGTCATGGCTGATGCGGGCCATCAACGCACTGCGGGCGGCCAGGGATTCTCGCAACTGCGCGGTGCGCAGTGCCACGGTGCTTTCCAGGCGTTCGTGCTCGGCCTGGCGTTGTTGTTCGAGGGTGGACAGGGCGTTTTTTTCACGGTTGCGGCTGCGGGCGACTTCCATGATCAACGTGCACACCAGCAACACCACGCCCGGTAAGGTGGACGATAAGCTGTATTTGCTTTGCGGCGACTGCCAGAGCAACTGTTCCTGGGGGAAGAAATACCGCATCGCCAATTGCGCAAGCAGCAACCCGGGTACCAGCCAGGCCATCCAGTTGTAGCTGAGCCGCCCGCGCCAGGCCATGAACAGCGTGGCAAACAGCGCACCGTAGAAACTCAACATGGATATCTGGACTATCTGCGCCCCCTGGACCGGATCGACCTTCAGCCACCAGAGTCGGCCGAAGACACAGCCCAGCAAAGGTATCCAATAGCTCCAGCCAACGACTTTGGGCAATCGGGAAACCTGTAGCAGCACACGCATGTAGGCCAGGAAAAGAATGAATGCGATGGCGCTGGTGCAGACCAACAGCTCGCGTGTCCAGCCCAGCGCCGCCGGCCAGTAGATCAGGTAGCCGTTCAAGATGCAGGTCAGCAGGATGTAGCTCAGCACCGCCCCCGCATTCACGGTGAGCAGTCGAGAGCGGAGAATCCAGCCGACAATGAGGCCAAACGGGACGACCAGCAGGACAATGCCCAAGGTGAGCCCATCGCTCAGGTAAGTCCGTTGCTGACTGCGCAGCAACGCCGGTTCGGCCCACAACTGCGGCTCCAGCAGCATCTGGAAATTGCTCGCCACCCGGACGTACACAGTGGCACTCTCCCCCGCCGCCAGCGTGACCGGAAATGCCGGCTGACGCGCCGGCGGCTGCGGCCATTCGGCCAAGGGATGAGCAACTCCGGCATGGGCATCATGCCCCGGTTGGTAGACGCGGATGTCCTCCAGGCGCGGCGCCCCGATCACCAGCAAGCGCGAACAGGCCACGGGGCTTGAGTTGGTGAGCAGCACTTTCAACCAGAAGACCGAGCGGCTATAGCCTTGCGTCGGCCAGCTCGCGGTTGCGGTGTTGAATTGCGCTTCGGGCAATTGAGCGACTTGCTCCAGGCTCAAGTTGGCCTGGGTGTCTTCGAAAATTTTTATGGTGGGCATCAGGTCCACCATTTCAGCCCGGCAGATATCCACGGGTGCCGCGCGCAACAGGCCTGCGGTTAACAGGGTCATCGCCAGCAATAGGACCTGTAGAAATCGCATCAGGCGAGTCCGGCCGACTCTGCATCGGCAACGCCCAGGGTTTGCTGGCGAAACTGGCTGGGGGTCATACCGATGCGCTGGCGGAAGGCGGTGGTGAAGTTGCAGGCATTGCGAAAGCCCACCAGATCGGCAACGTCCTGCACGCTCATGGCGCTTTCGGAGAGCAACGCCTGGCCGCGCCGCAATCGCGCATCGCGAATGTACGCGAACACGGTCAGGCCCAGGTGCTCGCGAAATATCCGCGAGAGGCGTTTCTCATGGGTGCCGACTTTTTGCGCCAGTTGCACCAGCGAAGGCATGTCATCGAGATGCTCTTCAATCAAGCGCATCGCGGCTCGCATCACGACCTCATCGCCTTGCGGCTCCGGGTCAGCCGGGTTGTGCTGATTGGCTGGCAGCGCGCGCCAGGTCAATTGCAGGTGGATCTTGATGCGCGCCAGCACTTCCTCGGGGGCGCAGGATTTGGGGATGTAATCGACCCCGCCGACGGTCAGCCCTTCCAGACGCTCGATCGAGCTGTTGGCCGACGACAAAAACAGGATTGGCGTGTGGCGGGTCGAGGGTGCCTCGCGCAGAAGCCGGCACAGGCTGAAACCGTTCATTTGCGGCATGTGCACGTCCAGCACGATCAGGTCCGGACGCAATGCCAATGCCCGCTGATAGCCCTGGTGGGCATCGCTGGCCAGGGAAATGCGCCAGGGTTGCGCCTTCAGCAGGACGAGCGTCGCACGGATATCCTCCGGGACATCGTCGATCAGCAGGATATGCGGCGGCTCGGACGCCGCCGCGCTTGCAGCCATAGCCGCTTGCCTTTCGTATGGTCCATCGTCCATGCGCTACGCTCTCTTGTCGTGCGTTTGCCAATTAATTGCTGGAAAGCAAAGGGATTGCAAAGCCAATCGATGGATCGGTGAGAATCGTTATACCGATAGCGGCAGGTCCGGCAAAGACTTGAAGACGCTGGATGACCCTGACCGCCCCACCGCTGGCGGCCCATGCTGAAACGCTTCCCCTTCGACAGGCAGGTTTTTGATGATTCAGTGCAAACGCGCCTATGAAACAGCGAGCGCCGAAGATGGCGTACGCGTCCTGGTGGACCGCTTGTGGCCGCGCAATTGTCGCAAGGATGCGCTGGCGATTGCCGAGTGGCTACCGGAGGTTGGTCCTTCTCATGAGCTGCGCAAGGCGTTCAAGGCGGGGACGGTTTCGTTCGAGCAGTTCAAGGTGGCTTATCGCAAGGAGTTGGCGGGGCGGCCGGAACATTGGTGGAAGCTGGTGGATGTTGCGCGGGATGGGTCGCTGACGCTGGTGTATGCGGCCAAGTCGACGGTTGAGAATAATGCCGTGGTGTTGGCGCAGTGGTTGGAGGATGAGGTGGAGACGCGGGCGCAGGGGAGTTCGCCGGTTTGCTACTTGTCCGAGTTTCCAGAGCTTTGAGTCACTGGACTAGCTCGCTCCCAAAATGGTCTGTGCCCGGCCAGCCACAGGGTGATGGTTGTCCTTTGGGTATGGTGCACAGCTAAGATGACGCGCAGAGAAACCAATAGGAAGACGCCGTGATGCAATCGCCATTTGACCCGCTGGTTCATATCGATTGGAAAACACCGGGCGGCGAGTTGCTCGGGTTGTTGCAGCATTACTATCCCGACATTGACGTGTTTACCGGCCCGGGGTTCGAGGCGTTGTTGGATGAGCTGTCCAACGAGATGCCCGAGGTCTGCTTCGAGGCGTTGGCACCCGTGTTGGCGGGCCAGGGTTATGACTTGTGGAACCTGGATGCCGGTGGCGATGATTACCGACCGGTGATTGTCCCGGTCGGTCAGCGCGAGGCGTTCGCCAAGCGCTGGCAGGGCCAGCGCGGCGAGCCGAGGTTCACCGCGAGTTTGATCGAGCCGCAGAAGCCCGCCCCTGTCGAACGCAAACCGGCCAAGCCCAAGCGCAGCAAGGTGAAGTGGCTGCAGGAAGTCCATGACTATCCCGGCGCCACCTATGTGCATGAATACAACTACCGTAACGGTTGGGCCGCGATTACCGAGCAGGATGAAGAGCAGTGGTTGTGCTTTCTGATCGATTACAACCCATGGCCGCCCGCCGAGCAGGACATGCTCGAGCATCGAACCGATGGGGTTGATGGCGCTGACCTGACGCTCATCGATGCCAATGCCCAGCGAACGCTGTGGCGACGCCGGGTCAAGCATGGGGATCACAGCGCAGATGACCGGTACCAATACGAAATTCGTCAGGGCAATGACATTGCCGATTTCGGACCTGCCGACGTGCAATGGCCAGGCTTTGAAGAGCCCTGCGTGGTGGTGGATGCCGAGGTATTCGAGCGTCAGCGCATTTACGAACCCGAGCATCTGACGCGGATCTGGCGGATCACGGCGGGCAGCAGCGAGATGATTTTCGAGGACACCGATGACCTGACCATCCTGCCCATCGGCCCTCGCCGCTTGCTGTTCATGCAGCACAACGGCCCGAAGTGCTGGATTTGGCATCAAGACCTGCCTCACCAAACCATCGCCGCCCAACCAATGCCCGCCGACGCCTACAAGCTGCGAGCGTCAACCGCGTACCTGGGGGGTGACGAGATCCTGCTGTTCAGCGAAGGGGCGCGGCAGAACCTTGAACATTCGGGTTATCAGGAGACGGTGCTGTTGGCGTGGCGCTTCAACTTCATCACCGGCGCCAAGACCAAGGCGACGCTGGACGGTTTCGGCAGTGAACTGCGCCAGGACACGCGCTTGCTCGTCACGCAGCCCAAGCAGGTCATCACCTTGCGCACGTTTCATGGGCAGTTGCATGTGGCCCGGGGGCATGGGGATTGGTGGGTATGGAGCTATCGCGCCAATACCTTTGGCACACAGACGCTGGCGTGGTTTTGGAATCAGGACAGCAATGAGGTGGTGAAACTGACCTCCAAGGACATGCCGCGGATCAAGCCGGATATTCGTTATGTGGCGGCACAGGATCGGTACCTGGCGTTTGAGACGGAGTTTGTGGCGCGGTTGCCGGTGTTTGATGAAATGGTTGAAGCCAAGGGGTGTGAGATCCTGTTTTTTGAGTGACGCATTTTTGCTGCGTGCGAAAAAACAAGAAAGGGCTCCTGAGAGCCCTTTCCAGCTGACGTTACTCTATGACCGGATACCACGTCGCATAGTTATCGCTAAAGTCGTCCAGCAGAGGAAACTCCTCATTGCGGGCACCTGCCACGACTGCTTTTTTTCGCTCAAAAGCTTCTTTCATATGCTCCTTGCAGAGCTCAGCGGAGATGTAACACAGTCCGTGCCAGCGATGGCGCCATGCGATTAACTGGCGATCGGTTTCTACGATAAAGACGGTTTTATTAAGCGACTTGCGTAGACGGGGAGCCGACTCGCCATGCAACGACCTGGGCACCCTGACTTCCTGTCCAAATTTGTCCCAGCCTGCCCATTGGCTATAAAACCTTAGCCGAGTGTCGTTGTTGATCGAGAGGAATTCATAGTAAGCGACGTTTGGCTTGGGTTGAGCCACCTCGCAATACCGACGCATCAGCGTGGTGCTGATATTGCCTATCAGGTCTTCGGGGAGATGTTCTAAGACTTTGCGAAAGTGATGGAAATTATTGAAACCGAACTCTTTGCAGATGTGGGTCAATCGCTGGCAATACGTGTATTCGCCAATGACCGAGACTCGAGCCAATCCTTTAAGGTCGTCGACACACTCAGCAGCACTTGAACGGGACATAGCTCACTCCTTTAGCCAAATCAAAGACGTGCTTCGACTAGCATGCTGCTTGCAGTGGCTAAATAAGTGGGTAAGTTCACTTAGATTTTTCGTATTTCCCATCGCAGCAGGGAGGCTACTTGTGCCTGCACGTATAAAAACACAGAGCCACCTATGACGTAAACCACCTGATGAATCACTCGCTAATGCCGAACCATTGTGGCCAGAGCTTGCTCACGCTCGGCTGCGCAGCGGTCGTAAACCTGCCAACTGTTTTTCCTGGCGCGTCCGTGCTGATGGGTTTGGGGCGGCTTCGCAGATCAACGGGAATAAATCCCTTCGCCACAATTCATTGGCTCAAATACGCAGCACGCCACGAAATCCGCGCGCCGCATAATACGACTGCACGCCGTTGTGGTAGATGAACACCCGGCCATAGCGGTAGTCGCCAAAAATCGCTCCATCGAGCGCGCGAAGTTCTGGAGGGGTTGCCAACCAACTGGACGTCTTGGCATCGAACTCGCCGAGTTTCTGCAGGGCTCGATACTGGTCTTCCGTCAGCAGGGCGATACCCATTTCTTTGGCCATTTCTACCGCACTGCCCTTGGGTTTGTTCTCCTTGCGCGCGTCCAGGGCGGCGCGGTCGTAGCAAAGGCTGCGGCGACCGGTCGGGCTTTCTTTGGCGCAATCGCAGAAGGTGATAACACCAGTTCCCTCGTCGTGGCCGATCACGTCTGGCTCGCCTCCGGTGGTTTCCATTGCCTGGAGCGACTTCAGGGCGTTAGGGTTGCTTTCCAGTCTGGCCTGAACGTAAGCCCATGGAATGTCTGGGTGGCGCTGGGGGTTTTGTTCGAAGCGGGTTTTCAGGGTCTGGAGGATGTCTTGTTTTTTCATGGTTTTGGGTCCGCGCTGGTCCGGTTCCAAATTCTGGCAGTACCAGCGTAGCAACCCCTTGAAGCATGAGGTCACGAACCATGATGCGCGGCGACGCTCAACCCGATTTTTTCCTGCACTTACGTCCAGTCAATCTCGACCGGGACAGCGACGTTTGCGTGCGTTTCTTTGAGGACATGCTGCTCTGCGCGTTTGGCTCCGCACAACAGCTTCACGGTCCCGATGGAATGCCGCACTACCTTCAATCTCTCCAAGAAAAAGCGACCGAGACTCCCGGCAGCATCGTCCATGCCTGGGATGAAACACAGATCGTGGGCCAGATAGAAATGTCACGGCTGAAGGCAGAACCTGCAGTGGGCTACATCCACTTTTTCTACCTCACCCCAGAGTGGCGATCACGCGGTGCCGGGAAGTTGCTGCTGGCCTACGCCACCGACTTTTTTGCAGGGCTGGGATGTGAACGGATGAGGTTGTCTGTGAGCGAAACGAACCAAAGGGCAGTGCGGTTTTATAGGCACCATGGTTGGATTGATATCGGGCCCAGGAAAGACAAGCCGGAACTGCGTTTGCGGTTGATGGAAAAAGCGATTGGCCTCATGCGGGTATGATCAAGGCTATTCATGAGGCTTTCGGTCTCGCTTGCATCATTTTCTTCGCACACTATCAGCCACATTGATAGCGTGCGGAAATATTGTTTTAAGGGCTATCTAGAGGCCTCAGCTCGATACAAGAACTACCGCTGCGCCTCCCCCTGTGGATAAGCATCACTGACATTCAACGACAACTGCGCCGCCACTTCGTAGCCATCGGCCTTGCTGAAGTTCAACTGGAACTCCTGATAGGCCGGCCCGGCCAGCCAGCGGTTGACTTGCAGGTCCTGGTACCTGGAGCTCTCCCCGGGTGTGAGTTGCCCGAACAGCGGGAAGCCTGCATCGGCAAAAATCCGGTCGGCCTCGAACCAGTCCATCTCGTTATCGAACCTCACACTTGAGCCCACCGCCGCCCACGCCTCTGGCGTGACTTTCTGGCCGACGTCCAGGAAGACCACTTTGCTTTCTTTCGCGGCGATCAGGAAGGGCAAGGTTATCGGTGTTCCCGTCGAGTCGAGGAGCTTGGATTTCATACCGGCATACTCGCCACCGCCATCTTCCCTACGCTCCCATATTCGCCAGTCGATGACACTTTCCGGGTTGAAACTGTTGTTGGTGAGGATGATTTTGTAGCGCTGCTTGAAGAGTACGAATGGGAAATCGGCAAAGGGTTTGTAGAACGACACTTTGCCGTGTTCGGCGCCGACCCGGATGATGATTGGCGTTCTGCGGCTGGCGACGCTGTCCTGGTATTGCTGGTAGCTGAAGTAGGCAGAGGCGATGGAGACGATCAGGGCCAGGGTTGCAATGGCATCGGTCCGGGTGAGGGTTTTGAACCATTTCAT
The DNA here is from genome assembly GCF_058148565.1 of Pseudomonas sp. DF11. Classification (NCBI taxonomy): domain Bacteria; kingdom Pseudomonadati; phylum Pseudomonadota; class Gammaproteobacteria; order Pseudomonadales; family Pseudomonadaceae; genus Pseudomonas; species Pseudomonas sp. DF11. The sequence goes on from NZ_JBYVYN010000003.1 coordinate 440,415, forward strand.
CATGGGGTGGTGAGTCCAGGCGTTAGTGGTGGCTAAAAATGGAGACGTCGCGAGCAGGCTCGCTCTCACAGGAGGTCGGTGATGGACGCAATAGTGGCACTTCAGTAGCATTCGCCAACTTATCGATCCTTCAAGGATGACCCATGCTCGCCCTGCCTCGCTTTCCTGCCCCGTTGCTAGCATTGTCCGCGTTGTTTGTATTGCTCGGCGGTTGCAGCGTCAATGGCAGTTATCCCGATGCCATCGAGCCGGACGCCGCCAAGTTGCGGTTCGTCGCCAATACCAGCAACGCCACGCTGGATTATTTCGATGCCGCCCATTGCGACGGGCAAACCACGGGCATCCTCAACAATCTGCTGCTAAGCGATACCGCGCGGCGGGTGGGGATGAGCGTTCCGGCGCCCAAGGATGCCAAGGGCTACCTGGAGGTCAAGCTCAAGCCCGGTGAGCAGATTTACCTGCGCACCAACATGAACAGCGGTTATGCCGTGTGCGGCAAGGGCTTCAACTTTACCCCCGAGGCCAATGCCGAATACGAGGTGACGTTCAAGTCCGAGAAAAATTTCTGCCTGACTCAGTTGCAACGCTTGCAACGAGTCGACGGCAAGGACGTGCGCACACCGATCCCGATCCTGAAAAAAGACTTCCCCGCCTGCGCCGGCCGCAATGCCCTGTTCCCCCAGACTTACCCGGACACGCCCCATCGCCTGGAACTGATGAACCGGGTCATCGATAAAAGCCTGGTCGTCACCGTGAAGACGGATCCGACCAAGGAAAAAATCGAGAGTTATTCGCCAGAGAAACTGGACACGCTGATCAGCGAACGCAAGGCCAAGCTCGGCTTCGACCTGCCGCCTGACTACTGGGCGCTGTACCGGGAAAACCTGAAGACGTTTGGCGATGACATGGCACAGAACAAGGCGCGCTCGCTGGAACGCTTCAAGGACGAATACCAGACGCGCCTGCGGCAGGTGAAGGACGAGCAACTGGAACAGTGGGCATTGCCGAAAAGCACCAATGCCAAGCCGGAAAAGGCCGAGATCGATCTGGACATCGCAATGATGGTGGAGTACTTCCGGATCGGGAATGGGGTGACGGGCGAAGCGGTAGGTCATCACCTGGAGCGGATGGCGCAGATGGATGAGCGTTACGGGGTATGCGCGCGGTTTGCCGAGTGCTGGAAGCGCAACTAGCAAGACCACTGCCCCCGGATGCTGGATGTCCCGTCGTCACGATCGCCTGATCGGCGGTTGCTTTGCACGGGACGAAGTTCTGCGATGACATTCCGGCATGGGCAGCTATGGTGAAGTAACCCATTGGCGGCATCACTGAACATGAGGCCTGTATGAGGAACTTCACGATCCAGCGCATCGACCATATCGTCCTGCGCGTAAAAGACATCGAGCGCAGCCTGGCTTTCTATACCTCGGTGCTCGGTTGCGAGCTCAAGAAGCGCCGGGACGATCTTGGAATGGTCCACCTTGGCACCGGTGTTTCGATGATCGATCTGGTGGCTGTCGACGGGCCGCTTGGTCGCGAAGGTGGGCCAGCGGCGGGCAAGCAAGGACACAATGTCGACCACTTCTGCCTGCGCATCGAGCCGTTCGATGAACAAGCCCTCCTCGCTCATCTGTCCGCAGCCGGCCTGGCCGTTGAGAAAGCGCAGATGCGCTATGGCGCGGAGGGAAATGGTTGGTCGATCTATTGTTTCGATCCGGATGGTAATCAGATTGAGTTGAAGGGGCCGGCGCTGGAGCCTTGAGCTTCAACTGGGCAGGAACTGCAGGGCACAAAATCTGTCACCCCTTCGACGGCTGGCTTTTCCCCTAGACTTGTCGATGTTTGCTGTACGCCGGGTTTCGAAGAGGCCCGTACGATAAATACAAATGCAAAGGGAATTTCGCAATGCTCAAACCTGTGTGGAAAGCGCTCGCCTGCACCCTGGCTTTCGGGGCGTGGGGCACGGCCATGGCCGCTGAGCCGATCGTCATCAAATTCTCCCACGTGGTGGCCGAACAAACGCCCAAGGGCCAGGGCGCGTTGATGTTCAAGAAGCTGGTGGATGAACGGCTGGCAGGTAAGGTGAAGGTCGAGGTGTATCCCAACTCCACGCTGTATGGCGATGACAAGGAGTTGGAAGCCTTGCTCCTTGGAGAGGTGCAGATCATTGCGCGGTCGCTGGCCAAGTTCGATCAGTACACCAAGACTGTGCAATTGTTCGACTTGCCGTTCCTGTTTGACGACATCAACGCAGTGGACCGTTTTCAACAGAGCCCCGAAGGCCAGAAGCTGCTCAAATCCATGGAAAGCAAGAACATCACCGGCCTGGCCTATTGGCACAACGGCATGAAACAGCTGTCGGCCAACAAGCCCCTGCGCCAGCCCGAGGATGCCCGCGGCCTGACGTTCCGGATACAGACCTCCGCGGTACTGGAGGAACAGTTCAAGGCGGTGGACGCCAACGCCAAACCGATGATTTTTTCGGTGGTGTACCAGGGTTTGCGCACCGGTTTGGTCAACGGCACTGAAAACACCTACTCGAACTTCTACAACCAGAAGCTCAATGAAGTACAGAAATATGTCACCGAGTCCAACCACGGCGTCCTCGATTACATGCTGATCACCACGTCGGACTTCTGGAACGGCCTGCCGCCGGATATCCGCAGCGAACTGGACAAGATCGTGGTCGAATCCACCGCCTATGCCAACAAGGAAGCGGAACGATTCAACCAGCAGGACAAACAGCATGTGCTAGACGCCAAGACCACCGAGATCATTGCCCTCACGCCGCAGGAGCGTAATGCCTGGCGCGACAAGATGAAGCCGGTGTGGGCCAAGTTCGAAAATCAGATCGGGCCGGATTTGATCAAGGCGGCGCAGGCGTCCAACAAGGCCCAATGACGTACCAAGGCCGGGGATACTTGATGCCCCCTGTGGCGAGGGCATTTATCCCCGTTGGGGTACGCAGCGCCCCTAAAATCTGCCACTGCGATGTACCTGCATAAGTGCCGGGGGGCTTCTTCGCAGCCCAGCGGGGCGGTGCGACGTTTCGCTAAATCCCCTCGCCACAGAAGCGGGATCATCGCACGTTGAACCTACCGTCCCCAGCAACCCGGCACATTGCGCTATGATCCCCGCCTCGCCCTGAACAGAGCTTTTTCCCGCGAATGCTGCCGTCCACTCCCGACACTATCCCCCTGCCCCCCGTCCTGGTCGGCCCGCTGTTACGGCGGCTGGAACCTGCGCGCCTGGTGATGTGGCTGGTGGGGACGCAAGCGTTGGCGTTGACGCTGCGCATTGACGGTGTCGGCGACCTGGCACTGGATGCGTCGCGCTGCACCGTGGTGCCGGTGGGGCAGCGAGCGTTTGTGCACTTGATCGATGTGATGCTCGACACTCCCCTGCCCCAGGACGTGGCGATTGACTACGACCTGCTGGTGGACGGCGCCCCCATCTCCGAATGGGCGCCGCATCTGTTGTATGAAGGCGCACAATGCCCGAACTTCATGTTGCACTCGCGCATCGAGCAATTAGTCCACGGCTCCTGCCGCAAACCCCATTACCCGGCCAACGACGGCCTGCTTTGCGTCGACCGGCTGTTGGCGCAAGCCCTGGCAGAACGCCCGGCCCTGCTGATGATGAGCGGTGACCAAGTCTATGCCGACGATGTCGCCGGGCCCATGCTGCGGGCGATTCATGGGCTGATCGAACGCTTGGGGTTGTTCGAGGAACGCCTGGAGGGTGCCGTGGTGCAAGACAGCGCCAAGCTCTATCGACACCCGGCCAGCTATTACCATCGCGCCGATCTGTTACCGGCACTGGAAAGCAACGAAACCCTGCGCGAGCGATTTTTCGGTGGGGCACGCAAGCCGATTTTCACCAGCAGCAGCGCCGACAATCACCTGGTGACCTTCGCCGAGGTCATGGCGATGTACCTGCTGGTGTGGTCGCCGGTGCCCTGGACGCTGATCGCCGTGCAGCCGCCCGAGTTGACCGTCGAACGGCGCCAGCGCTACGACCTGGAACAGCAGCGCATCGATGCGTTCAAGACCGGGCTGGGTGGTGTGGCGCGAGTGTTTGCGCACTTGTCGTGCCTGATGATTTTCGATGACCACGACATTACCGATGACTGGAACCTGTCCGCACAGTGGGAGGAAACGGCCTATGGCCATCCGTTCTCCAAGCGCATCATCGGCAATGCGTTGATCGCCTACATGCTCTGCCAGGGCTGGGGTAACAACCCGGACGCCTTTGCTGACGTGCTCCCGCAAACCCAGGCCCTGAGCGAGACTGCCCGGGACCGCTACCTCGACAGCGAACCACAGGACAAGTTGATCGACACCCTGCTGGGGTTCCAGCGCTGGCACTACGTGTTGCCAAGCACCCCGGCCCTGGTGGTGCTCGACACTCGCACCCGCCGCTGGCGCAGCGAGAACAATCTCAAGCAGCCTTCCGGCCTGTTGGATTGGGAGGCCTTGAGCGAGTTGCAGCAGGAGTTGTTGGACCATCCATCAGCGATCATCGTCTCACCGGCACCGATCTTCGGCGTAAAGCTGATCGAAACCGTGCAGCGGGTGTTCAGTTGGTGCGGTTATCCGCTGCTGGTGGATGCGGAAAACTGGATGGCCCATCGCGGCGCGGCCCAGGTGATCCTGAATATTTTCCGCCACTCGCGCACACCCGGTAATTACGTGGTGCTGTCAGGGGACGTGCATTATTCCTTCGTCTACGAAGTGCTGATCCCACACCGCAAGGGTGGCCCGCGCATCTGGCAGATCACCAGCAGCGGCATCAAGAATGAATTCCCGCCGGTGCTGCTGGAATGGTTCGATCGCCTGAACCGCTGGCTCTACTCGCCTCGTTCGCCCCTGAACTGGTTCACCAAGCGCCGGAGCATGCGCATCGTCCCCCACACCCCGGAACACGCCGAAGCGGGCGAACGGTTGTGGAACAGCGCCGGCATTGGCCAAGTGTTTTTCAATGACCAGGGCCAACCCGCGCAGATCTATCAGCACAATGCCAACGGCCAGCCGCCGACGCGGATGTTGCCACCGAAACCACCGCAACCCTGAAGAACACTCGGACAACTGTGGGAGCGAGCCTGCTCGCGATGACGGCGGCACAGTCGACATCATCAGCAACTGACCCACCGCTATCGCGAGCAGGCTCGCTCCCACAGTGGATTGGTAGAGCGTCCCAAACTCAGAACGCCAATTGCAGGGACTGCTGGCCTTCAAGGCTCAGGAGGAACTGTTTGGCCGCCAGGCCACCAGCGAAGCCGGTGAGGCTGCCGGAGCTGCCGATAACCCGGTGGCACGGGGCGATGATCGAAATGGGGTTGCGGCCATTGGCGGCGCCAACGGCCCGGACCGCTGTCGGTTGGCCGATCCGGATGGCGATGTCGCGGTAGCTGCGGGTTTCTCCGAAGGGAATGGACAACAGGGCCTGCCAGACCCGGATCTGGAAATCAGTGCCCGCGAAGTCCAGCTCCAGCTCGAAACGACGGCGCTGGCCGGCGAAGTATTCGAGCAACTGACGTTCGGTTTCCTTGAGGACCGGATGCTGAGTGTCCTCCTCCAACGGCCCGAGGCGCACCCGATTGAGCCGCTCGTTTTCCCACAGGATGGCCGCCAGTCGCGTCTGGCGGGCGACGAGGATCAGTTGCCCGACGGGGGATGGGATGGCTTTGTAGACGGGCAACATCAAACATTCCTTTACTGGCGCTGACTGTTTTTTGTGGAGAGGGGATTTATCCCCGCTGGGCTGCGAAGCAGTCCCCGATTGCTTCGGACATGATTTATGCCTGAAACACCGAGGAGGGGGCTTCGCCCCCAGCGGGGATAAATCCCCTCGCCACAAAAGCTCTTCGATACAAGTAAACCTTGCTCAGCTCAACAACCCCAACGCCTTCGCCCGCGCCACCGCTTGGGTACGGCGCTCGACGCCGAGCTTGCTGTTGATGTGGCTGGCGTGAGTCTTGACGGTGTGCAGCGAGATGAACAATTGCTCGCTGATCTCCTGGTTCGAGCAGCCTTGGGCAATCAGTTGCAACACCGCCCGCTCGCGACTGCTGAGGGTTTCCACGGGGGCCGTTGGGTCGGCAGGCTGGGCCACTGTCGAAGGCAGGCGTTCGAGCAGATGATCGCGCAAGGAACTGATTGGTGCGTGCAGCAGTTGTTCGCGCAACCATTCACGGTGCTCGCCGAACAACCATTCGAAAGGCTGCAACACGCCGCCGCTGGCGGCTTCGAAAGCCTGGGCCAGGGTCCGTCGGGCTTCGGGCTCGCGCCCGACACTCAGCAGCAAGGCGACTTTCTGGTTGAGCGCCATCACGCTGAGCATCTGCCGGCCGGTTTGCTGACCGTGTTCAAGCAAGGCATCGAGCCGCCCTTGGGCGAGCATCGGTTGACCCCGGATGGACTCCAGCACCGCCTGCTGCAGTTCGACATGCAAAGGCAGTTGCGGGTGGAATTCCGGTGGCGCGGCGGCTCGCTCGCCCGTGTAGGTCTGGCCCAGACGGGTCAGCCAGGCCTCCGCCAGGTCAGTGCGCCCCTGGGCCAGCCACAGTTCGCATTTGACCAGGGTGATCATTGCCAAATAGTAGATCGGCGGAACGTCCCAGATGTGCATCAGGCGCTCGGCTTCAGCCAGTTCGGCGAAGGCCCGGGCGAACTCGCCACTGTAGCCTTCGATACGCGCGATCACGCAATGACCGATCAGCACGCTGATGTCGCGGCAGGCGCGGGCTTCGGTGAGGCCCGCCTGCAACCGCGCAAGGCCGGCCTGGGGTTGCATGCGCAAGGTCAGCAGGAAACCTTCGTACATGATCAATCGCGCCCGCACCGCATAGAGCCGCTGGGGCGACAGTTTGTGCAAACGTTGCAGGCCCTGGTGCACCTCATCCAGCGCCCGCAGGATCTCTCCTCGCGCCTGCAAGACCCGGGCACGATCGTAATGGGCCAGGGCCTCGAACAGTGGGTTGCCGACCCGCTGCGCCAGCTCCAGGGAGTCACGGTTCAAGTTCCGCGCGCGCCACAGGTCGCCGTCGGCAATCGCCAGGTTCGACAGCGTGGACAGGCACATCAGGCGCTGGCCGTAGCGTTTATGGGGCAGGCTCTCCAGGGCTTCGCTGCAATAACGTACGGTGGCCTCACGATCCCCGCGGCCACGGGCGACGATCCCGCTCAGAGCCAGCCACTGGGCGAGCATGGATTTTTGCGCGGTGGCCGAGGGGGCCGGCAGGAAACGACTCAAGTGCGCCGCCAGCTCTTCGGCCGCATCCAGCTGGCAGGCCAGGCCCAACGCCCAGCTATAGAGCACGATCAGCCGCGGGGTGCTGATGAGCAGGCTGTCGGGCAAGTCCATTTTCCAGCGCAGCAACATGCCGACGTTCTGTTCGGCCAGCAATTGCTCCTCCGAGAGGTTCTGCACTAGGTTCGCCGCCACATCCAGATGCCCGGCCCGCAAGGCCTGTTCCACGGCTTCGTCGATCAGGCCCTGGGCGTTGAACCAGCGACAGGCCCGCAGGTGCAGGGTCGCGGCCGGGACCATGGCCGGCGCGCTGGGACGACTGCGCAGCAGGTCGGAAAACAGGTGGTGGTAACGGTACCAATGGCCGTGCTCGTCCAGCGGTACCAGGAACACCTGGTGGGCCGCCAGGTAACGCAGGATTTCGGCGCTGTCATGGGCCTCGCGCACCGCATCGCACAGTTCGCTGCAAAAGCGTTCCTGGGGGGCCGTGTCGTAGAGAAACGCCTGGACCTCGGCGGGCAGGCAGTCGATAACTTCTTCGAGCAGGTAATCGCGAATCAGCCCTTCCCCACCGTGCAAGGCCTGGGGTAGCAGGCCTTCGGTTCCGGCCTCGGAGGCGGCCAGCAACCAGAAACGCAAACCGGCCACCCAACCTTCGCTACGCTGGATGAGATTTTCCAGCGCCTCACCGCGCAACGAACTGCTGTGATGCTGGAGCAGGGTCAGGGCTTCTTCATGGGTCAGGCGCAGGTCCTGCTCGTTGAGTTCGAGCAGTTGCCGGGACAGGCGCAAACGCGCCAAATGCCAGTCCGGGCGCTGGCGGCTGGTGACGAGCACCAGCAGGCCGTCGGGCAGGTGATTGAGGAAAAACTGCAGACAGCGATCCAGCACCTGGCTTTGCGCCAGGTGGTAGTCGTCGAGGACCAGCAGCAAGGGTTCGCGGGGCGATAAATGCGTGGACAGTTCGTCCAGCAGGCCGTCGAGCCATTCTTCGAAGGCAAACGGTTGATGGCGCTGGCGCATTTTCAGCAGCCCCAGTGCCCGACCGCCCAGTTGCGGGAAAAACGCCTGGAGCCCTTCAAGTAGCCGTTCCAGGAACCGCCCCGGGTCGTTGTCCCGGGCGCTGAGCCCCAGCCAGAGGCTCTGCCAATGGGCGGGCAGGCTCTGGCAGAACTCCACCGCCAGGGAGCTTTTACCGAACCCCGCCGGGGCACTGACCAACAGCAACCGCCCCCCGAGCCCCGCGCTCAAGCGCTCGCACAACCGCGGCCGCACAACGTGACCGTCGGGCAAGGGCGGGCGGTAGAAACGCCCGTCCTGTACCGCGATGGCTGCGCGGGCAGAATCCGGAAGTGAAGACAAATCAGTCATGGCCGGCTCTTGTTGAGATGCGGGTGGCGGCGTTGCAGATGTCCGCAGACTAGCGGTAAACGAGGACGTATTGAAGGGAGTGCTACAAATGGCTACAAAAAGACTACAAGCCAATGGCCCTTGCAGGGGGCGTTTTTGTGGCGAGGGGATTTATCCCCGCTGGGCCGCGAAGCAGCCCAAAAAGCTTGAAGGCTATCCGGCTGATGTTCCGAGGTAATGGCTTAGGGGGTCGCTTCGCAACCCAACGGGGATAAATCCCCTCGCCACAGGGGTTTTGTGTTGGCCCCAAAAACAACGCCCCGAACCAGTCGGGGCGTTGTTTCGAGGATGCGGCCTCGGGTGCAGCGGTTTAGCGGATGCCGTCCTGGCGCAGTGCGTTCGGGGTGAAGTCGGCGGTGGTGGCGGTGAAGCCGAAGTCGTAGGCCGATTTCTCTTCGTTCTTCATGCCCAGCGCCAGGTAGCGGCCGGACTGCAGGTCGTAGAGGGTTTCCAGGGCGTACCACGGCACTTGCTTGTCGTAGTAGTTCTCGGCATGGGCCTCGGCCACGCGCCACAGCTGGCCACGACCGTCGTAGTGGTCGATCACTGCGGCTTGCCAGGTATCTTCGTCGATGTAGAAGTCACGCTTGGCGTAGATATGGCGCTGGCCCTCCTTCAGGGTCGCGATCACGTGCCAGACACGCCGCAGCTCGTAGCGGGTCAGGTCCTGGTTGATGTGGCCGGCCTTGATGATGTCGGCGTACTTGAGTTGCGGCGAATCGATCCTGTAGCTGTTGGCAGCGATGTACATCTCTTTCTTGCCTTCCAGCTTCCAGTCGTAGCGATCCGGTGCGCCGTTGTACATGTCCAGGTTGTCGGAGGTACGCAGGCCGTCGGCGGCCGTACCCGGGCCGTCATAGGACACTTGCGGGGCACGGCGCACGCGGCGCTGACCAGCGTTGTAGACCCACGCCGAACGCGGCTCCTTCACTTGGTCGAGGGTTTCGTGCACCAGCAGCACGCCACCGGCCAGGCGCGCCGGCGCGGTTACTTGCTGCTTGAAGTAGAACAGGATGTTGCCAGGGTTGGTTGGATCGAAATCCTTCATCTTGTCGCGGAACACGAATTGGTCACGGAAGTACACCAGGCTGTACGAACCGTTGGGCTGCGGGGTGGCCTGGGTGACCAGGCGTGTCACGCTGCCGCCACGATAGCGGGTGATGTGGTTCCAGATGACTTCCACACCGCTCTGGGGAATCGGGAACGGCACGGCCGTCTCGAAGTTCTCCAGGCCGTTGCCGCCGGAAACCAGCTTGGTGTTGACCGCGTTTTTCTTGATGGAGGCGAACACCTCATCCGGCACGGTGGCGCCACGATGGGTCGGGTAGACCGGCATCTTGAAGGTTTCCGGGTAGCGCTTGAACATCGCGTACTGGCCCGGGGCGAGCTTGTCCTTGTACTGCTCGACGTTCTGCGCGGTGATGGTGAACAGCGGTTTTTCCGTCGGGAATGGGTCGGCAAGGAAACCCTTGCTGTCCACGGCGCCGGCGTTCTTGGCCATGGGTTTCCAGGCCGAGATCGAGCCGTCGGCATTGCCGGCCATCTCGGCGCCCATCGGTGTCAGGCTCTTGCCCAGTTTATCGGCCTCGGCCGCAGGCACTGCCGCCATGACGCTGGCAGCCAGCAGGGATAGCCCCAGAACACCGACCTGCAACAGATTCTTTGTTATTTTCATAGTGTCTCGTCCTGAAATTCGGTGCTTAGAAGGTCACGCCGACGCTGAGCGCCAGGAAGTCACGATCGTCCACGGTACTGAAGTCGCCACCAAAGAAGTTGGTGTAGGCCAGGCTGGCGTTGTAGGTGTTCTGGTACTCAGCATCCAGCCCGAGGCTGACGGCTTTGCGGCCTTCTTCGAAGTTTCCGCCAGGGCCTGGCGAGTAGCCTTTGACGTCATGGGACCAGGCCACGTTGGGCTTGAGGTTCACACCGGCGAAGACGTCCGGGTATTCCCAGATGGCGCGCGCACGGTAGCCCCAGGATGTGGAGGTGGTGAAGCCGTCGTTGTTGCAGTTGCTGTTCACGTCGTTGATGGTCTGGCCGCCACCCGACGCCGTAGAGGTATTGAGCGAGTTACAGAAACCGTTGGGCAGTTCGCCCGGCCCGAACACTGGGTCGCGGCCGTAGCGAGCGTCGGATTTGCTTTCCAGGCCACCGACATGGGTCACCCCGATTTCACCCACCAGGGTCAGGCGGCTGGCGCCCATGACCTGGTCCAGGAAGTGTGTGAATGTGGTCTGGAACTGAGTGATCTCTTTACGACGATAGCCATGCAGGTCTTGGCCGGGCGTGCCCTGGAGCACCGATGCATTGCCAAATCCGGGGAGCGGCGTCACACCGGCGAAGAGAATGTCGGTGGTGCTCAGTTGCACCGGCGCATTCGGGCGATAGCTGATCTCACCGCTCCACGCCGTGCCGGTAGGCAGTGTCGTGGAGAAACTCAAGCCATAGAGACGGATATCTTCCGGGTATTCGACGAAGTAGTTGGAGTTACCTGCCACGATCAGAGGACGCAGTGCCGCGATTGGCCCTGCGGTATAGAACTGCTGCGCAGCCCCCTGGGCACTGAAAATCGGCGCACGGCTGTGGTAGTTCATGAAGTAGGCACCGAACTCGGTGTCCAGCGGTTCGAACATGTACTTCAACGATGCGCCCCACTGGCCGCTGTCGCGGGCATCGCGGTCCGGGCCACGGCGTACCAGCACGCCTTCTTCGTTGATATCGACACCCTGGCCTTCCAATATTGGAAGAATGACGCCCGGCAGTGGAACGGACGAACGCTTGTTCAGCACCCGCAGGTTATCGGTACACCCATCGGCAATCACATCCGGCTGGGAGAAGAACGTACCGCAGTTATCCACCACGGTCTGGTCCCATTCAATCTGGTAGAACGCCTCGGCCGACAGGTTGTCGGTCAGGCTCTGGGAGACGTAGAACATGTTGACCGGGATCAGGCCTTCCTTGATCTCGGCACCAGGGCGACGGAACGCGGACACGTCGACCGGGTTGATGGAGTTGATACCGCCCTGGATGAAGGTGCTTTCACCCCAACTGACCACCTGCTTGCCCAGGCGGACCGAGCCCGGCTGATCGGCGATGGAATAGTTGTGGTAGACGAATGCATCGAGAATCTGCCCGCCGGAGGACTTGGCGCCTTCCTTGCGGTTGCTGTCGCTGATGTCCTTGTACAGGCGGTGTTCGTCCTTGAGTTCGAAGTCGTACCAGTACTTGCCGCGCACGAACACGCCGGTATCGCCGTACTTCAGTTCCAGGTCATGGATGCCCTTGAAGATCTTCGAGAAGGTTTCCCCTCGCTTGAAGTTCAAGTGACCGTCATCGGAGGTCTGCGACAGGCCCTTGCCGCCGTTGTTGACACCGATCAGGTCCTTGTTGGCCTTGGCCGTGGACCAGCTCGCGCCGACCGACAGGGACGAGTCGAACTGGCCCTCGATTTCACCGATGTTGAAACTGACGCCGAATGCAGGCCCGGCGAGCGAAGAGGCGAGACTGACCGCCAGAGGCAGTTTTGCCCGGCGCCAGAACGTGGTTGCTGAGGTCATCGACGCTACTCCATGTGCATTATTGTTATGGCAGTGGACATTTCGAGAACACCTCGATGGCTGGGAGCGGCAGCGTCCCGACATCCATCAAGGTCGCATCGCCCTTTCGTGCGTGCGCCCCGTTCTTGAGAATCCGTGAGCGGACTATAGCCAGCAGGTAGTACGGCTTGATCCCTCTAAAGTGTGATTTGCAGCCCTCGACCACTCTGGAACAGTCCTTTCGCCAGGCCGACAGATGCCGGCACGGCAAGGATGGCTGAAATTTGCGGTTTGACAAGGCAAGCGCTTGCTTGGTGGGGCTGCCGTGCCCTTTCGGGCACGGCAAAAAGGCCTAAAGCGTGGACAGGAAGGTGCTGTTGTTGCTCTGCCATTCGGTGATGTCGACGCGGATGCGCTTCTTGTCGAGCTTGCCGACGCTGGTCTTGGGAATTTCAGTAACAAGGGCGATCTGGCTCGGGATCGCCCACTTGCTCAGGTGCCCCAGCTCGACGAACGGCTTGAGGTGTTCCTTGAGCTCACGAGCCCCGATCTGATGCCCTTCGCGAATCACCAGCAAGGCAAACGGCCGCTCGCCCCACTGTGGATCGGGAATGCCGACCACTGCTACTTCGCGTACCGCCACGTGACGGCTGATGAGGTCCTCAAGGTCCAGCGAGGAGATCCATTCACCGCCGGTCTTGATCACGTCCTTGATGCGATCGCGGATGTCGATGAAGCCCATGTTGTCCAGGGTGGCAACGTCGCCGGTGTGCAGCCAGCCGCCGGCCCAGAGCTCGGCGCCCTTCTGCGGCTCGTTGAAATAGCCCTCGGTGAGCCACGGCGCGCGCAGCACCAGCTCGCCCTGGGTCTCGCCATCGGCCGGCAGGAAGCGGCCCTCGGTGTCGACGATCGCCGCTTCCACCAACGGCCCCGGCACGCCGGCCTTGATCCGATAGGTGGTGCGTTCGTCCTCGCTGCCGGCCATCAACTCGTCGTTGAGGTGGGCGCAGGACACCAGCGGGCCGGTTTCCGACATGCCATAGGCGGCGGTGAGCTGAATACCCCGGGCCTTGGCCGCTTCGTACAGGCTGCGGTTCAGGGCGCTGCCACCGATGACGATTTTCCAGCCGCCGAAATCGGTGTCCTGGGCGCCCTTGGCATTGAGGACCATTTGCAGGATGGTCGGCACGCAATGGGAAAAGGTGACCTTTTCCTTGCGCCACAGCTGGACCAGGAATTCGGGATCGTAGCGACCCGGGTAGACCTGCTTGAGCCCGAGCATGGTCGCCACGTACGGCAGGCCCCAGGCGTGGACATGGAACATCGGCGTGATGGGCATGTACACGTCGTTGGTACCCAGCAACCGCACGCTGTCGATGGACCCCATGATGGTCGCCACGCCCATGGTATGCAGCACCAGTTGCCGATGGGTGAAATACACGCCCTTGGGGTTGCCCGTGGTGCCGGTGGTGTAGAACGTGGTCGCGACGGAGTTTTCGTCGAAATCCTGGAAGTCGTAGACAGGGCTGGCAGCGGCGAGCAGTTGCTCGTATTCACCCACCAGGTTCGGCAGGTCGGCGGTTTTTTCCGGCAGGTCGGTCAGCAGCAGGGTCTTGTCCACCGTGGTCAGCTGCCCGGCAATCGCCTGGTACAAGCCGACGAACTCGCTGTTGACCAGCACGAAGCGGTCCTCGGCGTGGTTCATGGTGTAGAGGATCTGCTCCGGTGACAGGCGCACGTTGATGGTGTGGATCACCGCGCCGATCATCGGGATCGCGAACATGCATTCCAGGTAACGATGGCTGTCCCAGTCCATCACCGCCACGGTATCACCGGCCTTGACCCCGGCTTCGGTCAGCACATTGGCCAGCCGTGCGACCCGTTCGATCAGCGTCGGATAGCTGTAGCGCAATTGGTCACGGTAGATGATCTCGCGGGTTTTCTCGTAACGCGTGCCGGACATCAGCAGCCGCTTGATCAGCAGCGGGTATTGATAAGCGCCTTCGGCTGGAGGAATAACGCGAGTCTGCAACATAAGAGTCCCTTTTCTGACTGCACGGTCTTGGCTGGAAGTAAGCACTCTAGAGCGCTTATACACGGATCAAATCAGCCAAAGGAATGATTTGATCCGTGCGCAAATACTAGCCTTGAGCCATCTAACACCCAGGTTTCGCAAGCAGTGCGCAACCAAACCTTGTCAGATCGGGATCCAACAGCGAGCATAGGTATCACGCTTGTTACAAAAGCCTGTGGGGAATGCCCTGGCAGGTTTCCAGCATGCCACCACTTTTTGACAGAAAATAATGAACACCGAACTGACCTCCTCCCAGGCCACCGCGCCTCAAGGTGCGCCGCTTGTGTCGATCGTGGCCCCTTGCTACAACGCCGGAAAATACCTGGAAGAAGCATTCCACAGCCTCTTTGCCCAGGATTACCGGAACGTTGAGGTCATCGTGGTCGACGATGGCTCCACCGACAACAGCCTCGCCAGGCTCCGGCAGTTGCAGCAGACCTACGATTTCCAACTCTACGCCCAGGAGAACCAGGGCGTCAGTGCGGCACTCAACCATGGGCTGAAGTATGCCAAGGGCACTTATGTCGCCACCCCGGACCTTGACGATGTGATGCTGCCCCATTCGATCCGGGTCCGCGCCCAATACCTGGACGAGCATCCGCAGGTGGGCTGTGTCGGCGCGCTGGTCATCTACATGGACAGCGAAGGCCGGACCATCAAGGAGCAACAGCGCGACCACATCCGGGTCTACACCTTCGATGAACTGCTGCGCAACGCCACCGTCATAGGCGCGCCCGCGGCCCTGTACCGCATGAGCGCCCTGCGGGACGCCGGTTTTTATGATCCGCAGCTAAGGGTCCAGGATTTCCAGATCACCCTGCGGATCGCCCACCGGGGTTATCAAATCCATGAACTACCGATCTGCGTCACACGCTATCGGCGCCACCCCAATAACCTGTCGAGGAAATACCGCTTGATGCTCAAGACGGACCTGCAGACCATCGAGCCCTATCGGGACCACCCCGCCTACGAGTCGGCCCGCACGGTACTGGTGCACAAAGCGCTGAAGTACGCTGTGGTCGAAGACCGCAAAGAGGCCTGGCAACTGTTGCGCAGCATCCCCTGGCGCCACTGGAACAAAACCAGTTTCAAGCGCCTCAAGCGGCTGGTCTTGCGATTGCCGATGGCAAGGTTCCGCTCATGAAGTTCTTGCAGAAACTCAAGGAGCGCAAAGTACGAAAGCACCTCAAGCGCCTGGAAAAACTCGAACGAGCGCCGGAAAAAATCCGCCTGCGCTATCCGAAATACCAGGTTGGGGTAGGCACGTATGGCATTCCCGAGGTGATGGAGTTCGGCGACGACACGGTCCTCAAGGTCGGTTCCTATACGTCGATCGCCGAAGGGGTGAAGATCCTGTTGGGCGGTGGGCATCGCACCGACTGGGTCAGCACGTTTCCATTCCCGCTGATGATCGACGAAGCCCGGGACATTCCCGGCAGCAACCCGACCAAGGGCAACGTGGTGATTGGCAGCGATTGCTGGATCTGCGCTGAAGCGATGATTCTGTCGGGCGTGACCATCGGCCATGGCGCCGTGGTCGCGGCCGGCGCGGTGGTGACACGCGATGTCGAGCCTTACGCCATGGTGGGCGGCAATCCATGTCGGTTCATTCGCTGGCGTTTCGACGAGCCGGTGCGTCAGGCCCTGCTTGAGTCGGCCTGGTGGGAATGGCCGATGGAAGAGGTCAAGGCGGTGTCCCCCCTGCTATGCAGTGACAACATCGACGCTTTTCTGGATTACGTCCGCCAACGGCATTGATCGCCCCACATCCGCGTGGGTGCGATCAAAGGAAAGACCGCAACAGTCAGTGCGCCTCGGTAAACGCCAGCTTCACCCCGATAGCCACGAGCACCGCGCCCATGGTCCGGTCGAACCAGTGGCCCATGCGCGCGAAACCGGCGCGCACCCGTTGCTGGCTGAACAGCAGCGCCACCAGGCAGAACCAGACGGCCGTGGCGACCGCCAGGTACACACCGTAACCGGCCTGGATCGCCAACGGCGTATGGGGGTTGATCACCACAGTGAACAGCGACAGGAAAAACAGCGTCGCCTTGGGGTTCAGGCCATTGGTAACAAAGCCCGAGGTGAACGCGCCGCGAGCGGTACGTTCACCGACGTCCTTGTGCAGGTTTTCCTCGGTGGGCTTGGCCGGTTGCGCCCGCAGTGCCTTGAAGCCGATGTACAGCAGGTACGCGGCGGCGGCCCATTTCAGCGCGTTGAACAGCACGATCGATTGCGACACGATCAGGCCGATGCCCAGCAACGAATAGCCCACATGCAGGAAAATCGCCGTGCCGACACCCAGCGCCGTCCAGGTCCCGGCGCGCCGGCCATGGGTCACGCTTTCACGCACCACCACGGCAAAATCCGGCCCGGGGCTGGCAACGGCCAGCAGGTGGATCAGGGCGACGGTGAGGAATTCGGTGAGGTACATGGTGGAGCTCCTTGGCTAACGCAATCTCAAAACAAACATCAACTGTGTGGCAAGTGAATCTGTGGCGAGGGGATTTATCCCCGTTGGGCGGCGAAGCAGTCCAACAAACTTCAGACATGATTTTTGCCCGACGCACCGAGCGTCCAGGTTTCAGGGCTGCTTCGCAGCCCAGCGGGGATAAATCCCCTCGCCACAAAGTTCTTCATAGGCCCCAACATTCGGGCCAAGCCATGGCTGTAACGCATCTGATAGGCTCGCCACATTACGCCTTCGATTCTTGAGATAAAAGGTACAGCTGATGACGAACACCGCCCGCGCAGTTTTCCTCGACCACCCTTCCCTGGATCTCGGCGACCTCGACCTGGACCCGCTGCGCAGTTGCTTCAGCGACCTGCAACTGTTCGCCCGGACCACCCCGGATCAGGTCATCGAGCGGCTCAAGGGCGCCACCGTGGCGATCACTAACAAGGTCGTGATCGATGCGCAGGCCATGGCGGCCAGCCCCGGGCTGAAGCTGATCCTGATCAGCGCCACCGGCACCAACAATGTCGATCTGGCAGCCGCGCGCCAACACGGCATCACGGTGTGCAACTGCCAGGGCTACGGCACACCGTCGGTGGCCCAGCACACGATCATGCTGTTGCTGAACCTGGCGACGCGCCTGGCCGACTACCAAAAAGCGGTGGGCGAAGGTCGCTGGCAGCAGGCTTCGCAGTTCTGCCTGCTGGACTATCCGATTGTCGAACTGGCAGGCAAGACCCTGGGCTTGCTGGGCCATGGAGAACTGGGCAGCGCCGTCGGGCGGCTGGCCGAAGCCTTTGGCATGCGCGTGGTGCTGGGGCAGATCCCCGGGCGCCCGGCCCGCCCCGACCGTTTGCCATTGGAGCAATTGTTGCCGCAAGTCGATGCCCTGACCCTGCATTGCCCGCTCAACGAACACACCCGGAACTTCATCGGCGCCCGTGAGCTGGCGCTGCTCAAGCCGGGTGCGTTCGTGGTCAATACCGCCCGTGGCGGCCTGATCGATGAACAGGCCCTGGCCGAGGCGCTGCGCAGCGGTCACTTGGGCGGCGCCGCCACCGACGTGCTCAGCGTGGAGCCGCCAGTCCAAGGCAACCCGCTGCTGGCCGGCGATATTCCACGGTTGATCGTCACACCGCACAACGCCTGGGGCAGCCGCGAGGCGCGGCAACGGATCGTCGGCCAAATGAGCGAAAACGCCCAAGGCTTTTTCAGCGGTACAGCGCGGCGTGTCGTCAGTTGATAAACTGCCGCACTTTTTTTCAAGGAGCAGACCATGGATCCGCGCAGTGAAGTACTGCTTCGTCAGGCCGAGTTATTCCAGGGTTCGGTGCTGTTGGCCGGCCTGCCCGCCGACGATCTGCTCGGCCGTTTGCCAGAGGCCCACGGCTGGTGCTGGCATGCCGGTGACCAGGCAGCGCTGGACGCCCGTTTCCCAGAGCGCAGCCACTTTGGCGTGAACGTGCCCGAGTCTGGGTTCGACACGGCCGTGGTGTTCCTGCCCAAGGCCAAGGACCTGACCGACTACATCCTCAATGCCGTGGCGGCGCGCCTGGCTGGTCGCGAGGTGTATCTGGTGGGGGAAAAGCGCAGCGGCATCGAAGGTGCGTCCAAGCAGCTCAACCCGTTCGGCAAGCCACGCAAGCTCGACAGCGCGCGGCACTGCCAACTGTGGCAAGTCACGGTCGCCAACGCGCCCGAGGCCAAGCCTCTGGAAAGCCTGGCCCATACCTACGAGCTGCCCCTGGCCGAAGGCCCGCTGAAGGTCATCAGCCTGCCGGGGGTGTTCAGCCACGGTCGCCTGGATCGCGGCAGTGCGCTGCTGTTGGAGCACCTGGATAAACTGCCCAGCGGGCATTTGCTCGACTTCGGCTGCGGTGCCGGCGTGCTGGGAGCGGCGGTCAAGCGGCGCTATCCGCACAACACCGTCACCCTGTTGGATGTGGACGCTTTCGCCGCCGCCAGCAGTCGCCTGACCCTGGCTGCCAATGGCCTGGAAGCCGACGTGCTGACCGGCGATGGCATCGACGCCGCGCCGATGGGCTTGAGCGCGATCCTGAGCAACCCGCCGTTCCATGTCGGCGTGCACACCGATTACCACGCTACGGAGAACCTGCTGCGAAAAGCGGCCAAACATCTGAAAAACGGCGGCGAACTTCGGCTGGTTGCCAACAGCTTCCTCAAGTACCAGCCGTTGATCGAAGAGCATTTGGGCGTGTGTGCGATCAAGGCCGAAGGCCAGGGCTTTCGCATCTACCGGGCCAAGCGCGGTTGAGTTTTTTTAGGAAACAGCACTTGCTCAATCGGATTTGCCTAGGCAGAATCCGCTCCGTCCTAGGGGAGTAGTCTCCCGCGAGCGCCATGCTCGCCCGGCATACGTCAACATACTTGGTCAGCAGACCATGGCGTATGCGGCCCAAGCGTCCACGCAGATGGTCGCTGGGTTTGACAAGACCTATGACACGCACACCTTACCCGGGGCGGGAAGGCTGTACGTGTCATAGCCGTGTCGACCCGCCCCTTTAGGAATTCCTGATGCTGGACTCACTCCTCGTACCTACCGCTATCGTTGCGCTGGCCGAAATCGGCGACAAGACGCAATTGCTCGCGCTCATCCTGGCGGCTCGCTTTCGCAAACCCTGGCCGATCATCGCCGGCATCGTGGCCGCGACGCTCGCCAACCACGCGGCTGCCGGCGCGGTGGGGGCCTGGGTCAGCGGTTTTTTCTCCGACGCGGTCTTGCACTGGATATTGGCGGCCAGCTTCACGGCCACGGCACTGTGGACCCTGGTCCCGGACAAGCTGGACGATGAAGAAGCGAACACGGCCCGCAAGTTCGGACCGTTCCTGACCACGCTGATTGCGTTCTTCCTCGCGGAAATCGGCGACAAGACACAGATCGCCACGGTGATGCTCGCCGCGCAATACCCGGAGTTGTGGTTGGTGATCATCGGTACCACCGTGGGCATGTTGATTGCCAACGTGCCGGTGGTCCTGGCCGGCAATTTCGCCGCTGAGAAACTCCCCCTGACCCTGATCCGCCGCCTGGCCGCCTTGGCATTCTTCGTCCTGGCGATCGTGGCGGTGTACAAGGCGATGCAGAGCAGTGGGTGGGTTTGATCGGATACCGCGTTATCGTTCATCGCGAGCAGGCTCGCTCCCACATTGGCCGCGGGTGTTCACAAAAATATGGAACACTGCAAATCCCTTGTGGGAGCGAGCCTGCTCGCGATGAGGCCTGTCGCCTCACCGCAGGATGAAGCTTACTTCCTGGCCTGTTGATACAGCGGCATCACCTTCGGAATCGCCGCCTGCAACGAAGCGATACGGCTGCCCGACGAAGGGTGGGTACTCATGAACTCCGGCGGCGCGCCTTCCGAGGCCTTGGCCATCTTGTTCCACAAGGTGATCGCCGCGTTCGGGTCGTAGCCGGCGCGAGCGGCCAGTTCGAGGCCGATCAGGTCGGCTTCGTTCTCGTTGCTACGGCTGTTGGGCAAGGTCATGCCATAGTTGGCGACGGTGTCGGCCAATGCCAGGCTGTCCTGGCCCAGGCCGAACAAGGCGCCAGCGCCCTGCTTGGCCATCTCGATGCCGTAGGCCTTGGACATCGCTTCGCGCCCGTGCTCGCGCAGGGCGTGGGCGATTTCATGGCCCATGATCGCGGCGATTTCAGCGTCGGTGAGCTTCAATTGGTCGATCAGGCCGGTGTAGAACATGATCTTGCCACCAGGACCGCAATTGGCGTTGAGCTCATCGCTCTTGATCAGGTTCACTTCCCAGTTCCACTGCGCCGAATCCGGGCGGAACACCGGTGCCTGGGCGATCAAGCGGTCGGCAATGACCTGGATGCGCTTGGCATCATTGCTGGTCTTGTCCAGCGCGCCCTGGGCGCTCGCCTCACCCATCGTCTTTTGATAGGACTGGGCGTACATCTGGTTGACCTGCTCGGTCGACAGCATGCTGAACATGTACTGCTTGCGTTCCACGCCCACGGCTCCGCCGCTGGTGGTATTGACCGACTGGCAACCGGCGAGCAGCAGAGCCGCGCTCAGAGCACTCACCATCAATGTCTTGTTCATGTAAAAGAAGCTCCCTGGAAACGTGGGCGTATCCTAGGCCTTGATTTGTATCGGCGCCAGATACACAACGCGCGATTACAGGTTTTTCGGACAGAGCCCACCCTGTCCATTTGCGACACCCACGCAGCTAAAACAGTCACCCGACAAACAGCGCCTCATGCCAAGGCGCGCAAACGCCGATAAAGACTCCAGACCTCATTCCGCGCCCGGAGCCTCTATGAAATTCAGATCGATCCAGTTTTCCGTTGCCGCCCTGGCCGGAGCCATCGTGCTCAGCGTGGTGGGGGCTCTTGTGCTGTACGCGCTGTTTGCCGGCGCGCGCACCCAAGAGATGGTGCAACAGCGGACCAAGGCGCAGTTCGAACATCTCATCGAACGACGTCTCAGCGCCCTGGCCCACACCCAGGCCAGCCTGATCCAGCGGGAACTGGAAGCACCGCTTTTGCTCGCCCGTGGCCTGGCCACCAGCAACGCCTTGATGGGCATGAACGGCGCGGACGGCAACCCGCAACTGAAGGTACCCCGCGAGCAAATGATCAACCTGTTGCGCGAAACCGTGGTGCGCAACCCGAAGGTCCTCGGCGCCTACATTGCCTGGGAACCGAACGCCATCGACCACGACGACGCCAATTATGTGAACAGTAAGGTGGTGGGCATGGAAACCAACGGGCGTTTCCTGCCGTGGTGGTTTCGTAACCAGGACGGCTCCCTGGGCCTGGAAAAACTCGCCGACGTGGCCGATCAGAAACTGCTCTCCACCGGCATCCGCGCCAGTGAATACTACCTGTGCTCCCAGGACAGCAAGAAAGCCTGCGTGATCGACCCGGCGCCCTATCGCGTTGGCAACACGATGACCATGCTCGCCTCGTTCATCGAACCGATCATGATCGATGGCAAGTTCCAGGGCATCGTCGGTGCCGACCTGTCGGTGAACTTCATCCAGGACATGCTCGTGGCCGCCGACGGCAAGCTGTACGACGGCGCCGGGGAAATGGCCTTGCTCTCGAGCAACAACCGACTGGTGGCCTTCACCAAGGACCCGAGCAAACTCGGGGAAAAGGCCAGCGACCTGCTCGATGCCAGCGAACTGGATAACCTGGCCAAGCTGGGCGTCGGCGAAATGCGCTACGACATCGATGAAGAACACGGGCATATCGAGGTGTACATGCCGTTCGGCATCGGTGAGACCGACGCCCGCTGGACGTTGATGCTGCAACTGCCGCTGAATGCGGTCATGGCCGACCTGCAAGCCCTGCAAAAAGACCTCGACCATCAGCACCAGTCCGATATCTTCGGCATGGCGGTGGTGGGCCTGGTGATTGCCGGCATCGGTCTGCTGGTGATCTGGCTGGTGGGCCACGGCATTGCCCGGCCACTCAAGCAAATGGTAGCGATGCTCGATGACATCGCCCAGGGCGAAGGCGACCTGACCCGGCGCCTGGTCAGCGACCGCGCCGATGAACTGGGAGCGATCGCCAGGGGTTTCAACACGTTCCTGAGCAAATTGCAGGGCATGATCACTCAGGTAGTGACTTCGGTGCAGAGCGTCAGCGATTCATCGGAGCACACCGCCGATATCGCGATCCGCACCAACCAAGGCGTGCACAAGCAAATGTCGGAGATCGATCAGGTCGCCACTGCCGTGCAAGAAATGACTGCCACCGCCCAGGACGTGGCCCGCAACGCGACCCAAGCCGCCCAGGCCGCCAGTCATGCAGACCAGGCCGCCAACCAGGGCATGCAGATCGTGCGGGACACCTCCAGCTCCATCGGTGCCCTGGCCGTGGAAATCGGCAAAGCGGTGGGTGTGGTACAGACCCTGGCCAAGGACAGCGAGAACATCAACGCGATCCTCACCGCCATCCGCGGGATTGCCGAGCAGACCAACCTGCTGGCCCTCAACGCCGCCATCGAAGCCGCACGGGCCGGTGAACAGGGCCGTGGCTTCGCGGTGGTCGCCGATGAAGTGCGCAACCTGGCACAGAAGACGCAGCAGGCGACCGAAGAAATCCAGGCGATGATCCAGCAGTTGCAACAAGGCACCCGGGACGTGGTGCGCGTGATGGAAGACAGCCAGCACCGTACCGATGAAAGCGTGCAGCATGCGGCGAAAGCGGCCCAGGCCCTGGAGACGATCACCCAGGCCGTGTCGGTGATCAACGACATGAATACCCAGATCGCCAGCGCTGCCGAGGAGCAAAGCGCGGTGGCCGATGATATCAACCGCAACGTGATCAACATCGGGCAAGTGGCGAACGAAGTGGCCAGCGGTGCCGACGAGTCCAGCGCGGCCAGCGCCGGGCTGACCAAACTGGCGGAGCAGCAGCGGCGGTTGATCAATCAGTTCAGGGTCTGATCCAAAGGCCTCATCGCGAGCAGGCTCGCTCCCACAGGGGGATTTGCGGTGGAATGCCGATCTTGTGAACATCCCAAAACAACTGTGGGAGCGAGCCTGCTCGCGATGGCGTCGGGTCAGCTACATA
Organism: Pseudomonas sp. DF11; assembly: GCF_058148565.1. Classification (NCBI taxonomy): domain Bacteria; kingdom Pseudomonadati; phylum Pseudomonadota; class Gammaproteobacteria; order Pseudomonadales; family Pseudomonadaceae; genus Pseudomonas; species Pseudomonas sp. DF11. Next base: position 463,703 of record NZ_JBYVYN010000003.1, read on the forward strand.
GAGTCTGACTGATACACCGCCTTCGCGAGCAAGCCCGCTCCCACAGGGGGGCTTGCGGTGGAGTGCCGATCTTGTGAACACCCCCAAACAACTGTGGGAGCGAGCCTGCTCGCGATGGCGTCGGGTCAGCCAACATAGCAGTGACTGACATGACGCCTTCGCGGGCAAGCCCGCTCCCACAGGGGGATTTGCGGTGGAATGCCGATCTTGTGAACACCCCCAAACAACTGTGGGAGCGAGCCTGCTCGCGATGGCGTCGGGTCAGCCAACATAGCAGTGACTGACATGACGCCTTCGCGGACAAGCCCGCCCCCACAGGGGGCTTGCGGTAGATGCCGATCTTGTGAACACCCCCAAACAACTGTGGGAGCGAGCCTGCTCGCGAAGGCGTCGGGTCAGCCACATAGAGTCTGACTGATACACCGCCTTCGCGAGCAAGCCCGCCCCCACAGGGGGATTTGCGGTGGAATGCCGATCTTGTGAACACCCCAAAACAACTGTGGGAGCGAGCCCGCTCGCGATGGCGTCGGGTCAGCCAACATAGCAGTGACTGACATGACGCCTTCGCGGGCAAGCCCGCTCCCACATCAGGTTTCATTTGCGACTTTAGAGTTCGCCGAGAGCCTGGATCAGTGCCTGGTTCTGCTCCGGCGTGCCAATGCTGATCCGCAGGAACTGGGCAATCCGCTCCTGCTTGAAATGCCGCACGATCACGCCCTGCTCCCGCAATTTCGCTGCCAGTCCCGCCGCATCGTGCCGGGGGTGGCGGGCGAAGATGAAGTTGGCCGCCGAGGGCAGCACTTCAAAGCCCTTGGCTTGCAGTTGCGCCACGACCCATTCACGGTGCTCGATGACCAACTGGCAGGTCCGCTGGAAATACTCACGATCATCGAACGCCGCCGCGCCACCAACATTCGCCAGGCGATCCAGCGGATAGGAGTTGAAGCTGTTCTTGATCCGCTCCAGCGCTTCGATCAGGTCCGGATGCCCCACCGCCAGGCCCACTCGCAGCCCCGCCAGGGAGCGGGACTTGGACAGGGTCTGGGTCACCAGCAGGTTCGGATAACGGTCCACCAGGCTGATGGCCGTCTCGCCGCCGAAGTCGATATAGGCCTCGTCGACCACTACCACCGAATCCGGGCTGGCCTTGAGGATCCGCTCGACCGCTTCCAGCGCCAGCAGGCAACCGGTCGGCGCGTTCGGGTTGGGGAAAATGATCCCGCCATTCGGCTTGGCGTAGTCCGCCGGGTCGATCCGGAACTGCGCATCCAGCGGCACGGCATCGTACTTGATGCCGTATAACCCGCAATACACCGGATAGAAGCTGTAGCTGATGTCCGGGAACAACAGCGGCTGATCGTGCTGCAACAGGCCGTGAAAAATGTGCGCCAGCACTTCATCCGAACCGTTGCCCAGGAACACCTGATTGCTCTGCACCCCGTAATACCGGGCCACGGCGTTTTTCAGCAGATCGCTGTTGGGATCCGGGTACAGCCGCAGGTTGTCATTCAGCTCGGTCTGCATCGCCGCCAAGGCCTTGGGCGATGGGCCGTAGGGGTTCTCGTTGGTGTTGAGCTTGACCAGGCGAGTCAGCTTCGGCTGTTCACCCGGCACGTAGGGCACCAGGTTCTTGACGAACGGGCTCCAGAATTTACTCATTTCAGTTCCCCTGCCCGTCAATGGAGTTCTCATCAAGGATGCGGTACTCGGCGCTGCGGGCGTGGGCGCTCAGTGACTCGCCGCGGGCCAGCACCGAAGCGGTCTTGCCCAGTTCGGACGCGCCCTGCTCGGAGCAGAAGATGATCGACGAACGCTTCTGGAAGTCATACACCCCCAGCGGCGACGAGAAACGCGCGGTGCCGGACGTCGGCAACACGTGGTTGGGACCTGCACAGTAGTCGCCCAGGGCTTCGCTGGTGTGACGGCCCATGAAGATCGCACCAGCATGGCGGATCTGCGGCAACCAGGCCTGCGGGTCAGCGACCGACAATTCCAGGTGTTCCGGCGCGATGCGGTTGGCGACCTCGATGGCCTGTGCCATGTCATCGACCTTGATCAGCGCACCACGGCCATTGATCGACGTGTTGATGATCTCGGCACGGTCCATGGTCGGCAGCAGCTTGTCGATGCTGGCAGCGACCTTGTCGAGGAACTCGGCGTCCGGGCTGACCAGGATCGCCTGGGCGTCTTCGTCGTGCTCGGCCTGGGAAAACAGGTCCATGGCGATCCAGTCCGGGTCGGTCTGGCCGTCGCACACCACCAGGATCTCCGAAGGCCCGGCGATCATGTCGATGCCGACCTGGCCAAACACGTGGCGCTTGGCCGTGGCGACGTAGATGTTGCCCGGCCCGACCACTTTGTCGACCCTCGGCACGCTCTCGGTGCCATAGGCCAACGCAGCCACGGCCTGGGCGCCGCCGATGGTGAACACCCGGTCCACGCCAGCGATGCAGGCAGCGGCCAGCACCAGCTCGTTGATTTCACCGCGCGGGGTCGGGACCACCATGACCACTTCGGTCACGCCGGCGACCTTGGCCGGAATGGCGTTCATCAGCACCGAGGATGGATAGGACGCCTTGCCGCCCGGTACGTACAGGCCGGCGCGATCCAGCGGCGTGACCTTCTGGCCCAGCACCGTGCCGTCGGCTTCGGTGTAGCTCCAGGAGTCCTGTTTCTGCCTCTCGTGATAGTCGCGCACCCGCGTCGCGGCTTTTTCCAGGGCTTCGCGCTGGGGCACGGTGATCCGGGTCAGGGCCAGTTCCAGGCGCTCGCGCGGCAGGATCAGGTCGGCCATGGACGCCACTTGCAGGCCATCGAATTTCTGGGTGAACTCCACCAAAGCGGCATCGCCACGCTCGCGCACAGCTTTGATGATGTCCAGCACCCGCTGATTGACCGAGTCGTCAGACACACTTTCCCAGCTCAGCAGATGATCCAGATGATGTGCGAAATCCGGGTCGGCAGCGTTGAGTCGGCGAATCGAAGTGGGAGCGGTCATAGCGAGGGCCTCATTAATGGCAAATGCTCAGGCGCCCTAAGCTACCAGTCCATTCGCGTGGGCACCTGAGAAAATTGGCTATGACACGGATAGACGGGCGCGACTCAAGGTCGCGCAGGTGAATCAGCCGCGGTGTCGCGATTCCACTGCCTTGCGCAGGGTATCGATCAGAGCCTGGATACGAGCATGCTGCATTTTCATCGACGCCTTGTTGACGATCAGCCGGGAGGTGATGTCAGCGATGAAATCCTGGGGTTCCAGACCGTTGGCCCGCAGGGTATTACCGGTGTCGACCACGTCGATGATCTTGTCCGCCAGGCCGATCAGCGGCGCCAGCTCCATCGAACCGTACAACTTGATGATATCGACCTGGCGGCCCTGCTCGGCGTAGTAACGCTTGGCAATGTTGACGAACTTGGTCGCCACGCGCAAACGCCCCTTGGGCTCCGGCGCGCCGACTTTACCGGCGGTCATCAGCTTGCAGCGGGCGATCCGCAGGTCCAGGGGCTCGTACAGGCCCTGGCCGCCGTATTCCATCAACACGTCCTTGCCGGCAACGCCCAGGTCGGCGGCGCCATGTTCCACATAGGTCGGCACATCGGTGGCACGCACGATCAGCAAGCGCACATCGGCCTGGGTCGTGGGGATGATCAGCTTGCGGCTCTTGTCCGGATTCTCGGTCGGCACGATGCCCGCTTCAGCCAGAAGCGGCAGGGTGTCGTCAAGGATGCGGCCCTTGGACAGTGCGATGGTCAACATGGGAAACGTCAGTCCTTATCAAGGTACTCATGCCCGGTCGCAAGCGGCGCCGGACACACATCGAGGGTGCAAACACCCTCGATTTGAAACTATTCAACAGGCACATCCTTGTGCCCATGCAGCCAGGACTAGCCCGGTACGCGGCGGATCTTGGCGCCGAGCATCTGCAGTTTTTCTTCGATGCACTCGTAGCCACGGTCGATGTGGTAGATGCGGTCGATCAGGGTATCGCCTTCGGCAATCAGGGCCGAGATGACCAGGCTGGCCGAGGCCCGCAGGTCGGTGGCCATGACGGGCGCGCCCTTGAGCTTCTCGGTGCCGGTAACGATGGCAGTGTTGCCTTCGACCTGGATCTTGGCGCCCATGCGGTGCAGTTCGTAGACGTGCATGAAGCGGTTTTCGAAGATCGTCTCGATCACTGCGCCCGTGCCTTCGGCAATGGCGTTGAGGGAGATGAACTGCGCCTGCATGTCGGTCGGGAACGCCGGGTACGGAGCGGTCCGCACGTTGACGGCTTTTGGCCGCTTGCCGTGCATGTTCACTTCGATCCAGTCTTCACCGCAGGTGACTTCGGCACCAGCTTCCTTGAGTTTTTCCAGGACGGCTTCGAGGATGGTCGGATCGGTGTCCTTGACCTTGACGCGGCCACCGGTGACGGCGGCGGCGACCAGGTAGGTACCGGTTTCGATCCGGTCGGGCATCACTTTGTAGGTGGCCGAATGCAGGCGCTCGACGCCATCGATGGTGATGGTGTCGGTGCCGGCACCGCTGATCTTGGCGCCCATGGCGATCAGGAAGTTCGCCAGGTCGACCACTTCAGGCTCGCGGGCGGCGTTTTGCAGCACGCTGCGGCCCTTGGCCAGCGCGGCGGCCATCATGATGTTCTCGGTACCGGTCACGCTGACGGTATCGAAGAAGAAGTGCGCGCCGCGCAAGCCGCCTTCCGGCGCCTTGGCCTTGATGTAGCCGCCTTCGACGTCGATCACCGCGCCCATGGCTTCCAGGCCGCGAATGTGCAGGTCCACCGGACGCGAGCCAATGGCGCAACCGCCAGGCAAGGCGACTTCGGCTTCACCGAAGCGGGCGACCATCGGGCCCAATACCAGGATCGACGCACGCATGGTTTTCACCAGCTCGTACGGGGCGACCAGGGTCTTGATGGTGCGCGGGTCGATCTCGACGCTGAGCTTCTCGTCGATCACCGGCTCGATGCCCATGCGGCCGAACAGCTCGATCATCGTGGTGATGTCGTGCAGGTGCGGCAGGTTGGCCACGGTCACCGGGCCATCGCATAGCAAGGTCGCCGCCAGGATCGGCAGGGCGGAGTTCTTTGCCCCGGAAATACGGATTTCGCCATCAAGACGAACGCCGCCGGTAATAATCAGTTTATCCATAAGAATCTCGAGGCCCTTGGGCTCAGGTGCGCTCGGCCCAGGCCGCGCTGCTGAAAAATTTCATCGTGACCGCGTGGATGCTGCCATCGGCGATCCATGGGTTCAAATGGGCATAGATGCTCTGCTGACGCTTCACTGGGCTCAATGCCGCCAGTTCATCGCTGATCACGTTCAACTGGAAGTTGCAGCCTTCGCCTTCAACTTCCACCTGCGTACCAGGCAGCTTTCCTTCAAGGAAGCTCTTCACTTCTACAGCCTGCATGCTCAACCTCAATCGGCGCCCTGTGCGCGCGGGTCGCACATCATACAAAAAAGCCCCGCGCCTGCGAACCCCGCGAAGCAGGACTCTGACGGGGGGACTTTTCCAACGATGTGGGTCAGGGGTGCGCCAACAACTCGGTCAGTTCGCTGACCTGGGCTATTTCGCGCATGTCTTCGGGCATCCCACGGATGCTCCACGTTTTACCGGCAGCCTTGGCGTCGCGCATGAAGCACAGCAGCAGCGACAAGCCGACGCTGCTGGACTTCTGCACCGCCGAGCAGTCAATGACCACCTCGGCGCCGCTGACGGACTTGATCAGCGCCTGGCCCTGCTTGCGCAGGGCCGGGCCGGTGCGGTAATCCAGCACGCCACTGAGCAGCAGCTCACCCGCCCCGCCCAGACGAACGGCCGACTCACTTACCGACTCGATCATTGTGCCTGCTTCTCCTGGGCATCTTCGGCCACTTCCTTGGCCTTGGCGACCTCACCGGCCCAGCCGTTGATGGTCTTGTCCAGGTCATTGCCATTGCGCTGCATCGCGTCGGCGAACTGATCGCGGAACAGCTTGCCGATGTTGATGCCATTGATGATCACGTTGCGCACTTTCCACTCGTCGTTGATTTTCTCGAGCGTATAGGACACAGGGTAGATCGCGCCGTTGTTGCCCTTGACCTGCATGTCGACACTGGTGCGGGTACCGCTTTCGTCCTTGGCCGGCGCAACGGTGATGCCCTGGTTGTTGTATTCAAGCAAGGCATTGCCATAGAACTGCATCAGGCTGCGCTTGAAGTTCTCCTGGAAGCGGGTCATCTGCGCCGGGGTTGCCTTGCGCGAGTACTTGACGGTCATGATGCTCTTGGAGATGCCGTCGGCGTCGACCACAGGGCCGACGATGCCGTTGAGGGCGTCATAGAACGCGCTTGGGTCCTGCTTGTATTTCTCTTTGTTGGCGGCAAGGTCCGCCAGCAGCCGGGTCGTCGTGTCCTGGATGATGTCATGGGCCGAAGGCGCCGCCACGGCGTTAGCCATCAACGGCAGCGCCGCGAGCAACACCAACAGGCCACGTCGCAAGATAGAGATCATTCAAAAGCTCCTCATTTGGCGTCTTTGCTAACGGTATTGAGCAGGAATTTACCGATCAGGTCCTCGAGCACCAGGGACGACTGCGTGTCGTGGATGACGCCACCGTCCTTGAGCACGGTGTCTTCCCCACCCACGCTGATGCCAATGTACTTCTCACCCAGCAGCCCAGCCGTGAGGATAGATGCAGTGGAGTCAGTCGGCAGGTTATCCACGCGCTTTTCCAGCTGCAGCGTCACCCGACCGGTGAAATCCTCGCGATTCAGATCGATTGCCGTGACCTTGCCGATAGTGACACCGGCCATGGTCACCTTGGCTCTGACCGTCAAACCGGCGATATTGTCAAAGTTTGCGTAAAGTTTATAAGTATCGGTGCTTGCCGTCGGCGCCAGTCCACTGACCCGCAGGGCCAGCAACAGCAAAGCCAGGATGCCAGCCAGCAAGAAAAGGCCGACACCGATTTCCAGGGTGCGGTTTTGCATCAGAAATCTCCAAACATCAAGGCGGTCAGAATAAAGTCAAGGCCCAGGACCGCCAGCGAGGCGTACACCACGGTCTTGGTTGTGGCACGGCTGATCCCCTCTGACGTGGGCTCACAGTCATAGCCTTGAAACACGGCGATCCAGGTCACGACGAAAGCGAATACGGCACTTTTGATCACGCCATTGAGGACATCGTCGAGAAAATCGACGCTGTTTTGCATGTTGGCCCAGTAGGAACCCTCATAGACCCCCAGCCAGTCGACGGCTACCCACGAGCCGCCCCAGATCCCCACGACGCTGAAAATCATCGCCAGCACCGGCAGGGAAATGAAGCCGGCCCACAGGCGCGGGGCGATGATGTACTTGAGCGGGTCGACACCGATCATTTCCAGGCTGGACAACTGCTCGGTGGACTTCATGTTACCGATTTCAGCCGTCAACGCCGAACCGGCACGCCCGGCGAACAACAGCGCGGTCACCACCGGGCCGAGCTCACGCAGCAGCGTCAGCGCAACCATCTGCCCGACCGCTTGTTCCGAACCGTAGCTGGACAAGATGCTGAAGCCTTGCAGCGCCAGCACCATGCCGATGAAGATCCCGGAGACCACGATGATCACCAGGGACATCACACCCACCGAGTGCAGCTGCTTGACCAGCAGGCCAAAGCCGCCGCCGGTCGAGTTGCGACCGAGCAAGGCGTGCATCAGGAACAGCGAAGAACGACCCAGTACCGCCACCACGTCGATGCCGGAGCGGCCGAACAGGCGAATTCTTTCCAATAGCGATTTCTTGCGCATCAGCGCTTCCCCAACAGATCGGTACGGTAATCCGTGGCCGGAAAATGGAACGCCACGGGGCCGTCCGGATCACCCTTCATGAATTGGCGAATACGCGGGTTGTCCGAATCCGCCAGTTCCTGGGGCGTGCCCTGCCCCAGCACCTGGCCATCGCCGACCACATAGATGTAGTCCGCGATACTGGCGGTTTCGGCCAGGTCGTGGGAGACCACGATACTGGTGATGCCCAGCGCATCGTTGAGCAGGCGGATCAGGCGCACGAGCACACCCATGGCGATCGGGTCCTGGCCGACGAAGGGTTCGTCGTACATGAGGATCTTCGGATCGAGGGCAATCGCCCGCGCCAGCGCGACCCGACGCTTCATGCCACCGGACAGTTCGTCGGGCATCAGGTCGAGGGCACCCCGCAGCCCGACTGCCTGCAACTTGAGCAGCACGATGTCGCGGATCATCTCTTCCGGCAGGTCGGTATGGACCCGCAGCGGGAACGCCACGTTCTCGAATACGTCGAGATCGGTAAACAGCGCGCCACTCTGGAACAGCACGCCCATGTGCTTGCGCGCGTCGAACAGGTCGCTGCGGGACAACTCGGGAAGATTCTGACCATTGACCCAGACTTCGCCGGCGCTGGGCCGCAGCTGTGCGCCCATCAGCCTCAGCAGCGTGGTCTTGCCACACCCGGAAGGCCCCATGATGCCGGTGACCTTGCCGCGCGGAATGCGAATATCGATGTCATTGAAAATGCTGCGCGTCCCTCGCTTGAAGGACAATCCCTTCAGCTCGACCGCGTAGGCGTTGTCGGCACTCATCTAAACTCCTTGCGATGCAGCCTCACATTCGAATGCCCTGGGCAGCCGACAAGCGCCGGCACCGCCGGGCACGAGAACCGGCGGCGAACTATATCACTGCAACAGCCAAGCGCCCAAGGCCAACGCCCCGCCCGTTAAGCCTGGCTTAAGGTAAAAGCCACATTTTATGTCGAACCTTGTGGGTCTTCGAACAAAGCATGACGAACTTACGTGAGGGAATTGTTCATTGCCGCTATAATCGCCGCCTTTTCATCGGGCTATACGATTTCTGACATGAGCCAATCCAGCGACCTGATTCAATCGGCACAACGTACCATCCGCCTCGAGCTCGAAGCCGTACAAGGCTTGCTGCCCCATATCGACGCTGATTTCGTACGCGCCTGCGAGATGATTCTGGCCAGCAAGGGCCGCGTGGTCGTGGTCGGCATGGGCAAGTCCGGGCACATCGGCAACAAGATCGCCGCCACGCTCGCCAGCACCGGCACCACGGCTTTTTTCGTCCATCCGGCCGAAGCCAGCCACGGGGACATGGGCATGATCACCCGGGACGACATCATCCTGGCCCTGTCCAACTCCGGCTCCACCAATGAGATCATCACCCTGCTGCCGCTGATCAAGCGCCTGGGCATCCAGCTGATCAGCATCACCGGCAACCCGGACTCGCCACTGGCCAAGGCCGCCGAAGTGAACCTCAATGTCCATGTCGAGCACGAAGCCTGCCCGTTGAACCTGGCACCGACCTCCTCCACCACCGCCGCCCTGGTCATGGGCGATGCCCTGGCCGTGGCGCTGCTGGAAGCCCGGGGCTTCACCGCCGAAGACTTCGCTTTCTCCCATCCCGGTGGCGCCCTCGGCCGTCGCCTGTTGCTGAAAGTCGAGAACGTGATGCACGCCGGCCAGGAGTTGCCGCAGGTGCAGCGCGGGACGCTGCTCAAGGACGCGCTCATGGAGATGACTCGCAAGGGGCTGGGCATGACGGTGGTGCTCGAAGCCGATGGCAAGCTCGCCGGGATCTTTACCGACGGCGACCTGCGCCGCACCCTGGACCGCACCATCGACATCCACAGCGCGACCATCGAGCAAGTCATGACGCCTCACGGCAAGACCGCCCGCGCCGAGATGCTTGCTGCCGAGGCCCTGAAAATCATGGAAGACCACAAGATCAGCGCCCTGGTGGTCGTCGACGACGAAGACCGTCCGGTGGGCGCCCTGAACATGCACGATCTGCTGCGTGCCGGAGTCATGTAAATGAACACAGACCTGTTGCAACGCGGCAAAGCCATCAAGCTGGCGGTTTTCGATGTGGACGGTGTACTGACCGACGGGCGCCTGTATTTCCTCGAAGACGGCAGTGAGTTCAAGACTTTCAACACCCTCGACGGCCAAGGCATCAAGATGTTGATGGCTGCTGGCGTGCAGACCGCTATCATCAGCGGCCGCAAGACCCCGGTGGTCGAGCGGCGCGCGAAGAACCTCGGCATCCCGCACCTTTACCAGGGGCGCGAAGATAAACTGGTGGTGCTGGACGAACTTCTGGGGCAACTCAACCTAAGCTATGAACAGGTGGCCTACCTTGGTGACGACCTGCCAGACCTGCCAGTGATTCGCCGGGTCGGCCTGGGCATGGCGGTCGCCAACGCGGCCAGCTTCGTACGCGAGCATGCCCACGGCGTCACCACGGCGCGAGGCGGCGAAGGTGCGGCCCGCGAATTCTGTGAACTGATCCTGCGCGCCCAGGGCCGCCTCGAAGCGGCCAACGCCGCGTACCTGTGAGCCATTTATGCTGAGCAAGAAGATTCGCACCATTATGGTGTTCGGCTGTATCGCGGCGATTTTTGCGGCGGTGGGCTATTGGAACATCAGCCCCGAACGGTTTCTCGACCAGCCTGCGGCCCAGGTCGAGGAAAAGATCGACTGGTACGCGACCAACACGCATACCCTGCAGTACCTGCCCGACGGCAAAGTGCAATATGAGATGACCTCCGACAAGGTCGACCACGTGAAGGCCACCGATATTACCCTGGTGACCAAGCCGGACCTGAACATGTTCCGCGGCACCGAGTTTCCGTGGCATGTGCAGAGCGAGCACGCCGAAGTCAACTCCGGGGGCACCGAAGTGGAACTGATCGACTCGGTACGCGTCGCTCGAACCGACGAGAAAAACCGGACGACCATCATCACCAGCAGTCGTATGACCGTGTTCCCACAGCAAGAATATGCGCAGACCGAGCAACCCGTTAGAATCGACGGCGCCGGGGGTGTATCGACCGGCACGGGAATGAAAGCGTATTTGAAGGAAAGCAGGATACACCTGCTATCGAACGTAAGAGGACAGTATGAAGCTCGCTAAAACCCTCCCTATTTTGCTCAGTCTGGGCGCAGCACTGGGAAGCGCGAGCGCCTGGGCTCTTCCCAACGATCGCGACCAGCCTATCCGCATCCAGGCCGATGACGCGCAACTGGACGACAAGAATGGCGTCGCCACCTATAAAGGCGACGTGATCATCACCCAAGGTTCGATGAAGGTCACCGGCAACACCGTGACCATTACCCGCACCCCTTCCGGTGATATCGATGTAGTGACCTCGGTGGGCAACCTGGCCTATTTCGAACAGTTGCAAACTGCGGGCGACACCAAGCCTGTACAGGGCTACGGGGTAACTATCCAGTACCACGCCTCCCAGGATCGCGTCGTGCTGATCGACCGCGCCAAGGTGGTCGACAAGGACAATAACGTGACCCAAGGCGAGAAAATCGTCTACGACACCAACAAGAAACTCGCCAGCGCCGGTCGCGCCACCGGCAGCAAGGTGACCGAGTCGCGTCCGCGGATCGATATGGTGATCCAGCCGAAAAAGAAAACCGAGCAGAAGGCCCAGTAATGGCAACTCTGAAAGCTCAGCACCTGGCCAAGAGCTACAAGAGCCGCCAAGTCGTGCGTGATGTCAGCCTGTCCATCGACAGCGGCCAGATCGTCGGCCTGCTCGGCCCCAACGGCGCAGGCAAGACCACCTGCTTCTACATGATCGTCGGCCTGGTCCAGGCCGATCAGGGTCGCGTGCTGATCGACGACCTGGACGTCAGCCACCAGCCGATGCACGGCCGGGCGAAGGCCGGCATCGGCTATTTGCCGCAGGAAGCGTCGATCTTCCGCAAACTGTCGGTTGCCGACAACATCATGGCGATCCTCGAGACCCGCAAGGAACTCGACAAGGCCGGTCGTCGCCAAGAGCTGGAAAGCCTGTTGCAGGAGTTCCACATCAGCCACATTCGCGACAACCTGGGCATGAGCCTGTCCGGTGGCGAACGGCGTCGCGTGGAAATCGCCCGCGCCCTGGCCACCGCACCGAAGTTCATCCTGCTCGACGAACCGTTCGCCGGCGTGGACCCGATCTCGGTGGGCGACATCAAGCAGATCATCCATCACCTCAAGGCCAAGGGGATCGGCGTGCTGATCACCGACCACAACGTGCGCGAGACGCTGGATATCTGCGAAACCGCCTACATTGTCAATGACGGCCAGCTGATCGCCGAAGGCGACTCCGCAGCCATCCTGGCCAATGACCTGGTCAAGGAAGTGTATCTGGGCCACGAGTTCCGCCTGTAAGCACAAGTGTCTGGCGAATCGCCTGGGCGTCGTTTAATTTTATTATGGCGACGCTCTAGGCAAACACTTCAGTTTCAGGCATATAATTTGCTTAAGTTTGGCGCTTCGGCGCCCTGTAGTGGATGGCGCATGTGCGCCGGCGAATAAGGTGTTAAGCCCCTGCCATGAAACCATCGCTAGTCTTGAGAATGGGCCAGCAGCTGACGATGACACCGCAGCTGCAACAGGCCATCCGCCTGCTCCAATTGTCGACCCTGGACCTGCAACAGGAAATCCAGGAGGCCCTGGAGTCCAATCCGATGCTCGAACGCCAGGAAGAAGGCGACGACTTCGACAACACCGATCCGCTGGCCGACAACGTCGAGCAGAAAACCAACACCGAAATCCCGGAACCGTCCTACCAGGAAGCCGCCCCGACGGTGGATAACCTCGAGGATGGCGAATGGAACGAACGTATCCCCAACGAACTGCCCGTGGACACGGCCTGGGAAGACGTCTACCAGACCAGCGCCAGCAACCTGCCGAGCAGCGATGACGACGAGTGGGACTTCACCACTCGCACCTCGGCCGGCGAGAGCCTGCAAAGCCACTTGCTGTGGCAACTGAACCTGGCGCCGATGTCCGACACCGATCGCCTGATCGCCGTGACCCTGATCGATTGCATCAACAACCAGGGCTACCTGGACGAGACGCTCGAAGAAATCCTCGAAGCCTTCGACCCCGAGCTCGACATCGAGCTGGACGAGATCGAAGCGGTCCTCCATCGCATCCAGCAGTTCGAGCCGGCCGGCATCGGCGCCCGCAACCTGGGTGAGTGCCTGTTGCTGCAACTGCGCCAGTTGTCCGCCAAGACGCCATGGCTGGCCGAAGCCAAGCGGCTGGTCACCGATTACATCGACCTGCTGGGCGGCCGCGACTACAGCCAACTGATGCGTCGCATGAAGCTCAAGGAAGATGAGCTGCGTCAGGTCATCGAACTGGTGCAGAGCCTCAACCCACGCCCCGGCTCACAGATCGAATCCACCGAACCCGAATACGTGGTCCCCGACGTGATCGTGCGCAAGCACAATGATCGCTGGCTGGTGGAGCTCAACCAGGAGTCGGTGCCCAAGCTGCGGGTCAACGCCCAGTACGCCGGTTTCGTGAAGCGCGCCGACACCAGCGCCGACAACACCTTCATGCGCAACCAGTTGCAGGAAGCGCGCTGGTTCATCAAGAGCCTGCAAAGCCGCAACGAAACCCTGATGAAAGTGGCCACCCAGATCGTCGAGCATCAGCGCGGCTTCCTGGAGTACGGCGACGAAGCGATGAAGCCGTTGGTCCTGCATGACATTGCCGAGGCAGTGGGCATGCACGAGTCGACGATCTCCCGGGTAACCACCCAGAAATTCATGCATACCCCCCGGGGCATCTATGAATTGAAATACTTTTTCTCCAGCCACGTCAGCACCTCCGAAGGCGGCGAATGCTCGTCCACGGCCATCCGCGCGATCATCAAAAAACTGGTGGCCGCGGAAAATCAGAAAAAGCCGTTGAGTGACAGCAAGATCGCTGGTTTACTGGAGGCACAAGGCATTCAGGTGGCCCGTCGTACCGTCGCCAAGTACCGCGAATCCCTCGGGATCGCGCCTTCGAGCGAACGCAAGCGGTTGATGTAACAGGCCACGCCACAGCGTTCCAGTGGCAGGCATTTCTGCCTGCCGCTTTATGCACTGGCAACGAAGGAGAAGCTGTATGCAAGTCAACATCAGTGGACACCAACTGGAAGTGACCGAACCCCTGCGCACCTACATCGGCGAAAAACTCGAACGATTAGAGAGGCATTTCGACAAGATCACCAACGTGCAAGTCACGATGAACGTCGAGAAGCTGCTGCAGAAAATCGAAGCCACGCTGCATATCCCCGGCGGAGAAGTGGTTGCCAACGCAGAGCACACAGACATGTATGCCGCGATTGACCTGCTGACCGACAAGCTGGATCGCCAACTCAAAAAGCATAAGGAAAAGACCCAGAGCCTCCTTCAAGGCGCAACCGGTCGTTAACCCCCCCAATCCATGATCCGACTAGAATCCATCCTGACCCCCGGCCGTTCCCTGGTGAACGCGCCGGGTGGCAGTAAAAAGAAAGCCCTCGAACAAATTGCCAACCTGATCCACCGCGAGGTACCGGATCTGGAAATGCAGGACGTCTTCGAGGCCCTGGTTGCCCGTGAAAAACTCGGTTCTACCGGTTTTGGCAACGGCATCGCCATCCCCCATTGCCGCCTCAAGGGTTGTGCCGCGCCGATCAGCGCGTTGCTGCACCTTGAAGCCGCCATAGATTTCGACGCCATCGACGGCGCCCCGGTCGACCTGCTGTTTGTATTGCTGGTACCGGAAGCGGCGACCGATGCGCACCTCGAGCTGCTGCGCCAGATTGCCAGCATGCTGGACCGCAAGGAAGTGCGCGAAAAACTGCGCAGCGCACCGAGTAACGAAGCTTTGTACCAGGTGGTCCTGGACGAGCAGAACGGTCATTAAAAATGCGCATGATCATCGTCAGTGGCCGTTCCGGCTCCGGTAAAAGCACGGCCCTCAATGTGCTTGAGGACAGCGGCTACTATTGCATCGACAACCTGCCCGCCGGCCTGCTGCCGGAACTGGCCGAGCGCGCCCTGATCCATACCGAGCTGGCGCAGCCACTGGTGGCGGTGTCCATCGATGCGCGTAACCTGCCAAGCCACCTGTCGCGTTTTCCTGAACTGCTCGAGGAAGTGCGCAGCCGGCATATCCAGTGCGACGTGCTGTACCTGGATGCCGATGAAGAGACACTGCTCAAGCGCTTTTCCGAAACCCGTCGACGCCATCCGCTGAGCAATGCCAATCGCTCCCTGGCCGAAGCCATCGAGGATGAAAGCCAGCTACTGGGGCCAATCGCCGACCTGGCCGACCTGAAGGTCAACACCACGCACCTGAACCTGTATCAGTTGCGCGACACGATCAAGCTGCGCCTTCTCAACCAGCCAGAGCCGGGCACGGCGTTCCTGGTGGAGTCGTTCGGTTTCAAGCGTGGCATGCCAGTAGACGCCGACCTGGTGTTCGATGTGCGCTGCCTGCCCAACCCTTATTGGAAACCGGAATTGCGCGAGCAGTCCGGGCTCGACCAACCGGTGATCGACTACCTGGCCGCACAGCCGGATGTCGAGGAAATGTACCAGGACATCTCCAGCTACCTGCTCAAGTGGCTGCCCCGCTTTGCCGCAAGCAACCGGGCCTATGTCACGATCGCCATCGGTTGCACCGGCGGCCATCACCGCTCCGTCTACCTGACCGAACGCCTGGGTCAACACCTGCAACAATCCCTGAAGAATGTCCAGGTTCGCCACCGCGACCTCAGCTAAAGGATTCACATCGCGATGCCTGCTCGGGAAATTGAAATCATCAACAAGCTGGGTTTGCATGCCCGAGCGTCGGCCAAGTTCGTCGGGGTTGCCGGCCAGTTCAAGGATGCCACCATCCGGGTCGGACGTACGCCCGAAACTGAGTCGATGATCGATGGTAAAAGCATCATGGCGATGATGATGCTCGCCGCCGGCAAGGGCACCAAGATTCACCTGAACACTGAAGGGGAGCAGGCGCAAGAAGCGATGGATGCCCTGGTGGACCTGATCAACAGGTACTTCGACGAAGGCGAGTAACCGCCTCCTGACTCCAAGGCGGATTTATTGTGGCGAGGGGATTTATCCCCGCTGGGCTGCGAAGCAGCCCTGATATCTGTCACCGCCGAGGATCAGGTTGCCTGAACTTTTTTTGGGGCAGCTTCGCAACCCACCGGGGATAAATCCCCTCGCCACAGAATAAAATCCCTGCTCCCCAGTGCCGGTGCTCGCAACGCCTTCGCTTGTCACGCCAACGCCGTATCCAGCACCATCATCAAACAAAACCCCACCAACAGCCCCAGGCTCGCCAGTTTCTCGTGACCATTGCGACGGGATTCGGGAATGACCTCGTGAGTCACCACCAGCAACATCGCTCCGGCCGCCAACGCCAGCCCCAGGGGCAAGAGCATCTCGGCCAGGCTCACCAACCAGGCGCACAGCAGCGCGAACGCTGGCTCGACCAGCCCTGACGCCGCGCCAATCAGGAATGCCTTGACCCGCGACATCCCCGCCGCAGCCAGCACCAGTGCGATCACCAGCCCCTCGGGTACATCCTGCAAGGCGATGCCCATCGCCAGGCTGTCGGCATCCGGCATACCACCACCCGCCGACACACCCACCGCCATGCCTTCGGGAATGTTGTGGGCGATGATGGCAAACACGAACAACCAGATCCGCGGCGCAATGATCGGCCGGCCTGGCGCTGCGACCAGCCTTTCGGGACTGGCCGAGACCTTGCGGTCCACCAGGTACAGCCCGAACGCGCCCAATAGAATGCCGAAACTGATGAGGCCGCTGGCCGCCCAAGGCGTTAACCCCAGCTCCTCGGCCGCGGCAATGCCCGGCACGATCAGCGAAAATGCCGTGGCGGCGAGCATCACCCCGGCACCGAAGCCCAGCAACGAATCGCTGACGGCCTGGGGCATGCGCCGGATGACCAACACCGGCACGGCCCCCAGCGCGGTGCCCAGGGCGCAGAGCCCGCCGCCTTCAAGCGCCCGCAACAGCCTTGGCTCCAGGTCCAGCCACGCCAGGCCCTGCGCCGCCAACAACGTCATCCCGGCCAACAGCAGCAACGATCCCAAGGCATAGCGGAACATCCGTCCGCTTCCAATCGCCAGTGTTTGAGTATCCATAGTCAGCCTTGGGTTGTTTTCAGGAAGGGCTCGTAGCCAGCGCAGCCTGGTAGCGCCGGGCGACCTCGGGCCAGTTGATCACGTTGTAGAAAGCACTGATGTATTCCGGACGACGGTTCTGATAGCGCAGGTAATAGGCGTGTTCCCAGACGTCCAGGCCAAGAATCGGTGTGTTGCCGTTCATCAGCGGGCTGTCCTGGTTGCCGCTGCTTTCCACCACCAGGGTCTTTTGCGGGGTCACGCTCAACCAGGCCCAGCCGCTGCCGAAACGGGTCAGCGCCGCCTTGGTGAAGGCTTCCTTGAAACGCTCGATACCGCCCAGTTGCGCGTCGATTGCCGCCGCCAAGGCGCCATCGGGCTGGCCGCCGCCCCGGGGCGTCATCACTTCCCAGAACAACGAATGGTTGGCATGACCACCGCCCTGGTTGATCACTGCGGCCTGCAGGCTTGGCGGCAGCTGTTCCACGCAGGACACCAGCTTTTCGATGGGCCACCCGGCGTATTCGGTGCCGTCCACCGCCGCGTTGAGGTTATTGATGTAGGTCTGGTGGTGCTTGGTGTAGTGGATCTCCATGGTTTGCGCATCGATATGCGGTTCCAGGGCGTCGTAGGCGTAGGGCAATGCAGGCAAGGTAAAAGCCATTTTCAATGAACTCCATGGTAGAGAGGGGCATTGCGCTGCCGGGGCGCAGCGGCGTCGCAATGCAGCAGGCGCTGGGTGCGAGGGTATTCACCGTGCTCGCTGATGAAATTCAGCAGTTCGACATAGGTCTTGTGGCTCTGGCGCAGCGCGGCGGCGCGCAGGGCCGGCGCCAGGCGTTCGTCCTGGATCGTCTGCAACAACCGTTGGTGGATCGCACACAAGTACTCGGCGCTCTCCTCCGGCTGGTTCAGGCGCAAGTGCAGGTCCGCCAGGTTATGGTGGGAAACAACGCAGGCGGCCACGGCTTCGTCGGCGTCCGCCCAGCGCTCGAACAGCACTTGCGCCAGGGCCAGGGCTTGTAGATAGGCTTCGCGGGCATCTACCAGCTCACCCTGCATGAAACAGCGATTGGCCCGTTCGATCGTACGTTTCCAGTGTTCCATGATGAGTCCTCCACACAGGTGTCGGGGGTTACACGCCGCCGGCGGTGAGCTTCTCCGGGTCCAGCAGGACTTCGAGTTCGCTGCGCGTCAGGTCGGTGTGTTCCAGAGCGACATCGATGACCGGCCGGCCTTGCTGGTAAGCCTTCTTGGCGATTTCAGCGGCCTTCTGGTAACCGATGATCGGATTCAGGGCGGTCACCAGGATCGGGTTGCGCGACAACGCTTCCTTGAGCCTGGCCTCGTTGACCTTGAACGTGGCGATGGCCTTGTCCGCCAGCAAGCGGCTGGCGGTGGACATCAGGGCGATGCTGCTCAGCAGGTTCTGGGCGATGATCGGCAGCATCACATTCAATTCGAAGTTGCCCGATTGACCGGCGATAGTGATCACCGTGTCGTTGCCGATCACCTGGGCCGCGACCATCGCGGTGGCTTCCGGAATCACCGGGTTGACCTTGCCGGGCATGATCGAGGAACCCGGCTGCAAGCCTTCGAGTTCGATCTCCCCCAGGCCCGCCAGCGGCCCGGAATTCATCCAGCGCAAGTCGTTGGCGATTTTCATCAGCGACACGGCGGTGGTCTTGAGCTGCCCGGAAACCGCGACGGCGGTGTCCTGGGAGCCGATCAGCGCGAACAGATTCTTGCCCGGGGTGAATTGCACCTGGGTCAATTGCGTCAGTTGCTGGCTGAACAGCTCGGCGAAACGTGGATGGGCGTTGACCCCGGTACCGACCGCCGTGCCGCCCTGGGCCAGGGATTGCAGGCTCGGCAGCAAATCCTGCAAGTGACCGATATTGGCCTTGAGTTGCTGTGCCCAACCGTAGAGCACCTGGCTCAGGCGCACCGGCATGGCATCCATCAGATGGGTGCGGCCGGTCTTGATGAAGGGGTGGACCTGTTCGGCCTTGCGCTCGATCACCTGCACCAGGTGCAACAGCGCCGGCAACAGTTGCTCATGCAAGGCCAGCGCAGCGCTGACGTGAATGCTGGTGGGGATGATGTCGTTGCTGCTCTGGCCGCAATTGACGTGATCGTTCGGATTGACCGTCTCCCCCAGCAGGCGACTGGCGAGGGTGGCGATCACTTCGTTGGCGTTCATGTTGGAGCTGGTGCCGGAGCCGGTCTGGAAGATGTCCACCGGAAAATGGTCCATGAAACGGCCTTCGAGCAGCCCCAGGGCCGCATCGACGATGGCCTTGCCCTGGGCCGCGCTGATTTGTTCCAGCTCTACGTTGGCCCGGGCGGCGGCCGCCTTGGCCAGGATCAGGGCGCGGATGAACTGCGCCGGCATACGCTGGCCGCTGACCGGAAAGTTGTCCACGGCACGCTGGGTCTGGGCGCCGTAGAGGGCGTCCACCGGGACTTGCAGTTCGCCCATGCTGTCGCGTTCGATACGGGTATTACTCATCGGGAAATCCTTGCACCAGTTCAATAAGAGGGATCGACGGCTCCAGAGCGCAGGTCGCCAGCGCCCAGGCATGGCTCTGCCAGCGCTTGAGGCGGCAGCGGCACAGCGATTGGCGTTCGAGGTCACGCAAAGGGCGCCAGGCCTGGTCCAGGCAGAGATTGCGCCAATGCCAGGGCAGCGCGACGTCGGAGGCGGTGTCGAGCAACAAGCGGAAGGCGGTTTCGGAAATCATCCACGGCGATGTCGTGGTGCAGCAGGCCAGATAGCGGCCCTCGGCCAGGTAGTGCTCGATCAGCCGCGGCTCGTCAGGGTTCATCGCGCAGCGGATCTGGCGACTCATCCAGCGCCAGCTTTCAAGGTAGGGTTGCTCGTGCAGGGCAAAACTCATGACCGGGGCTCACTCGGCAAATGAGATTCATTATTAGATGATAATAAGAACCAACACAAGCCTGATGAAGATCACATTGTGGCGAGGGGATTTATCCCCGTTGGGGTGCGAAGCAGCCCTCTGACAATCTTCCAGACACACCGCTGTGCCAGTTTTTGGGGGCGCTACGCACCCCAGCGGGGATAAATCCCCTCGCCACAAGGATTTCCGCGGACACAAAAAAGGCGCGTCACCCAGCGGATGACGCGCCTTTTTTATGGGATGGGTATCAGCTCCCCGCCACCGTCATCCGCTCGATCAGGACCGAGCCGGTGCGGATGTTGCTGCGCAGTTCCAGGTCGTTGCCCACGGCCAGGATCTGCTTGAACATGTCGCGCATGTTCCCGGCGATGGTCACTTCCTGGACCGGAAACTGGATCTCGCCGTTCTCGACCCAGAAACCCGCCGCGCCACGGGAATAGTCCCCGGTGACCATGTTCAGGCCGTGGCCCATCAGTTCGGTCACCAGCAGGCCACGCCCCATGCGCCGCAGCAAGGCCGCCTGGTCTTCATCACCATGGGTCACGAACAGGTTATGCACGCCACCGGCATTGGCCGTGCTCGGCATGCCGAGCTTGCGGCCCGAATAGGTGCCGAGGATATAGGACACCAACTCGCCGTTTTCCACGAACGGCTTGGCGTAGGTGGCCAGGCCATCGCCGTCGAACGCCGAGCTGCCCATGGCCTGCATCAGGTGCGGACGCTCGTCGATGGTCATCCACTCCGGGAACAGTTTCTGGCCCAACGCGCCCTCGAGGAACGACGACTTGCGGTACAGGTTGCCGCCGGACACCGCCGACAGGAAGCTGCCGAACAAGCCACCGGCCAGCTCGGCGGAAAACAGCACTGGCACTTCACAGGTTGGCACCGGCCGCGCGCCCAGGCGGCTGGCCGCCCGTTGCGCGGCTTTCTGGCCGATGCTGACCGGGTCCGCCAGCAAGGTGCCCTGGCGGTTCACGTCGTACCAGTAATCGCGCTGCATCTGGCCGTCGGCTTCGGCGATCATCACGCAACTGAGGCTATGGCGGGTCGATGCATAACCGCCGATGAAACCGTGGCTGTTACCGTAGACCCGGCAGCCCTGATGGGTATTGAGCGTCGTGCCGTCGGCGTTCTTGATCCGCGGGTCGGCATCGAACGCCGCCGCTTCGCAACGCAGCGCCTGCTCGATGGCCTGCTCAGGGGTGATGTCCCAGGCGTGGAACAGGTCGAAGTCGCGCAACTCCTTGCACATCAGTGCGGCATCGGCCAGGCCCGAGGCTTCGTCTTCGGAGGTGTGCTTGGCAATCGCCAGTGCGGCGGCGACGGTTTCGCGAATGGCCTCCGGGCCGCTGGCCGAGGTGCTGGCCGAGCCCTTGCGCTGGCCCACGTACAAGGTGATGCCGAAGCCCTGGTCGCGATTGAATTCGACAGTTTCCACCTCGCGCTGGCGCACCGAGGTCGACAGCCCCTGCTCCAGGGACACCGCCACCTCACAGGCACTGGCGCCCTGTCGCTTGGCTTCGGCAAGGATCTGCTCGACTTGTTCCTGCAGTGCCGGCAATGCTTGCGGGCCGACGCTCTGAACTGCACTCATGGTGTTCTCCACTCAAATTCTGCTCTCGGTAATGGCCTTCGAGCGACCGGGCCGGACAAGCGGCCCCCGACTGGTTATCATGGCGGCGTTTCTTTGCGGACTGCCACCATGGTTGATTCTTACGACGACTCCCTCTACGAGGGTGAAAAAAGCAAATCCCAGGTCAAACGCGAGCTGCATGCTCTGGTTGACCTCGGCGAGCGCCTGACAACACTCAAGCCTGACTTGCTGGCCAAACTGCCTTTGACCGACGCCTTGCGCCGGGCCCTGGCCGATGCGCCCAAGCACACCGCGAATATCGCGCGTAAACGGCACCTGCAATTCATCGGCAAACTGATGCGCGATCAGGACACTGACGCCATCCTGGTCCTGCTCGATCAACTCGATGCCTCTACCCGGCAGTACAACGAACGCTTCCATAACCTGGAACGCTGGCGCGATCGCTTGATCGCAGGCGATGACGGCGTGCTGGAAAAATTCGTCATCGACTACCCGGAGGCTGATCGCCAGCAATTGCGCTCCCTGATCCGTCAGGCCCAGCACGAACTGGCGCAAAACAAGCCACCAGCCTCGAGCCGTAAAATCTTCAAGTACATCCGTGAGCTGGACGAGACTCAACGCGGCCTGCGCTGAGTAACGACCGTGGGTGGAGGCCTCGCACTCCACCCAGCGCTCCCATCATGCGCCCGTGCCACCCACGGTAATCGCATCGATCTTCAGGGTCGGTTGGCCGACGCCTACCGGCACCGATTGCCCATCCTTGCCACACGTCCCCACGCCACTGTCCAGCGCCAGGTCGTTACCGACCATCGACACCTTGCTCATCGCCTCCGGCCCGTTGCCGATCAGGGTCGCGCCCTTGACCGGCGCGGTGATCTTGCCGTCTTCGATCAGGTAGGCTTCGCTGGTGGAGAACACGAACTTGCCGCTGGTGATGTCCACCTGACCGCCGCCGAGATTGGCGCAATAGATGCCTTTTTTCACCGAGGCGATGATTTCCGCCGGATCGCTTTGGCCACCCAGCATGTAGGTGTTGGTCATGCGCGGCATCGGCAGGTGCGCGTAGGACTCACGACGACCGTTGCCGGTGCGGGCCACGCCCATCAACCGGGCGTTGAGCTTGTCTTGCATGTAGCCCTTGAGCACGCCGTTCTCGATCAGCGTGGTGCATTCGGTCGGCGTGCCTTCGTCATCGACGCTCAGGGAGCCGCGACGTCCGGCCAGGGTGCCGTCATCGACGATGGTGCAGAGTTTGGAGGCAACCATTTCCCCCATGCGCCCGCTGTAGGCCGAGCTGCCCTTGCGGTTGAAATCGCCTTCCAGGCCGTGGCCCACCGCTTCGTGCAGCAGCACGCCGGACCAGCCGGAACCCAGCACCACTGGCAACGTGCCAGCCGGCGCCGGGATCGCCTCCAGGTTGACCAGCGCCTGGCGCAGCGCTTCGCGGGCGTAACCCATGGCGCGATCTTCATTGAGGAAATAACGGTAGTCGGTGCGTCCACCGCCGCCATGGCCACCACGCTCACGGCGACCGTTCTGCTCGACGATCACGCTGACGTTGAACCGCACCAGTGGTCGCACGTCCGCCGCCAGGCCGCCGTCGGTGGAGGCCACGAGGATCCGTTCCCAGACCCCGGCCATGCTCACCGTTACTTGCTGGATGCGTGGGTCGAGGGCACGGGTCGCGACGTCGATGCGCTTGAGCAGCTCGACTTTTTCGGCGCGGCTCATGACTTCCAGCGGGTTATCCGGCGCATACAACTGCGCCACGTCCTGACTGCTGAACGCCTGGACCGTGCCGTTCTGCCCGGCGCGGGAGATCGAGCGGGCGGCACGGGCAGCGGCGCCGAGGGCTTCGAGGGTGATGGCGTTGCTGTAGGCAAAACCGGTCTTTTCCCCGGACTGGGCGCGCACGCCCACGCCCTGGTCAAGGTTGAAACTGCCTTCCTTGACGATGCCGTCTTCCAGCGACCAGGACTCGGAGATCTGCCCCTGGAAATACAGGTCGGCGGCATCGATACCCGGGCCGGCCAGGTCGCCCAGCACGCCTTGCAGGCTTTCGAGGGTTACGCCGCCGGGGGCTAGAAGGTGTTCACTGACTGAGGACAACAACCCGCTCATATGATTTACGCCTTGAATTCGTCGTCTTGGACAGGTCGCTGTCGAGCGCCCTGCGAGAAAAAGCGCCGATGGCTGGCCACCGGCATGCGCGCCCGGATGGACGCCTGTTCATTGCTGTCGCGCTCGGCCAGCAGCACGGCCTCGCCTTGATCCTGTTGTGCCAGCACACGGCCCCACGGGTCGACAATCGCGGCATGGCCAAAGGTTTCCCGCGGCCCCGGATGCACGCCGCCCTGGGCGGCCGCCAGCACATAGCACTGGGTCTCGATGGCCCGGGCGCGGATCAGCACGTCCCAATGGGCCGCACCAGTCACCGCGGTGAACGCCGAGGGCGCGGTGATCAGCTCGGCCCCGGCAGCCCGCAACTCGCTGTACAGCTCCGGGAACCGCAAGTCATAACAGACCGTCAGGCCCACCCGCCCCACGGGAGTATCGGCAACCACCACGTTAGCGCCATAAGCATAGTCATCAGACTCGCGATAGCGCCCGCGATTGTCCGCCACATCCACATCGAACAGGTGCAGCTTGTCGTAGCGCGCGACGATCTGGCCCTGGTCGTCCACCAGCAACGAACAGGCATGGGACCTGGCCTCGGGCTGGTCCACCGGCGGCAACGGCAACGTGCCGGCCACAATCCATAACTTGAGGTCGCGGGCGACCTGTTTCAACCAGGGCAGGATCGGTCCCTGACCAAAGGCTTCGGCACGACCAATGTCGGCGATGTCCCGTCGCCCCATGGCCGCGAAGTTCTCTGGCAGCACCGCCAGCCGTGCGCCGCCAGCGGCTGCCTGCTCCAGCAGCACCCGGGCACGGGCCAGGTTGGCGAGCACATCGCTCTGGCTGACCATTTGAATCACTGCGACTGGCATGGTGCTTCCCTCACTTTTGCATAGTTCCCTGTGGGAGCGGGCTTGCTCGCGAAAGCGGTGTGTCTGTCACATCAATATTGAAAGTGCCGACGCTTTCGCGAGCAAGCCCGCTCCCACAAAAGGGATACCCATCGTCCATTAGAACGGCTTATCGAAGGTAATCTTCGGCTCTTTCCACGGCCCCTTGACGTCGTATCTTACGCTGGCAAATCGCGCAACGCGGTCACCGATCAGTTTGTCGATCAGAAACAGTGCCCCACCTACCGCCGGTGCGCCAACGATCAGCGCGGCGATCGGCAGGTTGTTGGTCACCGGCAGCGTCACCAGCAGCTTGGCGTCGACCCGGTCGGCCACCATGTCCAGTGTGCCGTTGAGTTCCAGGTTACTCGACGGCCCGGTCAAGGTAATGGGTTCGCGGGTCACGTACACCCCGTCGCTCGCCACCAGCAGCCCTTTGACCCGGTCGTAGCTCAAGCCCTTGCCGAACAGGTCGGAGAAGTCCAGGCGCAAGCGTCGGCCGATGGAGTTGAAGTTCAGCAGGCCAAATACCCGCAACGCCTGGGCGCTGCCTTCGACTTCAACGAACTGACCCTTGCTCAGCGACGCGTCGAGGCTGCCGGAAAAGCGCTTGGTGGCAACCCACGCCGGCGAACCGGGCCAGCGACCATCGACATCCAGGCGGAATTCCTGGCTGGTCACGCTCGGGGCAAAGCCCCAGCCCTTGAGCACATCGCCCAGGTTCTTGCCGCTGATACGGCCCTTGTACCAGCTACTGGTGGAACCGGGCACGCCTTCCCAGCCGCCACTGCCGTTCAACACCATGCCCTTGAGGCCCATGTCCAGATTGTTCAGCGCGATGCCCTTGGCGGTCGGGCGTACTTTCAACGACCACGCGCCGATAATATCGGGGCCCTGGAACAATTGATCGATGGCAATATCCATGGCCGGGATTTTTCCGGGATCGACCGACGCCAAGGGGTCCGGTGCGTTTTCATCCGCCTGGACCGTCGGATCTGTGGCCGGCAGGCGAACATAATCAAGCTTGATACCAATCGGGGCGGCCTTCGCATCCGGCAGGCTGACGTTGCCCTTGGCCTGCTGGCTGTCGAGGCGCAAGGCCCAGGCGTCCGCCTTGCGGTCCAGTTGCACCGACGCCTGGTCCAGGGTGGTGCCCATGGCCGTGAGCTTGCCGACGCTCAGATCGACGCTGCTGAGCAGTTGCTTGGCGCTGCCGCCAGGGTCCTGACCGGCGTATTTGTTCACCAGGTCCTGCCAGGGGCTTACGTCCAGTTCCGACAGTTTGCCGCGCAGTCGCACCCCCTTGGCCCCTGGCAGGACCGCATCACCGGCCCCCAGCAACAACTCGCCGCGACCGTCGGCGATTTTCCCGCTCGGCGCGGCGTAAGTGAAACTGGCCAGATCGCCATAATCGACCCAATAACGCCGCTCCGGTCCTTGCAGGGTCATGCGAAACACCGTGTCGCGCCCGACATCGGCGGCCATGCCAAAAGGTGCCGGCAGGTCGACTGCCACACCCTTGAGGTTGGAGCTGACCGACAGCTGGCTGTCGGCGCCGTCGAGGATCACTTGCAATTGGTAGGGCACGACACCGGATACCGGCAACGGCTGGCTGACACTCAGCCAATCGCTGAGCTTTTTGATCTCCACCTGCCCGGAAGCGGTGACCCGTGTATTGAGCGCACCGGCACGGCCCTCGGCGAAAATCTGCGCAGTTACGGGCCGGTCGAATGCCCGGGCGCTGATGCCCTTGCCGCTCAAGCCCTTGTTGCTGTCGAAGCGGAAATCGCCCTTGAGCTGAGTCAGTTCCAACGCCGGTTCGCTGAGCTTGAGGCGGGCCTTGTCGGTGGCGAAGTCCACCAGGATCTTCGGTTGCTCGCCTTTGACCAGCGGGATGTCGAGCTTCACGCTGCCTTGCAGGTCGCCCTCGCCCTCCCAGCCGGCGAACGTCTCGGCGGTCCCGATCGGTGCCGTCTGGAGGATTTTCAGACCGTCGCCCAGCCCTCCGGCGAACCCGCCGTCCAGCAGCAGATGAGAACTCTGCCCGGCCGGTACATGGGGAATGTTCACCGACACATCCTTGACCTGGGTATCGAGCAGTTGCCCTTGGCTGGCGAAGATGCGCACGCCGCTGTCTTCGACGAAGACATCGCCGCTGACCTTGCTGACCGAAGGCCAGCCCGGCTGGAACGCCAGTTCGGCGTCATGCACCTTGAAAAACAGGCTGATACTGCGCGCCGCATCCCCGGCACCGTGATTGAGCGAGCCTTGATACTGGAAAAAGCCCTCGTCCACCGCGCCCTTGACGATTGCCGTGCGCAGCCACTCATCCAGCGCCGGGCTGAGGACCGCCGGCAGGTACTTGGCGGTGTAGCGTCCATCGCCGTCCACCAGGCCGACCCGCAGGTCCATGTAGTCTTCCTGGCTGTGGTCGAAATGCAGGCGGATCAGGAAGTCGCCGGCAATCCGGCCCTCCTCGCCCAGCACCTTCAAATACGGCGCGATCAGGGTGAAGCCTTGCTTGTCGAGCTTCCAGGTCAACCGGGCGTTGGCCTGCAGGTATTGCCAGGGCTTGGCGAAGATCGGGTCCAGGTGCAGGGAAAAGTCCTTGCTGTCCATGCGCAGCTCGCCGCCGCCCAGGTCGCCACTCAGGCTCCCGGAGACGTTGCGCGCCGCCGGGGCACCGCGATAGGCATCAAAGCCCACGGTGTCCAGGTTGGTGGCGAAGCTGATTTTCTGGTCACCGGTGTTCTGCGGCCGGTAGTCGAGCAACACGTTGCGCAGGCCACCGGTCACCTTGAGACGGTCAATGGTCGTCGCCAAGCCCTCGGGCAGCGGTGCCAGGGCATTGAGCAAAGGTGTGAGAGGGGTCAAGTCGAGGCGGTCGGCCTGCAGATGCCAGCGCTCCTCGGTCTTTTCGGTGGCGGCACTCTGCTGCAGTTGCAGGCGTGATTCCCAGCGGGTCTCGCCCAGGTTCATCGCCAGGGAATCGAAGGTTGCGGTGAACCCTTGGCTGCCGCGCTGGAAATAGCCGTTGAGGGCCAGGTTGTGGATCTGCACAGGCTTGCGTTCGCCATAGGCGCCCTGGAGCTGCGGCGCGTTCAAGCGCATGGCCGCACTTTGCACCGTCCCCTCGGCCCAACTGAGCCAGAACTCGCCGCCGGCCTTGATCTGGGAGAAATTCCATTGCTGGGTCAGGCGTTTCGGCAACCATTTGGACCAGTCGCTTTGCGGCAGGCTCAGGTAGGCATCGGCCTGACCATTCTTCCAGTCGCTGGCGCGCAGGCGGGTACGCAGGTTGATCGCCACCGGCTGGCCGTCCGGCAGGGTCAGGCGGGCATCCAGGCGCTGGCGGGTGGCGCCGATGCGCAGGCTCAAGCCGACGTAGGTCAGGGTCAGCGGTGGTTGCTCGACGGGTTGCAAGGTCACCTGGCTATCGAGCACCGAGAGCTTGGAAACCATTTGCATGCGTTCGAGCAATTGCTGCGGATCTAGGGGTTGATCATCCTGCACCGGCAAGCCTTCCAGGGCCCATTTGCCGTCGGCACCCTCCTTGAGGCTGATCTTCAGGCCACTGACTTCCAGGTGGGCGATGCGCACCTGACGTGCCAACAGGCTGTCCCACAGGTCAGGTACAGCCCGCACCTGGTCCAGGTGCAAGGCGTTGGGGCCCTCGCCAACCACTACATCGCGTGCCGCCAGGATCGGCGCCAGCCCGCTCCAGCTACCGTCGAGGCTGCCGACGTGCACGGGCATGCCGAGGGCTGCGCCGGCCCGGTTCTCGACCTCGACGCGGTACTCGGCGACCAGCGGGACCAGCTCGCGACCGAGGCTGACGTACAACGCCAGCAGCACCAACAGCAGCGCGCACAGGCCCAGCCCCCAACGGGTCAGCGTCGCCATCATGCGTGTCAGACGCTCCATGTCAGTGGGCTCCCCTGGCAAAAACAATCAAATCCGCGGGCCCGCCGCTTCCCAAGCTCTTCAGAGCAACACCACGTCGTATTGTTCCTGGGAATACATGGTTTCCACCTGGAAGCGAATCGTGCGCCCGATAAATGCTTCCAACTCCGCGACATTACCTGACTCTTCGTCGAGCAGGCGGTCCACCACTTTCTGGTTGGCCAACACTCTATAGCCTGTCGCCTGATAGGCGCGCGCCTCCCGGAGGATTTCGCGGAAGATTTCGTAACACACGGTTTCCGGGGTCTTGAGCTTGCCGCGGCCCTGGCAACTGCTGCACGGTTCGCACAGCACCTGTTCGAGGCTTTCACGGGTGCGCTTGCGGGTCATCTGCACCAGGCCCAGCTCGGTGATACCGATGATGTTGGTCTTGGCGTGATCGCGTTCGAGTTGTTTTTCCAGGGTCCGCAGCACCTGGCGCTGGTGCTCTTCATCTTCCATGTCGATGAAGTCGATGATGATGATCCCGCCCAGGTTGCGCAGGCGCAGTTGCCGGGCGATAGCGGTGGCGGCTTCCAGGTTGGTCTTGAAGATGGTTTCTTCCAGGTTGCGATGGCCGACGAATGCCCCGGTGTTGACGTCGATGGTGCTCATGGCTTCGGCCGGATCGACCACCAGGTAACCGCCGGACTTGAGCGGAACCTTGCGCTCCAGGGCTTTCTGGATTTCGTCCTCGACGCCATACAGGTCGAAAATCGGCCGCTCGCCAGGATAATGCTCGAGGCGGTCGGCGATTTCCGGCATCAGTTCGGCGACGAATTGGGTGGTCTTCTGGAAGGTTTCCCGGGAGTCGATGCGGATTTTCTCGATTTTGGGGCTGACCAGGTCCCGCAGCGTACGCAGCGCCAGGCCCAGGTCTTCGTAGATCACGCTGGGAGTGGCGATGGTCTTGATCTGCGCGGCGATCTGGTCCCAAAGCCTGCGCAGGTAGCGGATGTCCATGAGGATCTCATCGGCCCCGGCCCCTTCGGCGGCGGTGCGCAGGATGAAACCACCGGCTTCCTTGATGCCTTCTTTTTCCACGCAGTCGCTGACCACCTGCTTGAGGCGCTCGCGTTCGGTTTCGTCTTCGATCTTCAGGGAAATGCCAACGTGGGCGGTACGCGGCATGTACACCAGGTAGCGCGACGGAATCGACAGTTGCGTGGTCAGGCGCGCGCCCTTGGAGCCGATGGGGTCCTTGGTGACCTGCACCACCAGGCTCTGGCCCTCATGGACCAGCGCGCTGATGCTCTCCACGGCCGGCCCTTCGCGCATGGAAATTTCCGAGGCATGAATGAATGCCGCGCGGTCCAGGCCGATGTCGACGAAGGCCGCCTGCATGCCCGGCAGCACCCGTACCACCTTGCCCTTGTAGATATTGCCGACGATGCCACGCTTTTGCGTGCGCTCGACGTGGACCTCTTGCAGCACACCGTTTTCAACCACCGCCACGCGCGATTCCATCGGCGTGATGTTGATCAGGATCTCTTCACTCATGGCAGGGTCTCGTTCAGGCATGTTCACGATTATGGCCGCATCAGTCAGACGGCGCTCAGCGCGCTCAAGGTTTGCCAACAGGGTATGCCGAAATGGCCCAGTAGTTCTGCGGTTTCGCACAGCGGCAGGCCGACCACGGCCGAATAACTGCCTTCAAGCCCGGCGACGAACACCGCGCCCAGCCCCTGGATACCGTAGCCGCCAGCCTTGTCCCGGGGTTCGCCGCTGGCCCAATAGGCGGCGGCCTCTTGTTCAGTGATGGAGCGAAAGCGCACTCGACTGCTGACAACGCGGGACTCACAACGTTGCCCATCCAGCACCGCGATGGCGGTCAATACTTCATGTTCGCGACCGGACAGGCTCAAGAGCATCGTCATGGCCTCGGCCTGGTCCAGTGGCTTGCCGAGAATCCGTCCGTCCAGCACCACGGCGGTGTCCGCGCCTAGCACGCAGCCATCCACATCGGCGTGCAAGGCGCGTCGCCCGGCCTCGGCCTTGCTGCGCGCCAGGCGCTCGACATAAGCCGATGGGGTTTCGTGAGCCAGAGGAGTTTCGTCGATGTCCGCGCTGACGGCGGTGAACGGCACGCCGATCTGCGTGAGCAGCTCACGCCGACGCGGCGAGCCAGAGGCGAGGTAAAGCGGCTTCATCAAGACATCTCCCTATCAAGGCCAATGCCTGACCGAATCAGTTGATTTTGAAACGCAGGCGCAGGCCACGCAAACCGAAGCTGACCCAAGGCCAGAGCAAGGCACTGACCAGGGCTGGCAGCACCAGGGCCAGGGTCGGCTGACGATTGCCGGTCAGTGCGCTGAGCCACAGTTGCACCAGTTGCGCCAGGCCGAAGATCACCAGGATCACCAGGCACTGTTGCCACATGGGGAACATCCGCAGGCGTTGTTGCAGCGACAGCACCAGGAAGGTGATCAGCGTCAGGATCAGCGCGTTCTGCCCCAACAGCGTGCCATAGAGCACATCCTCGGCCAGGCCCAGGCACCAGGCGGTGACCATGCCGACCTTGTGCGGCAAGGCCAGTGCCCAGAAGGCCAGTAACAGGGCCAGCCACAGTGGGCGCAGGATTTCCATGAACTGTGGTAGCGGTGAAACGCTGAGCAACAGGCCGATGGCGAAGGTCAGCCAGACCATCCAGCCGTTACCGGATTGGGTACTGCTCATTCTTCTCGTGCTCCCCTGGTGGCTGGCGCGGTGTCCGGCGTGGAGGCTGGCGGCTTGGCGGCGGGCCGGGCAGGCTGGGACGCCGGCGCGTGAGTGCTCGAACGGGTCGGTTTCGCAGCGGGTGTAGCCGGTGCAGCAGCCGGCGCGGGTGCCGGTGCAGCCGATGCAGGCGCTTGTGGTTTTGGCACGGTGGCAGGGACTGGCACCGGAACTGCTGGCGCCGGGGCGACCGAATCACCGCCCTGCCGGTCCTGGGCTTCCTGGGCCGCGGCGGCATCGTTGGCCCGCTCTTCCGGGGTACGGTTGTCGCTGAAGACCAGCAGCAGGTAGCGGCTGCGATTCAGGGCCGCCGTCGGCACCGCGCGCACGATGGCGAACGGCTGGCCGGAGTCATGAATGACTTCCTTGACCGTCGCCACCGGATACCCAGCCGGGAAGCGCTGGCCAAGGCCGGAGCTGACCAGCAGGTCGCCTTCCTTGATGTCGGCGGTATCGGCCACGTGCCGCAGCTCCAGACGTTCCGGGTTGCCGGTGCCGCTGGCGATCGCCCGCAGGCCGTTGCGGTTGACCTGCACCGGAATGCTGTGGGTGGTATCGGTCAGCAACAGGACGCGGGAGGTATAGGGCATCAACTCCACCACCTGGCCCATCAGGCCACGGGCATCGAGCACCGGTTGGCCGAGGACCACGCCGTCACGCTCGCCCTTGTTGATCAGGATGCGGTGGGTGAAGGGATTGGGGTCCATGCCAATCAACTCGGCCACTTCGACCTTCTCGTTGACCAGCGCGGAAGAGTTGAGCAACTCGCGCAGCCGAACGTTCTGCTCGGTGAGGGCCGCCAGCTTCTGCATGCGTCCCTGCAACAGCAGGTTTTCGGTCTTGAGTTTTTCGTTTTCGGCGACCAGCTCGGTCCGGCTGCCAAACTGACTGGCCACACCTTGCCACAACCGCTGCGGCAGATCGGTGATCCAGTAGGATTCCATCAACACCAGCGACATCTGGCTGCGCACTGGCTTGAGCACCGTGAAACGGGCATCGACCACCATCAGCGCGACCGATAGCACGGTCAGCACCAACAGGCGCACACCCAATGAGGGGCCTTTGGCGAAAAGCGGTTTAATAGGCCGCTCCTCCCAGGCAAATGTTTTCTTTATTCATACGGCATCAAACCGGCCTGGATACGAATGACAGAAGATAAACGCCAACGGGCAGCACTGCAAAGTGCTGCCCGGGAGCGAACAACATAGACGATCCAGCCAACTTACTCGCTGGAGAGCAGGTCCATGGTGTGCTTGTCCATCATTTCCAATGCACGGCCACCGCCGCGAGCAACGCAGGTCAACGGGTCTTCGGCCACGATCACCGGCAGGCCGGTTTCCTGGGCCAGCAGTTTGTCGAGGTCGCGCAACAATGCACCACCACCGGTCAGCACCAGGCCGCGCTCGGCGATATCCGATGCCAGCTCCGGCGGCGACTGCTCCAGGGCGCTCTTGACGGCCTGGACGATGGTCGCCAGCGACTCTTGCAGCGCTTCGAGCACTTCGTTGGAGTTGAGGGTAAAGGCCCGTGGAACGCCTTCGGCCAGGTTGCGACCGCGTACGTCGACTTCACGCACTTCACCGCCCGGGTAGGCCGTGCCGATTTCCTGCTTGATACGCTCGGCGGTGGATTCGCCGATCAGGCTGCCGTAGTTGCGACGCACATAAGTGATGATCGCTTCGTCGAAACGGTCGCCGCCCACACGCACGGATTCGGCATAGACCACACCGTTGAGGGAGATCAGCGCGATTTCAGTGGTACCACCACCGATGTCGACGACCATCGAGCCGCGGGCTTCTTCCACCGGCAGACCGGCACCGATGGCAGCGGCCATGGGTTCTTCGATCAGGAACACTTCACGGGCACCGGCACCGAGGGCCGATTCACGGATAGCGCGACGCTCGACCTGGGTGGACTTGCATGGAACGCAGATCAGCACACGAGGGCTGGGCTGCAGGAAGCTGTTTTCGTGAACCTTGTTGATGAAGTACTGCAGCATCTTTTCGCAGACGCTGAAGTCGGCGATCACGCCGTCTTTCATCGGGCGAATGGCCGCGATGTTGCCCGGTGTACGGCCCAGCATGCGCTTGGCTTCGGTGCCGACAGCCACGACGCTCTTCTGGTTACCGTGGGTGCGGATGGCCACGACCGAGGGTTCATTCAGGACGATACCGCGCTCGCGCACGTAAATAAGGGTGTTGGCAGTGCCCAGGTCAATGGAGAGATCGCTGGAAAACATGCCACGCAGTTTCTTGAACATGGGAAAGGGACCCTAGGCAACGCGTGGGTAAAAAAGTGCGGCAAACTCTAACAACGACAGGGATTTTGGGCAAGGCGCCAATATGTTAAATTGGCCGCTTTTCTGTGCACCAAACCCCACAATCGCGGCCGTAAGGCCGTAGAAATGCGGTAGTGTTCCGACAATCTAACACACGGACAGACTGCGTCCGTTTTGTTTTCCACTGGAGAATCCCATGGCGCTTGAACGCTCCGACGTGGAAAAAATCGCTCATCTGGCCTGTCTGGGCCTCAATGAAGCCGATCTTCCACACATCACTTCTGCCCTGAACAGCATTCTGGGGCTGGTCGACGAGATGCAGGCGGTCAATACCGACGGCATCGAACCACTGGCTCACCCACTGGAAGCCAGCCAGCGCCTGCGCGCCGACGTCGTGACCGAGTCCAATCACCGCGAGGCCTACCAGTCCATCGCACCAGCGGTCGAAAACGGCCTGTACCTGGTTCCGAAAGTCATCGACTAAAGGGAAAGAGCCTCTCATGCATCACATGACCCTGGCCGAGATCGCCCGCGGACTCGCCGACAAGAAGTTTTCCTCCGAAGAACTGACCAAGGTCCTGCTGGCGCGCATCGCCCAGCTCGACCCGCAGCTCAACAGCTTCATCAGCCTCACCGAAGAATTGGCCCTGGGCCAGGCCAAGGCCGCCGACGCCCGGCGCGCCAACGGTGAGAGCGGCGCCCTGCTCGGTGCGCCGATTGCCCATAAAGACCTGTTCTGCACCCAGGGCATCCGTACCAGCTGCGGCTCGAAGATGCTCGACAACTTCAAGGCCCCGTACGATGCCACCGTGGTCGCCAAGCTGGCCGCCGCCGGCACCGTGACCCTGGGCAAGACCAACATGGACGAATTCGCCATGGGTTCGGCCAACGAGTCGAGCTACTACGGCGCAGTGAAGAACCCATGGAACCTGGAACACGTACCGGGCGGTTCGTCCGGCGGTTCCGCCGCCGCCGTGGCCGCGCGCCTGTTGCCGGCCGCCACCGCCACCGATACCGGTGGCTCGATTCGCCAGCCAGCCGCGTTCACCAACCTCACCGGCCTGAAGCCGACCTACGGTCGCGTCTCGCGCTGGGGCATGATCGCCTACGCCTCCAGCCTCGACCAGGGTGGCCCGCTGGCGCGCACCGCCGAAGACTGCGCGATCCTGCTGCAAGGCATGGCTGGCTTCGACCCGAACGATTCCACCAGCATCGATGAACCGGTGCCGGACTACAGCGCCAGCCTCAATGGCTCGCTGCAAGGCCTGCGCATCGGCGTACCGAAGGAATACTTCAGCGCCGGTCTCGACCCGCGCATCGCCGAGCTGGTCCACAACAGCGTCAAGGAGCTGGAGAAGCTCGGCGCGGTCATCAAGGAAATCAGCCTGCCGAACATGCAGCATGCGATTCCCGCGTACTACGTGATCGCCCCGGCGGAAGCGTCCTCGAACCTGTCGCGCTTCGACGGCGTGCGCTTCGGTTATCGCTGCGAGAACCCGGAAAACCTGATGGACCTGTATAAGCGTTCCCGTGGCGAAGGCTTCGGCGCCGAAGTGCAGCGCCGGATCATGGTCGGCGCCTACGCGCTGTCCGCCGGCTACTACGATGCCTACTACCTCAAGGCGCAGAAAATCCGCCGCCTGGTGAAGAACGACTTCATGGCCGCCTTCAACGAAGTCGACATCATCCTCGGCCCGACCACGCCGAACCCGGCCTGGAAACTCGGCGCCAAGAACAGCGACCCGGTGGCCGAGTACCTGGAAGACGTCTACACCATCACCGCCAACCTCGCCGGCTTGCCGGGCCTGTCCATGCCGGCCGGCTTCGTCGATGGCCTGCCGGTGGGCGTACAGCTGCTCGCGCCGTATTTCCAGGAAGGCCGCCTGTTGAACGTTGCCCATCAGTATCAGTTGAACACTGACTGGCACACCCGCACCCCAACCGGCTTCTGAGGAGAAACACATGCAATGGGAAGTCGTGATCGGGCTGGAGATTCATACCCAGCTCACCACCCGGTCGAAAATCTTTTCCGGTAGCTCCACCACGTTCGGCTCCGAGCCCAACACCCAGGCCAGCCTGGTCGACCTGGGCATGCCCGGCGTGCTGCCAGTGCTCAACGCCGAAGCGGTGCGCATGGCGGTGATGTTCGGCCTGGCGATTGACGCCGAAATCGGCCAGCACAACGTGTTCGCCCGCAAGAACTACTTCTACCCGGACCTGCCCAAGGGCTACCAGATCAGCCAGATGGAATTGCCGATTGTCGGCAAGGGCCACCTGGACATCGCCCTGGAAGACGGCACGGTCAAGCGCGTCGGCATCACCCGGGCGCACCTGGAAGAAGACGCCGGCAAGAGCCTGCACGAAGAGTTCAACGGCGCCACCGGCATCGACCTGAACCGTGCCGGCACGCCGCTGCTGGAAATCGTCTCCGAACCGGACATGCGCAGCGCCAAGGAAGCCGTGGCCTACGTCAAGGCGATCCACGCGCTGGTGCGTTACCTGGGCATCTGCGACGGCAACATGGCCGAAGGCTCGCTGCGCTGCGACTGCAACGTGTCGATCCGGCCCAAGGGCCAGGTCGAATTCGGCACCCGCTGCGAGATCAAGAACGTCAACTCGTTCCGCTTCATCGAGAAGGCGATCAACAGCGAGATCCAGCGCCAGATCGAACTGATCGAGGACGGCGGCAAGGTCATCCAGCAGACCCGCCTGTACGACCCGAACAAGGACGAGACCCGTCCGATGCGCAGCAAGGAAGAAGCCAACGACTACCGTTACTTCCCCGACCCGGACCTGCTGCCGGTGGTCATCGAGGACTCGTTCCTCAATGACGTGCGCGCCACCCTGCCGGAACTGCCGCCGCAGAAACGCGAGCGCTTCCAGGCGCAGTTCGGGCTGTCGAGCTATGACGCCAACGTCCTGGCCACCAGCCGCGAACAAGCCGATTACTTCGAAAAAGTCGTGAGCATCGGCGGTGACGCCAAGCTGGCGGCCAACTGGGTGATGGTGGAGTTAGGCAGCCTGTTGAACAAACAGGGCCTGGAAATCGACCAGTCGCCGGTCTCGGCCGAGCAACTGGGCGGCATGCTGGTTCGGATCAAGGACAACACCATCTCCGGCAAGATCGCCAAGATGGTCTTCGAAGCCATGGCCAATGGTGAGGGCAGCGCCGACGAGATCATCGAGAAGCGCGGCCTGAAGCAAGTCACCGACACTGGTGCGATCAGCGCCGTGCTCGATGAAATGCTCGCGGCCAACGCCGAGCAGGTCGAACAGTACCGTGCG
The DNA here is from genome assembly GCF_058148565.1 of Pseudomonas sp. DF11. Classification (NCBI taxonomy): domain Bacteria; kingdom Pseudomonadati; phylum Pseudomonadota; class Gammaproteobacteria; order Pseudomonadales; family Pseudomonadaceae; genus Pseudomonas; species Pseudomonas sp. DF11. Next base: position 500,387 of record NZ_JBYVYN010000003.1, read on the forward strand.
GCAGACGAAGCCAAGCGCGGCAAGATGTTCGGCTTCTTCGTCGGCCAGGCCATGAAAGCCTCCAAGGGCAAGGCCAACCCGCAACAGGTCAACGAACTGCTCAAAAGCAAGCTCGAGGGCTGATTGCCATGGAGCCAGATTTCAAGCCTGGCTCCCTTCGCCCTTACGGGAGCGAGCCTGTGGGAGCAAAGCTTGCTCGCGATGAAGACACCTCGATCCATCAGTGGACCGCGTTATCGTTCGTCGCGAGCAAGCTTTGCTCCCACAGGCTTTACTCCCACTGGCCAGTTCCCCTATCTGTAGTTGGAAAACCCTACATGAAGCGTCTGCTCGGCGCCTGCGCCCTGCTGTCCTTGCTGGCCGGTTGCGCCAGCCAGAGCGGGACGGTCGATCCACACGGCTACGACCAGACCGGCGTCGCCTCTTATTACGGCTCCAGGCACCACGGCAAGCGCACCGCCAGCGGCGAGCGTTTCGACCAGCACGGCCTGACCGCCGCCCATCGCCAGTTGCCGTTCGGCACACGGGTGAAGATCACCAACCTGGGCAACAATAACAGCGTGGTGGTGCGCATCAACGACCGTGGCCCATACTCCCGAGGCCGTTTGATCGACGTGTCCCGCGAAGCCGCCGAGCAACTGGGCATGTTGCGCAGCGGCACCGCACGGGTGCGCGTGCAAGCCCTCGACGATTGATAGACGGAGCCCGGCCATTTCCCTACTCACCGCCCTACCGCTGCTCAGCCTGATCGAATTGTTCGGCGCCCTGCTGTTGTTGATTGGCGGCGCCGAACTGCTGGTGCGCGCCGCCGTGGGCCTGGCGGCACGCTTGCAAGTCCGGCCGCTGATCATCGGCCTGAGCGTCGTCGCCTTCGGCAGCAGCGCGCCGCAAATGGCCGTCAGCCTGCAGGCAACCCTGGCGCAGAACGCCGACATCGCCGTGGGCAGCGTGATCGGCAGCGGCATCTTCAACATCCTCGTCACCCTCGGGCTGTCGGCGCTGATCATTCCGTTGCGTGTCTCACGCCAACTGGTGCGCCTGGACATCCCGTTGATGATCGGTGCCAGCCTGTTGGTGTTCGTGCTGGCCTGGAACGAGGAACTGACCCGACTGGACGGCGTTCTGCTGCTGATAGCCCTGGCGGTGTACCTGGGCCTGTTACTGCGCCAATCGCGGCACTCGGGGCGACCGCACGCGGTGGGTATCGACGTGGCGCAGATATCCTGGCCAAAAAGCCTGGCGATGATCGTGCCGGGCCTGGCGATGCTGGTTTTCGCCGGGCACCTGCTGCTGGGGGCGGCGGTGGAAGTGGCGACGGACCTGGGGCTGTCGGAACGCGTCATCGGCCTGACCATCGTCGCCATCAGTACCTCGCTGCCAGAACTCGCCACCTCGCTGATCGCCGCCCTGCGGGGCCAACGGGATATCGCGGTAGGCAACGTGATCGGCAGCAACCTGTTTAACCTGCTGGGCGTACTGGGGGTGACGGCCCTGGCCGCGCCCACGCCACTGTCGGTCTCGCCCAACGCCCTGGATTTCGACCTGCCGGTGATGCTCGGCGTCGCCGTGTTGTGCCTGCCGGTGTTCTATTCCGGTTATCGTGTCACCCGCGCCGAAGGCCTGTTGTTCCTGGGCTTGTACCTGGCCTATGGGTTGCACGTGGTGTCGTTCACCACCGGCATGCCCCTGGCCGGCCAACTGGAACGGCTGATGCTGTTCTATGTGCTGCCGGCCCTGCTCGCGTTTTTGCTGTTCACCTCCCTGCGCGCCTGGCGCCGCCAACATCACAAGAGGGATTTGCCATGACCGACACTCCAAAGACCGGCCTGGACATGCGTCGCCAGGTCATGGGCGACGCATTCGTCGACCGCGCCCTGGGCAACGCCACCGAATTCACCCAACCGTTGCAGGACTTCGTCAACGAACATGCCTGGGGCAGCGTCTGGAGCCGCGAAGGCCTGCCGCTGAAGACCCGCAGCCTGATCACCCTGGCCGCCCTCACCGCCCTCAAATGCCCGCAGGAATTGAAAGGCCACGTGCGTGGCGCGCTGAACAATGGCTGCACGGTAGAAGAGATTCGCGAGGCGCTGCTGCATTGCGCGGTGTATGCGGGCGTGCCGGCGGCAATCGATGCGTTTCGGGCGGCGCAGGAAGTGATCGAGGCGTATGAGCCGTAGAAGGAAAAACAAGTGACAGGCGTGGTGTGTCACGCCTGTCCCGGTTCTCTGGATCAGCGCCAGACCCGAGCACTTTCAGCCTGGAAAAACTCGACCCGGTGCGCCCCCAGGTAAGCCTGGGCCCGCCCCTTCATCAAATCATTGTCCTCGCTGTGCTCGTCACCATAGACACTCACAAAAACTTTATGCACCCGGCTATTTCTTATCTGATCAAAGATGTGCCGGTCATTTACATCGAAGGAATGCCCATAGATGAACAATGCACCTTCCAATTCGCCCAACCGATCAAAACAGTAACTGAGATAAGGGTTGTGCTGGATCCTGACGCGCTTTCGTTCATGGGTGGGCTCTGAAACGAAGGTAGGAAAGCGCTTGTTCCCCATGTTCCATTTCACTTGCTCGATAATCGACTCGCCCTGCTCGGTAAAAGCATGTTTCTTCACACCGGCTTGAGTATCGTAGATATGCAGCCCCCCGTGAAGAAAATGCACATTCTGCGTAGCAGGTCCTTCCCATACCTGGCCCCAGCGAAAGCCGTCGTCTGTCTCGTAGTCTTCCGGCTCGAGACCAGCCTTGTTCCTGGCCCAATAAAACAGCAGGTCGTAGTTAAGGGTAAATACTTCATTGAATGGCTGGAGAAACTTTCGGACCGCCACATACTGCGCATCGGTGACGTCGTGGGGTAGCTCGGGATGGGTCCTGGAGATCACTTCTATCAGGGCGTTCTTGATGACCTCCTGATCCATTTGGACTTCGCTTATCAGGGCAGGATCGGCGTTGTAAACCTTGAGGATCTCTTCAGTCGCAATCAGCTTCTTCATGATTTTCTCAAAGTCATACGTCTTGAACGTGTCAAAAATGCGCCTGACGATCCGTTCTCTTACACCGAACTGAGCACTGGAAAAGAGGCTTTTATAACTGAAGATATTGCTGTTCCAGGCCTGGGAGAATCCATTGGCCAGGAGAATGGAGCGGGGTTCGTACCCGAGGGATGAAAAAGCCTCTTTAAAAGAGATCACAGGGTCTTCCTTGTGGCTGCGTGGTTAAGTCCTGCGACAATGATACCAATGAGCCACCACCCAGGCCATTCTGCCGTTACAACACGAACAAGCCGCGGAATTAAATCCACCCACCCCACTGCAACACAAAAATCCCCAGGTTGGTGGTAATCGCCGCCATCAACGTGGTGATGACGATGATCGCCGCCGCCAGCTCATGGTTGCCCTCGGCCGCCCGGGCCATGACGAAGCTGGCGGCAGCGGTGGGGCTGCCGAAGTACAGGAACAGGATCCCCAACTCTGCCCCACGAAAGCCCCAAAGCCAGGCGCCCAGAGTCGTCAGCAGCGGCAAACCGACCATTTTCACCAGGCTCGAACTCAAGGCCATCTTGCCGCTCTTGCGCAAGGCCGCCAGCGAAAGCGTGCCGCCGATGCAGATCAGCGCCAGGGGCAAGGTCATTTGCGACAGGTAGTTGGCCGAGGTCTCGAACCAGTTCGGCAGGCCGATCTGCCAATAGGCGAACGGCGTGGCGACAATCACGCTGATGATCAACGGGTTGCTGATCACGCTTTTGCAGATGCTCCATGGGTCGGACTTGATCACCGGGCTGTAGACCGCCAGCACGATGGTCGACAGGGTGTTGTAGAACAGGATTACCAGCGCCGCGAGAATCGCCCCCAGGGAAATCCCGTAGTCGCCGTACATGCTCGCCGCCAGCGCCAGGCCGATCACCCCGTTGTTGCCGCGAAACGCGCCTTGGGTATAGATGCCGCGATCCTCGCGCGGGCAACGCCAGATAGCCCAGCCCCACGCCATGGCAAAACTCGCCAGGGTCGCGACGGAGAAATAGATCAGCAGGTCAGGCTGCAACGCCGCGTGCAAGTCGGCATGGAGGATGCCGAGGAACAACAACGCCGGCATGGTGGCGTTGAAGACCAGGGACGAGGCGATGTGGATGAAGTTGTCGTTGATCCAGTCGATGCGCTTGAGCAACACCCCCAGAAACAGCATGGCAAACACCGGCGCGGTGACGTTCAGGGTTTCGAGGAAAATTGCCAGCATGCCGGGGACCTTCAGAGGGGCGTCGTTAGGTGGCTAATGATAAGCCACTCACGGCATTGGCGTCTGGTAGAGCGTTATCGCGAGCAGGCTCGCTCCCACATTTTTCCAGGGTGCTCACAGAAACTGAATTCACTCCAGTCCCTGTGGGAGCGAGCCTGCTCGCGATAGCGGCGGCACATGCAACATCAATCCAAGCTGGACCTCCGCTATCGCGAGCAAGCTCGTTCCCACACTGGATCGGCGGCGGGTACAGAATCCGCATTCACCTCACATTCCCTGTGGGAGCGGGCTTGCTCGCGAAGACGTCGGCACATCCAACATCAATGCAAGCTGAACCTCCGCTATCGCGAGCAGGCTCGCTCCCACACTGGCTCAGTGGTCAACGGATCAAGTAATCGGCGCCGGGTTGAACAACGTGATGTCGTTGTACAGCTTGTGCCGTTCAGCCCAGGTCTGTTTCTTGCCGCTGGCCACGTCCAGGTAATAGTGGAACAGCTCCCAGCCCAGCTCTTCGATCGTCGCGCGTCCGGTGGCGATCCGGCCGGCGTCGATGTCGATCAGGTCCGGCCAGCGCTGGGCCAGTTCGGTGCGGGTCGAAACCTTCACCACGGGGGCCATGGCCAAACCATACGGCGTGCCACGGCCGGTGGTGAAGACGTGCAGGTTCATCCCCGCCGCCAGTTGCAGCGTACCGCAGACGAAATCACTGGCCGGTGTGGCGCAGAAGATCAGGCCCTTTTGCTTGAACCGCTCGCCCGGGCCAAGCACGCCATTGATCGCGCTACTGCCCGACTTGACGATCGAGCCCAGGGATTTTTCGACGATGTTCGACAGCCCGCCCTTCTTGTTTCCCGGTGTGGTGTTGGCGCTGCGATCGGCCTCGCCCTTGGCCAGGTAACGGTCGTACCAGTCCATCTCGCGCACCAATTCCTGGGCGACTTCCCGGGTTTGTGCCCGGGAGGTCAACAGGTAGATCGCATCACGCACTTCGGTGACTTCGGAAAACATCACCGTCGCCCCCGCGCGCAACAGCAAGTCCGAGGCATAGCCCAGCGCCGGGTTGGCGGTGATGCCGGAAAACGCATCGCTGCCGCCGCACTGCATGCCCAGGATCAGCTCCGAGGCCGGCACGGTTTCGCGGCGGCGCTGGTCGAGCTTCTTCAAGCGGGTCTCGGCCAGTTCCATGATCTGTTCGATCATTTCGGTGAAGCCATGACTGGAATCCTGCAAGCGATACAACCACGGCTCGCTGAGATCCACCGAACTGTCGTTCTCATGCATCACCTGCCCGGCCTGCAATTTCTCGCAGCCCAGGCTGATCACCAATGCTTCGCCACCCAGGTTCGGGTTGCGCGCCAGGTTACGCACGGTGCGGATCGGGATGTAGGCGTCGGTGGCGGTGATCGCCACGCCGCAGCCGTAGCTGTGGGTCAGCGCCACCACGTCATCGACGTTCGGGTACTTGGGCAGCAGCTCGTCCTTGATGCGCTTGACCGCATGGTCCAGCACCCCGGTCACGCACTGCACCGTGGTGGTGATGCCGAGGATGTTGCGCGTGCCGACGGTACCGTCGGCGTTGCGATAACCCTCGAAGGTGTAGCCCTCCAGCGGCGCATCGGCCGCTGGCACGTCGGTGGACAGCGGCAGGCTATCCAGCGGCGGCGCGGTGGGCATGCGCAGCTGGTCTTCCTTGACCCAGCTGCCACGGGGGATCGGTTGCAGCGCGTAGCCAATGACCTGGCCGTAGCGGATCACCTCGCCGCCCTCGGGAATGTCTTCCAGGGTGACCTTATGGCTCTGTGGCACAAAGTCGACGGTGACCAGGCCATCCGGGAACTCGGTCCCGGCCGGTACGCCCTGGTCATTGACGACGATCACCACGTTGTCCCGCTCGTGCAGGCGGATGTAACGAGGCGAATCGGCATGTTCAATCAGTTGCATCGATGCCGCTCCTTCAGGATTTAGCTTCAGACAGGCTGGAGATCTCGGCATCCTTGGCCGTGGGTTCCTTGAGCACGACACGCTTGATCGGCCCGACGATGACCAAGTAGCTGAACACCGCCACCAGCGCGTTGCAACCGACGAACACCAGTGCCCACTTGAACGAACCGGTGGCGCTGATGATGTAGCCGATGACGATTGGCGTCGTGATCGATGCCAGGTTACCGAAGGTGTTGAACAGGCCACCGCTCAGGCCAGCGATCTGTTTTGGCGACGTATCGGAGACCACGGCCCAGCCCAGTGCGCCGACGCCTTTACCGAAGAAGGCCAGGGCCATGAAGCCCACTACCATCCATTCGATGTCGACGTAGTTGCACGCCACGATGCTGCTGGACACCAGCAGGCCGGCAATGATCGGCGTCTTGCGGGCGAAGGTCAGCGAGTGGCCCTTGCGCAACAGGTAGTCGGAAATCACCCCGCCCAACACACCACCGATGAAACCGCAGATCGCCGGCAAGGACGCGATGAAACCGGCCTTGAGGATGGTCATGCCGCGCTCTTGCACCAGGTACACCGGGAACCAGGTCAGGAAGAAGTAGGTGATACCGTTGATGCAGTATTGGCCCAGGTACACGCCGAGCATCATGCGGTTGGTCAGCAGTTGGCGAATGTAGTCCCACTTCGGACCGTCGGTTTTCTTATCCTTGCCCTTGTCCTGGTCCATATCGACCATCGCGCCGTTGGCGGCGATGTGATTGAACTCGGCCTCGTTGATCATCGGGTGCTGGCGCGGGCTGTAGATCACTTTCAGCCAGATCAGCGAGAACACGATGCCGATCACACCCATCACGATGAACACGTGCTGCCAGCCGAAGCGGTAGACGATCCAGCCCATCAGCGGTGCGAACAACACAGTGGCGAAATACTGCGCCGAGTTGAAGATCGCCGAGGCGGTGCCGCGTTCTGCGGTTGGGAACCAGGCGGCGACGATCCGCGCGTTGCCGGGGAAGGACGGCGCTTCGGCCAGCCCTACCAGGAAGCGCAGCATGAACAGCGCAACCACGGCCGTGGACAGGCCGAATTCACCGACATAGCCTTGCAGCACGGTAAACAGCGACCAGGTGAAAATGCTCAAGGCATAGATTTTCTTCGACCCGAAACGGTCGAGCAGCCAGCCGCCGGGAATCTGCCCGGCCACGTAGGCCCAACCAAAAGCGGAGAAGATATAACCGAGGGTGACGGCGTCGATGCCGAGGTCTTTTTGCAGGCTGGAGCCTGCGATGGCGATGGTGGCACGGTCGGCATAGTTGATCGTCGTCACCAAAAACAGCATGAGCAGGATCAAATAGCGGACGTGAGTCGGCTTGGTCGCTTGCATGTAAAAGTACTCCCACTATTTATTTTTATGCGGGTCAGCAGATTGTACGGCCGGGGCTGGAAATCCAGCGCCGGCCGGTGTTGCGTTTATGATCCGATGTAAGAGGTCTTCACCACGGTGTAGAACTCTTGCGCGTAGCGACCTTGCTCACGCGAACCATAGGACGAGCCTTTGCGCCCGCCGAATGGCACGTGGTAATCCACGCCGGCGGTCGGCAGGTTGACCATCACCATGCCCGCCTGGGAATGGCGCTTGAAGTGGTTGGCATACTTCAACGAGGTGGTGGCGATACCGGCGGACAGACCGAACTCGGTGTCGTTGGCCATCGCCAGCGCCGCCTCGTAGTCGGCCACACGTACAACGTTGGCCACCGGGCCGAAGATCTCTTCGCGACTGATGCGCATCGAGGCCTCGCTGTCGGCGAACAAGGTCGGCGCCAGGAAATAACCTTCGGTGTCGCACGTCACCAGGCCACCGCCGCTGACCAGTCGCGCACCTTCGCTCTGGCCAATGTCGATGTACTTCAGGTCCTGGTTGAGCTGGGCTTCGGAAACCACCGGGCCGATGTCAGTGCCCGCCTTCAAGGCATGACCAACCTTGATCGACTGCATGCGCTCGGCCATGGCCGCGACGAACTTGTCGTGGATGCCGGCGGTGACGATCAGGCGGCTCGAAGCCGTGCAACGTTGGCCGGTGGAGTAGAAGGCGCTCTGCACCGCCAGTTCGACGGCCTGCTTGAGGTCGGCGTCATCGAGGATGATCTGCGGGTTCTTGCCGCCCATCTCCAACTGCACCTTGGCCTGGCGCGACACGCAGTTGACGGCGATCTGCCGACCCACTCCCACCGAACCGGTGAAGCTGATGCCGTCGACTTTCGGGCTGTTGACCAGCGCTTCACCAACCACACGGCCGCTGCCCATGACCAGGTTGAACGCACCGGCCGGGAAACCGGCGCGGGAAATGATCTCGGCCAGGGCCCAGGCACAGCCCGGCACCAACTCGGCAGGCTTGATCACCACGCAGTTGCCGTAGGCCAGGGCCGGGGCGATTTTCCAGGCGGGGATGGCGATCGGGAAGTTCCACGGGGTGATCAGGCCGACCACACCGAGGGCTTCGCGGGTCACTTCGACGTTGACGCCCGGGCGCACCGACGGCACGTAATCGCCCGACAGGCGCAGGCATTCGCCGGCGAAGAATTTGAAGATGTTGCCGGCGCGGGTCACTTCGCCGATGGCTTCGGGCAGGGTCTTGCCCTCTTCCCGGGCCAGCAGTTGGCCGAGTTCTTCACGGCGGGCGAGGATCTCGCTGCCGACTTTGTCCAACGCATCGTGACGGGCCTGAATGCCCGAGGTCGACCAGGCCGGGAAGGCGGCGCGGGCGGCTTCGATGGCGGCATTGACTTGCGCTGCGTCAGCCTTGGCGTATTCACCGATGACATCGGACAAGTCAGACGGGTTGATGTTGGCGCAATAGTCGGCACCGGCCACCCACTGACCGTTGATGTAGTTATCGAAACGCTTTGCATCTGCCACGGAGCTACTCCTTTTACAAAAGCTGTCTAGGAACGCAGAGCGTCCCTGGCTGCATTCCCATGCGGGGTGTGGGAACGATCAAGCCTTGCAAAAAGCCGCTGATTGATCAGCGGCCTTGTCGGGTCGGTTACTGCTTGCCTTGCTTGTCGATCAGCGCGGCCAGGGCGTCGTATTCTTCTGGCAGCAGATCGGTCAGTGGGGTGCGCACCGGGCCAGCGTCATAACCGACGATCTTCGCGCCGGCCTTGACGATGCTCACCGCGTAACCGGCCTTGCGGTTGCGGATGTCCAGGTATGGCAGGAAGAAGTCGTCGATGATCTTGCCGACGGTCTGGTGATCGTCGCGGGCAATGGCGTGGTAGAAGTCCATCGCGGTTTTCGGGATGAAGTTGAACACTGCCGAGGAGTAAACCGGTACGCCCAGGGCCTTGTAAGCCGCGGCATAGACTTCGGCGGTCGGCAGGCCGCCCAGGTAGCTGAAGCGATCGCCAAGACGACGACGGATCGACACCATCAGTTCGATATCGCCCAGGCCATCCTTGTAGCCGATCAGGTTCGGGCAACGCTCGGCCAGTTGTTCCAACTGAGTGGCGTTCAGGCGGCAGACGTTGCGGTTGTACACCACCACGCCGATTTTTACCGATTTGCACACGGCTTCAACGTGGGCGGCAACGCCGTCCTGGCTGGCTTCGGTCAGGTAATGCGGCAGCAGCAACAGGCCTTTGGCCCCCAGGCGCTCGGCTTCTTGGGCGTATTCGATGGCCTGGCGAGTCGCACCGCCGACACCGGCAAGGATTGGCACGCTGGTGGCGCAGGTATCGACAGCGGTCTTGATGACTTGCGAATACTCGCTGGCGGCCAGGGAGAAGAATTCACCGGTGCCGCCCGCTGCGAACAATGCAGAGGCGCCATACGGGGCCAGCCACTCGAGGCGCTTGATGTAGCTGTCGCGATTGAAATCGCCTTGGGCCGTGAAATCGGTGACCGGGAACGACAGCAGGCCAGACGAGAGGATGGACTTCAGTTCTTGTGGATTCATTATTCGAACACCCTGGGACGCAAATGATGTGTATGAAATGGTTAAGCTTCGGCCAGAAGTTGTAGGTCATCGTACAACTTAAAATAGGAACGTCAACTGCATTTCATCTTTTGTCGGGTGCCGATGCGTCGAGGGGTTGCCGCGAATCCTTGTAAATCGGGGCTTTGAAGAGGATTGGAAGAGGATGGAACTCGCAGGTCGAGCCACGGGACCATTCATCGCCACTGTCAACTCTGCCAGTTGGCGCCGTCACGGCAAGGGGGCATAACCCAGACATGGCCGTGCAATGCCTGGCCGTAGTTCTTCTCAATCTTTTGAGTGAGCCCGCCCGTACGCGACGATCAGGGCCGCCTCACAGGGAGTGACATCATGACGACGTATGCGAAGCCCACTCTTCAGGATTTTCCAGCCAATGAAGAGGTCACGATCAGCTTGTCGAAGATCGAGACGTTGACCATAGAGATTCCGAATGCAGATTTCGAACCGAACTCGTCAGCCCGATTGACCCTCGACTCCAAGCATGTGGGCACTTTTGCCGCCCTGACTGAGGGCGAGGAGTCTACGCCACGCAAGGATGTGACATTGACTTTAACCAACGCCGACTTGATGGCATTCGAAAGCAAATTGGTTGAGCTTCGTTACGAGGTCAGTTACGAGGCCGGCTGGGACAACGATCAATCCGAGCCGCAAATGTTGCGGGTTGAGGCATAAGGCTGATCGCCTACTATCAGACAGACACCCAGATACAAAGCCAGACACCATTCTCTTGTGGCGAGGGAATTTATCCCCGCTGGGGCGCGAAGCGCTCCCAAACTGACATCTCTGGATATCAGGATCGGGTCGACTGCTTTGGGGCTGCTTCGCAGCCCAGCGGGGATAAATCCCCTCGCCACAGAAATCAAGCCCCGGTCCAGACAGAACAGTGACTCACCTCTTCTCAACTGGCAGAACCTAACCCTGCGCCTGCGCCTCTTCATGGGCCTGGCGCAGCCGCTCACGGCTGTTGGTCAGGTGCAGGCGCATGGCCGCTCGGGCCGCGTCGGAGTCCTGGCGGGCGATGGCTTCGTAGATTTCCTCGTGTTCGCGGCTCAGGCGATCCATGTAGTGCTGGTGGTCGTCGTGGGCCAGGCGCGCCGAGTTCAGCCGGGTACGCGGAATGATGCTGGTGCCCAGGTGGGTCATGATGTCGGTGAAGTAACGGTTGCCGGTGGACAGGGCGATTTCCAGGTGGAAGGCGAAGTCCGAAGCCACCGCGTCGCTGGCGTGGGCGGCGCTTTCCTTCAAGGCATCGAGGGCGGCGCGCATCGTCGCCAGTTGCTGGTCGCTACGGCGCTGCGCCGCCAGCCCGGCGGACTCCACTTCCAGGCTGATGCGCAACTCCAGGATCGCCAGCACGTCCCGCAAGGTGACCACCGTGGCCGGGTCGATGCGGAAACCGCTCGGGCTCGGGGTGTCCAGCACGAAGGTGCCGATGCCGTGGCGGGTTTCCACCTGGCCGGCAGCCTGCAACCGGGAAATCGCCTCGCGCACCACGGTGCGGCTGACGCCATGGGCTTCCATGATCGCCGACTCGGTGGGCAGTTTATCGCCACGCTTGAGCAGACCGTCGCGAATCTGCTCGGTCAGCACCGTCACCAGCTCCTGCGCCAGGCTGCGGCGCTTGCGGGGAAGGCGGGGTACGTCGATCGGGTTTTCCATTGTGTCTGTGTCTCGGCAAGCGGCTGAATGACATCATCATAGCGCAACGTGGTTGTATGATCACCGTGAGTGCGGTGGCGAGTCGGATGCTGACACCGAGTCGCCTTCATCGCGAGCAGGCTCGCTCCCACATTGGATCGGTTGCGCAGCTAAATATCATGATCAACACAAATCCAGTGTGGGAGCGGGCTTGCTCGCGAAAGCGGTGTGTCCGATACATCAATACCAACTGACCTACCGCCTTCGCGCTCCCACAGGTTTTACGGTGTTCAGGCGGTCACGGTGCGCTCCACCAGTTGGCCACTTTCGATCCGCACATGTCGCGGGTGGAAACGTTTCAAACTGCTTCGGTGGCCGACGCTGACAATGCTCAAGCCTGGCAACTGGTCGATCAGCGCCTGGTACAGCGTCGCCTCGTCTTCTTCATCCATCGCCGACGTGGCTTCGTCCATGTACAACCATTGCGGTGCGTAAAGCAATGCACGGGCAAAGGCCAGGCGTTGTTGCTCGCCGGGCGAGAGCATGCGCTGCCAGTGGTTGCTTTCATCCAGCCGTGGGATCAGGTGCGGCAGGCGGCAGGTTTCCAGCACCTGTGCATAACGTTCGTTGGGGTAGATATCCCCGGCCTGTGGATAACTCAGCACTTCTCGCAGGCTGCCAATCGGCAGATAAGGCTTTTGCGGTAGGAACAGATAACGCGCCGCCGGCAGAAGAATATGGCCATGCCCAGCGGGCCACAAATGCCCCATTGCGCGAAACAGCGTGGATTTACCACTGCCCGAACGCCCACTGAGCATCACCCGCTCACCTGGCTCCACCGTCATGTCGGCGTCGCTGAGCAGATGACGACCGTCAGCCAGGTCCAGCCCCAGGTTGCGCACCTTCAATGCGTCGCCCTGGTTTTGCACATCGATGGCCGGCACACGGTCTTCGTTGTCGCTCATGGCCTGACGGAAGCTCAGCAGACGATCACAGGTGGCGCGCCACGCGGCGAGGTCGGCGTAGGCACTGATAAACCAGCTGAAGTTCTCCTGCACATTGCCGAACGCCGAGTTGATCTGCATGAGTTCGCCCAGCTGGATCTTGCCGGCAAAGTAACGCGGCGCGGCGACGATGAACGGGAAGATGATGGCGATCTGGCCATAGCCGGAGGTGAAGAACGTCAGGCGCTTGGACACCCGCATGATGTCCCAGAAGTTATGCCAGACCAGGCCGAAACGCCCGCTCAGGCGACGGTTCTCGTTCGGTTCGCCGTTGTACAGCGCAATGCTTTCGGCGTTCTCGCGCACCCGTACCATGGAGAAACGCAGGTCGGCTTCGAAACGTTGCTGGTTGTTGTTCAGGGTGATCAGGCGACGACCGATCAGGTGCGTCAGCCAACTGCCCACCGCCGCGTACACCAGGGCGCACCAGAACATGTAGCCCGGGATGGTGTAGCCAAACACTTCGATACTGCCCGAAACGCCCCACAAAATGATCGAGAACGACACCAGGCTGACCACGGTACGCAGCAGCCCCAAGCCCAGGCTCAGGGTATTGGTGGTGAAGCTGTTGAGGTCTTCGGAAATCCGCTGGTCCGGGTTATCGGTATAACCGCCCTGCTCCAGCCGGTAATAGTTCTTGTCATTCAGCCAACGGGCAAAGTGCTGCTCCGTCAGCCAGGCCCGCCAGCGAATGGTGAGCATCTGCGTCAGGTACAAGCGGTACACCGCACCGAGGATCGCCACCGCCGCGATGCCGCAGAAATACAGGATCAACTGCCAGAACGCCGCGCTGTCCTTCTCTTGCAGGGCGTTGTAGAAATCCTTGTACCAACTGTTGATCCACACCGAGATCGCCACGCTGAACAGCGACAGCGCGATGACAGCGATCAACAACGTCCAGGCCTTGCCCTTCTCCTCACTGCGCCAGTATGGCGTGGTCATTTGCCAGACACGACGGAAAAACTGCCCGCGCACCGCGTCATTGACCGCGGAATATTCAGCGTTCTGATTCATGGTTAAGGCTCAATAGAGAAAAGAACTCGGGCCGATCATAGAGCAACGGCCCGATTTATCGCGAGGGTGGACAACATTTGTTCAGCGCAGGTTCAGCGACGCACGGGACGCTTCTGCAATTTGCGCTGCAAGGTCCGCCGGTGCATGCCCAGTGCGCGGGCCGTGGCGGAGATGTTGCCTTCGTGTTCGGTCAGCACCCGCTGGATGTGTTCCCATTGCAGGCGATCCACCGACATGGGGTTTTCCGGCACCAGGGTGTCGAGGTCGGCGTGCTCGGACAACAGCGCCGCCAGGACGTCATCGGCGTCCGCCGGTTTGCACAGGTAATTGCACGCACCGCGCTTGATCGCCTCGACTGCGGTGGCGATGCTCGAATAGCCGGTGAGGATCACCACGCGCATCTCCGGATCCAGCTCCAGCAACTTGGGCAGCAACACCAGGCCGGAATCGCCGTCCATTTTCAGGTCCAGGGCGGCGTAGTCCGGCAAGTCGGCCTGGGCGAGGGCCAGACCCTCCTCGGCGGAGCCGGCGGTGCTCACGCGAAAGCCGCGACGGGACATGGCCCGGGCCATCACGCGGGTGAAAGTAGCGTCGTCATCCACCAGCAACAGGTGCGGCAGTTCTTCGCCGTCGACTTGGATCTCGTCACTCATGTTTCGTCTCCTCGGTCGGCATGGGGCAGGCGCAGCTCGGTGAGCGTGCCGCCTTCCTCATGGGGGTAGAGTTTCACCGAGCCGCCGGCGCGTGTCACGCTGGCTTTGCTCAAAAACAGGCCGAGGCCGAAACCTTTGCCCTTGGTGGTGTAGAACGGCTTGCCGATCTGCTCGGCAATCGCCAGCGGTACACCGGCGCCATGGTCACGGATGCTGATGGTCAGCTCATAAGCGTTCCAATCCAGCGTCACCTCCAGCCCTTCGGGACAGGCATCAGCAGCGTTGTTCAACAGGTTCAGCAACGCCTGGGTCAGATCCGGCGGCGGCGCCATGCGCGGTACCGGGCCCTGGCCCAGGCGCTGGAAGCGGTAACTGGCTTCCGGGCGCATCAGGTGCCAGCGGTTCAGCGCCTCGTCGAGCCAGTCAGTGACATCCTGCATGTCGATGGCCAGCCGGCGATTGGCCTCGGCGGCGCGCACCAGGTACTGCAGGGTTTCCTTGCAGAGCTTGACCTGATCCTGCAATACCCCGAGGTCTTCTTGCAGTGCCGGGTCGTGATGATCCTGGCGCATCTCCTTGAGCAGCACACTCATGGTCGCCAGCGGCGTGCCCAATTCATGGGCGGCGCCAGCGGCCTGGGTTGCCACCGCCAGCAATTGCTCGTCCCGCAGGCCCTCTTCACGGCGGATGGCCCGCAGCTCCTCCTGGCGGCGCAACTCCTCGGCCATGCGCGCGGCAAAAAACGTGATCACCGCCGCAGCCAGGGCGAAACTCAGCCACATGCCGTAGATCTGCAGGTTTTCCCGGGCGATGGGGAAAGTTTCCAGCGGGTAGAAGCGCGCCAGCAGCAAGGTGTACAGCGCCAGGGCGATGCCAGAAAGGATCAGCGAAAACCGCCACGGCAACGTCACTGCGGCGATGGTCAGCGGCACCAGGTAATAGGACACGAAGGGATTGGTGGAACCGCCGGAAAAATACAGCAGCGCGCTGTGGATAAACAGGTCACAGGCCAGTTGCACGGCGTATTCGAGTTCGGTCACCGGCCACGACGTGCGCAGGCGAATCGCCGTCAGCGCGCAAAGCACACTGGAGCAGGCCAGAGTGATCGCCAATTGCAGCCAGGGCAACGGCAACAGGTCGAACCAATAGGCAAGCCCCACGGAACCGGCCTGGGCCGCCAGGACCAGAATGCGGATAAACGTCAGGCGCCAGAGGTTCTGGCGAGAGGCGGAAGTCATTTGCAAAGGGGCGAGCATGAGCTCTCCTGATGAGCGCTCCAGGCGGATCGCACGGAGTATAACCAAGGCATGGGTTGCAGCGGCAGATATGCGGCAAAGCGCCACAGCCTCCGGCCTTGCTGCGTCCCTTGTGGCGAGGGGATTTATCCCCGCTGGGCTGCGCAGCAGCCCCAATAGTGTCATGACGCTGGTTCAGTGTGATGGCTGATCTTCTGGGGGGCGCTTCACGCCCCAGCGGGGATAAATCCCCTCGCCACAAAAAGCCTCTCACCCGCAATCTGTATAGAAGTTGTAACTGTGCGAACCCGCCCATAAAAGCTAGAGTCTTACCGTTCACGCAGGCCCGGACCTTACCCCTGCGCCTCATCCCAAGGAGCTTTCATGCACACGTTCAGTCGCCCCGCCGCCCTGCTCGCCCTCAGCCTCGGCACCCTCGCCAGCCTGCCGGCCCTGGCCGCCGATGAGCTGCATTACAACCAGATTTCCCTGCGCGCCGAAGTCAACAAGGACGTAGCGCGCGACCTGATGATCGTCACCCTCTACACCGAGGAACAGAACACCGACCCGGCCAAACTCGCCGCAGCCGTCAGCACCACACTGAACAAAGCCATCGGCCAGGCCAAACAGGTCAAAGACATCACCCTGCGCCAGGGCAGCCGCAGCAGCTACCCGATCTACGACAACAAAGGCGGGAAAATCACCGGCTGGCGTGAACGCGCCGAACTGCGCCTGGAAAGCGCCGACTTCGCCGCCCTGTCCAAGCTCACTGGCGAATTGCTCACCGATATGAAAATGGGCGGCATGGATTTCGCCATCTCCACCGCCGTGCGCCAAAGCAGCGAAGACGCCCTGCTCAAGGACGCCGTCAACGCCTTCAAGGCCCGCGCCCAACTGGCCACCGACGCCCTGGGCGGCAAGGGCTACAAAATCGTCAACCTGAACTTCAACACCAACGGTTATCCACAACCGTTCATGCGCCCGCAGATGATGATGAAAGCGGCGTCCATGGATGCTGAGTCGGTCACGCCGGAAGTCGAACCAGGCACCAGCCAAGTGACGATGACGGCGGATGGGGTGATTGAGGTGTCGATACCGTAATGATGGGCTGATAGAGACGTCCAGCTCAGTGAAACAACCTTGTGGCGAGGGGATTTATCCCCGCTGGGCTGCGCAGCAGACCCAACCCTGACACCTCGATGTGTCAGGTCTATCGAGTCGCTGCTTTTGGGGTTGCTGCGCAACCCAGCGGGGATAAATCCCCTCGCCACAGGTATGTCCGACTTGAGTTGACCGGTCGGACGCATCCCTCCTCTCGCTACACTTCGGCCGGGCTGGCCGGTGCCTCAAGCTGATCCAACGCCTTGTCCACCAGCAATTGGCACAACTCCACCAACTGATGAATCCCCAACGCCACACTGCGCCGCGTGCCCTCCACTTCAAAGGCCAGGTCTTCGGCCATGGCTTTTACCGAGGCCAGGGTTTCGGAAGTGCTGGTCAGGAGCGTGTCGGTGTCGGCTTTGGCCGTGACTGAAAACAGACTGTCGATGCGCTGATCGGTGCTTGGCTCTGGAGGCCTTGGGTTGAGGTAGTGATTGAGGGCGCGCTCGGCGGCGGCGCGGTCTTTGAGCAGGTCTTCGATGGCGTCGGTTTTTCCTTCATTCATGTGCATGCTCCTGATAAAAAATTGGAGCCATCACTTGCCGTTATGGTCGTGAGGCTTACGACCTATTAATTTCGAGTTCCCACTCCCGATCGCTGTTTCGCAGCGACAAGAAAAAGGTTAGAGCGCGCATTTCCGAGGGACAACCTTAAAAAGTCGTGGGATGTTTCGTTGTGAAGCAGGTGATCGTTCCTACGCACATGAATGATTTGTGCCGTTTCCTGGGTCGCCACGGGTTTCGTGTCCGGCGGCGCGTGTTTTGACCTCAGCAGATCTTCTTCAGAGCAGGCTTACAAAATAAGTTTTGACATTACAAAAAACAGCGCGCAACACTTGTCCACGTTTTATGGAATGTGGACAGTCAGAGATTTAATCTCCGTGAAAAGTCAAGATATTTTGCTCATGTACAAAATGGCCAGCCTTCACGCGCAGGAAGAAGTGTCTCCGATGGGCAGCCAAACAGTGGCATGGGGCGGCTTATCCCAAATTGACTTGCTGCCAGATGACTACAGCCCCGAACCCAAATTGATCACCTCCCCGCCGCCTGAAAAATCCTGGGACAACTTAGAGGTCGCCATAAAACGCATCATCGACGCAGACTCGTTCCAGTGGGAAGGCTGGGACGCCGACGATGATCCCCCCCAGAAAAGGGCCTCAGCCAAATGGGAGGACCGCTACACCCTCAGAGCCCTGGCTGAATCCTTGGGCTTGAGCAAAAGCGAAATATCAAACTCAATCGCCCGGTGTCGGGAGGCTGGACTGGTGACAAACGACTATGAAACCTCCTTGCCCAAAGTAAACCGCCTGGCGCTTTTAAAGATCACCGAACATGCGTTGAAGTACTTTTTCCCCGTCAAACCCGGCGCCCTGGCGCGGGGAATTCCAACAGGCTTTGCATCACCGGTGCTGTCCAAATACCTTAAAAGCGCCGGGGGAAATATCCACGTTTGGCCCGACCCACACGGCACAGAACGCGGCCAAACCATCGAACCGATTTACAAGACAGTGCCCGAGGCCGTGAAGAACGATCGAACCCTCTATCACTACTTAGCCTTGGTTGACTCGATACGGTTGGGCGGACCGCGCGAAACCAGCGTGGCCATCCAACTGCTTAAAAAAGGTATGGGCCTTTGAGCATTGCCTCCGATCACAACTACGAGATGTTAAGCGCCGTAGCGCAGGGATTGGGCGACGAGCTGTTACAGGAGGTCGCCTTCGTTGGCGGTTCTACCACCTGGCTTCTGTGCACTGACGACATTGTGCTGGACGATATCCGCAGCACTGACGACGTTGACCTGGTCATTGAGCTAGGTGGCATTGCTGACTGGCAAAGACTGACAGAACGCTTGGCCGACAAGGGCTTCAAGATTACCGCCGAGCACAGCGATGTAACGTGTCGATTCAGGTTCAACGATGTGACTGTCGACGTGATGCCCTCCGTGAAGGAGGTGCTCGGCTATGAAAACCGCTGGTTTGTGGATGGCCTGGCGAACGCAGACACCATCACTCTACCCAGCGGGGTGGCAATCAAAATTTTCAAACCCGCCTACTTTATCGCGACAAAGCTCGAAGCGTTCAAAGGCCGCGGCAACGGATACACCTACCATCAAGATGTCGAGGATATCGTTCTCGTTGTAGACGGCCGAGAGAGTTTGCTAGAGGAGGTCAGCCAGGCAGATCAGGTACTACGAACATATATTGCGACCGGTATTACCGAACTGCTGGCACTCAACTCATTGGATTATTTGATAGAAAGCCTGCATTCAGTCAGCGCGAGCCCAGGCCGAGGCAAACTGATTTATCAGCGCCTGAAACAACTGAGCGATATCAAATGATTCACTCAGCCAGGTCCGTTAAAGGACAGGCAAGGGATGAAAACCGGGACTGTGTAGGAGCAAGGCTGGACGGAGCACGGGGGCTATTTGTCGTCGTAGACGGCACGTCAAGACCAGGGAGCGGTCAGCTCGCACAGGCGCTGGCCGACCAGATACTCACATTGTATTGCGAGAAAATCGCGCAGGGTTGTTCCGATAACAGCCATGAAGAAGCGGCAGCGTTACTCAAGGAAGTATTGAATGAGGTACACGACCAGCTCTTTTCGACAGCCTTCACAGGGTCGGCGAGCTACCTGGTCGGTGTAGCCGCCGCAGGACTTCTCACAATCGCTTACGAAGGCGACTGCTGCGCTGGCGTGGCTTCTTCAAACAGCCCGATCACCTGGTTCACAGCACCTCACTGTCTTGCCAACTGGAAGCGCGATCGCGACCACCGACAACTGGCAGCAGATCCAGGCCGGCATCGGATAAGTCGGTGTTTCAAAGCACGGAATAAACCAGATCCAGAGATCGTCACTCGAAAGATTATCGAAGGTGAAAAACTGGTTTTTGCAACCGATGGTTTCTGGGCTGACTTGAGCGATGCGACACAGACCCAGTTGCTGGAAGTCGAGATGCTTGATCCCACCCATGTCGATGATGATGTCTCCTGGATAGTCGTGCAGATCCGGGTTTAACAAGCATCTCTTTTAGACCGCCATCGCGAGCAAGCTCGCTCCCACCATTGGATCGAGGTACGACCGGAGAGATAGGTCGGCTGTTAGGCCGCCTTCGCGAGCAAGCCCGCTCCCACAGGGAGAACGCGGTCCCATCAAGAACCAGGCCGGCTATAAGGCCGCCTCGCGTAGGACGTAGATTTTGGCGCCCCGTTAACCACGATGGCCGAACGCAGGCATTGTGGAGTGGGCATCCCGGCATGGATGCCGGGATAGCCGCGCTGGACCATGGATGGTCCTTCGCGGCGGGCCCACGGAGCAATGCCGGAGTGAGGGCACACCGAGCCTAGGCGAGGTGCCGAGTGGTGGGGCAGGAGCGCTTTGGTTACTTTCGCCTGGGCCGGCATTCCGGCTTTTCGAAAGTGACCCGCCGTCAGGGCGGAACCCTAAGTAGCCGTTACCGCAGCAATGGATATGTCCCCGGTCAACAAAATCCTGGCCGGCTATAAGGCCGCCTCGTCCAAAGCGCTATACCCAAACCCAACAGTCCCCCTCACTTTTCGATATTTCCACCCCCCCACCCACAACGCTACTCTCCTGAAAACCTCGCCACCCCCCAAGGGATTTCATGGACAGAACCACCTTCAAACCACTCCTACTCACCCTAGCCCTGATCAGCAGCGCCCCAATGGCCCAGGCCGCCACCACCCTGGTCTATTGCTCCGAAGCCAGCCCCGCCGGATTCGACCCTAGCCAATACACCAGCGGCACCGACTTCGATGCCTCGGCCGAAACCGTCTTCAACCGTCTTACCCAATTCAAGCGCGGCGGCACCGAGGTCGAACCCGGGTTGGCCACGAGCTGGGACGTGTCACCCGACGGCCTGGCCTACACCTTCCACCTGCGTGAAGGCGTGAAATTCCACACCACCGACTACTTCACCCCCACCCGCGAGTTCAACGCCGACGACGTGCTGTTCACCTTCCAGCGCTTGCTCGATCCGCAACACCCATTTCGCCAGGCCTACCCCACCGAATCGCCGTACTTCACCGACATGGGCCTGAACACCACGATCAAAAGCGTCGAGAAAGTCGACGAGCACACCGTGCGCTTCAACCTGAACAACGTCGACGCCGCCTTCGTGCAAAACCTGGCGATGAGTTTTGCATCCGTGCAATCCGCCGAGTACGCAGCGCAGTTGCTGAAGGAAGGCAAGGCCGGCGAGCTCAACCAGAAACCCGTCGGCACCGGACCGTTCGTGTTCAAGCGCTACCAGAAGGACTCGCAGATCCGCTACGCCGCCAACACGGCATACTGGAAACCCGAGGATGTGAAGCTCGACAACCTGATTTTCTCCATCACCCCGGACGCCGCCGTACGCCTGCAAAAGCTCAAGCGCGGCGAATGCCAGGTCAGCGGCTATCCACGTCCGGCTGACATCGAGATCATCGAACAGGACCCGAACCTGCAAGTGCTCAAGCAGCCCGGCTTCAACCTGGGCTTCCTCGCCTACAACGTCACGCACCCGCCCCTGGACCAGCTCAAGGTCCGCCAGGCTTTGGACATGGCCATCGACAAGCCGGCGATCATCAAGGCCGTGTACCAGAGCGCCGGACAGTTGGCACAGAACGCCTTGCCGCCAGCACAGTGGTCGTTCGACCCGAGCATCCAGGACGCGCCCCACGACATAACCAAGGCCAAGGCGCTACTCAAGGAAGCCGGGGTTGCACCGGGTACCACCATCGATTTATGGGCGATGACGGTGCAGCGTGCCTCCAACCCCAATGCGCGAATGTCTGCGCAGATGATCCAGCAGGATTGGGCCAAGATCGGGATCAAGGCCAACATCGTCAGCTACGAATGGGGCGAGTACATCAAGCGTGCAAAAAATGGCGAACACGATGCAATGATCTACGGCTGGACCGGCGACAACGGCGACCCCGACAACTGGCTGGGCGTGCTGTACAGCTGCGCGGCGGTCAAGGGCAGCAACTACGCCAAGTGGTGCGACCCGGCGTATGACCGCTTGATCCAGCAGGCCAAGGTCTCGACGGACCGCCAGCAACGCATCGACTTGTACCGACAAGCGCAGAAAATCCTCAAGCAACAGGTGCCGATCACCCCGATCGCCAACTCCACGGTATTCCAGCCGATAAACAGGCAAGTGGTGGATTTCAAACTCAGCCCATTCGGCCTCACACCCTTCTACGGCGTGGGTTTGAAGAAGTAACACCCGCCCATTTCCGGTGCGTTTCGGCTGCGCAGCGCACCGGGAAAGGGCGTGATTTACCGCAAAAAAACGCCCGCAAACGATCAAATGCGTCGGAAGTTACACAGATGCGACATTAAGGTACGTTCGTGCCACTGTTTCGGACTTGTGACCGCTCTGGATCTTGCATTGGGTATGGGGCCTGCATAAGTATCCGCAGGACGACTCACGAGGTCGCCCTCAAATCCAAAAATGACAACAAATCATGAGGCCAACATGCTTAAACAAGCGGTCATTCCGTTTTTAGTCGGCGCCAGCTTACTAGCCAGCGCACCTTTCGCCCAAGCCGCGACTAACCTGGTGTTCTGCTCCGAAGGGAGCCCGGCCGGTTTTGACCCTGGTCAGTACACCACCGGAACCGACTTCGACGCCTCTGCAGAGACCATGTTCAACCGCCTGACCCAGTTCGAACGCGGCGGCACCGCTGTGATTCCTGGCCTGGCGACCAAGTGGGATATTTCCGAAGACGGCCTGACCTACACCTTCCACCTGCGTGAAGGCGTCAAGTTCCACACCACCCCGTACTTCAAGCCGACCCGCGAATTCAACGCCGACGACGTGCTGTTCACCTTCAACCGCATGATCAACAAGGACGACCCGTTCCGTAAGGCGTACCCGACCGAATTCCCGTACTTCACCGACATGGGGATGGACACCAACATCACCAAGATCGACAAAGTCGACGACCACACCGTCAAGTTCACCCTCAAGGATGTCGACGCCGCGTTCATCCAGAACATGGCCATGAGCTTCGCCTCGATCCAGTCCGCCGAGTACGCCGCCCAGTTGCTCAAGGAAGGCAAGGCACCCGACATCAACCAGAAGCCGGTCGGCACCGGCCCGTTCGTGTTCAAGAGCTACCAGAAAGACTCCAACATCCGCTACACCGGGAACAAGGACTACTGGAAGCCTGAGGACGTGAAGATCGACAACCTGATCTTCGCCATCACCACCGACCCGTCGGTGCGCATGCAGAAACTCAAGAAAAACGAATGTCAGATCACCCTCTTCCCACGCCCGGCCGACCTCAAGGCCCTGAAGGAAGACAAAGCGCTGAAAATGCCTGACCAGGCGGGTTTCAACCTGGGCTACATCGCCTATAACGTGATGGACAAGATCAAGGGCAGCAACGAGCCGAACGTGCTGGCTAACCTGAAAGTCCGTCAGGCGCTGGATATGGCGGTCAACAAGCCGCAGATCATCGATTCGGTCTACCAGGGTGCCGGCCAGTTGGCCGTCAACGCCATGCCGCCGACCCAATGGTCCTACGACACCACCATCAAGGACGCCAAGTACGACCCTGAGAAAGCCAAGGCGCTGCTCAAGGAAGCCGGCGTCAAGGAAGGCACCAACATCACCCTGTGGGCGATGCCGGTCCAGCGTCCGTATAACCCGAACGCCAAGTTGATGGCCGAGATGCTGCAGTCCGACTGGAAGAAGATCGGCCTGAACGTCAACATCGTCAGCTATGAATGGGGTGAGTACATCAAGCGCTCCAAAGGCGGCGAGAACCAGGCGATGATCATCGGCTGGAGCGGTGACAACGGTGACCCGGACAACTGGCTCAACGTGCTGTTTGGCTGCGACTCGCTGGCCGGCAACAACTTCTCCAAATGGTGCGACAAGAAGTTCGACGGCCTGGTCAAGGAAGCCAAGCGCACCACCGACCAGTCCAAGCGCACCGAACTGTACAAACAGGCACAACACGTCCTCAAGGATGCCGTGCCAATGACACCTATCGCTCACTCGACGGTGTATCAACCCATGCGCGCCAACGTGCAGGATTTCAAGATCAGCCCATTCGGCTTGAACTCCTTCTACGGCGTCAGCGTCAGCAACTAAAGATAGGCAACGGCGGCGTCTTCAACGTCGCCGTTGCTTTATCGGCCGAGACCAAGACTCAGGAAATCGCCTACATCCAAAAACACTGCGTACCACAGCAGTTGGTTTAGGACGTATCGCCTTTTCCCACAAGTCTTTCAGGCATTACGCATTTACCGCCCGGTCCACGACTCATACCGTCGAGGCCTGGACGGCTTGCCAGCCCTGCGGCATCGCTACGCAATGGAATGAGCCCAGTGCTCCGGACCTGTTCCCGGAAGGACACCGGTTCACTGTTAAAACACCCCGAACGAGAGAGGGAGCGTCATGCGCCATACCTTGGTTTTATCCGCATTGCTGGGCACCGGCCTGCTGGCCGCGACATCCGCAGCGCAGGCCGCTGGCAGCAGCCTGGTGTTCTGTTCCGAAGGCAGCCCCGCCGGTTTCGACACCGCGCAATACACCACGGCCACCGACAACGATGCTGCTGAACCGCTGTACAACCGCCTGGCCGAGTTCGAAAAAGGCGCGACCAATGTCGTCCCGGGCCTGGCGACCAGTTGGGATATTTCCGAGGACGGCCTGAAATACACCTTTCACCTGCGTGAAGGCGTGAAATTTCATACCACCGACTACTTCACCCCGACCCGGGACTTCAACGCCGACGACGTGCTGTTCACCTTCAACCGCATGCTCGATCCGCAGCATCCGTTCCGCAAGGCCTACCCCACCGAGTTCCCGTACTTCAACGGCATGAGCCTGAACAAGAACATCGCCAAGGTAGAAGCGACCGGGCCGCTGACCGTGGTCATGACCCTTAACAGCGTGGACGCGGCCTTCATCCAGAACATCGCCATGAGTTTCGCCGCGATTCTGTCGGCCGAATACGCCGACCAGTTGCTCAAGAACGGCAAGCCGAGCGACATCAACCAGAAGCCGATCGGCACCGGGCCGTTCGAATTCAAGAGCTACCAGAAAGACTCCAACATCCGCTATGTCGCCAACAAGCAGTACTGGGCACCGGAACGGGTCAAGCTGGACAACCTGATTTTCTCCATCAACACCGATGCCTCGGTACGGGTACAGAAGCTCAAGGCCAACGAATGCCAGGTCACCCTGCATCCGCGCCCGGCCGACGTGCCGGCCTTGAAGAACGACCCCAAGCTGCAACTGATCGAGAAGCCCGGCTTCAACCTCGGCTACATCGCCTATAACACCCGCCACAAGCCGTTCGACCAGGTCGAAGTGCGGCGAGCGCTGGACATGGCGGTGAACAAGCAAGGCATTCTCAATGCCGTGTACCAGGGCGCGGGGCAACTGGCGCAGAACGCTATGCCGCCGACCCAATGGTCCTACGACGACACCATCAAGGACACCGCCTACAACCCGGAAAAGGCCAAGGAATTGCTCAAGGCCGCCGGGGTCAAGGAAGGTACCGAAATCACCCTTTGGGCCATGCCCGTGCAACGCCCGTACAACCCCAACGCCAAACTGATGGCCGAGATGCTCCAGGCCGACTGGGCGAAGATCGGCCTGAAAGTGAAGATCGTCAGCTACGAATGGGGCGAGTACATCAAGCGCACCAAGAACGGCGAGCACGACATCAGCCTGATCGGCTGGACCGGCGACAATGGCGACCCGGACAACTGGCTGGGCACGCTGTACAGCTGCGACGCCATTGGTGGCAACAACTACTCCATGTGGTGTGACCAGGATTACGACAAGCTGATCAAGCAGGCCAAGGTCGTCACCGACCGCGACCAGCGCACCGTGCTCTACAAACAGGCCCAGCAGTTGCTCAAGCAGCAAGTGCCGATCACTCCTGTTGCCCACTCGACGGTCAACCAGCCGCTGAGTGCCAAAGTCGAAGGGTTCAAAGTCAGCCCCTTCGGTCGCAACGTGTTCTCGGGCGTCAGCCTGAACCCATAACCGTATAGCCACGCAGCGAGGGTTTCCTCTGGAAGCCCTCACGCAGACGTCTTGCCTGAATTCGCCGATCAGGCGCCATGCAAACGTTTGCCAGCTGTGAATGAGTTGCAAAAACCAATAGCCGTATCACCAAAAAAGAACGGCATTAAAAGAAAGAAAGGAGCGTTACCCATGAAACTGAGCAGCACCGCGATACTGGCCCTGGCCATAAGCAGCATCACCGCGACGGCCTATGCCGAATCGCAGAGCCAGGCGGTCACTCCTGTGACCCTCAAGACCACCAGCGAGCAAAGCGAAGCCAAGGGCTTCATCGAAGGCCAGTCCATCAGTGGCACCACTCGCAACTGGTACGCCAACGAGCAATTCAAGCGCGGCGCGAAACTCACCTATCGCAAGAACGGCGAAGCACGCGAGACCGACCGACGTATCAACTGGCTGCAAGGCACCATCATCAAGTACAACTCGGGCTTCACCGAAGGCACCGTAGGCTTCAGCACCGAACTGGCCGCCTACAACGCCATCGCCCTGGATCAGGACCGCAAGGACCTGGCGTCCAACAATGGCGGCGCACCGACCACCCGTCCTGGCGCCGGCAACAACCGTACCCTGACCCGCGAAGGCGGCGACGCCGTAGGCCAGTGGAGCAAACTGGGCCTGGCCAACATCAAGGCCCGCGTTTCCAACACCACCCTGACCGCCGGCCGCCAGAACTTCAGCAGCCCGATGGTCGACGTCATCGGCAACCGTGCCCTGCCCTCCAGCTTCCAGGGTGTGAGCCTGCACAGCGAAGAATTCGAAAACCTGGCGCTCGATATCGCCACCTTCGACCGCAACTCGCCGCGTACCGAAGAGAGCCTGCGCAAATTCCGCTCCGAATACGGCGACAGCAGCGTTGAAACCGATCACGTCAACACCGCCGGTATCACCTACCAGCCTCTGGCCAGCCTGAAGACCAGCCTCTGGGCGACCCAGGCCGAGGACATGTGGAACCAGTACTACTTCGGCGCCACCCATGAACTGGGCGACAGCTCGGTGCTGAGCCTGACCACCGGCCTGAACTACTACAAGACCGTGGACTCGGGCAAAAGCAAACTCGGCGAGATCGACAACGACACCTATTCCCTGTCGTTCGGCCTGACGCACCAGGCCCACAGCCTGACCTTCTCGTACCAGGAAGTGAACGGCAACGAGTACTTCGACTACCTGCACGAAACCAACGGCATCTACCTGGCCAACTCCCTGCTGTCGGACTTCAACGGCCCGAACGAGAAATCCTTCCAGATCGCCTACGGCCTGAACATGGCCGAATACGGCGTGCCTGGCCTGAAGTTCAACATCTACCAGGCGCGCGGCTGGGGCATCGACGGTACCCACTACAACAGCACTGGCTATAGCGACGTGCGGGCCATGGACGGTGAGCACCACTACGAATACGGCGTCGGCGCGTCCTATGCCGTACAGAGCGGTCCTCTGAAAGCCACCGCGATCCGTGCGACCTACACCGCACACCGCGCCAGCGAAAACCAGGCCGACGGCAGCCTCAACGAGTTCCGCCTGGTCACCACCATTCCGTTCAACATTCTCTAAACTCCCACCGGGCGGTCGACTCACAAGGTCAACCGCCCGGTCTTTTGCCATTTACCCGATTGCAGAGGATTGACGATGAACATGATCCCCCTACGCGCAGCCATCGCCGCTGCCTTGCTGAGTGTCGCCGTTGGCGCCGCGGCCAAACCCCTGGTGGTTTGTACAGAAGCCAGCCCGGAAGGTTTCGACATGGTCCAGTACACGACTGCAGTCACTGCCGACGCCGTGGCAGAAACCATTTTCAACCGCCTGGCCGACTTCAAGCCCGGTACCACCGAAGTGATTCCGGCCCTGGCCGAATCCTGGGACATCAGCGACGATGGCCTGACGTACACCTTCCACCTGCGCAAGGGCGTCAAGTTCCACACCACCGAATACTTCAAGCCGACCCGCGACATGAACGCCGACGACGTGGTCTGGAGCTTCCAGCGTCAGTTGGACCCGAATCACCCGTGGCACAAACTGTCGAGCGTGGGCTTCCCGTACTTTGAAAGCATGGGCTTCAAAGAACTGCTCAAAAGCGTCGAGAAAGTCGACGAACACACGGTCAAGTTCAGCCTGACCCGTCGCGAAGCGCCATTCCTGGCCGACATCGCCATGGCCTTCTCCTCGATCTACCCGGCCGAATACGCCGACCAATTGCTCAAGGCCAATAAGGCCGGCGATCTCAACAGCAAGCCGGTCGGCACCGGGCCGTTCATCTTCCAGCGCTACAACAAGGACGCCCAGGTGCGCTTCAAGGCCAACCCGGACTACTTCCGTGGCAAGCCGCCGGCCGATGCCCTGGTACTGGCCATCGCCACCGACAACAACGTGCGCATGCAAAAGCTCAAGACCAACGAGTGCCAGATCGCGCTGTATCCAAAACCGGATGACATCCCCAGCATCAAGAAAGACCCGAACCTGAAGGTCACTGAGCTGGACGCGATGACGGTCTCCTACACCGCCCTGAACACCAGCCACAAATACATGAGCGACGTGCGGGTGCGTAAAGCCATCGACCTGGCCTTCGACAAGGAAGCCTACGTCAACGCACTGTTCGGCAAGGGCAACGCCACCGTGGCGGTCAACCCGTATCCGCCGACCCTGCTGGGCTTCAACCACGACCTGAAGAACCCACCTCGCAACCTGGACAAGGCCCGCGAGCTGCTCAAGGAAGCCGGCGTGCCGGAAGGCACCGTGTTCACCCTGTTCACCCGCAACGGCGGCGGCCCGACCAACCCCAACCCGATGCTCGGCGCGCAGATGATGCAGGCCGACCTGGCCAAGGTCGGGATCAAGGTCGACATCCGCGTGATGGAATGGGGCGAAATGCTCAAGCGCGCGAAAAACGGCGAGCACGACATGGTCTCCGCCGGATGGGCGGGCGACAACGGCGACCCGGATAACTTCCTGACGCCTATGCTCAGTTGCGAGGCGGCCAAGAACGGCGAAAACTACGCGCGCTGGTGCAACGAGAAATTCCAGGCGCTGATCGACCAGGCTCGCGCCACAGTGAACCCTGAGGAGCGCATCAAGCTCTATGAGCAGGCCCAGGTGATTTTCAACCAGGACCAACCGTGGATCAGCATGGCCCACACCCGCATGTTCACCGCAATGCGCAACAACGTAGAGGGTTATGTGATTAGCCCGCTCACCACCAACAACTTCGCCACCACCCAGGTGAAGTAGATAAGAAAACGCCCGGCCGCTCTTGACCCAAGAGTTGCCGGGCACGCCTAACCGGCTGATGAGGTACACCTGAAGATGTTTAGTTTTATTGCCCGCCGACTGGGATTACTGATCCCCACGTTCTTCGGCATCACCTTGCTGACCTTCGCGTTGATTCGCATGATCCCCGGCGATCCCGTGGAAGTGATGATGGGCGAACGTCGGGTCGATCCCGAAATGCATGCACAGGCAATGGAACGCCTTGGCCTCAACAAACCGCTGTATGCCCAGTACCTGGACTACATCGGCAAACTGGCCCACGGCGACCTCGGCGAATCGCTGCGTACCCGTGAAAGCGTATGGACCGAGTTCAGCTCTCTGTTTCCCGCGACCCTGGAACTGTCCATGGCCGCCCTGTTGTTCGCCGGCATCCTGGGCCTCTTGGCCGGGGTGATCGCGGCACTCAAGCGAGGATCCCTGTTCGACCATGGGGTGATGGGCGTCTCCCTGGCGGGGTATTCGATGCCGATCTTCTGGTGGGGCCTGATCCTGATCATGTTCTTCTCGGTGTCCCTGGGCTGGACGCCGGTGTCGGGGCGGATCGACCTGCTCTACGACATCGAGCCGCGAACCGGCTTCATGCTGATCGACACCTTGCTGGCCGATGAGCCCGGTGCGTTCCTCGATGCCCTGCACCACCTGATCCTGCCAGCCATCGTGCTGGGCACCATTCCGCTGGCGGTGATCGCCCGCATGACCCGCTCCTCGATGCTCGAAGTACTGCGCGAAGACTATATCCGTACCGCCCGCGCCAAGGGCCTGTCGCCTTCGCGCGTGGTATTCGTGCATGGCCTGCGCAACGCGCTGATCCCGGTGCTGACCGTGGTCGGCCTGCAAGTCGGCACGCTGCTGGCCGGTGCGGTCCTGACCGAAACGATCTTCTCCTGGCCGGGCATCGGCAAGTGGCTGATCGAAGCCATCGGCGCCCGGGACTATCCCGTGGTGCAGAACGGCATCCTGTTAATCGCCTGCCTGGTGATTCTGGTCAACTTCGTCGTGGACATCCTCTACGGCTTTGCCAACCCACGCATCCGTCACCAGCGCTGAGATCAAAACCATGAGTACTCCAACTACCGCGGTAGCAGTCGATCAAAGCCTGCTGTACCCGTCCCCGTACAAAGAATTCTGGCAGGCGTTTTCCCGCAACAAGGGCGCCGTGGCCGGGCTGCTGTTCATGATCCTGGTGGTGTTTTGCGCCATCTTCGCGCCGTGGGTCGCCCCTCACGATCCGAGCGAGCAGTACCGCGACTTCCTGCTGACGCCGCCGGCGTGGCTTGAAGGCGGGCAGATCCAGTTCCTGCTGGGCACCGACGAGCTGGGCCGCGACTTGCTCTCGCGCCTGATCCAGGGCTCGCGCCTGTCGCTGCTGATCGGCTTGTCGTCGGTGGTGATGTCGCTGATCCCGGGCATCCTGCTGGGGCTGTTCGCCGGGTTCTTCCCGCGCCTGCTCGGCCCGACCATCATGCGTCTGATGGACATCATGCTAGCCCTGCCTTCGCTGCTGCTGGCCGTGGCGATCGTCGCCATCCTCGGCCCAGGCCTGATCAACACCGTGATCGCCATCGCCATCGTCTCGCTGCCGTCCTACGTGCGCCTGACTCGCGCCGCCGTGATGGGCGAACTGAACCGCGACTACGTGACCGCCGCCCGCCTGGCCGGTGCCGGCCTGCCACGCCTGATGTTCATCACCGTGCTGCCCAACTGCATGGCACCGCTGATCGTCCAGGCGACCTTGAGCTTCTCCTCGGCGATCCTCGACGCCGCCGCCCTGGGCTTCCTCGGCCTCGGCGTACAACCGCCAACCCCGGAGTGGGGCACCATGCTGGCCTCGGCCCGCGACTACATCGAACGCGCCTGGTGGGTGGTGAGCCTGCCTGGCCTGACCATTTTGCTCAGCGTGCTGGCAATCAACCTGATGGGCGACGGTTTGCGCGATGCGCTGGACCCGAAACTCAAGAATGCCGCCTGAGGAGATTCCCATGTCACTGCTAGAAATCAAGAATCTCAACGTTCGCTTCGGCGACGCCACCGCCGTGCCGGTGGTCGACGGCCTGGACCTGACCGTGGAAAAAGGCGAAGTGCTGGCCATCGTCGGCGAATCGGGCTCGGGCAAATCCGTGACCATGATGGCGCTGATGGGCCTGATCGAGCACCCCGGCATCGTCACCGCCGATGCACTGAACTTCGACGGCAAGAACATGCTCAAGCTGAGCAGCCGCCAGCGCCGGCAGATCGTCGGCAAGGACCTGGCGATGGTCTTCCAGGACCCGATGACCGCGCTCAACCCCAGCTACACCGTGGGTTTCCAGATCGAAGAAGTGCTGCGTCTGCACCTGAAAATGTCCGGCAAGGCCGCCCGCAAGCGCGCCATCGAACTGCTGGAAAAAGTCGAGATCCCTGGTGCCGCCAGCCGCATGGACGCCTACCCGCACCAACTGTCCGGCGGCATGAGCCAGCGCGTGGCGATTGCCATGGCGATTGCCGGCGAGCCGAAACTGCTGATCGCCGACGAACCGACCACCGCCCTGGACGTGACCATCCAGGCGCAGATCATGGACCTGCTGCTGGCGTTGCAGAAAGAGCAGAACATGGGCCTGGTACTGATCACCCACGACTTGGCCGTGGTGGCTGAAACCGCCCAGCGCGTGTGCGTGATGTACGCCGGCCAAGCGGTGGAAGTGGGCAAGGTGCCGGAGTTGTTCGACATCCCCGCCCACCCGTACAGCGAAGCACTGCTGGCGGCGATTCCGGAGCACAGCATGGGCGCCGAGCGCCTGGCGACCTTGCCCGGCATCGTCCCCGGTCGCTACGACCGTCCGCAGGGTTGCCTGCTGTCGCCGCGCTGTCCGTACGTGCAGGATAACTGCCGCCAGCAACGCCCGGCCCTCGATCCGAAATCCAACAGCCTCGCCCGCTGCTTCTACCCGTTGAACCAGGAGGTGGCGTGATGGCCGTCGTACTTACCGCCCGTGACCTGACCCGTCATTACGAAGTGTCCCGTGGCATGTTCAAGGGCCATGCCACCGTACGTGCCCTCAACGGTGTGTCGTTCGAACTGGAGGCCGGCAAGACCCTGGCCGTGGTGGGTGAATCCGGTTGCGGCAAATCCACCCTCGCCCGGGCCCTGACGCTGATCGAAGAACCGTCCTCCGGCTCCTTGAAAATCGCCGGCCAGGAAGTGGCCGGCGCCAACAAGGCCGAGCGCAAGCAATTGCGCAAAGACGTGCAGATGGTGTTCCAGAGCCCGTACGCATCCCTCAACCCACGGCAGAAAATCGGTGATCAACTGGCCGAGCCGCTGCTGATCAACACCAGCCTGTCGGCCACCGAGCGGCGGGAAAAAGTCCAGGCGATGATGAAGCAGGTGGGCCTGCGCCCCGAGCATTACCAGCGCTATCCGCACATGTTTTCCGGCGGCCAGCGCCAGCGCATCGCCCTGGCCCGCGCCATGATGTTGCAACCCAAGGTGCTGGTGGCGGACGAACCGACGTCGGCGCTGGACGTGTCGATCCAGGCCCAGGTGCTGAACCTGTTCATGGACTTGCAGGAGGAATTCAACACCGCCTACGTGTTCATTTCCCACAACCTGGCGGTGGTGCAACACGTGGCCGACGACGTGATGGTGATGTACCTCGGTCGCCCGGTGGAAATGGGCCCCAACGAGTCGATCTACAGCCGCCCGCTGCACCCGTACACCCAGGCGCTGCTGTCGGCTACCCCGACCATCCACCCGGACCCGAACAAGCCGAAGATCAAGATCGTCGGCGAACTGCCCAACCCGCTCAACCCACCGCCCGGCTGCGCCTTCCACAAGCGCTGCCCCTACGCCACCGAGCGCTGCAAGACCGAAGAACCGGCCTTGCGTTTGCTGGATAACCGGCAGGTGGCGTGTCACTACGCTGAGCAGTTCCTCGACGGCGCGGCGTAAGGTGTAAGGCAAAGCAGATAGAGCACTTGTGGCAAGGGGATTTATCCCCGTTGGGCTGCGCAGCAGCCCTAAAGCAGTGAAATGCAATGCTCCTGGCACTCCGAGTTGCCTGGTTTGGGGGCTGCTGCGCAGCCCAGCGGGGATAAATCCCCTCGCCACAGGGGTAAGTCTTCGCCTTGGGTCATGCACCCTGCATAAAAAACCCCTCCAGCCCCGACTGAGTCTCAGTTGGGGCTGGAGGGGTTTTCTTTAGGTCAGAAATTTACGTCTGGGTATCGCCTTCACCCTCTTCATCTTCATCACCGTCCGGCGGATCGACTGGCGAGCCATCATCATCCTCGCCATCGTCCGGATCACCAGCATCCGAATCGGACGCTGCCAGCATCAACTCACCCTGCACCACTTGCCCACTCGACGCGTGCTGCTCATGCTCATCGCATTCCGCCCACGCAGCCGTAGAACCCAGGGACAGCATCACCAGCACCTTCAGCAAAAACATCATGCGTAGCAGCTTATTCATAGCCATTTCCTTCTTTTCCGGATAAAGCCGGGGCCTGACGGCGCTCAAGAAATCTAGTTCTGAACAGGCCGGTTCACCAGATAGGACGCCGCAGAAGCAGCAGAAATGCCGCCATCCGACAGAATGGTTTCGAATAAGCGTTATCTCCAATCCAACTAACACCCAACATACAGTGTGGGAGCGAGCCTGCTCGCGATGACGGCGGTACATTCAGCATCCATGCAAGCTGATACACCGCTTTCGCGAGCAAGCCCGCCCCACAGGGGATTAAGAGTGACCGGGAGATTAAGGACTGGCACAAGACCAATGTGGGGTCTGTGCCAAACACAATTTTTTTTTGCCCACTGAAGATTCAGTGTGGGAGCGGGCTTGCTCGCGAAGAGGCCGGCACATCCAACATCCAGGCAAACTGGCCCGCCGCTTTCGCGAGCAAGCTTTGCTCCCACAGGTTGGGGCCGCATGACATGGTGTTAACACCCGCCCCCTTAACGGCAGGCATTGAGCCTTACAGACAAATACCCAGTAACAAGGAGCGTTCGTCCTGAGGCTACGTCGCCTTGCGCCTTTGCCTACAACTAAGCCAGAATCCGCCCGCTTGTGCGCCTTGGGGCCGGGCTCAATCGTTTCCTGGTCGCTGACGAATCAGCGGTCGGGTTTAGCGACCCGAACCATAGGCACATAAGCAACCATGCTTCATTGCGGGATCTAACCGCAATTACGTCATGGCGGCTGTATGTAGAAGACCTTCGGGTGTGCCGGGTGCCTATGTCCGGTTCGCTAACCTGCGTGCAGTCGCTACCATTCTGTTTAGCGACAGGTCTTGGCGGCTCCCATTCCCCATAGGAGCGTCACTATCGTGGAGGGCATCGACAGCGAAAGCCTGCTCGCCAACCTCAGCGAAAACCTGGCCTCGGCCAACGCCATGATCAGCGACTTGGCGTTCGACCTCGAGGGTTCTCGTCGACATGTTGCTCTGGGTATCCAGCAAGTGATTGAGCTGAGCGAACTGTTGGCGAATCGGGCACTGGATATCGCCGATCCACGCTAGCAACTCGCCCCAAACCGAAAGGGCTGGTGGCACTCAGGCCGCCAGCTCGGCTGCCCCACCGCTATCGCGAGCAAGCCCGCTCCCACAGGTTGTGTCAGGCCCGAAAACTGACGCAGGATGGTCGTTTCATCCGGATCGCTGTAGCCAAACCAGTTCTGCATCAGATGAACACGCCGCATCGCCATCAACAAGTAGGCGGGACGACCACCTGCGCCCTTCGGATAATAGGACTCGATCTGGGCGATCAAACCCATCCAGGGCACCACCTGATCCATCTCGGTCAGGAACAATTCCTTGCGGGTCTGCTTGCGCTTGCCGACGTACTCGGCGTCGGCGAAGGTCATCTGTTTAATCATCGAAAAGCTCAATGACGGGTGTCCGGACAGCTTGCAAACTCAGGAAGTCTATTTCAGGAGTTCCTTTAGCCACACTTCGTCTTCATAGTTGTTTCTTATAGTTCTCAGCTGAACTTGTATATCTTCCACCCTAGAGAACGCGTCTTCTTCGCGGCGAGTAAAATCATTTTTGTGATTATGCCTACCTCCACGTGATTTAAACGCCCTACGGGCGCTGGCAACATCCAACTCAGCGTTTCGTAAATCCAATTTAAGCGCCTGAACGCGCGGATCAGCACTCATCTTATTGTTTACTGCTCTTTCCCTTGCAGCAGCGGCGTCTAACATTTGTTTATTGGCCGCCCGTATTGCCGAAATGTTGTTGTCCCTAGTGATCATTGTTGCATTATCTTTCGCGGCCAGTTCAACGATTTCTGCTTGCGTGTACCCTTTGCTTCGGGGGAAGCGGCCCACACGCTTAAAGGTATCGTCGACAGATGACCTTGCATAAATTTTGAACTGGGTCTTGGAGGACGTCGCTTGGACATACTTACCAACGTACAGCATCGTCGGACGCTGCCGTCCAGCAAGATTAGCTATACCCTTGAAGAGCGACATCCAGGAATGCCCAAACGGATCCGTTTTATTAACCGGGTCGCCCGCACAATACGCATAGGCATTAATACCCCCGTCACCAAATGGGCTTCGGTTGTCCGGGCTATTAAAGCGCATCAGCACCGTATTAAAAGCGCGGTAACCATTGCCCAACAAATAGAAACCACTGTTTTTATCGGGACGCTCCCCATTAAAGCCCAACACCCGCTGCGAGGATTTGTCGACAGGGCTGTGGCCGAACGCGGTATATGCCGTGGTTTCAGGCTCTGCCTCGTTCGTCCTCAGGCTGAGAAGGGTCGAGCGTTTGTCATCGTGGGCGATCAACGTGGTTTCCTGGTCGCCCTCGTTCGTGGTCTGTTGGGCGAGGACAGCGCTTTCGGCTTCAAATACCGTACGT
Organism: Pseudomonas sp. DF11; assembly: GCF_058148565.1. NCBI lineage: Bacteria > Pseudomonadati > Pseudomonadota > Gammaproteobacteria > Pseudomonadales > Pseudomonadaceae > Pseudomonas > Pseudomonas sp. DF11. Next base: position 536,411 of record NZ_JBYVYN010000003.1, read on the forward strand.
ACAGTATCGCCCGCTAGTTCAGTAGCGACACGATCGCCGCAGTAAAATATCTGGACGCGCGTACCGTCTGAGTTTTTGGTGTGTGTGTGCCGGTCAAGCGGGTCATAGCTATAGACAACCTGAACACCTTGTTCTTTTGAAGACATGTCGCTCACCGCAACATTGAAACTTGACCGGATGTATAGCCTAGTTATCCACCTTCAACCACTAACAGAACTGTTAGGTTCTGTAGGAAATCCATCGCAGTTCTGATACCCATAACATGCATCGCCACCCATGCCAGAAGTGCCCGATAGCAAGAAGGGCAGCATGCTTCCTGTTGCCGGATGATTGGGAGATTGAAACGACTTTTTCGCCCACCAAAAAAAACCGCGGCTTTCGCCGCGGGGTCTTCGGTTTTAACACTTGATGTTTAGTGATGCTCGCGGGTCGCGCGGAATTTCACATCCGGCCAGCGCTCTTCCATCAGCGCCAGGTTGACCCGGGTCGGCGCCAGGTAGGTCAGGTGACCGCCGCCGTCCAAAGCAAGGTTTTCCACGGCCTTGTTGGAAAACTCCTCGAGCTTCTTCTTGTCGCCACATTCGACCCAACGCGCGGAGTACACGGTGATCGGCTCGTAGGAGCACTCGACCTTGTATTCCTCTTTCAGGCGGCTGGCGACGACGTCGAACTGCAGCACACCGACAGCGCCGAGGATGATGTCGTTGCTGCGCTCCGGGAAGAACACCTGGGTGGCGCCCTCTTCGGCCAGTTGCTGAAGGCCCTGGCGCAATTGCTTGGACTTGAGCGGGTCTTTCAGGCGCACGCGGCGGAACAGTTCCGGGGCGAAGTGCGGGATGCCGGTGAAACCCAGGGCTTCGCCTTCGGTGAAGGTATCGCCGATCTGAATGGTGCCATGGTTATGCAAACCGATGATGTCGCCGGCGAAGGCTTCTTCCAGTTGCTCGCGTTCCGAGGAGAAGAAAGTCAGGGCGTCGCCGATGCGCACGTCCTTGCCGGTGCGCACGTGGCGCATCTTCATGCCTTTTTCATATTTGCCGGAGCAGATGCGCATGAAGGCGATGCGGTCGCGGTGCTTGGGGTCCATGTTCGCCTGGATCTTGAACACGAAGCCCGAGAACTTCTCTTCCACCGGTTCCACGGTGCGCTCGTTGGCGACGCGGGCCAGCGGGCGCGGGGCCCAATCGACCACGGCGTCGAGCACATGGTCGACACCGAAGTTGCCCAACGCGGTACCGAAGAACACCGGGGTCAGTTGGCCGTCGAGGAATTCCTGCTGGTCGAACTCATGGCAGGCGCCCTGCACCAGTTCCAGTTGCTCGACAAAGCGCTCGTACTCGTCGCCCAGGTGCGCGCGGGCTTCGTCGGAGTCGAGCTTCTCGATGATCTTGACTTCGGTGCGCTCATGGCCGTGACCGGCGGTGTAGACGATGATGTAGTCGTCGGCCAGGTGATACACGCCCTTGAAGTCGCGGTAGCAGCCGATCGGCCAGGTGATCGGCGCCGCCTTGATCTTCAGGACCGCTTCGATCTCGTCGAGCAGTTCGATCGGATCGCGGATGTCGCGGTCGAGTTTGTTGATGAAGCTGACAATCGGCGTGTCCCGCAGACGGCAGACGTCCATCAGCGCGATGGTCCGTGGCTCGACGCCTTTACCGCCGTCGAGGACCATCAGCGCCGAGTCCACTGCCGTGAGGGTGCGGTAGGTGTCTTCGGAGAAGTCTTCGTGGCCCGGGGTGTCGAGCAGGTTGATCATGTGATCGCGATACGGGAACTGCATGACCGACGTGGTAATGGAAATACCCCGTTGTTTTTCCATTTCCATCCAGTCGGAGGTGGCATGGCGGTCGGACTTGCGAGATTTCACCGTGCCGGCGACCGCAATCGCCTTGCCCATCAGCAAGAGCTTCTCGGTGATGGTGGTCTTACCGGCATCGGGGTGGGAAATAATGGCGAAAGTGCGGCGTTTCGCGACTTCGGCGGCCTGTTTGGTCATGGGAAATCGCCTGGCAGGTGATTCAAAAAAGGGCGGCGATTATAGCTCAACTTGCGCCAGGAACCGAACCGTTGAGCACATCCAGGGTGGCCAGATCTTCCCTGGCATGGGAACCTTTTGCCGCGTGGAGGCGTCCACCACCCTGTTACGGCTATTCGTCAGGGTCTGAAAAATCAGCAAGTTAGCCTGACGAGGCTGCGCTCATGGCTCGATTTGGCTGCCGTTTTACCGGCATCCAAAGAGCTGCTTCTCGCGAACGTTTTCCCGGCAACCAGTGATGGTTCGCCGCCCGGGAAAGCGTGCGCCGACTGAAAGACAAAGGAGTCCGCCTGTGGCTATCCGCTATGGCAAAGGGCTTATCGGGGGGGCGGTCGTCGTCGCTCTCCTGGCCCTGTTGGTCCACTGGATCGGCATCGATACGATCCAACGCTACCACGACGACCTACTGTTCTACCTGCAAGCGCACCTGATGCTTGTATTGGCCTCCATGCTGGCGGCCCTGATTGTTGGCATCCCCGCCGGCATCGCCTTAAGCCGCCCCAGCCTGGTCGGGCGCGCCGAACGCTTCATGCAAGTGTTCAACATTGGTAACACCGTACCGCCCCTGGCCGTACTGGCCATCGCCCTGGGCATCCTGGGCATCGGCAGCGGGCCCGCCATCTTCGCCCTGTTCCTCGCCTCGTTGCTGCCCATCGTGCGCAACACCTATGAAGGCCTGAAAAACGTCCAGGGTTCGCTCAAGGAAGCCGCCGTCGGCATCGGCATGACCCCGCGCCAGGTGCTGTGGAAAGTCGAATTGCCCAATGCCGTGCCGATCATCATCGGTGGCGTGCGGGTGGCGCTGGCGATCAACGTCGGCACCGCGCCGCTGGCGTTCCTGATCGGCGCCAACAGCCTCGGCAGCCTGATCTTCCCCGGCATCGCCTTGAACAACCAGCCGCAGCTGCTGCTCGGCGCGGCCTGCACCGCCCTGCTGGCGTTGCTGCTCGACGGCCTGGTGACACTGGCCAGCCGCCTCTGGCTGGAACGCGGTCTACGCCCGTCATAAGCCAGGCCGGATAAAGGAAATCGTTATGAAGAAGTTGAGCTTGATACTGGGCTGTGTCCTGCTGTTCGCAGGATTGGCCCAAGCCGCTGAAAAACCCCTGATCCGCCTCGGCGCCCGGGTGTTCACCGAGCAGACATTGCTGGCGGAAATCACCGCGCAATACCTGCGCAGCAAGGGCTACGACGCGCAGATCACCGGTGGCCTGGGCAGTAACCTGGCCCGCAGCGCTCATGAAACCGGGCAATTGGACCTGCTGTGGGAATACACCGGCGTGTCGCTGGTGGCCTACAACCACGTCACCGAGAAACTCGACAGCGCCCAGTCCTACGCCCGAGTGAAGGAACTCGACGCGAAAAAAGGCCTGGTCTGGCTGGCGCCGTCGAAGTTCAGCAACACCTACGCCCTGGCCCTGCCAGAGAAAATCGCCCGCCAATACCCGCAGATCAACAGCATCAGCCAATTGAACACGGTGCTGCAGGCCGAAGCCGATGACAATCACCTGGTGGCCCTGGACACCGAGTTCGCCAATCGCTCCGACGGTCTGGCGGGCATGGTCGAGCAGTACGGCATGAACCTGACCCGCAAGAACATCCGGCAGATGGATGCGGGGTTGGTCTACACCGCCCTGCGCAACGGCCAGGTGTTCGCCGGGCTGGTGTACACCACCGACGGCCGGCTGAACGCGTTCAAGCTGAAGTTGCTGGAAGACGACAAGCATTACTTCCCCGACTACACCGCCGCGCCAGTGGTGCGCCAGGCATTCCTCGACGCGCATCCGCAACTGGCGGCACAGCTCAAGCCCCTGGCCGAACTGTTCGACGATGCAACCATGCGCCAGCTCAACGCCCGCGTGGACGTCAACCACGAAAGCCCTTCCACCGTTGCCGCCGATTTCCTGCGCCAGCATTCCCTGCTCTCAACCCAATGACCTGGAGGAAAAGCCATGGACTTTCTTGACGCCTTTTCCCATCTGGACTGGCCGCTGGTACTGCACCTGACCTGGCAGCACATCACCCTGGTGGGCATCGCCGTGACCCTGGCGATTGTGGTCGGCGTGCCGCTGGGCATCTTCATGACCCGCTTCCCGACGCTCGCCGGCCCATTACAGGCCAGCGCCACGGTGCTGCTGACGATTCCGTCGATTGCGCTGTTCGGCCTGCTGCTGCCGTTCTATTCCAAATTCGGCCAGGGCCTGGGGCCGATGCCGGCGATCACCGCCGTGTTCCTCTATTCCCTGCTGCCGATCATGCGCAACACCTACCTGGCCCTGACCGGCGTGGAACCGGGCATCCGTGAAGCCGCCCGTGGCATTGGCATGACCTTCGGCCAGCGCCTGCGCATGGTCGAACTGCCCATCGCCGTGCCGGTGATCCTGGCCGGCGTGCGCACCGCCGTGGTCATGAACATCGGTGTCATGACCATCGCCGCCACCATCGGTGCCGGTGGCCTGGGCGTACTCATCCTCGCTTCCATCAGCCGCAGCGACATGTCGATGCTGATCGTCGGCGCCGTGCTGGTCAGTCTCCTGGCCATCTTCGCCGACCTGCTTCTGCAATGGCTGCAACGCTCGCTGACCCCAAAAGGACTCCTCAAATGATCGAACTTCAAAACCTCAGCAAAACCTTCAAGAGCAACGGCAAGGACGTCAAGGCCGTGGACTCGGTGAACCTGATCGTCAACGAAGGCGAGATCTGTGTGTTCCTCGGGCCGTCGGGCTGTGGCAAAAGCACCACGCTGAAGATGATCAATCGCCTGATCCCGCCCACCTCGGGCAAGGTGTTGATCAACGGCGAGGACACCACCGGCCTGGACGAAGTGACCCTGCGCCGCAACATCGGTTATGTGATCCAGCAGATCGGCCTGTTCCCGAACATGACCATCGAGGAAAACATCACCGTGGTCCCGCGCCTGCTCGGCTGGGACAAGCAGAAATGCCACGACCGTGCCCGCGAGTTGATGAGCATGATCAAGCTCGAGCCCAAGCAATACCTGCATCGCTACCCCCGTGAACTGTCCGGCGGCCAGCAGCAACGGATCGGCGTGATCCGCGCCCTGGCGGCCGATGCGCCACTGCTGCTGATGGACGAACCCTTCGGCGCGGTGGACCCGATCAACCGCGAGATGATCCAGAACGAGTTTTTCGAGATGCAACGAGCGCTGAACAAGACCGTGATCATGGTCAGCCACGACATCGACGAAGCCATCAAGCTGGGGGACAAGATTGCGATCTTCCGCGCCGGCAAGCTGGTCCAGTTCGATCACCCGGACACCTTGCTCGCGCATCCAGCCGACGAGTTCGTCAGCAGCTTCGTCGGCCAGGACAGCACCCTCAAGCGCCTGTTGCTGGTCAAGGCCGAAGACGCGGCGGACAACGCCCCGTCGGTCAGCCCCGAGACGCCGGTGAATGAGGCCCTGGAGCTGATGGACGAACATGACCGTCGCTACGTGGTGGTCACCTGCGCCGAGAACAAGGCCCTGGGCTATGTCCGTCGTCGCGACCTGTACCGCCAGACCGGCACGTGCGGACAATACCTGCGCGAGTTCAACGCCACCGCCGCCTACGACGAACACCTGCGGATCCTGTTGTCGCGCATGTACGAGTTCAACCGGTCGTGGTTGCCGGTGATGGACGCCGAGCGGGTGTTCCTCGGCGAAGTGACCCAGGAATCGATTGCCGAGTACCTGAGTTCGGGCAAGTCCCGTGGGGGCAAGACCAGCATTGTCTCGCCGGCCGAGACAGCGTTGGCTTGACTGACGCCTTCGCGAGCAAGCCCGCTCCCACATTAGATCTGCATCGACCGGCAATTTGTGGTTGAACACAGCCCAGTGTGGGAGCGGGCTTGCTCGCGAATGGGGCTGCACAAATACCCCTGAAACACCTCAAAAACAACTTCAACGGGAACATCAATCTGTCACGCCGGTCGGTTACATCATGAGCTGTCGCGGGCCACACGACGGATGTGTGCGAAAACGCGACATTTTTAGTTGATCTCAGGCCCCTCACGCCCTAAAGTTCGCGCCGAACGTCCATGCTGGAAACGATCCATCCGGCTCAAGTACTGACGACGAGACAGCAAGGCCAAGGGAATCATGCATCCCATGGCCTTTTTGCTTTCGGCGACATGCCTTGGGAAGTAGGCGAACCAAAGTGGGGATACGGAGGACGTTCACGAGGGCTGCTTGCCCTCACACCCATTGATCCTGATGTTTGCCAGTAGGAGTCCCAAGTATGTCGATCCAGGTCGAAGATTATTTCGCGCGCGAAACTTTCCAGAAAATGAAAGCGTTCGCCGACAAGCAGGAAACCCCGTTCGTGGTGATCGACACCGCGATGATCGCCCAGGCCTATGACGACCTGCGCGCCGGTTTCGAATTCGCCAAGGTCTACTACGCCGTCAAGGCCAACCCGGCGGTGGAAATCATCGACCTGCTCAAGGATAAAGGCTCGAACTTCGACATCGCCTCGATCTACGAGCTGGACAAGGTCATGAGCCGCGGCGTCGGCCCGGATCAGATCAGCTATGGCAACACCATCAAGAAATCCCGCGACATCCGCTACTTCTACGAGAAGGGTGTGCGCCTGTATGCCACCGACTCCGAAGCCGACCTGCGCAACATCGCCAAGGCCGCGCCGGGCTCGAAGGTCTATGTGCGTATTCTCACCGAAGGCTCGACCACCGCTGACTGGCCGTTGTCGCGCAAGTTCGGCTGCCAGACCGACATGGCCATGGACCTGCTGATCCTGGCTCGTGACCTGGGCCTGGTGCCATATGGCATTTCGTTCCACGTTGGCTCGCAACAGCGCGACATCAGCGTCTGGGATGCGGCCATCGCCAAGGTCAAGGTGATCTTCGAGCGCCTGAAAGAAGAAGACGGCATCGTCCTGAAGCTGATCAACATGGGCGGCGGCTTCCCGGCCAACTACATCACCCGCACCAACAGCCTGGAAACCTACGCCGAGGAAATCATCCGCTTCCTCAAGGAAGACTTCGGCGACGATCTGCCGGAAATCATCCTGGAGCCGGGCCGTTCGTTGATCGCCAACGCCGGCATCCTGGTCAGCGAAGTGGTGCTGGTGGCGCGCAAGTCCCGTACCGCCGTCGAGCGTTGGGTATACACCGATGTGGGCAAGTTCTCCGGCCTGATCGAAACCATGGACGAAGCCATCAAGTTCCCGATCTGGACCGAGAAAAAAGGCGAGATGGAAGAAGTGGTCATCGCCGGCCCGACCTGCGACAGCGCCGACATCATGTACGAAAACTACAAGTACGGTTTGCCGCTGAACCTGGCCATCGGTGACCGCCTGTACTGGCTGTCGACCGGTGCCTACACCACCAGTTACAGCGCGGTGGAATTCAATGGCTTCCCGCCGCTGAAGTCGTTCTACGTATAACGCGCTGATCGCCGGCCCCGAAAGCCCGTGACTGTGTCACGGGCTTTTTTGTGGGAGCAAGGCCTGCCCGCGATGGAAGCAATACGGTTTTCCAGAAGTCGAGGCGCCTGTTTCGCGAGCAAGCTTTGCTCCCACAGTCCAGCGGGGCGATGCGACGTTTCGATAGATCTCCTCGCCACAAGGAGGTGTTCGATACATCATCCACTTAGACAATCGGCCACAAAAATAGCCACGTTCATCCCCATAGTGCATGGCTTTTTATGTGTGTTTATTAATGATTCTCGATAACATGCGCGCCGTGATGAACAGTAATGACTCAAAGGCGGGCGACGTGTTGAAGAAAACCCTGTTCCAGTTGCACTGGTTTTTCGGCATCAGTGCCGGGCTGGTCCTGGCGTTGATGGGCGTTACCGGGGCGATGGTGTCGTTTCAGGATGAAATCCTGCGAGCCTTGAATCCGCAGGTACTGACGGTCGAGAAGCAACCGGCCGGCGTCCTGCCGCCCGCCGAACTGGTGGAACAGATCGAGGCCGTCACCGGCAAGACCGTCGCCATGCTCTGGGTCGAGACTGACAGCGGCAACGCCGCGCGGGTGATCTTCGCGGCACCGCCTGGGGAAAAGCGCGGGCCAATGCGCTATTTCAATCCGTACAACGCTCAGTTCATGGGTGATGTGGTGGGCCAGGATTTCTTCGGCCTGGTGCTCAGGCTGCACCGCGTCCTGACCCTGGATGACGTGGGCCGGCAAATCACCGGCGCCTGCACGTTGATACTGGTGTTTTTCTGCCTGTCCGGGCTGTACCTGCGTTGGCCGCGCCAATGGAAAAGTTGGCGCGCCTGGCTGACCCTCGACTGGGGGAAAAAAGGCCGTAGCTTCAATTGGGACCTGCACTCGGTGGCGGGTACCTGGTGCCTGGTGTTCTATCTGCTGGCGGCACTGACCGGGCTGACCTGGTCCTACGAGTGGTACAACAAAGGCGTGACCCGCCTGCTCTCGGACTCGCCCAAGGAAGAACGGGTGCGCAATCGCGGCCCGGCTCCTGAGGGCCCGCCGCCGATCGCCGATTACCGGGCGATGTGGAGCAGCATCTACAGCGCCGCCGGCCCGGGCTTGTCCGCCTATAACGTGCGCATGCCGCCCGTGGCCGGGCAGCCGGCCACCGTGTTCTACCTGCTGAAAAACTCGCCCCATGACCGGGCACTGAACCAGCTCACCCTCGACCCGACCACCGGCGTTGTCAGCCGGCACAGCCGCTACAGCGACAAGAGCCTCAAGGCGCAATTGCTGACCAGTGTCTATGCCCTGCATGTCGGCAGTTACTTCGGCCTGGTCGGGCGGATCCTGGTGACCGTCGCCGCGCTGACCATGCCGCTGTTCTTCATCACCGGCTGGTTGTTGTACCTGGACCGTCGCCGCAAGAAACGCCAAGTCCGGCAAGCCCGCCAGGCATTCATCGCGCCCTCGGACCATGCGCCGGCCTGGTTGATCGGCTTCGCCAGCCAAAGCGGTTTCGCCGAGCGCCTGGCCTGGCAGACCGCCGGCCAACTCCAGGCGGCCGGCTTGCCGGTGAAGGTCCAACCGCTGGCTGATGTTCGTGAGCAGGATTTGAACGACACCACCCACGCGCTGTTTGTCGTCAGCACCTTTGGCGACGGCGAAGGGCCTGACAGTGCCCGCGGTTTCGAACGCAAGGTGCTGGGCCAGGCCTTGAGCCTGGAGCGCCTGCAATATTCGGTGCTGGGCCTGGGCGACCGGCAATATGAACACTTCTGTGGTTTCGCCCGACGCCTGCACACCTGGCTGGCGGAACACGGCGGCAAGACCCTGTTCGCGCCGGTGGAAGTCGACAGCGGCGACCCTTACGCCCTGCGTCACTGGCAACAACAACTGGCCGAACTGACCGGCCAGGCGCCAGTGGACACCTGGCAGGCACCCAGCTTCGAAAACTGGACCCTCAGCCAACGCACCCTGCTCAACCCCGACAGCAGCGGCTCGGGCGTGTACCTGCTGGGCCTCACCGCCCCCGGCCCGAGCAGTTGGCTGGCCGGTGACCTGGTGGAAATCCTGCCGCGCAATGACCTGTTGGCCATCGAGCACTTCCTCGATGGCCTGGGCATCTCCGGCAACGCACGCGTGCAAGTCGATGGTCTGCCCCGGAGCCTCGATCAGGCGCTGGCGACCCGCCAACTGCCGGAGAACCGCGCCCATCTGGTTGGCCTGCATGCCCAGGCACTGGTGGATGCGCTGGCGCCACTGGCAATGCGCGAGTATTCCATCGCCTCGATCCCGGCCGACGGTGTGCTGGAGCTGATCGTGCGCCAGGAGCGCCATGCCGACGGCAGCCTGGGTGTCGGTTCCGGCTGGCTGACCGAACACGCCCCGCTGGGCAGCGCCATCAGCCTGCGGCTGCGCCGCAACAGTAGCTTCCATCTGCCGGCCCAGGGCGTGCCGATGATCCTGCTGGGCAACGGCACCGGCCTGGCCGGTTTGCGCAGCCTGCTCAAGGCCCGCGTCGCCGAGGGCATGCAACGCAATTGGCTGCTGTTCGGCGAGCGCAACCGCGAACACGACTTCCACTGCCGCGATGAGCTGCAGGAGTGGGTGACTTCCGGCGATCTGGAGCGCTTGGACCTGGCCTTCTCCCGGGATCAGAAGCAGAAAATCTACGTCCAGGATCGCCTGCTGGAATCGGCCGCACTGCTCAAGCAATGGCTGGCCGACGGCGCGGTGATCTATGTCTGCGGCAGCTTGCAGGGCATGGCGTCAGGTGTGGATCACGTGCTCAACCTGGTGCTGGGGCGCGAGGAAGTGGAACGGCTGATCGAGCAGGGACGGTATCGGCGGGATGTCTACTGACCGCCCCTCATCCACAGCCACACACCATCCCCTGTGGGAGCGAGCCTGCTCGCGATAGCGGAGTATCAGACAGCCTATGTGTCGGCTGACAAACCGCATCGCGAGCAGGCTCGCTCCCACAGAAGATAACTACAGCCAATAATCAAACCGGCTGCAATTTCTTCTCAAACACCGCCACGCCTTCCAAGTCCCGCAACACCACACTCATCTCCCCGCTCTGCCCGTCGATGTTCACCTCGCCAAAAAACTGATACCCGGCAAACGGCGAAGTGTTCTGGGCCGGTGGGGCTTTCTGGAACACCACCTCGGGACCGAAGGTCTTGTCCAGGGCATTGGGCCCGAAGCTGCCGGCGTTCAGTGGTCCGGCGACGAATTCCCAGAACGGTTCGAAATCCTGGAACGCGGCCTGTTCCGGGTGGTAGTGGTGGGCGGCGCAATAGTGGACGTCAGCGGTGAGCCAGACGCAGTTGCGCACCTGGTGCTTACGCAGGTAGCCGAGCAATTCGGCGATTTCCAGCTCGCGCCCCTGGGCCGCGCCCGGGTCACCGTTGGCGACCGCTTCCCAGCGCGGCACGCCGGGGCTGACCTCGCCATCCGGCACGCCGAGGCCGATGGGCATGTCGGCGGCGATGACTTTCCACTGGGCACGGGAGTGCTTCAATTCGCGCTTGAGCCAGTTCAATTGCTCACGCCCCAGGAACGGTTTGGCCGCGCCGAGGTTGGCGTCATTGGCTGCACGGTAACTGCGCATGTCCAGCACGAACACATCCAGCATCGGCCCGTAACCGAGCTTGCGGTAAATGCGTCCACCACCGTCGGCCTTCTGCCGGCGCATCGGTGCGTATTCCAGCCAGGCCTGTCGCGCCCGGCCGACGAGGCTGTGGATATCCTTGGTCTGGTAGCGCTCGTCCAGTTGCTTGCCCGGCGACCAGTTGTTGACCACTTCATGGTCGTCCCACTGCCAGATCTGCGGCACCTCGGCGTTGAAGCGGCGCACGTTTTCGTCCATCAGGTTGTAGCGATAGTTGCCGCGATATTCATCCAGGGTCTCGGCGACCTTGCTCTTGGCTTCGGTGGTGAGGTTGCGCCAGACGCGACCGCCCCCGACAGTGATCTGCGCCGGCACCGGGCCGTCGGCGTAAATGGTGTCGCCGCTGTGGATAAAAAAGTCCGGCAGGCGCAAGCGCATGGCTTCGTAGATGCGCATGCCGCCGATGTCCGGGTTGATCCCGAAACCCTGGCCGACGGTATCGCCGCTCCAGACAAAACGGATGTTGCGCTTGAACTGCGGCACGCTGCGCAGGTGGCCAAGCCAGGGCTCGCTGGCGACGCCGCTCTGGGCGTCTTCGAAATGTACGCGGTAGAAAATCGCCTGGTCGGGCGGCAGGCCGGTGAGTTCGACCCGGGCGGTGAAATCGCTGCGCGAGTCGGCCAGTGGCGAGACGAAGCGGCGCGGATTGCTGAATTTGCTGCGGGTGTCCCACTCCACCACCATCCGCGCCGGGCGGTCGCTGCGGCTCCAGATCATCGCCCGGTCGCCCTGCAAGTCGCCGGCCTGCACCCCCTCGGTGAGCACCGGCCGATCCTTGACCGAAGCCATCACCGCCGGCGCCAGCCCCGGCAACAACAACCCCGCTCCCACGGCTTGCATCACGCGGCGACGGCCCAGGTCGAATTCGCTCATGGTGTTCTCCCTTGAAATGGGAAAACTTAAGCATGGCTCTGTGAAATGGCTGTGACAGGAATTTTATAACCACCCCAAAACCACTGTGGGAGCGAGCCTGCTCGCGATTGCAGAGTGTCAGGCAACCCATTTGTCGACTGACACACCGCTATCGCGAGCAGGCTCGCTCCCACAGGGAATTTCATTGCTCAAATAAAAGTGATCAAGCCTTCGCCGGCTCCAACGCCATCTCCACCACCTCAGGCCGCTTGAGCAACGCATACGCGACTCCCGTCAGCAGGCTCCCCGCCACGATCGCCAGCAGATACAACAACGCATGGTTGATGGCGTTGGGGATCAGCATCACGAACAGGCCGCCGTGGGGGGCCATGAGCTTGCAGCCGAAGTACATCGACAGCGCACCGGTCAGCGCGCCGCCGGCGATGCTGGCCGGGATCACCCGCAGCGGGTCCTTGGCGGCGAACGGGATCGCCCCTTCGGAGATGAAGCACAGCCCCAGCACCAGCGCCGCTTTACCGGCTTCGCGCTCGGTCTGGGCGAATTTGCGCCGGGCGATGAAGGTGGCGATGCCCAGGCCAATCGGCGGCACCATGCCGGCGGCCATGGTCGCGGCCATCGGTGCATAACTCTGCGACGCCAGCAGCCCGACCGAAAACGCATAGGCGGCCTTGTTGATCGGCCCGCCGAGGTCGACGCACATCATCGCCCCCAGCAGCACACCCAGCAGAATCGCATTGGTGGTGCCCATGCTGTCGAGGAAATGGGTCAGCCCTTCGAGCATGCCCGCCACCGGTTTGCCGACGATGTAGATCATCACCAGGCCGGTGACCAGGCTCGCCAACAGCGGGATGATCAGGATCGGCTTGAGCGCCTCCAGGCTCTGGGGCAGGCGCGCGTAGCGGTTGATCGCCTTGGCCACGTAACCGGCCAGGAAACCGGCGATGATCCCGCCAATGAAACCGGCGCCCAGGGTGCTCGCGAGCATTCCGCCAATCATGCCCGGCGCCAGGCCCGGACGATCGGCAATGGAGTAGGCGATATAACCGGCCAGCAGCGGCACCATCAATTTGAACGCGGTGTCACCGCCGATCTGCATCAGCGCGGCCGCCAGCGTGCCGGGCTCCTTGAAGGCGGTGATGCCGAACACGAACGACAAGGCAATCAACAGACCACCGGCCACCACCATCGGCAGCATGAACGACACGCCCGTCAGCAGGTGCTTGTAGACGCCGGTCTTCTCCGACTTGGCCGGGGCGCCGGCGCTGCTCGACGCACTTTCCTGGCGACCTTCGGCCAACGCCTTGTTCAGCGTCGCTTCGGCCTGTTTCAAGGCAATGCCCGTGCTGCAGCGGTAGATTTTCTTGCCGGCAAAACGCTCGGTGGCGACTTCGATGTCGGTCGCCAGCAGCACCACGTCCGCCTCGGCGATGGCCTCGGGGCTCAGCGGGTTGCGTGCGCCCACCGAACCCTGGGTTTCCACTTGCAGGTCGTAGCCCAGCTTCTTCGCTGCCTGCTGCAATGCCTCGGCGGCCATGAAGGTATGGGCAACGCCTGTCGGGCAGGCGGTGATGGCGACCAGGCGTGGCGCGCGTTCGCTCGACACCGTCGGCGCCTGCTCCACGACGTCCGAGGCGAGAAAGACCTTGGCCTCTTCGGCACCGCGCCGCAGCACCGAATCGACGTCTTGCAGGGCCTGGGCCGGCGTGCTGCGGAACAGACGCTTGCCGACGAAACGCGACATATCCACCGGGCCGCTGGCGACCAGCAAGACCCACTCGGCCGCTTCGAGAGTCGCGGCTGATAACTGGCGTTCCGGATGGGCGGCGTCATGGACTTCGACACTGGTGCTCCAACCCTGGCGCTGAGCCGCGGCGTCCAGCAGGCGGGCGCACAACACACTGGTGACCATGCCGTTGGGGCAGGCCGTCACAATGGCTAGTTTCATCTTGCGAACCCTCTTATTGTTCTGTCAGGGGGCGCACGCGCACGCCCTGTTCAAGCGACGCCAGCAACCCGGTGTCGTGGATGCCAAAACCGATCTGGGTGACCGCCATGGCGGCGATGGCCGTGGCGGTGCGCAGCGTCTGTTCCGGGGTGTCGGCACTGAGCAGGCCATGCAGCATGCCCGCCAGCAGCGAATCCCCGGCGCCCACGGTACTGGCAACGCTGACCTTGGGCGGCGAGGCATGCAGCGCCGCGCCGACACTGAACCAGTTCACACCATCGGCACCGTGGGAAATCACCACATGCTCGACGCCCTGGGCATGCAGGCGCTGCGCCGCTTGCGCCTGGGCCATTTCACTCACCACCTCGCAACCCAGCGCATCGGCCAGTTCCTCGGTGTTCGGCTTGATCAGCCACGGCCCCGCCGCCAGGGCGACGCGCAAGGCTTCGCCACTGGTGTCGAGGGCCACGTTCAGGCCGAGCGTTTTCAAGCGAGTGATCAAGGCCTGCAACCATTGCGGACTGACGCCCCGAGGCAAGCTGCCCGCTACCACGACCACGTCATGGCCGGGGGCGATCTGCTCCAGTCGTGCCAGCAAGGCCTGTTGTGCGGCTTCATCGACCACCGGGCCGGGCCCGTTGAGGTCAGTGATGCGCCCGTCCTGCTCGGCCAACTTGATGTTGCTGCGGGTTTCGCCGGGGACCCGGATAAAGGCGTCGACAAAACCGCGCTGGGTGAACAGCGTCTCGAACACCTGGGCATTGTCTTCGCCCAGAAAACCACTGACCGTCAGCGTATGACCGAGATCGGCCAGCACCTGGGCCACGTTCACGCCCTTGCCGGCGGCGTGGGCGTGCATGGCGTCGCTGCGGTTGACCTGGCCCGGCTCCAGGCGCGCCAACTCCACCGTGAGGTCGAGCGCCGGGTTGAGGGTCAGGGTAAGAATCTTCGCCATTACAGCGCCTCCACTAATGCGCGCACATCATCGGCGCTGCCCACGGCCAAGGCCTCTTGGGCCAAGGTTTGTACTTGCGCCAGGCTCAATTCGCGCACGCGCGCCTTGACCTCGGCAATGCTGCGGGCCGAAACACTCAACTCGTCCACGCCCAGGCCCACCAGCACCGGCACCGCCAGCGGATCGGCCGCCAATTCGCCGCACACACCGACCCATTTGCCATGGGCATGGGCGGCGCGCACGGTGATGTCGATCAATTGCAGCACGGCCGGGTGCAAGCCATCGGCCTGGGCCGAAAGCGTCGGGTGACCGCGGTCGATCGCCAGGGTGTATTGCGTCAGGTCGTTGGTGCCGACGCTGAAGAAGTCGACTTCCTTGGCCAGCACCGGCGCCAGCAGCGCGGCGGACGGTACTTCGATCATGATCCCCAGTTGCAGGTCTGCCACGGGGATTTCCAGGCGCAGGCGCTCGGTCATGGCCCGGGCCTGGCGCCACTCATCGACGCTGCCGACCATCGGGAACATGATCCGCAGCGGACGGTTGTCCGCCGAGCGCAACAAGGCACGCAGTTGCGCTTCCATGACTTGCGGACGTTGCAGCGTCAGGCGAATGCCACGCACACCGAGGAACGGGTTTTCTTCTTTCGCGATCGGCCAGTACGGCAGCGGTTTGTCGCCGCCCACGTCGAGGGTGCGCACCACCAGCGGCCGACCGCCCAGGCCATCGAGGACCTTGCGGTACTCGGCTTCCTGGGTCGCTTCGTCCGGCGCCTGGGTGTGGGCCATGAAAATCAGTTCGGTGCGCAACAGGCCAATACCTTCGGCGCCCTGTTCCACCGCGCTGGCGACACCAGCGCTCTCACCAATGTTGGCGAACACTTCCACGGCATGACCGTCACGGGTCCGCGCCGGTTCGTGGCGCTGCTCGGCGGCGACCTTGAGGCGCTGCTCGCGGGTGTCGCGTTCTTCCTTGGCTCGCTGCAAAGTGGCGGCGTCAGGGTCCACGTGCAGGCGACCGCGCTGGCCATCCAGCAGCAAGGACGTGCCCGGCGCCAGCAGCAGCACCGCCGCACCGGCACCCACCAGCGCCGGAATGCCCAGGGCACGGGCGACAATGGCGCTGTGGGCGGTGGCACCACCACGGGCGGTGAGAATCCCCGCCACGCGCGTCGGGTCCAGGCGGGCCACGTCGGATGGGCCGACTTCATCCATCACCAGGATGTAGGGTTGATCAGGTTCGTTCGGGGTTTCGACGCCACACAGCTGCGCCAGCACCCGACGACCGACATCCCGCAGGTCAGCGGCCCGTTCGGCCAGCAAGGCATCCTGCAAGGCCTCCTGCTCTTTCGCGGCGGCTTCGATCACGCCCATCCATGCCGCTTGCGCACTCTCGCCCAGCTTCAAGCGGGTGTCGACTTCGTCGGTCAGTTCCGGGTCGTCGAGCATTTCCTGGTGAGTGATGAAGATCTCGCGGATGGCCTTGGCCTTGGCGCGTTCGATCAGGCCTTGGATGTCACGGCGAACCTGGTTCAAGGCGTTTTGCAGGCGCTCGCGCTCGATGGCTGCAGATTCACCGCGCAGCGGATAGTCGATGGCCTGCAAGACCTGGATGTGCGCCGGGCCGATGGCGATGCCCGGGGCCGCGGCGACGGCCTGGATCAGGCTGCCGGGTTCGGGGGCCAACATGACGGTCGCGACTTCGGCCATCACGGTTTCCCGCGGCGCACTGGGCGGCGGCAATGGTTCGACCTCTTCGCCGAGACCTTCCTCAATGGCCGCCAACAGCGCCGGCAACGCGTCGTTGGCAATGCTCGGTTCGGCGATGAACTCCAGGACCTGGCCGCGACGGGCGCCCAGGCTCAACAGTTTGCTCAGGCTCTTGGCCGACACGGCGCTGTCCTGGCCGTCGACAATGCGCACACGGATCTCGCCTTCGAAGCTTTTCGCCAACTGGGCAAGAATCTTCGCCGGACGGGCATGCAAGCCGTGGGCATTGGCCAGGCCGATGCGCGCGCTGGGCCAATCGGCGGGCAATTCGCCGCCGAGCACTTCCAGCACCTTGCGGCTGCTGGTGGCGCGGCCCAGTTCGTGGCCGCGACCTTCGATCAGCAAGGCGCAGAGCCGTTCCAGCAAGGCCTGGTGGGCCTCGCCGAGGCTGGCGAGGCAGAACAGGCCGCTCAAAGGTTGCCCCAGATAACGGATGGGTTTGTCCGGAGTGACGAAAGCCAGGCCGGGACGCTTGACCGTCTGTTCGCTGTGCAGCCACCACAAGCCATCGCCCAAGGGCAGCGCATCGACTTGCTGCAACACCCCGGCAAAGCCGTTGCTCACGCAGTCGGCCTGGCGCAGCAGGCGGGCGCCGCGCCATACCAACTCTTCAAAATCGTCAGCCGACACACCGAGGCCGATCATCTGAGCATCGAGGGCCAATTCCTGTGGCGCGCCTTGCAGCAGTTTCAACAAGGCTTCGGCGGAACCGGCACGGCGCAGGGCCTGGCCCAGGTCAGTCTCGCCAAGGGCGCGGGTCAGCAATTGCAGCAGGCGCAGGTGCTCGTCGGACTTGGCTGCAATGCCGATGGCCAGGTAGACGATCTGACCATCGCCCCAGTCCACGCCCTCGGGGAATTGCAACAGGCGCACGCCGGTGGAATAGACCAGGTCGCGGGTTTGCGGGGTACCGTGGGGGATGGCAATACCTTGGCCAAGAAAGGTCGAGCCCTGGGCTTCGCGGGCCTGCAAGCCGGCGAGGTAACCTTCGGCTACCAGGCCATCGGCCACCAGTTTGTCGGCGAGCAATTGCAGCGCAGCGTCTTTATCCACAGCCGTCTGAGCCATGGATATCTGCTCTAGAGTGAGCTCGAGCATGCTTTCTCCTTTTTGGCGTCCGGTTGGCGCCAGGTATTGTTTTGAATGAATCAGCTTAGCGTTGCAGGACAGCTTTTGGCGTTATCGCGGCAGAAGCGCCAAAAACTCCGCCGGCCTTGAAAATACGCTTGCTGAAACGTTTAATCTAGAAAGATTGGCACGTTACTCGATAATCTCTCATCCTTGAAGTGCAACTTGTCGTAAGCGCTTGGACGGTGACCACCCTCTTGAATCGGGTAGGATGGCCCTTATCGTCAGGGCTAACTCGAAAAAACAAGGAAAACCGGGTTGAAACTCAGTGATATTGCCCAACTGGCCGGTGTGTCCGTAACCACCGCCAGCTACGTCATCAACGGCAAGGCCGAACAGCAACGCATCAGCAGCGCCACCGTCGAACGGGTGCGGGCGGTGGTCGAGGAACATGGCTTCACGCCCAACCCCCAGGCCGCCGGGCTGCGCAGCCGGCATACCCGCACCCTGGGTTTCATCCTGCCCGACCTGGAAAACCCCAGTTACGCACGCATTGCCAAGTTGTTGGAGCAAGGCGCACGGGCGCGGGGTTACCAACTGCTGATCGCCAGCTCCGACGACGCGCCCGACAGTGAACGACAACTGTTGCAGTTGTTCCGCGCCCGGCGTTGCGACGCGCTGATCGTCGCCAGTTGCCTGCCGGCCGGAGACGACAGCTACCTGCAATTGCAGGCCAAGGGCATTCCCATCATCGCCATCGACCGGGTGATGGACCCGGCGCGGTTCTGCTCGGTGATCAGCGACGACCGCGAGGCCAGCCGGCAACTGACTCGCAGCCTGCTGGAGACCCACCCTCGGCAAATCGCGCTGATCAGCGCTCGTCCCGAGTTGAGCATCAGCCAGGAACGGACCGCAGGCTTTCGCGAAGCACTGACGGGGTTCGAGGGCCAGGTGCTGATCGAGCATGGCGAGTCGTTCAGCCGTGAATGCGGCCGCCAGTTGATGGATGAAATGCTCACGCGCCTGGGGCATCTGCCCGATGCGCTGATCACCACCTCCTACGTGCTGCTGCAAGGGGTGTTCGACGCCCTGCACGATTTCCCGCTCAAGTCGCGGCCGCTGCGCCTGGGCACGTTTGGCGATACGCAATTGCTCGACTTCCTGCCGCTGCCGGTCAATGCCATGTCCCAGCAGCATCAACTGATCGCCGACAAAGCCCTGGAGCTGGCGCTGGCGGCCATCGAAAGCGATGACTACCAGCCAGGCGTGCAGGCCATCGCACGGACGTTCAAGCAGCGTATCCACCAGGGCTGAAGATTCCTCAGGATTGATGCATGGAGTTGATCGACACCCACACCCACCTGGACTTCCCGGACTTCGATGCGGACCGCCCGGCGCTGCTGGCCGAAAGCCGTGCCCTGGGTGTGCGACAAATGGTGATACTGGGCGTGTATCGGGACAACTGGCAGCGGGTCTGGGACCTGGTGCAAAGCGACCCCGACCTGCACGCCGCCCTGGGCCTGCATCCGGTCTATCTTGATCAGCATAGCCCCGAAGACCTGACGCAATTGCGCGAGTGGCTGAGCCGCCTGGCCGGGCATCGGCAGCTGTGTGCGGTGGGGGAAATCGGCCTCGATTACTACATCGAAACCCTCGACCGTGAGCGCCAGCAGGCGTTGTTCGAAGCGCAACTGCAACTGGCAGCGGAGTTCGAACTGCCGGCGCTGATCCACGTGCGCCGCAGCCATGCCGCTGTAATTGCCACCCTCAAGCGCATTGGTCTCAAGCGCGGGGGAATCATTCACGCCTTCGCCGGCAGTTTTGAGGAGGCCCGCGAGTACATCAAGCTCGGCTACAAGCTCGGCCTCGGTGGCGCCGCCACCTGGCCCCAGGCCCTGCGCATGCACCGGGTGCTGGCGAAATTGCCGCTGGAAGCGGTGGTGCTGGAAACCGATTCACCGGACATGGCCCCGGCGATGTTTCCCGGCGAGCGCAACAGCCCGGCGCATTTGCCGGCGATTTGTGAGGCGCTGGCGGGGCTCATGGCGGTGAGCCCGGAGCGGCTGGCCGAGGCCAGCACGGCCAACGCCCGCGAACTGTTCAACTGGTGACAGTCTCCTGTGGGAGCGAGCCTGCTCGCTATTGCAGTGTGCCAGACAATATATTTGTCGACTCATACACCGCTATCGCGAGCAGGCTCGCTCCCACACTGGTTCGGCAGTGCACATCATTGTGTAGCTAAACCCTGAATGCATTGATCAGTTGCTTGAGCTGCACCACCTGGGCGGACAGCTCACGGCTGGCGTTTTCGGTCTGGTGGGCGCCTTCGGCCGTACGTTCGCCAGCGCGGTTGATCTCGACGATGTTCTGGTCGATGTCATGGGCCACGGCCGTTTGCTGCTCCACAGCGGCGGCGATCTGCTGGTTCTGGTCGACGATCATGCCGACCGCACCCAGGATGTTTTCCAGGGCCTGCTGGACCTTTTCCGATTGACTAACCGTGCCGCTGGCCATCTCATGGCTGGAGCCCATGGCCTTGACGGCGGCGCCGACACCGCCGTGCAGGCGGCTGATCATCGCTTCGATTTCTTCGGTCGATTGCTGGGTGCGCTTGGCCAGGGTCCGTACTTCATCGGCCACCACCGCAAAACCGCGCCCCTGCTCACCGGCCCGGGCCGCCTCGATGGCGGCATTGAGCGCCAGCAGGTTAGTCTGCTCGGCAATGCTCTTGATCACATCCAACACGCGGCTGATGGCCTGGCTGTCGGTCGCCAGTTGATTGATCACCTGCACCGACTGATCGATCTCGCCGGCCAGGCGAGCGATGCTGCCCTGCTGGGATTCCACCAGCCCACGCCCGCTGAGGGTTTCGTCATTCACGCTGTGGGCGCTGCTGACCGCAGCGGCGGCACTGCGGGCCACTTCCTGGGCCGTGGCGGACATCTGGTTCATCGCCGTGGCCACCAGCTCAATCTGGCTACGCTGACCGGCGACGGCCTGGTTGCTTCGGGCCGATACCGTTTCCACTTGCCCGGCCTGACGTTCGACTTCCGCGACGGTGCGGCCGACCTGTTCGATCAGGTCATGGATCTTCGCCACCGTACCATTGAACACCTCACCCAACTCGCCCAGCTCATCCTTGCTGCGAGCCACGAAATTGACCGTCATGTCCCCTGCCGCCACCTTGTCCATCATCTGGCCCAAGTGCTGGAGGGTGGTGCGGGTCGATGCGTAGAAGCCGGCGTACAGGTAAAAAATCAACAGGAACACCAGCACCAGTGCCACGGCTTGCAGCACCATGTGACTGCGGTTCTGCTCCAGGCGCTGCTGCAATTGCACGCCGAGAAATTCCTGGGTCGCTTCGTTCAGCCGATACGTTTGCGCCATCAGGCCGCTGACCTGCTCAAAGAATGCCGGCCAAGGCGCATCAAGGGTGTCGGCCATCACCACCTGCTCCTCGATCAGTTCCGAGGCTTTCTTGAGGCTGCTCTTGCTGCCGTCGGCCTGGACGGCCAGGGCTTGTCCGGCGGCCTTGCTGGAACCGAGGGCGTCTTGCAGTTTCAAGTCGTACTCGCCCTGGAGCTTTTCGATCTGCGCCAGCAACTCGTCGAAACGGGTGCTCGACGCCGAATTGAGAAACCCCAGCCCCAATGAGGATGCCCCCAGTGCCCGTCCCTCTCCGAGGATCTGGGTGACCTTGGGGGTCGTGCCGACGATCAGCTCGCTGAGCTGGCGGATGTCACTCTGGTTGTCGCGGCTGAGCCCCGCCTGGCTGGCGATGATCTGGCTGAACATCTGGGCGCTGTTGAGCAACTTGCCGATCAGCGCACTTTTGCTCTGCAGGGAGCTTTCGGCCTGCTGGGCCTTGAAAGCGCCGATCATCTCATCGCGCTTGGCATCGAAGGCACTGACCTGCTCCGGCTCGACGGCCATGGCAGTCATGCCTTGCAGGCGCGCGAGGACCTGTTGCTCCAGGCTGCCGATCTTCGCTTCCACATCACCGGCCTTGCCGGACTGGCCCAGGCTGGCGTTGATCTGCACCAGGTTGTTGAGGGTTTCCAGGTCCCGACGCAAGGTCAGGCTGCTGCCGAGCAAATCGAGGCTTTGCAGCTCCACTTGTGTGCCCTGAAATTCCCGATAGGAATCGCGCACCAGAAAGAAGTTGGTCACCAGCATGGGAAGCAGGAACAGCACGCTGATCAGGCTGAACTTCATGCCGAAGCTCAGGCGGTTCATCAGCGCGACGGCGGGCCAGAGCAAACTCTTCACAAGGAAGTCTCCCGGTAGTGTTCTTATTGTTATGAGCTCGCGCACGGAGACAGCAGAAAGCCACTATTCGGGCGCTGTCTCTGTATAGCCTAAATCGGCGGGGAGATTTGTAACTTAAGGTTAACGAGGTACATCGCCCGTTCCCTGTGGCGAGGGGATTTATCTGTGGGAGCAAGGCTTGCCCGCGATGCAGGCGCCGTGATTTCTGAAAGACCGCATCGCTCGTATCGCGGGCAAGCCTTGCTCCCACAGAATCCCTCGCCACAAGGAAGTGTGTTGGTGTTCTCAGGCCAACACCGTCCATAACGCAAACCCGGCATACCAGAGCACCGCCGCACGCAGCAGCAATTCCCAGAGGCGGTCCAGGCTGTTGATGCCATCCGGCCCGGCGACAGGCGCCGGAATCTCGCCGGCCACCAAGCCAACCTTGTCGATGAGGTCGGCGGCACTGATGTTCCAGTTCAGCAGCTCATGCAGCATGATCCGGCTGACCGCGACGAAATTGCCCACCAGGGCGAAGCTCGCCGCCAGCAGCCGCACTGGCACCCAGTCGAAGGCATGGCGCATCTGCGCGGCCCGCTCGGCCACGCCGGGGTTCTGGCTGTGCTCGGCAGCCAGGGCCAGCAGTCGATAACTCAGGGCCGCGACCGGCCCCAGCAGGAAGTACCAGAAAATCATCGCGAAAAAGCTCTGGTAGGCCTGCCACAGCAAATGTCCCTGGACCCGCTCCAACAACCGCTCGCCATCATCGGCTTCAATGTCCAGGTCGCGCTTGGCCACATGAACCGCCGCTTGCAGATCTTCCCGGCGCCACGCGTCGCGAAACGGTCCCAGGTCCGCCAGCAGATCACCGCGCCCCAAACTGTAAATCACCACCAGCAAATGCACCGGCAGCGCCAACAGGCCATAGGCCACCGGCTCCAGTACCCACAGCAGCAACGCCAGCAGCGCCACGGGCAGCAGGACCATCACCACCAGCACCAGCCAGGGCCGGTCGACCCAACGTGGGCTCGCCTCGAGCTTGTTCAGCTCGCGCAGCCAACCGCCGTCGCGCTGGACCCGCTGGCGCAAGGCCGAGAACTTCTCGATCCAGACGGCCAGCAGCAACACCAGAAAACTCATTGTCCTTCCCCTTCTGTCAGGGCCGCGCGATAGCGCACCCAGTCGAATGCCGGCCCCGGATCGGTCTTGCGTCCCGGCGCGATGTCGCTGTGCCCGCAGATACGCTGCACAGTGATCGCCTTGAACGCCGCTTGCAACTGCCGGGTCAGGTCCACCAATGCGGCATATTGCGCGTCGGTGAACGGCAGATCATCCGTGCCCTCAAGCTCGATGCCCAGGGAAAAATCGTTACAGGTCTCACGTCCCTCGAAACACGAGACGCCCGCATGCCACGCACGATCCAGACAAGAGACAAACTGGGTCACGGTGCCGTCGCGCTCGATCAGAAAATGCGCAGAGACGCGCAGGTCGGCGATACCGGCAAAGTAGGGATGTTCCGTGACATCCAGACGATTCTGGAAGAATTCCTGCACTTTGCCCGTGGCGAACTGTGCCGGTGGCAGGCTGATGTTGTGGATCACCAGCAGGGAGATTTCGCCTTCGGGGCGCGCATTGAAGTTGGGCGATGGGCAATGACGCACCCCCTCGCACCAACCGCTCGCGGAGTCCAACTGCATACAGGTTCCTTCGATGACGACGGTGAATGCCGCCAGTATGCCGTGATCGGACCGGGCTGCGCGATCACTTGCCGCGATTGAGCTGGCGCAGATTGCCCAGCACCGACTCCAGCGCCCGGTCGAACAACAGGGTGTCGTCCAACAGCCGCGCCGCTCCCCGGCGAAACTCCAGGGCCAGGCTGGTGCGGCTGTGCTCCAGCACCTTGAGGCCGGTGCGATTGACGAAGACGTATTTGCCCGTGGCCTCGATGATCGCCGCCAGCTTGCAACGCAGCGCGTTGTCATCGTCCTCCTGGAACTCGACCCAGCTCCCCAGGTGCAACTGGTCGACCTGCAGCAGGCCGACGTCATCGGCGGGCAAATGCACCGTCACACTTTCTCCTGCCGATTTTTGCGGGGTGCGCAGGACGATTTTTTCCGATATTTCGACCATGACCGGTGAACTGAACGACTGGGGCTGTTCCGTTGCCTGGCCCATGCGTTCGAGCGCCTGCACATGCAGGACTTCCAGCTCACTGAAAAATTCGCTGGTGGCGAACGGGTCGAACGCCGAGCGGCTCAGTCCTTCACGCAGGGCCTTGAGCAGTTCCGGCACCATCGCCAGCAAATGCAGGCCGGCGTCGGGTTCGTCGTGGGGCTGAACGCTCCAGATCAATTGTTCCAGGGTCAAGACGTCGGCCTGCCACTCGGCGGAATACTTGCCATGCTTGAAGCAGGTCAGCAGCAACACTTGGCTCCAGGCGTGTTGCACGAACTCCACCACGGCTTGTGGCAAGACCTTGCCCATCATCACCTGGTTCAGCGCCCCTTCGACTCGCTGGCGCGCCAGTTCGGCCTTGGCCCGGCCCTCTTCAGCGTCGCGGATACGCTGTTCAAGCAATTCGCTACGACGCCGCTCGTCACTGGTGAAAGCCAGGAAGTCGGCCAACAGCTCGGAGAAAATGGCGGGATCGTCGACGAAATCATTCAGCAAGCGCTGCACCACCTGCTCGATGCGCAGGTACAGACTGTCGCGCTGATGATCGTCGCAATCGCCC
Source organism: Pseudomonas sp. DF11 (assembly GCF_058148565.1). Taxonomy (NCBI): domain Bacteria; kingdom Pseudomonadati; phylum Pseudomonadota; class Gammaproteobacteria; order Pseudomonadales; family Pseudomonadaceae; genus Pseudomonas; species Pseudomonas sp. DF11. The sequence goes on from NZ_JBYVYN010000003.1 coordinate 561,108, forward strand.
CAGCCCATGGCGGCGGCCGCGATTTCATTAAGCAGTCGCCGGGCCGGATGATTGCCGCGGCTGAAGAAGCTCTTGTCCTGCACCGCGACCTTGAGCATCGGGATTTGCAGGCGGCCGATCAGGGCCTTGAAGGAGTCTGGCAGGTTGTGATCGTCAAGGATGAACTCGAACATCATCGAGATCAGGTTGATCACGTCTTCATCGGCGCCTTCGACCACCCGGGACTTGCCACTCCTGACGCTGACCCGGGTCAACAGCTGCTCGAGCTGGCTACGCAAATCGAACTCGTCGTGAACGGTAGGCGCCGGTACGTATTGCTGCAAATGAGAGAGTAGCCGCAGCAGGTCACGCGTGGAAATCGGCTGGGGCGGCACGCTGGGCTCCAGGGTCGGTGCCACGCTGCCACGCACCTGCATCAGCAGTTTCTGCAAGGCGGCGAACACTTCCTGGACGCTGTCATCGACCTCCGTATCGCTGGGCGTGGCAGCGATCTCGGCGTTGGGCCTTGGCTGATCCTCGGGCCGGTCCGAGGCCCGCCGCGCCGGCGTAACCTTGAGCTCCGGCAAGATGCCAGTGGCGGCCAGCAACTGGTTGGCCTCGGTATAGAGTTGGTCGCACTCGCTGAGCACATAACGTTCGAACAGCTTGAGCAGGATCAGCTTGACCTTGATACCCACCCCCAGGTTACGCCCAGCCTGCAGGAACTTCTCGCACAGCAGTGCCGGGCTCAGGGGATTGTGCTGGCTGGACAACGGTCGGGCCAGCAGCACACCGAGCCGGGCCGTCAGTTGTTCCAGCGCCACGCCATCGCGCCTGAGCACCCGAGTGACCATCGCCTCGACCGCCAGCTGCCGCTCCAGCTCGTCCTGGGAGCGCTGGGTCTGGCTGTCCGGCGCCAGGCTGGGCGTCAAGGTGACGTGGGTCAGGTCGTACTGGGCAAGGCTGACGAAGGTCTCGAAAAACTGCTCGATAAATTCCCGCTCGATACTTTTGCGCTTCAGGCGCAGGTCGCGCATGGCCTCGAAGTACAGGTTCTGCTCGACGTCGTCGCGCGCCCGGTCGGCCATTTCAAACAAGGTGTCGTCGGCATTATCGAACAGCCCCTGTAAACCCAGGCGCAGCTGCTGGGCAGCCTTGTCGCGAACCTGCAGCAGAATCACAGGCAGGCGGGCGAGCGGCGAACGATTCGCCTGATCGGTAGCCACCTTGTGTAAAGGCACTACATTCCCGTCGTTGTGCATCCTGGCCTCCTGAAACGGCTTTCTTCGGCTCGCAACGTCAAAGTCATGACGTCAATCGAAAGGCGGATTATCGGGTAAAAGAACCCCGTCGTACCAGTAGACTCTGTGATACAGCTCGAAATACGGCGCAATTAGTGACCGGAGAAAAGAGGAAATGTTGCGAGGACGCGACCAAATGCAGGTTTCGACACCCTATAATCAGGCCACTTTGTTTGTGGAGCCCGTTATGCCGAATCTACGCCTCGCCGATCTGACCGCCGAAATCGAAGCCAACGTGCGCCGTGCGTTGCTCGAAGACATCGGCAGCGGCGACATCACCGCGCAACTGATCCCCGCCGAACGCCTGGCCAAGGCCACCATCATCACCCGCGACGCGGCGATCATCAGCGGCACGGCCTGGGTCGATGCCGTATTCCGGCAACTGGACCCACGTGTCGCGGTGCATTGGCAAGTGCACGACGGTGACCGGGTCAAACCCGATCAGGCACTGTTCCACCTCGAAGGCCCGGCCCGCTCGCTGTTGACTGGCGAACGCAGCGCACTGAATTTTTTGCAAATGCTCTCGGGGGTCGCCACTCGGGCCCGTTACCTGGCCGATTTCGTCGCCGGCACTCAGGTCAAGCTGCTGGACACCCGCAAGACCCTGCCCGGGTTGCGCCTGGCCCAGAAGTACGCAGTCACTTGCGGCGGCTGCCATAACCACCGCATCGGCCTGTACGATGCATTCCTGATCAAGGAAAACCACATTGCCGCCTGCGGCGGGATCGCCCAGGCCATCGCTGCCGCCCACAAGATCGCGCCTGGCAAGCCGGTGGAAATCGAAGTGGAAAGCCTGGCGGAATTGAAAGAAGCGCTGGCGGCCAACGCCGACATCATCATGCTCGACGAACTGAGCCTGGACGACATGCGGGAAGCCGTACGCCTGAACGGCGGCAAGGCGAAGCTGGAAGCCAGCGGCGGGATCAACGAAAGCACGTTGCGCCCGATTGCCGAGACCGGGGTGGACTACATCTCGATCGGGGCGATGACCAAGGATGTGAAGGCGGTGGATCTGTCGATGCGCTTGAGCCTCTGACAACGAAAAACGCCAGCCTCGAAAGGCTGGCGTTTTTTTCAGACCACCAGATTATTCATCTCGCAGTACTCATCCCATTCCACACCCAGCACCTCGGCCGCTTCCTTGTGCAATGCAAGGCGCTGCGCCTCGAACTCTTCAGGTGTACAGGTGTACTTGAGCGTCAACTCCCAAGGCTGCAGGCCCTGGGCTTCGGCCTCATCCTCGAACGCCCACTGGATCTGGTCTTTTTGATCGTCGGCAGGCAAGTCCTTGATCTCTTCCAGCAGTTGGGGCGCATCCAGCACGTACTTCTTCAGCGCTTCTTCGTGCCTGGCTTCCTGGGTCAATGCTTTAACGGTCATGGCGTTCTCGTTGATCTGGGGAATGGAAGATGGATCTGGATCATCAAGGATCTCTCTGACGCAAAAAACCGTGTGAAGCCCGGTTTATCTGGCCTTCAGAACCATTCGGGGATCATCTGAAAACTGCTGGGCGATGCACATGCAGGCAACGAATATAGGACGTTTTGCCGGGGATTTACACGGTTCTTTACATCTATCCCACAAAAAACCATGCGCATGAGAAACCAGGGGGGCTTGGGAACATCTGTCAAAATAACCAGTCATAGCGATGTGCTATATCGGCACTTCACAAGGAACCCTAGTGATGCACAGCTTTTCGAAACGTTCGTCGACCCGGCTTGCTACCGCGACCTTGCTGCTCGCCAGCCTGACCTTGGCCGGCCTTGCTCAAGCGGCTGTCGAAGTCTCCTCCGATGGGCTGTCCTACGCCGACGTCATTCCTGCCCTTCGTTATGACCAATTTGGTAAGTACGTACTCGTCAAGACCAACGTCAACGCCAGCGCCCTGGAAGACCTGCCAAAAACCGTGAAGAACAACGCTGACGAACTGGAAAACCAGAAGCGCACCCTCAGCGAGCAGGCCCGCCAGATCGAAGAACTCAAGCGCAACAGTGGGTCCAGTTCCACCTCCAGCAACAAGGAGATTGACGAGCTCAAGCGCACGATCAAGGAACAGCAAGACGATCTGAAGGACCTTGGCAAGCAAGTGGAAGAACTCAAGCGCAATAGCGGCTCCAGTTCGAGTTCGAGCAACAGCGAGATCTCGTCCCTGAAACGGGAGCTCAGCGATCAGGACAGTCAGATGGACCAGCTCAAACGCACGGTCGAGGAACTGAGCAGGAAGGTGAAATAACGAGGGGGGGGTGGTGCCCGAGACAGGAATCGAACCTGCGACCTTCGCGTTACGAGTGCGCTGCTCTACCGGCTGAGCTACACGGGCGGTGGCTAAAACTAGCACCGTCCCCGGTGGCCAGGCAACCTGCCTGGCAGGGATTTTCACCACACAGCAAAACGCCCCGAACCAGTCGGGGCGTTTGCTTGTTCAGCGGTCAGGCGACGGGGTGATTAAACGCCCGATGCCTTGGCTGCTGCCACGTCTTTGATGGACAGCTTGATACGGCCGCGGTTGTCCACGTCCAGCACCAGCACTTCCACTTCCTGGCCTTCTTTCAAGATGTCGGTCACTTTCTCGACGCGAGCATCGCTCAGCATGGAGATGTGAACCAGACCGTCCTTGCCCGGCAGGATGTTGACGAAGGCGCCGAAGTCGACGATGCGCTCAACCTTGCCGACGTAGATCTTGCCGATCTCGGCTTCTGCGGTGATGCCCAGGACGCGCTGGCGTGCTGCTTCTGCCGCTTCCTTGGTTTCGCCGAAGATCTTGATCGAACCGTCGTCTTCGATGTCGATCGAAGCCTTGGTTTCTTCGCAGATCGCACGGATGGTCGCGCCGCCTTTACCGATGACATCACGGATTTTGTCGGTGTCGATTTTCATCGCGATCATGGTCGGAGCGTTTTCCGACAGCTCGGTACGGGACTGACCGATGATCTGGTTCATCTGGCCGAGGATGTTCAGGCGCGCTTCCAGGGCCTGGCCCAGGGCGATTTCCATGATCTCTTCGGTGATGCCCTTGATCTTGATGTCCATCTGCAGTGCGGTGACGCCCTTGGCGGTACCGGCCACTTTGAAGTCCATGTCGCCCAGGTGGTCTTCGTCACCCAGGATGTCGGTCAGGACGGCGAATTTCTCGCCTTCCTTCACCAGGCCCATGGCGATACCCGCAACCGGCGCCTTCATCGGCACACCGGCGTCCATCAGGGCCAGGGAAGCGCCGCAGACCGAAGCCATCGAGCTCGAACCGTTGGACTCGGTGATTTCCGATACCACGCGAATGGTGTACGGGAACACGTCAGCGGCTGGCAGCATGGCCTGGACCGAACGACGGGCCAGACGGCCGTGGCCGATTTCGCGGCGACCGGCGCCACCCATGCGACCACACTCGCCCACCGAGAACGGAGGGAAGTTGTAGTGCAGCATGAACGGGTCTTTCTTTTCGCCTTCCAGGGTGTCGAGCAGTTGCGCGTCACGGGCGGTACCCAGTGTGGCAACGACCAGGGCCTGGGTTTCGCCACGGGTGAACAGAGCCGAACCGTGGGTCTTCGGCAGGACGCCGACTTCGATATTCAGCGGACGAACGGTGCGGGTGTCGCGACCGTCGATACGCGGCTTGCCGTTGACGATGTTTTCGCGAACGGTACGGTATTCGATTTCACCGAAAGCGGCTTTGACGTCGCTGGCCGATGGCTGGCCTTCTTCGCCGGACAGCTTGGCAACGACCTGGTCTTTCAGCTCGCCCAGGCGCGCATAACGGTCGGCCTTGACGGTGATGGTGTAGGCCTGGGAGATCGCTTCGCCGAACTCGGCACGGATCGCGCCCAGCAGTTCGGTGGCTTCGGCTTGTGGAGCCCAGGCCCAGGTTGGCTTGGCGGCTTCGGCGGCCAGTTCCTTGACGGCGTTGATCACCACCTGGAACTCGTCGTGGGCGAACAGCACGGCGCCCAGCATCTGGTCTTCGGTCAGTTCCTTGGCTTCGGATTCAACCATCAGCACGGCTTCGGAAGTACCGGCCACGACCATGTCCAGGCTCGATGCCTTCAGTTGCTCGTAGGTCGGGTTCAGCAGGTAGCCGGTGCTTTCGTGGAATGCCACGCGGGCAGCGCCGATCGGGCCATCGAAAGGAATGCCGGAGATGGCCAGGGCAGCCGAGGTACCGATCATCGCAGCGATGTCCGGATCGGTTTTCTTGCTGGTGGAAACGACGGTGCAGACAACCTGCACTTCGTTCATGAAACCTTCTGGGAACAGCGGACGGATCGGACGGTCGATCAGTCGGGAAGTCAGGGTTTCTTTCTCGGAAGGACGGCCTTCGCGCTTGAAGAAACCGCCAGGGATCTTACCGGCAGCGTAAGTCTTTTCCTGGTAGTGAACAGACAGAGGGAAGAAGCCCTTGCCTGGATCGGCTTGCTTGGCACCGACAACGGTCACCAATACGCTGACGTCGTCGTCAACGGTGACCAGCACTGCGCCGGAGGCCTGACGGGCGATACGGCCAGTCTCGAGGGTAACGGTCGACTGACCGAATTGGAATTTTTTGATTACCGGGTTCACGGTGTCCTACCTTCTTTGTGGCTCTTGGGGAACTTGTCTTCTTGCGAAATTCTTGGGCAGTGCGGGGAATCGGCCCAACGACTGTCCAGATAAAACTTGAGGCTGGGAGCCTGCCGGCTGCCAGCGCAAAACGCGGGCAACTGGCAGACAACCAACCTCATAGCGCAATCGCTGATTAGCGACGCAGGCCCAGGCGACCGATCAAGGTGCTGTAACGATTAACGTCTTTGCCCTTGAGGTAATCCAGCAGCTTACGACGCTGGTTTACCATGCGGATCAGACCACGACGGGAGTGGTGATCTTTACCGTTGGCCTTGAAGTGACCTTGCAGTTTGTTGATGTTGGCGGTCAGCAGTGCAACTTGCACTTCTGGCGAACCAGTATCACCAACAGCTTGCTGGTAGTCGGTCACGATCTGAGCTTTTTCTTCAACGCTGAGTGCCATGTGGCTTTCCTCTTGTGAGGTACCGTTTCCAGGGAAACCGTACCAACAGGCCAGGGACAAATCCCTGTATCTATAAATGAGTAGTGACCGTGCCTGTTAACAGCCACACTCGCCAACCTGCTGTTACGCAGGCTGGTTCCGGTCATTCCGACCGAATCAGTCGACGCGGCGCAATGCGCCCGTCTTCGCTCACTTCACCGATACCGATGAAGCGACCATTGTGATCCTGTACCCGAACCATGCCGAACTTCGGCGCATCCGGGGCACGTACCGGCTGGCCGTTGAGCCAGTAGAACGCGCTGTGTTCCGAGAATTGCAGTAGCGGCCAATCCAGCAACCCGCTGTCCGAAGGCATCAGGAAACGGTCGACCGCTTCGTTACCACCTTCGGCATGCACCGCTTCGAGCTCTTCGAGCGTGACCGTCTGGGCCAGCGTGAAAGGCCCGGCCTGGGTCCGTCGCAATTCTGCCACGTACGCGCCACAGCCGAGCCGTTCACCAATATCCTCCACCAGGGTGCGGATATAGGTGCCCTTGCTGCAATCCACGGCCAGCCGCGCAGTATTACCGTCAAAGGCCAGCAATTCCAAGCGCGCAATAGTAACAGAACGCGGTTCGCGCTCCACTACTTCGCCGGCACGGGCCAGTTTATACAACGGTTGCCCATCACGCTTGAGGGCCGAGTACATCGGCGGTATCTGGCTGATTTGCCCACGAAAAGCCGGCAATACAGCCTCGATATCGGCCTGACCAACGGTCACCGGGCGCTCGAGCAAAACCTCACCCTCGGCATCCGCCGTGGTTGTGGTCTTGCCCAGTTGCGCCAGGGTCTCATAGCCCTTGTCGGAATCGAGCAGGTACTGGGAGAACTTGGTCGCCTCGCCAAAGCACAGCGGCAGCACGCCGGTGGCTAGCGGATCGAGGCTACCGGTATGCCCGGCCTTTTCGGCATTGAGCAGCCAGCGAACCTTCTGCAACGCCGCGTTGGAGGTGAACCCCAGCGGCTTGTCGAGCAGGATGATACCGCTGACGTTACGACGGATGCGTTTGACCTGAGCCACCGATTACTCCTTGGTGTCTTCGGGTTCAGCCGCAACCGGGTGCTGACTGTCTTCAGCCACGGCGCGCTCGATCAGGGCCGACAGATGCGCACCGCGCACGACGCTTTCGTCGTAGTGGAAGTGCAACTGTGGGACGCTGCGCAGCTTCATCTCCCGGGCCAACTGCATACGCAGGAAGCCAGCGGCCGAGTTGAGCACCTTGATGCTCTGGGCGATTTCTTCGGCGCTGTCCTGGCCCATCACGGTGATGAAAATCTTCGCGTGACCAACGTCACGGCTGACTTCCACAGCGGTAATGGTGACCAGGCCGACGCGCGGGTCTTTGACTTCGCGACGGATCAGTTGGGCCAGCTCACGCTGCATCTGATCGCCAATTCGTTGGGTACGGCTGTATTCTTTTGCCATGTCTTGTTACCTGTTACTGCCTCACGGTCAAACCCGGGAGGTCTGAAAGCGGCAAACGCCCGGCCTGGCAAAAGCCAGACCGGGCGTTGCGTTTAGAGTCCGGCAGCGAGGCGGCGCATATTCATGCGGCTGCCCGGTGCGGCTCTTGAAGTGCGCGAGTCAGAGGCTGCGAGCAACCTGGACCTTCTCGAAGACTTCGATCTTGTCGCCGACCTTGACGTCGTTGTAGCTCTTGACGCCAATACCGCATTCCATGCCGGCACGTACTTCGGAAGCGTCATCCTTGAAGCGGCGCAGGGATTCCAGCTCGCCTTCGAAGATCACGATGTCTTCACGCAGTACACGGATCGGACGGTTACGGTGAACGACACCCTCGATCACCATGCAACCGGCGATGGCGCCAAACTTCGGCGAACGGAACACGTCGCGAACTTCGGCCACGCCCAGGATGTTCTCCCGCACGTCGCTGCCCAGCATACCGGTCAGGGCTTTCTTGACGTCTTCGATGATGTCGTAGATCACGTTGTAGTAACGCATATCCAGGCCTTCCTGCTCGACGATCTTGCGAGCGCCGGCATCGGCACGCACGTTGAAGCCGAACAGTACAGCATTGGAAGCCAGTGCCAGGTTAGCGTCGGACTCGGTGATACCACCGACACCGCCACCGACCACGCGCACTTGCACTTCGTCGTTACCCAGGCCATTCAAGGCGCCGTTCAACGCTTCGAGCGAACCACGGACGTCGGATTTGAGGACGATGTTGAGCGTCTTCTTCTCTTCCTGGCCCATGTTCTCGAAGATGTTTTCCAGCTTGCCGGCGTGAGCACGAGCCAGTTTGACTTCGCGGAACTTGCCTTGACGGAACAGAGCCACTTCACGGGCTTTCTTCTCGTCAGCCACAACGCTCATCTCGTCGCCAGCGTCCGGGGTGCCGTCCAGGCCGAGGATCTCGACCGGAATGGCCGGACCGGCTTCCTTGATGGACTTGCCGTTCTCGTCGAGCATGGCACGTACACGGCCGTAGTTCGAACCGACCAGCACCATGTCGCCTTGGCGCAGGGTACCGTCTTGAACCAGAACGGTCGCAACCGGGCCACGGCCCTTGTCGAGACGGGACTCAACCACCACACCACGGCCAGGAGCCGAAGGCGTCGCGGTCAGTTCCAGGACCTCGGCTTGCAACAGAACGGCTTCGAGCAGTTCGTCAACGCCGGTACCCATCTTCGCCGAGACCGGAACGAATGGAGTGTCGCCACCCCAGTCCTCGGAAGTCACGCCATGGACCGACAGTTCGCTGCGGATGCGATCGAGATCGGCGCCCGGCTTGTCGATCTTGTTCACCGCGACCACCAGAGGCACGCCAGCTGCCTGGGCATGCTGAACGGCTTCGATGGTTTGCGGCATCACGCCGTCGTCCGCTGCAACCACCAGGATCACGATGTCGGTCGCCTTGGCACCACGGGCACGCATCGCGGTAAACGCGGCGTGACCCGGGGTGTCGAGGAACGTCACCATGCCGCGGTCGGTTTCAACGTGGTAGGCGCCGATGTGCTGGGTAATACCACCAGCCTCACCTGCCGCAACCTTCGCACGACGAATATAGTCGAGCAGGGAGGTTTTACCGTGGTCGACGTGGCCCATGACGGTCACGACCGGTGCACGGGAAACCGCCTCACCTTCAAACTTCAGCGACTCGGCCAGGGAATCTTCCAGGGCGGTGTCGCTGACCAGGGTCACTTTGTGGCCCAGCTCTTCAGCAACCAGTTGGGCAGTTTCCTGGTCCAGTACCTGGTTGATGGTGGCTGGCGTACCCAGCTTGAACATGAACTTGATGATTTCAGCAGCCTTGACCGACATCTGCTGGGCCAGATCGCCCACAGTGATGGTCTCGCCGATCTTCACTTCACGCACGACAGGACCGGTAGGGCTCTGGAAACCGTGGGCGTTGCGTTTCTTCAGCTTGGCCTTGCCGCGACCGCCGCGACGGAAGCCATCGCTTTCTTCATCGGTAGTACGTGGCGCAACACGTGGTGCTGGAGCCTTTTCCTTGACCGAAGCACGATGGGGCGCGTTCTTGCGCTCGCCATCGCCGCTGCCACGACGGTTGTCGTCGGCACGTGGCTTGTCCGGACGACGCTGTTCGTCACGCTTGCGAGTATCGGCTGGAGCCGGAGCTGGCGCCACGACTGGAGCCGCTTCACGCACAGGTTCGACTACCGGGGCAACAGCCTCGACAGCTTCTACCGGAGCGGTTTGCGCAGCAGCAGGCTGGCGGCGCGCTTCTTCTTCGGCGCGGCGCTTGGCTTCTTCTTCAGCCTTCTGACGAGCAGCATTTTCTACTGCGCGACGTTCTTCCTGTTCGCGTTTGCGCTCGGCTTCGATTTCTTCCGGGCTGCGCTGTACGAAGACTTTCTTCTTGCGTACTTCAACGCTGATGCTTTTGCTACCGGCAACACGCAGGGTGCTGGTGGTTTTACGCTGCAGAGTGATCTTGCGCGGTTCTTCCACTTTTGCCTTGTGACTGCTCTTCAAGTGAGTCAGCAGGGACTGCTTCTCACTGTCGGTCACATGTTCCTCGGCGGCGGTGTGCGGCAGACCTGCCTCACGCATCTGCTGCAACAGGCGCTCTACCGGTGTTTTGACCTCATCGGCCAGTTGTTTCACCGTGACTTGCGTCATGCACTTCTCTCCTCAGGCCGCGCCTAATTACTCGAACCAGTGGGCTCGGGCGGCCATGATCAACTTGCCGGCACGATCATCGTCAATGCCGTCGATGTCGAGCAGATCGTCAATAGACTGCTCGGCCAGGTCTTCGCGGGTAATTACGCCGCGCACCGCCAGTTCCATCGCCAAATCCTTGTCCATGCCCTCAAGCGAGAGCAGGTCTTCGGCCGGATGGGCGTCTGCCAGCTTTTCCTCAGTAGCGATGGCTTTGGTCAACAAACGATCCTTGGCCCGAGCGCGAAGCTCGTTGACGATTTCCTCGTCAAAGCCGTCGATGTTGAGCATTTCCTCCACCGGTACGTAGGCAATCTCTTCCAGGCTGGTAAAGCCTTCGTCCACCAGCACCTGCGCCAGTTCTTCATCGACTTCGAGCTCTTCGATGAAGTTGCGCAGGATATCGCCGGTTTCCGCTTGTTGCTTAGCCTGGATGTCCGATTCGGTCATCACGTTCAGGGTCCAGCCAGTCAACTGGCTGGCCAGACGCACGTTCTGACCACCACGACCGATAGCCTGAGCGAGATTGTCTGCGCCAACGGCGATGTCCATGGCATGGGCATCTTCGTCGACGATAATTGCCGCCACTTCAGCAGGCGACATGGCGTTGATCACGAACTGAGCCGGGTTGTCGTCCCACAGGACGATGTCCACGCGCTCGCCGCCCAACTCGCCGGATACGGCCTGGACACGCGAACCACGCATGCCGATGCAAGCACCTTGCGGGTCGATGCGCTTGTCCTTGGAGCGGACCGCGATCTTGGCACGCGATCCCGGATCACGGGAGGCGGCCATGACTTCGATCAGGCCTTCAGCAATTTCCGGCACTTCGATGCGGAACAACTCGATCAGCATTTCCGGCGCTGTACGCGACAGGATCAACTGCGGGCCGCGGTTCTCGGTGCGGATTTCCTTGAGCAGCGCACGCAAGCGCACGCCAACCCGGAAAGTTTCGCGAGAAATGATGTCTTCACGGGCCAGCAACGCTTCGGCGTTGTTGCCCAGGTCGACGATCACGTTGTCGCGAGTGACTTTTTTCACGGTGCCGGAGATGATTTCCCCCAGGCGCTCGCGATAAGCGTCGACGACTTGCGCGCGCTCGGCTTCGCGAACTTTCTGCACAATAACCTGCTTGGCAGTCTGTGCAGCGATGCGACCGAACTCGATGGACTCGATTTTTTCTTCTACTACATCACCGACCTTGGCGCCCGGATGCGTTTCTGCAACCTTGCTCGGCCAGGTTTCGATAGCCGGATCGTCCAGGTCGGCTTCCTCGACCACCGTCCAGCGACGGAAAGTCTCGTAGGCACCCGTGTGGCGATTGATTTCCACACGCAAATCAACTTCGTCTTCAAACCGCTTCTTGGTAGCAGTGGCCAGGGCCAGCTCCAGCGCTTCAAAAATAACGTTAGCCGGTACGCCCTTTTCATTGGATACCGACTCAACAACCAGCAGTACTTCTTTGCTCATCGTACGCCTCGCCTTTCGCAAGCCATTGGATCCGCGGGATCCGCAGTATCTGGCACGTATCAGTCAAAACTGGGAATAATGTTGGCCTTGTCGATCATATCGATCGGCAACAGGAACTCATGGTCATCTACCTGCACCACGACGTCCTGCTCTTCTACACCGCGCAGAAGGCCTTGGAAGTTGCGTCGACCTTCGAAAGGCGAGCGCAACTTGATCTTCACTTGTTCACCGGCAAACAAAGCGAACTGTTCAAGAGTGAACAGGGGGCGCTCCATGCCAGGCGAGGAAACTTCAAGGGTGTATTCGGAGGTGATTGGATCTTCAACATCCAGTACACCGCTGATCTGACGGCTGACGATGGCGCAATCATCCACCAACACACCGCCTTCCTTATCGATATAAACGCGCAACAGTGAGTGGCGCCCTTGAGCCGAAAACTCAATACCCCAGCATTCATAGCCAAGGGCCACGACCACCGGGGCCAACAAGGCCTGCAACTGTTCTAGCTTGCTCGACACCTGAACCCCCTCGTGCATGTTTGTGCATGCTGTGCAAATAAAAAAAAATGGGCGAATCGCCCATCCCTGAAACGCCGTCGAATAGCGGCGTTATAAAGTGTCCAGCTAACAAAAAGCCCCTTGGAAGGGGCCCCTGAAACTGGTTGCGGGAGCCGGATTTGAACCGACGACCTTCGGGTTATGAGCCCGACGAGCTACCAGACTGCTCCATCCCGCGACAAAGCTGGGGCGGAAGTATACGACCGATCCCTTACAGGGTCAATGTAACCCTTCCACCTACAAGAAAGCCCGCAATCGCGGGCTCTCCTGATAATTGGTACCGAGAAGGGGACTCGAACCCCTACACCCTATGGGCACAACCACCTCAAGGTTGCGTGTCTACCAATTCCACCACCTCGGCAATACAGCGTTTGAAACCTTCTTACTTCTGCTCTTGAGCTGGAGGCACGTCAGTCGCCGGGTTGGCCGACTTTTGCTCTTGAAGCACCGGGACATCATCAGAAGCCGGTTGTTGCTTTGGCGCCTCCAGAACTGCTGGGTTTGGCAAACCTACTTGAGTCAGCTCGTGAGCTTTCTCTTTAGCAAAGTAACCTAACCCTAAGCTGGTCATGAAGAAACCGGCGGCAAGTATAGCAGTAAACTTACTAAGAAAGGTAGAGGAACCTTGGCTTCCGAACACAGTATTTGAAGCACCTGCACCGAAAGACGCACCAGCATCCGCACCTTTACCCTGCTGCAGCAATACGAGGGCAACTACACCCAATGCACCCAGCAGATGAAAAACGACTACGACTGTTTCCAGCATTTTTTCAGTTTCCCGCGGCGCGACAAATCGCACCGAACTCATCTGCATTCAGGGACGCTCCACCAATGAGCCCCCCATCGATATCCGGCATGCCGAACAGTTCGACCGCATTGGCCGCCTTCACGCTGCCGCCGTATAGAAGCCGCACACCTCGTGCCACTTCAGAATTCTCTGCCGCCAACTGCGCGCGGATGGCTGCGTGCACATCCTGCGCCTGTTGCGGCGAAGCAGTCAGCCCGGTGCCAATGGCCCAGACCGGCTCGTAAGCGATGACTGCCTTTGCAAAAGCACCGACACCCAGGTCTTCGATGATGCTGCCCAGCTGACGCCCGACAACTTCAAGGGTCTTCCCGGCCTCACGCTGCTCGAGGGTTTCCCCTACACACAGCACTGGAACCAGACCACAGGCCTGAGCCGCAGCAAATTTGCGGATCAGGGTGCTGTCTTGCTCATGCATGATCAGGCGACGTTCAGAGTGCCCGACCAAGACCAGGGAACAACCTGCATCCACCAACTGACTCGGCGCAATCTCACCGGTCAATGCGCCTTGCATGGGCTCCACCGCAGAGTTCTGCGCGCCGACCGAAATCGACTTACCTTTCAAGCCATCAATCACTTGATTGATATACAAGCAAGGCGGGAATACCGCGACATCAACACCGCTTGGCAAGGCCAGATGACGAAGGCCATTGATCAGCTCAGCGACGCTGGCGCGGGTACCGTGCATCTTCCAGTTACCAGCTACCATAGGGCGACGCATGCTGTACCTCGTCGGTCAAAGTGGGCGCAGATGTTACCCAACCGATTCATGACTGGCAAGCCGAATTCAGGCAGAAACTTCAGTAACCAGTTTTGCCAGCTCTTCGGCATAACCGCGAACTTGCGCTTCATCCTCGCCTTCGACCATGACACGCACCAAAGGCTCTGTGCCGGACTTGCGCAACAATACACGCCCACGACCCGCCATCGCCTGCGTCACACGCTCACTGGCCTGCTTGACCTTGGCATCCTCGAGAGGATTCACACCGCCCCCGAAACGCACGTTGATCAACACTTGCGGGCATTTACGCAATGCCTGGCGCGATTGTGCGAGCCCTTCGTTACGCGCCTTGAGCGCCATTAGCACTTGCAGGGCCGCAATGATCGCATCACCCGTGGTGGTATGGTCGAAACATACGATGTGGCCGGAGTTCTCGCCCCCGATCACCCAGTTGCGCTCCAACAACTCCGAGATCACGTAGCGGTCACCCACATTGGCCCGCACGAACGGGATATCCAGGTCCGCCAGGGCCAGCTCCAGCCCGAGGTTGCTCATCAGCGTGCCGACTACGCCGCCCTTCAGCTTGCCGCGCCCATGCAGGTCGCGAGCAATAATGAACAGCAGTTCATCACCATCGACGACCGTACCAGTGTGATCAACCATCAAGACCCGATCACCGTCGCCGTCGAAGGCGATCCCGAGATCGGCCTGCTCGGCCAGCACCGCTGCCTGCAACGCCTCGGTATGGGTGGAGCCACAGTTGTGGTTGATGTTCAGACCATTAGGCTGGGCGGAAAGCACCACCACCTCGGCTCCCAGCTCGCGAAAGACGCTCGGCGCGACTTTATAGGTTGCCCCGTGGGCGCAGTCGACAACGATTTTCAGGCCGGAAAAACTGGTACCCGTGGGCACGCTGCCTTTGCAGAACTCGATGTAGCGACCCGACGCATCGTTGATCCGCGACACTTTGCCGATCTTGCTCGACTCAACCACAGTCATCGGCGTGTCCAGCAACTCTTCGATCATCAGCTCGATATCATCCGGCAGCTTGGTACCCTGACCGGAGAAGAACTTGATGCCGTTGTCGTCATGAGGATTGTGCGAGGCACTGATCACGATGCCTGCCTGGGCCTGGAACGTACGCGTCAGGTAGGCAATGGCCGGCGTCGGCATCGGGCCCAGCAGCATCACATCGGCGCCCGCCGACGTCAGGCCAGCCTCGAGTGCCGATTCGAACATGTAGCCGGAAATTCGCGTGTCCTTGCCGACCAGCACCTTGCAGGCGCCCATCTTGCGGAACGCCATGCCGGCCGCCCAGCCGAGCTTGAGCATGAAATCAGGGGTAATAGGGTACTCGCCGACCCGACCACGAATACCGTCGGTGCCAAAGTATTTCTTGCTCATAAGTGCTCCGTCATTCTTATTCGGCTGAATCCACAGCTGTGATCATCCGCACGACATCCATCGTTTCGGCTACATCGTGCACACGCAATATGCGCGCGCCTTTGGTAAGGGCCAAGGCCGCAAGGGCGAGACCGCCATACAGGCGCTCTCCCACCGGTCGGCCCAAGGCATTGCCTATCATGCTCTTTCGCGAAACCCCAACCAACAGGGGCCGCCCAAGGGCATGTAAGGCTTCCATATGTTTGAACAGGCTCAGGTTGTGAGCCAGTGTCTTGGCAAAACCGAAGCCGGGATCAAGAATGATCCGCTCGGCGGGAATACCCACGGCGACACATTGATCCAGACGCTCTACCAGGAATTCACCCACCTCCCTGGTTACATCATCATAGCGAGGGTCATTCTGCATAGTCCCCGGCTCGCCGAGCATATGCATCAGGCACACCGGCAACCCCGTGGCCGCCGCAGCGTCCAGGGCACCATCGCGCCGCAGGGAGCGAACATCATTGATCAGGCCCGCCCCCAGTCGCGCAGTCTCGCGCATGACCGCCGGCGTGGACGTATCGACCGAGATAATGACATCAAGTTCGCGATGAATACGCTCGACAATCGGCGCCACCCGCTCCAGCTCTTCGGTAGGCGAGACCGCCCGCGCGCCCGGCCGGGTCGACTCACCGCCCACATCGATCAGCGTGGCGCCGGCAGCCACCATGGCCTCGGCATGCCGCAACGCAGCATCGAGCTGGCTGAATCGACCACCATCGGAAAAGGAATCAGGCGTGACATTGAGAATGCCCATGACGTGCGCATGGGCCAAATCAAGAACCCGGTTGCCGCAAGGCAACCGGGTCGAGGACTGAACAGAAGTCATTTCAAGCCTTAGACATCAGCGGCCGGACCGCCAATCGGTGTTTCCGGACGCTCACCCTGTACCGCCGGTGGTGTACCGGAGGTACCGGTACCACCGCCCGACCAGTCACGAGGCTCGCGAGGTTCGCGACCCGCCATGATATCGTCGATTTGCTCGGCATCAATGGTTTCGTACTTCATCAGGGCATCGGCCATGGCATCGAGCTTGTCACGGTTGTCCGTGAGAATCTGCCGGGCAGTGCCATAGCACTGGTCGATGATGCTGCGCACTTCCGAGTCGATCAGCTTGGCTGTCTCACCGGAGAAGCTTGCATGCTGGCCACTGCCACCACGTCCGAGGAACACCTCCCCCTCTTCTTCGGCATACATCAGCGGCCCCAACTTCTCGGACAGGCCCCACTTGGTGACCATATTCCGGGCAATCTGGCTGGCGCGCATGATGTCGTTGGACGCGCCGGTGGTCACACCGTCGAAGCCCAGGGTCATTTCCTCAGCGATACGGCCACCGTACAACGAACAGATCTGGCTGATCAACGCACGCTTGGACAGGCTGTAGCGATCCTCTTCCGGCAGGAACATGGTTACGCCCAGGGCGCGACCGCGCGGGATGATCGAGACCTTGTAGACCGGATCGTGCTCGGGCACGACACGACCGACGATCGCGTGACCCGCCTCGTGATACGCGGTGTTCTGCTTTTCTTTCTCCGACATGACCATGGACTTGCGCTCCGCGCCCATCATGATCTTGTCCTTGGCCAGCTCGAATTCCTTCATTTCCACGACGCGCTTGCCAGTGCGAGCGGCGAACAACGACGCTTCGTTGACCAGGTTCGCCAGGTCGGCACCGGAAAAGCCCGGCGTGCCACGCGCGATGACTGCCGGAGCGACATCATCACCCATTGGCACCTTGCGCATATGGACCTTGAGGATCTGCTCGCGACCGCGAATGTCCGGCAGCCCCACCACGACCTGACGGTCGAAACGCCCCGGACGCAACAGCGCAGGGTCGAGCACGTCAGGACGGTTGGTGGCGGCAATCACGATGATGCCGTCGTTCATTTCGAAACCGTCCATCTCGACCAGCAACTGGTTGAGGGTCTGTTCACGTTCGTCGTGACCGCCACCCATGCCGGCGCCACGATGGCGACCGACGGCGTCGATTTCGTCGATGAAGATGATGCATGGAGCGTGTTTCTTGGCCTGTTCGAACATGTCGCGGACACGACTGGCGCCCACGCCGACGAACATTTCGACGAAGTCGGAACCGGAAATCGTGAAGAACGGAACCTTGGCCTCACCGGCAATCGCCTTGGCCAGCAAGGTTTTACCGGTACCTGGCGGGCCAACCATCAGCACGCCGCGTGGAATACGACCGCCCAGGCGCTGGAACTTGCCCGGATCACGCAGGAACTCAACCAGTTCGCCCACTTCTTCCTTGGCTTCGTCGCAGCCCGCAACGTCGGCCAGGGTGGTTTTCACCTGGTCTTCGGAAAGCAGCCGGGCCTTGCTCTTGCCAAAGCTCATCGGCCCGCCCTTGCCTCCGCCACCACCCTGCATCTGGCGCATGAAGAACATGAACACAGCGATGATCACCAGGATCGGGAAGCTGGCGACCAGGAGCTGGGTCCAGATGCTTTGCTGCTCAGGCTGCTTGCCTTCGACCACGACATGGTTGTCCACCAGGTCGCCGATCAGGCCATTGTCCTGGATTGCCGGACGAATGGTCTTGAAGCTGTCGCCATCGGTGCGCTTGCCGGTAATCACATAGCCATCAACGGCTACGCGCTCGACCTTGCCATCCTTGACCTGCTGGATGAAGTCGGAATAGTTGAGGGTCTGCGGCTCGTTAGGGCTGGAGAAGTTGTTCATCACGGTCACAAGGACAGCGGCGATGATCAACCACAGGATCAGATTCTTTGCCATGTCGTTCAATTAACTACCCTCTGAAGCAAGCTCCGCTACTGGCGCGCGCTTCGCATGATATTCACCGGCCTAACTTACTACATTACCTACGACTCTGGCAGGCGCCGTCTGTAACCCTTTGTGAAACTTTGACCGCATAATTTTCGTTACACGGCTTCTTCAATGCGAGACAAAAAAAACTATCGGCCCCGTCAAAGACGCTCATCACTGGCTGCGCCTTCAACACCGCGAAACCCCCGCGCCAGCAGATACTGCTCGCGAGAGCGGTCACGGGACGACAATGGCTTGCGCATCTGCACCTTGTCGAACAATTTGCGGATGCCCTTGTGGTATTCGTCGAAGCCTTCACCCTGGAAGACCTTGATCAAGAAATCACCACCTGGACGCAAAACCCGCCCGGCAAGATCCAGGGCCAGCTCGCTGAGGAACATTGCACGAGGCATGTCGACAGCCGCCAATCCACTCATATTGGGGGCCATATCGGAAATCACAAGGTCAACCTGCGTATTTCCGACGGCTTCCAGTATTTTCGCCAACACGGCGTCTTCGGTGAAATCGCCCTGGATAAAGGTCACATCGGGGATGCTGTCCATTTCCAGGATGTCGGATGCGATCAAGCGCCCCTGGCCGCCAATCAGACGACTGGTTACCTGGGACCAGCCGCCAGGCGCCGCGCCGAGGTCGATCACGGTCATGCCTGGACGGATCAGGCGATCCTTTTCCTGGATCTCCAGCAATTTATAGCTGGCACGCGAGCGATAGCCGTCTTTTTGCGCCATTTTGACGTATGGATCGTTGAAATGCTCTCTGAGCCAGTTCTGGCTAGTCTTGGAACGGGCCACGGGCCACCTCTAAAAATAAAACGGGTCGTGATTAAGTGGGCGGTCCCGGACTTGCTCGGGTAAACTGGCCGCCGCTTTTTACAAGATCAGACGCAGGGGTCAGATTATGCCGCTCACTCAAGAGCAGAAGAAACAATACAAATCCATTGGCCACCATCTGAAACCGGTTTTGACTGTGGCTGACAACGGTTTGACTGAAGGTGTACTCGCCGAATTGGAACGCGCCTTGGGCGATCACGAGCTGATCAAGATCAAGCTCAACATCCTCGACCGCGAAGCCCGCCTGGCTGCCGTTGCTGAACTGTGCAAGACCGGCAAGGCCGACCTGGTGCAGGTCATCGGCAAGATGGCGCTGATTTATCGCAAGAATTTCAGCGTCAACAAGCAACTGTCGAACGTTCACCGCTTCAAGTGATGTCAAAGGGTCAAGGGTGTGCCTCGCGCACCCTGCCGCCCCATCCGGGAACCGGCTGCAACACCAGCACCAACCCGGAAAAACCCAGCACCAGGTAACTGAATACCTGCCATTGGCTCGCATCCGGCCAGCCGAGACGCACTGCGAAGAACATCCCGCACGCATACAACGACATGAGCAACAATTGCCCACGAATGTCGCGCCATAGACTGGCAAGGCCCTCGGCCTGAACCAGCACCAGAGCCTGGAACATCACGCACGCCGCGGAAAAACCCACCAGCAGCGCCGTCAGCATGCCTGCGATTTCATCGATAAGCAGCGGTGCCAGGCCGACTCGACCCAGCACCGGCAGCAAACCGATGTGCAACAACCAGACGCCGCCCACCCACAACATCTGGGTGAGCTGCCAGATCATGGCGCCTGCTCGAAGCGGGCGCCTTCGTTCAGATGTGACGGACTTCGACAATCTCATACTCGATGACACCGCCAGGTGTCTTCACCGCCACCACATCACCCTCTTCCTTGGCAATCAAGGCGCGGGCGATGGGCGAACCAACGGAAATCTTGCCGAGCTTGATGTCTGCCTCGTCCTCACCAACGATCTGGTAAGTGACGCTTTCATCGGTCTCGACGTTGGCGATTTCCACGGTAGTGCCAAAGATCACCTTGCCGGTGTGCGGGATCGTCGTGACATCGATGATCACCGCATTCTGCATGCGGCCTTCGATATCACGGACACGCGCCTCGACCATCCCCTGCTCCTCTCGGGCAGCGTGGTATTCGGCGTTTTCCTTGAGATCGCCCAGCTCGCGCGCTTCACCAATAGCCTGGCTCAAGCGCGGGCGCTCGACCTTGGTCAGGAAAGCGTGTTCTTCTTCCAGGGCCTTCGCGCCCTGAACCGTCATCGGGTACTTGGTTATGCTCATGCCTTCAATCCTGCATGTAGATCCTGCAAGCGACGCACGGTCTTCTCGGGACCGAACTTGAGCGCTTCGCAGATCGCTTCGCCCGCAGCAATGGTCGTGGTGCAGTAGATCTTGTGCTGCAGCGCATTGCGACGAATGGAGTAAGAGTCAGCGATCGACTGGCGACCCTCGGTGGTGTTGATGATCAGTGTGACTTCGTCATTCTTGATCATGTCGACCACGTGCGGACGCCCCTCGGTCACCTTGTTCACGCGGCGCACTTTCAGGCCTGCCGCCTCGATCAGTCTGGCAGTACCGGCAGTGGCGACCACTTCGAAGCCCAAGTTGATCAGATCACGGGCTACGCCTGCAACCAGTGGCTTGTCGTCATCACGCACGCTGATGAACGCCGTACCGCCAGTCGGCAATACTTCGCTGGCACCCATCTGGGCCTTGGCGAAGGCTTCACCGAAGGTATCGCCCACGCCCATTACTTCACCGGTGGACTTCATTTCCGGGCCGAGGATGGGGTCCACGCCAGGGAACTTGGCGAATGGGAACACCGCCTCTTTCACACTGTAGAAGTTCGGAATGATTTCCTTGGTGAAATTCAGCTCTTTCAGGGTTTTGCCAGCCATGACCCGTGCCGCGATCATCGCCAGGGAAACACCGATGCACTTGGAGACGAATGGCACGGTCCGGGAAGCGCGCGGGTTGACTTCGATGACGTAGATGTCCTCGCCCTGCAAGGCCAGTTGCACGTTCATCAGGCCGACAACACCCAGCTCCAGGGCCATTTTCTTGACCTGCTCGCGCATCTCGTCCTGGATGTGCGCCGGCAGCGAATAAGGCGGCAGCGAACAGGCGGAGTCACCGGAGTGAACACCGGCCTGCTCGATGTGCTGCATGATCGCGCCGATCACCACATCCTTGCCGTCGCTGACCGCGTCCACGTCCATTTCGATGGCGCAGTTGAGGAAGTGGTCCAGCAACACCGGACTGTCGTTGGACACCTGGACCGCTTCGCGCAGGTAGCGCTTGAGTTCGTCCTCTTGATAGACGATTTCCATCGCACGGCCGCCCAGTACGTAGGACGGACGCACCACCAGCGGATAGCCGATCTTGGCCGCGGCACGAATCGCTTCGTCTTCGCTGCGCACGGTGGCGTTTGGCGGTTGACGCAGGTTCAGGCGCTCGACCATCTGCTGGAAACGCTCGCGGTCTTCAGCGCGGTCGATCGCATCCGGGCTAGTACCGATGATCGGCACGCCAGCGGCTTCAAGGGCGCGCGCCAGTTTCAGCGGAGTCTGGCCGCCGTATTGGACGATCACGCCTTTAGGCTTCTCGACGCGGACGATTTCCAGCACGTCTTCCAGGGTCACTGGCTCGAAGTACAGGCGGTCGGAGGTGTCGTAGTCGGTGGACACGGTTTCCGGGTTGCAGTTGACCATGATGGTCTCGTAACCGTCGTCGCGCAGGGCCAGTGCCGCGTGTACGCAGCAGTAGTCGAACTCGATGCCCTGGCCGATCCGGTTAGGACCGCCACCCAGGATCATGATCTTGTCACGGGTCGATGGCGCCGCTTCACACTCTTCCTCGTACGTGGAGTACAGGTAAGCAGTGTCGGTGGCGAACTCGGCCGCGCAGGTGTCGACGCGCTTGTAGACCGGGAACACTTCCAGCTTGTGGCGATGAGCGCGCAGGCTCTTCTCGGTCACACCCAGCAGCTTGGCCAGGCGCATATCGGAGAAGCCTTTGCGCTTGAGGCGGAACATCGTGTCGCGGTCGATGCTGGACATGCCCAGGGTCTTGACCTTCTCTTCTTCCTTGATCAGATCTTCGATCTGCACCAGGAACCAAGGGTCGATCATGTTCATGCCGAAGATCTGCTCGACGGTCATGCCGGCGCGGAAGGCATCGGCCACGTACCAGATACGTTCGGCGCCCGGCACGGTCAGCTCGCGCTTGAGCACGCTCATGCTTTCCGGATCATTCAGGTCCAGCTTCGGATCGAGGCCGCAAACGCCCACTTCCAGGCCGCGAAGCGCTTTCTGCAGGGATTCCTGGAAGGTCCGGCCGATGGCCATGACTTCACCGACCGACTTCATTTGGGTGGTCAGGCGGGCGTCGGCCTTGGCGAACTTCTCGAAGGCGAAGCGTGGCAGCTTGGTAACGACGTAGTCGATGGACGGTTCGAAGGACGCCGGGGTCTTGCCACCGGTGATGTCGTTCGACAGCTCGTCCAGGGTGTAGCCCACGGCCAGCTTGGCAGCGACCTTGGCAATCGGGAAACCGGTGGCCTTGGAGGCCAGGGCCGACGAACGGGACACCCGTGGGTTCATCTCGATGACCACCATGCGACCGGTGTTCGGGCAGATGCCGAACTGGACGTTGGAGCCGCCGGTTTCCACGCCAATCTCGCGCAATACCGCCAGGGAGGCGTTACGCAGGATCTGGTATTCCTTGTCGGTCAGGGTCTGGGCCGGCGCGACGGTGATCGAGTCACCGGTGTGCACGCCCATCGGGTCAAAGTTCTCGATGGAGCAGACGATGATGCAGTTGTCCTTTTTGTCGCGGACAACTTCCATTTCATATTCTTTCCAGCCGATCAGGGATTCGTCGATCAGCAGCTCTTTGGTCGGCGACAGGTCCAGGCCACGGGCGCAGATTTCTTCGAATTCTTCACGGTTGTAAGCAATGCCGCCACCGGTGCCGCCCATGGTGAAGGATGGACGGATGATGCATGGGAAGCCCAGGCGTTCCAGGACCGCATTGGCCTCTTCCATGCTGTGGGCGATACCCGAGCGTGGGCAGTCCAGGCCGATGGATTTCATCGCCTTGTCGAAGCGCGAACGGTCTTCGGCCTTGTCGATGGTGTCGGCGTTGGCGCCGATCATTTCCACACCGAACTTCTCCAGGACGCCTTCGCGCTCCAGGTCCAGGGCGCAGTTCAGCGCGGTCTGGCCACCCATGGTCGGCAGCAGTGCGTCCGGGCGCTCTTTCTCGATGATCTTGGCAACGGTCTGCCACTTGATCGGCTCGATGTAGGTGGCGTCGGCCATGGCCGGGTCGGTCATGATGGTGGCCGGGTTGGAGTTCACCAGGATGACGCGGTAGCCCTCTTCGCGCAGGGCTTTACAGGCCTGGGCGCCGGAGTAGTCGAATTCGCAGGCCTGGCCGATCACGATCGGGCCAGCGCCGAGAATCAGGATGCTTTTTATGTCTGTACGTTTTGGCATGGGTTTGTCACTCAAATCCGCAGGTCAGTCGGCTAGGCCGTCGAACAATCTTTGAAGCGCCCGAGGGGGCCGCCGCACTCGGGGCCGCCCTCGGGCTTCACGCGGTCAGCGTCGCTTGGCCATCTCATTGATGAAGCGATCGAACAGCGGCGCCACATCGTTCGGGCCCGGGCTGGCTTCAGGGTGGCCCTGGAAGCTGAACGCGCTCTTGTCGGTACGCTCGATGCCCTGCAGCGTGCCATCGAACAACGACTTATGGATCGCACGCACGTTGGCTGGCAGGGTCGCTTCATCTACCGCAAAACCGTGGTTCTGGCTGGTGATCATTACCACGCCAGTGTCCAGGTCCTGCACCGGGTGGTTGGCACCGTGGTGGCCATGACCCATCTTCAAGGTCTTGGCGCCCGAGGCGAGGGCCAGCAACTGGTGGCCGAGGCAGATACCGAATACCGGGATCTCGGTTTCCAGCACGTCCTTGATCGCTTGGATCGCGTAGTCGCAAGGCTCGGGGTCACCAGGGCCGTTGGACAGGAACACGCCATCGGGCTTGAGGGCCAGGACGTCGGCGGCCGGGGTTTGCGCCGGCACCACGGTCACGCGGCAACCGCGCTCGACCAACATGCGCAGGATGTTCAGCTTGACGCCGTAGTCGTACGCAACCACGTGGTATGGCAGCTCGGAAGCCTCGATCGTCGCGTGACTGTCGGTCTTCAGGTCCCAGACCGTGGAGCGCCATTCGTACTGTTTCTTGGTGCTGACGACTTTCGCCAGGTCCATGCCCTTGAGACCCGGGAAGCCCTGGGCGGCGGCGATAGCGGCCTCTTCGGAAATGTTGTCACCGGCCATGATGCAGCCGTTCTGCGCGCCTTTTTCCCGAAGGATGCGGGTCAGGCGACGGGTGTCGATACCGGCGATCGCCACAACGTTGTTGGCTTTCAGGTAATCGGACAGGGACATCGTGTTACGCCAGTTGCTCGCTACCAGCGGCAAGTCACGAATGACCAGGCCGGCGGACCAGACACGATCAGACTCGGCATCTTCCGGCGTGGTGCCCGTGTTGCCGATGTGTGGGTAAGTCAGGGTAACGATTTGCTGGGCGTAGGAAGGATCGGTAAGAATTTCCTGATAGCCGGTCATTGCGGTGTTAAACACCACCTCACCAACGGTCTGGCCGTCGGCTCCAATGGCTTCGCCGCGAAAAATGCTGCCATCAGCAAGGGCGAGTATGGCTGGCTTAGTCAAGAAGACCTCCCGTAAATAAAGCCTGAAAGGGCGATCGCAGGTTGTAAAAAAGCGGAGTGACGTATGGACACGTCACCCCGCTTCTTCACTGAATTATTCTGCGCGCTTTTAGTGGACACACTAAAGCTGTAGCTTACAGAAAAAGGCTTTTTTGGTCCACCGCTAATGAGCCTTAAAGGCAGGGGAATGCGACAGGCCGTCGCGAAGCGGTGTAAAACGGGGCTCAGTATAACCTGAACCCCGCGTTCAATGGCATCAACGCAGGTCGAGCACGTCCTGCATGTCGTACAAACCTGGCTCGCGGCCATCCAGCCACAGCGCAGCACGTACGGCACCCTTGGCGAAGGTCATCCGGCTCGACGCCTTGTGGGTGATTTCCAGGCGCTCGCCCTCAGTGGCGAACAGCACGGTATGATCGCCCACCACATCGCCGCCGCGCACAGTAGCGAAACCGATAGTATCGCGCTCACGAGCACCGGTATGCCCCTGGCGCCCATACACGGCCACTTCCTG
This sequence comes from Pseudomonas sp. DF11, assembly GCF_058148565.1. Lineage (NCBI taxonomy): Bacteria > Pseudomonadati > Pseudomonadota > Gammaproteobacteria > Pseudomonadales > Pseudomonadaceae > Pseudomonas > Pseudomonas sp. DF11. The sequence continues at coordinate 586,470 of NZ_JBYVYN010000003.1, forward strand.
CAGATCGCGACCCAGCGTATCGGCAATCACCTCGCCCATGCGCAAGGCCGTTCCTGAAGGCGCATCGATCTTGTGGCGGTGATGCGCCTCGATGATTTCGATATCCGCATCGTCACCCAAGACCCGGGCCGTCATCTCCAGCAGCTTCAGCGACAGGTTCACACCCACGCTGAAGTTCGCCGCGAACACGATCGGAATGTCTTTACCCGCCTCGGCCAGCAGCTGCTTTTGCGCGGCATCCAGCCCCGTGGTGCCGATCACCATGGCCTTGCCATGCTTGCGGCAAATCGCGAGGTTTTTCAGCATCACGTCCGGCAGGGTGAAGTCGATCAGCACATCGAACTCGTCGAGCACCTTCTCCAGGCCGCCGGACATCGGCACACCGATACGCCCCAGCGAGGCCAGCTCGCCAGCATCAGCCCCTACCAGCGTACTGTCGGGACGAACGATGGCCGCCGTCAGGCCGGAGAGCGGCGAGCGCTGCTGTACCGCTTCGACCAGCGCCTTACCCATGCGCCCCGCAGCGCCCATCACAGCTATACGTCGCATGCCAACTCCTTACAGGTCGCCGAAGAAGCGCTTCACGCCTTCGAACCAGCCGGTGGTTTTCGGGGAGTGACTGTTGTCATCGGCCAGCGAGCTGCGAAACTCCTCCAGCAACTCACGCTGGCGCCGACTCAGGTTGACCGGAGTCTCCACCGCCACGCGGCACATCAGGTCACCCGCGCCGCCACCACGCACTGGCGCAACGCCCTTGCCGCGAATCCGGAACTGCTTGCCGGTTTGCGTACCCTCGGGGATTTTCAACTTGACGCGACCGTCGAGGGTCGGGATCTCAAGCTCACCACCCAAGGCAGCATCGACAAAACTGATCGGCACTTCGCAGAACAGATGCTTGCCGTCGCGTTGGAAAATCGCGTGCTCACGCACATTGATCACAACGTACAGATCACCAGTCGGACCACCCTGGGCACCCGCCTCGCCTTCGCCGGACAGACGAATGCGGTCACCGGTATCGACACCGGCCGGCACTTTCACCGACAGCGTCTTGTACTCTTCGACACGCCCTTCGCCGTGGCAGGAGTCGCACGGGTCGGAAATGATCTTGCCCTGGCCATGGCAACGCGGGCAGGTCTGCTGCACCGAGAAGAAGCCCTGCTGCATGCGGACCTGACCGATGCCGCCGCAGGTTGGGCACGTAACAGGCGAGGAGCCCTTCTTGGCCCCCGAGCCATCGCACGGCTTGCAATTGACCAGCGTCGGAACACGGATATTCACGGTAGTACCGCGCACCGCCTCTTCCAGGTCCAACTCCAATGTGTAGCGCAGGTCACTGCCACGTTGGGCGCCGCCACGGGCACCGCCGCGACCGCCACCGAAGAAATCGCTGAACACATCGCCAAAAATATCGGAGAAATTCTGACCGCCAAAACCGGCACCGCCGCCGCCCATGCTTGGGTCGACACCGGCATGACCGTACTGGTCGTAAGCCGCGCGCTTGCTGGAATCGGACAGTACTTCGTAGGCCTCGTTGGCCTCCTTGAACATCTCTTCCGACGCTTTGTCGCCGGGATTACGGTCCGGGTGGTGCTTCATCGCCAGGCGACGATAAGCCTTTTTCAGGTCTGCCTCGCTGGCCCCCCGCTCGACACCCAATACTTCGTAAAAGTCACGCTTTGCCATTAGTCTTTGCACTCTTATAGGACGTTCGGCGAACCTCTCCTGAGCCTTGCCAAACTCGTTGAGCCCCAATACAGGCCCGGACCCAACTCACGTCAATTCAACGATCCTGGTCTTGGGCTTGCAGGAGAAGTGCCTGCGCAACTTCTCCTACAAATCCATATCTTTCAGCCAGGGACCCGGCCAAAACGCGGCGTCCATCGCCGGAAAGCAGGAGCATTCCCGAACACACCGCCAACATCCGAACACTGTCGCATGCTGTAAAAATTCATTAGCTCCAGACACGCCAACGCGGGAGCAAGCCCCCGCGCGGCGACATCCTACCAGTCACCGCACAAATGCAGTCAACCGGCCGACCAACAAGCGATTACTTGTGGTCTTTCACTTCTTCGAACTCAGCGTCAACGACGTCATCGGCTTTTTCGGCCGAGTCGCCTTGGGCAGCTGCGCCTTCAGCGGGCTGAGCCTGCTCGGCGTACATCTTCTGGGCCACTGGAGCGGAGACCTTGGACAACTCTTCGATCTTCGCCTCGATGGCAGCCTTGTCGTCGCCTTTTACGGCAGCCTCAAGGGCAACCACAGCCGCTTCGATAGCGGTTTTCTCTTCCGCGGTCACTTTCTCGCCAGCATCGGCGATCATCTTGCGGGTCGAGTGCACCAGGGCGTCGCCCTGGTTGCGGGCGCTAGCCAGCTCTTCGAACTTGCGGTCTTCCTCGGCGTTGACTTCAGCATCGCGAACCATCTGCTGAATTTCTTCCTCGGACAGACCGGAGTTGGCCTTGATCACGATCGACTGGGTCTTGCCGGTGGCCTTGTCTTTCGCGCCGACGTGCAGGATGCCGTTGGCGTCGATGTCGAAGGTCACTTCGATTTGTGGCACGCCACGTGGAGCCGGTGGAATCTCGGCCAGGTCGAACTTGCCCAGGGATTTGTTCTGGGCAGCCTGCTTGCGCTCACCTTGCAGCACGTGGATGGTCACGGCGCTCTGGTTGTCGTCGGCAGTCGAGAACACCTGGGATTTCTTGGTAGGAATCGTGGTGTTTTTCTCGATCAACGCGGTCATCACACCGCCCATGGTTTCGATACCCAGGGTCAGCGGGCTGACGTCGAGCAGCAGGACGTCCTTCACGTCGCCAGCCAGAACGGCGCCCTGGATGGCAGCACCCATGGCAACGGCTTCGTCCGGGTTCACGTCCTTACGCGCTTCTTTGCCGAAGAAGTCGGTGACCAGCTTCTGAACCAGCGGCATACGGGTCTGGCCGCCAACCAGGATCACGTCGTTGATCGAACCAACGTCGATACCGGCATCTTTCATCGCAATGCGGCAAGGTTCGATGGTGCGCTGAACCAGGTCTTCCACCAGCGCTTCAAGCTTGGCGCGGGAGATTTTTACGTTCAGGTGCTTAGGACCGGTGGCATCTGCGGTGATGTACGGCAGGTTCACGTCGGTCGACTGGCTCGAGGACAGTTCGATCTTGGCTTTTTCAGCGGCTTCTTTCAGGCGCTGCATCGCCAGCGGGTCACCCTTGAGGTTCATGCCGCTTTCTTTCTTGAACTCGTCGACGAGGTAGTCGATCAGGCGAATGTCGAAGTCTTCACCACCGAGGAAAGTGTCGCCGTTGGTCGCCAGCACTTCGAACTGGTGCTCGCCGTCAACTTCAGCAATCTCGATCACGGAAACGTCGAAGGTACCGCCACCCAGGTCATAAACGATCACGGTGTGATCGCCCTTGGCCTTGTCCATACCGTAGGCCAGAGCGGCTGCGGTCGGTTCGTTGATGATACGTTTTACGTCCAGGCCCGCGATGCGGCCGGCGTCTTTGGTCGCCTGGCGCTGGCTGTCGTTGAAGTACGCAGGAACGGTGATGACCGCTTCGGTCACTGCTTCGCCGAGATAATCCTCAGCGGTCTTCTTCATTTTCTTGAGGATTTCAGCCGAGATCTGTGGCGGAGCCATTTTCTGGCCGTTCACTTCAACCCAGGCGTCACCATTGTCAGCCTTGGCGATTTTGTAAGGCACCATCTTGATGTCTTTCTGAACGACTTCTTCGTCGAACTTGCGACCGATCAGACGCTTCACCGCGTACAGGGTGTTATGCGGATTGGTCACTGCCTGACGCTTGGCCGACTGGCCAACCAGAATCTCGCCATCGTTGGCGTAAGCGATGATCGACGGCGTGGTACGCGCGCCTTCAGCGTTCTCGATAACTTTGGCCTTGCCGTTTTCCAGCACGGAGACGCACGAGTTGGTGGTCCCCAGGTCGATGCCGATAATCTTGCCCATGTTAACTCTCCCGGAACTTGGATTTTGTTGCCGCAGCAGTGGTGGCTAACTGCGGTAGCACTTAAACGCTTGACTTAATAGATGGGGCCACTACGACCGATTTCAAGCCTGCTCATCAATAGAAGGCGAAACCGGTGCAGGCGTCTTGCTGACCACGACCATGGCCGGGCGCAGCAGACGACCGTTAAGCAGGTAACCCTTCTGGAAAACCTTCAGGACACTGTTCGGCTCGACGTCGGCACTTTCCTGCATCGCCATGGCCTGATGGTGCTCGGCATTGAAGGGTTCGCCATGCGGATCGAGGGCTTCGAGCTGATAACGCTTGAGGGTGTCCTGGAACATTTTCAGGGTCAGCTCGATGCCTTCGCGCATCGGACGGATGTTTTCGTCATCCGGGTTGGACAGTTCCAGGCCGCGCTCCAGGCTGTCGATGATCGGCAGCAGGTCGCCGGCGAAACGCTCCAAGGCGAATTTATGAGCCTTCTCTACATCTTGCTCGGCGCGACGGCGGACATTCTGCAGGTCGGCTGCTACACGCAACGCCTGATCCTGCGCACCGGCCAGTTGCTCCTCGAGCACTTGTACACGTGCCGCCAGGTCTTCACCGGAATCCTGGGAAGCCTGGTTGGCGTCTAGATTTTGCGTATCCTGCGTCTGTTCGTCAGCCATAGATTTCTCCTCTCAACTTCGTCCGCGAGCTCGACTCGCGCTTCTGCCCCGGTATATGGGGTCGGGTTTTCCAGCTTCAAGGGCCATTTGACGAATTAACCTTACAAAAAACAGCTGCATAGTCATTCCTCGCAGCGCTAAGAAAACCCTCCGCCCAAGCAAATCGAGCTAAGCGAGGGCATTGTCAGGCCGAAACAAAACACTGTATAAATAACCAGACCTAAAGCCTGGGAGCGGCCTTATGCTGGTGCACCTGTCCGTACACAACTACGCCATCGTCGAACATCTCGACCTCGAACTTGACCGAGGCATGAGCGTGATCACCGGTGAAACCGGCGCGGGCAAGTCGATCATGCTCGATGCCCTGGGCCTGACGCTGGGCGACCGCGCCGACAGTGGCGTAGTGCGCCCCGGAGCAGACAAGGCCGACATCCTGGCGACGTTCGACCTGATCGACATCCCCGAGGCCAGCGCCTGGCTGGCCGAGCGCGACCTGGACACCGACGGCCTGTGCATCCTTCGCCGGGTCATCACCGCCGAAGGCCGCTCCCGAGGCTACATCAACGGCACGCCCTGCCCCTTGGGCGATCTCAAGGCCCTCGGTGAGCTGCTGATCGACATTCACAGCCAGCACGAACACCAATCCCTGCTCAAGACCGACACCCACCGCCGCTTGCTGGATGAGTACGCCGGCGCCACGGATCTGGCACGACAGGTCCAACTGGCGGCCCAACGCTGGCGCCAGACCCGACAGGAACTGGATCGACTCTCCAACTCTGGCGACGAACAGCGTGCCCGTCACCAGTTGCTGAGCTACCAGCTCGAAGAGCTGGAGAACCTGGCACTGGGTGAAAATGAACTGGAAGAGCTGGAGCAGGAACACAAGAACCTGACCAACGCCGAAACCCTGCTGGGCATTTGCCGACAAGTGGTCGAACAATGCAGCGAGAGCGATTCGGGCAATGTGCTCAATGCACTGACAGCGAGCCTGAACCGACTCTCCAGCGTGAACAATTCGGTGGGCGCGTTGAACGAAGCGACCAACCTGCTGACGAGCGCGCAGATCCAGGTCGAAGAGGCCGTCGGGGAGCTGAACCGCTTCCTCGACCATTTCGATGCCGACCCGGCACGCCTGCAGTACCTGGAAGAACGCCTGGACACCATCTATACGCTGGCGCGCAAGCACCGCATCCAGCCGACCGATGTTGCCGAACTCCAACAGCGGCTACTGGAAGAGCTGGAAACCCTGAACGCCAACGATGAATCCATCGAACGCCTGGGGGACGAACTGGCTTCTTATGCCCGTCATTACCAGGAAAAGGCCAAGGAACTCAGTGAACTGCGACGGCAGGCCGCCACAGCGCTGGCCAACGCCGTGGAGCAGGAAATCCAGCGCCTGGGTATGCCCGGCGGGCGCTTCACCATCGAATTGCGCCCCAACGCCGGCGACGAGCTCCAGCCCAATGGACTTGAGCAAGTAGAACTGCTGGTCAGCGCCAACCCCGGGCAACCACTCAAGGCCCTGGCCAAAGTCGCCTCCGGCGGCGAATTGTCACGAATCAGCCTGGCCATCCAGGTCATCACCGCACAAACCTCTCGCGTGCCGACGCTGGTATTCGACGAAGTGGACGTAGGCATCGGCGGCCCAACCGCGGAAATTGTCGGCCAACTGCTGCGCCGACTGGGTGAGCGTGGCCAAGTGCTGACCGTTACTCACTTACCCCAGGTCGCCGCCCAGGGACACCAGCATTTGTTTGTGCACAAGGTGCGTGGCGAGGACGCCACTCGCACCGCTGTGTCCAAACTCAACAAAAATGAGCGCGTGGAAGAGGTGGCGCGAATGCTCGGAGGTATCGACCTCACCAAGGAATCCCTGGCCCACGCGAAAAAAATGGTCGTTACCGCGAAAATCTGAGAACGGCAGAAAGCACGAAGGCGACCCTAGGGTCGCCTTCGTTCGTTTCGCGAACCTTAAGTCCGCGCGACATGCTTACTTTTTCTTACGTACATACAGCACGAGGTTGTGATCAACCATCTCGAAGCCATACTTGTCGACAATTGCTTTCTGCAGCCGCTCGATTTCTTCGTCGAAGAATTCGATCACTTCACTGGTCTCGACGTTGACCATATGGTCGTGATGCTTGCCGTCGTCCAGTTCGAAGACCGCGTGGCCTCCGTCGAAGTTGTGCCGCACCACAAGGCCAGCTGCCTCGAACTGGGTCAGAACACGGTAAACCGTGGCCAGACCGACGTCCTCACCAGCCTCCATCAGCGCCTTGTAGACGTCCTCGGCACTCATGTGGCGTTGCTCGGCGGAATCGAGCATTTGTAGAATCTTGACCCGTGGCAGGGTCACTTTGAGGCCGGCTTTGCGTAGTTCGCTATTTTCAACCATGGTCAGCTTTCTCGCGATGCTGCTTCGCAGCTTCTCTTAATGCGGGTATGATCGGCGTTTACGTTGTCCCAGCCAAGATAGTGGAAGTCGCCCACCGATGCAAAACACCAAGCTCTTGCTAACCAGTTTCACCTTTGTGGGACTGCTCGCACTCGCCGGTTGTTCATTCCCCGGGGTTTACAAAATCGACATCCAGCAGGGCAATGTCGTCACGCAGGACATGATAGACCAGTTACGCCCGGGAATGACCCGCCGGCAAGTACGGTTTATCATGGGTAACCCTCTGTTGACCGACACGTTCCACGCCGATCGCTGGGATTATCTGTACAGTTTGCAGCCAGGTGGCGGCGAGCGCCAACAGGAACGCATCAGCGTCATTTTCAACGCTAACGACCAACTCGTCAGCCTGTCGGGCGATTTCATGCCCGGCGTGAGCCGCGACGAGGCCATCATGGGCAAGGACAGCGGCACTACCGTTACCGAGCCGACCCAGAACGCCGAACAGCAGAAACCGGAAAAACCGGCCAAGCCAGGTTCGTTGCTGGACCAGATCCAGAAGGACGTGGACAAAGTCGAGACCGTACCAGTCCCGACGCCAGAACCTCTGGATACCTCGCCGCAATAAACCGCGACGTAAAAAAACCCGGCATGCCGGGTTTTTTATTGCCTGCGATTCAAGCGGGTTACTGATCGGATTGGCGCGCTTGAGCAGCCTTGGCCGCCCGCAATCGACGAATTTCTTTAGGATCGGCCAGCAAAGGTCGATAAATCTCCAGCCGATCAGCCGCCTGGACTACCTGCCGATCAGGATCGGCGACCACCTTGCCAAAAATCCCCACCGGGCAGGTCGCCAGATCCAGCTCGGGGAATGCATCAGTAATACCCGATGCCTTCAGCGCTGCGCGAACACTCGTGCCTTGCGGCACGGCAAATGTGCGCAAGACCTGGCGGTCGACACTGGCATACACCACTTCTATCTCAATCAACGCTTGAGCTCTGCATTCTGCTTGGCCCGCTGGCAGAACGCGTCAACCAGGGTGTTGGCGGCCTGATTGAACAGCGGCCCCAACGTTGCACGCACCAATGGGCCGGCGTAGTCGAACGACAGGTCCAGGCTGATCTTGCAGGCCTTATCGCCCAGAGGCTTGAACACCCAGACGCCGTGGAGCTGATTGAAGGGCCCCTCTTCCAGGTTCATCTCAATGGATTGCCCAGGCACCAGCGTATTGCGCGTGACGAAACGCTGGCTCAAACCGCTCTTGGCAATGTTGAGGCTGGCGCGCATATGAGTTTCGGAGCTCTCCAGCACCTCGGCGGATGCGCACCACGGCAGGAACTCCGGATAGCTCGCCACATCGTTGACCAGGTCATACAGCGCCTGCGCCGGGTAGGGCAGCAAGGCCGAGCGTTGAATATGTGTCGTCATGTAAGCGTCACTTCCACAGCTGGGCGGCAAACACTACGAGAATGCCGATGGGCGCCACATAGCGCATCAAGAACAGGCTCAAGGCAAACAAAACCGGGCTGCGCAGCGACAGTTCATCACGCACCGCCTCACGCCCCATCACCCATCCTGCAAACACCACGAAACATAAACCACCCAATGGCAGCATGATCCGTGATGTGAAGAAATCAATCACGCCGAAGAAATCCAGCCCTTCGGTTGCGCCCCACTGGTAGAGATGAAACAGCCCGCCTTCGTTCACGAAAAACTTCGCTTGCTTCCATATATTGAAGGAAAACACCGTGCCCAGGCCGACAAACCAGCAGGTAAAAGCCAACCAGAAGGTCACCCAGGCGCGACTGATACGGGTCCGTTCAACCAAGTAGGCCACCATGGGCTCCAGCAGGGAAATGGCCGAACTCCAGGCCGCGATGGCCACCAGGACAAAAAACACCACGCCCATCAATTGGCCGAAGGCCATGCTGCCGAAAGCGAAGGGCAGGCTGACAAACATCAACCCCGGCCCCTCGCTCGGGTTCAGGCCGGCGGCGAACACAATCGGAAACAATGCCACGCCCGCCAACAGCGACACGAAGGTATCCAGCAGTGCAACGCCAAAGACGGTCCGGGTCAAGGATGCGTTCTTGGGCATGTAGGCGCCGTAAATCATGATCGAGCCGACCCCGACGCTCAGGGAGAAAAACGCGTGCCCCATCGCCGGTAACAGGCCATCCAGGACTTTCTCTGGCTGGAAGTCGAACATGAAATGCACGCCTTCCATGAAATGCCCAGTGGTCATGCTGTAGCCCAGCAGCACCAGGATCATCACGAACAGCAACGGCATCATGATCCGCAGGCTGCGCTCAAGCCCGGCGACCACGCCCCGGGCAATCACCACCGCCGAGAGCACCATGAAGATCGTGTGCCAGAGGGTCAGCCTCCAGGGATCGGAGATCACGTTGCCGAAGTAGGCGCCCACCTGATCCGGCGTGGCCCCCTGGAAGTCCCCGCGCCCCATGTCGATGATGTAGTCCAGCGACCAGCCACCGACCACGCTATAGAAAGACAGGATCAACAGCGCCGTGATCATCCCGGCGAAGGCGCCCCACGACCATTTGGTCGAATGCCCCGCTTCCACCGCCAGCACCTTCAGGGCATTGGCCGGGCTTTGCCGGGCCCGCCGACCAATCAGGGTTTCAGCCAGCATCACCGGAGCGCCGATGAGCGCAATGCACGCCAGGAACATCAGTACGAAGGCGCCGCCACCGTAGACGCCGACCATGTACGGAAACTTCCAGATACTACCCAGCCCCACGGCAGAACCGGTCGCCGCGAGTATGAAGACCCAACGGCTAGCCCAACTGCCGTGGACAGAAACCTTGTCTGTCGACATCGTGATCACGCCCAAGCGTTCAAAAAAGAGGCCGCATTGTCCGGGATTCACTCAACGTGCTCAAGCACGCAGCTTCACCGTAGCCGACACGCACGCAACTGCCTATAATGCCGCCCCTATGGCTAAACAGAAGAAACACCCCACAGGGACCATCGCGCAAAATAAAAAGGCGCGACACGATTACTTCATCGAACAACGTTTCGAGGCTGGCATGGTCCTGGCCGGCTGGGAAGTAAAGAGCTTGCGTGCCGGCAAGGCGCAACTGGTCGACAGTTATGTGCTGCTCAAGGACGGCGAAGCCTGGCTGCTGGGCAGTCATATCACGCCGCTGACCACCGCCAGCACCCACGTGATCGCCGACCCGGTGCGCTCGCGCAAACTGCTGCTCAACAAGCGCGAGCTGGAAAAACTCTTCGCGTCCGTGCAGCAGAAAGGCTACGCCTGCGTCTGTACGTCACTGTACTGGAGCAAGCACTTGATCAAGTGCGAAATTGCGCTGGGCAAGGGCAAGAAGGAATACGACAAGCGCGATACCGAACGCGAACGCGACGCCGGTCGCGAGTTGCAGCGCGCGGTGCGCAACAAGGGCAAGGAAGACTAGCCCGCTCTACAGCATCTAGTGTGGGAGCGAGCCTGCTCGCGATGACGGTGTCACATCCAACATTGATGTGCCAGACACACCGCTTCGCGAGCAGGCTCGCTCCCACAGGTTCCGCATTCACTCCAAGAACCCACAGCTACATGCCTTTACGCCGCTCCGCCCGCGCCACCCGCTGCACTTCCTGGCGCACCTCTTCCAAGACCTCCTGCACATACAAGATATGCCGGCTGGACACTTCCCGCGCCTGCTCGGCGTGCCCATCCATAATGGCTTGATACAACTCTCGGTGCTGACTGATCAGCATGTCGCGGGTTTCACTGCGCTGCTTGTACATACCGCCGATGTTGGTCACCACGTTGCGCTTGAGCAGGTCGAACAACCCACGAATGGTGTGCAGCAATACCGCGTTGTGACTGGCTTCGGCAATCGCCAGGTGAAACCGGGCATCCGCCGCGCCCTCCTCCGCCCGGCTCACCTCGTCGTGCCGCGAGTAGCAATCCTGCAGCTCATCGAAAGCCGCCGTCAGTCGCTCGCGATCCACATCCGTAGCCCGTAGCGCCGCGTAGTAGGCACAGGACGCCTCCAGCGTATGGCGAAACTCCAGCAAGTCACGCTGTGCCTCGGGATTGCTTTCCAGCAATTGCAACAGCGGATCACTGAACGTCGAACCCAGCGACTCCACCACATAATTGCCGCCGCCCTGGCGGCTGACCAGCAGGCCCTTGGCCGCCAGTTTCTGGATCGCCTCGCGCAACGAAGGGCGTGACACGCCGAATTGTTCAGCCAGAGCCCGCTCAGCCGGCAACCGCTCACCGGACTTCAACGTGCCCTCGAGGATCATTCCTTCAAGTCGCTCGACAATATCGTCAGACAAACGGCGCTGACGAATCTGATCAAACCCCATAACTCGATTCTCCACGATCCCGACGGCTCGCCGGGCTCTCTATTCTGGCCCATCCGAGGCTTATCCACACCCATCAAAAACCGTTTGCATCAACGGATCAGATGCCATCTGCACCGCTTATTCGACGAAAGTTTCAGGGCGGCAAATTGACACACGACAACCAAGGCTTTTACCCTAGCCAACGGCGATTGTAAATTGGTATTACCAATTAACCAAAAACGCTGACAGTGCCTGACCAACAACAATTAGGGGCCCACCCACCATGCAAACCTGGCAACAGCTCTACAGCCCGCTCGGCAGCCTCGGCTTGTCCGCACTCGCGGCCGTTATTCCCATCGTGTTTTTCTTCCTGGCCCTGGCGGTGTTTCGCCTCAAGGGGCACGTGGCCGGCAGCATCACCTTGGCCCTGGCCATCGCGGTGGCGATTTTTGCGTTCAACATGCCGGCAGACATGGCCTTTGCCGCCGCCGGCTATGGTTTTGCCTATGGCCTGTGGCCCATCGCCTGGATCATTGTCGCCGCCGTGTTCCTCTACAAACTGACGGTCAAGAGTGGCCAGTTCGAGGTGATTCGCAGCTCGGTGCTGTCGATTACCGATGACCAACGCCTGCAAGTGCTGTTGATCGGTTTTTGCTTCGGCGCATTCCTGGAAGGCGCCGCCGGTTTCGGTGCACCGGTGGCAATCACTGCCGCGCTGTTGGTCGGCCTGGGCTTCAACCCCCTGTACGCCGCGGGCCTGTGCCTGATCGCCAACACTGCCCCGGTGGCGTTCGGCGCGCTGGGCATTCCAATTATCGTGGCCGGCCAGGTCACTGGGATCGACGCCTTCAAGATCGGCGCCATGACCGGTCGCCAGTTGCCACTGCTGTCGCTGTTCGTGCCGTTCTGGCTGGTGTTCATGATGGACGGCCTGCGCGGCGTGCGGGAAACCTGGCCGGCAGCATTGGTTGCCGGCTTGAGCTTCGCCGTCACCCAGTACTTCACCTCCAACTTCATCGGCCCGGAACTGCCGGACATCACCTCGGCCCTGGCCAGCCTGATTTCCCTGACCCTGTTCCTGAAAGTCTGGCAGCCCAAGCGCACCGCCGGCGCGCAGATTGCCGGCGCCACGTCCAGCGCAGCGGTTACCGCCAGCGCCGGCGGTTTCGGCCAGCCGCGCAGCACCGTGGCTTCGCCCTACAGCCTGGGGGAAATCATCAAGGCCTGGTCGCCGTTCCTGATCCTGACCGTGCTGGTGACGATCTGGACCCTGAAACCGTTCAAGGCGATGTTCGCCGCAGGCGGGTCCATGTACGGCTGGGTGTTCAACTTCGCCATCCCGCACCTGGACCAGATGGTGATCAAGGTCGCGCCGATCGTGGTCAATCCGACAGCCATTCCGGCGGTCTTCAAGCTTGATCCAGTTTCCGCTACCGGCACGGCGATTTTCTTCTCCGCGCTGATCTCGATGCTGGTGCTGAAGATCAACATCAAAACTGGTCTTACCACTTTTAAAGAGACCTTTTTCGAACTGCGCTGGCCGATCCTGTCCATCGGTATGGTGCTGGCGTTCGCCTTCGTTACCAACTTCTCGGGTATGTCGTCGACCATGGCCCTGGTGTTGGCCGGCACAGGCGCGGCGTTCCCGTTCTTCTCGCCGTTCCTGGGTTGGCTGGGTGTGTTCCTGACCGGTTCCGATACTTCGTCCAACGCGCTGTTCAGCTCGCTGCAAGCCACCACCGCGCACCAGATCGGGGTCAACGACACCTTGCTCGTCGCGGCGAACACCAGTGGCGGCGTGACCGGCAAGATGATTTCGCCACAATCGATCGCCGTGGCTTGCGCTGCGACCGGGCTGGTGGGCAAGGAATCGGATCTGTTCCGTTTCACCCTCAAACACAGCCTATTCTTTGCAACGATTGTCGGTCTGATCACGTTGGCCCAGGCCTACTGGTTTACCGGCATGCTGGTTCATTAAGTCCTACACGAAATATTGGAAAAACCGACGCCGAACCGTGATTCGGCGTCAGCTATTCACAACCGGGTCTGCAAGGCTGCTGAAAGATTTCCTGGCTATATTCAGCGGCCTCAGCGGACGGATAACCGGGACCACCCGGAGACACGCCTGATGAGCGAGCTTTTTTACAACGCCGTACCCAACGCGACCCGCGTCGCCCCACCATTGCCCGAGCCTCGGCAGTACCCCAGCGAGAAACCTCGTCGGGTCTACCTGTTCGGAACGTGCGTGGTGGATCTGTTCTATCCCGAAGCGGGGATGGATGCGATTCATCTGCTGGAGCGCGAAGGGATCCGGGTGGACTACCCGCAAGGGCAAAGTTGCTGCGGCCAACCGGCCTACACCTCGGGCTACACCGAGCAGGCGCGGACGGTGGCGCGGGCGCAACTGGCCTTGTTTGCCGAAGATTATCCGGTGGTGGTGCCCTCGGGTTCCTGCGCCGGCATGCTGCGCGAGCATTACGCTGACTTGTTCAAGGACGAGCCGGAGACGCTCAAGCAAGTCCAGGCCCTGGCGGCCCGGACCTATGAACTGGCCGAATTCCTGCTGTTTGTCTGCAAGGTGCAGCTTCAGGACAGCGGCAAACCGGTAAAAATCGCGCTGCACACGTCCTGCTCGGCACGGCGTGAAATGAATACCCACCTGCATGGCCGTGCGTTGTTGGCACAGCTGCGCAACGTGGAGCGCGTCGAGCACAGCCATGAAAGTGAATGCTGTGGCTTTGGTGGGACGTTCAGCGTGCGCATGCCGGATATTTCCGGTGCGATGGTGGCCGACAAGACCCGAGCGCTGAAGGAATCCGGCGCGCATCAGGTCGTCAGCGCCGACTGCGGCTGCTTGATGAACATCAACGGCGCGCTGGAAAAACAACAGGAGGCGTTACGCGGTCAGCATCTGGCGAGTTTCCTCTGGCAGCGTACCGGAGGTGCAGCATGAGCACGCCGACGCTGATCCCGACCATTGAGGTGCAGGAAGATTTTCGCGCCCGGGCCCACAAGGCTTTGGACGACACGCAACTGCGAAACAACTTTCGCAGCGCGATGGATTCACTGATGACCAAGCGGGCAACGTCCTTCAGCGATGCCCACGAAAGAGAACACCTGCGGGTGCTGGGCAATGCTGTCCGCGCCCGTGCGTTATCCAAGCTGCCCGACCTGCTCGAGCAACTTGAAACCAACCTGACCCGCAACGGTGTGAACGTGCACTGGGCGGAGACGGTGGACGAGGCCAATGGCATCGTCCTCTCGATCATCCGGGCTCACGAGGCGCGGCAAGTGATCAAGGGCAAATCGATGGTCAGCGAAGAGATGGAGATGAACCATTTCCTCGAGGTGCGGGACATTGAATGTCTCGAGTCCGACATGGGGGAGTACATCGTCCAGCTCGACCACGAGAAGCCTTCACACATCATTATGCCGGCGATCCACAAGAACGCCGGTCAGGTCGCGTCCTTGTTCCACGACAAACTCGGCGTGGAGTACACCAAGGACGTCGACCAACTCATTCAGATCGGTCGCAAGGTATTGCGGCAGAAATTCTTCGAGGCTGATATCGGCGTCTCGGGCGTCAACTTCGCCGTGGCCGAAACCGGCACGCTGCTGCTGGTGGAAAACGAAGGCAACGGGCGGATGTCCACCACCGTACCGCCGGTGCACATCGCCGTGACCGGCATCGAAAAAGTCGTGGAAAACCTGCGCGATGTCGTGCCACTGCTTTCACTGCTGACCCGCTCGGCCCTCGGCCAGCCGATCACCACTTACGTCAACATGATCTCCGGCCCGCGCAAGCCTGACGAACTGGATGGCCCCCAAGAGGTTCACCTGGTGCTGCTGGACAACGGTCGCAGCCAGGCGTTTGCCGACAGCGAACTGCGCCAGACCCTGAACTGCATCCGCTGCGGCGCTTGTATGAATCATTGCCCGGTCTATACCCGAATCGGCGGTCATGCCTACGGCGAGGTTTACCCGGGGCCTATCGGAAAAATCATCACGCCGCACATGGTCGGCCTGGCCAAGGTACCGGACCACCCGAGCGCGTCTTCGCTGTGCGGCGCCTGCGGTGAGGTGTGTCCGGTAAAAATCCCAATCCCGGCTTTGCTGCGGCGGCTACGAGAAGAAAACGTCAAGGCGCCGGACAGCCCGAACCCAGTGATGCGCGGCCAGGGCAGCAAATACTCACCCAAGGAACGCTTCATCTGGAATGCCTGGGCCCGGCTCAACAGTTCGCCGCGGCTGTATCGGTTGTTCGGTTTCCTCGCCACGCGCTTGCGCGCCCTGACGCCTAAAAACGTCGGCCCATGGACCCAGAACCACAGCGCCCCCAAACCCGCCGCCCGCTCATTGCATGACCTGGCCCGCGAACACCTGAACCAGCAGGGAGACCGTTGATGAGCGCCAAGGACAATATCCTCGCCAAGCTGCGTAAAAGCCTGACCGGAGCCACACCGGTTGCCGACAACTTCGATGTCGACCTGGTGACGCAAACCTACCGCTATGCGCCCGAAGAACGCATCCCGCAATTGCGCAAGCTGATGGAGGCGGTGCACACCGAAATCCATCTGACGTCCGGTGACGGCTGGCCCGCGCTGCTGGCGCAGTTGCTGCGTGACCGCCAGCTGCCGAGCCTGCTCATCGCCCCGACCACGCCGCACGGGCAAAAAATCACACAGTTCTGGGCGAACAATCCAGACCTGCCAACTCTCAAGGCCTACAACCGCCCGGTAGAGGAATGGAAGGCCGAGTTATTCAATGACACCCCGGCCAGCCTGACCGGAACCCTCGGCGCCATCGCCGCCACCGGTAGCCTGATTCTTTGGCCAACGCGGGAGGAGCCGCGACTGATGAGCCTGGTGCCACCCGTACATTTCGCTCTGCTCAAGGCCAGCGAAATCCGCGACAACTTCTATGAAGTGCAACAGGAATTCGAATGGGCCCAAGGCATGCCCACCAACGCCCTGCTGGTGTCCGGCCCGTCGAAGACCGCCGACATCGAACAAGTCCTGGCCTACGGTGCCCATGGTCCGAAGGATCTGGTGGTTTTGATTCTGGAGGACCAATGACCCTTCCGGCCTCTTTCCTGCGTGATGCACAGCAACTGATTCCGCAAACACGACGTTTCGACGATCCGCTGTCGACTTTGGCTTTCGGCACCGACGCCAGTTTCTATCGGCTGATTCCGAAACTGGTGGTACGGGTCGAGTCCGAAGATGAAGTGATCGCCCTGCTGAAACTGGCCCAACGGGACCAGGTCCCGGTCACCTTCCGCGCCGCCGGCACCAGCCTGTCCGGGCAAGCCATCAGCGATTCGGTGCTGATTGTGCTTGGGGATAACTGGAACGGCCGTGAGATTCGCGAACAAGGCACGCAGATCCGCTTGCAGCCCGGCGTGATCGGCGCCCAGGCCAACGCCTGGCTGGCGCCGTTCGGGCGCAAGATCGGCCCTGATCCAGCCTCGATCAACGCCTGCAAGATCGGCGGTATTGTCGCCAACAACGCCAGCGGCATGTGCTGCGGCACCGCGCAGAACACCTACCACACCTTGGCCGGCATCCGCCTGGTACTGGCCGATGGCACGCGTCTGGATACCGAAGACGAAGCCAGCGTGGCGGCTTTTCGTACAAGTCATGGCGAACTGCTGGAACGCCTGGCCACTCTGGGTCGCGAAACCCGCGCCAACACCGAATTGGCTGCACGAATTCGCCACAAATACCGTCTGAAAAATACCACCGGCCTATCACTCAATGCCCTGGTGGATTTTGACGAGCCTGTGGATATCTTGAGCCACCTGCTGGTGGGCTCCGAAGGTACCCTCGGTTTTATCAGCGCGGTGACCTACAACACGGTCATCGACCACCCGAACAAAGCCTCGGCATTGATCGTCTTCCCGGATGTGGAAACCTGCTGCAACGCCGTCACCGTGCTGAAAAGCCAGCCGGTCTCGGCCGTGGAACTGCTGGACCGCCGCAGCCTGCGCTCGGTGCAGGACAAGCCAGGCATGCCGGATTTCGTACAGCACCTGTCGATAAATGCCTGCGCCCTGCTGATCGAATCCCGCGCTGCCTCCTCGTCGTTGCTACAAGAGCAGCTGACCCGAATCATGGCCTCGCTGGCCGGCTTCCCAGTGGAAAAACAGGTCGACTTTACCGAAGACCCACGGGAAAACGCCCGGCTCTGGGCGATCCGTAAAGACACCTTCCCAGCCGTGGGCGCGGTACGCAAAACCGGCACCACTGTAATCATCGAAGACGTGACCTTTCCGGTGGAACAACTGGCCATCGGCGTAAACCGCCTGATCGAGCTGTTCGACAAACATCACTACGACGAAGCGATCCTTTTCGGACACGCACTGGAAGGCAATCTGCACTTCGTCTTCACCCAAGGCTTCAACAACCCAGAAGAAGTCGCACGCTACCAGGCGTTCATGGATGACGTCGCACAGTTGGTGGCGGTGGAGTTCGGCGGCTCGCTGAAAGCCGAACACGGCACCGGGCGCAACATGGCACCGTTCGTCGAGCTGGAATGGGGCAGCGATGCCTATCAATTGATGTGGCAACTCAAACGCCTGCTCGATCCCAACGGCATCCTCAACCCGGACGTGGTACTCAGCGAAGACCCGCAGATCCACCTCAAGCACCTCAAACCGCTGCCGGCCGCCGATGAGATCGTGGATAAGTGCATCGAGTGCGGTTTCTGCGAGCCGGTGTGCCCTTCCAAGGACCTGACCTTGAGCCCGCGCCAGCGCATCGTGATCTGGCGGGATATCCAGGCGAAGAAACGCGCCGGCACCGACACCACCGAACTGGAACGCGCCTACCAATACCAGGGCATCGATACCTGCGCCGCCACAGGTTTGTGCGCACAACGTTGCCCGGTAGGCATCAATACCGGCGAGCTGGTGAAAAAGCTGCGCAGCCGTGACGCGACGAAGACGAAAACTGCCGACTGGATTGAAGGAAATTTCGCCACCACGTTGCAAGGCGCACGCTTTGCCCTGCACGTCGCCAACGGTGCGCGCATGCTGCTAGGCGCGCCCCGCCTGGCGAAACTGTCGGCCTCGTTGACGCGTCTGTCCAAAGGCCAGGTTCCGCAGTGGAGCAACGCCATGCCCCAGCCGGAAAAGGCCATCCGCTTCAGCCCTGCGGTATCCGACGAACGCCCCAGAGTGGTCTACCTGGCAGCATGCGTGTCGCGGGTGATGGGCCCGGCGGCAGGGGATAAAGAGCAAATGTCGCTGTACGAAAAAACCCAACGGCTGCTGGAAAAGGCAGGCTACCAGGTCGTCTTTCCCGACAACGTGGACAGCCTCTGCTGCGGCCAGCCTTTTGCCTCCAAAGGCTACGTAGAACAGGCCGAACACAAGCGCCAGGAACTGATCGGCGCACTGCTGCACGCCAGCCGCGGCGGGCTCGATCCGATCTACTGCGACACCAGTCCCTGCACATTGCGACTGGTCCAGGACCTTGGCGATGTACGACTGGACCTGTACGACCCGGTGCGCTTCATTCGCACCCATTTGATGGATCGTCTCGACTTCACCCCCCAAGAGGCGCCCATCGCGGTGCACGTCACGTGCAGCACACAGCACCTTGGCGAAAGCCAGGCGCTGATCGATCTGGCGCGCAAGTGCAGCAAGAACGTGGTCATTCCGGAAGGCATTCATTGCTGCGGTTTCGCTGGCGACAAGGGCTTCACCACGCCGGAGCTGAATGCCCATTCGCTGCGTACGCTCAAGGACGCGGTGCAGCATTGCAGCGAAGGGATATCTACGAGCCGTACATGTGAGATCGGTCTTACGCAATACGGTGCCATTGACTACCACGGGCTGGTCTACCTGGTGGATCGGGTGACCCAGGCCAGGACGCGATAAAGAAAAATAGAACCCTGACGAACGCCGGCAGTCCATTGATCAAGTCCCGCAAATGCGGGACCTCCCTCAAATTGGTAGTACTGATGGCCAGCGAAGCCTGAGCCCTCGGTTCAAGGAGAGACACATGAAACGCTCTGTACTGCTCGGTCTGTTCGTTACTGCCTCGATGCTGGCGTCGTCTTCGTTTGCCGCCGATCTCTGTGATACCAACCTGAAAACCCTTGAGAACGCGAAGACCCAGTATCAGGGCTCGGATATCGAGGCTAAAGTCGAGGCCAGCATCCAGCAAGCCAAGGCCCATCAAGCCCTGAACACCAAGGAAGGCACCGAAAAATGCATCTCCGAAACCACCCAGACCATCCAGGAGATCCAGAAGGTCAGCAAAGACGGTAAAAGCTCCTGACCGCCGTGGGCCAACCTTCGGGTTGGCCTCGGACGCGGATTGGCGTACACTGCAGCTGCTTGCCGCTTCAACAGCTTCAAGAAGCGCCAGGCTCGGGGCCGTTTAGGATTCGACGCCGGTTGCGAAACTTTAGGTGCATGCCGAGTTGGTAACAGAACTCGTAAATCCACTGTTGCAACTTCCTATAGTTGCCAATGACGAAACCTACGGTGTTGAAGCTTCGAACGACCAAATGGCGTTTGCTGCCTAAAACACTTCTGGCGCCTTCGGGCCCAGCAATCACCAGGGGATGTCTGTAAACCCAAAGTGATTGTCATATAGAACAGAATCGCCGTGCAGTACGTTGTGGACGAAGCGGCTAAAACTTACACAACTCGCCCAAAGCACCCTGCCCGTCGGGTCGCTGAGGGTTAACTTAATAGACACGGCTACGCATGTAGTACCGACAGCGGAGTACTGGCGGACGGGGGTTCAAATCCCCCCGGCTCCACCAATTGAAATCCCAGAGAAGCCCGCCCAGTGCGGGCTTCGCTGTATCTGGAGATCAGAATGTCGCTGAGAGTTGTTGTGGATTCATGTGAATAATTCCATGTCTCAGCGACTTTTCAGCAACCCTTGATATCGTTGCGCGCAGAACCCACACGGAACCCGACAGATAGGCGAATCCACCTATGGAGCTGAAACCACAATGACGTCCACGGACGTCTTTTTTTGTGCCTGAAACCCAATAAGCTCGAGGCTTCAACGATACTTGCATCCAGATGCCCACCAACCCAAACCCTCAAGCAACCCCACCCTTTCAACGCCCCTTCGCCTTCCCCAAATCAGCAATCAAAAAATCCCTGAACGCAGAAACCGCGGCCGGTAGATTGCGGCCAGCCATGCTTTGCAGTTCGATGCGTCGTGCCTGCATGCCTTCGTCGAGGATCGGTATGCAGCGCAGGGCCTTGTCCGCCACCTGCTTTTGCAAGGTCATCTCGCTGGCCAGGCTGATGACGCCTTCCTCGCGGACGAAGCTATAGAGCGCGGCAACGTAGTTGGTGGTCAACACAGGGTCGAACAACAACCCCTGTACGCCGCAACAGATATCGAACAGTTGCCGTATCGTCGTGTCGGCCTTGGGTAACGCAATGGGCCAGGGTTGTAGCTCTGCGAGGCTGACCGCTTCACGCTCGGCCAAGGGATGGGAGTTGGCGACCACGGCAAAAATCGCCCCGCTCAGGACATGTTCGACCTTGATTTCCTTTTGCGGCGTCAGGCTGAAGGTCATCGCCAGATCGGCTTCGCCGGAGCGCACTTTCTCGGTCGCTTCGGCGGGTGCACAAACCTCCAAGGTGAAATGGATGCCCTGGTACTCGCGCCTGAACGCGCTGATGCTCCTGGGCATGTATTCCAGAGCAAATCCTTCCGAACAGGCCACATGCACATGGCCTCGCTGCAAGCCATGCAGCTCGGTAATTTCCAGTACCACCTGCTCGGCCTCAAGCTGCGACTTGCGCGCATAGGCCGCCAATCGCGCCCCCGCCTCGCTGAGCACCATGCCTCTGGCCCGACGCTCAAACAGGCTGGCGTCCAGGGCCAACTCAAGCTTGGCGATTTGTCGGCTCACCGCTGACGCTGCAACGTTCAAGCGCACGGAGGCTTCGCTGATCGATCCGCATCGCGCTACCTCCAGGAAATAACGCAGTGCCGTGGACTGCACACCATACAACTGCATCGGCGCCCCCAAGGATTGCCTTTTCGGCAACGCAAGTATCGAAATATTATTCTTGTGGCATTGATAGCCTTTCCCTACATTCGTGTCTAGACCAAAAACATGACCTGAGCTTCTCCCCCTCCTTTACGCATTTGCGATTCGCTGCCCTTTGATTCAACCACTCTCGCCAACGGAGACGACGGCATGGGCATCAAAGGTTTCGCCTGCAGCATTGCGCTGTTGGGCCTCATCAGCAGTTTTCCGGCGCATGCCGGTAAAGCCAACGACACCCTGGTTTACGCTTCCGACAGCGAACCTGAAAACATCAGCCCCTATCACAACGATTTACGCGAAGGTGTGATTCTCGGCCGGCTGATCTGGGACAACCTGATCTACCGCGACCCCAGCAATGGCGAATACAAACCCATGCTGGCCAGCAGTTGGAAACAGGTCGACGACACCACCATCGATTTTGAGCTGCGCAAAGGCGTCAAATTTCACAACGGCGACGCCTTCACCGCCGACGACGTGGTGTTCACCCTCAACTACGTGGTGTCGCCCGAAGCGAAAGTCGTTACCGTGCAAAACGTAGACTGGATCAAGGGCGCCGAAAAAACCGGCGACTACAGCGTCCGCCTGTATTTGAAGAAGCCTTTCCCTCCGGCGCTGGAATATCTGTCCAACGCCGTCCCGATGTTCCCCAAGCAGTACTTCGAAAAGGTCGGCCTGGCCGAATTCAGCCGCAAGCCAGTGGGTACCGGGCCATATAAAGCGACGTCGGTGGTGGCTGGCGAAGGCGTGACCATGGAGATCAATAAGGACTACTTTCCGGACAGCCCTCAAGGCAAGCCCCATATCGGCCATCTCAAGTTCCGGGTGATTCCGGATGCAGAAACCCGCCTGGCCGAGTTGATGACCGACGGTGTCGACTGGACTTGGCGTGTGACCTCGGATCAGGCCGTCGACCTTAGAGGTATGCCGAACCTGACCGTGACCAGCGGCGAAACCATGCGCATCGGCTTCCTGATTCTCGATGCCCGGGGCACCTCCACTGAAAACTCGCCGATGAAGAACCTCAAGGTGCGTCAGGCCATCAACCATGCGATCAACCGCAATGCACTGGCCACGCAAATGGTGGGTGGCGAAGCCAAACCCTTGCAGGTTGCCTGTTATCCAGGCCAGTTCGGCTGCGATACCACTGCGGCCACGGTCTACGACTACGACCCGGCCAAGGCCAAGGCACTGCTCGCCGAAGCCGGTTACCCAAATGGCTTCGAGACAGAAATCTTCGCTTATCGCGACCGTGATTACGTCGAAGCCATCATCGGCAACCTACGTGCCGTGGGCATCAACGCCAAGCTGCGCTTCTTGAAGTACGCCGCACTGCGCGATCAGCAACGTGGCGGCAAGGTGCCCATGTCGTTTCAAGCCTGGGGCTCGTTCTCGATCCTCGACACCTCGGCATCGGCCGGCACCTGGTTCAAGGGCAATCCGGACGACAACATCAAGGACCCGCAAGTCCAGAGCTGGTTGCAGACCGCTGACAACGCCCTCGACCCGCAACTGCGCAAGGACAACTACCGCAAGGCGCTGCAACGCATCAGCGAACAGGCGTACTGGGCGCCGCTGTTCAACTACTCGATGAACTACGCCTACACCTCCGAACTCGCGTTCACGTCGTACCCGGATGAGCTGCCGCGTTTCGTTCAGTCCAGCTGGAAGTAATCCGCAACCGAGCGGATTGATCGAGAAGTGCCGTGGTGTGGACTAAGCCGCACCACGGACACGTCCTCACACCTGTCATCCATTGGATACGAGGAAACTTGCCATGCTTGGATTCCTTCTGCGCCGTCTGGGCATCGCTGTTTGCGTTGCCATTACCGTGTCGGTGATCAGCTTTTCGCTTTTGCATCTGTCCGGCGACCTGGCCACGGCTATTGGTGGGCCGGAAGCCACCAGCGAACAGATCGAACAGATCCGCGTGCAGTACGGTTTGAACAAACCGCTACCGACCCAGTACTTCAACTGGCTGGGAGATTTGTTGCAGCTGGACCTGGGCAACTCTTTTTTCTTTCAGGAATCGGTCTACAACCTCGTCGCCAGCCGCTTGCCGATTACCCTCGGGCTAGGCGCCATGGCGCTGGGTATCGCCTTGCTGGTGGCGATTCCACTGGGCGTGCTGGCTGCGGTCAAACGCGACACCTGGGTTGACCGACTGGCCTTGAGCATTGCGGTGCTGGGTCAGGCAATGCCCAGTTTCTGGTTTGCGCTGATGTTGATCGTGGTGTTTGCGGTGACGCTCAAGTGGCTGCCGGTATCCGGTAACTCGACCATGCTGCACTTCGTCATGCCGGCCATTGCCTTGGGCTACTACGCGACTCCGGCGATCATGCGCCTGACGCGCGCAGGCATGCTTGATGTGCTCAGCTCCGATTACATCCGCACCGCGCGCGCCAAGGGCCTGCGCCCTGCCCGCGTGTTGTTCAAGCATGCACTGCGCAATGCCTTGATTCCGGTCGTCGCACTGGCGGCGGTGGAGTTTGGCTTCATGCTCGGCGGTTCGGTCGTGATCGAAACCGTGTTCTCCCTGCAAGGCATCGGACAGCTTGCCTGGGACGCCATCGCCCGTGATGACTTTCCGGTGGTACAGGCCGTGGTCCTGCTGATTGCGGTGATCTACATCATCCTCACCTTGCTGGCCGATGTGCTCAACGCACTGCTCGACCCGCGCATTCGCGTGCGCTAGGAGGTTTACATGAGCACCCCCACGACCCTCGCGATCAATGACTACCTGCCACCACCGAGCAGCCTGAGCCGAGTACTTGGCAAGAGCTTCCGTCATCGGGGTTTCGCCATCGGCGCGGTGTTGTTGCTGATCATCTTCGCCGGTGCATTGTTCGCGCCGTGGCTGGCACCTTACGACCCTTATGCGCAAGACGTGATGCTGCGTATGAAACCGCCGGCATGGATGGCCAACGGCACCTGGGAATACCCCCTGGGAACCGACAAGCTGGGCCGTGACTACCTGTCGCGACTGCTCTACGGCGCACGTATCTCGCTGTTCATCGGCATTGCGGCGGCGCTGATTTCCGGCTTTATCGGCACCGTCATGGGGCTGTTGGCCGGTTACTACGGCGGCAAGGTCGATGCGCTTATCAGCTACCTGATCACCACCCGGCTGGCGATGCCGGTCGTGATGGTCGCGCTGGCCTCGGCCTCGCTGATGGGCGGCTCGTTGAAAGTGGTGATCGTGCTGCTCGGCTGCCTGTTATGGGATCGCTTCGCGGTGGTGGTCAGGGCTTCGGTGCAACAGATTCGCGATGCTGAATATGTGGCCTCGGCCCAGGCGCTTGGCTGCTCGACCCTGCGCATTCTGGTCAGCGAAATCCTGCCCAATCTGGTCGGTGCGCTGATCGTCGTCGCGACGCTGGAAATGGCCCACGCGATCCTCCTGGAGTCGGCGTTGTCATTCCTCGGCGTGGGTGTGCAGCCGCCGACACCGTCCTGGGGTTTGATGATCGCCGAAGGCAAACCCTACATGTTCTTTTCCCCGTGGGTCATCGCCATTCCCGGTGTCGCCCTGATGATTCTGGTGCTGGGCATCAACCTGGTCGGCGATGGCCTGCGCGATCTGATCCTGCCCGACGGCCGTAACTGATAGAAGGTACTGAACATGGCACTACTCCATGTAGAAAACCTGCGCGTGGATATCCCCATGGGCAACAGCCCGACGCCGGATGACATGCTGCATGCAGTGCGCGGTCTGAACTTTGAAGTCGAGCGCGGTGAAATGTTGTGCATCGTCGGCGAGTCCGGCTGCGGCAAATCCCTGACCTCGCTGGCGCTGATGGACCTGTTGCCACGCAAGGCCAAACGCACTGCATCCCGGCTGACCCTGGACGGTATCGACATGCTGGGCCAGAGCGAGCGGCGCATGTGCGACCTGCGCGGCAACCGTCTGGCGATGATCTTCCAGGAACCGATGACCTCGCTGAACCCGGCCTACAGCATTGGCGATCAGCTCAGCGAAGTGCTGATTCAGCATCGCAAGGTGTCCCGCAAGGATGCCCTGGCTCGCGCCGCGCAGATGCTGGAGAAAGTCGGTATCAGCAATGCCACCGAGCGCTTGCGTCAGTATCCGCATCAGCTTTCGGGCGGCTTGCGCCAGCGGGTGATCATTGCCATGGCGTTGATGTGCGAACCGGACCTGATCATCGCCGATGAGCCCACCACTGCATTGGACGTGACCATCCAGGCACAGATCCTGCGCTTGATCCGCGATATCCAGAAAGAACTCGGCCTGGCGGTGATCTTCATCACCCACGACCTTGGGCTGGTGGCACGGATCGCCGATCGGGTCGCCGTGATGTATGCCGGGGAAATCGTCGAGACGGCCCCTGCCCTGCAACTGTTCGAGAACCCGCAGCACCCGTATACCCGTGGTCTGCTGGCCAGTATTCCTATCCCTGGCCGGACCAAACCGGGTGAGGCGCTGGGTTCGATTCCAGGCCTGGTGCCAAGCCTGGTTGGCGAACAGCAAGGTTGCGCGTTCCGCAATCGTTGCGCTCAGGCGATACCGGCCTGTGCGCAAGACATCCCCGAAGTCGAGCAGAACGGACACATGGCGCGCTGCCTGTTCGCCGCTCCGGACCCAGCACCGATTCGCCATCAGAAGAGTGCATGGTCATGAAAAAAGACATCGCTTTGGAGCTGTGTGACATCCGTCGCGAGTTTCGGATCAACAAGGGCTTTTTCAAACCCGCCGCCACCCTGAAGGCCGTGGATGGCGTTTCCCTGCGCCTGATGCGTGGCGAGACCCTCGGCCTGGTAGGTGAGTCCGGTTGCGGAAAAAGTACCCTGGCAAAACTACTGCTCGGCCTGTTGCCGCCTACCAGCGGCGATGTGCTGGTCAATGGCAAACATCTGGCGGCGACTGATCGCAAGGAAATGTCCCGGCACATTCAGCCGATATTCCAGGATCCGTATTCCTCGCTGAACCCACGCAAGACCCTGCGCGAAATCATTACCCTGCCGCTGATCGTGCATGACATCGGCAACCCTGCCGAGCGCCGCAAGAAGACCGAAGAGATGCTCGATGTGGTCGGCCTGCCCAAGCGGGTGATCGACAGCTACCCGAGCCAGCTGTCCGGCGGCCAACGTCAGCGGGTCGCGATCGCACGGGCGCTGATCATGCGCCCCGATGTGTTGATTTGCGACGAGCCCACATCGGCACTGGATGTGTCGGTGCAGGCGCAGATTCTCAACCTGCTGCAAGACCTCAAGCGCGAATTCGGCCTGACCTATCTGCTGATCAGCCACAACCTCGCGGTCATCGAACACCTCGCCGACCGGGTCGCGGTGATGTACCTGGGGCGCATCGTCGAAGAACGCACTCGCGAATCGCTGTTCGCCAAACCCGGCCACCCTTATACCCGCGCCTTGCTGGATTCGGTGCTCACGCCCGATCCGCGCCTGGGCATTCCCGAAATCGGCCTGCACGGCACCTTCCCCAATCCGATGTCGCCGCCGTCCGGTTGCGCCTTCCACCCGCGCTGCCCGAGCTGCTTCGCACCCTGCAAAACGGCCTACCCGGCCAATGATTCGATTATCGGGGGCAACGTGCGTTGCCACCTTCACGACAATCCTGCCCAAACACTGGAGCTTGTCCACTCATGAGTCGCTCACTGGCCATCAGCAACACCACAGAGCAATTTAACAACGGCGCATTTTTCAATCTGCTCGAACGCAGCGTCGCCTTGCCCACCGAAAGCCAGGCAGCGGACAGCCAGCCCGAGTTGTATCGCTACCTCAATGACTTCATCACCCCCCACGTCGAGGCGATGGGCTTCAGCGTCAAAATCTATGACAACCCGGTGGCAGAGCGGGGCCCGTTCATGATCGCCACACGCATTGAGCACCCGGCGCTGCCGACCGTGCTCAGCTACGGCCACGGTGATGTGGTGCGCGGCTATGAAGCGCAATGGCGTGAAGGCCTGTCGCCGTGGCAGGTCACGGTCGAAGGCGATCGCTGGTACGGCCGTGGCACGGCGGATAACAAAGGCCAGCACCTGATCAACCTGACCGCGCTGGAACAAACGCTCAAGGCTCGCGACGGCAAGTTGGGTTTCAACGTCAAGCTGCTGCTGGAAATGGGCGAAGAAGAAGGCTCGCCGGGCTTGAATGCGTTCTGTGCCGCGCACAGCAAAGAGCTCGCGGCGGATATTTTCATCGCCTCGGACGGCCCGCGCCTGGCGGCATCACGACCGACGATTTTTCTGGGTTCACGTGGGGTGTTCAACTTCGAGCTGGTGGTCAATTTGCGCGAGGGCGCCCATCACTCTGGCAACTGGGGCGGATTGCTGGCTAACCCTGGCATCATTCTGGCCAATGCCATCGCGAGCATGGTCGATGAACACGGTCGGGTGAAAGTCGCAGGCCTGCAGCCCGAGACACTGCCGGAGCCGGTTCGCCAGGCACTGGCGGATATTGACGTGGGTGGCGGGCCGGGCGATCCGGAAATCGACGCCAACTGGGGTAACCCGCAGCTCTCGCTGAGCGAAAAGGTGTTCGGCTGGAACACCCTCGACGTCATCGCCTTCAAGACCGGCAACCCGGACGCCCCCGTGCATGCGATCCCGGGTAAAGCCAATGCCCACTGCCATATCCGCTTCGTGGTGAACAGCGACTACACGACCTTTATCCCGGCTGTTCGTGCCCACCTGGATGCTCACGGCTTCAGCAATGTCGAGGTCAGGCAAAGCCGCATCGATGTGATGCATGCCACTCGGCTGGATCCGCAAAGCCCGTGGGTCAGTTGGGCACTCAGCTCCTTGGCCCAGACCACCGGCAAAAAACCTGCGCTGCTGCCAAACCTCGGTGGCTCGCTGCCCAACGATGTGTTCGCGGACGTGCTCGGCCTGCCAACCCTGTGGGTGCCGCACTCGTACCCGGCCTGCTCACAACATGCGCCGAACGAGCACTTGCTGGCACCGGTGGTCAAGGAAAGCCTGCAAATCATGGCAGGGCTATTCTGGGACCTGGGCAACGACGCGGCGCGCCTGACCCAGGAACATCAGTTACGGGAGCAGGCGCAATGAGTGCCAATCCACAACAGGCGCTGGACTGGCTCGCCGACCAGCGCCCAGCCATGGAAGCGCTGCTGCAGCGTATCGTCGACACCGACTCCAATAGCTATGACAAGGCCGGCGTCGACGCTGTGGGCGCGCTGCTCGCGGCTGAACTGGAAGCCGACGGCATCCCGCTCAAGCGCATGCCGGTCGATGGTTTTGGCGACGTGATGCTCGCCGAAGTGCCGGGCGCCGCAGGAAATCCGGTGCTGTTGCTCGGCCATCGCGACACGGTGTTTCCCAAAGGCACCGCCACGACTCGCGGCTACAGCCGCGACGCCAACCTCGCCTATGGCCCCGGCGTCGCCGACATGAAAGGCGGCCTGGTGCTCAATTGCTTCGCCCTCAAGGCTCTCAAACGCGCCGGTCAGTTGCCCTATCCGGTACAGGTTCTGTACACCGGTGACGAAGAAATCGGTTCCGGCAGCGCCAGGACCCATATCGAAAAAGCCGCCCGTGGCGCGCGTGCCGTGCTCAATACCGAACCCGGCCGAGCCAGCGGCAACGTGGTCAGCGCACGCAAAGGCGGTGCCACGCTGATCATCGAAGTCAGCGGCCGCGCGGCGCATGCCGGGGTCAATCATGCCGACGGAGCCAGCGCCATCGAGACCCTGGCACGCAAGATCGTCAAGCTCCATGCCTTGACCGACTACTCGGCAGGCATCACCACTAACGTTGGCCTGATATCCGGTGGCACGTCCAGCAACACCGTCGCACCCAGCGCCTGCGCGCGGCTGGACGTGCGCTTCATCGAACTCAAGCACTGGGATCAGATCCTTAGCGCAATCCTGGCCATCGTCGCAGAAGAAGAACTGATCGGCACCAGCGCCATCCTCAAGGAAGCGACAACCTTTCTACCGATGGAAGCCCATCACAGCGAACGGCTGCTGCGCATCTATCAACAACAAGCGCTGGCGCTGGGTTTCAGCGTCGAAGGCGAGTTCACCGGCGGTTGCGCCGACTCCGGATTCACCGCCAGCCTGGGCATTCCCACCCTGTGCGGCCTCGGGCCGGTGGGTGGCAAGGTCCACACCGATCGTGAATATCTGGAACTGGACACGCTGGTGCCCCGTGCTCAGGCCTTGGTGGCAACCATTCTGGCTGTCGGCGAGGGCAGTTGAGGTAATGAGTATCTACGAATCGCCGGGGATAGGGTGTTCACGCACTCACGCCCCGGCGTTGAAGGTAAACGGGTCAACCAAACCGTCACTTTCATACTACAAGACAAGCCTGCGGTAATCCGCCAGCACACTGCCCAGATAGGCATTGAAACGCCCGGCGGCGGCGCCATCGATCACGCGATGATCCCAACTCAGGCTCAATGGCAGAATCTTCCGCGTGACCACTTGCCCATCTTCCATCGCCAGTCTTTCCCTGCTTTTACCCACCCCCAATATGGCGACCTCGGGCGCATTGATAATCGGCGTGAAATAGGTCCCGCCAATCCCGCCCAACGATGAGATGGAAAAGCAGCCGCCACTCATGTCGCTAACGCTCAACTTACCTGCACGAGCCTTCTCGGCAAGCGCTGACATTTCCTGCGCAATCGCCAGCACGCCTTTCTGGTCGACATCCTTGATCACAGGGACGACCAACCCTTGCGGCGTATCGGCGGCAAACCCGATATGGAAGTAACGCTTAAACACCAGTTGATCGCCATTGAGGCTGGCATTGAACTCCGGAAACTTTTTCAGCGCCGCCGCACAGGCTTTCATCAACAAGGCCAACAACGTGATCTTTATTCCTCCTTGCGCTTTTTCCTGGTTCATCTGCACACGGAACTGTTCCAGCAATGTGATATCCGCATCGTCATGATTGGTAACGTGAGGAATCATCACCCAGTTTCGGTGCAAGTTAGCGCCGCTGATTTTCTTGATCCGGGACAGCGTCTTGCTTTCCACCGGCCCATATTTGGCGAAATCAACCGCCGGCCAAGGTAATAAACCACCCAACGGCTGAGAATTGGCCGCCGGCGCCTGGGCGGTCAGCACCCCTTTTACATGGGCCAGGACATCATCCTTAGTGATGCGATGACGCGCTCCCGTGCCCTGAATGGCCCTGAGCGAAACACCCAGCTCCCGAGAGAACTTGCGCACCGAGGGCGATGCCAGCGGCAAGTCCGTTAGTGAACCATTGGTTTCAGTTGGCGATGGGGGCGCAACGACCCGCTCGGGTTCGGCGCAGGTTGCAACGGCTTCGGCTACAGGTGCGACATCCGGTTGTGAAAGCACTGACAATGGCCGATCAATCTCGATAAAGGCGATCGACGATCCTTCGCTGACCTTGTCATCCAGCTTGACCGTCAACGATTGCAACACCCCCGTTTGCGGCGAAGGAATCTCCATGGACGCCTTGTCGGTCTCGACGATGATCAGGGCCTGTCCTTCGAGCACCGTATCGCCCGCGCTGACCAGGATTTCAATGACCCCGACATCCTTGGCATCGCCGATGTCGGGCATTCGAACTTCATGCACATTCTTCATGACCATTTCCTGAAAATTCGATTCTGTCTGAAGCCGGTTTCAAGCGTCCCAAGGGACTACTGCGTCAACGTCAATGGCGTAACGCGCAATCGCCTCGGCACAGACACTGGCGTCCAGGCGCCCCTCATGCACCAGTGAGGTCAGCGCACTCAAGACAATCTGGTGACGGTCCACTTCGAAGAACCTGCGCAACTGGTTGCGGGTATCACTACGGCCAAACCCATCGGTGCCGAGCACGGTGTAACGGGCATCGAGGTAACTGGCGATCAACTGAGGCAAGGCCCGCACGTAATCGGTACAGGCAATGATCGGCGCCGAGTCGTCGAGGCATTCTTGAACATGACTGCATTTCGCGGGTTGTCCGGGGTGCAGGCGATTCCAGCGCTCCACTTCCCGTGCATCCCGAGCCAGTTCGGTGAAGCTGGTGACGCTCCAGACTTCGCTGCCGATATTCCAATCGCGGGCCAACAACTCGGCCGCCGCGATCACTTCGAGCAGGATCGCGCCAGAGCCCAACAGGCGGACGCTGCCGCGCGCGTCTTTGCCTTCATGCCGGGCGAACCGATACATGCCCTTGATGATCGCCTGCTCGACACCGTCGGCAAGACTTGGCTGCGGGTAGTTCTCGTTCATCAACGTGACGTAGTAAAACTCGTCGACCTGACGCTCCAGCATCTGGCGCATGCCG
The DNA here is from genome assembly GCF_058148565.1 of Pseudomonas sp. DF11. Taxonomy (NCBI): domain Bacteria; kingdom Pseudomonadati; phylum Pseudomonadota; class Gammaproteobacteria; order Pseudomonadales; family Pseudomonadaceae; genus Pseudomonas; species Pseudomonas sp. DF11. The sequence continues at coordinate 618,098 of NZ_JBYVYN010000003.1, forward strand.
TGATCCAGGATTACCGCAAACTCACTGGCGAACGCCGGGTCGTAAGCACGGCAGTTGGGCACCATCGACGCCATCAAATGGCTGTTGCCATCCTGGTGCTGCAAACCTTCGCCGCCCAGCGTGGTACGCCCCGCGGTGGCGCCGAGCAGGAACCCGCGAGCGCGCTGATCGGCCGCGGCCCAGATCAGGTCGCCGATGCGCTGGAAGCCGAACATCGAGTAGTAGATGTAGAACGGCAACATCGGCAGGCCATGCACCGAGTAGCTGGTCGCGGCAGCCACCCAGGAACTGATGGCGCCGGCCTCGCTGATGCCCTCTTCGAGAATCTGCCCGTCCAGGGCTTCTCGATAACTCAGGATCGAACCAATGTCTTCCGGCTCATAACGCTGCCCCACGCTGGAGTAGATGCCGATCTGCTTGAACAGGCTGGCCATGCCGAAAGTACGCGCTTCATCCGCCACGATCGGTACGATTCGCGGCCCCAGTTGCTTGTCCCGCAGCAAACCGCTGAGCATGCGCACAAAGGCCATGGTGGTGGACATTTCCTTGCCTTCGGAGGTGAGGGCAAACCCGGCGTAGCTGTTGACGTCAGGCACAGCCAACGACGCCGAAGTGGTGGGCCGCGACGGCATGTACCCGCCCAACGCCCGGCGACGTTCATGCAGGTAACGCATTTCGGCACTGTCGTCGCTGGGTTTGAAGAAGCTCAGCGAGGCGGCCTGTTCATCGGTCAACGGCAAATTGAAGCGGTTACGGAAGGCGATCAAGGCGTCCTTGTCGAGTTTCTTCTGCTGGTGCACGGTCATCTTGCCCTGCCCGGCGTCGCCCATGCCGAAACCCTTCTTGGTCTGGGCCAGGATCACCGTAGGCTTCTTGCCCTCGAGCATTGCGCTTTGGTACGCGGCAAAGATTTTCACCAGGTCATGACCACCCCGCTTGAGGCGATCGATCTGTTCATCGGTCAAGCCTTGGGCCAAATGCGCCAGGGCTTCGTCCTGGCCGAAGAAATGCTCGCGGTTGAAGCGCCCATCCTTGGCCGCGAACGTCTGGAACTGGCCGTCGACCGTGGCCGACAATGCACGGACCAGCGCGCCGTCTTTATCCCGGGCAAACAATCCGTCCCAGTCGGAACCCCAGACCAGTTTGATGACGTTCCAGCCGGCCCCGCCGAACAGCGCCTCCAGCTCATCGATGATGCGACCGTTGCCACGCACCGGACCGTCCAGGCGCTGCAGGTTGCAGTTGACCACCCACACCAGATTATCCAGCCCTTCACGCGCCGCCAGGGTCAGTGCCGACATGCTTTCCGGCTCATCCATTTCACCGTCGCCGAATACCCCCCACACAGTGCGCCCGCTGGTGTCCTGCAAACCACGGTGCTGCAGGTAACGCATGAACCGCGCCTGGTAGATCGAACTGATCGGACCGATGCCCATCGATCCGGTCGGGAACTGCCAGAAGTCCGGCATCAACCACGGGTGCGGGTAGCTCGACAAACCCCGGGCGCCATTGGCACGTGCGCCGATCTCTTGCCGATAATGCTGCAGGTCCTGTTCCTCGAGGCGTCCTTCCAGAAAGGCCCGTGCATAGACGCCCGGCGCCGAGTGCGGTTGATAGAACACCAGGTCTGCGCCACGGGTGTCGGTGCGCGCCTTGAAGAAGTGGTTGAAGCCCACCTCGAACAAATCCGCAGCGCTGGCATAACTGGCAATGTGGCCACCCAGTTCCCCATAGGCCTGGTTGGCCCTGGCGACCATGACCAGCGCGTTCCAACGCATGATCGAAGCCAGTCGCTCTTCCAGCGCCAGGTCGCCCGGAAACACCGGCTGCTGCTCGACGCTGATCGTATTGATATAGGGCGTGCCGTGGCTGGGCCGCCAACCGATCCTGGAAGTGCTGGCCACGGTCACCAGCATGTCGAGGATCTGTTTTGCCCGAACCGCGCCGCCGTGGGCGATGACGGACAGCAACGCCTCCTGCCACTCGGCCATTTCCTGTGCATCTTCATCTGTCTGGCCCGGCAATTGGGCCTGGCTATCGGACCGGCTCATGAGCAACTCCTGCAGGTGTCGGGTAACACTTCAAGGTGGTGCGAACGGTTCACTCGGGCGAGGCTTTTCACCTGTTCTACCGCGGCAATGACCGAACGTTCGGCCGCCCCGTCCGAAGCAATCGGGTAGATGCAGGGCGGACTGATGGAAAGGTCGTGTAATAACCGCTCATCCAGTTCACCGAGCACGACAAAACAGTAGTCACCCTTGGCCACTCGCACTTCAGCGAGCTGGCCAGGCACCGGGGCCGCCGTATCGACATGGATCAGTGCCACATTGTCAAAACAGCTGAAGCCCTGATGGATCAAATCAATATGGTCGCTATCAAGCCCACACGCGATGACCACGATACTTGTGCAATTTGAAGGCTCGCGCATCCACTTCAGGGCCTTGGTACGACAGTCGGCAGCTTGGCTCATAGGCGTTGCCTTTGTTGTTTGGAGCGGTTGATTCAACAGGCGAATTGGCGCGGACACCGGCTAAATGAGGCCGTACGCCTGCAGCACGCTTTTCGCCAGACTGCGGGTTGCCGAGAGCACTTGCTCTACCTGTTGATCCATCGCTGCGGTGGATGAGCCTATCGTTCCCAGCTCGACGATGCGTAACGGGTGACCGTGCACGGACCCCAGCCAGTTCAAGCCGAGAACCGTGCCGACTCCGACACCCAGTAAAAAACTGCCGTGGGCGACAGCGCGCAACAGTTGGCTGGCATAACACGCGTCCGCCCCAACAGATTGCTCAGGGCCAGACCCGCCCCGCAACCAGTCGACCATCAACGCCTCGGATTGCTGGACGGCCAGATAAGCCACCTGGTCCCAGTCATCTATCGCTACGTGCAGCTTGTCGATCATGTATTTGGGCAACGCAGCGCTGGTAACGATGACCACTCCGGCATCCGCCGAAGGTTCCTTGATCCAGACTGCGGATTGCGATATCGCATGCATGGCGGTATTCCCGGCAGCTTGGTAGGAGCAGCTTGCTCCGGGCGGCGATGAGGCCGCGACATCAACATTGATGCCGACCGACCCACCGCTTCATGAGCAAGCCTGCTGCTACAGGTTACTGGCGCTGATCAGCCATTGCGGAACAGGAAACTGTAGGCGTTCAACGCAGGTGCCCCGCCCAGATGTGCGTAAAGCACTTTCGAGCCTTCGGGGAATTCGCCACGGCGGACCATTTCGATCATCCCGTGCATGGATTTGCCTTCATACACAGGGTCGGTCAACACACCTTCAAGGCTGCCGCACAGACGAATGGCTTCCAGCGTACCTTCGTTGGGCAAACCATATTCGGGGTAGGCGAAGCGTGTATCGAGCACCACGTCGTCTTCGGTGATCTCGCGCCCCAGGTCCACCAACTCAGCGGTGTGCCGGGCGATGCGCAGGATCTGTGCCTTGGTTTGCTCTGGCTTGGCCGAGGCATCGATGCCGATAACGTTCTTCGAACGGCCGTCCGCGGCGAAACCGACGACCATGCCGGCCTGGGTACTGCCGGTCACGGAGCAGACCACGATGTAGTCGAACTTGAACCCCAGCTGTTTTTCCTGCTCCCGCACTTCCTCGGCAAAGCCGACGAACCCAAGGCCACCGTAGGGATGTTCGGAACAACCCGCCGGTATCGGGAACGGCTTGCCACCGCGCTCCAGCACATCGTTCATGGCCTTCTCCCAACTGGGCCGGATGCCGATGTCGAACCCCGCAGCGTCCAGTCGTACGTCCGCGCCCATGATGCGAGACATCTCGATATTGCCTACGCGGTCATACACCGCATCGGAGTAGTTCACCCAGTTTTCCTGGACCAGCACACACTTCATGCCCAGGTGCGCGGCGACGGCAGCGACCTGGCGGGTCTGGTTCGACTGGATCCCACCGATGGACACCAGGGTGTCGCAACCCTGCTCAAGAGCCTCGGGAACCAGGTATTCGAGCTTGCGCGTCTTGTTGCCGCCGAAGGCCAGGCCACTGTTGCAGTCTTCACGTTTGGCATACAACTCGACCTTGCCGCCCAGGTGTTCGCTGAGGCGTTTCAAGGGCGTGATAGGAGAAGGACCGAAGGTCAGCGGATAACGTTTGAAACGATTCAGGTTCATGACTCTGCTCCTTGTTTATGGATATCCAAGCGCCAGACCGAAAGGCAAAAAAAGGCTGCGTTCCAGGTTCTTTCAGAGGGGCTTCGATGAGTTCAATATTAAGAACAAAGCCAAAAATATGTGTTGCAAGTTTCAATCAATTAAAGAAACATAAATCACCATCCAGCATTTAAAACATATTTTTATTGTTCGTAGGCCAATATGAACGCAACAAACAACCACAAGAAACCCGGCACCCAAGGCGCAGAACCGCACCCGCTGGACCGGACCGACCGCGCCATTCTCAAGACCCTGCAGCGAGACGCCTCTATCTCCAACGTGGCGCTCGCCGAGAAGGTGAAGCTGAGCGCGCCGGCCTGCCTGCGACGCGTCGAACGCCTCAAGCAAGTGGGCCTGATCAAGGGCATTGTCGCGTTGCTGGACAATCAAGCGCTCGATGCAGGAATGGTGGTGTTGATCGGCGTGGTGCTGGACCGCTCGACGCCGGAATCCTTCGCAGCCTTCGAAGCCGCGGCGCAAAAGGTGTCCGGCTGCATGGAATGCCATGTGGTGACAGGGGAGTTCGACTACTTCATGTTGATACGAACCAAGGACAGCAACAGCTTCAACCGGCTCCACGCCGAGCAATTGCTTTACCTGCCCGGGGTTCGCCAGATTCGCTCGTTCATGGGGTTGCGTCAGGTCTTGTCGACCACCCAAATCCCCCTTTGAGGCCTGAAAGAAAGAGTCGGCCCTGCCCTCTCAAACACCAGCAGCAGGTTTCACGGCTATAACCATGATCTCGACCAGCACATCAGGCCGCGCCAGATTTGCCTGAACAGTGGCCCGTGCCGGAGCGCTACCGGGTGGTAGCCACGCGTCCCACACCGAATTCATCGGAGCGAAATCACGGTCAATGTCTTTGAGCCAGATCTGTGCGCTCAAAAGCTGCCCCTTGTCGCTGCCCGCCAACGCCAACAAGGCTTCGATCTTGGCCAGCACCTGCTGTGTCTGCTCTTCGATGCCAGACTGTAGATCAGTGGGCACTTGGCCGGAGAGGTAGAGCAGATCGCCGTGACTGACCACGCCGGACATCCGCGCGTTGCTCTGAAAACGTTGAATCGTTGCCATCGGGTTTAATCCATGAAATGAGAAAGTTAAGGGGCTGTGCCGCCGATCAACCGTATTACGCCACCACCCTGTCCGACAGGTCCCAACCTACAGGCCGCTGTAGGTGCCAATCACTGACTTGCTGATAGGCGTGGGCGATCCGCAGGACCAATGGTTCGGCGAAAGCGCGACCGACGATCTGCATCGAGACCGGCATGTGTTGCTCGTCGAAGCCCACCGGCAGCGCCACTGAACAGAGATTGAGCAGGTTGGCGAAACGGCCGAGCAGGGCCAGCGGCGTCCCGTACTCATCGACCTGACTCAACGGCACACTGCCAATGGCGTTGGTCGGAAACGCACAGGCATCGACATTGGACATGGCCTCGTCCATGGCTCGACGGGCAACGCGTCGCTGGTTGTGCAAATTGATATAAGCCGCCGCGCCGACGGAGCGTCCGCTCAGCACCCGACGCTGCACATGAGGATCGAAGCGCAGATCATCGCGCTCGAACAAACTGCCAAGGCTGGCGTAGCCTTCGGCGCTCATAAGGCCACCGGCGACGCGCATGCATTGTTCCAGCGAAGTCGGTAGTGGCTGTTCGACCAGGTGCATGCCCAGTGCGGCCAATTGCTCCAGCCCCCGGTCATAGGCTGCCAATACGCCAGGCGCGATGTGTACGCGCTCGGCCTGTGGCAGCACCCAGATGCGCAGACCGGCCACCGGAAGATTCAAGCCTGCTGCGGCGCTGAAAACTGGCGATTTGGCCGAGACCGGGTCCAGCGGGTCCGGCCCCAGCAGCGCGTCAAGCATCCACGCAGCGTCTTCGACGGTGTGCGTAATCGGCCCCACCGAATCCAGCGATGGGCACAACTCAATCAAACCGTGACGGCTGACCAACCCACGCGTGGTTTTCAACCCAACCAGACCACACATGCCCGCAGGAATCCGCACCGAGCCGCCGGTGTCGGTGCCCAATGCCGCGCTTGCCAACCCGCCGGCCACGGCCACCGCTGAACCACTGCTGGAACCCCCTGGAGCACGATGCACGTCGCGATCCCATGGGTTCCACGGCGTGCCCATCACCGCATTGGTGCCCCATCCGCCGAAAGCGAATTCGACGGTGTGGGTCTTGCCCATAATGATCGCACCGGCGCGCTCCAGGCGCTGGACCGCCGTGGCGGTGAGCCGCGAGATACGCGGCGTCTGCGCCAGCGAACCACCGGTTATGGCCTTGCCGTCGATCTCGAACAAATCCTTGATCGCAACCGGAATGCCATGCAACGGGCCCAGGTCGATACCTGCGGCCCGCTGCCGATCGGCTGCGATGGCGGCACCGAGCGCGCGCTGAGGATAGGCCTCGACATAAGCATTGAGTTGCCCGTTGAAGCGCTCGATCCGCTCCAGTTGCGCGCAAACCAGGGACTCGCTAGTCAGCGTTCCGGAATCCAGTGCTTGCCGCAACTGGCCAATGCTGTGGGAAGCGGTTCGATCCATGATGCTCATGTGTTCAACCTCGAATGGTTTTGCGTCCGCGAGAAAATCGTACTTCCAGCGCTCGCGACAACAGAGAAAGAGGGAAAGCGATGACGAAATAGAACAGCCCCACCAGCAGGAAAATATGCATGGGCAAAAAGGACTCGGAGGCGATGGCCCTGGCCGCCAGCATCAACTCATCGGTGGCGATCAGGGCACACAGGGAGCTGTCCTTCAGGATCGACACGTAGGCATTGAGCAACGGCGGCAGCATGCCGCGAATGGCTTGCGGAAAGATCACTGCGGTGAAGGCTTGCAATGGCGTCAGGCCGGTGGCGATGGCCGCCTCACGTTGGCCTCGATGCAAGGAATCCAGTCCTCCGCGCAGGATCTCCGCGACGTAGGCGCTGCCCTGCAACCCCAAACCGATGGCGCCGGCCCAGTAACCGGACAACGTCAGCCCGAGGCTGGGCAAGGTGAAGTACAGCGCCAGCAGCAACGCCAGAAGCGGCACCGCACGCATCCCCTGGATGAAAAACACGGCCAGACGCTTGAGCAATGCGCTGGGACTCCTCATCGCCCAGGCCAGTAACGCGCCCAACAGCGCCGCCAGGGCGAAGCCTGTCAGGGACAACTCGGCGCTGACCCGTGCGCCGAGCAGCAGGCGAGCGACCCAGTCGCTCCAGTACTCCGGGTATTGCTGGAAAAAACCGATCATCGCGCCGCCCCCAGATGACGTTCAAGTCGGATGAATCCCGCGCCGATTGGCAGGATCATCGCTGCATAGATGCACATCACCGCCAGATAAATCAGCGAGGTCTGGAACGTGGAGGTCACCAGATTGCGGGCCAGGAACATGATTTCCGGCACGGCAATGGCCGAGGCGATGGACGTATCCTTGATCAGTTGGGTGACATAGTTGGCATACGCCGGCAACGCAACGCGCAGGGCCTGGGGCAAGAGGATGTAGCGCAGAATCTGCATACGGCTCAGGCCGATGGCCTGCCCGGCTTCATGCTGACCGACGTGCAACGATTGCAAGCCGGCGCGGAAAGTATCGGCCAGCACTGCGCTGCCCACCAGACTCAAGCCGACGATGGCCGCCAGCCACGCGGGCAAATTGATGCCCAGGTAGGACAGCCCAAAGTAGATCAGAAACAGGTGCGCCAGCGCGGGCACATTGCGCATCCACTCGATGAAACAGGCAATGGCGCCGTGCACCAGTCGCGATCGGCTGAACGTCAGTAAAACCGCCAGCACCAGGCCACCGGCGCTGGCCAGCACCAAGGTGCAGAGGGCAATTTCCAGCGCACTCATTGCGCCGTTCAACAGCAAGGGCAACAGCCCGAGGAAAGCTTCCAGATTCGCCATCAAGCGCTCTCCACAGCCATACGCCCAAGAAAGCTGCGGGTACGTTCGTGACGAGGGCTGTCGATGACTTGCGCCGACGGCCCCTGTTCGACAATGCGCCCACCGTCCATGAAGATCACCCGATCCGCCACATCGCGGGCAAACCGCACTTCGTGGGTGACCATGATCATGCTGCGGCCCTCTTCCGCTAGCTCGCGAATCACTGCCAGCACTTCGCCCACCAACTCGGGATCCAACGCCGAGGTCGGTTCGTCGAACAGAATCACTTTCGGTTGCTGAGCCAAGGCCCGGGCGATGGCGACCCGCTGTTGCTGCCCACCCGACAATTGCTCGGGATAAGATTCGGCCTTGTGCCGCAGATGGACCTTTTCCAACATCGCGTCGGCCAACTCATACGCCTGCTTGCGCGGCATACCCTGGGCCTTGATGGGACCGAGGGCGACGTTATCGCGCACGTTCAAGTGCGGCCAGAGGTAGAACAACTGGAACACCATGGCGATCTCGCGGCGCTGCGGGGCCATCTCCCGGTCACTCATCAGACGCGAACGCTGACCGTCCTTGACCTGCCCGATCAGCTCGTCCCCCAGCCAGATCTCGCCACGAGTAGGTTTTTCCAGGTAATTGATGCAACGCAGACAGGTGGACTTTCCAGATCCGCTCGGGCCAATAAGCGACAGGGTCTCACCGGGCTTCAACTCCAGGCTGATGCCCTTGAGCACTTCCAGGTCGCCATAGTTCTTGTGTAGTTCGTGCACGCGCAGCAACGCGGCGTCAGACGGGTTCGACATTTCGGCTAACCTCTTTTTGTTGTAGGCGTGGCGATGAATCGGTACCTCCGCAGGAGTCCGCCCCATCGCCTCACACACTTATTTGCAGCCAGGTAACGTCCAGCCTGCCGGGCGATCGACGCCGAGCCGCAAGTCCTTGCCTTCGGGCATGAACCAGACGTCCTGGGTCAGGCCGTAGCGAGCGCCGATCTTGCGCATCTCACAGTTTTTCCAGAGCGTCTGAATCTGCGCATTGACCGCCGTCACCAGTTCCGGACTGGCCTTGTTGAAGCCGAATACCACCTGACCCAAGCCCGTCAACAGTGGGAAATTCGGATCGTTGTCGACAAAGGCGTTGAAATGCAGATGCCATTGCTCATTGCGGGAAATGGCGTATTGCATGACCGGTGGATCGCCGATCACCGCATCGATACGTCCGGCGAGCAGATCGCGAACGGCCGCGTCGGACGTGTCGTACAGGGCGACTTGCAGGCCCTCGATCTTGCGCATCTCAGGGATGAACGAAAAGCCGGTGATGGTCCCGACCTTCTTGCCTTGCAAATCCTTGAGGCTGTTCCAGTTGGTCTTGTCTGTCTGGGTGATGCCGTTCTTGAAGTAGTGGATAGGATCGCTCAAGGCCATGATTTTCGAGCGTTGCTCGGTCCAGCCCATGGTGCCTGCCATGACATCCACCCGCTTGGACTGCACCGACGCAATCGTCCCCGACCACTCCATCAATGCCGGCTTGACCTTGAGCCCCAGCTTTTCGGAAATTTGTTGAAGGATTTCACCGTCATAGCCGACCATCCGGCTATCTTGATACCCTGTCCCCGGCATATCACCACTGAAGGCGATGGTCAGGCTTCCCGGCTCTACTGTCTCCAATGCGAACACCGGTGCCGCAGCCAGAACGCACACCAGAAAACCGGTACAAATACTGGAAAAATGCTGAACCTTGGACGTCTTCATCGGATGCTCCTCGATAGTTTTTATTGTGGCAGCAGAACGTTTCGCATGGCCCCATCGTAGTGGGACCGGCGCTATAACTGGTTGGATGCTTTGCACGAATGATTGAACATTTGCGACATTCTGGCGGTGCAGAGAACGGGACACCCCAGGAAAGCCTCGTGGACGGGCTCGATCATGGGCAGGCGCGTCACCCGCCCATCCGCCGCGGCACCGCCGAGCTGTCTATTGGCATCATGTTATGGCCCCGCTTCCCCTTGCTCTCACTCTCAGGCCTGACCGATGCCTTGCGGCACGCCGCCGATACCGGTGATCAAAGCCGCCCCATCCGCTGCCAATGGAAAGTACTTGGCACGCCCGGGCAAAGAGTCATTTCCAGTAGCGGACTGGACGTGCCGATCGACAGTGAACTCGCTGACCCGACGCGTTTCGACTACATCGTGGTGATTGGTGGACTGCTCGACTCCATCGAGGCGGTGCCGAAAACCTATCCCGCGTTCCTTCACCAGGCCGCGGCGGCACAGGTGCCGTTGATCGGCCTGTGCACCGGCAGCTTCGTGCTCGCGCGACATGGCCTGATGGAGGGGCGAACGGCGTGTGTCCACGCCTACCATGGCGACGACTGGAAGCGGCTGTTTCCGTCGTTGCGCTTTGTCATCAACAGGGACTTTCTGATCGACCAGGACCGGATCACCTGCGCGGGCGGCGTGTCAGTGATCGAATTGGCCCTTCACCTGATCGGCCTGCATTGCGGACCGGATCGTGCGGGCAAAGTCGTGCATCAGATGACGGTGGCGAAGAACACGTCCAACAGTTTCGTCGACCGACGCAAGGCGCTCGGCTACGCCAGCTCCTCCAACCGTCGGCTGCACGAAGCCGTGATGTTGATGGAAAAACACATGGCCCAACCCCTGGATATTGAGGCCATTGCGCATCTGGTCGGCACCAGCAAGCGGCAATTGGAACGCCTGTTCGTCGCTGAAACCAACAACAGCCCGGCCCAGTTCTACCGCCAGGTCCGACTCAGGTTCGGCAGATGGTTGCTCGTGAGTTCCGATCGCCAGATCGGCGAGATCGCCTTTGAATGTGGCTTCGCGGATGCGCCGCATTTTATTCGACACTTTCAGAGCATGTTTGGCCTGTCACCGGGGAAGCTACGCAAAGCCTTGATGCAACAAGAGGGGAAATAATGCTGTAAGTGACCATAGACTCTATGTATAACGCCATTACTGGAGAAACCGTAGGGCCACCTTATAGAGTGTCCCTGGTACACGGCGCTGTAGAGATCGTAGATTATCACTGAGGTGAGCCATGTTTAAGAACGACATGAGGCCCGTCCACCCTGGAGAAATTCTCAAGGAAGAGTATCTGGAACCGCTTGGCCTTACGGCCGCTGCGCTCGCGAGGGCTTTGCACGTGTCTGCCCCCACCGTAAATGACATCGTATTGATGCGCCGTAGCGTCAGTGCGGATGTGGCCTTGCGCCTGGCAGCAGCACTGGACACGTCAGCGCAGTTTTGGCTGAACTTGCAGACTGCGTATGATTTACGTACAGCAGAGATTGCGAAAGGGGAACAGATCCATAAGGAAGTGGAAAGAATTCTTCACTGCGCCTAGCGTTCCAAAAAGGGCACTTAGCGATTATCGCAAGTGCCTTTTTTTGTGCCTGAAGGATCGGGTTTACCGTCCCTGCCAGCCATCGACGCAATAAATCGCCCGACCGCTAGTGCGACGAAACATACATCGACGGTGCAACGGGCGCCGGCAACGCATAGGTCGCCTTCATCCACTCAATCTCGGCCTGAGGCGTGCGGCCAAAGAAGCGTTTGAATTCGCGACTGAATTGCGAGGCGCTTTCGTAACCCACGCTGAACGCCGCCGCCGAAGCACTCATGGCGTTGCGCAGCATCAGCAGGCGTGCCTGGTGCAGGCGCGTCGACTTCAAGTACTGCATGGGCGAAGAGTCGGTCACGCCGCGAAAGTGCCGGTGAAAGTTGGGCACGCTCATGCCGGCTTCGTGAGCCAGCGACTCGACGTCCAGGCGCTGCTGGTAACAGCTGTGGATTTTGCGGATCACGCGAGTGATCTTGCCGAAGTGCCCCTGGCGATTGAGTGCGGCACGCAGTGAGCCGCCCTGCTCGCCGGTGAGGATGCGGTAGTAGATTTCTCGTACCAGCGATGGCCCGAGTATTTGCGCTTCGCCCGGGCGACTCATGGCTTCAAGAAAACGCAGGGTCGAGGCGCGCAGCAAATCGTCCATGGGTGAGGCATACATGCCCTTGGGCAGGGCATCGCTTGGGCCCAGCACCTCATCGACTTGCAGTATCAACTCGCTGGCCAATTGAAAGTCGAGCCGCATGTAGATCGCCAGCATCGGCTCGGCAGCGCTGGCGTCGGTCTCCATGGTGAAGGGCACGGGAACGGACACCACCAGATAGTGCTGAGCGTCATACACATAGACGTCATCCCCCAGATAACCGCGCTTGCGCCCCTGGCAGAGGATGACGATGCCCGGGTCGTACAAGACCGGCGTGCGCGTCAGTGGCCGGTTGGAACGCAGAAAGCGGACGTCGTCCAGCGCGCTGAGGTTGTAGCCCTCCACCGGCGCGAGCTGCTCCATCAACTGCACCATGGTCGATGTGTTTGAGGCCTGAGTCATTGATGCCCCTTTTGCTGGCCGTTCAACCGTCAGTCGAACGGCTCAGCGCTTCCCATTGATCGATTTCACTGGCGGCACGACTGAGTTTGTCGCGTACCAAGTTCAGTGCATCACTGCCCAGCAGCAAGTGTGCAGGTGGCGTCGGGCTGGCGATGATCTGCAACATTGCTTGCGCCGCTTTCCGCGGGTCGCCCAGTTGCTTGCCGCTTTTCTCTTCCCGCGCTTTACGCACCGGGTCGAAACTGGCGTCGTAGTCGGCAATGCTGCGCGGCGTGCGCTGCATTGAACGCCCCGCCCAGTCAGTACGAAACGAGCCAGGCGCCACGGCGGTGACGAAGATGTTGAACGGTCGCAGTTCCTGGCTCAGCGTATCGGAGATCCCTTCGAGCGCAAACTTGCTCGCGCAGTAGTAGGAGATACCTGGCATGGTGATGGTGCCGCCCATGGAGGTGATATTGAGGATATGACCGGCACGGCGTTTGCGAAAGTACGGCACGAAGGCCTTGGTCACCGCCACCGCGCCAAATACGTTGACGTCGAACTGACGACGCATCTCCTCCAGCGGCGACTCTTCGAAGATGCCTTCATGACCGTAGCCGGCATTGTTGACCAGGACATCGACCGGACCGTGAGTGGCTTCTGTCGCCGCCACGACGCTGTCGATCCGGTCGAACTCGGTGACATCCAGGATCACGCCACGGGCCCGCTCCGTGGCGAGCGCTTCGAAGGCCTGTAACGCCGCCTCACTGCGCACGGTACCGATGACACGGTGGCCCGCTGCGAGTGCTTCTTGCGCCAGGGCGTTGCCCAAGCCACTGCTCACGCCCGTGATGAATAAGGTTTTTCTGCTGTGCATGGCGAGGTTCCCATCTGTAGGTACAAGGCCATGGTAGCTATCGAAAACGGGCTCACCTATGCCGGTTCGCCTTGGAACATTGCCTATTCCTATCAGCGCATCAGATACCGGGCCCCGTTACTTGAGCTGGCAACCTGGCCAAACGATCCCAACCGCCTGCATCGATTCCGGCACAGTTAGGCAACCACAATGTGCGCAACGGCAATCGCTCCAGCACCGTCACCACGGCCGAGGTGATTTGTGATTCCCCTGGGTCAGCGCCGAGCGTCAGGTCTTGCAACGGCATACGCGCGAGGTGGGCCACGCCGGCGTCGGTGAGCCATGGGCTGTCATACAGGCCCAGGCGCTGCAACGGCAGATCCCGCAGGCAGGCAAGGTCGCTATCGCGCAGGTCCAGACCACTTATTTCAAGTTGTTCCAACGGCAATCCCAACTCGGCGAGCTTGCGCAAAACCTTGCCGTCGACGCCTCGGCAAAAACTCAGATTGAGCCGCTTCAGCGGTAGCCCGGCCAGTTGTTTCAGTTCCTTCCAGGTGATGTCGTTCAAGGACAGGTCCAGGGACTCCAACTCCAGACCGCGAAGGTCGCTCAACGTATCTGCGCAGACACCTTGCACATCGGAAAGTCCCAGCCGCTTCAGTGGAAACCCGTGCAGCACGTCGAGCCGCTCGATCACCTGTCGTAGGCACTTGAGGTCCAGGTCCGCAAGCGGCATGCCTTCCAGTATTTCCAGATCGTCTTCGCAGATGAACGCAGATTGGAGCGAAAGCCTTTCAAGAGGCAGCTCCCGAATCGCCTGCAACACGCTCTCGCTTGCGTAACAATCATCCAGACTCAACGAGCGCAACCCCGTCAGGTCGCGAAGCCAGGACGGATCGTCGAGGATTGCGCCGCTGCCACTGAGGGACAATTGTTCGAGGGGGTGACTTGCCAGGTGCGCCATGCCACGGGACGTCAATTCACCCACCCGTTGCAACGTCAGGGATCGCAACTCGAGGCGTGACAGTGCGCGAAGGCCGTCGTCGGTCATCTCATCGCAACGGTTCAACGACAATTCCTGCAACGGGCTATCGCTCAGTTGACGGAGAAAACCGTCGTCGAAGTCCTCACCGTAGGTTTGCAACTTCAGCCGGCGCAAGCGTGTGGGCGACGGGAGGCAGTTGGCGTTGTCGTCGCGGGAAAAGTTGCTGACCTCCAAGGTTTCGAGGGCATTGGCGGGCAAACGCTGCCACATCTGCGGGCCGCAGATAAACCTCGGGCTGTTGAGCACCAACGTGCGCAAGGGCAGCCCGGCCAGGGCGTCACACCACTGCGGCTCGGCGTTGTTCAACTCCAGATGGTCTACCGGCAGGCCACGCAGTTGCGACAACAAAGGGCCAGGGCGATTTGTATGGGCCGTGGTGTTCAGGTGAGCCATCACCACGTTAGCCGCCGGATCGCCCAGGCCCGCCGCGACACGTAGACCTTCCAGTGACGCCTCCCCGCTGTCGAGCAGGTCGCGATAGAGCGATGCGCGTGCGGTGATGTCATCGGGATTGGTGGTGAGTTGGGTGATTAGAGCGCTGCGGTTGGGGGTCTGCACGGCCTAGGAATCTGCGAAAAGAGAATATGACCGCTAGGGAAGCATAAAAAAGGGGCTTGCTGAAGAGCCTGCCAGGGTTGGGTCGTGCCAAGTCGTCTTCATCTTTCGTGGCGAGGGCGCTTCTCCAGTCATGACGATGTGCCGAATGGGCGGCTGGTTCGAACCCGTTGATATCGGCTCATCAAATGTAGGAACACAGCCGCTGAAAAGCCAACGGTCCTACATGAGTGTCACCAGGGGTTGACGCAGCGACAGCAACGCTCATCGCCAGAAAACACAGCGACGCAACAACTAGCTCGTCCCTAAGGCAAATACGGACATGTTCGATCCCTCGATACAGAAATGACAGCGGGCATGCACAGCAATGCGCGCATACCAAACCCTGCATATCGCTTTCGGTTCAAGAGAGCGGAATTTTCCTTTCAAAAAAAGAGACGCGTCTCACAGGACGCGTCGAAAACAACAACAAAAACGACGGCTCGGATTGCGCAGACGGCCTACAAACACTCATCCAGGAAACTCACCACAGTTCCCATGCAAGCCATCCGCTCCTCGATATGGGGCATATGGCTGGAGTGTTCGAACAACGCCCAGCGAATGTCGGGAACATGATCCACATAGGGCTTGACCACCAACGGCGTCGCTTCATCGTATCGGCCTGAAATCAACAGGGTCGGCACCCTGACGCGAGGCAAGCGATCGGTGATGGACCAGTCCTTCATGCTGCCGATCACATGGAACTCGGTGGGGCCATTCATGGCGTGATAAACGGTAGGATCGGCATCGATCTGGGCAAAGGTACGGGCGACTTCGTCGGGCCAGGGCGTGATACGGCAGACATGACGGTCGTAGAAAACCCGAGCGGCCTCAAAGTACTCGGTAGACGTCAAGGTTCCAGCCCGCTCGTGCTTGAGCAGTGTTTGCTGCACCTCAATGGGTAGAAGCTGGCGCAAGCGATTGACTTCAAGGAGCCAGGTGGACATGTCCGCCGGGGAGTTGGCGATGACCAACGCGCGCAAGCCCGCAGGCTGGAGTACCGCATGTTCGCTGGCCAACATGCCGCCCCAGGATTGCCCCAAAAGTGCGTAATTGTCACGAATGCCCAGATGATCCAGCAGGTTCTCCAACTCATCGAGAAAGAGCGCCACGTTCCAGAACGAGGGGTCTTTTTCCGGAAGATGAGTGGAACGCCCATTACCCAGTTGGTCGTAATGAACCACCGGATAGCCACTGTTGGCAATATCCTTGAAGGCATCGACATAATCGTGTGTACAGCCCGGGCCGCCATGCAGGATCAGCAGCGGCGTACGGCCACTGCTGAAATCGCCAGTGACGCGATACCAGGTCTGATACGGACCGAAAGGCGCAAAGCCTTCGTGTGTTACGGGAAGATCCATTTCGTGCCGCCTCCTAGAAACCCTGCGGCACACGATACCGGGGACTGGCCGGCGAAATAACTAGAGAAACAGATAGGTTTTTGCCCGACTTCAGCTATCGAGCAAGCGATAATGCACTGCCCTGACCACGGCCTGGACCCGATTCCTGGCGCCGAGCTTGTGCATTGCAGAAGTCAGGTGGAGGGTGATGGTGGCCAAGGAGCGATTCAGTTGCCTGGCGATGTCCGCTGCCGTCAACCCCTCAGCGGCTAATCTCAAGCACTCACGCTCGCGTTTGGTCAGGCGCACCGGGCATGTGCGGGCTTCCTTGACGAGCAGCGGAAAAGCCGCCTCTTGCAGGGCATGGGAAATCAGGCTGAAGTCGCCCAGCGTTTGCCGGACCTCCTGCAGGGTGCTCCCCTTCGTATCGGCGCGCAGCCCGGTCAATGTCGCAAAGCCGCCTTTGGGCAAATGCATCGGCACCGTCACGCCACAGGTCATGCGCGAATCCTGCAGATAGCTCACCACCGGCGCATGGCTCTGGCCGATGAACGGCTGCAGTACCGTGTCGGCCTCCGGTCGATAGGACCAGACAAAAGGAGAAATGGCATTGATTGCCAGATGCTGGACGGGGTCGATCTGGTAATAACCTTCTTCACACCAGAGCGAGTGCCAATCACGGGGAGTATTGCGCAACTTCAGCACAGTCGGGGTAATCAGTGCCCCATCATGATCCAGCGGCACCGGACTGTAGTCGTACACCAATGCGTCAAAGCCTAACGCCTGGACCATTCCCAGGGCGTTATCCATCTGCTCGTCCAGGCTCCTGCCAGACAAAAGACGGGTATTGAAGTCAGACAGCTTGGCCTGCATCCATTCAGCTCCCTATTAATTTCAATCCTGAAATCGTGCAAGTAGAATGCCACGCCTGAGCGAGGGAATGCCAGATCAAACCTATAAGAATTGCTAGCTTATGGGCACGTAGCTTCCTCGGTAAGGTTTAGCCAAAGGGCGGCACCTGAGCAGGAGAGCAATGATGTGGCGTGAGATCGAGCCGGACCAGCGGTACGACCTGGAAGTCGATGGTCATCATCTGGTGGCCTATGGCTTTGGCGACGGCGATGAGGTGCTGTTGTGTCTCAATGGCGGCCCGGGATTGCCTTGCGATTATCTGCGTGACAGCCACGGCTGGCTCAAGGAAAAAGGCTTGCGGGTCATCGCTTTCGATCAGTTGGGTACCGGTGCCTCGGCCAGGCCTACTGACGAATCCCTGTGGGACATCACCCGTTATGTGGCGGAGGTAGAGACCGTCCGCCAAGCCCTCGACCTGGGCAAAGTGCACCTGCTGGGGCACTCCTGGGGTGGCTGGCTGGCGATCGAGTACGCCATTCATCACCCCCAGTCGCTGAAAACCCTAATCCTGGAAAATACCGCCGGCGATATCCCTCACCTGTCCCTGGAGCTCGAGCGTCTGCGGGCGGCCCTGGGCAGTGAGACCGTCGCGATGATGCAGCGCCATGAAGCCTTGGGCACCCTGGATCATCCGCAATACCAGGCGGCCATCACCCTGCTCAACTATCGCCATGTCTGCCGTCTGGACGAGTGGCCAGCACCGGTGACACGCTCCCTGGGCGACTGGAACATGGGGCCCTACATGACCATGCAGGGCCCCAACGAATTTCTCTATACCGGCAATCTCAAGGACTGGAATCGCATCGAGCAGATGGCCGGCTTCGAAATGCCTGTGCTGATCACCACCGGTCAACATGATGAACTGACGCCAGCCTGCGCAATGCGCATGAAAATGGCGCTCAAGGATGTACAACTGAATGTGTTCCCCAACAGCAGCCACATGCCGTTCTACGAAGAGCCCCAAGCCTATTTCCCAGTCCTGCTGGATTTCCTGCACAGCCATCGGAACTAGCCCATGAACCTGGCGCGCTACCGTTTCATACTGTCGCGCCCGCTACAGCTATTGCCGGTGCTGTTTGGCATCAGCATGATCACCTTTGTGCTCGTGCGCTCAATCCCCGGGGATCCCGCCCGGGCACTGCTGGGCTCGCGCAGCACACCGGAGGCGCTGATCAGGATTCGTGCCCAGTACGGTCTCGACCAGCCGCTGTGGATGCAGTACTTCTACTTTCTCAAGAACCTGCTCAAAGGCGATCTCGGCCAATCGCTGCTCTACAAAGTCGATGCCTTGACGTTGATCAGCACCCGCATTGAGCCAACCCTGTTCCTGGTGCTCGGCAGCGTACTGTTGGCGCTGCTGATTGCCGTGCCGCTGGCAACGGTGGCGGCGCGCAACAAGGGCGGCTGGCCGGATCACCTGATTCGCCTGTTCACCACGGCAGGGCTTGGCATGCCGGCGTTTTGGCTAGGCATCATGTTGATCCTGCTGCTCAGCGTGCAGTTGGGGCTGTTCCCGGTCTCAGGCTATGGACGTACAGGATGGGACAAACTGCACCACATGATTTTGCCGTGCCTGACCATTGCCTTGGCACTCTCCGCCGTTCTGGTGCGCAATCTGCGCGCCAGCATGCTCATGGAGCTACAAGCCGATCATGCCACCGCCGCACGGGCCCGGGGCTTGTCCGAGCGGGCGATATTTCATCGGCATGTGCTACCCAACTCCCTGGTGCCGGCGGTCAACCTGCTGGCGGTGAACATCGGCTGGTTGATCAGCGGCACGGTGGTCATCGAAAGTCTGTTTGCCATTCCCGGCATCGGCCAATTGCTGGTACGCGGCATCTTTACCCGTGACTACATGGTGGTCCAGGGCGTGGCCATGGTGCTGGCCCTCGCCACCGTCACGGTCAATTTCCTCGCCGATGTGCTGACCGTGATGATTGATCCGCGGGTGAACATGCGATGAGCGGCCAGACTCTCAGTCCTACCTGGCGTCTTGCGCTGCGTTTCGGCTTGCGCAACGGTCGCCCGGCCACCGTGCTGGGCCTGGCGATTCTGTTTGGCTGGCTGTTGCTCGCACTCTTCGCCCCCTGGGTCGCGCCCTTCGATCCGATTGCCCAGAACACCGATATCCGCCTGCTGGGGCCGAGCCTGGCCCATCCGTTCGGCACGGATAATTTCGGCCGCGACGTTCTTTCCCGAGTGATCTGGGGCGCGCGCATCGACTTGCAGATTTCCGTGATCGGGGTGATTTTCCCGTTCTTGATCGGCACTTGCGTCGGCGCCTTGGCCGGCTATATCGGTGGCCGGTTCGACACGATCTGCATGCGCCTGATCGATATTATCCTGGCCTTCCCCTTCCTGGTGCTGATGTTGGCGATCATGGCCATCCTCGGCCCCGGCCTGGGCAGCTTTTATATCGCGATGGCTTTGGTGGGTTGGGTGTCCTATGCACGGCTGATCCGTTCGCAGGTTCTGGTGCTCAAGGAAAGCGATTTCGCCTTGGCAGCAAAAAGCCTGGGCTTCGGTCATGGACGCATTCTGTTTCGGCACCTGTTGCCCAATGCCATGTTCGGTTCGATCGTGTTCTCCATGTCCGACGCGGTGCTGGTACTGCTCAATGGCGCGGCGGTCAGCTACCTCGGCCTGGGGGTTCAGCCACCCACCGCCGAGTGGGGCACGATGGTCGCCGAGGGCCAGAGTTTTATCACCAATGCCTGGTGGATCTGCACCTTCCCGGGACTGGCGATCGTCACCCTGGCCATGGGCTTCAGTCTACTGGCCGACGGTGTCGCCGAGCACCTCGGAGAGCGTCCATGAGCACACCGGTGTTGCACGTCGAGGACCTCAGTGTGATCGCCGGCCACGGTGAGGGCGAAGTCACGCTGGTGGATCGTGTGTCATTTGACCTGGCCGAAGGCGAAATCCTCGGTCTGGTGGGTGAAAGCGGCTCAGGCAAGACGATGGCCTGCCGGGCCTTGATGCGCTTGCTACCCTCTTCAAACCTCCGGGTCCAGGGCAAGGCCGTGCGCCTTGCCGGTGAGGACCTGCTGTCGCTGGATGAAGCCGGCATGCGGGGCATACGAGGTCGGCGGCTGGGGATGATCTTTCAGAATCCCGGCAGTCATCTTGACCCGTTGATGCGTATCGGCGAACAGATCGGCGAGGGCATACGCCTGCATCAGGGGGCGTCCAAACGCGAAGCACGGGCGAAGGCCATTGATGTGTTACGCCAGGTGGGCATTCCCGATCCGCTACGGCGGGTCGACAGTTATCCCCATGAGTTTTCCGGTGGCATGCGTCAACGCGCCATGATCGCCGTGGCATTAGGTTGCAACCCCCAGGTGCTGATCGCCGATGAGCCGACTACCGCCCTGGATGTCACGGTACAGGCACAGATCCTGCGCCTGCTCCTGGATTTGCGCGACCAGCGTGGCCTGTCAATCATCATGATCACCCACGACCTGGGAGTCGTCGCCCAGACCTGTGACTCGATCGCGGTGATGTACGCCGGTCGGCTCTGCGAGCACGGCACCAAGCTTGATCTGCTGGCTCATCCCCGACATCCCTATACGGCGGCCCTGATCGACTGCCAACCGGCTACCAGCACCGGCCATGCCATGCTCAAAACCATCGCTGGCCAGCCGCCTCTGCTGGATGCGCTGCCCACCGGTTGCCGCTTCAATCCACGTTGCCTTCAGCAGGGCAGCCAGTGCACGCGGCTGTTGCCACAGATGCAAGTCACGACCGAGACACACCGAATCGCCTGCCATTACCCGCTGCCTGAGGGGGCCTCGTCATGACCCTGTTGCAAGTCAAGGATCTACAGGTGCGCTTCGCCGCCCCTGGCAGTGGTCCGTTCGGGATCCACAGGCAATGGGTGAAAGCCGTCAACGGTGTGTCGCTGAGTCTGGCCACCGGGGAAGTGCTTGGGCTGGTGGGTGAGTCGGGCAGCGGCAAGAGCACCCTGGGCCGGGCCATCTTGCGCCTCACTGAAGTCAGCGCCGGACAAATCCTGTTCGATGGCGTGGATATGGTTCAAGGCAAGCGAATCGACATCGAGCGACTGCGCCACGAAACCGCGATGATTTTCCAGGATCCTTTTACCGCTCTCAATCCGCGATTGAGCATTGGCGACACCCTGGCTGAAGTGCTGAGAGTGCGATGTGCGATCCCTGCATCGCTGATTCGCCATCGGGTCGATGAATTGCTGACCCTGGTCGGCCTGCGGCCGGAGCTGGCCAACCGCAAACCGGGTTCGTTGAGTGGCGGTCAATGCCAACGTGTGGGAATCGCTCGGGCACTGGCCATCGAGCCACGGTTGATCATCGCCGATGAATGCGTGGCCGCGCTGGACGTTTCCATCCAGGGACAGATCATCAACCTGCTGCTGGAGCTGCGGCAGCGCATGAACCTGGCGATTCTGTTCATTGCCCATGACCTGGCGATCGTTCGACGGCTATGTGATCGGGTCGCCGTGATGTACCTCGGCGAGATCGTCGAGCAAGGCCCCACGGAGGCCGTGTTCAGCAGCCCGCGGCATCCCTATACCGTCGCGCTGATTCAGTCCATTCCACACATCGACCCGACTCGATCGTTGCTGAGCGAACCCCTGCCTGGCGAGCCACCCAGCCCCCTGAACCTTCCATCCGGCTGCGCTTTTCACCCGCGTTGCCGGTATGCACAACCCATCTGCGCAAAAGCGCCGCCCCCCGTCCATGACATCAGTGGGCATCGCTATAGCTGTGTGCTCGGAGAGCCATTGCTCTAAAAAACATTCATCAATAGGGAGTTGACCATGCGATCGAAACATTTGAAGTTGCTGACCGCCGCGACGTTGACCGTTTGTACACTGGCGGCCGGTGTCGCCCAGGCAGCAAGCGTGCTGACCATCGGTTGCCGTGAAGAAAGTACGACGTTCGACCCGATCAAAAGCGCGCAGAACCGTGATAACTGGGTGTTCTCCAATGTTTACGACGTATTGGTGCGCGTCGACAACACCGGCACCAAGCTGGTACCGGGGCTGGCCGAAAGCTGGCACGTTTCCGACGATGGCCTGACCTATACCTTCAAACTACGCTCGGCCAAGTTCTCCGACGGCTCACCGATTACCGCCAGCGATGCAGCGTTCAGTCTATTGCGCATTCGCGACAACAAAGGGTCGCTGTGGAGCGACTCCTACAAGATTATCGACAAGGCCCAAGCACCCGACCCGCAGACACTGGTGGTGACACTCACGAGCCCTTCAGTACCCTTCCTCGCGCAGCTGGCGTTGCCCAACGTCTCCATCCTGTCGCAAAAGGCCATGGAAAAAATGGGTGAGGAAGCCTACGCCCAAGACCCCGTTGCCTCCGGCGCCTTTATCGTCAAGGAGTGGCTACGCGGTGATCGCGTGGTGCTGGAGAAGAACCCCAACTTCTGGCAGGCCGACAAGGTGAGCCTGGATGGCGTGGAATGGATCTCCATCCCGGATGACAATACGCGGATGTTGAAGGTACAGGCCGGTGAACTGGATTCGGCGATCTTCGTGCCCTTCTCGCGCGTCGAAACCTTGAAGAAAGATCCCAACCTGGTCGTGCACATGGATCCCTCCACCCGTGAGGATCATCTGCTGATCAACCATGAGCACGGACTGCTGGGCAAGCCTGAAGTGCGTCAGGCCCTGGACTTTGCGATCAACAAAAAATCCCTGGTCGACACCGTGACGTTCGGCCATGGCCAGGTGGCTTATTCCTACATCCCTAAAGGAGCGCTTTATCACAATGCCGATAATCTGCAGCGCCCGTACGACCCGGAAAAAGCCCGGAAAATGCTGGCGGATGCAGGCGCCTCGGGCCTGAAGCTCAACTATGTGGTCAATGCGGGCAATGAAGCCGACGAGCAGATCGCCGTGCTGGTCCAGCAACAGCTCGCAGCGGTTGGCGTGACAGCCACGTTGCAGAAAGTCGACCCAACCCAGAGTTGGCAAATGCTGATCGACGGCAATTACGATCTGTCCGTGATGTACTGGACCAACGACATCCTCGACCCGGACCAGAAGACCACCTTCGTGCTGGGACATGACACCAACATGAATTACATGACCCGCTACAAGAACGACAAGGTCAAGGATCTGGTCGCGGCCGCGAGGGTCGAAGTGGACCCGACCAAGCGCAAGCAGATGTATACCGACCTTCAGGCGATCGCCAAGCAGGACGTCAACTGGATCGATCTCTACTACAGCCCGTACATCAATATTTCGCGCAAGAACATCGAGCACTTCCAACAAAACCCACTGGGGCGCTTCTCTCTCGAGGAAACGGTGAAGCGCTAGCGAGCAGTGGCTTTCATCCGTATCGGATAGGGCCGGTGGCAACGCCTTGATCACGAGTCGAGGCTTGCCACTTGATGGCCAAGCAACATCGGTCGCTCCCCGGTCATCTCGCACAGCAGCGCTGTGACGGCGCTCCCCTCAACCGTGCCGTGCTCTTGCAGAAAGCCCGCCACGGCGCTGACAGCCGGCCAGTACCGATGTATCAAGCGGCTGCAACGGGCGATGGCCAGGGCTTGGGCGTCGAGCAGCTTGCGCGGTGGCAGCAGGCTGATCAACTCCTGCCCACGGTCCAGGTCTCCCCGGCCGCTACCCCTGATCAGCCGGTCGGACCTGCGGTGCCGGTAGACCGCTTCGGCCACGGGCCCCGCGAAGCAATGGAGCAGGTCACGCTCAATGGCATCGACCATCGAGGGCAGGTATTCAGCGATCCCCGGCGCGTCGAAGGCGGGACGTGGGACAAGGTAGTCAGCTTCGACCAACCCTTCTGCGTATTGCGGATTGCCGCGCAGGTCGAACAGGGGCCCCGCGCAGGCCTCGACCTTGGTACGCACAGTGATGCGTTTTATCGGTTGGCCGTTCCACCAGAAGGCCAGGGCATGACCCGCTTCGTGGAAGGCCGTGCTGCGCGGGTATTTGTTCATTATTGGGTCCGTCACGACAGGCGCCATTCATATCATCTGCCTCGCCGTTGGGCCTCGATAAAAGATTATCCCTATCGACCGTTAATACTGCGCCTATTAGCTATCTGCCAAAGCGGGACTAGCCTGAATTCAGGCTGGTGTAATCCGGCCCGTGAAACCTGACAAACAGATATGAAGCGTTCAGAACGTACTGGGCTTGCCGTGGGCCACCGTACTGGCAGCTAGACCGCACTCTCGCGTTGCCGCGTGGTCATGACGATCAGTTGAGCGAACTGTGAGCCCTGCGCCCTGTGTCATTTATTTCGCCTGTCGCTATTCGGGACCCGGCCGGGCTGGATAGCTGGATGAATACGACCAAAGGTAGCTCCTCATGGCAAACGAATCGAAATGTCCGTTCAATCACGCCGCCGGCGGCGGCACGACCAACCGCGACTGGTGGCCGAACCAACTGAATCTGAAAATCCTGCACCAGCACTCCTCGCTGTCCGACCCCATGGGCGAGGACTTCAACTACACCCAAGCCTTCAAAAGCCTGGATTTTCAAGCCCTGAAGGAAGATCTGCGGGCGCTGATGACCGACTCCCAGGACTGGTGGCCGGCGGATTTCGGCCACTACGGACCGCTCTTTGTCCGCATGGCCTGGCACAGTGCCGGCACCTATCGCACCGGTGACGGGCGCGGTGGCGCAGGCTCCGGCCAGCAGCGGTTTGCCCCGCTCAACAGCTGGCCGGACAACGTCAGCCTCGACAAGGCCCGTCGGTTGCTGTGGCCGATCAAGCAGAAGTATGGCCGCAACATTTCCTGGGCCGACCTGATCGTCCTTACCGGCAACGTCGCGCTGGAATCCATGGGCTTCAAGACCTTCGGTTTTTCCGGTGGTCGCGCCGACGTCTGGGAACCGGATGAAGATGTCTATTGGGGCTCCGAAAACAAATGGCTGGGGGGCGATGTCCGCTACGGCAAACCGGATAAAGCCGCCATGCAGGAGCCCGGCGAAGGCCAATTGGTGGCCGAACCTGGCAACGAAGAAAGCCGTACCGACCTGGGGCGCAACCTGGAGAACCCGCTGGCCGCCGTGCAGATGGGGCTGATCTATGTCAACCCGGAAGGCCCCGAGGGCCAGCCGGACCCGGTTGCTGCCGGGCTGGATATTCGCGAAACCTTCGGCCGCATGGCGATGAACGACGAAGAAACCGTAGCATTGATTGCTGGCGGCCACGCCTTCGGCAAGACCCACGGCGCCGGGCCCGCCGACAACGTCGGTGCCGAGCCCGAGGCCGCCGGCCTGGAACAGCAAGGCCTGGGCTGGAAGAACACTTTCGGCACCGGCAAAGGCGCCGACACCATCACCAGCGGCCTGGAAGTGACCTGGACCACCACGCCCACCCGCTGGAGCAATAATTACCTGGAAAACCTGTTTGGCTTTGAGTGGGAATTGACCAAGAGTCCGGCCGGTGCGCACCAATGGACACCAAAAAATGGCGCAGGCGCGGGCATCATCCCCGATGCCCATGACCCGTCCAAACGGCGTAACCCCACCATGCTGACCACCGATCTGGCGCTGCGCTTCGACCCGATCTACGAAAAGATCTCGCGGCGTTTCCTGGAGAACCCGGACCAATTGGCCGACGCCTTCGCCCGCGCCTGGTTCAAGCTGATCCACCGTGACATGGGCCCACTCTCGCGCTATCTGGGCCCGGAACTGCCGAATGAAGAACTGCTGTGGCAAGACCCTATCCCGCCGGTCGACCATGCCCTGGTCAACGACAGCGACGTCAGCGCCCTCAAGGGCAAGCTGCTGGCCTCGGGCCTGTCGGTTTCACAGCTGGTGTCTACTGCGTGGGCTGCGGCTTCCACCTTCCGCGGTTCCGACAAGCGCGGCGGCGCCAACGGTGGCCGCCTGCGCCTGGCCCCGCAGAAGGATTGGCCGGCCAACCAGCCGGACCAACTGGTTCAAGTGCTGGCGACCCTGGAAAAGGTCCGCGACGAGTTCAACAGTGCCCAGTCCGGTGGCAAGAAAATCTCCCTGGCGGACCTGATCGTGCTGGGCGGCAGTGCTGGCATCGAACAGGCGGCGAAAAATGCCGGACTCAACGTGACGGTACCGTTCTCGCCGGGACGCATGGACGCGAGCCAGGAGCAGACGGATGTCGAGTCGTTCGGCTTTCTCGAGCCCATCGCCGATGGCTTTCGCAACTACCTCAAGGGCCGGTACCGCGTGTCCGCCGAAGCACTGTTGATCGACAAGGCACAATTGCTGACCCTCAGCGCACCGCAGATGACGGCATTGATCGGTGGTCTGCGGGTACTGGATACCAACGTCGGCCACACTGCGCATGGTGTCTTTACCCAACGGCCAGGAGCGTTGACCAACGATTTCTTCGTCAACCTGCTCGACATGGGCGTGGAATGGAAACCGCTCTCCGACACCCAGGAAACCTTCGAAGCCCGTGACCGCAAGACCGGCCAGGTCAAATGGACCGGCACTCGCGTCGACCTGGTCTTCGGCTCCAACGCCCAGCTCCGGGCATTGGCCGAAGTCTATGCCAGCGCGGATGCGAAGGAGCAGTTCGTCAACGACTTCATCGCCGCGTGGGTCAAGGTGATGAACCTGGATCGGTTTGATCTCAGGTGAGAAGAATCTAGGCATGAGGTCTGGCAAGGAAGCGACCTCATGAACTTTTCTTCACCCCACGCCCCCGCGTGATTGGGTACAGTCGCCTCGCTCATTCAAGAAACTAAGGTTTTAGCCCGCTCTCCCAGCGGGCTTTTTTTTGCCTGGCATTCAGCTTGACGAACGTGCGTTGCCCAACGCAGGCAAGACAGGCGCCACCGGCGCTTGCGCTGGTTTCAACACTGGCTGCTCCAGGGCCGCTCGCCCATAAAACAGCAACGCCATCAGCCAACAACTCAACCAGACGAAAATCCCCGCCCAGAACGTGTGCGACATGTAGTGCCAACCCTGCAAGACCCGCGTCGTGCCGTAGACGAACCCCAAGGCCAGCGCCCCATGCATCAAGGCTTTGGAATGACGCCAACGGTAACGGCGGGCAACGAAATACAACGCCAACATCGTGAAGCCGCCAGACGCATGGCCGCCTGGCCAGCAGCGCCCGTCACCGGCGACTTTCAAAAGATTGAAATTCTGGAACCATTCCTTGTGCTCGATCTTGCCAGCGTATTGGGTGGTTTCCACCGGGCAATACACGCTGGTATGGCCCTTGAGGTAATGGATCACCCCGGTGCTGAGGGAAAAGGCAAAGACCACGTAGAGAAAATCGCGACGGTGCTCGTGGGCAAAACGTAGAGGCTTGCTCAGTCGGGTTTTATCCAATAGGCGAAGCAGTCCAGGGCGCGTTTGCGGTTTGAAGATCGGCCAGAAAAACGACAGCAGCGCACCGACGATGGCCGCCTCGCCGGTCCAGTTCGGGATGACCCTCGCCCATTTGTGGGTGATTTGCTCGAACAGTCGTACGTGCTCCAACGGAAACACCTGGTGCAACGGATCGTAGAAAAGATCGCTGATGGCGATATCGATGCGGGTCAGGTCGAACAGCAAGAACACCACGACCGCACAGACCAGTGGAATTCCGAGGTTGAATCCGTAGAAACGGGCGCGAGCAGACGTCAGCATGGGCGGTCCTAATCGTGGGAGGAGTTACGGAAAAGTCATCGAGCGCCAGTCAGACGCCTCGATAAATCCGAGCAGCCGTGGCGCTTGTGGCTGGGCGGTGGAAACGAACAACGAAGCCCCGTAGCCAAACGCCGAGGTCGGACGCTGGAGCGCGGTTTCCATCGCTTGCATGCATTCGCTGTGGGTGACCAGGATCAGGTTGCGCCCGGCCACTTTATGGGCCAGGGCATTACGCAGAAGGTCATGCCGGCAATTGATCAGCCAATCGTCACCGCTGCTCACCTTGTTGAACATGTACCCCGCCGTCTGGGTCGCACGCACCAACGGGCTGTTGTAGAGGTCGGCGTTGTCCAGGCCCAGTTGTTCGAAGCGGGCACCGAGGCCCACCGCAACGGCACGGGCCCGGTCAGTGATGCCTTCACGATCGCTCAGGCACGCGGCCTTGGAGTGATCGCAGCGCTCGACATGGCGCACCAGCACGATCATCTCGCCCTTGGCCCAGCCATCGGCCAAGGCCCGGGCGCCAGCGACATTGCCATGTGCCAGGTCCGGCACCGCCGCCGGGCTGAGCAGCCAGAGAGTCAACGGGATGACCAGCAGCGCCGACGCCAGCACGACCACGGCGTTTCGGTAACGGGAAAACCGGCGCGTATCGATCGAGCGCGTCAGGCCGAAAAGGCTCAGTCTCAGTTCCACATCAAGCCGCCCCGACGGCATCCACCCAATCATTCGATGGCGCGACAGTAGAGAGGCCAACGTAGGCAGGCAGTGAAACCGATGTGAAAAAAAGCTTGATGACTGACCGACGCGCGCCTGAATACTCAGCGCCATCCTGATGCCCGGAAAAAAACTTACAGATATCGAACCCGTCGCCGATATAGCCCTGTTACATGCTCTTGCTGGCTCTTAACAACAACAATCTTCCAGCGTACCAACGATAAGCAGCACAACGTTCCTGGAGGAATTGATGAACAGCTGGTTTGGCAACATTAGCGTCAACATGAAATTGGGCCTGGGCTTCGGCCTGGTGCTGGTACTGACCTGCCTGCTGGCCCTGACCAGTTGGACCAGCCTGGGCGGTCTGATCGACCGTAGCAACTGGATGAGCGACATCACCCAACTCAACGCCGGCCTGACCAAACTGCGTGTCACGCGTCTGCAATACATGCTGACCAACGGTGACGAGACCGCCGCACAAAATGTGCAAACCACCCTCGATGGTTTCGTGGCGCAACAAAACGCCCTGCTCAGCAGCTTCAAGAGCCCGGAAAACGTCAGGCTGCTCAAGGAGCAGAGCGCAGTCATCAGCGCCTATCAGGTGTCCCTGAATAAAATGCGCAGTGCCTATCGCACCGGCAACACCGCCCGTGACGCCATGGGCACGAACGCCGAGATCGCCTACAAGCTGATCGAGACCATCGATTCCGACGTGCGGCAAATGGCCCTCAGCGATGAGCGCTTCGCGCAGTTCCAGGCCATCACCCAGGCCAAGCAGGCCTTCATGCTGGCCCGCTATGAAGTGCGCGGCTACACCGCCAACAGCAACGCTGATACCGAACGCAAGGCCGTTGTCCAATTGGACGCCGCCATCGCTTCGCTCCAGCCGCTGAATGAGCATTTCGCCAGCACCCGCCAGAATGAACTGCGTCAGTTGGAAAACGCCCTGGGCCAATACCGCAGCGCCTTGCAGGCCTTCAAGCTGGCCACCGCCGATGTGGTCCAGGCGCGCAAGGAAATGACTGACCAGGGCGCGAGCATCGTTTCCCTGAGCGAACAGCTGTATCAGATCCAGCTCGACCGACGCGACGCCGAAAGTGCCCAGGCGCGCACCCTGCAACTAACCAGCACCTTGCTGGCGCTGCTGATGGGCATCATTGCGGCCGTGATCATCACGCGCCAGATTACCCGTCCGCTGCGCGAAACCCTGGCCGTGGTCGAACGCATCGCCAGCGGCGACCTGTCGCACACGGTCATCGTCACCCGCCGCGATGAACTGGGCGTGCTGCAACAAGGCATCGCGCGCATGGGCGTGACCCTGCGCGACCTGATCAGCGGCATCCGCGATGGCGTGACCCAGATCGCCAGCGCCGCCGAAGAACTGTCTGCCGTGACCGAGCAGACCAGCGCCGGGGTCAACAACCAGAAAGTCGAGACCGACCAGGTTGCGACCGCCATGCACGAGATGACCGCCACGGTCCAGGAAGTGGCACGCAACGCCGAAGAAGCCTCCCAGGCAGCCGCCGCCGCTGATGGCGAAGCCCGTGCCGGTGACAAGGTGGTCAGCGAAGCCATCGCTCAGATCGAACGCCTGGCCAGCGAGGTGGTTCGTTCCACCGACGCCATGACCGTGCTGCAACAGGAAAGCGACAAGATCGGCAGCGTCATGGACGTGATCAAGGCCGTGGCCGAGCAGACCAACCTGCTGGCCCTCAACGCGGCTATCGAAGCGGCCCGCGCCGGTGAAGCCGGCCGTGGTTTCGCCGTGGTGGCCGACGAAGTCCGTGGCCTGGCCCAACGCACGCAGAAATCCACCGAGGAAATCGAAGGCCTGGTGGCCGGCTTGCAAAATGGCACCCAGCAAGTGGCGGCCGTGATGAACAACAGTCGCAGCCTCACCGACAGCAGCGTGGCCCTGACTCGCAAGGCTGGGGAATCACTGGGCAACATCACCCGCACAGTGTCGAACATCCAGTCGATGAACCAGCAGATCGCCGCTGCCGCCGAACAGCAAAGCGCCGTCGCCGAGGAAATCAGCCGCAGCATCATCAACGTGCGCGACGTCTCCGAACAGACCGCCGCCGCCAGCGAAGAAACCGCCGCTTCCAGCGTTGAACTGGCGCGGTTGGGGAATCAGTTGCAGATGATGGTGAGTCACTTCAGGGTTTGAGCCTGACAAGCGCTCGTTTCCGGCGGGGAATGAGCGCTTGACGTGAGGCCATGACTCAGGCGTTCCAGGGGTTGATAACCTCAACACCTGGAAACTCGAAATCCTTGGTATTGCGAGTTGCAATCAGAGCGCCGTGAACACGGCAAATAGCTGCAATTTGCGCATCGGCCATGCTCGCCGCCCTCCCCTTGGCCTCGCACGATGCAACGAGGGTTGCGTACTCAACAGCTGCGTGAGCATCGAAGGGCAGGATCCTGCCGGCAAAATCCTCTTCGAACATTGCCATGGCATGGGACTGGAGTTTTTGCTTGCGCTTGCCCAACGGCAGCCGGGCAATGCCATGAAAAATCTCAGCGACCGTGACCGCGCAAATGACCAGATCCATGGCCGGCTGCGAATCGACCCAGGCCAGGACGTTCGCGTCCGGCTCGGCACGCATGAACTCTGAAATAACGTTGGTATCGAGCAATATCATTCAGAAAGATCCACCGCCCTGGCTCGTTCGTCACGTGAAGGCAGATCCAGCTCAACGCCCCCTAAGGCACTAAACCTGTTTTTGATGCGACTCCCCAATCCTCCCGCAGGGCTGACCGTCGCCAATGCTCGCCCCAAGATCAGACGAGCCTCCTCCTCCATGGAATGGCCGTTGTGAGCCGCCGCGATACGCAGTTGCTCCTTGATTTGATCATCAAGGTTTCGAATAGTGATGCTGGCCATAATGCCTCCGCAATCAATGCAATCATTGATTGCAGGCTAGGTCAGAACCGACCACTTTGTCCAGCCACGGTGCATTGCCCTGGCGAGCAGAAACAAGCAACGCATCGCCCTTTCGTACAAATCCTCCGCCCTCGTCCTACCGCCTTTTATTGCGCGCTCCTGTACGTTTCCTGAACCCGAACATTTCGTTCGAACAGGAGATGGACGACACATGGACGTAAGCGACGACTCTTTGTTGAACAGGCTCATCGAAGCCCCCATCGGCAAAGACAATACCCACACCGATGTCAGAACCGCCTTGCAGCGCATGGGACTGGAATCGGTATTCGACATCATGCGCATGGGCAAGGCGCAGTTCGCCCTTGAGCTCGGCAAGCACACGGACATCGATGCCGGGCAGGTCTACGATAACGCGGCGTGTTATGCCCGCCAGATCAGTCGCCTGTATCAGGAGCAGCAAATATCCTCCAGCAACACCAGCCGGCGCGTGCGCCGCAGCCTGGGCTCGAACACGCTATCGGAGTCCACTCGCTATCAGGTGCTGTTCAACGAGAACTGGGACCAGTTCTGCAAGGAAGGCGATATCGCCGCATTCGATTCCCCCGTGGCCTATCTGCGGGCGCTGTATCTGTTTGCCGGGCAGTTGGAAAAAGCCTCCCCGTCCGCCGACAAAATCACCTTGGAACAACGTCGACCGGATCTCAAAGGGTTAGAGATCAATCGGCAGAGTGCTTTCGTTGCACAACCGATGCTCGGTATCGTCAATGAAACCTTGCGCAGCCAGATCAAGGCGCACCTGGCAACCACCGGCAAGACCGTCCACGAAGTACTGGCCAGCGAACACTACCCCTTCTCCCTGCCCTACGACCTGCATCATCACCAGTGCCTGCTTGGGCTGGGCGCAGGCAAACCGGCCCTCGGCGAGTTGAATTATTGGGTGAGCCTGAAGTTGCCGTTTGCCCCAGGCGACACCGTTTACGGGGTCGTTTCGCAATCGCGTATCGAGGCGCAAAAACTGCTGTCCGGGCTCAGTCCAGAGCAACAGAAACTCCTGGTCGAGCCGCCCGGTCTAGATGCCAACATCGGCGTCCTGAGGAAAAGCTATGGCATTGAAAATATCAACCTGCTGGATGATCCCGAGTTCTTCAAGGCACGCACCGGGCTGACGACCGACCAGTTGGAACAACTGCTGGCGCAAGGCAGCTACCGCCCTCGCCCGTCAACCAACAGCCCATCCTCCAATCATTCCAATTATGGGGCCGCCTACATCAACTGGCCGGCCTCGACGCCAGCCGTGGCGTTCCTCGATTCAGCGAAGACCTTTACCAACGTATCCCGTGAACGTCTGGCCCGCTTGCAGCGAATGATCCGACTGCACCGCTGGACCGGTATCCCCGTTGCCGAACTGGATACGCTGATCGTCAGTGCCCTGCGTGCCGAAGGCAGCACAACGATGGCGCTCAACACCAATACCTTGCGCACACTGGGGGTCTATCGGTACCTGAATCAGCGCCATGGCATCGCGCCTGAAGAATTTGCTTCGCTACTGCATGACATACCGACCCATGCTTGTGGTGAGCGGACTCCGTTGTTCGACCAAGTGTTCAATCGTACTGAACTGCTTGAACACCCTCAGGTTGAAGACCTTGCCACGACGGACCTCAAGCCCCTCAGCTATCTCAGTGCCGGCCTTGGACTTCCCATCACACAGGATTCGCTGCTGTTGCTGGCCAAGCAGACCGAGAAACACCTTTCGCCGTTGAAACATGATTTATCCACTGTCTCGTCACTCTATCGCCAGGCCCGTATCGCGCGGATGTTCGGGCTCACGCCCTTGGAGTGCACAGAACTGGCCCATTTATTGGGCGGGGAACATTTCTGCAAGACCTTGGTGACCGGGTCACTGCGCACGTATAAATCCCCGAGCCCCGACATGCTCGATGTGCTGATGGCATTGGATTGGGCCGTCGACTGGCTCAGGCAAAACAACCGTGATGTGCTGCAATGGTGTCGCCTGTTCGACAGCGCGGAAAATGACCTGCCGCTGAATCAGAACCTGGAAAAGCGACTGGCGACACTGCTGGCAGACGCCAACCTTGGCGATGAGCGACGCCTGGTGGAAACCCTGCTGCACGACATGGCGGACATGTCCGCCGAATATGTGCCCGCCGTGCTGCAAATGGCCGACACCAGCGCCCTGGCGATTGTCGAGGCCATCAAGGCCTCGCCGGGGAAAATGCCGTCTCTGTTGGCGACGGTGCTTCGCGCGGCCCAGGCCTGCCATGGGTTGCACCTGGGCAGCAGCACGCTCCAGCAGTTGTTGAACAAGCCAAAGTGGCTGGCTTCCAAGAGTTCGGGAACGTTGACGCCGCACATGCTGTACCTGCTCGAACGCTTCAGCCACTGCACTCGCCATCACGCGCAGTCAGAAGAAAGCCTGTTGCATTACTTGCACCTTGCCAACCAACGAACGCAGGACCCGGAAGAGGATGCCAACCGCCTGCTGGCCAGGCTGCTGGGTTGGAGCACCGACGAAGTGAGCTGCCTGACCGCGCAATTGCAGCACGAACGCGCCACATCAATGGAAGCCGTGGATTGGGTCATGCGTTGCCAGGCCTGCTGCAAAAGCACCGGACTGTCGGCCAGCCTCTTGCTCAAGGCAACCGCACTGAACGCCGACAGCGCGACCACGGACTGGAAGACCGTCGGTGAAGCACTGATCGCGGCCTGTCACTGACATCCACACCCTCTTCGACATTCAAGGATTGAATATGACCGTTGCCCTTAAAAAGCAGCTCGATGAAAGCCTGCGCGACGCACAGTTGGCGTTCTACCTGAACAAGGTCGTGCCCAATAACGCCAAGACAAGGAACCTGAAGCTCAAGACGGCCCAGGACCTCTACGAATACTGGCTGCTCGACGTCCTGGTCAGCCAGGATGTACCCACCACGCCTGTGGCGTGTGCCATCGCCAGCCTGCAGCAATACATCCATCGCATCCTGATGAACATGGAGCCCGGTTACGACTCGAACGACATAACCGCCGAACACCTGCGCACGTGGCGCAACGAGATGCATCAGTACCCGACCTGGGCGGCCCATCAAAAGCTGCTCTACTTTCCCGCCACGTATCTGGAGCCATCGCTCAGGACCAACAAGAGCGACAACTTCCGACAACTGGAAAACGACCTCAACCAGCATCGACTCCAACCCGAAGCGGTTCAGTCGGCAGTCCTGGCCTACCTGAACCGACTCGAAGAAGTCGCCAACCTGAATATTCTCAATGGCTACGTCGACGGCGAGGACTTTGCCAACAGCACCTATTACTTCATTGCCAAATCAAGGTCCGAAAACACCTACTTCTGGCGCTCCCTGGACATGGCTCAACGCCCCCTCGACGGTCCCCCGCCGCAACCGCCCGCCACCCCAGCCAAACTTGACCCGCCGGCCCCATACGCCTGGTCCGACTGGGAAAAGGCCGACGTGCCTATCCCCGACAGTGCCGCCGAACACTCGGTACGTCCGGTCTGGTTCAACAATCGCTTGTTCGTCATATGGGCCGAATGCATCCATCAGGATCCGGCCACCCGCATTGCCCACACGAACTCCAGCACCGCCCAGCCTGGCCCGAGCGCGCCGCTGTTGCGCCTGAGCTTGTGTTACAGAAAACAGGATGGCAGTTGGAGTACTCCGCGTGTTTGCCTGCAAGGTTATTGCCAGGACACAGCGTTGCGCGACAAGGACGTACAGGCCATCAAGCCGCTGTTGGGTAGCGTTGCAACACACCAGCGCAAAGGCTCGCAGCATTTTCTCTTCCTCGCGTTGTGTGTCAGGGGCTCCCAGACTGACTCGGCCAGCCGCTTCATTTTCATTGAAACGACTTGCATCGATAAAAACCTCAGCCACGAAGTTGAGCGTTCAGACACAACAAAAGCACCAGGGGCCAAAAAGTACCTGCAGTACCCAAGCGCTGAGCAAGCGCTCCTGGACAGCAGTGCCCACCGCATTCAGGCCAAGGTGCCCCTGCAAACGAAAGAAGAGTCTCCGGTCACTGATGTTTACGCCGGTGCACAAGGCAAGCTGCCTGTCACCGATGTTTACTACAGCGAACAAACCGAGGCCGCAGCCACTAACGCTCACCGGAACACCAAAGAAGCGAGCGTTGAAACAGCAACGGAAACGGGTATCCGCTTGGACCAGGATCCTCCTGCCAAGCGCCTCACACCCGACATCACCTATGTGACATCAAGCCTGGGCACCAGCCAATTGCTGGATTTTTCCAACTCCGCGATCAGTGACAGCGACGCCAAAGACCAACCACGCCAGCCGATCAGGTTGAACACCGTGTTCGCCGCAGAACTGATCCGGCGAACCGAAAACAGCCTGGATGAACTGTTCGATTGGGAGACGCAACACCTGCCGGAACCCGTCTTGCCAGGTGCTCCCAGCGCGCGGATGGACTTCCACGGGCCTTATGGTCGTTACTTCACGGAGCTATTCCTCTACGTACCGTGGCTGGTCGCCGAACGGTTGAGCAGCGAGCACCGCTACGAGGAGGCCGAACGCTGGCTGCGCTATGTCTTCGATCCGGGGCGTGGGCGTGATGAGTGTTGGAAGAGTGTCCCGCTGGTCGGCACTCACACCTCTGCCTATGCCGATCAGGCCCCCCATGACCCGCACCAGATTGCCCTCAGTCATCCGGTGCACTTTCGCAAGGCGCTGTACTTTCTTTACCTGGACATCCTGATCAATCGTGGCGACGCCGCCTACCGCGAGCAGACCGCCGATAGCCTTAGCGAGGCGAAGCTATGGTACGTGCGAGCACTGGACCTGCTGGGCCCACGGCCGGTCGTGCAACCGGTCGATCAGTGGAACACCGTCAGCCTGCAGACGTTGAGCGAAACAACCAACCGCCACCTGCGCACATTTGAACGCTCACTGGCTCGCTCAAGCGCCACCCCCACGTTGCTGATTCGCAAAGACAGTTCACAGCCCACGTTGCCGAGCATCGACAGTCCGCAGTTGCGCTTGCCGTTCAACCCCGAGCTGCTCAAGCGCTGGGACATTACCGAAAGTCGCTTGTACAACCTGCGGCATAACCTCGACATCGCCGGCAAACCGCTGCACTTGCCGATATTCGCGGCCCCGCTGGACCCTCGCGCCTTACCCGGCGCCACCCCCCTGAACATCCCGGGCAATGCCGCGCAAGGACTGCCAGATATAAACCATGCGCACTATCGTTTCACGGTCATGCACAGCCAGGCCCTGGGTGCGGTTGAAAGCCTCAGCCAGTTCGGCGCCACGCTGCTTTCGCTGATCGAACGCAAGGAACAGGCGCAATTGCAGGAGCTTCAACAACAGCAAGTCTGGGACCTGGCGAAAATCTCCGTCGACCTGCAACGCCAGGCACTGAACGTCGATCGCCATAACCGCCAGGCGCTGTTGGCCAGTAAAGCGATCATCCAGAACCGGGCCAGCCACTACCATCACTTGCTGGAGCAAGGTATCAGTGAGGCCGAGCGGCAGGCCAGTCACCTCTACCTGCGCAGCGGCGCATTCGAGCTCGATGTATCCCGCGCCCAGGTCGTGGCTGGCGGCCTCATGGTGACGCCCAACATTTTCGGTTTCAGCAATGGCGGCTGTCGCTGGGAGGGTGCGCTGCACGCGACCACTGCCCTCGCCCAAGGCGCCGCCGTCTCTCATCGGACCTCGGCAGCCCATCTCGACCGTACGGCACAGTTCAGTCGTCGCCGGGAAGAGTGGATCCTGGCTCGCCATCAGGCTTTGCTGGAACTGAACCAGATCGATGCGCAACTGGGGCATTTCGCCGAGCAGGAAACGGCCACGCGCCTGCAGCTACGCCTGGCCGAATCGAGCCTGAACCAGGCCAAGGCCAACTACGACTTTTTCCGCAAGCGCTTTACCAAAACGCAACTGTACCAATGGCTGAACAGCCAATTTGCCACACTCTACCGCCAAGCCTACGACGCGACACTGGCACTGTGCCTGGCCGCCGAAGCCTGCTGGCAGTATGAACTGGCGGACTTCAACAGGCGCTTCATTCAACCCGGCAACTGGAACGCCACCTATCGAGGGCTCGGCGCGGGCGAGCAATTGAAGCTGAACCTGTTGAACATGCAGGCCGAATACTTGCGAGCCAACGCCCGCGAGCTGGAAATTCGCAAGACAGTATCGCTGCGCCAGTTGAAGAGCAAAACCGCGACCAGCACGATCAACAAAGACTGGGCACAGCTTCACGCCGACCTGATGGCGGGAAAGTGCGAATTCGAGCTGACCCACGAGCTGTTCGAAGACGACTACAAGGATCAGCAGCATTACCTGCGACGCATCAAAACCATCAGCGTCTCCTTGCCGACCATCGTCGGCCCGTAT
Source organism: Pseudomonas sp. DF11 (assembly GCF_058148565.1). Lineage (NCBI taxonomy): Bacteria > Pseudomonadati > Pseudomonadota > Gammaproteobacteria > Pseudomonadales > Pseudomonadaceae > Pseudomonas > Pseudomonas sp. DF11. Next base: position 655,871 of record NZ_JBYVYN010000003.1, read on the forward strand.
GAAAACATCCGGGCCACGTTGACCCAGACCGCCAGCAAAGTGTTCCTGTCGGCAGAGGGCCCGGCCCTGGAAAGCCGCCGCGCCAACCAACAGATTGCGCTTTCCACCGGGGTCGACGATAACGGCCTGTTCACCCTGGCTTTCAACGATGAACGCTATCTGCCTTTCGAATACACCGGGGCGATCTCCACCTGGTGCCTGACCTTCCCAAACCCCGAAGCACAAAAGGATCTGCTTGAATCCCTGACCGACATCATCGTGCATGTGAGCTACACGGCCAGGGCCGGTGGAGGTTCGCTATGACTGAGCCCAATGCATTGCCTGTGAACACGCCAGCGCTGCCCAAGGGCGGCGGCGCCATCCAGAGCATTGGCAAAGGCTGGGGCACCATCGGCGCCCACGGCACGGCGTCCTATGAGATCGCCCTGCCGATTTCGCCGGGGCGCGGCTTTGCGCCCTCCTTGTCGCTGGGGTACACCAGCTCGGCCGGCAATAGCGTGTTCGGCATCGGCTGGGGGCTGTCACTCCCCTGCGTGGCTCGCCGCACCAGCCACGGTGTACCGGCCTACACCGAAGATGACGAGATCCTCGGCCCAAGCGGCGTCGTGTGGTTGCCCGAACGAGATCCACAAGGCGTCATCCGCTCAACCCGCATCGACCGCTACAACACGCTGGAGCTGGACGAGGCCTATACAGTGACGCGCCACTTCCCGAGCATTGAAAGCAGCTTCGACCGCATTGAGCGCTGGGCATCGGACCATGACAAAGCGGGTTTCTGGCTGATACACGGCGCCGATGGCAGCCTCCATGTGTTCGGAAAAAATCCTGCATCGCGCCGGGCCGATCCCAAGGATGCGAGTCGGGTAGGCGAATGGTTGCTGGAAGAAAGCCTGAACGCCCACGGCGAGCACATCCTCTACCAATACCAGGCAGACGCAACGGCCCAGCGCTACCTGAGCCGGGTGAGCTATGGCAATTTCGCGGCCGATGCGAACCTCTATTCGTGGACCAGCGAACGGTTGAAGCCGGTGCAATGGCACTTCGAATTGCTGTTCGACTATGGCGAGCGCAGCACGGAGTACTCGCAGCAACCACGCTATGAAGGCCAGCAGTGGCAAACCCGCAGCGATGCATTTTCCAGCTTCGCCTACGGCTTTGAGCTCCGCACACAACGGTTGTGCCACCAGGTGTTGATGTTTCACCGTTTTCCCGATGAGTTGGGAGAGCCCCCCGTTCTGGTGCGCCGCCTGTTACTCGAATACCGCCAGACGCCCCTGGGCTATCACCACCTGATCGCAGCCCATGACCAAGCGTTCGACGACTCGCCGACCATTGCCAATCGTCCTCCTGTGGAGTTCAGCTACAGCGAGTTCAAGCCCCCGTTCGAACCCCAATCCTGGCACAACATGCCACCGCTCAACGAAGCGCAAGGCTATCAACTGGTGGACCTGTACGGCGAAGGTCTGCCGGGCGTGCTCTGTCGAAGCGATGCCGGTTGGTATTACCGCGAACCCATTCGGGCCAAGGCCCAAAGCAATGAAGTGGCTTACGGCCAATGGCGGTCGTTGCCGCGCATTCCCGTGGCCGATCCTGTCAAACCCATGGGCCAGTCACTGAGTGACCTGACCGGCGATGGTCGCTTGGACTGGGTCATTGCCGAGCCAGGGTTGAGCGGTTTTTTCTCCCTGGGCCCCAATCGAGACTGGTCGAACTTCGCCACGTTCAAGGCGTTCCCTGCGGAGTTTTTCCAGCCACAAGGGCAGTTGGCCGACCTGATGGGCGCCGGTCTCAGTGACTTGGCGTTGATCGGCCCACGCAGCGTGCGCCTGTACGCCAATCAGCGCGAACAGGGGTTTGCGCCAGCGCGAGAAGTGCCCCGTGACGAAGATGACGACGCCCTGGCGCTGCTCAGCTCATCACCCAGCGAGCTGGTGGCCTTCAGCGACATGCTGGGCAGTGGAGAGCCGCACCTGGTGCGTATTCGTCATGACGAAGTGAAGTGCTGGCCCAACCTGGGCCGTGGACGCTTCGGCAGAGGCATCGTGCTGGGCTCGCCGGGCCTTGCCTACGAGAACTTCGACGCCGCGCGGATCCGCCTGGCGGACCTGGATGGCTCCGGCGCCGCCGACCTGATCTACCTGCAAGCCGATCAGGCGCTGATCTTCATGAACCGCGGCGGCAATGGCTTCAGTCCTCCGGTCGCGCTGCCCTGGCCACCGGGTCTGCGCTACGACCGCTTGTGCCAGGTGAGTATCGCCGACCTGCAAGGGCTCGGCTGTTCCAGCCTGATCCTGAGTGCGCCGCACATGAACCCCCAACAACATTGGCGCTACGACTTCGTCAGGGAAAAACCGTATCTGCTCACCGGCACCAATAACAATATGGGCGCCGCCAACAGCATCGGCTACCGCAGCTCGGCGCAGGAATGGCTGGATGAAAAAGCCGAAAGATCAGCCACCGACACGTCCCCTGCCTGTCATGTGCCACTGGTCCTGCACCTGGTTTCGAGCCAGACCCAGGTGGACGAGATTACCGGCAATCGTCTGTCGCAGACATTCGCTTACCGCCAAGGCTACTACGACGGTGCCGAACGGGAATTTCGTGGCTTTGGCCTGCTGTTGCAAAGCGACACTGAAACCACCCCTGACGACGCCGGCCCATCAGGCTTCAGCGCGCCTTGCCTGACCAAAACCTGGTTTCACACCGGGCAAGCGCTGGACCTGCCTCGAATCGGTTGCAGCCGAGTCGACCCACTGGCCGTGCCATTGGGCAAGACCCTGCCTTGCCAGTACCAGCCCGAGACCGGCAATGACACGCCCATGGCCCCGCCCAGCGCAGCGACGACTCTGGAAATGTCCCGCGCCCTGAGCGGTCATTTGCTGCGAAGCGAGGTCTTCGCAATCGATCCTCACCTGAACAGCCAGACGTTGTATTCGGTCCAGGAAAACCGCTACGCGATACGTTTGCTCCAGGCACCCGGAGGCAAACAACGCTATGCCCGGATGTTGCCATTGCTGTTGGAGTCCATCAGCTATCAGTACGAAGGCCTGAGCGACGACCCGCAATGCCAGCACACCTTCAATCTGCAGCACGACCTGTTTGGCGCGCTGACTCACAGCGTCAACGTTCATTACGCCCGCCGCAAAACCGCCAGCGACACCCCGCCGTTCAGCGATGCCGACCAACAGCAATGGTGGCGCGACGCCCATGATCCGGCGCAACAGGTCTACTACCTGAACGAAACCCGCGCCGAATTCATCCATCTGCAAGCCCCTCAGGGTTGGCGCCTGGGCTTGCCCTATCGCCAGCGGACCAATGCGCAGGAACGCCCCAAGGCCCCTGAAGCCGGCGGGTTGGCCATGCAAGATATGACGTATGAGACACTCATCGAACTCACCCGGGAAAGCACCTGGGAAACCCAAAGCATGCTTACGGGTCTGTCCGTGCAACGCTACAAGGACGCCACAACCGCAGAAACCCTGCCGGACGGCATCGCTCACTTCGAAGCCCTGGCCGACCATCTGGAGAGCGCCGAGCTGGACGAAACCGCCCTCAAAGCCTTTCATCTGTTGCCGCAGGACGCCCGCCCCAAGGGCAGACTGCTGGAAAGGCTCGGCTATCACCGCATGGACAGCTTCCTGCCGGCGGCCCCATCGCTGAAAAAACTCTGGTCCGTCAAAGGTGGCTTCGCGACCTACGCGCCCTTGCAAGGTTTCTACAAAATCCAGACCCTGCAAGCGAGTGAAAGCCATGGCGTGACCGAGTGCAGCTACGACAACTGCCATTGTTTTATCACCGCGTTCAAGCGACCCGATGGTTGTGTCACCCGGGCGATCCACGATTACCGCTCACTGCTGCCACGGCGCATTAGCGATCCCAACGGCAACGTACAGGAAGGCCTCGTCGATGCTTTCGGCCAAGTCCTGGCCACGACGTTTTACGGTAACGAGAACAACGCGCCGATCGGTTTCAAACCCATCGAGCAGTTCAAGCGGTCGTTATTCGACAGTCCGACGCAAGCGATCAATCAGAGCAAGGACGCCCTGCAGCACGCCGCCAGCGCCTTCTATTACGCGCCCTTCAGCTGGATGGGTTGCGTATCGGACGCCGCATTGGCCGACACCGACTGGCTGGCACGGTGCGTGGCCAACCGTGACCTGCTGCCCAGCGGGCATATCCGCGCGTCGGCTCGAACCCGGTTGTCGGCTCTGCAAGTACCGCCTGCCGACGATGTAAAACTGAAGAACCAGATCGAGGCTTCAACCCGTGAGCCGGTGCACCTCGCCGTACTGGTCGCCGACCGTTATCCCGACGACGAGCAGCAACAAATCCGCATCGCCATGACCTGCTTCGATGGTTTCGGTCGAACACTGCAAAGCAAGCAGCAGGTCGAACCGGGCATGGCCTACGTCGTCAATGCGCAGGGAGCACTGACACTCAAGGACGGCAAGCCACTGGAGCAGACCGCCGCTAAACGCTGGCGTGTCAGCGAACGGGTGGAATACAACAACAAGGGTTTGCCGATCCGCCGCTACCGCCCTTACTTCGCCGATCAGCCTCACCGCATCAACGACGAGTCCCTGCGCCAGTTCGGTCATTGCGACCGGCAGTTCTACGATGCGCTGGGCCGCCCCACCCGCACATGTCTTGCCGCACAGGAGGGTCGCAGCCCTATGCGGCGGTGTACCCGCCATGCCTGGTACACCCTGGACGAGGACGAGAACGACACACTGGAAGAAGACATGTCCGAACAAACCACGGCCACCGGAGGTGAAGCATGAACCCACGCCTTCATCGCAAGACGCCGACGATCAGCGTTGTCGACAGCCGAGGCCGGCCCGTGCGACAGGTCGCTTATTGCCGGCGTAGCGCAGACGAAGCCGCCCAAGCGCGCATTACTCGCCAACGCCACGACACGAGCGGCAGGCAAGTTGCGCAGTGGGATCCTCGGCAGTCCGGCAACACATCTGAGGCCAATCTGACCACGGTCTACAGCTTTTCCGGCAAACCACTGCTGGTGAACAGTGTCGACGCCGGCTGGCGCCTGACCCTGCCTGGCGCTGCGGGACAGATCCGGCGCAGCTGGGATCAGCGCGGCACCCAATGGCGGACCACCTACGATGATCAACTGAGGCCGACCGTCATCCACGAGCAAGTGCCTGGTCAAGATCCGCGTCGAGTCGAATGCCTGCGCTACGGCGACAGTTCGCCAGAGTCGGCAGCGCGAAACCTGTGTGGTGTACTGATCCGTCACGATGACAGCGCAGGTAGCCTGCTCATCAATGGGTATGCGCTCTGCGGCAAACCTCTGGAGCAAACCCGGCACTTCCTCGTCGATGTCACCCAGCCGGACTGGCCCGTCGATGAGAAAGCTCGCGATGCCTTGCTGGAACAGGGGCAGGGCTACACGACGCGCTGGCGCTACGACGCCCTCGCAGAGCCTATCGTGCAACTCGACGCCGCCCAGCACCAGCAACGTTATTCATTTGATGTCGCAGGCCAGCTCAAGTCCGTGAGCCTGAAATTAAAAGACGCGGCGACCGAGAAAGTCATCGTGAAGGATCTGGTCTACAACGCCTTTGGCCAGGTCGAATCCCAGGTTGCCGGCAATGGCGTGGTCAGTCGCGCCGTGTTCGATCCAGCCAATGGTCGACTGACCTCGCTCAATGCAACAGTGTCTGCCAGCACCTTGCAAGACCTGCACTACACCTACGACGCAGTGGGGAACGTGACGCAAATCGAGGACCGCGCCCAACCGGTGCAGTTCGGCAGTAACCAGCGGGTCGAAGCCATCAGCACATTCACCTACGACAGCCTCTATCAGTTGAGCAGCTCGACGGGCCGCGAAGCGGCGGGACTGACCAGCAACCCCGATATTCCCGCCTTCAGCCGAACACCGTTCGACGCTCGGCAACTGTTCAAGTTTACCGAGCACTACGAGTACGACGCGGGGGGTAACCTGATCGAACTGCGCCACGTTCGTGACCGGAACCACTACACCCGGACACTGAACATTGCCGCGACCAGCAATCGTCTCCTGTCCTGGAACAAGGGCCACTCGATGCCCGACGTGACGGCGGACTTCGATGCCCACGGCAATCTGCAGCTGTTATCCCCGGGCCAAACGCTGGAATGGAATACCCGCAACCAACTCGCCAGCGTGGTCTTGGTCCGCCGCGAAGACGGGCGCGATGACATCGAGCGCTATGGCTACGACAGCGCGGGTCAACGAGTGCGCAAGATACAAACGACCTATGCGTCGGCGGTGACTCACACCCGGGAGGTCCGCTATCTGCCGGGCCTGGAGATCCGCACCCGATACAACGAGCGCCTGGAAGTCATCACCCTGCAAGCCGGCCGCTGCAACGTCCGTTACCTGAACTGGACTGAAGGCCGGCCATCCGGCATCGCCACCGACCAACTGCGCTACAGCCTAGAAGACCATCTGGGTTCCAGCTCATTGGAGCTCGACGATGAGGGTTGGCTGATCAGCCAGGAAAGCTACTTGCCCTATGGTGGAACTGCCTGGGCGGCCTCCCGCTCGGCCGTGGAGGCCGACTACCGGACCATTCGCTACTCCGGCAAGGAACGCGACGCCAGCGGCCTGTATTACTACGGGCACCGCTACTACGCGCCATGGTTGCAACGCTGGATCAGCCCAGATCCGGCGGGGGCGGTCGACGGCTTGAACTTGTATCGCATGGTGGGAAACAACCCGTTGCGCTACACCGATCCGAACGGCCACGACAGAGAAGAATTCAATGACCTCAAGGCCGAAATAGCCGCCTACCCGGGTATTCTGGCCGAGGTGAACAACCGGGTCGGCACGCTGAACTATCAGCTCTACAACAGCATGCGCACAAAGGACATCACCAAAAGGGTTTTTCAAACCTACGCCTACAACGCACTCAATAACCTGGTCTCGCTCGGGGCCGGCGTGCTGGCAGCGCCTGGCGGATGGGTCGCAGCACTGGCCGCCATGTGCGGCAGCTCTCAAGCGATTCACGCAGTCGCCAGCAAAATAGAGGCAACACGGCACCTGCCGGAATCGATCTATCCACAGGTCAGCCGACTGGACCCCGAGGAGATAGAGCATGACGGCAGGACCGCCTCCTATGACCTGATCAGGAAGTCCCATAAGGCCATGAACGATCTGAACCCACGCACCTCCAAAGGACAAAAAAAAATATCGTTGTTGGTGACCAGTTTTATCCTGACAAAGGGCCTTCGGATCCCGGGCGCGTGGATTCCGAACTTCGAAGCGTCTACCCAGGCAACCAAAAACTCGAATGGTGTCCCGGGACAGAAAATCGAACGATTGAACGACGCGTTACTGAAGCTCGATGACAATCTGGAGCATGACTCCAACGCCATAAACACGGCATTCGATACCCTCGGCGTGGAGGAATTCTATGCCCCCGGTGCAAAAGGATCCCTGAATCGAACCCTGGACCGGATGACCAATAAGACGGGGGCCCGCACACTACGCCGCGCGGAAATACAACGTGAGATCCACGCCACCCGGGCGACGATACAACGTGGACGGGAACTGCTGTTCCGGCTTAACAAATACAACCAATCGTTAGGCCGATACTCCATTCCCTAGCCGTCATGAGCGCTCCAACCAGGAGATGATCAATCCGTCATTCATGCGCTCCACGGATTGATCATCTCGACCCCGAACAGTCGCTGCTACACACAGATCGCATTGGTAAACACCAACCGATTGCCAAACGGATCGATCACCGCCATGTCCTGGCTCCCCCAGGGCATGGCCTGGATTTGCGGGCGGGCGAAGGGGTATTGCTTGGCGAGCAGTTGTGCCTGGAAGGCTTCCAGCTCATCGGTCTCGATCCGCAGCGCCGAGCCCGGTGTGCAATCACCATGGTGTTCGGACAGGTGCAGCACGCAGTCCCCACGGGAGACTTGCAGGTACAGCGGGTAGTCGTCGCCGAAACGATGTTGCCAGTCGACGGTAAACCCCAGGAAATCGACATAGAACGCCAACGTCTTGGCTTCATCGAAGATCCGCAGGATCGGAGTGGTTTTACCGAAGCTCATGGGTTGCTCCCTGGCTGAAAAGACCCAGTGTAGATGGGTTGACCCTAGTGCTTCGGCTTAGGCCCCGGGTTCTTTAGTATCGAAGTGCCATTATTGTGGCGTCAATTAAAAATAAATTCAGCCACCCGGCCCTTCCTCAAACGCTATCCGATGGGCCGAACCCTTGGCGCAGATCGCCTTCGCGCGCCAGGAACCGCCCTGCCCTGCGCCCATTCGCCTGCCCCTCGCCATAACTCAGGACACCGTTGACCCACACCCCGTCGATGCCTTCGGCGGCTCGTTGTGGCTGGTTGAAATCGGCGACGTCGCGGATGGTTTGCGGGTTGAACAACACCAGGTCCGCCCAGTGCCCCTCACGAATTTCCCCCCGATCCTTCAAGCCAAAACGCGCTGCCGACAGGCCGGTCATTTTGTGCACGGCGGTATGCAACGGAAAAAGCCCGATATCGCGACTGAAATGTCCCAGCACCCGTGGAAAGGCGCCCCACAAGCGCGGATGGGGAAACGGGTCCTCGGGCAAACCGTCGGAACCGACCATCGACAACGGATGGGCGAGGATGCGTCGTACGTCGCTTTCATCCATGCCGTAGTACACCGCGCCGGCCGGTTGCAGGCGACGCGCTGCGTCCAGCAACGACACGCCCCACTCGCCGGCGATGTCGGCGAGATCGCGACCACCCACGTGCGGATGCGGGGTCGACCAGGTGATGGTGATGCGATGGGCATCGGTCACCTGCTTGAGGTCCAGGGTCGAGGAGCTGGCCGCGTAGGGATAACAGTCGCAGCCGACCGGATGGTTTTTTGCAGCGTTTTCCAACGCCGCTAACACCTGTGGACTACGCCCCCAGTTACCGGCACCCGCGCACTTGAGGTGAGAAATGATCACCGGGCTTTGCGCGTGGCGGCCAATGCGAAACGCTTCGTCCATGGCTTCGAGCACCGGCTCGAATTCGCTGCGCAGGTGGGTGGTGTAGATCGCACCGAAGGCCTTCAACTCTTCGCTCAACTGCATGACTTCGTCGGTGGAGGCCGAAAATGCGTTGGCATAGGCCAGCCCGGTGGACAGGCCAAGTGCGCCGGCTTCCAGGCTTTCGCGCAACTGCTGGCGCATGGCGGCGATTTCTCCGACGCTGGCGGTGCGCAACAAATCGTCCATGTGGTTACTGCGCAACGCCGTGTGGCCCACCAATGCGGCGACGTTGACCGCCGGCATGGCCGCTTCCACCGCCCCGCGATAATCCGCGAAACGTGGGTAGGCGAACGCCTGGGCGCTGCCAAGCAGGTTCATCGGGTCCGGCGGATCGCCCCGCAGGCTGACCGGTGCGGCGCTGATGCCGCAGTTGCCGACGATGACCGTGGTCACACCCTGGCTGAGCTTGGGCAGCATTTGCGGCTGGCGAATGACCACCGTGTCGTCGTGGGTGTGCACATCGATGAAGCCCGGCGCCAACACGCGGCCGGCGGCGTCGATTTCTTCAAGCGCCGGGGCATCGCCCAGGTCACCGATGCGCTCGATGCGACCGGCGCGAATCGCCACGTCGGCGTTGTAGCCGGGGCAGTCCCGGCCATCGATGACCAGTGCGTTGCGGATAAGGGTGTCGTAGGGCATGTCAGTCTCCCAGCGGCAAGTCATCGTCGCCGCCGCGGTAATCGTCCAGAGCGAGCTTGACCCGCCGCAGGCGCTCTTGATTGTCTTCAGGGTGAGCCAACGCCAGCTCGGTGGCGAGCACGTCGATGGCCAGCAGCATGCCGTAGCGCGCCGCCGTGGGTTTATAGATGAACGAGGTTTCGGCGCCTTGCAGGGGCAGCACCACATCCGCCAGTCGGGCCAGCGGCGATTCGGCGCGGGTGATGGCCAGGATCGCCGCGCCGTAGCTGCGGGCCAATTCCACCGCGCCGAGCAATTCCGGGGTGATGCCGGTGAGCGAGCAGGCAATGACCAGGTGATGTTCACTCAGGGACGTGGCCGTGATGCGCATCATCACTGGGTCGCGGCACGCGGCAATCGGGTAGCCGAAACGCACCAGCCGCACCTGCAACTCCTCACTGCACAAGGCCGACCAACCACCGAGGCCGAATGCATGAACCATCCGTGCCTTGCCGATCATCCGTACCGCATCGCCAAACCGCGACTCTTCGAACCCCGACAGATGCTGGCGCAAGGTCGACTCGATATCGCCGACGATCTGCCCATAAAACGCCGATTGTTCCGGCGCCCCGGCCGGATCGAGGAAACGGCTGCCAACGCCGCTGGCCTGGGCCAGTTGCAGGCGCAAGTCGCGAAGGTCGCGGCAGCCGACGGTGCGGGCGAAACGCGACAGCGTGGCGCTGCTGACTTCGGCCCGTTGGGCCAGTTCATCGAGGCTGGCGGAGGCGGCAAAGCCTACGTCGTCGAGCATCAGCCGGGCGATTCTTCCTTCGCCAGCGCTGAAAGAATCCTGGCGGGAGCGGATCTGGTAGAGGATGTCCATGGCGGCTCCTGTGGCGTTGCGGTGCGCTCAGAGCAAGCGCGAAAGCCCGAGGGTCAAGGCGAACGCGACCACGGAGATCAGCGTTTCCAATACCGTCCAGGTCTTGAAGGTTTGGGCAACGGTCATATTGAAGTATTCCTTGATCAGCCAGAAGCCGCCGTCATTGACGTGGGAAAAGATCACCGAGCCGGCCCCGGTGGCCAGTACCAGCAGTTCGGGATGGGGATAACCCAGGCCGATCGCCACCGGCGCGACAATGCCCGAGGCGGTGGTCATCGCCACCGTGGCCGAGCCCGTGGCGACACGCATCAGGGCGGCGAACAACCAGCCCATGACCAGCGGCGACAGCTGGAATTCCTGGGCCAGGCCAACGATCTGTTGCGTGACACCGGCATCCACCAAGATCCGGTTCAAACCGCCACCCGCGCCCACCAGCAAGGTGATGCTGGCCGTCGGGGCCAGGCATTCGTTGGTGAACTTGAGGATCGATTCACGGCTGAAGCCCTGGGCCAGGCCAAGCGTCCAGAAGCTCAGGATGGTCGCCAGCAACAGGGCGATCACCGAGTTGCCGATGAACAACAGGAACTGGTTGAAACCACTGCCCGGTGTAGAGATCAGGTTGGCCCAGCCACCGATCAGCATCAGGATCACCGGCAGCAGGATCGTCCCCAGGGTCACGCCGAAACCTGGCAGGTTGGCCCGCGGCTCGCGCTCGAGAAATTGTCGCTCCAGCGGATTGTCGGCCGCCAATTGGATGCGCGGCACGATGAATTTGGCGTACAGGGGCCCGGCGATGATCGCGGTGGGGATGCCAATCAGGATCGCATACAGCAAGGTCTGCCCCACCGAGGCCTGGAACGCCTGCACTGCCAGCATCGCCGCCGGGTGCGGAGGAACAAGCGCGTGGACCACCGAAAGCCCGGCGACCATCGGCAGCCCGACCATGAGGATCGACACGCCGACGCGGCGGGCAATGGTGAACGCGATGGGCACCAGCAGCACAAAACCGACTTCGAAAAACAACGGCAGCCCGACCAGGAACGCGATGCACACCATCGCCCAATGGGCATTGCGCTCGCCGAAACGCTCGATCAGCGTCTGTGCCATTCGCTCCGCCCCGCCGGACTCGGCCATCATCTTGCCGAGCATCGTGCCCAAGGCCACCACCAGCGCGATGTGCCCCAGCGTCTTGCCGACACCCGCCTCGTATGCGCCCACCACACCTGACGGCGGCATCCCGGCCAGTAACGCCAGGCCAATGGACACCAGGGTAATCACGATGAACGGATTGAGCCGATACCGGGCGATCAGAACGATCAGCGCAATGATCGCGATGGCCGCGTAGACCAATAGCCAATAACCGAAAGCAGGTGCCATGCGTTACTCCTCGAATGGGGTCACGTCGATGTGTTGTGAAACTCATAAATCATTTCGAGGAGAAATCTTCAAACTCACTGAAAGTAATTTTCGCTCACAGATAAAATTTGTCGCTGACGGACATCGCGAAGCAGCGGCTATGAAAATCCCCCCCCCGGACTTTCATCCCGCAATTGACCTCCTGTGGTGAGGGGATTTATCCCCGATGGGCTGCGAAGCAGCCCCAAACCAGGCAACTCGGTGTCCAGTAAGATTGAGCCAATGCCCTAGGGCCGCTGCGCAGCCCATCGGGGATAAATCCCCTCGCCACAGACCGCTGGCCGCTCCGCACTCAATTCCGTACCATCGCCCCCTGTTTTTTTGCACCACTCCCCGGCAGCCGACGCTCCACCGGCGCCCAGTTCAGGTAAACCATGAAACCAGCACGCCTTCGCGCCGACGCCCTCGCCGGCCTCACCACTTCTTTCGCCTTGCTCCCCGAGTGCATCGCCTTCGCCCTGGTGGCCCACCTCAACCCGTTGATGGGGCTGTATGGCGCGTTCATCCTCTGCACGCTGACCGCGTTGTTTGGCGGCAGGCCCGGGATGGTGTCAGGCGCGGCGGGGTCGATGGCCGTGGTGATCGTTGCGCTGGTGGTGCAGCACGGCGTGCAGTATCTGCTGGCGACCGTGCTGCTGGGTGGGCTGATCATGATGGCGTTCGGGTTGTTGCGGTTGGGCAAGCTGGTGCGCATGGTCCCGCATCCGGTGATGCTCGGCTTCGTCAACGGCCTGGCGATCGTCATTGCGCTGGCGCAACTGGAACACTTCAAGAACGGCGACACTTGGCTGAGCGGCTCGGCGCTGTACCTGATGGCCGGCCTGGTGGCGTTGACCATGGCTATCGTCTATCTACTGCCACGCCTGACCCGTAGCGTGCCACCGGCCCTGGTAGCCATCCTCGGTGTTGGCCTGGCGGTCGACCTGCTCGGCCTGCCGACCCGGACCCTGGGCGACATGGCTCACATCGCCGGCGGTTTGCCAGCCTTTGCCCTGCCGGACATTCCCTGGAACCTCGAGACTTTGCAGATCGTCGCGCCCTATGCGGTGATCATGGCGATGGTCGGTTTGCTGGAAACCCTGCTGACCCTGAACCTGACCGATGAAATCACCGAGAGCCGTGGTTACCCGGACCGTGAATGCGTGGCGTTGGGCGCGGCCAACATCGCCTCCGGCCTGTTCGGCGGCATGGGCGGTTGCGCCATGATCGGCCAGACGATGATCAACCTCAGTTCGGGCGGGCGCGGGCGGCTGTCGGGTGTGGTGGCTGGAGTGATGGTGTTGCTGTTCGTGTTGTTCCTGTCGCCGCTGATCGAGCGTATCCCGCTGGCGGCGCTGGTGGGTGTGATGTTCGTGGTGTCACAGCAGACGTTTGCCTGGGCCTCGTTGCGGGTGGTCAACAAGGTGCCGGCAAACGATGTGCTGGTCATCATCGCGGTGACTGTCATCACGGTATTCACCGACCTGGCCGTCGCGGTGCTCTGCGGCATCGTCATCGCGGCGCTCAACTTCGCCTGGCAACAGGCCCGGGAGCTGTACGCCGACATGCACCTGGAAGCCGATGGCAGCAAACTCTATCGCTTGCACGGCACGCTGTTCTTCGCCTCGACGACGCCGTTCCTCAACCAGTTCGACCCGGCCAACGACCCGGCCTTGGTGACCCTCGATTGCCGTCACTTGCGCTTCGTCGACTACTCGGCCATTGCCGCGCTCAAGACTCTGCGCGAGCGCTACGCCAAGGCCGACAAGCACCTGCGGGTGTTCCACCTGTCCGAGCGCTGCAAGCAAATGCTCAAGCGCGCGGGTGTGCACCCCGACTGATGGCTGGCGAAGATCCTGGGTGAACATCTTGTGGCGAGGGGATTTATCCCCGCTGGGGCGCGCAGCGGCCCTACTGCTTTTGGGGCTGCTACGCAGCCCAGCGGGGATAAATCCCCTCGCCACAGGGTCACCTTCGCGCCCGTCGATCGGGCCTCGATTTACACCATTTCGTTAAGAATCCACTCCACCACCGAAGTGCGCTTGGGCGCCCAACCGAGCAACTCACGGGCATTCTTGCCTCGTACCCGGCTGTTGGAGCCCAGGCCATAGTTGGCCATTTCATAGCCCCACTCGGCTTCGGCATCGGCCAACGGCCAATCCTGCGGTTCGCCAAGCTTCAAGGCGCGGGCCATGGCGGTGGTCATGTCGATGAACGAGGCTTCGCCACTTTCGACGAAGTAGAACGTGCCCGGCTGGTTGCGGGTCAGGGCCAGTTTGTACAGCTCGATCACATCCTCGATGTGCACGTTGGACCAGATGTTCTGCCCCGCCCCCACATGCCGCACCACCCCACTTTTACGCGCCTGCTTGAGCAGCCGCGGCAGTTGCACGCTGTCACGCTTGACGCCCAGGCTGTGGCCGTAGATCAAGGTGTTGCAGATCACCGCCGAGTTCACGCCTTGCTTCGCCGCCGCCAGGACCAGGTTGTCGATCGCGACGCGGGCAGCCTTGTCGGCGGTCGGTTGCGGCAGCTTGTTTTCGTAGTAGATGTCCTCGCTGGAACGACCGCCCGAAGCGTCGCCGACGATGCTCGAACCGCTGGTGTGCAACAACACTTTGTTCGAACCTTTGAGCCCTTCGATCAAGGCTTCGACCGCACCGCGATGGTCGCTGCTGGCAGCATTGATCACGGCGTCGGCGGCACGTGCCAGCGCGGTGAGCAGCGCACTGTCTTCCAGGGTGCCAATGACCGGCTGGATGCCCAGCGCGGTCAGTTCGCTCGCCTGTTCGGGGTTGCGCACCAGACCGGTGACGTGATGCCCGGCGCGTACCAGGCCGGTGGCGATGGAGCCGCCGATAAAACCGGCAGCGCCGGTGACGAATACGTTCATGGAAAACCTCTTGGCTGCATCATTGATTGAACGAGTATCGAGGAGCGTTCCTTGGCGAAACAGTCCACATTGCCCAAATCACTCTTGCCTTGAAGTCACGAATCAGCCCTTGAATTCTCGCGAGGCGTATTCGGCAAGCTTGCCCTGGATGAAGTCCAGGAAGCACTGGATCCGCAGCGCCAGTTGGGAGTTGCGGTAGTACACGGCATTGATCGGTTGGCGATATCCGCTGTTGGCGTCGGCCAGTAGGACCTTCAACCGACCGGTCTGGATATCTTCGCGGGTCATGAAATCCGACAGGCAGGCAATGCCCTGCCCTTGCAGCGCCAGGTGGCGCACGGTTTCGCCGCTGGAAGCGCTGATGGCTGGCTGGATCGCCCAGCGATCGCCGTGCACATGACGCAGCGGCCACTGGTTGAGCCCCTCGTTCTGGGCAAAGCCCAGCAGCGCATGGTCCGTCAGTTCGGCGACGCTTGTCGGTGTGCCGTGCTGCTTCAAATAGGCCGGACTGGCCAGGATGTGCAACGGGCTGCAGCCCAGGGCGCGGGCATGGAGGGTCGAGTCGCTGAGGGTGCCGATGCGAATGGCGATGTCGGTGCTTTGCTCCAGCAGGTCGATGATCAGATCGTTGCTGTTGAGTTCGAGCTGGATGTCCGGGTAGAGCCTGCGGAATTCTTCGATGTGCGGGACGATGGCATGCAGCATGAACGGCGAGGCCGCGTTGATCCGCAACCGTCCCGCAGGGTTCTTCTGACGGGACGACAGGCGCTCTTCCAGGTCGTCCATCTGGTCGAGGATCCCCTTGGCCTGCTCGAAGAAATACTTGCCCTCTTCGGTCAGGTCCATGCGCCGCGTGGTGCGGTTGATCAGCGTGGTCTCGAGCTTGGCCTCCAGGCGCGACAACGTGCGGCTGACGGCCGACGGCGTCTGCCCGACCTGCTCGGCGGCAGCGGAGATAGACCCGCACTCGATCACGCAGACGAAAATCTGCAATTCGTCGGATCTGGCTTTCACGTATCCCCCTGTCGGCTGAGTTCTTGTGGCGAGGGGATTTATCCCCGCTGGGCCGCGAAGCGGACCTGAGTTAAGAGCGTGGTACAGCTGAATAGCTGCGTCGGCAGCCCTGGCGTCTGCTTCGCAGACGAGCGGGGATAAATCCCCTCGCCACAGGAAACCATGCCCCCGGACCAAACAGATAGTATCGGGATACGTAGCAAAAGACAGGTCACGCCTTCAGGCCGAACACCTCCATCAAATGCTGCTCATAGCGCGCCACATCGGCCTCGATGTTCGGGCGCTTCATCACGTCCACGCACAGGAAGGTCGGCAGGCCGGTCATGCCGAGGAACTGGTTGGCCTTGTGGAACGGGAAGTACACCGCATCCACACCCTTGGCTTCGAAGAAGTCGGTCGGGTCGTCGAAGGCTTGCTGCGGGGCGTTCCAGGTCAGGGACAACATGTACTGCTTGCCGTGAATCAGGCCGCCGCTGCCGTATTTCTGCGATGCATCGGAACGGGTCCGACCGTCGCTGGCGTAGAGGCTGCCATGGCCTTCGGTGAAGACTTCGTCGATGTATTTTTTCACGGTCCACGGCGCGCCCATCCACCAACCTGGCATCTGGTAAATGATCACGTCGGCCCAGAGGAACTTGGCGACCTCCTCCTTGATGTCGTAGCCACCGTCGATGAAGGTGGTTTTGACATCGAAACCGCCACGGTCCAGCACGCTGACCGCCGTGTCGTGGAGGGTGGCGTTGTAGCGACCGTCGGAGTGGGCGAATTGTTTGCCGCCATTGAGCAACAGGACTTTTTTCATGGGGAGCCTCATCGGGTTCCACGGCGCAAGCCATTTGAATGGCCGCCGAATGGAAAGGTTGAAAACGATGGCGGCAGCGTAGCGATGAGCGTCGCGCGGAATAAGCACCGCAACGGCAAAACTCATTTGACCTATACGCACGAATGATAGACCGATTATTGCCGTAGGCTCTTAGGCACTTTTTATTTCAGGAGCCAGCCCCATGAGTGAACAGCACGGTTTCATCCTGCACGCCAAGACCCGTCCGGAAAAAGCCGAAGCCTTCGAAGCGCTGTTTCGCGCCTACGTCGAACCGAGCCGCGCCGAGCCCGGCTGCATCGAGTACCACATGCTGCGGGACCAGCAAGACCCGACGCTGTTTATCTTTTACGAGATCTGGGCGTCCCAGGCGCACCTGGATGTGCATTCGAACCTGCCGCACATGAAGCAGTTCTTCGAGCAACGCATGGATTACCTGGAGCGCGACTTCGAGATCCGCCGCGTCGACATGCTCAGCCCGTCCTCGGCTAGCCGCTGATCAGCAAATGGCCGCCGAGCACGCCGAGGCCAATGAAAAATACCCGTTTGAACAACACGGCGCTGATCCGCTGACGCAGCCATTGCCCCAGCCACATCCCCAGCAGCGCCGGCACCAACGTCAGCATCGAAGCACTCAATTCGCCAGCCCCCAAGGCGCCGCGCCATAGCAGGCCGGCGGCCAGGGCCAGTGTCGATACGGTGAATGACAGCCCCAAGGCTTGCACCAGCTCATCCTTGTTCAAGCTCAGCGCTTGCAGGTAGGGCACCGCCGGAATGACGAACACGCCCGTGGCGGCGGTAATGATGCCGGTGAGCAAACCGCAGAACGGGGCGAGCCACCGCTCAGCATCCGTGCCGACCCGCAGCGTTGGCAGCAACAACCCACTCAATGCATACAGCACCAACGCCCCGCCCAAGGCCCGCACCACCCAAGCGCCGCCCGTCATGCCGATCCACAACGTACCGAGACCGGTGCCGAGGAAAATCGCCAGCAGCAACGGCCACAGGCGCCGGATCAGGGCTTGTAGATGGCCACCAAAAGCCAGTTGCCAGAGATTGGTCAAGGTTGCCGGGATGATGAGCAACGCCGCAGCCTGCGCCGGAGCCATAGCCAGCCCGAGCAAGCCCATGGAAATGGTCGGCAAGCCGAGGCCGATCACCCCTTTGACGGTACCAGCCAGCAGGAAGGTGCCGATAACCAGCAGGGAAAGGGCCAGGCCGAGGTTTTGATAGAAAGCGATGAGTGTGTCCATGGGGCTATCGTGCACCCTGGGCCTTGGTTTTGAAATCTGCCATATACTGAGGCTGCCTCTCTTCTGGCAAGAGGCTGAAACTTTTTGGTGCTACTGGCGCCTTCGCGAGCAAGCCCGCTCCCACAGGGGATGCATTTCAAACTGTGGGAGCGGGCTTGCTCGCGAAGGCGGCATACCAAACACCGCAGAATTTGAGAGGGGCCCCCTCATGCACTTCGACCTCACCGACCTGCGCCTCTACCTGAACATCCTCGACACCGGCAACATCACCGCCGGTGCGGCCCGCAGCCATTTGTCCCTGGCCGCGGCCAGTGCGCGAGTCCGTGCCATGGAAGCCTCCGTGGGCATCGACCTGCTTGAACGCGGACGGCGAGGTGTAACCCCCACTCCGGCCGGCAAAGCCCTGGCCGAGCACGCCCGGGTCCTGCTGCAACAAGCCGAACGCCTGCAACAGGACATGGCCGAATATGCCAAGGGCGTCAAAGGCCGGGTGCGGCTGCTGTGCAACACCAGCGCCATGACCGAGTACCTGCCCGAACTGCTGGCCGGCTTCCTCAACACCCACCCCAACCTCGACATCGACCTGCAGGAACTGCCCAGCTCACGGATCACCCACGCGCTGCGCCAGGGCGCGGCAGACCTGGGGATCGTTTCCGACGCAGTGGACACCGATGGCCTTCAAGCCTGGCCGTTTCGCGACGATCCACTGGTGTTGATCCTACCGACCGGGCACCCCCTGGCTGACGGGCGAGCCGTACGTTTCAGCGAGACCCTCAGCCACGACTACGTTGGCCTGAACGCATCCAGTGCCTTGGCGATTTACCTGGAAGAACAGGCACTGCACATCGGCTCGCGCATGCGAATCCGCATTCGCGCCGATGGTTTCGACGGCATGATTCGCATGGTGGCCCATGGTGCAGGCATCGCCATCGTGCCGAAGGCGGCCGTCGAACGGCGCCCGCCCGAGCCTTCGTATCAATGTGTGTCGCTGCAAGAGTCCTGGACCCATCGGGCGTTGCTGTTATGCGCCCGCAACTTCGAAGGTTTGCCGGCCTACGCCAGGGCCCTGGCCCGGCATCTGGCCGACTGATGCGCGCTTCTGGATAGGCCGGTGTCGACCACAGGCATCTACTCGCTCATGTCGCGCGGTAGGGTGCTGTTCTCTTCTGCCCCCTTTCGGAGCTCACATGACCGCACCCATCACCGTCCTGCGCGACACCCATCCACTGCCCGTACTCGACGCCTGCAAATGGGAAAAACTCGAAGGCGACCCGCATACCGTCAACCTCAACGCCTACACCAGCGAAGACGGCAGCAAGATCATGGGCACCTGGATCTGCACACCCGGCAAATGGTATGTGGAGTATGTGAAATGGGAGTACTGCCACTTCCAGGAAGGCTACTGCATCATCACCCCGGAAGGCATGGAGCCGATCCATCTGCGGGCCGGTGACATCTTCGTCATCGAACCAGGCATGAAAGGCACTTGGGAAGTAGTCGAGACCGTGCGCAAGTATTTCGTGTTTGCCTGAAGCAAAAAACCGAGAGACCACCCGACATGGTCTCTCGGAAACAACTTCTGGAAATGCAGCCCCTGTGGCGAGGGGATTTATCCCCGTTGGGTCGCGAAGCGGCCCTGAAATCTGACGCCTCGGTGTGCCAGATGAATAGAACTGACTGTTTTGGGGCCGCTTCGCGACCCAGCGGGGATAAATCCCCTCGCCACAAAAGCTCCTCGGCACAATCCAAAGCGGGCCTTACTGCGGCTTGCGATAGCTGTTAACAATCGCCGAAAAGTCCTTGCCGCCCTCGCCCCGCTGGCTCATCGCCTGATACAACTGCTGCGCCACCGCCCCCAGCACCACCGGCTGATGGGCCTGCCGCGCGGCTTCGGTCGCCAGGCCCAGGTCCTTGAGCATCAGGTCGGCGCCAAAGCCACCCGTGTAGCCACGGGACGCCGGTGCCGTTTCGATCACGCCGGGCCATGGGTTGTAGGTGTCCGAACTCCAGCAACGGCCCGTAGAACTATTGATGATGCCGGCCAGCACTTGGGTGTCGATCCCCAAGGCATCGCCCAGGGCCATGGCTTCGCTGACGCCGACCATGGAAATACCCAGCAGCAGGTTGTTGCAGATCTTGGCGATCTGCCCGGTGCCCACTTCACCACAGTGCACGATATTGCGGCCCATTTGCGCCAGCACCGGTTGCAAGGTGGCGAACAACTCGGCCGTGGCGCCAACCATGAAAGTCAACGTGCCCGCAGCCGCACCACCGGTGCCACCGGAGACCGGCGCATCGGCCATCGCCACCCCTTGTTTCGCAGCGGCAGCCGCCACGTCGCGGGCGGTTTGTGGATCGATGGTGCTGCAATCCACAGCCGGCGTGCCGGCGGCGATACCGGCCAACACGCCATCTTCACCCAGCCAGACACTGCGTACATGGGCGGCGGCCGGCAACATGGTGATCACCAACCCGGCGCCCTGGGCCGCATCGCGCGGCGATGCGCTGATCGTGCCGCCCAGCGCCGCCAGCTCGGCCAATACCGTCTGGTTCAGGTCGAACAGATTCAACGAATGGCCGGCCTTGAGCAGGTTGCGCGCCATGGGCGCCCCCATGTTGCCCAGGCCGATAAATGCGATCTTCATGTCCGGCTCCTTAACGCAGGTTGATGGTGGTGTTCACACCGTCGTTGACGCTGTCATCATCGAACCAGCGCGCGGTAACGGTCTTGGTTTGAGTGTAGAACTGCACCACCTGTTTGCCGTATGGACCGAGGTCGCCGAGCTTCGAACCGCGGGAACCGGTGAAGCTGAAAAATGGCACGGGGACCGGAATCGGGATGTTGATGCCCACCTGGCCGACGTCGATTTCGCTCTGGAACTTGCGCGCCGCCGCGCCACTCTGGGTGAACAGGCCGGTGCCGTTGCCAAACGGGTTGGCATTGACCAGGGCAATCGCCTCGTCCAGGGTGTCGACTTCCAGCACCACCAGCACCGGACCGAAGATTTCTTCGGTGTAGATGCGCATGTCGGTGGTCACGCCGGAAAACAGGGTCGGGCCGACGAAGTTGCCTTGCTCGAAGCCCGGCACGCTGACGCCACGGCCATCGAGTTCCAGCTTCGCACCTTGCTGCACGCCACTCTCGATCAACTCGAGAATCCGCGCCTTGGCCCGCTTGGAAATCACCGGGCCGACGTCCGTGCCCGGCTCGCTGCCGGCGTTGACCTTGAGCTTCTGTGCCAGGGCCTTGAGTTCCGGCAGCCACTGTTTGGCCGCGCCCACCATCACCACCACGGAAGTGGCCATGCAGCGCTGGCCCGCCGCGCCGAAACCGGCGCCGACCAAGGCGTTGAGGGTTTGCTCGCGATTGGCATCAGGCAGCACCACCGCGTGGTTCTTGGCGCCCATCATCGACTGCACGCGCTTGCCATGACGCCCCGCCAACTCGTACACGTGGGTGCCGACGGCCGTCGAGCCGACGAAGGAAACCGCCTTGATGTCCTTGTGGGTGCAGAGCGCATCCACCACGTCCTTGCCACCATGCACCACGTTGAGCACACCGGCTGGCACGCCGGCCTCGATGGCCAGTTCCACCAGCAGCATGGTCGACAGCGGGTCCTGCTCCGAGGGCTTGAGCACGAAGGTGTTGCCGCAGGCGATAGCCATCGGGAACATCCACAGCGGAATCATCGCCGGGAAGTTGAACGGGGTAATGCCCGCACACACACCGATCGGCTGGCGCAGGGTGTAGGTATCGACGCCACCGGCGACGTTCTCGGCGAACTCACCCATCTGCAGGGTGCCGATAGAGCAGGCGTGCTCGACCACTTCCAGGCCACGGAAAATATCACCCTCGGCGTCCGCGATGGTCTTGCCCTGCTCGGCGCTCAATACGGTGGCGATGCGCTTGGAATGCTCGCGGATCAACGCCTGGAGCTTGAGCATGATGCGCATCCGCGCACCGATGGGGGTCAGTTTCCAAGTCTGGAAGGCACGCTGGGCGGCGGCAATGGCGGCATCGACTTCCGAGGCCGTGGCGAACGGGACTTTCGCCAGCACCTGCTGGGTAGCCGGGTTGACGATGTCGTGCCATTCGCTGGACTGGGATTCAACCCATTCGCCGTCGATCAACAGTTTGACGGTTTGCAGGGCAGTGTCGCTGGGCGTAAGGGAAACATTCATGCTGGCCTCCGGGATTGTTCTTATAGAGAGCGCTGGTTCAGCAAAGACCAAGATGCAGGAGCACGTTGGTGATGAGACGGTTTTTGGAGTATAGATGTGCAAACTTCTAATAAGAATGCACATAAAAGCCGGTCCATCATGCAAAAAAACATCACCTCCCTGGGGTCGCTGAATTGGGACGACCTCAAGTTCTTCCTCGAAGTGGCCCGCACTCGCAAGGCCAGCACGGCCGCCAAACGCCTGGCCGTCGACTACACCACGGTGTCGCGACGCATCAGTTCGCTGGAAGCCTCGTTGGGCACGCTGCTGTTCGAAAAATCCCGGACCAACGGTTTTGTCCTGACCGCCGAAGGCCAGCGCCTGCTGGGTTACGCCGAATCGATCGAAAGCACCCTGCACATGGCCTGCGAACAGGTTTCAGGATCGGGGGTCGCACTGTCCGGCCACGTGCGCATGGGTTGCACCGAAGGCTTCGGCAGCTTCTTCATCACTCCGCAGCTGAGCCACTTCGTCGACGCCTACCCGGCCATTTCGGTAGACATCCTGCCGCTGCCGCACTTCATCAGCCTGTCCAAGCGCGAGGCCGACATCGTCATCGCCCTCGAACGTCCCGAACACGGCCCATACGTGTGCTGCAAACTGTGCGACTACCGGCTGCAGCTCTACGCTACCCAGCCATACCTGGACAACCACCCACCTATCCAGCGCCCGGCGGACCTGAGCAAGCATTCATTCATCAGCTACGTGGACGACCTGGCGTTCAGCTCCGAGCTGCTCTACCTGGCCAACGTCCTGCCCGGCGCCCACGCCCACCTGCGCAGCACCAGCGTGATCGCGCAGTTCGTCGCGGCCCAGCAAGGCCGCTCGCTGGCGATCCTGCCGTGCTTCCTCGCCGCCCAGGACCCACGGCTGTTGCCAGTGTTGCCGGAGGAAATCACCGTCACCCGGCAGTTCTGGATGTATTGCCGGGAGGACTTGCGCAAGCTCAAGCGGATTACGCTGTTGTGGGATTACATTCGCGAAGTGACTGAACAGAATCAGCCACTGCTGATGGGCGACAGCCGGGAGATGGTGTTCGCCGACTAGTCGGCGATGACCACGATGGCGACGCGGCGGTTTTCGGTGCGGCCCTCGACCGTGTCGTTGGAAGCGACTGGCTTGCTGCTACCAAGACCGCGCGATTGAACGTTTTCTTGGCGCATGCCGACGCCGATCAACACCTTGCTCACGCTGTCGGCCCGACGTATCGACAGTTGTTCGTTATAGGCTTGGGATCCCGATGCGTCGGTATGTCCGTCGACCCGCACCCGCTCGATACCGGCCCCTAGCAGCGCCTTGCCAATTCGCTCGACGATCTCGGTGCTGGCAGGGTTAAGGCTTTCCACATCGCTGCCAAACAACACCTTGCCCGACAGACCGAAGGCCCAGCCATCGTCAGTCAATTCGAAGCCTTGCTGTTTGAGCACGGCAATTTGCGCCGGGGTCAGGCCTTTCTGCGGTGCCGTCTGGCAACCGCTCAGGGCCAGGAGGGCGAGCAAGAAAAACGCCGCGAACCAGCGCAGGGAAAATTGAGGATATGAACGCACGAGTCAGCTCCTGGTGTGAAGATCAGCGACGGGATGATCCGACCCCGCCGTATGTTGTCCGCCTCGGGCGAGGCGCTTGGCTTGGTACATGGCCGCATCGGCGGCGTGGAGCAAGGTGCCTGGGGTGGCACCATGATCGGGGTAAACGGCAATGCCGATACTGAGGGAGGTCAGCACTGAAGCATTACCGGGCAATTGAATCGGCATCTCCATGCTGGCGATGATTTTTTCAGCGATCCGCTCGGCGTCCTCGGCCTTGTGCAGGGGTGCCAGCAGTACGGCGAATTCATCGCCACCCAGGCGCGCGACCAAGTCGTCTTCACGCAACTGTGCCCGGACCCGGGTCGCCACGGCCGTCAGCACCGCGTCACCGGCGGCGTGACCGAAGTTGTCATTGATACCCTTGAACCGGTCGCTGTCCAGGTAAAGCACGGCCACTTGTTCGTTGAGCTTGCTGGCATTACGCAAGGCGCGAATCAACCGGCCTTCGAAAAACGCCCGGTTCGGCAAGCCGGTCAAGCTGTCGTGACTGGCCTGGTGGGCCAGGCTTTCATTTTCGCTTTGCAGGTGGGTCTGCCAGGACTCCAGTTCATCGAGCAGTGCGTTGAAGTCATTGGCCAGGTTATCCAGTTCGGCGATGGCAGCCGGCGGCACGCGCCGATCCAGGGCTCGCTCGCTGCGTGCCGCGTGGGCCACCTCGGCCAGGCTGCGCAACGGCCCGGTGATCGCACGCAACTGGCGCCGCGCCAGATAAAGCGCCACCCAGGCACTCACCGCCGTGCACAGGATGATTCCCGCCAGACCGCTGAGCAAAAAGCGCAACAGGCTGCCGCCATGGCCGGCCAACACGATGCGACCGATGCTCTGCCCTTGGTGAACGATCGGCAGGCTGATGGGCTTTTCCAGGAATGCCTTGGCAATGTGCACTTCCAGTTCCGACAACAAGCCGGTTTCCGGTCGCTCCCAGCGCGCCAACAGACGGCCATGTTCATTGAATACCTGGGCATCGGCGACTTCCTCGGTGGAAGCGATTAAGGCCAGTGCTTCAGTGGCCGCGGCCGGGTCATCGAAGACCACGGCGGCTTCCACTGTGTAATTGATCGAACGGGCGATCAGGTGCAGGTTGTGATCGGCATAGACCCGCAACGCCAGCAGGCCAAGCAAGGTCAGGGAAACACTGGCCATGGTAATGGCCACCAAGGCGACGATCAGATGACCGCGACCGATGACCGAACCCAGGGTGGGACGGACCTTTGGTTTGCGCTGTTTCATGGCGCTGCAGGCCTGCGGCGGGAAAGCTGCAGCACACTCGGATGGATGCGCACGCCACTGCGTGCCACCGAGTCGAGGTTGACCTCGAAAGACACTTGTTCATCGCCGACCCGCAGGCAGAACAGACTGCCCACTGTGCACTGGTCGCCGCCTTCGCTGATGCTCAGCACCGGCTTGCCGATCAAGGACGCAAACAGACGGTCACGCTCATCGCCGGTCAGCCTGCCGATGTAGACCGCGTTGCAGTTAGCCGCGATGTCCGGGTGGTCGGCCAATAACCGCTGCACGTTCACGGAACGGCCCGTGGCCTGGATCGTGCCCTTGACCAGATCGTCGGTGTATTGGGTGGGCCCGACGATGCACAGTTGCAGTTGGGTGGGCTCCACAGGCCAACGGGCGTAGCTGAGAATCCCCAACACGACCTGGGTGACCGCTTCGGCCCGCTGCTCGGCCTGGGTCGTGGCCGCCTGCTCCTGGGCAACCGCGACAGGCAACAGCAGACATAAAAGGCCGGCAAGCAGAAAATGCCCCCAGCCCTTGCTGCGCACTGCCTCCCGTACAGGCACTTTCATGGAAAGTCTCTTGATCCCAGCGATAAGTGCCGGAACGATAGCACAGTGCCAAAAAGCCAGCGAGACAGCGTGTTACGTAGACTTCGGAACGGAACAGGCGAAATTGCGACGGGGGCATGAATCAATAAAAGCTGATGATTCAGTCAGCCTGCTCCAGCTCCAGCATCAACCCGCTCAAGCGCTTGACCTTGCGCCGGACCGCCTCCTCGAATACACCCGCTCGCGGTTCGATCAGGCTGAACCATTGCTTGCCCCGGGTAATGGCGGTGTACACCAGTTCCTTGGTCAATACCGGGTTCAGCGCATCCGGGAGAATCAGCGCAGTATGGGTGAATTCCGAACCCTGGGATTTATGCACCGTCATGGCATACACGGTTTCCACATCATTCAGGCGACTGGGCAGAACGAAACGCACGCCGCCCTGGCCGTCGTTGCGCGGGAACGCGACCCGCAAGACCTGCTTGCCGGCATCGGGGCCGTCACGCTCGGGCAACTTGAGGGCAATACCGATATCGCCGTTCATCAATCCCAGCCCATAGTCGTTACGGGTCATCAGCACCGGGCGTCCTTCGTACCACTGGTGATCGCTATCGATAAGACGGGCCTTGAGCAATGCGGCGGTGATGCGTTGGTTCAGTCCTTCGACGCCCCACGGACCTTTGCGCACCGCGCAAAGCAATTGGAATTCGTCGAATGCCGCCAGGACTTCCCGGGCCCAATCGGCCCAGCAGCTGTCTTCCAACGGGCGAGAAGTGGCCGGGCGTCGCTGCCGTAGCAGGCTCAGGTAATGTCGATAGCCTTGCGGCCCTTCTGGCCGGCCTCCAAGCAACAGATTTTCCAGCTTCGCATCGTGCTCCCCCGTTAACGCCAGGGAAAACAGATCGGCATGCTGCCCTTGCTTGAGCAACTGTCGGGCTTTTTCAGGCTGCTGCTGGTTGACCCAGCGAGCCAGCTGGCCGATCCCGCTGCCTTCGCCGAAGCGCCGGGAATGCCTGAGCATGACCACTTGCTGTGCCAGGGGATGAGTGCCGTCGAGGTCTTGCTGCAGGCCACTGGCCGCCAGGTCTTCACCACTGACCGACTCAAGCCAGGCTCGGGTCCGAGGGCTGTACCAGCCGTCCTCGGCGTCTCGACACAAATCCCCCAGCACCGCACCAGCCTCCACAGAGGCCAACTGGTCCTTGTCCCCCAGCAACACCAACCGTGCGTGGGCCGGCAATGCGTCCAGCAGATTGGCCATCATCTCCAGGTCGATCATCGACGCCTCATCGACCACCAGCACATCCAATGGCAACCGATTGCCTGCATGGTGGCGAAAATGTCGGGTACCAGGCCGACTGCCCAACAAACGATGGACCGTCGTCACATCGCAAGGAATCCGTTCGCGCACAGCGTCGTCCACATCCAGGGTCCGGACCTGCTGGCTGATGGACTCGGTCAGGCGCGCCGCCGCCTTGCCGGTGGGCGCGGCCAGGCGAATCCGCAGCGGCTTCCCGGCCTCGACGGCCGGTGCCTGCAGCAGCGCCAGCAGGCGCACCACGGTAGTGGTCTTGCCGGTGCCCGGGCCACCAGTCACGATGCTGAAGGCCCCACGGGTTGCCAGCGCGCAGGCCAGTTTCTGCCAGTCGATCGGGCCATTGGCATTGGCCGGTCCGAACAGCCCGTCCAAACGCTCGCGCAGGTCACCGGGCGCCGCTTCATGTTCACTAAGCCGCTGGCGCAACGCCTCATCGATCCGCCGCTCATAACCCCAGTAACGACGTAGATAAAGACGTTTTCCGGACAGCACCAATGGCCGCTGCTGCGCCTCTTCGCTCCCATCCGCAGCCAGGGCCACCAGCCGGCTGGAGGCCAAGGCCTTGCACCATTGGGCGCCGTCCAGGGTCTGCAATATTTGCGATGGCAACAGCATCACGCCAGTCTGCAGGTCACCCTCGGGGGGCAGCGACAGGGCGAAGTCAGGCTCCTTGAGGGTCTCGAACACGTCCAGGCAAACATGCCCGTGGCCCAGTTGATGACTGGTCAGCGCAGCGGCGAGCAGGACCAATGGATCATCGTCAGGCGCCAACTCATGGAGGAACGCCACGAACGCCTTGTCCAGGGCACGCAACCAGCCGCGCTCGACCCAGCGCGTCAGTAACAGCAGCAGGTCGTCTGCACGGCTCAAGGGCGCCAGGGCCACCAGGCTCTCGTCGTCGGACGACTTGGGGAGCAGGTCGGCAAAAGAACGACTCATAGCAATTCCCCCTGTACCCACGCCGGCTCGGCCTTGGGTTCGGGCGCGCCCTGGAACAGGCGATCCAGCTGTTCGATCAATGCCCTTGGCGGCTTGGTGAAATACACACCCTGGCTGGATGAGCGGGTACCGCGAAGAAACAGGTACAACGCGCCGCCGACATGCCGGTCGTAGTCGTAATCGGGAAGCCGGGCCTTGAGCTGGCGATGCAGGGCCAACAGGTAGAGCACGTATTGCAGGTCGTAGCGATGGTCCAGGATCGACTGCTCCATGGCCTGTAAGGTGTAAGCCATGTCATCGACACCCAGCCAGTTGGATTTGTAATCGGCCACGTAATACCGACCGTCGTGCTCGAACGTCAAATCGATGAAGCCCTTGAACATGCCATTGAGCAGCACCGGCTCCGCAGCGACGCGAGCCACACCGCCATGGGTGAACCGGCAAACCAGTTGGTCAAGCTTCTGCACATCGACCTTGTGGCTGGCGAACCAGAACTCCATCTCGACCTGGAATCGGGTCAGCTTTTCAAGCACCACCGGCGCCTGGTCGTTGCCGACGCGCATGGGCATTTTGATCAGGTGCTGCAGCCAATCGCTCAGCGTGGTGATCCAGCCTTTCCAACCTCGGCGATTGCAGCGTCGGGCGATGGCATCCTCGATATCCGCTGGCGCAGACGCAAAACCTTCCCCCGCGGCCCACTCCAGCAGGCCATGCAGGAAAGTGCCAGGGCCGGGACCACGGGGAAAGCGGTGGATGTCACCACCCACGGCGAGCGTCTCCCTGGGCGCATCCGGGTCAAGCCGCTCATCGTCGAATAGTTTCTGGGCCTGCGGATTCTCTGGCGCGGTATCGCTGCCTTCGCTCAAGCTTTCGCCGATGCGCAAGGCACTGTAGGAGGCGATCCACCAGTTTTCACTGGCTTTTCGCAAGGGCACCAAGGGCTCGCGCAACACCGCTTCGTTGCGCGACGGCCGATAGTGCTCGTCGGTGGCTTCGGGCATCGGCTGGCAGCTCACCGCGACGCAACCTTGTTGCAGGTCGGCCAACCAACGCCTGAGCTCCATCGACTCGGCCAACGGCGCACCACCTCCCAACAGATAACCCAGCGCGGATACATGCAGGATCGAGCGGTTGTTGCTGCCCCGCTTGAGATCCGCGACACCTAGCCAGCAGGCATGCTGTGCGCGAGTCAGGGCCACATAGAGAAGTCGCAGATCCTCGGCCAGACGCTCGTCATCGGCCTTGGCGATCAATTCGGCGGTGGGCTTGAGGCTGATCTGCGCCTTATTGGCTTCATCGTGGTAATGCAACGGCAATCGACTGCCGTCCACTGGTTTCGTCGAACAGATGAAGGGCAAAAAGACCAACGGATATTCAAGCCCCTTGGACTTGTGGATCGTGACCACCTTGACCAGTTGCTCATCGCTTTCCAGGCGCAGGATCTGCTCTTCTCCCGCCTGCCCGGACAAGGCCAGGTGCTCGGACAAATGCCGGATCAAGGCTTGCTCGCCATCCAGCTCACCGGCGGCCTGCTGCAACAGTTCGCAAAGGTGCAGCAAGTTGGTCAGCACTCGCTCGCCATCGCTGCGCGCCATCAGGGCCTGGGGCAGCTCAAAGTCATGCAGCAGGCGCCGCAACATAGGCAGCACCCCCTGGGTGCGCCAGACCGTACGATAACCGCGAAATTGCATGACCCTGGCTTCCCAGGCCAACTCATCCTGATTGAGACGCTCCAGTTCCGTCAGCGACAGGTTCAACGTGATGCTGGCCAGGGCTGCCCGTAGCGGTCGCTCGGCATCCGGTTCGGCACAGGCCCTGAGCCAGATCAGCAGATCCCGCGCTTCCTGCGAGGCAAAGACCGAATCCTTGTCGGACAGATAGACACTGCGTACGCCCCGCGCGGACAACTCGTCTCGCACGGCCTGCGCTTCTTTACCATCGCGCACCAGGATGGCGATATCCGCCGGGCGCAAACCTCGCAGCGTTTCTCCATCGATCGTGAAGCCATCGCGTCCCGACTGGCCGCCGTTGAGCAACGCCGTGATCTCACTGGCGCAGGCGGCCGCCATCGACTGTCGATACACCGCACCGGAAAGCGGCTGCTCCGACGACAGGTGCCAGATGTTCAGTGCCGCAACCGCCTGCCCTGCGACCTGCAGGGACTCCTTGCGCCCCTGGGAGTCAACGGACAGGAACGGCACCGGGTTCTTGCCCGAAGGCTCACGGAACAGGAAGGCCCCGCGCCCATTTGGGCGGGACTCGGCATTCTGGAAAATATGGTTTACCGCACCCACCATGGCGTGGCTGGAACGGAAATTGGTGCCCAGCGTGTGCAGCCTGCCAGCAGTGGCTTCGCGAGCGCGCAGGTAGGTGTAGATATCGGCACCGCGAAAAGCATAGATCGCCTGCTTCGGATCGCCGATCAGGAACAGTCCGGTCTCCGGGTCGTTGTCTTCGATGCGGTAGATGCTTTCGAAGATCCGGTACTGAACCGGGTCGGTGTCCTGGAATTCATCGATCAGCGCCACCGGAAACTGCTCGCGGATCAGGCTTGCCAGACGCTCGCCGCCGTCAGCCTGCAGAGCCGCATCGAGGCGCAGGAGCATGTCGTCGAAGCCCATCTCGGCACGGCGCCGTTTTTCGGCCTCGAAGCGCGCCCCGACCCATTGCGCGGCATGCTGCAACACTGCGGCATCTGGCGTGGGCAACGCATCCAGGCTGGCCTTGAGACCGGCCATGGCGTCCAGCCCGGGGTGGTTGGGCACTTCACCTTTCCAGGCTTCGGCCATGCCCTCGGGCGTCAATCGCGTGAAGCCGGTGCCTATGTCCAGCAGTTCAAGGCTTTCGTCATCCACCCAAGCAGTGATTTTCTGGAACCACGGCTCGAAGTAACGTGCCTGCATCTTGCGCCCGTCGACTGACTTGCTGGCGACGCCTTGCTGGCAGATCTCCAACAGCTCCACCGCCCACTGCCGCCACGGTGCCTTGAGATCGAGCAACGCGGCACTGCGCTCCTGCAAGGCCGCTGCGATGAGTTCGGCAGGCTCAAGCCCGTTATCGTCGTCATGCTTGCTGGAGAACAAACCTCTCACCCGGGGCAACAGCGCGGCAGGCCCGCCCCAATGGGTACGCACCCAGTTCAGCGCCTCGCCTTGCATCGAATAGCAGAACAACCGCCAATAATCGCGTAGTACCTCGCCCAGCAACTCGCTGTGGTCGGTTTCCAGGGTCTGGGTGAACAGGCTACCGCTGTCGAAGGCATGCTCACGCAACATGCGCTGGCACCAACTGTGGATGGTCGAGACGGCGGCCTCGTCCATCCATTGCGCGGCGATGTCCAACCGATTCGCACAGCCGGGCCATTGCCCTGCATCGAATTCGTCACGCAACTCGGAGATCAGCGCATCCGGGGCTGGAATTTCGTCACGAAAGAAACGTGCAGCTTCGGCCAAACGGGTGCGAATTCGTTCACGCAGCTCTTTGGTGGCAGCGTCCGTAAAAGTCACGACCAGGACTTGCGGTGGAAGCAGCTCGCGGCCAAAACCGGACGTCGAACCGCCATGCCCCAGCACCAGGCGCAGGTACAGCGCCGAAATGGTAAAGGTCTTGCCGGTACCGGCGCTGGCCTCGATCAGTTGGCTGCCCCGTAGCGGGAACGCCAATGCCAATGGTGTCTGCCGACTCATGAACGGGCCTCCTCGCCGACCAATGAACGCCATGGGGCTTCGAGCAAGGGTCGGTAAAGCGCATCGCACCAATCGGGGAATGTTTCGTCAGCCATCAAGGCATCGAAATCAGGAAACTGTCGAGCCAAGGCCGGACTTTCCCGTCGTTCGCCTTCAAACGTCTGTCCATCGCCTTCATAGGCTTTGCGAGCCGCCGCTTCGGCCTTGACCGGATCACTCTGGCCGAGCCAGGCGAACGCAGTCTTCACCGCGATCGGTAGCGGCTGGCGCATACCGGTCTGCCAGGCCTGCAGCATGTCACCCAGCAGCCTTTGTGCGACAGGCTCCTCGAAAGGTGCCAGCAGCAAGCTGTCATCACTGGCCACCAGCGCCGTCGTCAACGACAAGCCGTTAGCGCAGGCCACCAGATGATTGACCCAGGGTCGTATCAGGCGATGCCATTTACGGGTCTTGGGGGAACCAATGCTGTTGGGTATGGCGGTGATGGCGAGGACCGCACCGTCAGAGCGTTGGTGCAAGCCACTGAGCCAGCCTTCGACATTCACGCCCTGCAATTGCAGGTTCACTGGCACAGCGCTGGCCGAGGGTGTCGGCCATAACGCCAGAAGCTGTTGGTAACGTTGGAGCAGATCCGGCAAGGGCTCGATCAACTCGCGTTGCAGGCACTCACCGAAACCGGCCATGGGTAACAAGCCACTGTTCTGCAGCCTTTTGGCGTGGGCGGTGAGGGCAAGATCCGGTTGGTCCAGGCGTACCAGGGCGGCTTCCAGCAAGCTGTCACTCAGGCTGTAGCGTTGCAACGCGTCGAGCACGAAAGGTTCGTCATCGGCCAGAGGCGCTTCGATGGCCTCGAAGAACACCTTCAGTCGCTGGCTGAAGAAATGGCGCACTGGATTGCGCAGGAAATCCTGCAACTGTCCGAGGCCCAAGGGTTCTTCCTGGACGTAGGATTCCAACACCTGGTTTTTGTCGGTGTGATCGCAAGCGTCATGGAGCATCCGCCACTCGCTGGCGTAACTGAACAGCTCATCGCCTTGATGGAAATAACGCGCACTGAACGGTTGCAGCGGGTGCTCCTGGGTCAGGGCATCGAGAAGGCTCTTACTTTCATCTGCCAGCCGCCAACCACTGGCGAGATGGTCGCGAAGTTGGCCAATCAACACCGACGCCGGTCGCTCGCTGTTGTCACGAATGCTGCGACCAACCCAACTGATATACAGTTTTTCCCGGGCCGAAAGCAGTGCTTCCAGCAGCAGGTAACGATCATCTTCGCGCCGAGAACGATCGCCCGGGCGATAATCGCCGCCCATCAGATCGAAATCCAGGGGTGGCTGGGCGCGTGGGTAATCCCCATCATTCATCCCCAGCAAGCACACCAGCTTGAAGGGAATCGCACGCATCGGCATCAAGGTACAGAAGTTGACTGCCCCGGCCAGGAAACGTTGGGACAGTCGCCCCTGATCCAGCCCGGCCAACCACGCCTCACGCACCACCGTCAGCGGCAATTCATCGTGCAGCCCCACCGACTCACAGGTTTCCAGCCAGGTTTCACGCAAGTCTTCAAGTTGGGCCAGCAGATAGTCGTCGTGCTCGTTGCTCGCCTGGAAAAACAACTGCATCAGGTCTTGCAGGCGCGAACCCCATTGCTGCGGTGAAGCCGGCCGGGTGAGTTCCTGATGGGCGACTTCCAGGGCATCCAGCAACGCCACCAGGGGACCGATCAACGCCGCATCCAGGCCCCCGATCTCGTCATAGGGCTCAATGCCTTCATAAGCGTTTGAACTACCGACGGCATACCCCAGCAACATACGACGCAAGCCGAAATGCCAGCTGTTCTGCTCAAGCTCTGCGGGCAGGCCCAGCCCGGCACGGTGTTCGGCACTCATCCCCCAGCGAATGCCTGCCCCTTCGATCCAGCGGTGCAGAGTCGGCAGGTCGGCCTCATCGATGCCAAACCGTTCGCGCAAGGCGGGGACATCCAGCAGATCGAGGATTTCGCTGACCGGGAAACGACTGTCCGGTAGCTTGAGCAAATGCTCGACGGCGATCAGCAGTGGATCACGTCCGCGCTGGCCCTGATCGGTGAGCGTGAATGGAATGAAACGAGGGTCACTCCTGTCGAGCTGGCCGAACACTGCGCGAATGTGCGGCGCATAACTGTCGATGTCCGGCACCATGACGATGATGTCCCGTGGGCGCAGGGTCGGATCCGCGCTGAAGTGGGCCAGCAACTGGTCATGGAGAATTTCAACTTCACGCTGGGCACCGTGAGCCACATGAAAACGGATCGAGCCGTCTCGCTCCGGATCGACGACAGGCCAGTGTTCCCGGGTTTCGTTCAGGGGGCGTAGCTCCAGGATGTCATCCTGCAACTGGCTGAGAAGGGTCGTGGGTGTCCCATCAGTGAACAGGTCGATTCGCCCATCGCGAAATACAAAGCGATAGCTGTTGGGATCATCGTAGCTGTCGAGCAGGTTGATATAGTCGCGTCCCTGCTTGCCCCAGGCAGCCAGTAACGGATGGGCATGTTGATGCAGGGTTTGCGGATCGAGGACGACGGGCATGCCAGCCTTGCGTGCCTGGCGCTTGTATTGATGACGCAGCAAGTCCTTGTCGGCGACGATGTCCGCCCAATGATGCCGACATGGGTTATGCACGCATAACAGAACCTGGCTGAACCGGGAAAGACCGGCGAGCGCTTCGAGGACTTGGGCAGGCAACGAAGAAATACCAAACACGATGACTCGCGCGGGCAGGCCTTTTGGAGCGACTTCCAGGCTGTTGATACGTTCGATGTAGCGCTGATGAACACCGGCACGGCTTTGCGCCATGCCCTGCTCTCCCACATCCAGCAACAAGGCTCGCCACAATTCCGCTTGCCAGCAATTTGCCGGCGCGAGCGGTTTGATTTCGCCTCGGACATTTCTTGTCTGGTGTCGCCCCTCAGCCCAATCCTCAAGCCAGTCGGCCCGGTACACCTGGTATTGGTCAAACAGATCAGCAAGACGCTCGGACAGTTGATAACGCTTGCGCAAGTCGGTGTCGTGGGTAAGGAATCGTCGCAGAGGTTCGAAATGAGGCTGCTCGATCAACTGTGGCAGCAGACGCATCAGGCGCCAGGTTAGCGGAGCCTTATCCAGCAGGGATTTGGCCGGAATTTCGTCACGCCCCAGCACTGTTCGATATAGCTGCCACATGAAACTGCCCGGCAGTTGCACATCAATGGCCGCCGCAATACCGCAGCCGCCGGAATCATCGTCTTCCGGGTCTTCAGCCAGCGCGAGCTTGAGCCATTGGGCAATGCCGTTGCTTTGTACCAGCGCGATTTCATTTTCAAGGGGAGCCAGCGGGTAGCGCCGCATCAAGCTGATCACCAGGCTGCGCAATTCATCAAGGCGATTCCCATGAACCACCATGAAAGCTGGGCTAAGGGACGTTGCGTCCGGCATGAAAGGCATCCTTGAAAATGCAAAAAGCTAGGGCAGAACCTTAGCACTGTCGGGGGGCTGTGACAGCCGGGAACTGTCCGTGCTGCTCGTACGAACTTTCCTGCGGGCAAAACAAAACCCCTACCTGCA
>NZ_JBYVYN010000004.1:0-589428 GCF_058148565.1 Pseudomonas sp. DF11
GCGGTGTAGGTGATCTGACCGCCTTCGGTGATGGTATCGCTAGCCGTCAGCGTCAAGCCGGTGGCATCGACCGAGTCAGTGATTGTAGTGACCGCAGGTGCAGTGCTTGGCACCAGGTTTTCGAAGTTGCCGCCAGTCGCACCGGTAATCGTGGTGCTGACGGTGCTGCCATTGTTGTAGACGTCGTTGGCCGGAGTATCGACTGCAACACTGCCGGTGGTTTGGCCGGCAGCGATGGTGATGACCGAACCGTTGCTCAAGGTCACGGTCACTGGCGTTTGAGCCGCGTTGGTCAACGTCGCGGTGTAGGTGATCTGCCCACCTTCGGTAATGGTGTCACTGGCGGTCAGTGTCAGGCCGGTAGTGTCAGTGGAGTCGGTGATCGTGGTGACAGCAGGCGTAGTGCTCGGTACCAAATTCTCAAAGTTGCCACCGGTGGCACCGGTAATCGTGGTGCTGACGGTACTGCCGTTGTTGTAAACGTCGTTGGCCGGGGTATCGACTGCAACACTGCCGGTGGTTTGGCCGGCAGCGATGGTGATGACCGAGCCGTTGCTCAAGGTCACTGTCACCGGGGTTTGAGCTGGGTTAGTCAATGTAGCGGTATAGGTAATCTGACCGCCTTCGGTGATGGTGTTGCTAGCGGTCAAGGTTAGACCGGTAGCATCGACCGAATCAGTAATCGTGGTAACGGCGGGCGTGGTGCTCGGCACCAGGTTTTCGAAGTTACCGCCAGTCGCACCGGTGATGGTGGTGCTGACGGTGCTGCCGTTGTTGTAGACATCGTTGGCAGGCGTCTCGACGTTGACGGTGCCGGTGGTTTGACCAGCCGCGATGGTGATGACCGAGCCGTTGCTCAAGGTCACTGTCACCGGGGTTTGAGCTGGGTTAGTCAATGTAGCGGTGTAGGTAATCTGGCCGCCTTCGGTGATGGTGTTGCTAGCGGTCAAAGTCAGGCCGGTGGTATCAGCCGAATCGGTAATCGTGGTGACCGCAGGCGCAGTGCTCGGTACCAGGTTCTCGAAGTTACCGCCGGTTGCGCCAGTAATCGTGGTGCTGACCGTGCTGCCATTGTTGTAGACGTCATTGGTCGGGGTATCGACAGCAACAGTGCCGGTGGTTTGACCAGCCGCGATGGTGATGACCGAGCCATTGCTCAAGGTCACGGTCACCGGCGTTTGAGCCGGATTAGTCAGCGTGGCGGTGTAGGTGATCTGGCCGCCTTCGGTCACGGTGTTGCCCGCCGTCAGGGTGACGGTGGTGGTGTCGATGGTGTCGGTGATCTGAGTCACGGCAGGCGTGGTGGGCAAGGTCACGGCAATGCCGGTACCGCCGGTGGTGCCAGTGACGGTCACGCTGATCTGGCTTGGGTCGTTGTAGACCGTGTCGTTCGGCGCGAGTGGGACGTTGACGCTACCGGTGAGTTGACCCGCCGGGATCACGATGACCGCGCCGTTGGACAAGGTCACGGTCAGGTTGGTCTGCGGGGCCTGGGTCACGGTCGCGGTGTAGACCAGCACGCCGCCAGCCTCGGTCAGGGTCGGCGTGGCGCTCAGGGTCATCGTCGCATTGAGCACGGCGTTGGCGGTCGTATCCGTGGTATCGCCACCGAGGATGTTGTTATCGGTGGCGGCAG
This sequence comes from Pseudomonas sp. DF11, assembly GCF_058148565.1. Taxonomy (NCBI): domain Bacteria; kingdom Pseudomonadati; phylum Pseudomonadota; class Gammaproteobacteria; order Pseudomonadales; family Pseudomonadaceae; genus Pseudomonas; species Pseudomonas sp. DF11. The sequence goes on from NZ_JBYVYN010000004.1 coordinate 1,637, forward strand.
CCGCAGCGAGACCTTCCGTTGGGAAGCCGACGGTAGGGTCGACGCTGCCTGCGGTGGCGTCCAGCACCACAAAGCTGTGGCCGCCACCGGCGGCACCACCAGTCCCCGCGGCAGTAGCGCCGGCGGCGGTGGCTTCCAGGGCGGTCGTCGGGTCGACGCCAGCGGCGATGGCTTGCTGCAGTTCTTCTACCGACGGTGCGGCCTGGGCGGTGGCCTGCTCAAGATCGGTGGACGAGTCCGGGGCATTGGCGCTCCACTGAGTGTCGCGGCCCAGGTCCAGGGTGCGGCCATCGGCCAGATCCAATGTGACGGCGCCGGAAGGGCCAGTGTCCAACTGGTCGCCCGTATACAAGCGATCACCTTCAATGAGTACGCGACGGATGCCCTCGGGGGATACGGCGAAAACCTGACCAACAATGCTTTTGACAACGGCAATAACACTGCTCATTGAAGACTCTCCGGGTGCCACGCTCAGTAGACTTCCATGGACCCGGCAGCTTGTAGGCGGCAGCGGTCTGGACGTTCATGTTCACAAAGTAAGGTTATTTGACGCTTTTACATGTCAATATTTTGGCTCTTGTTTTTCAATTATTTTGTTTGTGCCAAACTATTGACCTTATGCCAGCCATCCTAAACAATCATTGGCGTAATGTCACATTGATATTTAAGCGGCGACCTGTTCTTTCGGTGGGTGTTCCAGCTCCTGTTTTGAACTTTCCGACATACGGTCATTCCGGTTGCCATTATCTGATGCAGCGCCACGTTTCGCTGTGATCCAAGACAAGTGTTTCAGGAAGAAATCCCCCATGCGTTCGCCCTTGTTCATGGCTTTACCCTTCGCCCTCGCCGCCAGTTTCGTACAAGCACAAACCTTGCCGCAGGCCATGCAACAGGCGCTGGATGTCCATCCTGAAATCCAGGCCGGTGTGAACAGTCGTCTCGCGGCGGATTACCAACTCAAGGCCGCCAAGGGCGGCTACCTGCCTAGAGTGGACCTTGCCGCCGGCTACGGTCGTGAAGGCACCGACAGCGTCACCACCCGTTCAGGCGGCAACAATCATTGGGAAACCTTGAACCGCAGCGAGTCGAGCCTGCGTCTGTCGCAAATGGTTTTTGACGGTTTTGCGACGTCCAGTGAAGTGGGGCGTCAACAAGCCACCGTCAATGCCCGTGCCTATTCGTTGCTGGACGCTTCCGAGCGCACCGGGTTGACGGTGGCCCAGGTCTACCTGGACGTGCTGACCCGTCGCGAGTTCGTGCGCCTGGCCGAGGAAAACCTCAAGAGCCACGAGCGCATCTTCGACCAGATCAAGCTGCGCACTTCCCGTGGCGTGGGCAGCGGTGCTGACCTGGACCAGGCCGAGGCGCGCATGGCCCAGGCCCGCAACAACCTGATCACCGAACAAACCAACCTGGCCGATGCCGAGACCAACTACCTCAGCGCCGTCGGCCAACTGCCCGATCAACTGGAACGTCCTGCCGACTTTATGGCGCTGTTGCCGGCCAACCTGACCGAAGCCCGTGCCCAGATGCTGGAAAACAGCCCGGTGCTGCGTTCGGCCGAAGCCGACATCGCTGCCGCCGAGCAGCAGTACGAAGCCGCCAAGTCGAGCTTCTACCCACGCTTCGACGCCGAGCTGGGCCGTACCGCCGACAACGACCTGGACGGCCAGAACGGCCACAATAATGAATGGCAAGCCATGCTGCGCATGCGTTTCAACCTGTATGCCGGCGGCAGCAACAAGGCGGACCTGGAATCCAAGTCGTACCTGTCCAACCAGGCCCTGGACATCCGCAACAACGCGCTGCGCCAGTTGAATGAAGAGCTGGGCCTGGCCTGGAACGCCTTGAACAACGCCAACGCCCAGGTGCCGGTCGCCCAGCAATATGTGGATCGCAGCGCCAACGTGCGCACCGCCTACCAGAAACAGTTCAGCCTTGGCGAGCGGACCCTGCTCGACTTGCTCGACAGCGAAAACGAGCTGTTCAGCGCATCCCGGCGCCTGGCGGAAATCAAGAATGTGCAACTGTTCACCCAGTACCGGATCAAGGCAACCATGGGTCAGTTGTTGAAAAGCCAGGGCGTGGTCGCACCGTTGGCATCGGTTGTGCAGAACGACATGAAACCCAAGGTTCAGTTGCCTGGGATGAATTGAGCCTACAACCCGTTTTAATCAGTCAGAGTGCAGAGCGTGGAATCAGAAGTTAGTCCAGTCGAACTCGTTCATGACCCGCGCACGCTGCACGATGACCCGTTGCTGGACGGTCTGCTGGCGCTCTGCATGCTGCATCAGAAGCCGGCCAGCGCGGCGATGCTCACCACCGGCCTGCCGTTGCCCAAGCAACGGCTGAGCGTCGAATTATTGTCGCGTGCCGCCGCCCGTGCCGGTTTGCAAGGCCGGGTGCTGCAACGCAAGCTCGAGCAAATTCCGACCATCGCCATGCCGGCGCTGTTGCTGCTCAAGGACGGTCGCAGCGCCGTGCTGCTGGGCTGGAGCGGCGACGATCAGGCGCGGTTGCTGCTCAGTGAAAGCGATGGTGGTGAGGTTACCGTCAATCGCGAACTGCTGGCCGATGACTACATTGGCAAGGTTTTCTTCGCTCAGCCGCAGCATAAATTTGACGTGAACCACGGCACGCTGATTCCTCGGGCGCGTTCCTGGTTTCGCGACACCCTCAAGCGATCCCGCTGGCTGTACGCCGACGCCATCGCCGCCAGCCTGCTGATCAACATCATCGCCATGGCCGCGCCGCTGTTCGTGATGAACGTCTACGACCGCGTGGTGCCGAACCAGGCCGAATCGACCCTGTGGGTGCTGGCCGTCGGTATCACCGGCGCCTATGTGTTCGACCTGATCCTCAAGATGCTGCGCAGCCTGTGCCTGGACCTGGCCGGCAAGAAAACCGACCTGATCATTTCGGCGACGCTGTTCGAGCGCATCGTCGGCATGGCCATGAAATACCGCCCGGCGCGGGTCGGCAGCTTTGCCCAGAACATTCACGAATTCCAAAGCCTGCGGGACTTCCTCGCCTCGCTGACCCTCACCAGCCTGATCGACCTGCCGTTCACCCTGCTGATCTTCATGGTCATCGCGATTATCGGCGGGCACCTGGTGTGGATCCCGGTGCTGGCGTTCCCGATTGCCCTGTTGATCGGCTATGCCTTGCAGAAGCCTTTGGTAGCGACCATGGAGCGCACCATGGCCCTGGGTGCCGAGCGCCAATCCAGCCTGATCGAAACCCTGGCCGGCCTGGACGCGGTGAAGGTCAACAACGCCGAGAGCGAGCGTCAGTACCAGTGGGAACAGACCATCGGCACCCTCAGCCGCCTCGAACTGCGGGTGAAGATGCTCTCCGGCCTGGCGATGAACATCACCTTGCTGATCCAGCAACTGGCCGGCGTGGTCATGATCGTCTTCGGCGTTTACCTGATCATCGCCGGCAACCTGAGCATGGGTGGGCTGGTTGCCTGCTATATGCTCAGCGGCCGCGCCCTCAGCCCATTGGCTTCGCTGTCGGGCCTGCTGACCCGCTACCAGCAGGCGCGGGTGACCATGACCTCGGTCGACCAGATGATGGAACTGCCCCAGGAGCGAAATTTCGACGAGCGCCCGCTGAGCCGTAAGGTCTTGCAGGGCGCCGTTGAATGCCGTCAGTTGAATTTCACCTACCCGAACCAGCAGAACGCCGCGCTGAAGAACATCAACCTGGTGATCAAGCCGGGCGAGAAAATCGGCATCATCGGCCGCAGCGGTTCGGGCAAGAGTTCCCTGGCCAAGTTGCTGGTGGGCTTGTACCAGCCGGACGACGGCGCGTTGCTGGTGGACGGCGTGGACATCCGCCAGATCGACGTCAGCGAGCTGCGCTACAACATTGGCTACGTGCCCCAGGACATCCAACTGCTGGCCGGCACCCTGCGGGACAACCTGACCTCCGGCGCCCGTTACGTCGAGGACGAACTGGTGCTCCAGGCCGCCGAGCTGGCGGGCGTGCATGAATTCGCCCGCCTGCATCCACAAGGCTATGAACTGCAGGTCGGCGAGCGCGGGCAGAACCTGTCCGGTGGCCAGCGCCAGAACGTCGCCCTGGCCCGCGCATTGCTGCTCAACCCGCCCATCCTGTTGCTGGACGAGCCCACCAGCGCCATGGACAACACCGGTGAAGAACGCCTGAAACAGCGCCTGGCCGCCGTGGTGGAGAACAAGACGGTACTGCTGGTGACGCACCGAGCGTCCTTGCTGTCGCTGGTGGATCGCCTGCTGGTGATCGACCGTGGACAGATTCTCGCCGACGGCCCGAAAGCCGCTGTCATGGAAGCGTTGAAGAAGGGGCAGATCAGTGTTGCTTAAATCCGGTTTGAAGGGTGCCGTGGGCCGCTATTTCAAAGGCTCCGACTCGCTGCACGGGCAACCGCTGCCTGAAGTCAACAAGGCCCTGATCGAAGACGCCCCCCGGGTGGTGCGCCTGACGATCTGGGGGATCATCGGCTTCTTTGTATTCCTCGCGTTGTGGGCCAACTTCGCGGTCATCGACGAAGTGACCAAGGGCGACGGCAAGGCGATTCCCTCGTCCAAGATCCAGAAAATCCAGAACCTGGAGGGTGGGATCGTCGCCGAACTGTTCGTCAAGGAAGGGCAGATCGTCGAGGCCGGCGCGCCGTTGATTCGTTTGGATGACACACGGTTTGTCTCCAACGTCGGCGAAACCGAGGCTGATCGCCTGTCCATGCTGCTGCGGGTCGAACGCCTGAGTGCCGAGGTCGATGATCGGCCGCTGAATTTCCCGGCCGATGTGCTCAAGGCGGTGCCGGGCCAGGCGGCCAGCGAAGAGTCGCTGTACATCAGTCGCCGTCAGCAGTTGCACGATGAAATCGGCGGCTTGCAGGAACAGTTGATCCAACGTCAGCAAGAGCTGCGCGAGTTCGTGTCCAAGCAGGCGCAGTACCGTTCCGGCCTGGCGCTGCAACGCCAGGAAATCAACATGTCCGAGCCGTTGGTGGCCCAGGGCGCGGTATCGCCGGTGGAAGTGCTGCGGCTCAAGCGCGCCGAAGTCGAGACCCGTGGGCAACTGGACGCCACCACGCTGGCGATTCCCCGCGCCGAATCGGCGATCAAGGAAGTGCAGCGCAAGATCGACGAGACTCGCGGCAAATTCCGCAGCGAAGCCCTGACCCAGCTCAACGAAGCCCGCACTGACCTGAACAAGGCCCAAGCCACCGGCAAGGCCCTGGAAGACCGGGTGAGCCGGACCCTGGTGACATCGCCGGTGCGGGGTATCGTCAACAAGTTGCTGGTGAACACCATCGGCGGGGTGATCCAACCTGGCAGCGACCTGGTGGAAATCGTGCCGCTGGACGACACCATCCTGGTGGAAGCGAAAATCCGTCCCCAGGACATCGCCTTCCTGCACCCAGGCCAGAGCGCCACGGTGAAATTCACCGCGTATGACTACACCATCTACGGCGGGCTGAAAGCCAAGCTGGAACAGATCGGTGCCGATACCATCACCGATGAAGACAAGAAAACCACCTACTACATCATCAAGCTGCGCACCGAACGCAGCCACCTGGGCACCGATGACAAACCGCTGCTGATCATTCCGGGCATGGTGGCGTCGGTGGACATCATCACCGGCAAGAAAACCGTGCTCAGCTACCTGCTCAAGCCCATCATCAAGGCCCGGGCCGAGGCGTTGCACGAGCGGTAGCACCCAGGTCTGATTCCCCAAACTGCTGATCTATGGTTTTGGGGACTTGGGCTTGCTTGGAAGCTTTTGTGGCGAGGGGATTTATCCCCGTTGGGCTGCGCAGCAGCCCCCAAACCAGGCAACGCGGTGTGCTAGGAAGATTGAGTTAACTGCTTTAGGGCTGCTGCGCAGCCCAGCGGGGATAAATCCCCTCGCCATAGAATCAAAGCCGCTCCCACAGGTTCTGCCATATAGTTATGCATTTTTAATATTTAAATTAACTTTCTTATACCTTTAAAGTCATCCTCCTGCGTACCTGCCGACCAATCGGCGCGCCGCACGACACAAACCGACACGGGACCTCCGTGAGTTTTTGATCGACGCGCGCCTGTAGAGCGCGCTGTGCGTGGGAGTGATGTATGCCAGCCGTCTCTTATTCTCCAGATTCATCTATCGCGAACATTGCACCGCAGTCGTTCGAAATCCGCCCATTTCGCGATGCCATAGGCGCCGAGATTGTCGGCCTGGACTTGTCCCGGCCGGTCAACGACCAGGACTTCGCCCGCATCCACCGTGCGCACCTGGACTATCACGTCGTGGTGTTCCGCGAGCAGCGCATCACCCCTGAACAACAGATTGCCTTCAGCCGCCGTTTCGGCGTGCTGCAAATCCATGTGCTCAAGCAGTTCCTGCTGGCCGGGCATCCGGAAATCCTCATCGTCTCCAACATCATCGAAAACGGCCAATCCATCGGCCTCGGCGATGCCGGTAAATTCTGGCATTCGGACCTTTCCTATAAAGAACTGCCCAGCCTCGGCTCGATGCTTCACGCCCAGGAACTGCCGAGCGAAGGCGGCGACACGCTGTTCGCCGACATGCACAAGGCCTGGGAGGGCTTGCCCGAAGCCTTGCGTAAAGCCGTGGAGGGCCGCTCGGCGGCGCACTCCTACACGGCGCGCTACAGCGAGACCAAATTCGAAGGCAACTGGCGCCCGACGCTCACGCCGGAGCAATTGGCCCAGGTTGCCGAAGTGGTGCATCCGATCGTGCGCACCCACCCGGAAACCGGGCGCAAGGCGTTGTTCGTCAGCGAAGGCTTCACCACCCGCATCGTCGGCCTGCCGGAGGACGAGAGCAACGCACTGCTGGCCGAGCTGTATGCCCACAGCGTGCTGCCGCAGAACATCTATCGCCATCAATGGCAGCCCCATGACCTGGTGTTCTGGGACAACCGTTCGCTGATCCATCTGGCCGCCGGTTGCCCGAGTCATCTGCGCCGCAAGCTGTATCGCACCACCATCCAGGGCGACGCCCCTTTCTGATCGGCTGCGCAGCGCGCAAAGAGCCCGGAGAATCACCATGTCCAAACGCATTGCTTTTGCACCGCTGGCCGCCGCCATCGGCCTGGGGTTCAGTTTGCTGGCCGGCAGCCTGGTCGCGCCCGCCAGTGCCCACGCCGAGGGCGAGATTCGTATCGCCGAACAATTTGGCATCGTTTACCTGTTGCTGAACGTGGTGCGCGATCAACAACTGATCGAAAAGCACGGCAAGCAGGAGGGCATCGACATCAAGGTCGATTGGACCCAGTTGTCCGGCGGCGCGGCTGTCAACGATGCGTTGCTGTCGGGCTCCATCGACATTGCCGGGGCTGGTGTCGGGCCGTTGTTGACGGTCTGGGACCGTACCCGTGGCAAGCAGAACGTCAAGGCGGTGGCTTCCCTGGGCAACTTTCCCTATTACCTGTTGAGCAACAACCCCAAAATCAAGACCATCGCCGACTTCACCGAGCAGGACCGCATCGCGGTGCCGGCGGTGGGCGTTTCGGTGCAGTCGCGGTTCCTGCAATACGCCGCCGCGAAGCAGTGGGGCGACAAGGATTTCAATCGCCTGGACAAGTACACCCTGGCGGTTCCGCACCCGGACGCCACGGCGGCGTTGATTGCCGGTGGCACCGAGTTGACCGGGCACTTCTCCAACCCGCCGTTCCAGGACCAGGCCCTGCAAAACCCCAACGTCCACGTGGTGCTCAACTCCTATGACGTGCTTGGGCCGAACTCGCCCACGGTGCTGTTCGCCACCGAGAAATTCCGCGATGAAAACCCGAAGACCTACAAGGCATTCGTCGAGGCGTTGACCGAAGCGGCCGAGTTCGCCCAGAAGGACAAGGGCGCGGCGGCGGACACCTACCTGCGAGTGACCAAGGCCAACATTGATCGGGCGACCTTGCTGAAGATCATCGATAACCCGCAGATCGAATTCACCGTCACCCCGAAAAACACCTACCCGCTGGCCGAATTCCTCTACCGCGTCGGCGCGATCAAGAACAAACCCGCGTCATGGGAAGACTATTTCTTCCAGGACGCCAAACCGTTGCAGGGGAGCTGATCGTCATGAACGCGCGTTTGCAAGGCCACGCGGTCAGCAACCCCACTTCTACCGGCACCGCGTTGTTGTCGGTGGATAACGTCAGCCTCGAATACCGCACCCCGCAGCGCGTGGTGCGGGCTACCCACCAGGTGAGTTTCGAAGTCGATCCGGCGGATCGTTTTGTGCTGCTCGGCCCGTCCGGTTGCGGCAAGTCCACCTTGCTCAAGGCCATTGGCGGTTTCATCGCTCCTTGTGAAGGCGAGATTCGTTTGCAAGGCCAAACCGTCAGTGCGCCGGGGCCGGATCGGATTGTGGTGTTCCAGGAATTTGACCAACTGCCGCCCTGGAAGACCGTGAAGCAGAACGTGATGTTCGCGCTGCTGGCGTCGGGCACGCTCAAGCGTCGCGAGGCCGAGGAGCGGGCGCTGCACTACCTCGACAAAGTTGGCCTGGCGGCGTTTGCCGATGCCTATCCCCACACGTTGTCCGGTGGCATGAAGGCCCGGGTCGCGATTGCCCGGGCATTGGCGATGCAGCCGAAAATCCTCTTGATGGACGAACCCTTCGCCGCCCTCGATGCCCTGACCCGGCGCAAGATGCAGGAAGAATTGCTGCTGCTCTGGGAGGAGGTGCGCTTCACCTTGCTGTTCGTCACTCACTCCATCGAAGAGGCGTTGGTGGTGGGCAATCGCATCCTGCTGCTGTCTCCGCACCCGGGACGTGTCCGGGCGGAAGTCCATAGCCATCAATACGATCTGCACAGCCTCGGTGGCGTGGGGTTCCAGCATACGGCGCGGCGGATTCATGGATTGCTGTTCAATGAAGGTCAGCCGCCTGAAACCGAGCGTGAGCTGGATTTCACCGACATCCGTATCGCGTATTAAGGGGAGCGTTTCATGAGCCAGTTATCGCCTGCGCGCGAAGAATACGAAGTTGACCTGCAACCCCTGACCCACGTGCCGCTGGAGCGGGATTTGCCCTTGGGCCAGCGCCTCTGGCAGCAGGGTTGGCTGCGCAAGAGTTTTATCCTGTTCGTGCTGGCGCTGGTGTGGGAGGGCGTGGCGCGTTACCAGAACAACGACCTGTTGCTGCCGAGCTTCTTGCAGACCGCCAATGCGTTGTACGACGGTTTGCTCAGCGGCGAGTTGCTGGGCAAGGTGTGGATTTCCCTGGTGGTGCTGCTCAAAGGCTATTTGCTGGGCATCATCCTGGCGTTTGGCTTGACCACCCTGGCGGTGTCGACGCAATTGGGGCGTGACCTGCTGAGCACCTTGACGTCGATGTTCAATCCGCTGCCGGCCATCGCCCTGTTGCCGCTGGCGCTGTTGTGGTTCGGCCTGGGGCAGAACAGCCTGATTTTCGTGCTGGTGCATTCGGTGCTGTGGGCGCTGGCGTTGAACATGTATGCGGGGTTTCTTAGTGTGTCGGAAACGCTGCGCATGGCCGGGCGCAACTATGGGCTCAAGGGCCTGCGCTTTGTGCTGTTCATCCTGATCCCGGCGGCGCTGCCGTCGATCCTCGCCGGGTTGAAAATCGGCTGGGCTTTCGCCTGGCGTACCCTGATCGCCGCGGAGCTGGTGTTCGGCGCCACCAGCGGCAAGGGTGGCTTGGGTTGGTACATCTTTCAGAATCGTAATGAGCTGTATACCGACAAGGTCTTTGCGGGGTTGGCGGTGGTGATTTTGATTGGGTTGTTGGTGGAGAATTTGGTGTTTGATTCGCTGGAGCGGGTGACGGTGAAGCGTTGGGGGATGCAACGCTAAAAAGCAGTTTGGCTCATCACGGAAAACTGTAATGAGCTAACTGCCGAAACTGGCTGACATTCGCGATTGACGAAGCGAATTCATTTGGTTTTACCCCAGCTACCCGAGCTACCCGAGCTACCCGAGCTACCCGTGGTACCCGTGGTTCGGACAGGTTTTGGTGGAGGGCGGGTAACATCCTTTCTGTATGAATAGCTAAGTGAACTACCAGAACCTCCTGATGAAGAACCACTTGATGAAGAACCACTACCGAAGGGCCTGTCAGAGAGCACGTGAAACGATCTTTTCGTTGCCAGCTCCGTATTTGGCTGGCTAGGTATATTGGCCACCCATTCTCTGAGCTGTCTTGTGAAGTCGTTGAGTTTTTTTATACCCTGACTAATAGGGGGGATTGGCAACTGACCAGTTGTCAATCCCAGAGTAGGGACAACTACATCGTCGAGCTTCTTCACAACCGCCGCGACCGCCGTGGCGGCTATAACCCTCAAGAAGAAGTGGCCCGTCGGATCCGAATTCATCACCGGTTCCCCGTCGCAATACATGTATGCATTCAACCCACCCTTACCAAACGGACTCATACTGTCCGGGCTATGAAAGCGCATCAGTCGTGGGTTGTAGACGCGGTAGCCATTACCCAGAAAGTACCGTTCGGGCATCGTTTCGCGCCGTTCACCGTTGAACCCCAATTGGGACATGACCTCAAGCTGGGCCGAGTGGTGACCGTATGGTGAGTACGCAATGCGATTGGTATTGCCCGCGTCGAGTTCAGCGAGTACCGAGTTTTTGAGATCCACTGCCAGCAACACCGTACGCTGCTGGCTCGGTTTCTCTTGGTCTTTCGGTTTGATTTGAGTCATACGAAGCACTTGTAAGGATGAGGCTGGGAGCTGTTGGCCATAGTTCTACTCTCCTTGCGCAGGTTGGAGAACTATCAGAACTGTTAGTTGTTCCCTCTTTCTGGGTTGTCTGGTTTGACGCCTTCGCGAGCGAGCCCGCTCCCACAGCTTGTCGGCGTTGAGCTCGATATTTCGGTTCTACATAGATCCAGTGTGGGAGCGGGCCTGCTCGCGAAGGCGGTCTTTAAGCCACCACAGGCACATCAGCCCGCCGCTTGCACCTCAAACCGATCCATCGCCCGCTCCACCAGCAAATGCATCCCATCAGCCATCCGACTGATTGCCAGGATCACGCTGCGACGGGTGCCATCGACATCATCGGCCAGGTCGGCGGCGATGGCGCTGATGGACAATAAGTCTTCGGAGGCATTGGCCAGCAGGGTTTCGGTGTCGATGTCCGGGGCGACCATGAAGAGTTGGTCGGTTTGGGTTTTGCCCGAACCTTCATCGGTGGGTTTGGGGTTGAGGTAGTAGTCGAGGACGCGCTCGGCGGTTTCGTCGAACTTCTTTGCTTCCAGGGTTTCGGCGTGGGATTTGACCGAGTTCTGGGGTGGATTCGGAGTGGGTTTAAACATGATGGGTTTCCTCTTTACGGGAGAACCACGTTGGATCGCTGCACGCAATGAAGGGTGGCAGCTATGTACGAGTGTGCAAGACCGGGCAACCCAACCAAACCCCGGCAGACCTCGAGAGTCTCCCGAACACAGCCGCCATAAAACACAGGCACGAATGCACCATAAATGGCCGGAAGCATTATAGGTTGGGTTTTTACCCGGGCTTGCACGCCGTGTCACCGTTTTTTCAGTGACAAACCCAGACTAGCGGTGGGCCCGAAGCCGGACAAGTTCACCAACATCGCCGCAGCTCGAAGGAAATCTCCTAGGACCCTGCTGTAGGTACGCGGTACACAGAACCTGTGGCGAGGGGATTTATCCCCGCTGGGCTGCGCAGCAGCCCCCCAGATGGCTGAAGACCAACAACCTGACACACCGAGGCGGCTGGTTTTAGGGCTGCTACGCAGCCCAGCGGGGATAAATCCCCTCGCCACAACTGTGTTCGGCTTGGGTGCGGGACGCAGGTTTCAAGCGCTCCAGGTGGCAGATTTTATTTATCGCTGCCCAGCCCATTAGCCAAGTAAAGCCCCGTTCATTTCCTTTAGACTGGCCGCCCTCAAGCAAGCCTTCAGGACATGGAATGCCAACCCCTCCCAACACCCTTCGCAAAGCCCTGGTCGTTTGGTTATATGCCGCCGCCCTGATGCATCTGCTTGCCGGCGTTACGCTGACTTGGGCCGGTCATTCGGGCTTGCTCGACGGTTATCTACAGAACATTGAACAGGCTTTCTGGGGCGCCAATACGGTGGTGCCCGCTACGGCCCGAGCGCAGCAAGTCTGGTGGCTGGCCTTGTTCGGCGCCACGTTGCAAAGCTATGGGCTGTACATGCTTGCCCTCGTGCACATAGGCAGTCGTCTGAAGCGCGCCATGCCTTGGGGCTGGTTGATCGCCGGCATCGTGCTCTGGGCGCCCCAGGACATGTTGATCTCTGCCCAGGCCCGGGTCTGGTCGCACCTGTGGCTAGACAGTATCGCATTGCTCGTATTATTGCCGCCGCTGTTCTGGCTCTATCGCCACGACCGCCGCACATCCCTGACTGACAACGCGTCGAGTGATTCAAACCATGCCTGACTTTTCACTGCTGGACTGGGCCATCACGCTGTTGATTGCCCAGGCGATCCTAGGTGCGCTGGATACCCTGTATCACCACGAACTCACCGTTGCCTTGCCCTATCGCCACAGTGCCCGGTTGGAATTGTCCATCCATGCCTTGCGTTCGTGCTTCTACGGGATCCTGTTCCTGGGCATTGCGCATCTGGCCTTCGAAGGCGCGTGGGCGATTGTCATCGCCTTGCTGTTCGCCTTGGAGATCGGCCTGACGCTCTGGGACTTCGTGGTCGAAGACCGGAGCCGCAAGCTGCCGCCCATCGAACGCATCATGCACACGGTGCTGGCGGTCAACGGCGGTGCCTTCTTCGCGTTGTACGGTGTGCAACTGGCGCAGTGGGCGAGTTTGCCCACCGGCCTGAGCGGGATCGACCTGGGCTGGCGCGGTTGGTTGCTGACCTTGTTCGCCATCGGCGTCACGGCTTCGGGGATTCGCGACGGCTTGGCGGCCTTGCGCATGCAACGCGCGGGCAAGCCCGCAAACCCGTTTGCCGGTGGCGGCTACAAGCGCGTGTTGGTCACCGGTGGCACCGGGTTTATCGGCGAAACCCTGGTCAACCAACTGCTCGACGCCGGGCACACGGTCAGTGTATTGGCTCGCGATCCATTGAAGGCGGCCTATCTGTTCGATGGCCGCGCCCGTTGCCTGCGTTCGCTGGGCAAGCTGGGCCATGACGAAACCTTCGATGTGGTGATCAACCTGGCGGGCGCACCGGTTGCCGGCCCACGCTGGAGCCCCAAGCGTCAGGCGCAACTCATCGCCAGCCGGGTCAATACCACCGAGGCATTGATGGCTTGGCTGAACAACGCCCGGCACAAGCCAGCGCTGTGGATTCAAGCTTCTGCCATCGGCTTCTACGGCGTGCGTGATGCCAGTGAAAGTCTCGATGAAAGCGCTGCCCGGGGAGATGGTTTCATGGCCGAACTCTGTGCGCGCTGGGAAGCCTCGGCGTTGCCCGCCACCGAGCTGGGTGTGCGCCAGGTGGTGATGCGCCTGGGCGTGGTATTCGGTCCGGGCGGCGCATTGCTGCCGTTGCTGATTCCATTTCGCCTGGGGTTCGGCGGGCGGATGGGCGATGGTCGGCAGATCATGAGTTGGGTGCACCGCGACGACGTGATTGCCGTCATCGCCCGCGCCTTCGATGACGAAAGCCTGAGCGGCACCTACAACCTGGTGGCGCCAGAAACGGTCAGTCAGGCGCTGTTCGCCGAAAGCGTCGGCAAGGTGCTCAAGCGCCCGGTGTGGTTCCACATTCCCGCCGCGCCGGTGCGCGCCCTGGCCGGCGAAATGGCCCAGTTGTTCTTCGACGGCCAGCGTGTGCTGCCTGGTCGTCTCGTCGAGGCCGGCTATGCATTCCGCTACCCGACACTCGACGCTGCCCTGCGCGACCTGGCCTGAGGAGCATCCATGAGCAAGCCGCGGATGTACCTGCTGGCCGGCAACGGTAGCGCCGCCGATTGGTGGGATGACGCGTTGCCGCACTTTGAACGCTACGACGTGGTGCCGCTGGAGTTGCCGGGCTTTGGCAACAACCCCCAAGCCCCTTGTGAAGACCTTGCGGCCTACGCCCAAGCGTTGCTGGCGGCTACGGTCAAGGGCAGCGCGATCATGGCGGTCGGGGTCAACGCGTTGCTGGTGTTGCACGCTTTGCAGCGTCAGCCAGGGCACTTTTGCCGCAGCGTGTTACTGGCGCCGGTGGGCGCGTTTTTGTGGCAGCGGCGGTTGCCGGCGTTGATGTCGCCACTGCCGATTCGCAAGACCATTCACTGGCTGCTTTCGAACAAGCCGACGCTGTTTGCCCACAAGTTCTCCCGCCTGACCTGGACGCCCGCTCAGTACCAACGCATGGGCGCTGGATACGCCCGTTGTCGCGCTTTTGTGCCGCACTGGGATCTGGTGCGGGCGAACACCGCGTTGCCGTTGCTGGAGTGGATCACCGACCCGGTCGAATTGGTCTGGGGCGATCAGGACAAGGTACTGGGCGTCGCGCAGGCGGCGGCATGGTCGGCCATTCTCGCCCGTGCCGATTTGACCATCAGCCTGAAACCCGGTTGGGGCCATTACCCATGGATCGACTCACCGGCTGAATTCGCCGCGTGGCTGGAGTCCGGCGAGCGAGGGTTTGTCGCGCATACCAAAGGAGGCCGTTTGCGCCTGGCGGCACTGGCTGGGCAGCCGGTGCCTGCGGCGCTGTCGCTCAACGATTGCGATGATCCGCGCTTGCCAAAATTTCTGGAGAGCCAACCGCATGCTATCTGGGCAGTACGCTCCTCCAGTTACGGGGAGGATCAAGCCGATGCGGCCAACGCGGGCTTGAGCACCACGTTCCTGCGGGAACCGACATCCAACGTGCCGGCGCGCATCGCCGAGTTGAGTGCGGCAGGTGTCGAGGAAGTGGTGGTGCAGCGCTTCATCGCGCCACGGCTGTCCGGGATTGCCTTCGTGCGTCACTTGTCGGTCGAACTGGAATGGGTCGAAGGTCACCTGGAGTCCTTGGCAGACGGTCACGTGAGCCCCGAGAGGGCGATCATTTCCCGTCTCGGCGAGTCATGGAACAGCGGTGCATTCAAGCCAGCCCATGGCCTCACCGCCGAAGCGCTGTGGCGGTTTCTCCAAGACGTATTGCGGGTCTTTCACTACGTGCCCGGCGACGTCGAATGGGCCTGGGACGGCACGCAACTCTGGCTGCTGCAGTACCGGCCGATCAGCGACTACGGCTGGCGCCGCCACCTGACCGCCGCCAACATCGCCGAGATCCTGCCGCCGCAGCCCAGCGTGTTGGTGGAGTACGCCCAGCGCCGCGCGGCGGCGAGCATCCCGGCGATCATGGCTCGTTGGGACTCAAGGGTGTTGCAGGACAACGAGCCGTTCACGGCGGTGTTTGCCGGTGCTTCGTATATCAACAACGATCTGTTTCTCGCCCGGTTGGCCGACTGGGGCATCAGCGCCAGCAGCTACGCCGGTGAGGTCGGTGGCGCCACCCCGCATTTACCTTGGCGGCCCCTGCGGCTGCTGCGTTCGCTGCCATTGTTCCTGCGTATGCAGCGTATTGCGCGTGGCCATTTGCTGACGCTGGAAAACGGCTTGCAACGCTTCGACCAAGAGTTGCACGAACTGACCGCCCAAGGCGCTGACGGCCAACAACTGGCTGACTGGTTCACCCGGTTCTATGTGTTCGTGGTGCAGGGCAACCTGTGCATTGCGACCGCGTTGGCCAGCAGCGGCGGCGACCTGTTGGGACGACCGCCGACCGCCTATGACAACCTTGAACACAGCCCCCATCGACTACCGTGGGAAACCGACCCGGCGACGCCACGCCCGGCCCCGACCGAGCTGCCACTGCAGGTATTCCCCCAATGGCCCCTGGCGATTCGCCTGGCTCACGGCGCGGGTCTGCCGGGGTTGCGCGGTTACTACCTGCAAGTACGCGAATGGTATCGCGACAACCTGATGCGAATCTTCTTTCGCCTGCACCACGCCATGCCGTTAGCCGATCGGGCGCATTGGTTCGCGCCGCACCCGGACATTCGCAGCCGCGACGGCAGCTTCTGGCAGGACGGTCGTGAAGGCACCGAGCAGGCAAGCGGCTTCCTGATCTACCCGGGTCAGGCCCAAGGCATTTTGGGCGAGGACATTCTGCTGGAAGACACCCTCGACCCTGGCCGTCATGCCCACTATCAACACGCCCGGGCAGTGATTGCGCGCATGGGCGGGCGCTTGTCCCACGGCTCGACGCTACTGCGTGAACTGCGCAAACCTTCGGCGGTATTGCCTCAGGTTGATGTGGCCTGGTTGGGGCGTGAGGTGGTGTATTGCGATGGTGAGTTGAGGTTGGTGGAGTAGGCCTGTGCGATGTCTGTCGATCACAGAACCTGTGGCGAGGGAGCTTGCTCCCGCTGGACTGCGCAGCAGTCCCGAAACCTGACAACCTCGTTGAGCCAGGGAAATTGAATAAATCGCTTTGGGTCTGCTGCGCAGCCCAGCGGGGATAAATCCCCTCGCCACAGGGCGTGTATGACCACCAGATTTCTCACCTCTCACGACCTCTCCCTTGACGCCCCCCACCGCTGTCGTAGACTCCGCCCATCCGTCAGGGAGTAACGGTCATGCGGCGTTTGAGTAGTTGGGTTGTGGGATTGGCTTTTGTAGCGAGCGGTACCCAGGCGCAAACGCCTGTAGCAGACGATCCGTTGCTTGAGAGCAACGTCTCGGCCAGTGCGTCGGGCAATGAGGCGCGAGGGGTGCTTCGGGCACGGGATCAGGCGGTGCTGGCCAGTGAGTTGGCCGGGCGTATCGTCGAGTTGCCGTTCAGTGAGGGCGAGTCGTTCAAGAAGGGTGACACCCTGGCGCGGTTCGATTGCTCGGCGTATCAGGCCCAGCTCAACGCGGCCCAGGCAGCCAGCCGTGGTGCCGGTGAAGAGTTGGCACATAATCGGCAATTGGCGGAATTGAAATCAGTCGGGCGCTTTGAAGTGTCGCGGGCCGAGGCTCGACTCAGCGAGGCCCAGGCGCAATCCCAGGTGTATCAGGTCCAGGTCAAGCGCTGCAGCGTGATCGCTCCGTTCGACGGGCAAGTGGTGACACGCAAGGTCCAGCGTTATGAAAGCGTGGCGGCCGGCGCGCCGTTGCTGGATGTGGTCGACAACCGCACCCTGGAGATCCATCTGCTGGTGCCGTCGCGCTGGATGAGCAGGCTCAAACCCGGCCAACCCTTCACGTTTATTCCCGATGAAACCGGCAAGCCATTGCAAGCGACGGTCAAACGCCTGGGCGCGCGCATCGATGAGGGCAGCCAGACCCTGCTGTTGGTGGCGAGCGTGCCGGATGCCAGCGGCTTGCTGTCCGGCATGAGCGGCACGGCGCGCTTCGCGGAGTCCAAGTGAACGCGCCGATCCCGGGCAACGCCGAGCAGGTGTTCGCCCGCTTCCTCGACCTGGAACGCCAGACGCGGGCCGCGCGTACGCCGGCGCAACTGAGCTACAGCCTGGTCAACGACAGCCAGGCCCTGTTCGGCTTTCGTCACGCTGCGCTACTGATCGCCGGCAAGGTCCAGGCCGTGACCGGCGTCAGTGCCGTGGAACCGAACGCGCCATTCGTGGCGTTCGTCGAGCAGGCGGTGGCGCAGTTGTTCAAACAAGGGGTGTTGAACCAGGCTCGGGTGATTAGCGCCGATCTGGTCAGCGAATCCATCCGGGCAGACTGGCGAAGCCTGTCGGCCGGCCAAGTCTTCTGGCTGCCATTGATCGATCATCAGGGCCAGGTGTTCGGCGGTTTGTGGCTGGCCCGCGACCTGCCATGGACCCCGCCCGAGCAAGTGCTGCTGTCGCAACTGGGCGACACCTACAGCCACGCCTGGCTGGCGATGCAACCGCGCAAGCCGTGGCGCCTGCGCTGGACTCGTAAGCGTCAGGTCGCCCTGGTGGCGGTGTTGCTGCTGGGGTTGTTGATTCCGGTGCGCCAGTCCGTGTTGGCCCCGGCCGAAGTGGTGCCGTTGGGCGGGCAGGTGGTGGCGGCGCCTTTGGACGGGGTGATCGCCGAGTTCCTGGTCAAGCCTAACCAGACCGTCAAGAACGGTGACCTGCTGCTGCGTTTCGAAAGCACCAGCCTCAAGGCTCAGGCCGATGTCGCCGAACGTGCGTTGGGCGTGGCCGAGGCGGAACTCAAGGCCAATTCCCAGCGCTCGTTTGCCGACGCAGAGTCGAGTTCGAAGATTGATTTGCTGGCCGCCCGTGTCGAACAGAAACGCGCCGAGCGCAACTACGCCCTTGAACTGCTCAAGCGCAGCGAAGTCCGCGCCGAGCGCGATGGCATTGCAGTGTTCGCCGATGCTGAACGCTGGCTCGGCAAACCGGTGCAGACCGGCGAGCGATTGATGGAAATCGCCGATCCGAACCAGGCCGAGTTGCGCATTGAATTGGCGGTGGGCGACGCGATTGCCCTGGAGCCCGGTGCGCAAGTGGCGTTGTTTCTCGACAGTGATCCGTTGCAGCGACACCTGGCCTGGCTGGAGCGTTCGGCCTATGAAGCGCAGCCTACCGCCGCCGGGCAACTGGCGTATCGGTTGGATGCGCGTTTCGATGCGGCCGCGCCGCGCATCGGCCTGCGGGGCACAGCGAAGGTCTTCGGCGACCGTGCGCCGCTGGCGTTGTACCTGTTGCGTCGGCCACTGGCCGGCCTGCGCCAGAGCGTAGGCCTGTAGCATGGACCTGCCG
Organism: Pseudomonas sp. DF11; assembly: GCF_058148565.1. Classification (NCBI taxonomy): domain Bacteria; kingdom Pseudomonadati; phylum Pseudomonadota; class Gammaproteobacteria; order Pseudomonadales; family Pseudomonadaceae; genus Pseudomonas; species Pseudomonas sp. DF11. The sequence goes on from NZ_JBYVYN010000004.1 coordinate 20,283, forward strand.
AGCCTGCGGCCGGACCTGCAATTGTCCCCGGCAGCCCCGGACCCGGATGGTTCGCCTCAATGGACCCTGGCCGATCCGGTGCGCGGGCGCTATTTCAAGCTTGGCGCGGCGGCGATGCGCATGTTGCGGCACTGGTCCCTGGGTGATCCGGAGCAAGTGCTGCAAGCCGCGAACCGCGAGCCGGGCCTGCCGCTCAATGGTGAATCCCTGGAGCAACTGCTGGGCTTTTTGCGCGGCCACGATCTGATCAGCGCGATGGACCCGCAACAGCGCGACAGCTATCAATTCAAGAGCGCTGCCCAGCGCCAGACTCTGTGGCAGATCCTGCTGCATCAATACCTGTTTTTTCGCATTCCGCTGTGGCGCCCGGACGCCTTTCTCAATCGTGCCTGGCCCTGGTTGGCGCGGTTCGGCCCGGGGATCCTGCGCTATGGCCTGCCGCTGACCCTGGGCCTGGGTATTTTCCTGGTGTCACGGGATTGGCAGCGCTTCGTCGCGACCTTTCCGCACCTGTTCAGCCTGGGCGGTGCGTTGGCCTTCGGGGCGGCGTTGCTCTTCGCCAAGCTGTGTCACGAATTCGGTCATGCCTTCATGGCCAAGCGCGCCGGTTGTCGTGTGCAAAGCATGGGCGTGGCGTTCATGGTGCTGTTGCCGATGTTCTACACCGACGTCAGCGACGCCTGGCGCATCAATGATCGTCGCGCACGGTTGCTGATTGGCGCCGGCGGGGTCCTGGCCGAGCTGTTGCTGGCGTGCATCGCGTTGCTGGCCTGGTCGCTGTTGCCCGACGGACCGGCGCGCACGGCGGCGTTCATGCTGGCCAGCGCCACGTGGATCACCACGTTGATCATCAACCTGAACCCCTTCATGCGTTTCGACGGGTATTTCCTGCTCAGTGATTTCTGGGCGGTGGATAACCTTCAGGGGCGTGCGTTCGCCCTGTGCCGCTGGCGCCTGCGCGAAGCCTTGTTCGGTTATGGCGCGGCGGCCCCGGAACCCTGGTCGCCGAAGATGCGTCGCCGTTTGCTGGTGTGGGGCTATGGTTCCTGGTTGTGGCGGGCGTTGTTGTTTTTCGGGATTGCCCTGGCGGTCTATCACCTGTTCTTCAAGGTGCTGGGCATTTTTCTGATGATGGTGGAATTGGTGTGGTTCATTTTTATGCCCATCCTGAATGAGTGGCGGCAATGGTGGAGCCGCCGCGAGCAAGCCCATGGTGCACGGGTGTTCCTGAGCGCCCTGGTACTGCTGGCGTTGGTGTTGGCGTTGTTGCTGCCCTGGCGCAGCGCCGTGGAAGTGCCGGCCATGCTCGAGGCCGGGCGTGCCAGTGCCTTGCATGCGCCAGTGGCGGCGCGGGTCAAGCAGGTGAATGTGCGCGACGGCCAGACCGTGGCCCAGGGTGACGTGCTGATCGAGTTGGAGTCGCCGGACATGGCCTCGCGCCTGACCATCGTGCGTCGGGAAATCGAGATCCAGCAGTTGCAGATGCGTCGCCAGGCCGGGCGCAGCGAAACCGCCGCCGATGCCGGCATCATCGAACAGCAACTGGCCGAAGCGGTGGCCGAGTACCTAGGCCTGGTTGCCCAGCGTGAACGCCTGCTGTTGCGTGCGCCCCATGCCGGCCAGGTGCGCGACTTGTTGCCGCAACTCTCGGTAGGTCGCTGGTTGTCGCCCACGCAAGCGCTGGCGCGGGTGGTGCAGACCGACTCACGGTTACGCGGATACCTGACCGAAGCCGAGCTTTGGCGGGTCGGACCGGGTGCCACGGGACGCTTCATCGCTGACGATCCGATGCATGCCTCGATTGCCGTGCAGTTGAATGAAATCGACACCAACGGCGTGGCCTGGGTCGAGCAGCAAGCGTTGACGTCCGACCATCACGGGCCGATTGCCGTGCGCCGCGATTCGCAGCAACGGGCCGAGCCCGTGCAGGCGCAATATGGCGTGCGCCTGAGTGCGATCGATGACGCGTCGGCTCCGTTGCAACCGTTGCGCGGCGTGGCGGTGTTGCAGGGCAAGGGCGAGTCGGTATTGGGCGCGGCCTGGCGCCGGTTGGCGGCGTTGGGAGTCAGGGAAAGCGGCTTCTAAGGAGTAGGCATGGATTCAGTGGCGGCAGAGGGATTGGTGGTGCGTCCATCGCGGGTCAGCGACGGGCCGTTCTTGCAGAGCCTGTACCAGGCGGCGCGGCCGGACCTGCAATGGATCGACGGTGAGCATGAGCAGGTGCGACAGGTGATTGCCCAGCAGTTCCAGGTGCAGGAGCAGGGGTTGGGCGAGAGTTTCCCCAACGCCATGCATTACGTCGTGGAAAAACTCGGCACCGCTATTGGCGCCTTGAGCACGGATTTTGGCCCCAATGAAATCCGCGTGCTGTACCTGGCGTTCATCCCCCAGGCGCGCGGGCAGGGTTACGGTCGGGCAGTGCTGCAAGGGGTACAGAAAGCCGCGCAACAGATCCGTTGCCCGGTGGCGACCGTGGTCTGGAGCAGCAACCCCCACGCGCGCCAGCACTATCTGGCACTGGGTTTTGAAGTGCAGGAACGCAACCCGGCGGCGGAGCGGCTGGTCTGGTATCCGAAAGGCAACTGACCCAATCTTGCAGACGCCATAAATCCCTGTGGGAGCGGGCTTGCTCGCGAAGACGGTGGGTCAGTAATAAATTTGCCAACTGATACACCGCCTTCGCGAGCAAGCCCGCTCCCACAATAGGTTTGTTGTGAACTCAAGTTTTGTGCGATCAGTTGAATGCGATGTAGAAATACCCCAGCGCCGGATCCCGCCCCATGGGCGGTATCCGCGACACGAACACCCCTTCGAGCCTGCCCAGTTCAGGCACTTCCAGGGCGCATAAACCATCCACGAAATCGGTGCTTTCCAGGCTGTTGAACTCCACGCTGAACGGCATGCGTTCGCTGTTGGGCAACTTCGACCGAGGTGTTTGCGCGAGGCTCTCGATCCGCACCGGCAAGGAGCTGCCGTCGGGTAGGGTCAGGCTGCTGGTCTGGCCCAGCAGTGGTTGGAAATGGTGGCTGTGAACCTGTTGCAGCATATCGACTCTCCAACGGTCGGAGGGCCGAAGCCCTCCGACGATTGATCAGTTACGGGACGGGAAGAGGCCGTTCAAGGCGATGCTGAAGTTGATCGCCAGAAACGGGTTCATGATCGGCAGCGGCAAGCCGTTGCCCGTCGGGGAGATCGTGCCGTCGATGGTGGTGCTCACGCCCTTGACCGGTACCGGCGAGGCACCTAGCTGGTCGGAATAGATATTCGCCGCGCCCGGGCCGGTGCCCGAGGTGCCGATGAATGCATTGGTGGCCGTGGGTGTGTTCACCGGGTTGCTGGCCGGGTTCGCCAGTTGCAGGGTGGTGGAGGCGGTGAGTCCCGCCATAGTGTGAGAGTGGGTGGGCAGGTTGTTGATCGTCGGGGTGACGTTTTCGGTGCCGGCGACTTCCCCGATGACCCGCTGCGTCAGGCCCAGGCCGCTGCCTTGTCCCAAGAGCATGCGGCCTTGCAGATTGGGGAGCATGAAGTTGGTGGTGCCGTTGCCTCCGTAGTATGTGCCGAGCAAGGAGAACAACGCCTGGTACTGGGAAATGCCGAGTGTCTGCCCGTTGCACAGTGCCCACCCATTGGGGGCGAAGTTAAAGGCGAACGGCTGGATGGTGCCCATAAAGACTTCCATAGATTCCTCATCCCTTCAGATTGTTTATTTGGCCGTGCCGACAGGGTCCAAGGGAGAGGATTGCGATCAGCCCGACTTCTTCACTCCCTGGCCTGGTCACGCACGGCTGAGCGTAGACCGGGATGTTTGATTCTGCAGGCTGCAAGGGCGGAAAAATGCTGTCGATTGGCTTAATCGATTCAGGTTCGCATTGCGCCTATACCGTCCATCTTTTTTACAGATTCGGATGAATTTGATATCAAAGTACTACTAGGCGGCGATTGTTTCCTCGGCTACGCTTGCGCTACAAAGGGACTACATACGGTGAAGGGATTGTCGCAGTTTCACTTTATCTCCGGTTTACCGCGGTCGGGGTCAACCCTGCTTTCTGCCATTTTGCTGCAGAATCCGCGCTTCCATGCCGGCATGACCAGCCCCGTCGGTTCGCTGTTCAGCAGCGTCCTGCAGCAATGCAGTGCCGGCAGTGAGTTCGGCTCGGTGATCGACACCGACCTGCGTCGCCGCCTATTGCGCGGACTCTTCGATTCCTACTACGCCGACAAAGCCGATAAACCTGTCATCTTCGATACAAACCGCCAATGGTGCGCGCGCCTGCCGGCCCTGCAGGATCTGTTCCCCCAAGCCAAGACCATCGCCTGTGTGCGCAACGTCGCCTGGGTACTCGACAGCCTGGAGCGGCTCTACCGCGCCAACCCGTTCGAGAACACCAAGCTGTTCAACGACGATGACGAGCGCAATACCGTCTACAGCCGCTGCGAAACCCTGGCCCAGCGTAACCGCCTGGTGGGATTCGCCTGGACGGCGCTCAAAGAGGCCTATTACGGCGAGAACGCCGAGTCGCTGCTGATTGTCGATTACGACCTGCTGAGCCAGGCACCGGAGCGGGTGATGCGGCTGGTGTACGAGTTCATCGGCGAGCCCTGGTTCGAACACGATTTCAATCACTTGACCTACGACGCCCCGGCCTTCGACCAGGCCCTGGGCGTTGCCGGCCTGCACAAGGTCAAGCCCAAGGTCGCGCCGCAAGCCCGGCGGACCTTGCTGCCGCCGGATCTGTTTGAAAAGTATGCCGAGTTGTCGTTCTGGCGCGATGGTTCCGCCAGCGCTGCCAATGTCATTCGTATGAAAACCGACGCCGCGACCAGCTGATCGCGGTTTTTTCCATTTGCGTGTTCAAGAAGTTCGAGTCCAGGTGATCGTCATGTGGTGGAGCAAAGGCAAATCGCGGGTAACCGAGGGCACACAGGCCCTGGCATCGCCAATGATCATGTCCCTGGAGCCGCGAATGCTGTTCGACGGCGCGGTGGCTGCCACCGTGGCCGAGGCCGCGCAACCGGATGCCCATCCCACCGCCGAGGCGGCCAAGACGCCCACGGCTGACCAGGCTTCCGACACCCATGCGCCGCAGGGGCAGGTCGATGCCACCCAGGTCGCCGTGCCGGGCAAGTCCGTGGTGTTCGTCGATTCCCGGGTCAAGGATTCCGCCAGCCTGCTCGAAGGCGTCGCGCCCGGCACCCAGGTCGTGCAGCTGGACGCCACCAAGGACGGCTTGCAGCAGATCGCCGATTACCTGGACACCCACCAGGGCATCAGCTCTGTGCAGATCATCGCCCACGGCAACGCCGGTGATTTGTGGCTGGGCAACAGCTACCTCTCGGCGGACAACGTCCAGGCCCGCAGCGAAGTGCTGGCGCAGATCGGCCAGGACATGAACGTCGGTGGCGATATCCTGATCTACGGCTGCTACACCGCTGAGGGGGAGCGTGGCCTGAGCCTGGTCGATTCATTGGCGCAGTTGACCGGCCGCGATGTGGCGGCGTCCAACGACCGCACCGGCGTGGGCGGCGACTGGGACCTGGAAATCGCCACCGGCAACATCGAAAGCGCCAATGTGCTCTCGGCCAGCGCCATGAGCGACTACCAATGGGGCCTGGCCACCTGGACCGCCACCAACAACCTCAATTCGGGTGTCGGTTCTTTGCGCGCTGCCCTGGCCTCGGCGCAGAACGGTGACATCGTCACCTTCAATACCGGCATGACCGTCGCGCTGACCCAGGTGTTGGACGTCAATAGGAACGTCACTATCGATGGTGATCTCAACAACGATAACGTCGCCGATGTCACCCTCGATGGCCAGTTCCGGACCCAGGTCCTCAACGTGACGGCCGGCACCACGGCCACCCTCGATGGCCTGGTGATTACCCGGGGCATGGTGGCGGGCAACGGTGGCAACGGTGGCGACGATGCGCTCGTCGCCAAGGGGGGTGGTATCTATAACGCCGGCACCTTGACCCTGCGCAACGTGACGGTGACCTCGAACGCCGCTTCTGGTGGCGGTGGCGGTGGGGGTGTGACGCCGCAATACGCCGGCGGTGGCGGTGGCGGCGGTGGCGCGATCACTGGCGGTACCGGTGGCAGGGGCGGCGACACCCTCAATGCCACGGGCTCCAACGGCTCGACGGGGCAGGGCGGTGCCGGTGGGGGTTTCTTCAACATGGGCGGGCGTGGCGGCTCCTCCACCGGTGGGAATGGCGGTTCCGCCTATCCGGGCTATAGCACCGGCTCTGCGGGCGGTACCGCTGTCAGCGGTGCGCTGTCCATCGGCGGCGGTGGCGGTGGCGATGGCTACAACGACATCGGCGGTGCCGGTGGCGGAGCGGTCGGCGGTATTTATAACGATACCGGCGCGACCTTGCGGATCATCGGTAACTCGGTGATTTCCAACAACATCGGCGCGGGCGGCGGTGGTGGTGGCGGTGGCGCCGGTGGCGGCTACAACCACACGGGCGGTGCCGGCGGCGTCGGTGTCGGCGCCATCTGGAACAAAGGTTCGATCCTGATCACCGCGGCCAACTTCGCGGCCCTGGCCGGCAACGTCGGTGGCAGTGGCGTGGGTGGCACGAGTGCGGGGACCGCGGGTGTTTCGCCGGCGTCGGTGGCCAACGTCTACGGCGATGGCGGCACCATCAATACCAACTATGTGCCGGACGAGACGCCGCCCACGGCGACTGTCGTGGTGGCCAATACCAACTTGAACTCTGGTGGTACGTCGCTGGTGACCATCACCTTCTCCGAGGCCGTGACGGGCTTTACCGCGGCGGACCTGACGGTGCAGAACGGCACCGTGGGCTCCTTCACCAGCGGCGATGGCGGCATCACCTGGACCGGCACGCTGACCGCGGCCAGCAACATTGCCGACACCACCAACGTCATCACCCTCAACAACACCGGGGTCGCCGACCTGGCCGGCAACGCTGGCGTGGGTACCACCCTCTCGAACAATTACGTGATCAACGACACCGTGGCGCCGACGGCGTCCATCGTGGTCAGCGACACCGCCCTCAGGGTCGGTGAAACCTCGGTGGTGACCATCACCTTCAGCGAAGCGGTGAGTGGTTTCACGGCCGCCGACCTGACCGTGGCCAACGGCTCGATCAGCGGCCTGAGCAGCAGCGACGGCGGTATCACCTGGACGGCCACCCTGACGCCGGATGCAGCTATCACCGATACCTCCAATCTGATTGTCATGGATAACACCGGCGTGGCGGACCTCAATGGCAACGCCGGCGTGGGTACGACCAACTCCAACAACTACGCCATCGACACCCTGCGCCCGACCGCCACGATCGTGGTAGCCGACACGGCGTTGAGTGTCGGCGAAACTTCGCTGGTGACCATTACCTTCAGCGAGGCGGTGAGCGGTTTCACCACCGCCGATTTGACGGTGGCCAATGGTTCGGTCACCGGGCTGAGCAGCAGCGATGGCGGCATCACCTGGACCGGGACACTGACCCCGAGCGCCAGCGTCAGCGACACCAGCAACCTGATCACACTGGCTAATACCGGTATTGCTGACTTGTCCGGAAACACCGGCACCGGCACCACCGACTCGAACAACTACGCGATCGACACGCTACGCCCGACCGCCACCATCGTGGTGGCCGATACCGCGCTGAACATCGGCGAAACATCGCTGGTGACGATTACCTTCAGCGAGGCGGTGACCGGTTTCACCCTGGCCGACCTGACGGTGGCCAACGGCAGCCTGAGCGGGCTGAGCAGCGGCGACGGTGGTATCACCTGGACCGCGACGCTCACCCCGAGCGCTAGCATCACCGACGCCACCAACCTGATCGTCCTGGCCAATACCGGTATTGTGGACGCGGCCGGTAACGCCGGCAGCGGCACCACCAGTTCCAACAACTATGCCGTCGACACTGTGCGCCCGACCGCCACCATCGTGGTCGCCGATAACGCTTTGAGGGTTGGCGAAACCTCCCTGGTGACCATTACCTTCAACGAAGCGGTGACGGGTTTCACCACCGCTGACCTGACGGTCGCCAACGGCACGATCACCGGGTTGAGCAGCGGCGACGGCGGCATCACCTGGACCGGCACGCTCACGCCAAGTGCCAGCGTCAGCGATACCACCAACCTGATCACCCTGGATAACACCGGCGTGACGGACGCGGCGGGCAACGCAGGCAGCGGCACTACCGACTCCAACAACTACGCCATCGACACCGCGCGTCCGACGGCCACCATCGTGGTCGCCGACTCGACCATCGGCATTGGCGAAACAACGGTGGTGACCATTACTTTCAGCGAGCCTGTGACGGGGTTCACCCTGGCCGACCTGACGGTGGCCAACGGCAGCCTGAGCGGCCTGAGCACCAGCGACAACATCACCTACACCGCCATCTTCACGCCGAGCGTGGGCGTCAACGATGCCACCAACCTGGTCACGCTGAACAACACGGGCGTGGTGGACGGAGCGGGCAATACCGGCAGCGGGACCACCGATTCCAACAACTACATCGTCGACACACTGCGCCCGAACGCCACTATCGTGGTCGCCGATACGGCGCTGAGCGTCGGCGAAACCTCGCTGGTGACCATTACCTTTTCCGAGTCGATCAGCGGTTTCGACAATTCGGACCTGAGCGTTGCCAACGGCACGCTGAGTGCGGTCAGCAGCAGTGACGGCGGTTTTACCTGGACAGCCACCTTCACCCCGGCCCTCGGCGTCACCGACACGTCCAACGTCATCACCCTGAATAACACCGGGGTCAGTGATGCGGCGGGCAACACCGGCACCGGCACCACCAATTCCAACAACTACCAGGTCGACACCAACGTGCCGACGGCGACCATCGTGATTGCCGATACCACCCTGAGCATCGGCGAGACGTCACTGGTCACCGTGACCTTCAACTCGGCGGTCAGCGGTTTCGACAATTCGGACCTGACAGTCAGCAACGGCACGCTCAGCACCATGAGCAGCACCGACGGCGGCGTGACCTGGACGGCCATGTTCACGCCGAGCGCGAGCATTTCCGATACCAGCAACGTGATCACCCTGGACAATACCGGCTTGATCAACGCTTCGGGTAACGCCGGCGTGGGTACCACCGATTCGAACAACTATGCCGTCGATACCGTGCGTCCAACGGCAACCATTGTCGTCGCCGATACGGCCATTGCCGCTGGCGAGACCTCGCTGGTGACCATCACCTTCAACGAGGCCGTGACGGCGTTCACCAGTGCCGACCTGACCGTCGCCAACGGCGTGATCTCGGGGCTGAGCAGCAGCGACGGCGGCATCACCTGGACCGCAACCTTCACGCCGACCGCGGGCGTCAACGACACCAGCAATGTCATCACGCTCAATAGTGGTGGCATCGCTGACTTGGCGGGTAACTTCAACATTGGCACCACCGATTCGAACAACTATGCCATCGACACCGTGCGCCCAACGGCGACCATCGTCATGGCCGATACCAGCCTGAGTGTCGGCGAAACCTCATTGGTGACCATCACCTTCAGCGAAGCGGTGAGCGGTTTCACCAACGCTGACCTGAGCGTTGCCAACGGCACGCTGAGCGCAGTCAGCAGCAGTGATGGCGGCCTGACCTGGACCGCAACCTTCACGCCGACCCTCGGCGTGCGGGATACGTCCAACCTGATCGTCCTGGACAACACCGGCGTCAGCGACGCGGCGGGCAATACCGGAACCGGCACGACCAACTCGGCCAACTACACGATCGATACGCAGGTGCCGACGGCGACCATCGTAGTGGCCGATACGTCCCTGAGCATCGGTGAAACCAGTCTGGTGACCATCACCTTCAACGAAGCGGTGAGCGGTTTCGACAACAGTGACCTGACCATCAGCAACGGCACGTTGAGCAACGTGTCGTCGTCCGACGGCGGCGTCACCTGGACGGCCACGTTCACACCGAGCGCGAGCATTGCCGATACCAGCAACCTGATCACCCTGGACAATACCGGTGTCGTCAACGTCTCGGGCAACGCCGGCGTCGGCACCACCGACTCGAACAACTATGCCATCGATACCGTGCGCCCAACGGCGACCATTGTCGTGGCCGACACGGCCATTGCCGCGGGCGAGACCTCGCTGGTGACCATCACGTTCAACGAGGCCGTGACCGGTTTCACCGACGCCGACCTGACCGTTGCCAACGGTACGCTCAGTGGGTTGAGCAGCAGTGACGGCGGCATCACCTGGACCGCGACCTTTACGCCAACCGCTGGCATCACCGACACCAGCAATGTCATCACCCTTGCCAACGGCGGCGTCACCGACCTGGCGGGCAACGCCGGCAGCGGCACCACCGATTCGAACAACTACAGCGTCGACAGCCAGCGTCCGACCGCCACCATCGTGTTGAGCGACTCGGTGTTGAAACCGGGTGAAACCGCCCAGGTGACCATCACCTTCAGCGAAGCGGTGACCGGTTTCAGCAACGCTGACCTGAGTGTTGCCAATGGCACGTTGAGCGCAGTCAGCAGCAGCGATGGCGGCCTGACCTGGACCGCGACTTTCACGCCGACCCAGGGCGTGACCGACGCCAGCAACCTGATCACCCTGGACAATACCGGCGTCAGCGATGCGGCCGGCAATACCGGGGCAGGCACGACCGACTCGGCCAACTATGCGGTCGAGACGCAAGTACCGACGGCTACGATCGTGGTGGCCGACAACGCACTCAAGGTGGGGGAAACCTCACTGGTGACCATCACCTTCTCGGAAGCGGTCAGCGGTTTCGACAATGCTGACCTGAGCGTGAGCAACGGCACGCTGAGCAACGTCTCATCTTCCGACGGCGGCATTACCTGGACGGCCACGTTCGCCCCGAGCGCGAACATCACCGACACCAGCAACCTGATCAGCCTGGACACCAGCGGTGTGGTCAACGCCTCGGGCAACAGTGGCGTCGGCGTGGTGAACTCCAACAACTACGCGATCGACACGGTTCGCCCGGGCGCTACCATCACCGTGGGCGACACCACCCTGGGCATCGGCCAGAGCACGACGGTGACCATCAGCTTCAGCGAGGCGGTGTCCGGTTTCGACTTGTCGGACCTGAGTGTCGCCAATGGCGTGTTGTCCAACCTCGCCAGCAGTGATGGCGGCCTGACCTGGACGGCGACCTTGACGCCAACTGCCGGTGTCAACGACGCCACCAACCTGATCCTGCTCGACGCCAGCACTGTGCAGGACCTGGCCGGCAACGCCGGCGTGGGCATCGCGATTTCCAGCAACTACGCACTCGACGCCACCCGGCCGACGGCAACCATCGTGGTCGCCGACCCGAACCTGACAGTGGGCGAGACGACCCAGGTGACCTTCACCTTCAGCGAAGCAGTGACGGATTTTGACCTGTCGGACCTCAGCGTCACCAACGGTGAACTGACCAACCTGACCACCAGTGACGGCGGCAAGACCTGGACGGCGACATTCACTCCAACGGTGAATCTCACCGACCCGAGCAACTTCATTGCTCTGGACACCAGCAACGTCAGCGACCTGTCGGGCAACGCCGGGGCCAGCGTGGCTGTGTCGAACAATTATGCGATCGACACCGTAGTGCCCAACGATGTGAAGCCGCCGCCGGAGTTCCTGACGTCGGACCCTGTGACAGTCATTCCACCGTCCGAGGTGCCGTTGCAACCGATCGTCTTTACGCCGCCGACCGGCAACCTGGGCACGCCGCTGGGCTTCCCGCCGCTGTTCGAGCAACGGGACCTGGGCAACGGGACTCAGCCGATAGGGAGTATTTTCATCAACCATGGCGCGCTGGCGCCGAGTTATATCGCCCAGGTGTTCGGCAATGACGCCGCCGGCGATGGCTCCGGCCAAGGGTTTCTGGGCTTTGGTGGTGGCGATGGCGGGGTATTCGGCAGCAGCACGCTGTCGACACTGTTCAACCAGGACGCCACTTCCGAGGGCGAGTCGATGGACGCCTTCGGCAACCAGTCGATGCAGGGTGGTGATGTGTCCCAAGGGCTGCGCGGGATGTTCGGGGCGCCAACCCTGGGTCAGCAGTTGCAACATCTCAAGGACACTGAACAGCGTCAGGTCGATAGCCTGGCAACCGCGTTACGACAGGTCGGCATCAGCCAGGTGCAGGCCTGATTCTAAAAAAATATTGGGGCAGCCAGGGGCAATCCAGGGAATGAATAGAAGTCAGAAGTTATTCGGTATGAGTTTGCTGGCGTTGGTGGTCAGCGGATGTGCGGTCACCAGCGAGCCGATCGATCGCAGCGTCAGCGAACAGCGCGCCCGAACCGACCTGCAAAACATGTACAAGGACCAGGAGCCCCTCAGCGGCCCATTGACCCTGCACCAGGCCATGGCCCGGGCAGTGAAGTACAACCTCGAAGGCCGCTTGAAGATCATGGAGGAGGCCCTGGCCAAGCGTCAGTTGGACCTCGCCAGCTTTGACATGCTGCCGCGCATGGCTTTGGACGCCGGCTATGTGGGCCGTAACAACGTCAACGCCTCCAGCAGCCAGAGCGTGGAAACCGGCACCCAGTCCCTGGAGCCGTCGACTTCCCAGGATCGCGACCGCGAGGTGGCCGACCTGACCATGGTCTGGAACGTGCTCGACTTCGGCGTCAGCTACATCAGCGCCAAGCAGGCCGGAGACCAGCGGCTGATCGTGCAGGAACGCCGGCGCAAGGTGATCAACACCATCGTCCAGGACGTGCGTTCGGCCTACTGGCGAGCCATGGCCGCCGAGCGTCTGCTCAAGCAGATCGACAGCCTGATGGCCCGGGTCGAGACGGCGCGCGGCAACAGCCAGAGCATGAGCGAACAGCGCATCGGCGACCCGGTGCAAGCCTTGGGTTACCAGCGCTCGCTGATCCAGGCCACCCGCCAATTGGAAGAACAGCGCCGGGCACTGTCCCTGGCCAAGACCGAACTGGCGACCCTGATCAACCTGCCCTTGGGTACCGAGCTGACCCTGGCGACCCAGGATGAATATGAGATCCCGGAACTCAAGGTCGACCTGGCCCGTCTCGAACAGGAGGCCCTGGCCAGCCGTCCGGAACTGCGCGAGCAGGACTATCAGACTCGCATCACCGCCGCTGAAACCCGCAAGGCCATGCTGCGCCTGCTGCCGGGGCTGGAGTTCTCCGCCGGCGGGCATTACGACAGCAACTCGTTCCTGGTGGAGCAGGGCTGGGCCGACTATGGCGTGAAAGTCACTTGGAACCTGTTCAACGTGATTTCCGCCCCGGCGGCCATCGATGTGGCCAAGGCCGGTGAAGAAGTGGCGTCGGCGCGGCGCCAGGCGATGTCGATTGCCGTGCTGGCACAGTTGTACGTGGCCAATGCCAACTATCGCGAAGCGCTGCGCCAGTTCAAGACCAGCCAGCAACTGTCGGACATCGACGGGCAGATTGTCGGTCAGTTGCGCAGTCGTCACCAGGCTGCCGGCATCGGCGAGCTGGACCTGATCCAGGGGGAACTGAACACCCTGCAGGCCGACCTGCGCCGGGACCTGGCTTACGCCGACCTGCGCAACGCCTACGGGCAGATCTTCGCCAGCGCTGGCCTGGATCCGCTGCCAAACGAAGTGCAATCGACCGAAGTCCAGTCGATCGCCACGGCGCTGGCTAACCGCGAAGCGGCCTGGGCCCAGGGCGATATCACGCTGCCGAAGACGGCCACGGTGACCCAATAATCGGGCGCTGGCATGACGCGCCCGGCGTTTTCCCGGCTGCCGGTGGCGGTGGATCTGCCGTTGTTGTTGCAGGCACTGGCCGCCATTGAAGACGAACGCTGGCAAGGGCATTTCAACAGTGCCTATCACAGCGGCGACTGGAGCGGCGTGGCGCTGATTTCGGCGGCCGATGCCGTCACCGAGTTGTCTCCCGGACGCGGCCAGCCCCTGCATCGCGCGCCTTGGTCAAAGGATGGCCGTTGGCATGAAGCGTTGCGCGACTGGCCCCTGGAGATCGTCTCGGCCCGGCTGCTGCGGCTCGGGCCGGGTGGGTGCATTCACGAGCATCGTGACTATGACCTGGGTGGGCCGGACGCCGACTTGCGCCTGCACGTTCCGCTGCTCAGCCCGCCTGAGGTGGACTTCTTCCTGGATGGGCAGATCATTCCGATGAAGGCGGGCGAGTGCTGGTTCCTCGACTTGGCGCGGCCTCATCGTGTCGATAACCGCAGCGCTGCACCGAGAGTTCATCTGGTGCTCGATTGCCGCCCAGGACCATGGTTGGAACAGCAGATTGCCGATGGGCTGCCCACCACGCCCGCCGCTGGCGCCGGGCAAAGCGATCTTGTCCGCTTTCAGCGGCGCGTAGAAGCTGACCCTCACCTTGCCCGGGCGCTGCAGAGCCTGCATGACCCGGACGCTTTCATAGCGTCCGCGCTGGCGCTGGGAGCTGAGCAAGGGCTTTATTTCACTCGGGAAGAATTGCGGGCGGCGATGCGCAATGGTCGCCAGCGGTGGAGAGATCAGTGGAAGACCTGAATCTGCACGGTTGGCTGCCGATCCGCCTATGGCAAGAAGCTGCGCAATGGCAGGTCGATTGGTGTTGGTTTGGCGACACGCGGCTGTTGCAACCGTTTTTTGGCGATGCGGTGGATGACGCCCTGCGCCTGCCCTTCAACCAGGCGTTTCGCCGCCAGACGTCCTTGGACGTTCTCAGCCAGTGGCAGCGACTAAGCCCGGGCCTTGCGCCCAGTGCGTTCATTTTCCATGCCTCGCGTTGTGGCTCGACATTGATCAGCCAGATGCTCGCCCAATTGGACGACCACATCGTCATCTCTGAACCGCCGCCCCTGGATACGTTGCTGCGCAGCGATTTGCCGCCTGCCGAGCGGTGCGTGGCGCTCAAGGGCTTGATGTCGGCCTATGGGCAGCGTCGCCGAGGTGAGGAGCAACGCCTGGTGGTCAAGCTGGACGCCTGGAGCATCGGTGAGCTGCCACTGCTACGTGAGTGTTTTCCCGACACACCCTGGCTGTTCCTGTACCGCGACCCCTTGGAAATCGCCGTCTCTCATCTGCGTCGTCCGGGCATGCACATGGTGCCGGGGATGATCGGGACGAGTGTCTTGGACGATGGATTGCCGTTCAGCGGTCTGGAAGATTTCATCTCGCGTCGGGTGGGGCGGTTGTTGGCGACGGGCTTGGAGCATTGCCAGGCATTTGCCGCGATGGCGGTCAACTACACCGAACTGCCCGGGGCGATGACGGGCAGGCTGGCGGCGTTTTTCAGCCTGGATGATGAGCAATGCAGGCAAGTGTTCGCGACGGTGGGGCAGCATGCCAAGCAGCCGGCGCAGGCGTTTGTTGGCGATAGCGAGGACAAGCACCGGGAGGCCTCGGCGCTGTTGCATGAACGGGTCATGCGCTGGGCGCTGGGGCCCTATGAAGCGTTGAAGTCACTGCCCCCGTAGCGAGGATCAAACCTGCTTTTGTGGCTCGCTTTGTGGATCAAGACTTGTTGGGCGACAACTCCGCCATCCCCTTGAGCAGCTCGATCGGCAACGGGAAGACGATGGTGGAGCTTTTGTCCCCGGCAATCGACCCCAGCGTCTGCATGTAGCGCAGTTGCATGGCGCCTGGCTGGCGGCCGAGCATTTCGGCGGCCTGCATGAGTTTTTCCGAGGCTTGCAACTCGCCCTCGGCGTGGATCACCTTGGCCCGGCGTTCCCGTTCGGCTTCGGCTTGTCGGGCGATGGCGCGGATCATCGATTCGTTGAGGTCCACGTGCTTGATCTCGACGTTTGCTACTTTGATGCCCCAGGCGTCGGTCTGGGCGTCCAGTACTTGTTGGATGTCGCTGTTCAATTGCTCGCGTTCGGCCAGCAACTGGTCCAGGTCATGCTTGCCCAGGACCGCACGCAAGGTGGTCTGGGCCAGTTGACTGGTGGCCATGAGGAAGTTCTCGACCTGGATGATCGCCTTCTGCGGGTCGAGCACGCGAAAGTACAGTACGGCGTTGACCTTCACCGAGACGTTGTCGCGGGTGATCACGTCCTGGGGCGGCACGTCGAGGACAATGGTGCGCAGGTCGACGCGGATCATCTGCTGGACCACCGGAATCAGCAGGATCAAACCCGGCCCCTTGACCTGCCAGAACCGACCGAGCTGGAACACCACGGCCCGTTCGTATTCGCGCAGGATCCGGAACGTCGCCCCCGCCAGTGCGATCAACAGCAACAACAGCAGCGCAAAACCGATTTGCATGCCCATCTCAGACTCCTTGTGAATCAGCGGGGGCCACTTCCAGCAGCAAACCCTTGCGGGCGATGACCCGTACCGCTTGCCCAGCGCGCAGCGGCGTCGCGCTTGCCACCTGCCAGCGTTCGCCTTCCAACTGGACCCAGCCATGATGATTATTCCCGCCCTGCAACGCGGTCACCGTAGTGATGTTGCCGAGCAACGCGGCGTCGCCGCTGACGGGTTGGCGTGGGCGGGTTTTCAACGCACGGACCAGCAGGACGATCAGCAGCAAGGCGCTGACCAGGCCCAGGCCGATCATCAGGGGAACCGGCACATCGGCGTTGGTCAGGATGACCGCGCCAATCACACACAGGACAATGCCGCCCAGTCCCGCGACGCCATAATTGGGCAGGGCCGCCTCGAAGACCAGCAAGGCCACGCCAACGGCGACCAGCCAGAAACCCAGGGGATCGGTGCCTGGCGGCATGAGGCCATCGGCGCCGAACGCAGGCCCGCTGATCGCCAGCAGCGCAAGCGTCAACCAGTGAATGTTCACAGGACCCTCCGCAACGTGTATTCGTCGGGATGTTATCCAAAGTCTAGTCGAGTCGAGGGTTGATTGAATTTTGATCAGTCTGGCGGTCATCGAGGGGCTAGACTGCGGGAAAGAACTCAACAATCGGTCTTATGCCCAGGAGCCTCCCATGGAATCCCCGATCCACAGCCTGCCCGCGTTGTTCAAGCAGTTGGGTCTGTCTGACAAAGCCGTTGATATCGATAAATTCATCGCAACCCATTCACCCCTCAAGCCTGAGCTGCACTTGGCTGACGCGTTTTTCTGGAGCGAAAGCCAGCAGCAATTGCTGCGTGAAGAAATTCTTGAGGATGCGGACTGGGCGGAAGTGATAGACCAGTTGGATGTGTTGTTGCGCAAGGGGCGTAGCGAGTGAGGCCCGCACCATTTGGACGGTGAACCAAAACCTGTGGGAGCGAGCCTGCTCGCGATAGGGGCGTGTCAGCCAACATTGAATGTGCCGTATAGACCGCTATCGCGAGCAGGCTCGCTCCCACAAGTTTAATTTTTATTCCTTAATCGAATTAATAAATAGCTTCTTATTCCTTAAAGAATATAGCTCTCCTCCCTATACTCGTCCGGGAACAGACACGCAGGAGAGCACCCATGCGCAACGAATCGATTCGCTACCTGATTGTGCCGGGCTGGCAAGGATCGCCAGAAAATCATTGGCAAACCCATTGGCAGAACAGCCTGCCCAACAGCGCCAGGGTCGAGCAGGCCGACTGGTTGACGCCGCGGCGCGAGGACTGGGTCGCGGCTTTGGCCGAAGCCATTGCCGCCGATAGCACGCCAGTCATCCTGATTGCCCATAGCCTGGGCTGCATCACGGTTGCCCATTGGGCCGCCACCGCGCCGGTGCAGTTTCTGCGCCAGGTGCGTGGGGCATTGCTGGTGGCGCCGGCGGACGTCGAACGGCCAGCCTGCGCCCCGGCGTTGCGCAACTTCGCGCCGATCCCCAGCGATCTGTTGCCGTTCCCCAGCCAAGTGGTCAGCTCCGACAATGACGCCGCCGTGAGCGCCCCGCGCGCCCTGGAGCTGGCGCGCAACTGGGGGGCCGAGGCCGGCATCCTGGCGGGGGCGGGGCATATCAATGTGAAGTCCGGCCACCAACGTTGGGAGCAGGGGTTCGCTTACCTCTATCGTCTGCAAAATCGCATGGAGCATCACGCCCTGCGTCGCGCCTGAATTTTTAGCGCCCCCCGTCTCCCGGCGGTTTGGGGCGGGAGCCTGCCATGAGTTTGCATGAAACCTTCGGTCAGCCATTGCTGACCTTCCCCGATGCGGAAAAAAGCCCCCTGAGCATTCGCGCCAAGGCGCTGGTGTTCGTCGACCCCCGTTCGCGGCAGTTGCGCCAGGAGTTGGAGCAATTGGCGCCGCGTGCGATCTCGGTGCTGATACGCGGCGAAACCGGGAGCGGCAAGGAGTTGCTCGCCCGGCATATCCATCGCGCAAGTGATCGTGGTGGGTTGTTCGTCTCGGTCAATTGCGGCGCCATCAGCCCGACCTACGCCGACGCCGAACTGTTCGGCTATGCCGCCGGCAGCTACAGCGGTTCGGCCAGCAGCCGGGCCGGTTGGTTTGGCTCGGCCAATGGCGGCACCCTTTACCTGGATGAGATCGGTGATCTGCCACTGCCGATCCAGATCAAGTTGCTGGCGGCCCTGGAAAACCACGAAGTCACCCGTGTTGGTGCGCACCAGCCCAGCCCGGTGGATGTCCGCCTGGTGGCAGCCACCAGCATCGACCTGGCCCAAGCGGTGGCGGCCGGGAAATTCCACGAACGGCTCTACCATTACCTTGGTGAAGGTCAGCTCGAACTGCCGGCCCTGCGCGAGCGGGTGGGCGATATCCTGTCCCTGGCCGAATATTTCCTGGGCATCTATAGCCAGCGACTCGGCCTCAGCGTGCCGCTGATCAGCGAGGCGGCACAGCATGCCCTTGAACAGCACAGTTGGCCGGGCAATACCCGCGAGCTGGAAAACGTCATTCACTTCGCATTGCTGGTGAGCACGGGGGATGAAATCTTGCCGGAGCATTTGAATTTGCCGTCCCAGTCATCGGCCCTGGAATCGATCGACCGCCAGGTGGCGCAGGTCGCTGCACAAGGCACGGCCGCCGAGCGCACGGCCCTCAAGGCGCTGCTCAATCAGTTGAGCCAAGCGCTATAGAGAACACCGGAATTGTGGCGAGGGGATAAATCCCCTCGCCACAAAGCGGTGTTTTTCTATATGAGTAAAATGAATATGAACTTGAATAAAAGATATTGTTAAGGAATAAAAAATATCGGTATTGTCCGCCTCACGCCAGCGATAGCACTTCACTGGCACTCCCACATTTGGCCGTCGTCCATGACGACAGTGATTTTCGATAAGGACACTGCATGAAAAAGGTTCTGTTATTCACCGCATTGGCGGCAGCCCTGACCTCGGGCCTGGCCCAGGCCGCGGAAAAACTGGTGGTGGCGGCTACTCCGGTGCCTCACGCCGAGATTCTCGAACTGATCAAGCCAGCCCTGGCCAAAGAAGGTGTTGACTTGGAGATCAAGGTTTTCACCGACTACGTCCAGCCCAACGTCCAGGTCGACCAGAAGCGCCTGGACGCCAACTACTTCCAGACCCTGCCGTACCTGAAAAACTTCAACGAAGGCAAAGGCACCAACCTGGTGACCGTGATCGGTGTTCACGTCGAACCGTTCGGCGGCTACTCGAAGAAGTACAAGAAGCTGGCTGATCTGCCAAACGGCGCGACCATCGCGCTGCCCAACGAAGGCAGCAACAGCGGCCGTGCGCTGATCCTGTTGCAGAAGGCTGGCCTGATCGAGTTGAAAGACCCGAAAAACGCTTTGGCGACCCCGAAAGATATCGCCAAGAACCCACACAACTTCAAGTTCAAGGAACTGGAATCGGCCATGCTGCCGCGTGTGCTGGACCAGGTCGACCTGGACCTGATCAACACCAACTATGCCTTGGAAGCGGGTCTTAACCCGGCCAAGGATGCCTTGGTGATCGAAGGTGCGGATTCGCCTTACGTCAACTTCCTGGTGGCTCGTCCGGACAACAAGGACAGCCCGGCCATCCAGAAACTGGCCAAGGCCCTGACCAGCCCGGAAGTGAAGGCGTTCATCGAGAAGAAATACAGCGGCGCGGTACTGCCGGCGTTCTGATTGGCGCGCTAAACCCTTTCACGGTTTCAAACGCCGACGGCTGATACAGCGTCGGCGTTTTTTTGTGCTCGAGATCCCGTGGGGGAAAGTTATTTATTTGAGACGAGTCGAACCTGCCCTGTGGCGAGGGGATTTATCCCCGCTGGGCTGCGCAGCAGACCCCTGGACTGGATGGGTTCGCTGGATCTGGCGCACTGCGCCTTCAGGCTTTGGGGCTGCTGCGCAACCCAGTGGGGATAAATCCCCTCGTCACATGAGTTGTCAGGCCACCCTGGTCTTCAACGCCCTGCGCAACGCCACCAACAACTTCAGTATTTCCTGCGGTTCCAGTCGCTGCGGCACTTTTACGTCAGCCATGTTTTCTTCCTTGTAATGGTTCGGGGATTTCGGACAAAAGTCCTCCCTGCGACGCAAAGAAAAATAGTCGTCTTTGCCCATCGCGGCAAATCGAGGGGATAGTTTTTTGCGTGATATCAATATGCTTTAACGGTATTTAAAATGCGCTTCTTATACCTTTAAAGTCAGTTCCTGCCGAGTAGCTATCCGCTGCCCATGGACCGCACCACCGCCGCTTACCGAGCGGCGTCCAGGATGTTCAATGAACTTCGATTACGCTTTTATCCTCAGCACCCTCCCGGCGTTTCTCAAGGCCGTGGGTGTGACACTGCAGGTCGGCCTTATCGCCATCGCCACATCGCTGCTGGTGGCGCTGCTCAACGCAACGATCCTGGTGTCGCGCACGCCTTACCTGCAACGCCTGGTGGGGTTGTATGTGGAACTGGCGCGCAATACGCCGCTGCTCATCCAGTTGTTCTTCGTCTACTTTGCCTTGCCGGCGCTGGGCCTCAAGGTCTCGGGGTTTGCGGCCGCGATCATTACCATGACGTTCCTGGGCGGTGCCTACCTCACGGAAGTGCTGCGTGCGGGTGTGGACGCGGTGCCCCAGGCGCAATTGGAGTCCGGTCGTTCCATCGGGCTGTCCCACGGGCAGTTGTTGCGCTACGTGATCCTGCCGCAGGCCGGAATCCTCAGCCTGCCGTCGCTGTTCGCCAACTTCATTTTCCTGCTGAAGGAAACCACCGTGGTCTCGGCCGTGGCGGTGCCGGAGATTCTCTACACCACCAAGAGCTACATCGCGCTCTATTACAAGACCTACGAAATGCTCGCCGTGCTGACGCTGATTTGCGTGCTGCTGTTTTTGCCGTTGTCGCTGCTGCTCAGCCGTCTGGAAAGGAGGCTCCAGCATGGCCAGTTCGGGTCTTGAATTGCTGTGGGTGTCGTTGCCGCAACTGGGCAAGGGCGCTGCGCAAACCCTGTCGATTTCCTTGCTGAGCATCGCCATCAGCACCGTTGGCGGCGTGCTTTACGGCGTGTTGCGTACGCTGGGGGTGAAGTGTCTGGACGTCGCCTTGCGGGTCTACCTGGAATTGTTCCGGGCGATCCCGGTGCTGGTCTGGTTGTACCTGCTGTTCTTCGGTCTACCGATCTTTTTCGGCCTGAGCCTTCCAGGTTTTTGGTGCGCAGTGCTGGTGCTGTCGTTGTGGGGCGCCAGTGAAGTCGGGGAAGTGGTGCGCGGAGCCTTGCATTCGTTGCCGCGCGGCCAGCGGGAGGCGGGTTTGTCGATTGGCCTGAACGGTCCGCAACTCTACGGCCATGTACTGCTGCCGCAAGCGCTCAAACGCATGACGCCGCCAACCATCAACGTCTACACACGCATCATCAAGACCAGTTCCCTGGCCGTGCTGATCGGCGTGGTGGATGTGATCAAGGTCGGCCAGCAGATCATCGAGCGCACCTATGAATCCGTGCTGATCTACGGCGCGCTGTTCCTGTTTTTCTTCTTCATCTGCTACCCGCTCTCGGCCGCCTCGCGCGTGCTGGAGCGGCGCTGGACGCAAGCATGAGCGCATTGATCGAGTTCAAGGGTTTCAACAAGTTTTTCGGTGAACAGCAGGTGCTGGACGGCATCGACCTGCAAGTGAAGGCCGGCGAAGTGATCGTCATCCTCGGCCCCAGCGGTTGCGGCAAAAGTACCTTGCTGCGTTGCCTCAATGGGCTGGAAGCGGCCCACAGCGGCAGCCTGACATTCGCTGGTCGCGAGTTGCTGGACAAAGGCACCGACTGGCGTGAAGTGCGGCAGCAGATCGGCATGGTGTTCCAGAGTTATCACTTGTTCCCGCATATGAGTGTGCTCGATAACCTGCTGCTCGGCCCGGTCAAAGTGCAAAAACGCGACCGCCGCGAAGCGCGCGACCAGGCCGAAGCCTTGCTGGCGCGGGTGGGCCTGCTGGACAAGCGCGATGCCTTTCCACGCCAGCTCTCTGGCGGCCAGCAGCAACGCATCGCCATCGTTCGCTCGCTGTGCATGAACCCCAAGGTCATGTTGTTCGATGAAGTCACCGCCGCCCTTGACCCGGAAATGGTCAAGGAAGTGCTGGAGGTTATCCAGGGCCTGGCCCGCGAAGGCATGACGCTGTTGATCGTCACCCACGAAATGGCTTTCGCCCGGGCCGTGGCTGACCGCATTGTGTTCATGGATGGCGGGCGAATCCTTGAACAAAACCCTCCCGAGATTTTCTTTACGAACCCGCAAACCGCACGAGCGCAGCAGTTCCTGGAGAAGTTCTCCTACGTCGCCGCACTACCCAAAACGACCCAAACAAAGGAACTGGAACTGTCATGAAAACTGCCAAGTCTTCTCTGCTGCTACTGCCGCTGCTCGGTCTCGCACTGCTGGCCGGCTGCAACAAAACCGAAGAACCGCCAAAGCCGAAAACCGCCAGCGAAAGCACCGCGCCGGCCAGCTACCTGGACAAGATCAAGGCGCGGGACAAGTTGATCGTTGGGGTTTTCACCGACAAGCCGCCGTTTGGCTTCGTCGATGAGGCTGGGCGGTATGTCGGCTTCGATACCGACATCGGCCGTCGATTCGCCAAGGACCTGCTCGGCGACGAAAACAAGGTCGAGTTCGTCGCGGTCGAGCCGGCGAGCCGGATTCCCTTCCTGCAAAGTGACAAGGTCGACCTGATCCTGGCCAACATGACCGTGACCCCGGAGCGCAAGGAAGCGGTGGAGTTCACCAACCCTAATCTGAAAGTCGCCGTGCAGGCGCTGGTGCCGCAAGCCAGCACCGTGAAAAACCTGGATGACCTGGCGACCCGTACCACCATCGTCACCACCGGCACCACGGCGGATATCTGGCTGACCAAGAATCACCCGGATTGGAAACTGCTCAAGTTCGAGAAGAACTCCGAGTCCCTGCAAGCCCTGGCCAACGGTCGTGGCGATGCCTATGCCCAGGACAATCTGGTGCTGTTCAGTTGGGCCAAGCAGAACCCCGGCTATCGCGTGCTGGCGCAGACATTGGGCGCTGAAGCGCCGATCGCGCCGGCGGTGAAGAAAGGCAATGTCGAGCTGCGTGATTGGGTCAACGCCGAGTTGGCGAAGCTGGGTGAAGAGAAATACCTGCTCAAACTGTACGACCAGTATGTGCGCAAGGAATTGAGCGATGACACCAAGCCTGAGAGCGTGATTGTCGAGGGTGGCAAGTGGCAGGGTTGATTTCCTGACAGTTGCAGCGCCTCAAGGACCGCATCGCGAGCAGGCTCGCTCCCACATTGGCCGGCGGGGGGCGGAAGATTTGCGGTCGAGCACCATTCCCCCTGTGGGAGCGGGCTTGCTCGCGAAAGCGGTTTATCTGGCGCTGATTAATCCGGCCAATGCCAAGCCGGCTCATCCAGTGCCCGCTGCCCGACGATTCCGGTCTGCCCAAGCTCCTTTTCCAGCACGATGCAATTGCAGTCCTCATCCTGCTCCAGCGCGGCGATCAGGCGCGTGGCATGGGACACCACCCAGACTTGGCAATTGGCCGAAGCGCGGATGATCAACCGCGCCAAGGCCGGCAACAGATCCGGGTGCAAGCTGGTTTCCGGTTCGTTGAGCACCATCAGCGAGGGTGGGCGCGGGGTGAGCAGGGCGGCCACCAGCAACAGATAGCGCAGGGTTCCGTCGGACAGTTCGGCGGCGGACAGCGGCCGCAGCAGACCATGCTGTTGGAACGCGATGGCGAAACGTCCGCCTTGCAGTTTCTCGATGTGCAGGTGGGCACCGGGGAACGCATCGCCAATGGCGGCATGCAAGGCCTCGACGTCACCGATTTCAAGGATGGTCTGTAGCGCGGCGGCCAGGTCGCGTCCGTCGTGATGCAGCACCGGCGTGCGAGTGCCCAGTTGCGGTTGGCGCACCGGCGCGTCGGCGTCGCTGCGGAAATGGTCGTAGAAGCGCCAGCGACGAATGAACTCGCGCATCTGCAGGACTTCCGGCGAAGTGCGCAGACTGCCGACCTGGTCGAACAGGCTGTCGAAGGTCGGCGTGTGCTGGGCCAGCACATCCCATGAACGGCCTTCGCGGGCACGGATCATCGGCCCGTTGCGATCCACCAGCAGGCTGGCCGGCCGAAACACCGGACCGGCCCAGATGCATTCGCGCTTGATTTCCGGGTCCAGTGAAAACGCGGAAAGACTGGGTTCCGGCAGGCCCAAGGCAATCGAATAGCTGAAGTCTTCACCGGCGAATCCCAGGCGCAAGCGCTTGGTGCCCTGGCGCACAACGGCCTGGATCGGCACCTCGCCGTTGCGCATGCGTCGGCTGATTTCTTCCGGCCCGGCCCAGAAGGTCGAGTCCAGTCCGCCTTCGCGGGCCAGGGCGTTGACCACTCCACCCTGGGCCGTCTCGGCCAACAGGCGCAGGGCGCGGTACAAATTGGACTTGCCGCTGCCGTTGGGGCCGGTGATCAGGTTCAGCCGGCCCAGGGGGATGACCAGTTTGTTGATGGATCGATAATTGGCCACCGCCAGGGTCTTGAGCATGCGCAGGCTCCTACAGGGAGGCGATCAGTGTGCCTGATCTGCGGCGACCATTGTATTCGTTGAACCCTGTTCTAAGCTCACAGTCGTATCGTCACTGGTACGTCTGTACAACGCAAAGGAGTCTGCATGGCTGGTCCCCGAATCAAACTGGTAGTAGGCCTGGGCCTTTGCGCGCTACTGGCCGGATGCGGTGATGAAAAGCCTGCGGAAAAAGCCCTGCCACGGGTCTTCGTGCAGCAAGCCGTGCCCTCCGAGTATGCGGCTTCGGTGACCCTGACCGGCGATGTCCAGGCTCGCGTGCAGACCGATCTGTCGTTTCGCGTGGGCGGCAAGATCATCGAGCGCAAGGTCGATGTCGGTGACCGGGTCTCGGCCCGGCAAGTACTGGCGCGGCTCGATCCCCGCGACTTGCAGACCAATGTCGACTCCGCCGAGGCCCAGGTGGCCGCCGAGCAGGCGCGGGTCAAGCAGAGTGCGGCGGCGTTCGTGCGCCAGCAGAAACTCCTGCCCAAGGGCTACACCAGCCAGAGCGAATATGACGCGGCCCAAGCCCAATTGCGCAGCAGCCAGAGTGCGCTGACCGCCGCCCAGGCCCAACTGGCCAACGCCCGCGAACAACTGAGCTACACCGCACTGATCGCCGAGGCGCCGGGCATCATCACCGCGCGCCAGGCTGAAGTCGGCCAGGTGGTGCAGGCCACGGAGCCGATCTTCAGCCTGGCCCGGGACGGCGAGCGCGACGCGGTGTTCAACATCTACGAATCGCTGTTGAGCGAACCGCCGTCGGACCCTGCCATCACCATCAGTTTGCTGGATAACCCCGCCATCAAGACCACTGGCACGGTACGCGAGATCACTCCGGCGGTGTCTGCCCAGACCGGCACCGTGCAGGTCAAGGTCACCCTCAATGATTTACCCGAAGGCATGCGCCTGGGGTCGGTGGTCAGCGCCACTGCCAAGTCCGCCGGCAAGACTGCCTTCGAACTGCCTTGGTCGGCCCTGACCAAGAACCTCAGCGACCCGGCCGTATGGCTGGTGGACGGTGAAGGCAAGGCGCAGTTGCACACGGTGACGGTCGGCCGCTACCTGACCGGCAAGGTCATCATCAGCGACGGCCTCAAGGGCGGTGAGAAAATCGTCACCGCCGGCGGGCAATTGCTGCACCCCGGCGTACGCGTCGAGATCGCCGAAAACACCCATGAAAAATCCACGTCGGGAGCCCAGCCATGAAGCGTTTGTGGATGGTCTCGGTCGTTCTCTTGCTGGCCGCCTGTTCCAAGGAAGAAGCACCGCCCGAACCGGTGCGTCCGGTGTTGTCCGTCGAGGTTCAGGCCCTCGACCAGCAGGCGCTGGGGCGGTTTGCCGGCAATATCCAGGCACGTTACGAGAGCAACGTGGGTTTCCGTGTGCCGGGACGGATCGCCAGCCGCAATGTCGATGTCGGCGCCGAAGTGAAGAAGGGCGACCTGCTCGCCACTCTCGACCCCACCGACCAGCAGAACCAGTTGCGCGCCGCCCAGGGCGACCTGGCGCGGATCGAGGCGCAGTACATCAATGCCCAGGCCAATGCCCGTCGCCAGCAGCAATTGTTTGACCGTGGCGTCGGCGCCCAGGCGCAGTTGGACATCGCCCAGACCGACTTGAAAACCACTGGCGCGTCCCTCGAACAGGCCCGCGCCGCGGTGGAGCAGGCCCGCGACCAGCTCAACTACAGCGAGCTGCGCACTGACCACGACGCGGTCGTCACGGCCTGGAATGCCGAAGCCGGGCAGGTGGTCACCGCCGGCCAGCAAGTGGTGACCCTGGCCCGCCCAGACATCAAGGAAGCGGTGATCGACCTGCCAGCCGGGTTGGCCGAACGCCTGCCCGAGGACGTGGTGTTCGAGGTCGCCGCGCAATTGGACCCGAGCATTCATACCACCGCCACTGTGCGGGAGATCGAACCCCAGGCCCAGAGCGCCACCCGCACCCGTCGCGCGCGCCTGACGCTGGCCGATACACCGCCCGGCTTTCGCCTGGGCACGGCGATCAGCGTGACCCTGAGCTCGACCATCGAGCCGCGCATCGAGCTGCCGCTCAGCGCGCTGCAAGAAATCGATGGCAAGGCCCGCATCTGGCTGGTCGACCCGCAGAGCCAGACAGTCTCGCCCCGTGACGTGCGGATTCTCGAACGTTTGGCCGACTCGGTGCTGGTGGCCAACGGCATCAAGGCTGGCGACCGCGTGGTCAGCGCCGGTGTGAACAGTCTCCAGCCGGGGCAGAAAGTGAAACTCGACGAGGACGCACGATGAAAGGGCCTTTCAACCTGTCCGAATGGGCCCTGCGGCATCAGTCGTTCGTCTGGTACCTGATGTTCGTTGCGCTGTTGATGGGCGTGTTTTCGTACATGAACCTGGGGCGCGAAGAAGACCCGTCGTTCACCATCAAGACCATGGTCATCCAGACCCGTTGGCCCGGCGCGACCCAGGAGGAAACCCTCAAGCAGGTCACTGACCGCATCGAGAAGAAGCTCGAAGAACTCGACTCCCTCGACTACGTCAAGAGCTACACCCGTCCGGGAGAATCGACGGTGTTCGTGTACCTGCGCGATACCACCGGGGCCAAGGAAATCCCCGAGATCTGGTACCAGGTACGCAAGAAGATCAACGATATTCGCGGCGACTTTCCAGAGGGTTTGCAAGGGCCTGGCTTCAACGACGAATTCGGTGACGTGTACGGTTCGGTGTACGCCTTCACCGGCGACGGCCTGTCGATGCGTCAGTTGCGCGACTACGTGGAACAGGTGCGCGCCGAGATCCGTGACGTACCCGGCCTGGGCAAGGTCGAGATGGTGGGCGAACAGGACGAAGTGCTGTACCTGAACTTCTCCACGCGCAAACTCGCGGCCCTGGGCATCGATCAACGCCAGGTGGTGCAGAGCCTGCAATCGCAGAACGCGGTGACACCTGCCGGGGTCATCGACGCCGGGCCCGAGCGGATTTCCGTGCGCACGTCCGGGCAATTCCAGTCGGAAAAGGACCTGGCCAACGTCAACCTGCGGCTCAATGATCGCTTCTATCGACTGGCCGACATCGCCGACATCCGTCGCGGCTACGTCGACCCCGCCACACCGATGTTCCGTTTCAATGGCACGCCGGCCATCGGCCTGGCTATCGCGATGAAGAAGGGCGGCAACATCCAGGATTTCGGCAAGGCGTTGCATGCGCGCATGAGCGAGCTGACCGCTGACCTGCCGGTGGGCGTAGGCGTGCATACCGTGTCGGACCAGGCCGAAGTGGTGGAGGAGGCGGTCGGTGGCTTTACCAGCGCCTTGTTCGAGGCGGTGATCATCGTCCTGCTCGTCAGCTTCGTCAGTCTCGGCATACGGGCCGGGCTGGTGGTGGCCTGTTCGATTCCGCTGGTGCTGGCGATGGTCTTCCTGTTCATGGAATACAGCGGCATCACCATGCAGCGGATCTCCCTCGGCGCCTTGATCATCGCCCTTGGCCTGCTGGTGGACGATGCGATGATCACCGTGGAGATGATGGTCACGCGCCTGGAAAAAGGCGACAGCAAGGACCAGGCCGCGACGTTCGCCTATACCTCGACCGCGTTCCCGATGCTCACCGGGACCCTGGTGACCGTGGCCGGTTTCGTGCCCATTGGCCTGAACGCCAGTTCCGCCGGTGAGTACACCTTTACCCTGTTCGCGGTGATCGCCGTGGCGATGCTGGTGTCGTGGATCGTCGCGGTACTGTTCGCCCCGGTGATTGGCGTGCACATCCTCAGCACTAACGTGAAACCCCACAGCGCCGAGCCGGGTCGGATCGGCCGGGCGTTCAACGGTGGCCTGCTGTGGGCGATGCGCAATCGCTGGTGGGCCATTGGCATCACCGTGCTGCTGTTCGTGCTGGCGGTGTTTTGCATGCGGTTTGTGCAGAACCAGTTCTTCCCGTCCTCGGACCGGCCGGAAATCCTGGTGGACCTCAACCTGCCGCAAAACGCCTCGATGGATGAGACCCGCAAGGTCGTCGATCGCCTGGAGGCGAGCCTCAAGGGCGATCCGGACATCGAGCGCTGGAGCACTTACATCGGCGAAGGCGCCATTCGTTTCTACCTGCCGCTGGACCAGCAACTGCAGAACCCGTACTACGCGCAATTGGTGATCGTCAGCAAAGGCCTGGAGTCGCGCACCGCCCTCACCGAGCGTCTGCAAAAGCGCCTGCGTGAAGACTTCGTCGGCGTCGGCAGCTACGTGCAGGCCCTGGAAATGGGCCCGCCGGTGGGAAGGCCGATCCAGTACCGGGTCAGTGGCAAGGACATCGACCAAGTGCGCAAGCATGCGATCGAGCTGGCTACCGAACTGGACAAGAACTCGCACATCGGCGAAATCATTTACGACTGGAACGAGCCGGGCAAGGTGCTGCGCATCGACATCGCCCAGGACAAGGCGCGGCAACTGGGCTTGTCTTCCGATGACGTGGCCAGGCTGATGAACAGCATCGTCAGCGGGTCTCCAGTGACCCAGGTCGATGACGATATCTACTTGATCAATGTGGTGGGCCGGGCCGAAGACGCCGAGCGCGGCTCACCGGAAACCCTGCAAAACCTGCAAATCGTCACCCCGAGCGGCACCTCGATCCCGCTGCTGGCGTTCGCCACGGTGGGCTATGAACTGGAGCAGCCGCTGGTATGGCGTCGCGACCGCAAGCCGACCATCACTATCAAGGCGGCGGTGCGCGATGAAATCCAGCCCACCGACCTGGTCAAGCAACTGCAACCAGCCATCGACAAGTTCGCCGCCGGCCTGCCGGTGGGCTACAAGGTCGCCACCGGCGGCACGGTGGAAGAGAGCAGCAAGGCCCAGGGGCCGATCGCCAGTGTCGTGCCACTGATGCTGTTCTTGATGGCGACCTTCCTGATGATCCAGCTGCACAGCGTGCAGAAACTGTTCCTGGTGGCCAGCGTCGCACCCCTCGGCTTGATCGGCGTGGTGCTGGCGCTGGTGCCGACGGGCACGCCCATGGGCTTCGTGGCGATCCTGGGGATCCTCGCGTTGATCGGCATCATCATCCGTAACTCGGTGATCCTGGTGACTCAGATCGACGAGTATGAGCGTGACGGCTACGAGCCCTGGGATGCGGTGGTGGAGGCCACCGAACATCGGCGCCGGCCGATTCTGCTGACGGCGGCCGCGGCGAGCCTGGGGATGATCCCGATTGCCCGGGAAGTGTTCTGGGGGCCGATGGCCTACGCGATGATTGGCGGGATCATCATCGCCACCCTGCTGACGTTGCTGTTCCTGCCGGCACTGTATGTGGCCTGGTACAAGATTCGCGAGCCCAAGCGCGATTGAGCCATGCGCAGATTTTGTGGGGAGAGGAGTTAACCTGTGGCGAGGGGATTTATCCCCGTTGGGCTGCGCAGCAGCCCCTCAGAGGACAACCCAATCAACCTGAAACACCGGGTTGGCGGCTTTTTTGAGGCTGCTGCGCAGCCCAGCGGGGATAAATCCCCTCGCCACAAAGTGTGATGGGTTTGCGCCGAAAATCAGCGCGAGAGCGCTTTCACTTGCGCAACAACCGCAACCCATTGAACACCACCAGCAAACTCACCCCCATGTCGGCAAACACCGCCATCCACATGGTGGCGAAGCCGGCGAAGGTCACCCCGAGGAAGATCGCCTTGATGACCAACGCCAAGGCAATGTTCTGTTTCAGGATGCTTGAAGTCTGCCGCGACAGGCGAATGAAGGCTGGGATCTTGCGCAGATCATCGTCCATCAAGGCTACATCGGCGGTCTCGATGGCCGTGTCGGTGCCGGCTGCCGCCATGGCGAAGCCGATTTCCGCGCGGGCCAGGGCCGGAGCGTCGTTGATGCCGTCGCCGACCATGCCGACGCGGTGACCCAGGGTGTACAAGTCTTCGATGGCTTGCAGCTTGTCCTCCGGCAACAGATCGCCCCGGGCCTGATCCATGCCCACCTGGGCGGCGATCGCTTCGGCGGTGTGGGCGTTATCGCCGGTGAGCATCAGGGTCTTGATGCCCAGGTCATGCAGCTCCCGAATGGCTTCGCGGCTGGAGTCCTTCACGGTGTCGGCCACGGCAAACAGCGCCAAGGGGCCCGTCGCGTCGAGCAGCAGCACCACGGACTTGCCTTGTTTTTCCAGGGCGAAGAGTTTCTCTTCCAGTTCGGGGGAGCACAGGCCGAGGTCTTCCACGAGGCGGTGGTTGCCCAAGTGATAGGTCTGGCCGCCAATGTCGCCGCGCACGCCACGCCCGCCGAGCGCCTCGAAGTTATCCACAACCTGCGGGGCCAATTGCTTATCCACAGCTGCGTTGGCGATTGCCCGGGACACTGGATGGTCGGAACGGGCGGCGAGGCTGGCGGCCAGGGCCGGAGCGGTGCTTTCCACAGTGGGGTCCAGCGCCACATAGTCGGTTTGCACCGGCTTGCCGTGGGTGAGCGTGCCGGTCTTGTCCAGGGCCAGGTAGTCGAGCTTGTAACCGCCCTCCAGGTACACGCCGCCCTTGACCAGGATGCCTTTGCGCGCTGCGGCGGCGAGGCCGCTGACGATGGTCACGGGAGTAGAGATCACCAGTGCGCAAGGGCAGGCCACCACCAGCAGCACCAGCGCTCGGTAGATCCAGTCGAACCATGCCGCGCCCATGAACAGCGGTGGGATGACGGCCACGGCCAAGGCCAGGATGAACACCGCCGGGGTGTAGATTTTCGAGAACTGATCGACGAAGCGCTGGGTCGGCGCACGGGAGCCCTGGGCCTGTTCCACGGCGTGGATGATCCGCGCCAGGGTGGAGTGATCGGCCGCCGCGGTCACGGTGTACTCCAGTTCGCCGGCCTGGTTGATGGTGCCGGCGAATACTTTGTCGCCGACGGTTTTTTCCACCGGCAGGCTTTCGCCGGTGATCGGTGCCTGGTCGATGGTGGAGCGGCCGGCGACCACGTCACCGTCCAGGCCCACGCGTTCGCCGGGGCGCACTCGCACGCGCGCGCCGAGGGCGATGGCCTTGACCGCCTGCACCTGCCAACTGCCATCGGCCTGTTGCACGGTGGCTTGCTCCGGGGCCATTTGCATCAGGCCGCCGATAGCATTGCGCGCCCGATCCAGGGATTTGGCTTCGATCAGTTCGGCCACGGTGAACAGGAACATCACCATTGCCGCTTCCGGCCATTGGCCGATCAACACCGCACCGGTCACGGCGATGCTCATCAGGGCGTTGATGTTCAGGTTGCGGTTCTTCAGGGCGATCCAGCCCTTCTTGTACGT
Organism: Pseudomonas sp. DF11; assembly: GCF_058148565.1. NCBI lineage: Bacteria > Pseudomonadati > Pseudomonadota > Gammaproteobacteria > Pseudomonadales > Pseudomonadaceae > Pseudomonas > Pseudomonas sp. DF11. The sequence continues at coordinate 52,329 of NZ_JBYVYN010000004.1, forward strand.
ACCCAGGCCACCGCTGAGGATCGACACCAATGCCACCAGCGCCACCACCCAGTTTGGCGCGGCGCTGGTGAAATGGATCACCTCGGCGCCCAGGGCGGTGATGCCGGACAGCGCCAGCGGCCACCAGGGCTTGGCTGGGGCGGGCAGGTCATTGGGGTCTGATTTCTGGCCCGGGGTCAGTGGGTCGGCCTGCATCCCCAGGGATTCGATGGCCTTGATGATCGGCGCGTCGCTGGGCAAATCGTGGGTTACGCCCAGCACGCGGTTGATCAGGTTGAATTCCAGTTGCTGCACGCCTTCGAGCTTGCCGAGCTTGTTCTGGATCAGCGTCTGTTCGGTGGGGCAGTCCATGGCTTCGATGCGAAAACTGCTCAGCCGCGCACCGTCCGTCGGCGTCTTGCCGAGGTTGACCACCGCCGGTGCCGCTTTCGACGCGCAGCAGGAATGTCCGTGGTCATGGCCGTGGGCGGGTTTGTGGATGTGGAGGGAATCGCTCATCGGGTTACGTCCGTGAAAAGTGCCTGTTGCACAGTAAAGACCCTGTAGCCACTATAGGGTCAAGCACCTATTTGGGAGGCCGCACCATGAAGATCGGAGAACTGGCGAAAATCACCGACTGCCAGGTCGAAACCATCCGCTATTACGAACGCGAGGGCCTGCTGCCGGAACCGGCCCGCAGCGATGGCAATTACCGCGTCTATACCCAGGCCCATGCCGAGCGCCTGACGTTCATCCGCAACTGCCGCACCCTGGACATGACCCTGGAAGAAATCCGCAGCCTCCTGGCCCTGCGCGACAGCCCCCAGGACCAGTGCGAAAACGTCAATGCGCTGATCGACGAACACATCCAGCACGTGAAGGCCCGCATCGATGGCCTGCTGGCCTTGCAGACACAACTGATCGACCTGCGTCATCGCTGTGGCGAAGGGCCGGACCTGGATCAATGCGGGATCTTGCAGCGCCTGGAAGTGAGCGGGGCGGTGGCGCCGGAGGTGGAGCATTCACATGTGGGCAGGAGTCATGGGCATTGAGCCGATCTTGGAGCTCATGCCGATTCAATGTGGGAGCGAGCCTGCTCGCGATAGCGGTGGGTCAGTCACATAAGCATTGAATGTGAGGACGCTATCGCGAGCAGGCTCGCTCCCACAAGGGGAGAGGTGGTGTGGCTTAGACCGCCATCGGCGCAGTCATCGGCGCGTGGTGCTGGTAGCCTTCGAGGGAGAAGTCGCTCGGCTCCACGAGTTCCAGCCATTCAGGCTGGTACACACCGGTCTTGGCGAACTCCGGTACACGCTCGGAAATCACCAGTTTCGGCATCGGGAACGGCTCGCGCTTGAGCTGTTCGTTGAGCATGTCCAGGTGGTTTTCGTAGACGTGGGCATCGCCGATGAAATAGGTGAACCAGCGCGGCGTGTAGCCGGTCAGGCGGCCGATCAGGCTCAGCAGCGCGGCGCCTTCGGTGAGGTTGAACGGCGTGCCCAGGCCCAGGTCGTTGGAGCGGATGTAGAGGGTCAGGGAAATTTCCCTGGTCTCGACATTCGGGTGGAACTGGTAGAGCAGATGGCACGGCGGCAGGGCCATTTCATCGAGCTGGGCGCAGTTCCAGCCGTGGAACAGGATACGGCGGCTGCCCGGGTCCTTGATGATGGTGTCGACGCACTGGCGAACCTGGTCGATGGCCTTGTACAGCACCACGTAGGCCTGGCCGTCTTCTTCGCCTTCGGCGATCTGCCGGTAACCCTGGGCCAGAGTCTGCTCGATGGCCGCCGGGTTGCTCAAAGGGATCTGTTTGTAGGCCGGCCATTTGCGCCACTGTACGCCGTAGATCTCGCCCAGGTCGTCTTCGCCCTGGCGGAACGGGTTGGCCAGCCACTGGGCATTTTCATTGGCGTTCTGGTCCCAGACCTTGCAGCCCAAGGCGCGGAATTCGGCGGCGTTGTTGACCCCACGGAGAAAACCGCACATCTCGCCGATGGCCGATTTGAAAGCCATTTTGCGGGTGGTGATGGCCGGGAAACCATCCTTCAGGTCATAGCGCAGCATGGCGCCGGGAAAGCTGATGGTGTTCACGCCGGTGCGGTTGGCTTGCTTGGTGCCGTTCTTGATGACGTGGGCCACCAGATCGAGATATTGCTTCATGGGTTACCTGTGTCCTTGAACCCGGGGCCAGCGCCCCGGGGTTCGAATTTTAAACCTTGGCCGCAGCTGGCGCGCGATGATAGGCCAGCCAGATCAGCGCCAGGCCGCCGACGATCATCGGCAGGCACAACACCTGGCCCATGGTCAGCCAGTTCCACGCCAGGTAGCCGAGCTGGGCGTCCGGTACGCGGACGAACTCGACGATGAAGCGGAAGATCCCGTAGAACAGCGCGAACATGCCCGATACCGCCATGGTTGGCCGCGGCTTGCGCGAGAACAGCCAGAGGATCAGGAACAATGCCACGCCTTCGAGGGCGAACTGGTACAACTGCGACGGGTGGCGCGGCAACTGTGCCGGATCGCTGAACGGCGGGAAAATCATCGCCCACGGCACGTCGGTCGGCTTGCCCCACAACTCGGCGTTGATGAAGTTGCCGATGCGCCCGGCACCCAGGCCGATCGGCACCATCGGCGCGACGAAGTCCATCAGCTCGAAAAACGACTTGTTGTTGCGCTTGCCGAACCACAACGCTGCCAGCATCACGCCGATGAACCCGCCGTGGAACGACATGCCACCCTTCCAGACCTCGAAGATCAGCGTCGGGTTGGCCAGGTAGGCGCTCAGGTCGTAGAACAGCACGTAGCCCAGGCGCCCGCCGACGATCACGCCCATGGACAGCCAGAACACCAGGTCGGAGAGCTTTTCCTTGTTCCAGGTCGGGTCGAAACGGTTGAGCCGGCGCGACGCCAGCAGCCAGGCGCCGCCGATGCCGACCAGGTACATCAGGCCGTACCAGTGGATTTTCAGCGGGCCGATGGCCAGGGCCACCGGATCGATCTGCGGGTAAGGCAGCATTGATATTCCTCGTAAACGTCAAAAATACCCGGGCGACGCTGCCACCTCGGGATTAAGCCAGGATTGCGTCAGAACAGGAAACTCAAGCCGACGCAGAACAGCAAAGCGGCGAACAGCCGTTTGAGCAAGCGCGGCGACAGGCGATGGGCCAGCCGCGCACCGAAACGGGCGAAGACCATGCTCGTCAGGGCGATGCCCAGCAACGCCGGCAAATACACAAAACCGAGACTATGGGCCGGCAACAACGGATCGTGCCAGCCCAGAATCATGAAACTTAACGCACTGACCAGGGCAATCGGCAGTCCGCAGGCCGATGACGTCGCGACCGCTTGCTGCATCGGCACGCTGCGCCAGGTCAGGAACGGCACGGTCAGCGAACCGCCGCCGATGCCGAAGATCGCCGAGGCCCAGCCGATCACCGTGCCGGCCAAGGTCAGGCCGCCCTTGCCCGGCACAGTACGGCTGGCCTTGGGCTTGAGGTCCAGGGCCAATTGCGCGGCGACGATCAGAGCGAACACGCCGATGATCTTCTGCAGGTGCGGGCCGGAAATCGCTTCGGCGGTGATCGCGCCAAAACCGGCACCGATCAGGATGCCGACGGTCATCCAGGCGAACACTGGCCAGCGCACCGCGCCCTTGCGCTGATGCTCGCGCACGGCATTGACCGAGGTGAAGATGATCGACGCCAGCGATGTGCCGACGGCCAGGTGCGTCAATACCTGCGGGTCGAAGCCCTGCAGGGTGAAACTGAACACCAGCACCGGGACGATGATGATCCCGCCGCCCACGCCGAACAGCCCGGCCAGCACGCCGGCACAGGCGCCGAGCAGCAGATAGAGCACAAATTCCACCAGCGTCTCCCCACCATCCCCGAAATAAGAGCGGCATGGTAACGGATCCAGTGCCTTGGGCTCTACTGAAGGCGATGGATGTGGCGGCGATGTCTGGGTAGAGTGACTTATAGCTGAGTTGCGCTGAACCTCTGTGGTGAGGGGATTTAGCGAAACGTCGCACCGCCCCGTTGGGCTGCGCAGCGGCCCTAAAACCTGGCAACTTGGTGTACCAGATTGATTGAGTTGAAAGTTTTGGGGCTACTTCGTAGCCCAGCGGGGATAAATCCCCTCGCCACGAAAGCAGAGTTCAGCAAAGCAGAGTTCAGCTTTATTCTTTCAACCGACTGGCATCGCTAACGGGATTACCTGATGTGCCTGATCGTATTTGCCTGGCGCCCCGGCCACGCCCAGCCACTGATCGTGGCGGCCAACCGCGACGAGTTCTACGCCCGGCCGACCTTGCCCCTGGCCCAGTGGCCTGACGCGCCCCAGGTCCATGCCGGTCGCGACCTGGAGGCCGGCGGCACCTGGCTCGGCGTTGGCGCCGAGGGTCGTTTTGCCGCCCTGACCAACATCCGTGACCCAGGCCAATTACCGGCATTCAAGTCGCGTGGTGAGCTGGTGGCGCGGTTCCTGACCGGAAACCTCTCGATTACCGAGTACTTGAGCGAAGTCGTGCCCCGCGCCAGCGAGTATGGCGGGTTCAACCTGCTGCTCGGCGACGGCTCCGAGCTGTGGCACCACAACGCCCGCGATGTCCGGCCACAGCGACTGGCCGAAGGCGTCTATGGCTTGTCGAACGCCGGGCTGAACACGCCATGGCCCAAGCTGCTCAAGGCCCGGGCGGCGCTGGCCGAGGTGCTCGACGATCCGCAGCCCCAGGCCCTATTGGCGCTGCTGAACGACCCGCAACCCGCCCCGGTGGCTGAACTGCCGGATACGGGCGTGGGGTTGGCGACCGAGATGCTGTTGTCGAGCGTGTTCATTGCCAGCCCGGCTTATGGGACGCGGGCGAGCACAGCGTTGATTGTCCATGCCGATGGGACGCGGCATATGGTCGAGCGCAGTTTCGGGCCGCATGGGGGGCACTTGGGGGAGGTCGAGGTCAGGGTCTAGCTTTGTGGTGTCAGGTCTGGCCCTATCGCGAGCAGGCTCGCTCCCACAGTGGATCTGCGGTGAACACATATTGTGTGAACAACCGAGATCTCCTGTGGGAGCGAGCCTGCTCGCGATAGGGGCGCTACAGGTTCAGAGCGTTTTGTTCGAAGCCGGATTGATCATCCGCGCCAACCCAAGGTTCTTCAGTGCCAGTTGCAAGGAGCTGTGGATCACCTGCGGGTTGTCGATGGTCATCACCTCGGCCAGCAACTCCTGGGCCTTGCTGAGGTTGATCTGGCGCAGCATCCACTTCACTTTCGGCAGGTTGGTGGCGTTCATCGACAGGCTGTCGAAACCCATCGCCATCAACAGCACCGCCGCTGCCGGGTCGCCGGCCATTTCGCCGCAGATGCTCACCGGCTTGCCTTCGGCATGGGCGTCACGCACCACGTTCTGCAAGGCTTGCAGCACCGCCGGGTGCAGGTAGTCGTACAGGTCGGCCACCCGTGGGTTGTTGCGGTCCACGGCCAACAGGTACTGGGTCAGGTCGTTGGAGCCCACCGACAGGAAGTCCACCTGCCGCGCCAGTTCCTTGGTCTGGTACACCGCCGCCGGAATCTCGATCATCACGCCCACCGGCGGCATCGGCACGTCGGTGCCTTCGTCGCGCACTTCGCCCCAGGCCCGGTGGATCAGGTGCAGGGCTTCTTCCAGTTCATGGGTGCCGGAGATCATCGGCAACAGGATGCGCAGGTTGTTCAGGCCTTCGCTGGCCTTGAGCATGGCACGGGCCTGGACCAGGAAGATTTCCGGGTGGTCGAGCGTCACGCGAATGCCGCGCCAGCCGAGGAACGGGTTGTCTTCCTTGATCGGGAAGTAGGACAGGGACTTGTCGCCGCCGATGTCCAGGCTGCGCATGGTCACCGGTTGCGGGTGGAACGCAGCCAGTTGTTCGCGATAGATCGCCAGCTGTTCCTTTTCACTCGGGAAGCGCTGGTTGATCATGAATGGCACTTCGGTGCGGTACAGGCCTACACCCTCGGCGCCACGTTTCTGCGCCCGGGCCACGTCGGCCAGCAGGCCGGTGTTGACCCACAGTGGCATGCGGTGGCCGTCGAGGGTCACGCACGGCAGGTCCCGCAGCGCGTCCAGGCCCAGGGACAGTTGTTTCTCTTCCTCCACCACATCGGCAAACTGCTTGCGCAGTACTTCGCTGGGGTTGGTGTAGACCTCGCCGTGGTAGCCATCGACGATCATCTGGATGCCGTCGACCTTGGAGTACGGCAGGTCCACCAGGCCCATCACCGTCGGGATGCCCATGGCTCGGGCCAGGATCGCTACGTGGGAGTTACCGGAGCCCAGTACCGAGACCAGTCCCGCCAATTTGCCTTCGGGCACTTCGCCGAGCATGGCCGGGGTCAGCTCTTCGCTGACCAGGATGGTGTTGTCGGGATAGACCAGGGTCTGCTGGCGCTCCTGCTGCAAATAGGCCAGCAACCGGCGGCCCAGGTCCTTGACGTCGGAGGCGCGCTCGCGCAGGTAGGCGTCGTCCATCAGTTCGAAACGGTTGACGTGGTCGGTCACCACCTGGCGCAGCGCGCCCTGGGCCCATTGGCCGGTCTTGATGACCGTGGTCACTTCGCTGCCCAGGGAGGCGTCGTCGAGCATCATCAGGTAGACGTCGAACAGCGCGCGCTCTTCAGGGCGCAGCTGCGTCGCCAGCTTGGCCGACAGGGCGCGCATGTCGGCGCGCACACCTTCGATGGCGGTCTTGAACAGCCCCAGTTCGGCATCGATATCGGTGATGGTCTTGTCCGGCACCACGTCGAGGTCGGCGGGTGGCAACATCACCACCGCCGTACCCACCGCCGCGCCCGGTGAGCCCGGTACGCCGACGAACTTGGCTTCCTGGATGCCCTTGCCCTGGCGACCCAGGCCGCTGATCGAGCCGGTAGCCTCGGCGTGGGCGATAACCCCGGCCAGTTGCGCGCTCATGGTCACGAGGAAGGCTTCTTCCCCCTCGTCGAACTGGCGGCGCTCTTTTTGCTGGATGACCAACACGCCGACAACGCGACGGTGGTGGATGATCGGCGCGCCGAGGAACGAGGCGTAGCGTTCTTCCCCGGTTTCGGCGAAGTAACGGTAGCGCGGGTGATCCGCGGCGTTTTCGAGGTTCAGGGGTTCTTCGCGCGTGCCGACCAGGCCGACCAGACCTTCATTGGGCGCCATGCTGACCTTGCCGATCGAGCGCTTGTTCAAGCCCTCGGTGGCCATCAGCACGAAACGGTTGGTCTCGGGGTCCAGCAGGTAGACCGAGCAGACCTGGCTGCCCATGGCCTCTTTGACGCGCAATACAATAATCCCCAACGCCGCCTTGAGATCCTTGGCGGAGTTAACTTCCTGGACGATCTTGCGCAGCGTATTGAGCATGGCTCGGGGTCGAACTCCGTCGTCAGTCGCGCGTCAGCAGGCGCGGGGCAAGCTCTTTGAGAGCGCGTCGATACACTTCGCGCTTGAATGTCACCACCTGGCCCAACGGATACCAATAGCTGACCCAGCGCCAGCCATCGAACTCCGGTTTACCGGTCAAATCCATCCGCACCCGCTGCTCGTTGGAGATCAGGCGCAGGAGAAACCATTTCTGCTTCTGGCCGATACACAGCGGTTGGCTGTGCGTGCGGACCAGGCGTTGCGGCAAACGATAGCGCAACCAGCCTCGGGTGCAGGCGAGTATTTCGACATCTTCTCGCTCAAGCCCCACTTCTTCGTTCAACTCGCGGTACAAGGCCTCTTCCGGCGTCTCCTGGGGGTTGATCCCGCCCTGGGGAAACTGCCAGGCGTCTTGATTGATACGGCGAGCCCATAGCACCTGCCCTGCATCATTCGTAAGAATGATCCCCACATTGGGGCGGAAACCATCGGGGTCGATCACGGCAACAACCTCGCAAACGCATGTCGCCGCATTGTTCCACAAAGGTTGTGAAAGCAGCAACGAGCCCGCCTAGCTTATGTGCACTCTTGTGAAAAGTACGTATTCTGGACGCCTTTCTTCAGATTTTTCAGCGAGTAACTGCAATGCGGCTGGCTTTATTCGACTTGGACAACACATTGCTGGGCGGCGACAGCGATCACGCGTGGGGCGATTACCTGTGCGAGCGCGGTTTCCTGGATGCTGTCACTTACAAGGCACGCAACGACGAGTTCTACCAGGATTACCTGGCCGGCAAGCTCGACAACGCCGAGTACCTGAACTTTTGCCTGGAAATCCTCGGTCGGACCGAAATGGATGTGCTGGCCCAGTGGCACCTGGACTACATGCGCGACTGCATCGAGCCAATCGTGTTGCCCCAGGCCATCGAATTGCTGGAAAAGCATCGCGACGCTGGCGACAAGCTGGTGATCATCACCGCCACCAACCGCTTTGTCACCGGGCCGATCGCCGAACGCCTGGGGGTGGAAACCCTGATCGCCACCGAGTGCGAGATGATCGACGGGCGCTATAGCGGGCGCAGCACCGACATCCCGTGTTTTCGCGAGGGCAAGGTGACCCGGTTGAACCGTTGGCTGGAAGAGACCGGGCATTCGCTCGACGGCAGCTATTTCTACAGTGATTCGATGAACGACTTGCCGTTGCTGGAGGTGGTGACGTATCCGGTGGCGGTGGATCCGGATCCGAATCTGCGGGCCGAGGCCGAAAGACGTGGTTGGCCGGTGATTTCGTTGCGCGGTTGATATAGCTATCGCGAGCAGGCTCGCTCCCACAGGGATTTTGTGAACAACGCAAATCCAGTGTGGGAGCGAGCCTGCTCGCGATAGGGCCGGCGCGGTCTAACGCCTTAAACCGGCTTAGCCCCCATCAGCCCCGCAATGGCGATAAAGCAGACAACGCTGAACAGCGCCAAGGCAAACGTAAACTTCCCAGCGCCCGCCGTCGGCAGCTTGCGCAACTTGTTCAGCCGCACCACAAGCCAGAACCCCGCCAGCGCCGCCAAGGTGTAGAGCACGCTGGAAGCCAACAGCCAGGTCTGTCCCAGCGGCCAGCCGACCTGATGCACCATCCACCAGCCCGTGAATGGAAGGCTCGCCAGTGCAAGGATCATCACCAACCAGATGAACAGCCGCGGGCGTTGCAGGGTACGTGCCGCCGCCGTGGCATCGCCGTTGCGGCGCGTGCGCCAGACCCAGATGGCCAGCCCCAGGGCGCCCGCCAACAGCAATACAGTGGCGACGACGTGAGCGATCTTCAGCGTGGTCAGTGTTTCCATTGTTCGATTTCCTTAAGTCCTGCTCACAGCCTAGCCCGGCTTTATCAACCCAGGAACAACTGATAGGCCGGGTTATCGCTTTCATCCCAGTACGGGTAGCCGATTTCTTCCAGGGCGGCTGGCACCAGATGGCGCTCATCGTGGGGCACTTGCAACCCGGCGACCACACGGCCATCCGCCGCACCATGGTTGCGGTAGTGGAACATCGAGATATTCCAGCGCCCGCCCAGCTTGTTGAGGAAGTTGAACAGCGCGCCCGGGCGTTCCGGGAATTCGAAGCGCAACACCACTTCGTCAATGACGTGTGCCGCGTGCCCGCCCACCATGTGGCGGATGTGCAGCTTGGCCAGTTCGTTGTCGGTCAGGTCCAGCACCGGGAAGCCTTGCGCGGTCAGGCTGGCGATCAGCGCGCTGCGTGGATCGTTTTCCGGATGCGTTTGTACGCCAACGAAAATGTGCGCTTCACTGCCGGTGTTATAGCGGTAGTTGAATTCGGTGATCTGGCGTTTGCCGACGGCTTCGCAGAACGCCTTGAAGCTGCCTGGCTTCTCAGGGATGGTCACGGCGATGATCGCTTCGCGGCCCTCGCCCAGTTCGGCGCGTTCGGCAACGTGGCGCAAGCGGTCGAAGTTGACGTTGGCGCCGGAGTCGATGGCCACCAGGGTCTGGCCGCTGACACCCCGTGATTCGACGTATTTCTTGATCCCGGCCACGCCCAAGGCGCCGGCAGGTTCGGTGATCGAGCGGGTATCGTCGTAGATATCCTTGATCGCTGCGCAGATCTCGTCGGTGCTGACGGTGATCACTTCGTCCACGTAGTGTTTGCAGATGTCGAAGGTGTGCTGGCCGATCTGTGCCACGGCGACGCCATCGGCGAACAGTCCCACGGTCGGCAGGACCACGCGCTCACCAGCGGCCATGGCCGCTTGCAGGCAATTGGAATCGTCCGGCTCGACGCCGATGATCTTGATCTCCGGGCGCAGGTACTTCACGTAGGCCGCGATCCCGGCGATCAGCCCGCCGCCGCCCACCGGGACGAAAATCGCATCCAGGCGCCCCGGGTGCTGGCGCAGGATTTCCATCGCCACCGTGCCCTGCCCGGCAATGGTGTGGGGGTCGTCATAGGGGTGGATGTAGACGTAGCCCTTTTCGTCGACCAGTTTCAGCGAATAGGCCAGGGCTTCGGGGAACGAATCGCCATGCAGCACTACTTTGCCGCCCCGCGAGCGCACGCCTTCGACCTTGATTTCCGGGGTGGTCTTGGGCATCACGATGGTGGCCTTGACGCCCAGCACCTTGGCCGCCAGGGCCAGGCCCTGGGCGTGGTTGCCCGCCGAAGCCGTGACCACGCCGCGGGCGCGTTCTTCGTCGCTGAGCTGGGTCAGCTTGTTGTAGGCCCCGCGAATCTTGAACGAGAACACCGGCTGCAAGTCTTCACGCTTGAGCAAAATGCTGTTGCCCAGCCGCTCGGAGAGCTGGCGAGCGGTCTGCAACGGGGTTTCTACGGCAACGTCATAAACGCGCGAGGTGAGGATCTTTTTGACGTACTGTTCAAGCATCGGAAAGCATCACTGAGCGAGTTGGGCAGGGCCAAGGAGTCTAACCCGGCTTTTGGCTGGGCGACCACACGAATCCCAAGGTTTTGTTGGGTTATACTCGCGCCCCTCTTTACTTCCTGCCCGCTTTCGGAGCCCGCATGACCCAGGATCAACTCAAACAGGCCGTGGCCCAGGCCGCTGTCGACCTCATCCTCCCGAAACTGGATGACAAGAGCATCGTCGGAGTCGGCACCGGCTCCACGGCCAACTGCTTCATCGACGCGCTGGCTCGCCACAAGGGCGCGTTCGATGGCGCGGTCGCCAGCTCCGAAGCCACCGCCGCGCGCCTCAAGGGCCACGGGATCCCGGTGTATGAGCTCAACACCGTGAGCGACCTGGAGTTTTATATCGACGGCGCCGACGAAAGCGACGCGCACCTGAACCTGATCAAGGGCGGTGGCGCGGCCCTGACGCGCGAGAAGATCGTCGCGGCCGTGGCCAAGACCTTCATCTGCATCGCCGACGCCAGCAAACTCGTACCCGTGCTCGGTGCGTTCCCGTTGCCGGTGGAAGTCATCCCGATGGCTCGCAGTCATGTGGCCCGCGAACTGGTGAAACTGGGCGGTGATCCGGTGTATCGCGAAGGCGTGCTGACCGATAACGGCAATATCATCCTGGACGTGCACAACTTGCAGATCACCAACCCGGTGGAACTGGAAAGCCAGATCAACGCCATCGTCGGTGTGGTCACCAACGGTTTGTTCGCTGCTCGTCCGGCGGATGTGCTGTTGTTGGGAACCGCTGAAGGGGTGAAGACCCTGCGGGCTGAGTAAGTCGACGAAATAACCTGCTCTTTTTGAGTGAAGTATTCCCTGTGGGAGCGAGCCTGCTCGCGATAGCGGTTTATCCGACACATCAATGTTGGCTGACACACCGTTATCGCGAGCAGGCTCGCTCCCACATTGGGTTGTTGTGGTGTTTCAGGGCGAGTGCATCAAGGCTGCGGCTTCTTGAACACGTAGAACAGATTCGGTTCGCTCACCACATACAGGTTTCCGTCGTCGTCCATGGCCAGGCCTTCGGCCTGCGGCACGGTTTTTTGCAGGCCCTGGCGGCCTTTGCTCAACGACAGCGTGCTCAACGGCCGGCCGTCTATATCCAGCTCGATAATCAACCGCGACTCATCGGACAGCGCCAGCAAATGGCCGCTGCGCTCGTCGTATTGCAGGCTTGAAAGATCGCGCACGAACAGCCCGGCATCGCGCTTGGGGTTGTTGATTACATGGACCGCGTAGGACTTTTCCGGATTGTGGTGGGGAAACCCATGCACTTCATAAATCAGCATCGGGTCGCGTTCCTTGGCCACGAACAGCCGTTTGCCCACCGAATCGTAGGCCAGCCCTTCGAAGCCTTTGTTGCCGCTCATGTGCACGCCGAGGGTCATCTGCTCGGCGTCGGCGGCGTCGAGGAATTGGGTGTCGTCCTCCAGGTGAATCTTGATCAGACGCTGCTGGCGCTCGTCGGAGACGACGTAGGTGTCTTCACTGATGAACTCCACCGCTTCCGGATCACCAAAGCCGACCAGGGCGATGCGCCGCAGGATCTTGCCATCGAGTGACAGCTCGATCAGCTCGGAATTCTGGTTGGTCACGGTGAACAGGCTTTTGCGTACCGGATCGAACGTCAGCGCCGAAACGTCATCGTTTAGGCCCTCGATTACCTGTGCCTCGATTGTGACCCGGTACTGGTCCAGAGCGATAGCCTGTTCGCTGGTGGTTTTCCAGAGGGTGTTGAGGTTGAACCAGGCGCGTTCGAACAGGCGCAGGTGCTGGCCGACCGCGATCAGGAAGAACAGCGCCAGGGTCAGCAGTATCAGGAACAGGGGTTTGGGGCGGGCGAGTCGACGCATGTTGGGGTGGGCTCGGATAAGAACAGGTGGGTGGAAATACCACGGCTGCCTGAACTGAAGCTTAATGGCTGTGTGCCACACCCTACAACGAATGAGGATTTATCCTACAGAGTTAGTGCTATCAGCGCTGTTTCTCGAAACGATAGAACAGATTCGGTTCGCTGACCATGTACAGATTGCCGGCCTCATCGATGGTGACGCCTTCGGCGCGAGGGATGGTGTCTTTCAAGCCGTTGAAGCTGCCCAGCAAGGTCATGAAGCTGACTTGCTCGCCTTTTTCATCCAGTTCCAGCAGCAGATGGGAGTCGGCCGAAAGCACCAGCATGTGACCGGTGCGCGGGTCGATCGCCAGTGCCGAGAGGTTGCGCAAGTCCAGTTCATTGCTGACGTGGATCTGCTTGTCGCCCTTGAGCAATTGGCTGCCATCGCTTTTCCAGGTGAACAGTGCTGGCGGGCGTTCCTCCCCGAGCACCAGTTGCTGGTTACGCGGATCCCAGACAATCGCTTCGAACCCTTTGTTCTGGTTCGCTGATGCACCCAGGTCGTATTGAGGGAAGTCAGTACTGTTCAGCTCGCGGGTGTTGGCATCCACCTGGACGATCGACAGCGTGTGATTACGCTCGTCGGTAATCGCCAGCAGACCATTGGTCATGTAGGTCACGCCTTCGGGGTTGTTCCAGCCCACCAAAGGCATCTTGCGCAGCACATCGCCTTGCAGGGTCAGCTCCACCAGGAACGGGTTCTTGCCCATGACGGCGAACAGGGTCTTGGTCTGCGGGTTGTAGGTCACATCGGACGCCTCGTCCTTCTCCATGCCCGGTAGTGGCTTGGCGTCGATCACGGCGCGGTAGTCCGGCAGCCAGATGCTCTCCTGGCGCTGGGCCGGGCTCTGGAAGTGTTCCGATAGCCAAAGCAGGCCGCGGTCGTCCCAATGCATCGCAAACGCCAGGCCATAGGCGGCAGCCAGCGCCAGCAGCGACCAGGCGTACCAGGGCAGGGCGAAGCGGGAGCGGTGGGCAGGTTTGGCGGCAGACAGTGCTTGGGTTTTGGCCATCGGGGAATGCGTTCCAGAAAATTCGGCTAAGTGAATGGCTGGCTCAGATGCCGCATTCCCCGGAATTATCCGGATGGCATGTGAAAAAAACGGTAAAACGTCGGTCTTCAGGAAAAAGCCAGATACCTGTGGGAGCGGGCTTGCTCGCGAATGCGGTGTATCAGACACATGAAGGTCGACTGATACACCGCATTCGCGAGCAAGCCCGCTCCCACATTTGATCTATAGAGGTTACAAAACCGAGTTAACGAACGCTGCTTTCGAAGCGGCTCGCCCCCGGCAGTTCCAGTACCAATTCATCCCCTGCATTCAGCGGCCCGACGCCCGCCGGGGTGCCGGTGAGGATCACGTCGCCGGCCTGGAGCGAGAAGCACCCGGCCATGTGCTGGATCATTGGCACGATAGGGTTGAGCATCAGGCTGCTGTTGCCATCCTGGCGCACTTCACCGTTGATGGTCAGGCGAACGGGGATGTCGGTCAGGTCGGCGAAGGTGCCGCTCGCCACGAACGGTGCGATCACCGCCGCGCCGTCGAAGGATTTGGCGATTTCCCACGGCAGGCCCTTGGCCTTGAGCTCGGCCTGCTTGTCTCGCAGGGTCAGGTCCAGGGCCGGGGCGAAGCCGGAGATGGCGTCCAGCACTTCCTCGGCGCTCGGGCGGGGCGACAGCGGCTTGCCGATCAGCACGGCGATTTCCGCTTCGTAGTGCACCGAGCCACGGTCGGCAGGAATGCTGAAACCGCCCTCCAGTGGCACCACGCAACTGCCCGGCTTGATGAACAGCAAGGGTTCGGTGGGCACCGGGTTGTCCAATTCCTTGGCATGTTCGGCGTAGTTGCGGCCAATGCACACCACTTTCCCTACCGGAAAATGGATACGTGTACCGTCGACATACTGGTGCTGATAGCTCATTACCGACTCCTGGTTCGTTGATTCAAACAGCGAAGATCTTGCCCGGGTTCATGATGCCGTTCGGGTCGAATACAGCCTTCACGGCTTTCATGTACTCGATTTCCACTGGCGAACGACTATAGGTCAGGTAGTCGCGCTTGGTCATGCCCACGCCATGTTCGGCGGAAATCGAGCCGTTATATTTCTCGACGGTTTCAAAGACCCATTTGTTCACGGTCGCGCACTTGGCGAAGAACTCGTCCTTGCTCAGGTTTTCCGGCTTGAGGATGTTCAGGTGCAGGTTGCCGTCGCCGATGTGGCCGAACCAGACGATTTCGAAGTCCGGGTAGTGTTCGCCGACGATCGCGTCGATTTCCCGCAAGAAACCCGGGACCTTGGAGACGGTCACCGAGATGTCGTTCTTGTATGGCGTCCAGTGCGAGATGGTCTCGGAGATGTACTCGCGCAGTTTCCACAGGTTCTGCAGTTGGGTTTCGCTCTGGCTCATCACACCGTCCAGCACCCAGCCTTGCTCCACGCAGTGTTCGAAGGTTTCCAGGGCGTGGTTGGCGACTTCTTCGGTGGTGGCTTCGAACTCCAGCAGGGCGTAGAACGGGCACTCGGTTTCGAACGGTGTTGGCACGTCGCCGCGACCCAGGACCTTGGCCAGGGCCTTGTCGGAGAAAAACTCGAAGGCGGTCAGGTCCAGCTTGCCCTGGAAAGCGTGCAGCACCGGCATGATCGAATCGAAGTCCGGCGTGCCGAGCACCATGGCGGTGAGGTTTTTCGGCGCGCGGTCCAGGCGCATGGTGGCCTCGACCACGAAGCCCAGGGTGCCCTCGGCACCGATGAACAGCTGCCGCAAGTCGTAGCCGGTGGCGTTCTTGATCAGGTCCTTGTTCAGTTCCAGCAGGTCACCCTTGCCGGTGACGACCTTCATGCCCGCCACCCAGTTACGGGTCATGCCGTAGCGAATGACCTTGATTCCGCCGGCATTGGTGCCGATATTGCCACCAATCTGGCTGGAACCGGCCGAGGCAAAGTCCACCGGATAGTACAGGCCGTGTTCTTCGGCCTTGTTCTGCAATTGTTCGGTGACCACGCCTGGCTGGCAGACGGCGGTACGGTCGGTGAGGTTCACATCGAGAATCTGGTTCATGTAGTCGAATGACACGACCACTTCGCCGTTGGCCGCCACGGCTGCGGCGGAAAGCCCGGTACGTCCGCCCGATGGCACCAGCGCGACCTTGTGCGCATTGGCCCAGCGCACGATGGCCTGGACCTGCTCGGTGGTCTTGGGGAAGACGATGGCGCTCGGCGCCGGGGCGAAATGCTTGGTCCAATCCTTGCCGTAAGCGTTCAGGGAGTCGGCATCGGTCAGGACCTTGCCAGGCTCAACCAGGGTCTTCAGCTCATCTATCAGGGCAGGATTGGTCATCGACAGAACTCTCGAACAATTCATGGTCATCCTGAGAACGCTTCACGTCGCAGGAATGAGTGTTTAGCGGGGTGCATATGCTAGCATACCGACCCCGCAGCGTAGTGCCCAACGGCTGTTCTGCGGCGACGGCTGTCACGCCGGTCGGGCCAGCATGCGCTGTCCGATTCCCTGCCATTTTTCTCCGGGACACAGGTTTACGCAGATGAGCAAGACTTCTCTCGATAAGAGCAAGATCAAGTTCCTTCTTCTCGAAGGCGTCCACCAATCGGCTGTCGACGTCCTCAAGTCGGCGGGCTACACCAGCATCGAGTACATCACCAGTTCTCTGCCGGAAGCCCAGCTCAAGGAAAAGATCGCCGATGCTCACTTCATCGGCATTCGCTCCCGTACGCAATTGACCGAAGAGATCTTCGACCACGCCAAGAAACTGGTGGCGGTCGGCTGCTTCTGCATCGGCACCAACCAGGTTGACCTCAACGCGGCGCGTGAGCGCGGTATCGCAGTGTTCAACGCGCCGTACTCCAACACCCGTTCCGTTGCCGAACTGGTGCTGGCCGAAGCGATCCTGTTGCTGCGCGGCATCCCTGAGAAGAACGCTTCCTGCCACCGCGGTGGCTGGATCAAGAGCGCGGCCAACTCCTTCGAAATTCGCGGCAAGAAGCTGGGGATCGTTGGCTACGGCTCGATCGGCACCCAGTTGTCGGTACTGGCGGAAGGCCTGGGCATGCAGGTGTTCTTCTACGACACCGTGACCAAGCTGCCGCTGGGTAACGCCACCCAGGTCAATGACCTGCACGAACTGCTGGGCATGTCCGACATCGTGACCCTTCACGTGCCGGAAACCGCTGCTACCCAGTGGATGATCGGCGAGAAGGAAATCCGCGCCATCAAGAAGGGCGGGATCCTGATCAACGCCGCGCGTGGCACCGTGGTCAAGCTCGACGCCCTGGCTGAAGCGATCAAGGACAAGCACCTGATCGGCGCCGCCATCGACGTGTTCCCGGTGGAGCCACGCTCCAACGACGACATCTTCGAAAGCCCGCTGCGTGGCCTGGACAACGTGATCCTGACTCCGCACATCGGCGGTTCCACCGCTGAAGCCCAGGCCAATATCGGCCTGGAAGTGGCGGAAAAACTGGTCAAGTACAGCGACAACGGTACTTCGGTATCGTCGGTGAACTTCCCGGAAGTGGCCCTGCCGGCTCACCCTGGCAAGCATCGCCTGTTGCACATCCACGAGAACATCCCGGGTGTGATGAGCGAGATCAACAAGGTCTTCGCCGAAAACGGCATCAACATTTCCGGTCAGTTCCTGCAGACCAACGAGAAAGTCGGCTACGTCGTGATCGACGTCGACGCCGAATACTCGGACCTGGCGCAAGAGAAGCTGCAGCACATCAACGGCACCATTCGTTGCCGCGTGTTGTTCTAACAGAGCGGTCGCTGAAAAAAACGGGAGCCTCGAAAGGGCTCCCGTTTTTTTATATGACCTGTGGGAGCGAGCCTGCTCGCGATAGCGGCGTGTCAGCCAACATTAATGTGTCGGATAGACCGCTATCGCGAGCAGGCTCGCTCCCACAGGGGGGACGCATTTTTTCAGTGAGTGCTGTTACTTCACGTTCACCGTGATTTTCTTGGACACGATCGACGGATCGAACGGCATATGGCCGCTATCGCCCAGGATTAACTGCAGGGTGTGTTTGCCTGGGGTCAGTTTGATGTCGGCCTGGGTTTGTGCCTTGCCGAAGTGCATGTGGTTGGCATCGGTGGGAATGGGCGCGCCCGCTGCCGGCAGTTTGTCCACATCGATCAGCAAATGATGGTGCCCGGTATTTTTGGTCACATCACCGGCCGGAGCCAGGGCGATATTCTTGACGCCGAACTTGACCGTGAATGCCTGAGGGACGGTGGCGCCGTCTTCCGGGGAAACGATGAACACTTCAGCGCCTTTGGGCGCCGGGGTCGCGGCGGTTGCCAGCACGCAAGTACCCAGTAACAGGCCAGCCAACGCAGCACGAGACATAAAGCTTTTCATTTTTTTCTCCAGTTTTTCCATGAAATCCGCCTGGCCATGACAACTTCATGACCAATCGTTGTCGAAGCCTGCAACAACCATAGCAAAGCGAGCCTGAAACGAGCGTCGCTTGTATAAATTACAAAGGAGTGACCATGCGTTTTCTGCCTGGCCTGATCTGCCTGCTTCCCCTTTTGAGCCCTCTGGCTCATGCCGAACTGATCGATGACATCAATGACCGTGGCGAACTGCGCATTGCCCTCGAGGCCAATACCGCACCCTTCAACTTCAAGGAAGACGGCAAACTCACCGGTTTCGAAGTGGAACTGGGCGAAATGCTTGCCAATGAGCTCGATGTACGTCCCGACTTCGTGGTCACCGATGCCGCGGATCTGCTGACCGGCGTGGAGAGCGGCAAGTACGACGTTGCCATCAACCACATAGCAATGACCCCGGAACTGGCGGAACGTTTCGACACCAGCGCCGTTTACAGCCATCCGGATGCACAACTGCTGGCGAGCAAGGACGAATCGCCACGTCCGCTGGTCATGGCGCAATCGTTCCAGCCGCAGGAAAAGAGCGAGCCGGCGCCGAACCTGGTGATTCCGTTCCAGAAGGGTAATCCGGCGTTCAAGGCCAGCCTGGACAACGCCCTGGCGCGCATCAAGGATGACGGGAGGTTGGAGCAGTTGTCGCAGAAGTGGTTGAAAAAACAGGAGTGAAGCTGCCAGGCGATGAGGCCAAACCATCGAGTTTCATGGATTGTTGCACCGCTATCGCGAGCAAGCTCGCTATGGCGTCCTCAAATCCTAAGCAGGTTTACGCCAGACACTCGCCAACCAAGGCTGCTGCTCCCGTGGCAGCCCCGCCGGTCGATAGTAATGCTCCAGTTCCACGAAACCTGCATCGCCAAGCAGCGTGCGCCAGGCCGCGAGGTCGTGGTAGGCGCCGAAGCGTTGGCCGTTCCAGCCTTCCTGGTTTTCACCCCGAGGGTTTGAGCTGAACAGCACGCCGCCGGGCTTGAGCGTGGCGTGCAATTGCTTGAGCACCCGAGGCAGTTCCTGGACCGGCACATGAAACAGCACCGCATTGGCGAAAATCCCGTCAAAGCGGCCGGCCGGCAGGTCGAGCTCCAGGAAGTCCTGTTGCCACACTTCACAGCCGCTGTCCTGGCGCGCCATCCGGGCAAATTCTTCTGAACCGTCGAGGCCGACCGCGACATGGCCCAGGCTGGTGAACGTGCGCAAATCACGCCCCGGACCGCAGCCGAAGTCCAGGATGTGCAGCGGTGCCTGGCCCTGGATATGGCGCAGCAAGGCGTCGATGTTCTGGCTTACATCGTGGTCGCGGGTACCTTCGCGAAAACTCTCCGCGACCGCGTTGTAATGGCCCAGGGTCGTGGCGGTGATGGTGTGCAGGTCGTCGGCGGTGTGTTTCATGGTCGCGGGCTTGGGTGGGGAGTGTCAGCTGACTATACCGCAAGCCCCCTGATCTGCCTGTGGGAGCAAAGCTTGCTCGCGACTGCAGTCGTCCAGTTGGTATCCATGTTGGATGGAATACTGCTATCGCGAGCAAGCTTTGCTCCCACAGGTCAACTGCTCCCATAGATCAGCGTTTGTTCAGACCGCGCGCCAGGCGGTCGCCGCCCAGTTGAATCACCGCCACCAGGGCCACCAGCAACACGATCACCGTGAGCATGATCTGGCTGTCGAAACGCTGGTAGCCATAGCGGTAGGCGATGTCGCCCAGGCCGCCGGCGCCAATCGCTCCGGCCATGGCCGAAGAGTTGATCATGGTCACCAGGGTGATGGTGAAGCCGCCGACGATACCCGGCAGGGCTTCGGGCAGCAGCACATGCCAGACGATGTGCCAACGGCGGCAACCCATGGCTTGGGCGGCTTCGATCAAGCCATGATCGACCTCCCGCAGGCTGACTTCGGCGATGCGGGCGAAGAACGGCGTGGCGGCGATGGTCAGCGGCACGACTGCCGCCCAGACACCATAGGTGGTGCCGACGATCAGCCGGGTGAAGGGGATCAACGCCACCATCAGAATCAGGAACGGTATCGAACGAAACAGATTCACGAACGCACCCAGGACACGATTCAAGGCTGGCGCTTCATAGATCCCGCCCTTGCCGCTGGTGACCAGGATCACCGCCAGCGGAATGCCCGCCAGCAGCGCGATCAGCGACGACACGCCGACCATCAGGAACGTGTCGATGAAACCCTGCAACAACCGATCAAACCACATAGCCCAGCACCTCCACTCGTTGCGCCCAATTGCCCGCACGTTGACGCAATTCCTCGGCGCCCCACGACGAACCGCTCACCGCCAGCAGCAATTGCCCCAGCCCGTGGCCCTGAATGCGCTCGATGCCGCCGTGCAGCAGCCGCACCCGGCCACCGAGGGCGCTGAATAGAGCGGCGAGATCCGCTTCATCGCGGCCTGCGCCGGTGAATTGCAGGCGCAGCACGGTAGCGGCATCCGCCGACGCTGGCTGTGCTTGCAGGCGGCTTTGCAGTTCCTCCGGTATGGCGTGTTGCAGGGGCGCCAGCAGCGTCCGGCTGACCTCGTGCTGCGGGTTGCCAAACACTTCCCAGACCGGCCCCTGCTCGACGATCCGCCCCTGCTCGAGCACCACTACCCGGTCGCAGACTTCGCGAATCACCGCCATTTCATGGGTGATCAATACGATGGTCAGGCCCAAGCGCTGGTTGATCTCGCGTAGCAGGCCGAGGATCGATTGGGTGGTCTCCGGGTCCAGGGCCGAGGTGGCTTCGTCGCACAACAGGATCTGCGGGTCATGCACCAGCGCCCGGGCAATCCCGACCCGCTGCTTCTGTCCGCCGGAGAGTTGCGCCGGGTAGGCCTTGTGCTTGCCTTGCAGGCCGACCAGTTCCAGCAGCTCGCGGACCTTGCGCTGGCGTTGTTCCTTGGGCACGCCGGCCACTTTCAACGGTAGCTCGACGTTCTGCCACACGGTCTTGGCCGACATCAGGTTGAAGTGCTGGAAGATCATGCCGATGCGTCGACGCAGCTCCACCAGACGATCTTCATCGAACTCGCCGATGTCTATCTGATCGATCAACACCCGGCCACTGGTGGGTTGTTCGAGCCGGTTGATGGTGCGGATCAGCGAGGACTTGCCGGCACCGCTGCGGCCGATGATGCCGAATACTTCGCCACGCTGGATCGCCAGGTCGATGCCTTGCAGTGCGGCCACCGGCCCTTGGGCGCCGTTGTAGGTCTTGCCCAGGCCGATGAAGCGCACGTGGGCGCGGTTCAGCTCTGGATGCAGTTCAGTCTGTTCGGCGCTATGGGGCGGGGGGGCTTCATGTCGGAGTCGCGCGTTGACGGCGTTCATGGTCAGCCTTCCCAGCCGGCTTGGTAGAGCTTGCCGTGGGCCTTGTCCAGGGCGGCGCGCACGGCGGGCGAGTGCTGATAGATATCGACGAACTTGGCCAGCCGCGGGTCGTTCTTGCTCTTGGGCTGGATCACGAACTGGATCACGTATTCCTTGTGATCGAGGCCATCGAACAGCAAGGCCGACGTGGCATCGAAGGTTTTTGCCAAACGGATGTAGGCCGGGTAGCCCTGTACCAGGTCGGCGTCCTCATAAGCGCGCACCAGTTGCACGGCCTCGACCTGGAGGATCTTGAGTTTCTTCGGGTTGGCGACGATGTCGTCTTCGGTGGCCTTGTAGCCGACACCGGGCTTGAGCGTGATCAGCCCAGCCTTGGCCAGCAGTTGCAGGCCGCGCCCGCTGTTGATCGGATCGTTGGCAATGGCCACGCTCGCGCCTTCGGGCAACTCATCGAAGCTTTTGTATTTTTTCGAATAGAGGCCGACGTTGTTGATGATCCCCGGGGCAAAGGGCACCAGATCGAACCCGGCGGCGGCCTTGGCGTTTTCCAGGAACGGGATGTGCTGGAAGTAATTCACGTCGATGTCGCCGGAAGCCAGGCTGACGTTGGGCGCGATCCAGTCGCTGAACTCCACCAACTCGACCTTCAGGCCTTGCTTGCCGGCTTCTTCCACGGCGGCTTCCAGGGGAATGGCGAACGCGGCGGTGGTGCCGATTTTCAACGGTGCGTCGGCAGCGAACAGCGCCGAGCTGAACAGGCCGAGGGCCAGGGCCAGTGCTTTGACTGGCAGGGTCAGGAGTTGCTTGGTCATGTCGGATATTCCAGTCATTTTAGGGGGGCGGTGCATATTTTTGTGGCGAGGGGATTTATCCCCGCTGGGCTGCGTAGCAGCCCCAAAGCAGTCAAATCCATCTACCTGACACACCGTCGGATCTCGGGGCCGCTTCGCGCCCCAACGGGGATAAATCCCCTCGCCACAAGGGCTCTACACAGGGTTAGTGCCGGTAGGTCGAACCGGTGTGTTGTTCGGGTAGATGGGCCTGGGCGTGAAACAGCTTTTCACGCAAGGTGCCGTTGTCGTATTCGGTCTTGTACGAACCGCGTCGCTGCAGCTCGGGAATCACCAGGTCGATGAAGTCCACATAGCTTTGCGGCGTGACAATGCGGGTCAGGTTGAAACCATCGAGGCCGGTTTCGGCGATCCATGACTCCAGTTCGTCGGCCACCTGCTCGGGCGAACCCACCACGGTGATGTAGCGACCACCGAGGGCGTGTTGCTCCAATAATTTGCGCCGGGTCCAATCGTTGTTCTGCAGGGTCTTGGTGGCGGATTGGATGGCGTTGCTCTTGACGTACTGGATCGGTTCGTCCAGTTCGTACTGGGAAAAGTCGATGCCCGTCGACGCGGAAAAATGTGCCACGCCGGCCTCGGCGCTGGCGTAGCCCAGGTACTCGGCATGCTTGGCCCAGGCGGCTGCTTCGGTCTGGCCGACAATCACGTTAAGACCCATGAACACCTTGATGTCCTCGGGGTTGCGCCCGGCTTCGACGGCGCTGGCGCGGACCTTGTCCACCTGGACCTTGGTCGCCGGTTTGTTCTGGCCGCTGATGAACACGCACTCGGCATGTCGCCCGGCGAACAGCAGGCCGCGCTCGGAACTGCCGGCCTGGAACAGTACCGGCGTGCGCTGGGGCGACGGCTCGCACAAGTGATAACCCTCGACCTGATAGAACTCGCCCTGGTGCCGGACCTTGTGCACTTTCTCCGGCTGGGCATAGATCCGCTGCTCGCGGTCGTTGAGTACGGCGTCGCTTTCCCAACTGCCTTCCCACAATTTGTAGAGCACTTGCAGGTATTCGTCGGCCTGGTCGTAGCGGCGGTCATGCTCGACCTGGGCGGTCAGGCCCATGGCTTTGGCGGCGCTGTCCAGGTAACCGGTGACAATGTTCCAGCCGACCCGGCCGCGACTCAGGTGGTCGAGGGTGCTCATGCGGCGGGCGAACAGGTACGGCGGTTCGTAAGTCAGGTTGGCGGTGAGGCCGAAACCGAGGTTTTTCGTCACGGCGGCCATGGCCGAGACCAGCAGCAACGGGTCGTTGACCGGCAGTTGGATCGACTCCTTCAGCGTGACGTCCACCGACTGTTGGTACACGTCGTAGACCCCGACGATATCGGCGATGAACAGCCCGTCGAACAACCCGCGCTCGAGCAACTGCGCCAGAGCGGTCCAGTATTCGATCGTGTTGAACTGGGTCGAGGTGTCCTGGGGATGGGTCCACAGGCCGTGATTGATGTGCCCGATGCAGTTCATGTTGAACGCGTTGAGCAGGATTTTTTTCTTGCCGTGGGCCATCAAATGGTCCCCCGCAGCGGCGGTTTTTCATCGTTGAGATAAAAATTGCCCACCGCGTGGTATTTCCAGCGCACCGGGTCATGCAGGGTGTGCACCCGGGCGTTGCGCCAGTGGCGATCCAGGCCATGTTCGGCCAGGGTCGCCTGGCTGCCGGCCAGTTCGAACAGCGTGCTGCCAGCGGCGAGGGAAATCTCGGTGCTGATGGCCCGGGCTTCGGCCACGGCAATCGAGGCGGCGGCGACTGTGTCGGCCTGGGTGTCGGCCTGGGCCCGGTCGAGAAACTCACCGGCTCGCTCCAGCAGGGCTTCGGCGGCGTGCAGGCGGATGCTCAGTTGACCGAAGCTCTTGAGCGTGTGCGGGTCTTCGGTGGCGATGTCGCTGGTAGCGTCGATCCATGGGCGGGTTTTGTTGCGGACAAAGTACAGGGCGTCTTCATAGGCGGCGCGGGCGATGCCGGTGTCGATGGCAGCGTGAAGAATCTGCGCCAGGGGGCCCACCGGTGTCGGGCGCTCGAAGGCGCTCTGGAACGGCACGATGTCTTCGGCGGCGACGTGGACGTCTTCGAACACCACCGAGCCGCTGCCCGTGGTGCGCTGGCCGAACCCCGTCCAGTCGTCGATTACCGTCAGGCCTTTGCTGTCGCGAGGGACAAACGCCAGTTGTTGCACGCCGTTTTCATCCACCACCGAGGTGGGGATGCGCTGGGCGTAGATTGCCCCCGTGGCGTAGAACTTGCGGCCGTTGATGCGATAACCCTCGCCGTCGCGGCGCAGTTGAGTGATGCGGTCGTGGGCGGTCTTGGTACCGAGCTCCGCCAACGCATTGCCAAAGCGTTGGCCGGCCAGTACTTCGGCATACAGGCGTTGTTTTTGCGCTTCGCTGCCGTTTACCCGTAGCACTTCCAGGGCGTAGAAATGATTTTGTGGAATCTGCCCGAGAGAGCCGTCAGCCTGAGAGATCAAGGCAATCACTTTGGCCAGGGTGACGTTGGACACACCGGCGCCGCCGTAGGCCTTGGGCACACTGATGCCCCACAGGCCGGAGCGGGAGAACGCCTCCAGTTCCGGGTGCGGCAAGCGACGCTCGCGGTCGCGCAGGGCGCTGTCGCGCTTGAAGTCATCGGCCAGGTCGCTGGCCACGATCAGGGCTTGTTCATCGCTGGTGATCACCGCGACGTGTTGAGAAAACGTCATGTACTGCTCCAGAGGTCGGGTCGTCAGATCCAGGAATGCCGGGCCGGCAGAGTGCCGTTCAGGTGGTAGGCGCCTACGGCGTGATACTTCCAGCGCACCGGGTCGTGCAGGGTGTGCACCCGGGCGTTGCGCCAGTGGCGGTCGAGGTTGAATTCGGCGAGGGTGGCGCGACTGCCGGCCAGCTCGAACAGTTTTTCGCTGGCTTGCAGGGCGATCTCGGTGGTGAGCACCTTGGCCTCGGCCACTGCAATCGAGGCGCGAGCAGCCGATTGCGCGGTGATGGGCGCGGCGCTGACCTGGTCCAGCACTTGTCCGGCCTTGCGCAGTAGCGCTTCGGCGGCGTGCAATTCGATTTTCAGCTTGCCGATGTCGGCGATCACGTAAAGGTCGTCACTGGCGCGGTCGACCTTGGCGTCGATCCATGGCCGGGCGCGTTCACGCACGAAGGCGATGGCATCGTCGATGGCGCCACGGGCGATGCCTGCATCGATGGCGGCCTGGATCAGTTGGGAAATCGCGCCTTGCACGCCAGGCGTTTCGTTGATGCGCCAGTTGTCCAGGACCAACTCGGCATCTACCCGCACATTGTTCAGCAGCACGGTGCCGCTGGCGGTGGTGCGCTGGCCGAACCCCGACCAATCGTCGACGATCCGCAGGCCCGGAGTGCCGCGCCGCACGAACGCCAATACTTGGCGCCCCTCGTCATTCAGCGCCTTGACCGCCACCCAATGGGCAAACAGTGCACCGGTGGAATAGAACTTCTGGCCATTGATGACGAAGCCGTCACCGTCGGCAGTGATCCGTGCCTTCAGCTCAAGGGTATTGCGAACACCTCGTTCCGGCCCGGCGTTGCCGATGCGCCAGCCTTCGAGGACGCTCTGCAGAAGAATTTTTTTCTGCCGTTCGGTGCCTGTGCCGAGAATCAGCTGGAGCACGCCGAACTGGTTCTGTGGAATCTGTCCGAGGGCCGGATCGGCAGCGGAGATGATTGCGAATACATCGGCCAGGGTGACGAACGAGACCTGGGGACCGCCGTACGCCCGGGGAACGGCGATGCTACCCAGTCCGCTGCGGGTGAATTGCTCGATTTCTGCCCAGGGCAGCTTGCGTTGCTGGTCACGCCGCGCGGCTTGCTGGCGGGCGACCTGGGCCAACTCATGAGCGGCCTTGATGGCCTCGGCATCGTTGCGCAGTACTTGTGCAGGCAACAACAGCGGCGCGATGTCCTGGTCGCTCTGGACCTTTGCTTGGGCCAAATCCGACATTACAGCCACTCCGTGGCTGCGGGCAGTGCCGGGGCGTACTGCACTGGGGTGATTGTGTTCCGTACCATTACCCACCTCACATCTTTAGAAACGCCGCGATGAATGCGGCGAGCGAAAATCAAGAATGTCCGGTGGTCCGGTCTATATACCCTAAGCGTGTATAAATTATTTTTGAACTAACTTTTAGGAATATCAATAGAGGGCTTTTGCCAAGTGATGTTGTGATGAGGGGATAAATCCCCTCCCTCACAGGGGTTCACCTTCGGCGGAGCGGCTCGGCAGCCATGAGGGTCTCTTTCGCCGGGTTTTTCAGATAAGGATTGGCGCAACCGATCTTCAACGTTCGCGGTGGCGCCCATAGGGAGTTGTTGCCTACACGGTCGAGGATGCAATAGGTCACCTCCAGCCGCAGGTCTTCGCCGGCCTCGAGGATAATCTGCGGCGGCACCCAGATATGGATTGGCTGGCCAACCTCGTGCGGGTTGACTGGGGGCAGGTCCATGCGCACATCGCCCCAGCGCAGGGTGACCGCATCGCCGGCGGCCATGTTCAGGTAGGGTTCGATCGTCAGCGGCACGCCGCGCTTGATCTGGTTGGGGTTTACCCCTTGGCGGCGGATGGCGCCAGGAATGTGCACCGGGGCCAGTCCCTGGTTTTCATCGCCGCTCAGGGCTGATGGCTGGCCGCCGGGGCAATCGAGCTTCGCCTGCACTTGTTGCCTGGCGGACAGTGCCGGCCCGCGTCCGACCTGCATCACGCGATAGTGGATGTGCGAGGTGCCGTTGACGATGAAGCTCTCCGGTACCCGCAGTGTGATACTGCCTTGCAGGTCTGCCTGGGACACTTGGCGAGAGCCGACGTAGCAGTTGTCCCAGAACAGCTCGATCAGGTCACCGACGTCCATGCCGGGGTAGGGGGCTATGGCGACTTCCAGGTGAGCGGCGCTGGCGATGTTGATGCCGCTGGGGTGGGCATTGGCCAGGGTCGGCGCGGACAGTTCAGCAAGATTCGACATACATGTCATGGTGTTCTCCTTGATACTTGAAAACGAAGTCCGTTTTGGGAAGATCAAAGGCAATGGATAATCGTGACATATTTTATTTTGCGCAGTCGTGGAGGCTGACTGCAGTTAGTCACTGCGCAGAAATAAATAATGTGCATCGCCTGTGGTTCCCTAGATAAGGGTTCAGAAGTTTCAGTGTCAATAGAGGCACTTGCTTAATAATTAATTGTGCGAGGCTTCAGAAGTTTCCTACGAGTTGACGTTAATAATGCCTGGCATCAAACACCCTTTTCCTCGGCCTGGCCGTTTTTAATGGCAGCTTGGAGCAAGCCATACGGATGAGACGGAGGCATAGGCTTGGGTGAAAGGAAGTGTGACGAGGGTTACGGCACACATGAACAATCAGTGCGTTAGATGGGTGAGAAAGTTGCCGGTTGTTTCGTCGGGAATAAAATTCAGGTGGTGTGCTGGCTACGTGGCAGTTACATCACGTCCATCCCTGGAAGTGATGTCGTTTTATAACTTACTGCGAGTGGTGGCTGGACGAGAGGAACTTGCTGAGGAACTGTCGAGTGCGTTCTTCCTTGGGCGCGGCAAACAAGGCCTTGGCTTCGCCTTGTTCGACGATCACGCCTTTATCGAAAAACACCACGCGGTTGGCGACATCCCGGGCGAAGCCCATTTCGTGGGTCACGATGACCATGGTGCGTTTTTCTTCGGCCAGGCCGCGAATGGTTGCCAGGACTTCGCCCACCAGTTCCGGATCGAGGGCTGAGGTTGGCTCATCGAACAGGATCACCTCCGGTTCCATCGCCAACGCCCGGGCAATCGCCACGCGCTGTTGCTGGCCGCCGGAAAGGCGCCGAGGGTAAGCGTCTTCCTTGCCAGACAGGCCGACCTTGGCCAACAGTTTGCGGCCCAGTGCTTCGGCTTCTGCGCGCGGGGTCTTTTTCACCACCAGCGGACCCTCGATCACGTTCTCCAGCGCGGTGCGATGGGGAAACAGATTGAAGTTCTGGAACACAAAACCCACTTGCTGGCGCAAGCGACGCACCAGATTCTGCTGCTGGTTCAACGGACGGCTGCCATCGATCTCGATGTCGCCGACCTTGATCCGGCCACTGCTGGGTTCTTCGAGGAAGTTCAGGCAGCGCAGGAAAGTGGTCTTGCCCGAACCGCTGGGGCCAATGATCGCCACCACTTCACCCTCTTCGACTTTCAGGTCGATGCCGTTGAGCACCACCTGACCCTTGAACTGCTTTGTCAGTTTTTCCACGACAATCATGGGTCAGGACTCCTGGTCGTGCCGATTGACCCGGGCTTCCAGGACGTTCTGCAGGTGCGAGAGCACGCTGGCCAGAATCCAATAGATCAGCGCGGCGGCAAGGTACATGGTGAAGATTTCGAAGGTTCGCGCGGTGATCAACTGCGCCTGGCGGAACAGCTCCGGAACCTGGATGGTCGCCGCCAACGCGGTGTCCTTGACCAGGGAAATGAAGCTGTTGCCCAGCGGCGGCAGGGCCGTGCGTGCGGCTTGCGGCAGGATGGCCCGGCGCAGGGTCTGGGCGCGGGTCATGCCGATACTCGCCGCCGCTTCCCACTGGCCGCGCTCGATGGAACTGATGGCGGCCCGCAGGATTTCACAGGCATAGGCGGCCATGTTCAGCGAGAAGCCGATCAGGGCCGCCGGCAGCGGATCCAGTTCGACGCCCAGTTGCGGTAACCCGTAATAGATCACGAACAACTGCACCAGCAGCGGCGTGCCGCGAAAGAACGACACGTAGATGCGGGCGATCCAGCTCACCAGTTTGAAACGCGACAAGCGCATCAACGCCAGGCCGAACCCCAGCAGCAGGCCGAAAAACATCCCGCCCAGGCTGAGGATGATCGTGTAGTACGCGCCCTTGAGCAGGAAGGGCGCGGAGTCCAGCGCGAGTTGAAAAGCCTCTTCCATTATTGAGTGACGTCAGCGCTGAAGTATTTTTCCGAGAGCTTTTTCAGCGTGCCGTCGGCGCGAAGTTTTTCGATGGCCTTGTTCACCGCGTCCAGCAGTTCAGGCTCGCCTTTGCGCAGGGCAATACCGGCTTCCTGGCGGGAGAACGCTTCGCCGGCGGCGGCAGTGTCCTTGGCTTTCTTGGCATATTCGAGCGCGGCGAGGCGGTCGATCAGGATGGCGTCGATACGGCCAACGCGCAGGTCCTGGAATTTGGTCGGGTCATCTTCGTAGGTACGTACGTCAGCGCCGGGAACGTTGGCTTTCACCCATTGTTCGTAGTTGGTGCCCAGGCCTACGCCGACTTTCTTGCCTGCCAGGTCAGCGGCGGTCTTGATGGTGTCTTTATTCTTGGTCAGGGTCAGCGCCTGAATCCCGGAAACGGTATATGGCGTGGAGAAGTCATATTTTTTCTTGCGCTCTTCGGAGATGGTCACCTGGTTGACCACGGCGTCCAGGCGCTTGGATTCCAGCGCCGCGAGGATGCCGTCCCATTTGGTCGGTTGCAGCTTGACCTTCACCCCCAGTTCCTTGGCCAGGGCTTCGGAAAACTCCACCTCGAAACCGGCCAGCTTGCCGTCGGCGTCGACGAAACTGAACGGTGGGTAAGTGCCTTCCAGGCCGACGTTGATCACGCCTGCGTCCTTGATTTTTTGCAGTTGCTCACCGGCAACCGCTTGCCCCAACAGGCCGGCGCTCAATGCCAGGCCCAGCGAACCTACCAACAGGTTGCGACGTAATGCGGAAAAATTCATGACAAGCCCCTGTGTTTTCTTATGAAGAGGTTTATTTGGGTTGAGATAAGGCGTAGCCGCGATCCGAAAAGATTGCCACATCCTGCCTTAAAGCAGCCTGGGCGTCTCGCGGCAAATGCGCCTGCGGCGAGACTATAGGGTGGCCTTTATAGATTGGAAAATAATATTAAATCATCCATATATTCCAATATGGAATGTCGATGCTGTGGGAGCGGGCTTGCTCGCGAAAGCTATTTGTCAGCCCCTGTGATGCTGAGTGTGCCGACGCGAACTTGCTCCCACAGAAGTCTTCACTAAAGCTGGAATGCCGCGTTGTAGGCAAACAACGCGGGTGCTCCGCCGGTGTGCAGGAAGATGATCGGGCCGTCGTCGAAGCGGTCTCGGCCAATGCCGTCGAGCAGGCCGGCCATGGCCTTGCCGGTGTAGACCGGATCCAGCAACAGGCCTTCCTGGCTGGCCAGCAACTTGACCGCCGCCAAGGTCCCGGCATTTGGCTCACCATAGCGGGGCGCGAAATACTCGTCCCACAGGTTCACCTTGAAAGCCTCGGGAAGGGCCACGTCCAGCAACTGGGCGGTACGCTCGGCCAGGCCCTGGACCTTCGGAAACTGGTCCTCCTCGCTACGTGAAACCGTGACGCCAATGACCGGAAGCGTCGGCAGGCTTTCACTCAACGCCAGCGCCAGGCCGCTGTGGGTGCCGGCACTGCCCGAGGCCAGCACGACGGCGGCGAACTCTATCCCGGTGTCCTTGATCTGCTCGGCCAGTTCCAGGCCGGCGCGCACATAACCCAGCGCACCCAATGCGTTCGAACCGCCAATCGGTACCAGATAGGGTTTTTTCCCGTTGCTGCGCAGGCGACCGGCCAGGGCCTGGAGTTGCTCATCGGCGTTGTCCAGGTTTTCCACCAGCTCGACCTTGGCGTCGAACAGCTCCAGCAACAGTCGGTTGCCGTTGCCCAGGTAATTGCCGTCCTCGGTGCCTATGGGGTTTTCCAGCAGGGCCACGCAACCCAGGCCCAGCTTCGCGGCCAGGGCGGCGGTCTGGCGTACATGGTTGGACTGGATCGCGCCGGCGGTGATGAGGGTGTCGGCGCCCTGGGCGATTGCATCGGCGGCCAGGTATTCGAGCTTGCGCAGTTTGTTGCCGCCCAAGGCCAGGGGCGTCAGGTCGTCGCGCTTGATATAGATGTCCCGGCCGAGCCAGGAGGAGAGGCGTTCGAGTTTTTCCAGCGGTGTCGGATGGCCGAGCAGGTCGAGACGGTTAAAGCGAGACAACTGTTCTTTGATCATGAGTCCGTACTGGTTGTAGGCGATGTCTGGACTATAGGCACGCTGATATTCATGGGCAACCGGCAATCGTTTATCGGGGCGTAAACGGGGGAGGGGACGCAAATGGATGAACACCAAAAAACCTGTGGGAGCGAGCCTGCTCGCGATAGCGGTGGTTCAGTTGGCAAATTTATTTACTGATATGCCGCTATCGCGAGCAGGCTCGCTCCCACAGGGTCTGTATTTGCAAGGGCATCTGTGAACGAATGCTCTCCAGGCAACGTCATACCCTTCCGTAGGCTCGCGTAGGAAACGTGCCGTCGAGCCCTGCGATTAGTCCTTAGCTACCTATTCATGTTTAACTTGAACGTTCATTCAAGTTAAACCGTCGGTTTGCTGCCCGCTCACAACAGGAGGCTTGCCTTTGCCGAGTCCGTTTTCGACCGCCATCCTTTCGCTTTCCGGAGTGCACCGCCCATGAGTGCCTCGTCCCTCCCACCCAGCGGCCTGGTCCGCATGAACCCGCCGGTGTTTTATTTCGCGGCGACTTTCATCCTGCTGTTTGGCCTGGTGGTGATTGCCGTGCCGGAGCAGGCCGGTGCCTGGCTGCTGGCGGCGCAGAACTGGGCGGCCAATACGGTCGGCTGGTATTACATGCTGGCGATGACGCTGTATCTGGTCTTCGTGGTGGTCACCGCCTTGTCCGGCTATGGCAAGATCAAGCTCGGTGCCGACCACGACGAACCCGAATTCAGTTACCTGTCCTGGGCTGGCATGCTGTTCGCCGCCGGCATCAGCATCACGCTGTTTTTCTTCTGCGTCTCCGAGCCGCTGACCCACTTGGTGCAGCCGCCCCAGGGCGAGGCCGGTACCGCTGACGCGGCGCGCCAGGCCATGCAGATTCTGTTTCTGCACTGGGGCCTGCACGGTTGGGGCGTGTTCGCTTTCGTCGGCATGGCCCTGGCGTATTTCGCCTATCGGCACAATTTGCCGCTGGCCCTGCGTTCGGCGTTGTACCCGCTGATCGGCAAGCGCATCAATGGCCCCATCGGCTATGCGGTGGACGGTTTCGGCATCATCGCCACGGTGTTCGGCCTTGGCGCGGACATGGGCTTCGGGGTGTTGCACCTTAACTCGGGCCTCGATTACCTGTTCGGTGTCGCCCACACCCAATGGATTCAAGTCGGCCTGATCGTGCTGATGATGGGCGCGGCGATCATCGTCGCGGTGGCCGGTGTCGACAAAGGCGTGCGGGTCATGTCCGACATCAACATGCTGCTGGCCTGCGCTTTGTTGCTGTTCGTGCTGTTCGCCGGTCCCACCCAGCATTTGCTCAACACCTTGATCCAGAACATCGGCGATTACCTCGGCGCCTTGCCGATGAAGAGCTTCGACCTGTACGCCTATGACAAACCCAGTGACTGGCTTGGCGGTTGGACGGTGTTCTACTGGGCCTGGTGGATCGCCTGGTCGCCGTTCGTGGGGCTGTTCATCGCGCGGATTTCCCGTGGCCGAACCATCCGCGAATTTGTGTTTGGCGTGCTGCTGATTCCCTTGGGCTTCACCCTGGCGTGGATGTCGATTTTCGGCAACAGCGCCATCGACCAGGTGCTGAACCACGGCATGAGCGCCCTGGGCATGTCGGCCTTGGAAAATCCATCGATGAGCCTTTACCTGCTGCTGGAAACCTACCCGTGGAGCAAGACCGTCATCGCGGTCACGGTGTTCATCAGCTTCGTGTTCTTCGTCACGTCCGCCGACTCCGGCACTGTGGTGCTTTCGACGCTGTCGGCCAAGGGTGGCAATCCCGATGAAGACGGGCCGAAATGGCTGCGGGTGTTCTGGGGCGCGATGACCGCCCTGGTGACCAGCGCATTGCTGTTCTCCGGCAGCATCGATGCCTTGAAGTCGGCGGTGGTGCTGACGTCCTTGCCGTTCTCGCTGATTCTGCTGCTGATGATGTGGGGCCTGCACAAGGCGTTCTACCTGGAATCCCAGAAGCAGATCGCGCAATTGCATTCCCTGGCCCCGGTCTCGGGGGCCCGCCGGGGCACGGGGGGCTGGCGCCAACGCTTGAGCCAGGCGGTGCATTTTCCGTCCCGCGACGAGGTGTACCGTTTCCTCGACACCACGGTACGTCCGGCCATTGAAGAAGTGACGGCAGTGTTCGTCGAGAAGGGCCTGACGGTGGTGACCCAGCCAGACCCGGCCAACGACAGCGTCAGCCTGGAAATCGGCCACGGCGAGCAGCATCCATTCATTTACCAGGTGCAGATGCGCGGTTATTTCACGCCGTCCTTCGCCCGCGGGGGCATGGGCTCGAAGGAGCTCAACAATCGACGTTACTACCGTGCCGAAGTGCACCTGAGCGAAGGCAGCCAGGATTACGACCTGGTGGGCTATACCAAGGAGCAGGTGATCAACGACATTCTCGACCAGTACGAGCGCCACCTGCAGTTCCTGCATCTGGTGCGCTGATCGAAGCCCAAGGCTAAAGGTAGCGGAGCAGATCTTCATCGGCGCCGCACTGATCCCATCGCGAGCAGGCTCGCTCCCACAGGGTTAAGTAATTGCCTTGTGGGAGCGAGCCTGCTCGCGATGGCGGTGTGGCTGGCGACGGCGAATAAGGCCTCAGACCAGGCCGCCGTTGGCCCGCAAGATCTGCCCGTTCACCCAACCGGCGGCCGGGCTCACCAGAAAAGAAATGACGCTGGCGATGTCTTCCGGCTGGCCGAGGCGCTCCAGGGGCGGCATCTTGGCGTAATGCTGCACCTGTTCTTCGCTCTTGCCATGCATGAACAGTTCGGTGGCGACCGGGCCGGGGGCCACGGCGTTGACCGTGATCTGGCGGCCGCGCAGTTCCTTGGCGAACACCTGGGTCAGGGACTCCACCGCAGCCTTGCTGGCGATGTACACCGAGTAGCCGGGCAGGTTCAGGCCAACGGTGCTGCTGGAAAAATTCACGATCCGGCCGCCGTCGTTCAGGCGGGTCGCAGCTTCGCGCAGGGTATTGAAGGTGCCACGGGTGTTGATGGCGAACGTCTGCTCGAACAGCTCGTCGCTGTGCTGCGCCAGGGGCATTACCTGAAGGATGCCGGCGTTGTTGATCAGCACATCGACCTTGCCCAGCTTCGCTTCGGTTTCATCGAACATCCGCCGGACATCGGCGGCAGAGGACACGTCTGCCTTGACCGCTATGGCTTGGTGGCCGGCCTGGCGCAATTGCACCACCAACTTGGATGCTTCGTTGGCGCTGTTGGCGTAATTGATGACGACGGCAAAACCTTCGCTGGCCAGTTGCTTGGCGATTTCGGCGCCGATGCCTCGGGAGGCGCCGGTCACGATGGCAACTTTCGAATTTTGAACAGTCATGTGAGGGTTCCTTTGAGAGTGAGGGGGTTGTGATTCGTTGAAGCCAGATTCACATGTTTACTCTTGGCGATAAATGCACGAGAGTTGCCTTGACTGTTCAATTTTTTCCAACAATCAGCGCGCGGGATTCAAATGGACCAGGTCAAGGCGATGAGGGTATTTGTCCGCATATACGAGCGCAGCAGCTTCACCCTGGCCGCTGAAGACTTGAACATGCCCCGGGCCACGCTGACCCACACGCTCAATCAATTCGAAGCCTGGCTGGGCGTGCGTTTGCTGGAGCGCAGTACCCGCAAGGTGCGCCCCACCCTTGACGGCGAGGCCTATTACCCGCGCTGCGTGCAACTGCTGGCGGAGCTTGAAGAAGCCGAACTGGCGTTTCGTGGCGTGGCACCCAAAGGCAAGTTGAGGGTGGACCTGCATGGAACCCAGGCCAGGTATTTCGTGATTCCGGCGTTGCCGCAATTCATGGCCCGCTACCCCGAAGTAGAGCTGTTCGTTAGCGAGGCGGATCGTTTCGTCGACCTGATTGCCGAAGGCGTCGATTGCGTGCTGCGCTCCGGTGCGCTGGCGGACTCGTCATTGATCGGCCGACGTGTCGCCAACCTTCGGCAGATCACCTGTGCCAGCCCCGGTTACCTGCGCCAGTACGGCGAACCGAAAAGCCTCGATGACTTGAAACATCACCGGGCGGTGAATTACGTCTCGCGGACCACCGGCAAGCTCTATCCGTTCGAGTTCATGGTCGATGGCGAACTCAAGGAGGTGCCGATCGGGGGGACGTTGTCGGTGTCCGGTGCCGAAATCTACGCCGCCTCGGCCATCGCCGGCCTGGGCTTGATCCAATGCCCGTATTACCGAATGCAGGAACCGATCCGGCAGGGCCTGATCCAGGAAGTCCTCCCCGACACCCCACCGCCCTCCATGCCGGTGTCGGTGCTCTATCCGCACAACCGACACATGTCGCCACGGGTTCGGGTGTTCGTGGATTGGGTGACGGAGGTGTTTGCGCAGGCGCGCTGATCGGGTGGCGGTGCAACGGCTGGAGAATTGAACTAATATTTTTCAGGGTGTGTATTGTGTGTATCAAGATCCTCTTTCGCGGCTAGAGTTTTCCGGCAGAGCTGTCGAATAAGGCAAAGGTGATGCGAAGTCGGGAAATGATCAGGAAGATCGAAGAAGATGGTTGGTGTCTGGTGGCAGTCAAGGGTAGCCATCATCAATACAAACACCCCTTCAAGGCTGGGAGGGTGACGATAAAACACCCTGACGCCGATCTGCCCAGAGGCACGATCGCCAGCATATTGAAACAGGCGGGCCTGAAATGAAGCCCATGATCGATTACGAAATCCCCGATGGGGATACATTGTTATCAGACCGGTTGCGACGGTTGCCGGATCTGGAGGAAGGATTCATCCAAATGAAATTTCCGGTCGTTCTGCACAAGGATGCCGATTCCGAATACGGAGTGACGGTCCCGGATGTACCGGGTTGTTTTTCCGCAGGCAGTACCGTGAACCAGGCATTCGAAAATGTGAAAGAAGCGCTCTCGCTGCACTATGAAGGCCTGATAGCCGACGGCGAGCCGCTACCGCAGATCCATGAAATTGACGATCATCTCGACAATCCGCAATACGCCGGGGGGATATGGGGGGTGGTTGAGTTTGATGTCACGCCCTATTTCGGGAAATCAGTGCGGTTCAACGCCACGTTGCCCGAACAATTGCTTGAACGCATCGATCAAACCGTGCGACGTGACCAGCGTTATAGCTCGCGTTCGGGTTTTCTGGCAGCAGCAGCCTTGCGCGAACTTTCCGCCTGACCGATGCGTCTGTGAAATGTTAGCTTCTGCCACCAGTGTCCGAACAGAGAGCCTTTCGATGACCTACACCGCTGCCGAAAACCGCTACGAGTCCATTCCTTACCGCCGCGTCGGTCGCAGCGGGTTGGTATTGCCAGCGCTGTCGCTGGGGTTGTGGCACAACTTTGGTGACAGCACGCCCATCGACACCCAGCGCGCCTTGTTGCGTACGGCGTTCGACTCAGGGATCAACCACTTCGACCTGGCGAACAACTACGGCCCGCCCTACGGCAGCGCCGAGATCAATTTCGGTCGACTGCTGCGCGAAGACTTCAAGCAGTACCGCGATGAGTTGATTATCTCCAGCAAGGCCGGTTGGGACATGTGGCCGGGGCCTTTCGGCCAGGGCGGTGGCTCGCGCAAATACGTGCTGGCCAGCCTTGACCAGAGCTTGCAACGCCTGGGGTTGGACTATGTGGATATTTTCTATTCCCACCGCTTCGACCCCGACACCCCACTGGAAGAGACCGCCAGCGCATTGGCCACTGCTGTGCAGCAGGGCAAGGCGCTGTACATCGGCATCTCTTCGTATTCCGGGGTGAAGACCCGGGAAATGGCGGCGCTGCTCAAGGAATGGAAAGTCCCGTTGCTGATCCACCAGCCGGCCTACAACCTGCTCAACCGCTGGGTGGAAAAAGACCTGCTGGACGCCACTGACGAACTGGGTACCGGTGTGATTGCCTTCACCCCGCTGGCCCAGGGCCTGCTGACCGACAAGTACCTCAAGGGCATTCCGGCCGATGCGCGGGTCAACCGCCCGGGTGGCGGCTCGTTGCAGGCTTCGCACCTGTCGGAAGAGAACATCGCCCACGTGCGCGCGCTCAATGAGATCGCCCAGCGGCGCGGGCAGAGCCTGGCGCAAATGGCCCTGGCCTGGACCCTGCGTGATCCCCGGGTCACCTCCGCCCTGATCGGCGCCAGCCGGCCGGAGCAAATCATCGAGAACGTCGGGGCGCTGCAGAACCTGAACTTCAGCGCCGACGAACTGGCCGAGATCGACCGGTTTGCCCAGGAAGGCGGGATCAATCTTTGGGAGAAACCTTCGTCGGCGGAGTAATACCTCCGTAAGCACGGCGAACACAAAACCCTGTGGCGAGGGGATTTATCCCCGCTGGGCTGCGAAGCAACCCCGAACCTGAGCACGCGGTGTATCAGGTGGAATCGAGTTATCTGTTTTGGGGCTGCTGTGCAGCCCAGCGGGGCGGTGCGATGTTTCGCTAAATCCCCTCGCCACAAGAGCAATTCAGATTCAGTGCCTCACCTGAAAAACGGCACATCCCCCAACACCGTCGCCCGGTGCATCACTCGCCGGGCAGGACGATAGTCGTCCACGGCGAAATGCTGGGTGACGCGGTTGTCCCAGAACGCCACGTCGTTGACCTGCCAACGCCAACGCAGGGTGAATTCCGGGCGGGTGGCGTGGGCGAACAGCAGTTTCAGGATCGCCTCGCTTTCGCTTTCCGACAGCTCGTTGATCCGTGTCGTGAAGCCTTCATTGACGAACAGCGACCGACGTCCACTCACCGGGTGGGTGCGGATCACCGGATGGGACAGCGGTGGGTTTTTCCGCCGTGCTTGCTCCCAGCGCTCCAAGTCTTCGGCGGTGTTGCCAAAGCGCTCCAAGGGAAATGAGCGGGTGAAGTCGTGGGTCGCCGTCAGGCCTTCCAGCAAGCGTTTCAATGGGGTCGACAAAGCTTCGTAGGCGGCGATGCCACTGGCCCACAACGTATCGCCACCAAACGCCGGCAGCAGCTTGGCGCTGAGCACCGCGCCCAGGGCGGGGGTCGGGAGAAAGGTCACGTCGGTGTGCCACACGGCGTTATCGCGGACATCGGTAACGGCAGTGTCGAGCACCAATACTTCGGGCTGCTCCGGCACGTTGGGGTAGATCGGGTGAATGTGCAGGTCGCCAAAATATCCGGCGAAACGCGCTTGTTGCGTCGGCTCGATTGGCTGGTCGCGAAAGAACAGCACCTGATGCTCAAGCAGGGCCTGCTCGATGACGTCGCGATGTTCCGGGCTCAGGGGCTGGCTGATATCGATCCCACTGATCTGCGCACCAAGGGCGATGCTCAAAGGGGTAATGGTCGGGCGGCTCATCGTCGTGTTCTCGCAGTGGGGCGCCGAATGGTCGGCGTGGTCATTGGGTCTCAATGGGTCTGGCCGTGCCACGGCACCAGTTTGCGTTGCAGGGCGCGCAAGCCCATTTCCATGGCGAAGGCGATCAGTGCGATCACCAAGATCCCCAGCACCACCACATCGGTGACCAGGAACTGCGCCGCTGACTGAACCATGAACCCCAGGCCACTGGTGGCGGCAATCAGCTCGGCGGCCACCAGGGTCGACCAACCCACGCCCAGGCCAATGCGAATGCCGGTGAGGATGTCCGGCAGGGCGCTGGGCACGATCACATGGCGGATCAACTGGGCCCGCGTTGCACCCAACGATTGCGCGGCGCGCAACTTGGCCCGGTCGACGGTGCGCACACCCGTGGCAGTGGCGATGGCAATCGGGGCGAAGATTGCCAGGTAGATCAACAGCACCTTCGACAACTCACCGATGCCGCACCAGATCACGATCAACGGCAGGTAGGCCAACGGTGGAATCGGCCGGTAGAACTCGATCAACGGATCGAGCACGCCGCGCGCGATGCGGTTGGCACCAATGGCGATGCCTACCGGCACCGCCGTCAGTACCGCGAACAGCAGGCCCAGGCCGATACGTTCAAGGCTTGCGGCCAAGTGCTGCCAGAGGGTGGAGTCCATGTAACCGCTGGTCGCCAGCAGCCAGCCCTTTTGCAGTACGGCAGACGGTGAGGGCAGGAACAGCGGTTCGATCAGGCCACTGGCGGTGACGGCCCACCAGATCGCCAGCAGCGCGATCAGGGTAAAACCACTGATCCAGCGCGTACTCAGGCTGGGTCTCGGGTCGATGGCCGTGCGCTGGGGCGCCGCGTCACTGGCCACGGCTGGAATTTCGTAGCTGCTCATCATGCGCGCTCCTGTAGTCGAGTGGCGCTGCGTTGGGCGAACACCTTGGCGAGTACATGCTCGCGGGTTTCGATAAAACGCGGGTCGGACTTGATCGACCGCGCCGATTCCCCGGCTCCGTAGCGCTGGCCGAAATCCAGGCTCAGGCGCTCGACGACTTGCCCCGGGTTCGGCGCCAACAGGATCAAGTCAGTGGCGAGGAATACGGCTTCTTCAATGTCATGGGTAATCAGGAACACTGGTTTGGCGGTGCGCTGCCAGACCTGCAGCAACAGTTCCTGCATCTGCTCGCGGGTGAAAGCGTCCAGCGCACCAAAAGGTTCGTCCATCAACAGCACGCGAGGGTCGGCCGCCAATGCCCGGGCCAGGCCAACACGCTGCTTCTGGCCGCCGGAGAGCTGCCAGACGCGGCGTTGCTCGAAACCGGCCAGGTCCACCAGGGCAAGCATTTCCCGAGCCCGGGCCTCACGTTTTTGCTTGGCGACCCCCGCCAGTTCCAGGCCGAACCCAACGTTTGCCAGCACGTCCTGCCAAGGCAGCAATGCATCGTCCTGGAACACCACGCCGCGTTCGGCACTGGGTCCCTTGACCGGTACGCCGTCCAGGGTGATATGCCCGGCGCTGGGTTCGACGAACCCGGCGATCAGGTTCAACAGCGATGTCTTGCCACTGCCGGACGGGCCAAGGGCAACCAGCAGTTGCTTGGGGCCCAGGGTCAGGGAAATGTCCGCCAGCACGGGTTCCGTCGCGCCGGGGTACTGTGCGCTGATGCGCTCCAGCTGTAGCAAGGCCATCGCGTGTCTCCCTTTTTTCGATCAACGAGTGATGTATTTGGCGCTGACGTAAGGTGCGTAGTCCGGCAGCACGGCTTCGACTTTGCCTTGCTCCTTGAGGAACGCCGCGGTATCGGTGATGGCCTGGGTGGTCGGTGCACCGAGGCTCACGACCTGATCGGCTGCCAGCGGGAACACGTTGCCTTGCAGCAACAGCGGGATATCGCTGGCCTTGGCGCCGGAGAGCTTCACCAGTTTGTCGACGTTGGACGCATCGGCCAGCCACGCCTGTGGATCCTTGCGGTACTGGGCGTAGGCGTCCAGGGTGACTTTGGCGAACGCGGTAACGATTTCAGGATGCTTCTGGGCGAAGTCCTTGCGCACGATCCAGGCGTCGAAGGTCGGTGCGCCGAACTTGGCCAGTTCCGCAGACGTGATCAGCACCTTGCCGTTCTCCTTGGCCACGCCCAAGGCTGGATCCCAGACGTAGGTGGCGTCGATGTCGCCGCGCTTCCAGGCGGCGATGATGGCCGGTGGCGCGAGATTGAGGATGGTGACTTTCGACGGGTCGATGTTCCAGTGCTTCAACGCGGCGAGCAGGCTGTAGTGCCCAGTGGACACGAATGGCACGGCGATTTTCTTGCCGATCAGGTCTTGCGGGGAGTTGATGCCGGAACTGTCACGAACCACCAAGGCTTCGGCGGCGCCGATCTGGGTGGCGATGAGGAAGGTTTCCACCGGGACTTTGCGGGTGATGGCTGCGGTCAACGGGCTGGAGCCGAGATAGCCGATCTGTACATCGCCCGAGGCGATGGCGGTGATGACATCGGCACCGTTGTCGAACTTGCGCCAGTCGATCTTGGCTTGGGTGGCTTTTTCATAGGCGCCATCGGCCTGGGCGACTTTGGCCGGGTCGACGGTGGTCTGGTAGGCAACGGTCAGGTCCGCTGCCTGGGCAAAAAAACTGGTGACGGCCAGGGAGGCGGCCGCGAGAAGGCGAAGGGGAAAACGCAAAGTCATGGGAAAGCTCCTCAACAGGCCACCGGAGATTCGGCGTTGGAGGAGACTAAATGATCTAAGAATTCAAAAATAAATAACTTTTTCGAATTAGCTTATTTGCGAAAATTTCTATGCGGGGAGCAAGAAATGGGAGATGACCACAGCTTTTGTGGCGAGGGGATAAATCCTCTCGCCACAAAAGCTGCATTTCCACCCGGGAGCTATGGGAGTGTCCGGTCAGTTACTGATCGCCAGGATGCTTGCCTGATACGAACCCACGAACACATCGAAATCCCCCACCTCGTTCTGCTCCAGCTCAGTTTGCTGAACCAGGGATTCACGGGCGGCTTCTTCGAATGTGGCCTGCTCCTGGGCAGGCAACGGCTCGGCCCGGAAGAACTC
This sequence comes from Pseudomonas sp. DF11, assembly GCF_058148565.1. Classification (NCBI taxonomy): domain Bacteria; kingdom Pseudomonadati; phylum Pseudomonadota; class Gammaproteobacteria; order Pseudomonadales; family Pseudomonadaceae; genus Pseudomonas; species Pseudomonas sp. DF11. The sequence goes on from NZ_JBYVYN010000004.1 coordinate 93,964, forward strand.
GGCGTGGGCCTTGCTTTGGCGCAGGGAGAACTGGGCGAAGCTTTCCTGATGCTCGGCCATGGCGGCCAGCACCTGGGCGGAGGGCGTCAGGGACGGATCACGGACCTTCGCCAGTTGCGCGTCCAAGGCCTGGCGGTGGGCGTCGCCACCGTGGCTCTGGTCGAGCAGCGAGGCCAGCGGTGCGATTTTTTCCAGCAGTTCGACGGCCCACGCCTGCATGTCCACCGCTTGGCCGTGGCGTTGCAATTGCAGGCCCGGCTTGCGACCTTCCTTGACCACCGTCAGGAAGTTGCTCGTGGCGTTGCCGCACTCGTTGTTTTCCAGTTGCGGACTGTCGTTGAGGCCGCAATACAGCAGGAATGCATCGAGGAATCGAGATTCGGTGAGGTCGATGCCCATCGGCAGGAACGGGTTGATGTCCAGGCAACGCACTTCGACGTACTGGATACCCCGGGCCATCAAGGCCTGGATCGGCCGCTCGCCGGTGTAGGTCACGCGTTTGGGGCGGATGTTGGAGTAGTACTCGTTTTCGATCTGCAAGATGTTGGTATTGAGCTGCACCCACTCGCCGTTCTGGTGAGTGCCGACTTCGACGTAGGGCGCGTAGGGTGTCGCCACCGCTTTGCGCAGGCTGTCGGTGTAGCTCGCCAGGTCGTTGTAGCAAGGCGTGAGGCCGGCCTGGGCGTTGCTCTGGTAACCCAGGTCGCTCATGCGCAGGCTGGTGGCGTAGGGCAGGTACAAGGTGTCTGGATCCAGTTGTTCCAACTGGTGCGGGCGACCTCGCAGGAAACCGACATCCAGGGCTGGCGAGGCGCCGAACAGGTACATCAGCAACCAGCTGTAGCGACGGAAATTACGGATCAGCGCGATGTAGGACGAAGACTGGAAGTCACGGTCGCTCACGTCGGCTGCTTCGTTCTGCCGAAGCAGCGGCCAGAGCTTTTCCGGCAGGGAAAAGTTGTAGTGGATCCCGGCAATGCATTGCATGGTCTTGCCATAGCGCAGGGCCAGGCCCTTGCGGTAGACGTACTTGAGTCGACCGATATTCGAGGTGCCGTAATACGCAATCGGGATGTCCTCTTCCGCTGGCAGCGGGCACGGCATCGAGGGGCTCCACAGGTATTCGTCACCGAGTTTGCTGTAGGCAAACCGGTGGATCTTGTCGAGGCTGCGCAGGGTATCGGCCGGGTCGGCCAGGGCCGGGGTGATGAACTCCAGCAGCGACTCGGAATAGTCGGTGGTGATCTGTTCGTTGGTCAGTGCCGAACCCAGGGCCTTGGGATGCGGGGTCTGCGCCAGGTGGCCATCGTCCGTGACGCGCAGGCATTCACGCTCGATGCCATGCAGGCATTGTTCGAGCAGGGAGAGGTTGGCGCGCTCGCCGAGCAGGGCCAGGCGGCGGTTTAAAAGGTCGCTCAAGTTGAATTCCTTCACGCGTCAGTCGCCCCAATATGGGGGTGGGCAAGACGGTCTACAAGGGTGAAGTTAAAACTGGCGTTTTCGCCTGGTTTTCATGCGGCCAAGGACGAGTCACCTCAACCCTCTGTGGGAGCGAGCCTGCTCGCGATAGCGGTGGAGCAGTCAATATCGAGCTGACTGATATACCGCTATCGCGAGCAGGCTCGCTCCCACAAGGGGTATCGATGCCGCATTCATGGCGTCGAAATTACCCCAAATCGATGACGGGGAGCTATAGGACAGCGAACGTGCCTTGCGCTTTTGCGACCAGCTTGTCGCCTTGCATCACCTCGGCCTCGACCACCAGTGTGCGTCGGCCGGGGTGGATGACCCGGGCGGTGCACAGCACTTCACCGTCGGACACGGCGCGAATGTAATTGATCTTGCATTCGATGGTCGCGCTCTGCTGGTCAAAGCCGTGGACACTGGAGCAGGCCAGGCCCATGGCGATGTCCACCAGGCTGAACAGCGCGCCGCCATGCAGCTTGTTGCCACGGTTGCGCAACGGCGGCTCGAGGCCCAGGGCGACTTGCGCCACCCCGTCCCCCAGGCTGTGCAGACGGCAGCCGAGCAGCTTGAAAAACGCGCTTTCCACCAACCCGGCCGGCACGTCCATCAGCGTTTCTTCAACTGCTTGGCGTTGGCGAACAACGAAGCCATGGCGTTGTTCGTCGGGGCCGCGGTGGCGGTTTCCTTGCGCGGCGCGGTGTTCTGCGACTGACGCGGGGTCGAGCCCGGACGAGCCCCACGGGCACCGTCGACTTTTTCGCCGGGCGTGTCGCTCATGCGCATCGACAGGCCGACGCGTTTGCGCGGGATGTCGACTTCCATGACCTTCACTTTCACCACGTCACCGGCTTTCACGGCTTCGCGCGGGTCCTTGATGAATTTCTCCGACAGGGCCGAGATGTGCACCAAGCCGTCCTGGTGCACGCCGATGTCGACGAAGGCACCGAAGTTGGTGACGTTGGTCACCACGCCTTCGAGGATCATGCCCGGTTGCAGGTCCTTGAGGTCTTCGACGCCGTCCTGGAACTCGGCGGTCTTGAACTCGGGGCGTGGGTCGCGGCCGGGTTTCTCCAATTCCTGGAGGATGTCGGTCACGGTCGGCAGGCCGAAGGTTTCGTCGGTGAATTTTTTCGGGTCCAGGCGCTTGAGGAACGCGGCGTCGCCGATCAGCGAACGGATGTCGCGGTCGGTCTGGGCGGCGATGCGCTGCACCAGCGGGTAGGCTTCAGGGTGGACGGCCGAGGAGTCCAGCGGGTTGTCACCGTTCATGACACGTAGGAACCCGGCGGCCTGCTCGAAGGTTTTCTCGCCCAGGCGCGGGACTTTCTTCAACGCGGCGCGGGTCTTGAATGCACCGTGTTCGTCGCGGTGGGTGACGATGTTCTGCGCCAGCGTGGCATTGAGGCCCGAGATACGTGCCAACAGCGCCACCGAAGCGGTGTTCACGTCCACGCCCACGGCGTTCACGCAATCCTCCACTACGGCGTCCAGGCCACGAGCCAGTTTCAACTGGGAAACGTCGTGCTGGTACTGGCCGACACCGATGGATTTCGGATCGATCTTCACCAACTCCGCCAGCGGATCTTGCAGGCGTCGGGCGATGGACACCGCGCCACGGATCGACACGTCCAGGTCCGGGAATTCCTTGGAGGCCAGTTCCGACGCCGAATAAACCGAAGCGCCGGCTTCGGAGACCATGACCTTGGTCATCTTCATGGCTGGGTATTTCTTGATCAGCTCGGCGGCCAGTTTGTCGGTCTCGCGGCTGGCGGTGCCGTTGCCGATGGCGATCAGGTCCACCGAATGCTTGGCGCACAGGGCGGCGAGCACGGCGAGGGTCTGGTCCCATTTGTTGTGTGGCACGTGCGGGTAAACCGTCGCGTGGTCCAGCAGCTTGCCGGTGGAGTCCACCACCGCCACCTTGCAACCGGTGCGCAGGCCCGGGTCCAGGCCGAGGGTGGCACGTGGGCCGGCTGGAGCGGCCAGCAGCAGGTCGTGCAGGTTGTGGGCGAAGACGTTGATCGCCTCGGTCTCGGCGTTGTCGCGCAATTCACCCAGCAGGTCGGTTTCCAGGTGAGTGTAGAGCTTGACCTTCCAGGTCCAGCGCACCACCTCGGCCAGCCATTTGTCGGCAGCGCGGTTCTGGTTCTGGATGCCGAACTGTTGGCCGATCATGCCTTCGCACGGGTGCATGGTGCCGGGCAATTCTTCACCGACCTTCAGTGCGGAACTGAGAATGCCTTCGTTGCGACCACGGAAAATCGCTAATGCGCGGTGTGACGGCACGCTTTTGAGCGGTTCGTCGTGTTCGAAGTAGTCGCGGAACTTCGCGCCTTCCTCTTCCTTGCCGGCGATCACCCGGGCGCTGAGGATGGCTTCCTGTTTGAGGAAGTTGCGCAGTTTTTCCAACAGGTTGGCGTCTTCGGCGAAACGCTCCATGAGGATGTACTTGGCGCCTTCCAGCGCCGCTTTTACGTCCGCCACGCCTTTTTCGGGATCGACGAAGCGCGCGGCTTCGGTTTCCGGAGTCAGGGTCGGGTCGTTGAACAGGCCGTCGGCCAACTCGCCGAGGCCGGCCTCCAGGGCGATCTGGCCCTTGGTGCGGCGTTTTTGCTTGTAGGGCAGGTACAAGTCTTCGAGACGGGTCTTGGTGTCGGCCAGCTTGATGTCGCGCTCAAGTTGCGGAGTCAGCTTGCCCTGCTCCTGGATGCTGGCCAGGATGCTGATACGCCGTTCGTCGAGTTCTCGCAGGTAGCGCAAGCGCTCTTCCAGATGCCGCAATTGGGTGTCATCGAGGCTGCCGGTCACTTCTTTCCGGTAACGGGCGATGAAAGGCACCGTGGAGCCTTCATCGAGTAGCGCGACGGCCGCTTCGACCTGTTGTGGGCGTACACCGAGTTCCTCGGCGATGCGGCTGTTGATGCTGTCCATAAAACCACCTGACAAATTGTGAAATCAGGCTCGCCACCACAGAAACCGGGCTCGGCGAGACTGGTTGAGCGGCCTGGCATGCGCCGCTGCCTGGGTCAAAAGGCTGCCTGTTGACCCGCGAAATTCAAAAAGTGCTGCCTGGCCAAGGAGAAAAGATGGCACCCCGGGGGTCACGATCCGACATTCCCAGGCACAAAGGGCCGCGCATTATAACCAGCGTTGCGCCTTGAGGGGGGGACATGGTCTGTAGGCTCGATACCCGGATTTGTGGAGATAGAGGAAAAATCTGCTAACAATGCACACGGTGCGTATAACGGCAGCTAGGCCATAATGCGCGCCGAGATCAAAGGAGCTTCCTATGAGCAGCACTGCACAAACTGCTGAAGGCGAAAAAATTCTTATCGTTGACGACGATCCGGGGCTGAGCAGCTTGCTGGAACGTTTTTTCGTCAGCAAGGGCTACCGCGCCCGCACCGTACCGAACACCGAGCAGATGGATCGACTGCTGGCCCGTGAAGTTTTCAACCTGGTGGTGCTCGACCTGATGCTGCCCGGTGAAGACGGCCTGACAGCCTGCCGCCGCCTGCGCGGCGCCAACAACCAGATCCCGATCATCATGCTTACCGCCAAGGGCGACGAGCTGAGCCGTATCAAGGGGCTGGAACTGGGCGCCGACGATTACCTGGCCAAGCCGTTCAACCCTGACGAGCTGATGGCCCGCGTCAAGGCGGTACTGCGTCGCCAGTCGGCGCCGGTACCTGGCGCGCCGGGCAGCGAAGACGAAAGCGTGACCTTCGGCGACTATGAGCTGTCCCTGGCCACTCGTGAGCTCAAGCGCGGCGATGAGGTGCACATGCTCACCACGGGTGAGTTCGCCGTGCTCAAGGCCCTGGTGATGAACGCCCGCCAGCCGCTGACCCGGGACAAGCTGATGAACCTGGCCCGTGGTCGTGAATGGGATGCGCTGGAGCGCTCCATCGACGTGCAGATTTCCCGTCTGCGCCGGATGATCGAGCCCGATCCTTCCAAGCCGCGGTATATCCAGACGGTCTGGGGTGTGGGCTACGTGTTCGTGCCGGATGGCGCCGCCGGTAAGTGATCGGCGATTTGTAGGAGCGGGTGGCCTGGTCGGTTGAAATGTGTTCTTCCAGGCGACTCGCGGTCTGTCATGTGCGAGCATCGCTCGCTCCTGCAAGTGTGTAGCGGTTATTCATGAAAACCCCCGTTTGGTTCCCCCAGAGTTTCTTCTCTCGCACCCTCTGGCTGGTGCTGATCGTCGTGCTCTTCTCCAAGGCACTGACGCTGGTGTACCTGCTGATGAACGAAGACGTTCTCGTGGACCGGCAGTACAGCCACGGCGTGGCCCTGACCCTGCGGGCTTATTGGGCGGCGGATGAAACCAACCGAGCGAAAATCGCCGAGGCGGCGACGCTGATCCGCGTCGTCGGTGCCGGTGTGCCGGAGGGGGAGCAGCATTGGCCCTACAGCGAGATCTATCAACGCCAGATGCAGGCCGAACTGGGCGCCGATACCGAGGTGAGATTGCGCATGCACTCGCCGCCGGCGCTTTGGGTGCGGGCCCCGAGCCTGGGGGATGGCTGGTTGAAAGTGCCGCTGTATCCGCATCCGCTGCGCGGCCAGAAAATCTGGAACGTGCTCGGCTGGTTCCTGGCCATCGGCCTGTTGTCGACGGCATCGGCCTGGATTTTCGTCAGCCAGCTCAACCAACCGTTGAAACGCCTGGTCTACGCGGCCCGCCAATTGGGCCAGGGTCGCAGCGTGCGGCTGCCCATCAGCGATACACCCAGTGAGATGACCGAGGTCTATCGCGCCTTCAACCAGATGGCCGAGGACGTCGAGCAAGCCGGGCGGGAACGCGAACTGATGCTCGCCGGCGTGTCCCATGACTTGCGCACCCCGCTGACCCGGCTACGGTTGTCCCTGGAGTTGATGGGCGAACACACCGACCTGACGGACGAGATGGTCCGCGACATCGAGGACATGGACGCGATTCTCGACCAGTTCCTGGCCTTCATTCGCGACGGTCGTGATGAGTCCGTGGAAGAGGTGGACCTCAGTGAGTTGGTGCGGGAAGTGGCCGCGCCCTATAACCAGAACGATGAGAAAGTGCACTTGCGCCTGGAACCTATCCAGCCGTTCCCGTTGCGCCGCGTGTCGATGAAGCGCTTGCTGAACAACCTGATCGGCAACGCCCTGAACCATGCTGGCACCGGCGTTGAAGTGGCAGCCTATGTCTCCGGTGACACCAGTGCGCCTTACGTGGTGTTGAGTGTCATGGACCGTGGCGCTGGCATCGATCCCTCGGAGCTGGAGGCCATCTTCAACCCCTTCACCCGCGGCGATCGCGCCCGGGGCGGCAAGGGTACGGGGTTGGGCCTGGCCATCGTCAAGCGCATCGCCTCGATGCACGGCGGCAATGTCGAACTGCGCAACCGCGTTGGCGGCGGACTGGAAGCGCGGGTGCGCTTGCCGTTGGGGTTGATGTTGCCGCGGGATGCGGTGTAGCGATCCCAGTCTGGCTGAGACCCGTGGAAGAGCCTGTGGGAGCGAGCCTGCTCGCGATGGCGGTATATCAGTCACATCGATGCTGACGGACCCACCGCTATCGCGAGCAGGCTCGCTCCCACAGTTGTTGTTCTGACTTAGCCTTTACCCTTGGTCCGGGTCATGTTCGGCCCACCATTCTTTTCCAGGTGCTCGATGATGATCCCCGCCACGTTCTTGCTGGTGGTGGTCTCGATGCCTTCCAGGCCTGGCGAGGAGTTCACCTCCATCACCAGCGGCCCGTGATTGGAGCGCAGGATGTCCACGCCGGCCACGGCCAGGCCCATGACTTTTGCCGCGCGCAGGGCGGTCATGCGCTCTTCCGGGGTGATCTTGATCAGGCTGGCACTGCCGCCGCGATGCAGGTTGGAGCGAAACTCACCGGGCTTGGCCTGGCGTTTCATCGAGGCAATCACCTTGTCGCCGACCACGAAGCAGCGGATGTCCGCGCCACCGGCTTCCTTGATGTATTCCTGGACCATGATGTTCTGCTTCAGGCCCATGAACGCTTCGATCACCGACTCCGCCGCCGTTGCGGTTTCACACAAGACCACGCCGATGCCCTGGGTGCCTTCCAGCACCTTGATCACCAGAGGTGCGCCGTTGACCATCGCAATCAGGTCGGGAATGTCGTCGGGAGAGTGGGCAAAACCGGTTACCGGCAGGCCGATCCCGCGCCGTGACAGCAACTGCAGGGAGCGCAGCTTGTCCCGGGAGCGGGCGATGGCCACCGACTCGTTGAGGGGAAACACGCCCATCATTTCGAACTGGCGCAATACGGCGCAGCCATAGAACGTCACCGATGCGCCGATGCGCGGAATCACCGCATCGAAGCCTTCCAGTGGTTTGCCACGGTAATGGATCTGCGGCTTGTGGCTGGCGATGTTCATGTAGGCGCGCAGGGTATCGATCACCACCATTTCATGGCCTCGTTCGGTCCCGGCTTCAACCAGGCGACGAGTGGAATACAGACGCGGATTACGCGACAGCACAGCGATCTTCATGCAACACCTGTGGCAGAGGTAGTGGACACCGGGAATGCCGGCTTGTCTTGAACGTATTTGGTACCCGGATTGACCACCAGTTGGCCGTCGATCAAGGCTTTGGAACCCAGCAACAGGCGATATCGCATGGATTTGCGGCAGGCAAGGGTGAACTCGACCCGCCAGATCCGATCACCCAGCGCCAACGTGGTGCTGATCACGTAGCGGACCTGAGCGTGGCCGTTGGAACTCTTTATGGTCTTGCGGGCCACCAGCGGAGCTTCGCAGCGACGATGGCGCAACTGCACCACGGTGCCGAGGTGCGCAGTGAAGCGTACCCACTTTTCGCCATCGCGCTCGAACGGCTCGATGTCGGTGGCATGCAGGCTGGAAGTGCTGGCACCGGTGTCGATTTTCGCCCGCAGGCCCACGACTCCCAGATCCGGGAGCGCCACCCACTCGCGCAGACCGACAACGGTCAAATGGTCAAAAGTCTTCAATAAAAAAACCTGCGATCAGTACATCGGATCGTGGACTCCGCGAATCGCGGTATTCACGCAGAATAATCACAAAATGGCGACAGTTATCTACGCACTTGTTTGCGCTTGTAACCGATTCCGACCCAAGCGATGCGCATGGCGTCAGTTTTGGCGGGCATTCTATCTGTCGCGTCGGATTCGTGCGCTCGACAAAAACGGTAGTACAGTTCCGGCTATTGGCAGAAAGAGGAATTGCAGTGGCACAAAAAAACGCAGAGGACGACAAGGTCCGTCTCGATAAATGGTTGTGGGCGGCGCGCTTCTACAAGACGCGGGCCCTGGCCAAGACCGCCATCGAAAGCGGCAAGGTCCATCACCGGGGAGAACGTTGCAAGCCGGGCAAGGAACCGCGTATCGGCGATGAGTTTGTCATCCGCACCGGGTTCGATGAAAAGACCGTGGTGGTCGAGGCCCTGTCGATCGTGCGTCGCGGCGCGCCTGAAGCGCAGGCCCTGTATCGCGAAACCGAAGCCAGCATCGCCAAGCGCGAAGCCGCCGCCGCGCAACGCAAGGCCGGCGCCCTGGGCGTCAGCACCGATGGCAAGCCAAGCAAGAAGCAGCGCCGGGACCTGTTCAAGTTTCATGGCAGCAATAGCGAATAAAGCACTGGCCATTTGAGGTCAGAGTACCCGGGTGTCAGGCCTACACATTCAGATGAGTTGGCGGCGCCTTCCCGTCAGGCCAGCCCAAGCCTTGCTTGGAACCCACCCCGAATGCCCATAAAATGCCCGCCATCATTTGTCATCACCGCAGATACCAGACCCTATGACTGATTTACCGGATACCGACTACACCCAACGTTTCATCTTCGATGACAGCGACGCCCGTGGCGAGCTGGTGGCGTTGGAGCGTAGCTACGCCGAAGTCCTCGCCAAGCACCCCTATCCGGAGCCGGTCGCGCAACTGCTCGGCGAGCTGATGGCGGCTGCGGCGCTGCTGGTGGGCACCTTGAAGTTCGATGGCTTGCTGATTCTCCAGGCACGTTCCGAAGGGCCGGTCCCGCTGCTGATGATCGAATGTTCCAGCGAACGTGAGATCCGTGGCCTGGCCCGTTATCACGCCGAGCAGATCGCGCCCGACGCGACCCTGGCCGACATGATGCCCAATGGCGTACTGGCCCTGACGGTCGACCCGACCCAGGGCAAGCGTTACCAGGGCATCGTCGATCTCGACGGCGCGACCCTGGCTGAATGCTTCACCAACTACTTCGTCATGTCCCAGCAGACCAATACCCGCTTCTGGCTCTACGCCGACGGGCGGCGCGCTCGCGGTTTGCTGCTGCAACAGCTGCCCGCCGATCGCCTGCGCGACCCGGAAGAACGTGACGCCAGTTGGCAGCACATTACCGCTCTGGCCAGCACCCTGAGCGCCGATGAGCTGTTGAGCCTGGACAACGAAACCGTGCTGCATCGCCTCTATCACGAGGAGCAGGTACGCCTGTTCGACGGCCAGCCGTTGCGCTTCCAATGCAGTTGCTCTCGTGAACGTTCCGGCAATGCGCTGGTCAGTCTGGGTCTGGAAGATGCGCAGCAACTGGTGATCGAGCATGGCGGCGCCATCGAGATCGATTGCCAGTTTTGCAACGAGCGCTACCTGTTCGACGCGGCGGACATCGCTCAATTGTTCGCCGGTGCGGGTGTCGACACACCGTCAGATACTCGTCACTAAAACGGTTCAGCGCAGGTAAATCTCCTGGCAAACGCCGGATTTACGCCGTACTGACCGGAGGGCCCTACTTTTTTTGGGCTTTTCTGGCATAATCCGGCCCACTTTTTTCGGGTAGTAGTGCGCGACTTCCTACTACAAAACGTTTGGAGCACTCGGCCACGGGCCGACGGGGAATCTCATGACGCAAGCCAATAACGCCGTGTACACCGATCTGAGTGTCGATGATCTGGTTAAAGAAGCCCTGAATCGCGGTGAAGGCGAGCTTGCCGATACTGGCGCTCTGGTTGTTCGTACCGGTCATCGTACCGGTCGCTCGCCAGTCGACCGTTTCATCGTAGAAGAGCCAACCACCCAGGACGCCATCGCCTGGGGCCCGATCAACCGCAAGTTCCCGGCCGACAAGTTCGATGCCCTGTGGAACCGCGTCGAAGCCTACCTGGGCGAACGCGAGCGTTTTGTATCCCACGTGCATGTAGGTTCCGATCCTGCGCACTACCTGCCGGTCAAGATGACCACCGAGACCGCCTGGCACAACCTGTTCGGCCGTTGCCTGTTCATCAACCCAGAGCAGTACAACGCCGGTGGCAAGGACGAGTGGCAGATCCTCAACGCACCGAACTTCGTCTGCGAGCCTGAGCGCGATGGCACCAACTCCGACGGCACCGTGATCATCAATTTCGCGGCCAAGAAAGTGTTGATCGCTGGCATGCGCTACGCCGGTGAAATGAAAAAAGCCCTGTTCTCCGTGCAGAACTTCCTGCTGCCGGCTGTTGACGTGCTGCCTATGCACTGCGCCGCCAACATGGGCGAAGAGGGTGATGTGACCCTGTTCTTCGGTCTGTCGGGTACCGGCAAGACCACCCTGTCCGCCGATGAAAGCCGTTACCTGATCGGTGACGACGAGCACGGTTGGGGCGTGGGCGTGGTCTTCAACATCGAAGGCGGCTGCTATGCCAAGTGCATCGACCTGTCCGAGAAGAACGAGCCGGTCATCTGGAAAGCCATCCAGCACGGTGCCGTGCTGGAAAACGTCGTTCTCGACCCGGTCACCAAGAAAGCCGATTACGCCGACGACAGCCTGACCCAGAACAGCCGCGCCGCCTACCCGCGTGAGCTGATCGAAAAACGCGCGCCGAAAAACCTCGGTGGCGAGCCAAACGCCGTGATCTTCCTGACCTGCGACCTGACCGGCGTACTGCCGCCTGTGTCGATCCTCAGCGAAGAACAAGCCGCCTACCACTTCCTGTCTGGCTACACCGCACTGGTGGGCTCGACCGAAATGGGGTCGGGCAGCGGCATCAAGTCGACTTTCTCCACCTGCTTCGGCGCTCCGTTCTTTCCGCGTCCAGCGGGTGAGTACGCTGAACTGCTGATCAAGCGCATCCGTGGTTTCGGCTCCAAGGTCTACCTGGTCAACACTGGCTGGACCGGCGGCGGCTATGGCGTTGGCAAGCGCTTCAACATCCCGACCACCCGTGCGGTGATCGCGGCGATCCAGAGCGGCGCGCTGATCGGTGTTGAAACCGAACACCTGGACATCATCAACCTGGACGTGCCGCTGGCTGTACCGGGCGTCGAGACTGGCCTGTTGAACCCGCGCAACACCTGGGCCGACAAAGCTGCCTACGACGAAGCGGCCAAGGCGTTGGCCGGTCTGTTCATCGAGAACTTCAAGAAGTTCGACGTGAGTGACGCGATCAAGGCAGCAGGTCCGCAGTTGTAAGGTTTGGTTGGTGAATGAAAAACCGCCCTTCATGGGCGGTTTTTTTATGGGCGGCTACTTATCTGTACAGGGTTTGGAAGCTGCCATTATTGCTGCTGAAATCGGGCCAGGCAGTGCCACTTGAGACCGCCCGGTTAGCTAGGCTTCTTCCACTTCCCGCGTATCCCATCGTTGTGCCTTGATCGCCTTGTAAAGCATGCCGATGGTCAGTGGCATCTTGTTGCCACGGCCTTTGGCCCTGCGCTTTTGAAACACATCAAACCCTTCAGGCTGAAAATAGCGGTAGGCGTCGTAGTCGATCAGCTCGAGGGCGAACCGCTCCTCCAATGCTTCCATCAAATGGCGGGCATCCGCGCCATCGCAACCCAAGTCGAGATTGATCGCAGTGTCCAGGCGAATCGTCTTGCGTTCAGGCAGGCCGATTTCTTCGTGAAGCAACTCCATGAGCTGGCGCATGGTGTGATCGTCGGGGAAGTCTGGGGCGAGGTGCATGGCGAGGTTCCGGAGGGGTTGGCGCGCGTCTGTACAGAGGGAAAGTTTAGGGGGAAATTGCTGCCCATTGGAAAGAAGATAGGAAACTTCAACCCCTGAATCCGTTGCTGTATGACTTAGGGCCGTTCGCTACCGCTCTTTCCCGACCATGCAAGAACTCAGTCAACCATTGCTCCAGGAACGCGCCGCGCAGCAGCCTCAAGATCCATCAACCCTCGGCCATAGGCTTCGCTATTGGCGTAGATACCTGTGCGGTTGGTTGTCGCCAGCAGGTGTTCGCGCACTTGCTGTGGGCTGAGTTGTGGATAAAGACTTTGCAGGGCCGCCAGTGCGCCACTGACCAGGGCTGCGGCTGGGGAGGTGCCGGCGGTTTGCATGTAACGACCATCCTTGCCCACCGTGAGCAAGCCTGCCTGTGCACCTGCGTCGCCGCCGGGTACGGCGATGCACCACGCCGCCGCGACGCCGCAATAGTTGGATTTTGCGTTAATGGCGCTGCCATCGTTTTTCAACGCCACCACCGCGATCCAGCCTTTTTCCAGTTCCGGCAAGGCGACCGGCAGTCCTGGCTCGGCCAGGGGCTCGCGTTTGAGCTCGTTACCGGTGGGAAAGACAAACACGGCGCCGTCCGCGACCAGCTTTCGAGCAACGGCCAGGGCGTCGGGCATCACCTGGTTGTAGCGTGCCTCGTTGATTTCGGTGGCGGGGATGGCATTGGCCCATGAGTTGTTGAACAGCCGGGCGCCCTTGTCGAAGCCGGTTTGCCAGGATTGGGCAATTTCGCTGTCGAAGAAGAACGGCTCGTTGTCATCGCCAAAGCGAAAGGGAATCAGCCGGGCATTGAACGCGATGCCGTGCATGCCCTGGTCGTTCTTGTTGGCGGCGAGTATGCCGGCCATTTGCGTGCCATGGCCGATGCGGTCAATCGTACCGGGACGGTTCTCGACGTAATCGAACCCGGGATCACTCAGCCTGCCTTCGAACTCCTCCAGGCTGGCGTCGAGTCCCGAGTCGATCAGCGCCACAGTCACACCCTGGCCCGTGCCGCCCCGTGCATACAAGGCCGAAGCCTTGACCACCGCCAAGCCTCGCTGCGCGTGGTACTCCGGCGTTTCGAACACGGCCGGTTCCACGCTGGATTGTCCTGGAGTGGCCAGGCAACCGGCCAGTAGAGAGGCTGACGTTATCGCCAAGGCGCATAGCGCGGGAAATGGGTAGGGCATCGTTCGTTCCTTGAACAAAGTCTTGCACACCAGGCCTCCTGGCCTTGATGTAACGCCTGAATCGGACGCGTACCTTAACCTGCAAACGGGATGGGAACGAGGCAGCAAAGTGCCCTGGGTTGTATCGTTTTGTGGCAAAGCCAAAGGACGCCGAGGCTGTATCATCCAGTATCGTTTTTGCCCCCGACCTTTTCTCGACTCGCTGCGTTGTCCCGCTAGGCTTTGGGCATCGCAGCAGTCAAAGGAGCGACCGCGCATGCACAGCACCCTGGAACAGGTTTTCGGTTATCCACAGTTTCGTCCCGGCCAGGAGGCGGCCATCGGCGCCGTGCTTGCCGGTCGGTCGGCGGCGGCCATTTTCCCCACGGGCTCGGGCAAGTCCCTGTGTTATCAATTGCCGGCCCTGCTATTGCCGCACCTGACCGTGGTGGTCTCACCGTTGCTGGCGCTGATGCAGGACCAGTTGGCGTTCCTCAAGCGTCACGGCATCGCGGCGGCGAGCATCGATTCGGCCCAGGGCCGTGACGAAACCAGCGACGCCATGGCGCGGGCCCGTTCGGGTGAGTTGAAGATCCTGATGATTTCCGTGGAACGCCTGAAGAACGAGCGCTTTCGCAATTTCCTGCAGCAGGTGCCGATCTCGCTGCTGGTGGTGGACGAGGCTCACTGTATTTCGGAATGGGGGCATAACTTTCGACCTGACTACCTCAAGCTTCCCGATTACCAACATCAGTTCAACATTCCCCAGGTATTGCTACTGACGGCCACCGCTACACCCAAGGTCATCGCCGACATGCAGGCGAAATTCGCCATTGCCGCCACTGATGTGGTGACGACCGGTTTCTACCGGCCAAACCTCAATCTGCTGGTCGAGCCCGTGCGGGGTGCCGACAAGCGCGCGCGGCTGGTGCAATGGCTGGGCGAACGTGCCGGGCAACCGAGCATTGTCTACGTCACCTTGCAGCGAACCGCCGAGCAGATTGCCGAACACCTCGGCCGGCACGGTATCGAGGCCGAGGCCTATCACGCCGGTTTGCCCCATGAACAACGCGAAGCCATCCAGCGCCGCTTCATGGGCGGGCAATCCAATTGCATCGTCGCGACCATCGCTTTCGGCATGGGCATCGACAAGAGCGACATCCGCAACGTCGTGCATTTCGACCTGCCCAAGTCCATCGAAAACTACAGCCAGGAGATCGGCCGTGCCGGGCGGGATGGGCAGCCTTCCGATTGCCTGGTGCTGGCCAATCGCGACAGTCTCAACGTGCTGGAGAACTTTGTGTATGGCGATACGCCGGAGCTCGCCGGCATTCGTTGCGTGCTCGACGAACTGAAGGCCGCCGCCACGGATGGGCAATGGGAGTTTTTGCTGGGGCCCTTGGCAGACCAGAGCAACATCCGGCAACTGCCGCTCAAGACGCTGTTGGTCCAGTTGGAGCTACGCCGGCTGATAGCGCCGCGCTATACCTATTTCGCGGAGTACCGCTTCAAGTTCCTGGTTGAGCCGCATGAACTGCTGGAGCGCTTCGAAGGCGAGCGCAGGGACTTCGTCTCGGCCATCATCCAGACCTCCAGTCGCGCCCGGACCTGGGCCACGGTGAATTTCGACGGGATGTACCAGCAGTATCACGCTGAGCGTAATCGCGTGGTCAAGGCGCTGGATTATTTCCAGGAAAAGGGCTGGATCGAGCTGGAAAGCAAACAGATGACCGAGGTGTACAGCGTGCTGGAAGCGGACCTGGATGCGCAGGTCTTGAGCGCCGAGCTACATGCCTGTTTCACCCGGCACGAGCACGGTGAAATCGCGCGGATCCACGCCATGCTCGAACTGTTCGCCACCGACCATTGCTTGGGTTATCGCCTGGCGCAGTATTTCGGCGACGACAATGCGCCACACCAGTGTGGCCATTGTTCGGTATGCCATGGGCATGTCGCGCGCCTGCCAGAGCCGCCTGCGTTGCCGGCGCTTGTGGATAAAAACTTCGAGGCGCTGTGTGGTGACTTTATCCACAAGCATGAGCAGCACAGCGGCAGTGTGCCGTCTGCCGAACGCCTCACCCGCTTCCTGTGTGGGATCAGCGTGCCGTTGTTCACTCGCTTGAAGGCGCGGACGATCCGCGGATATGCCGCACTGGAAGAGTATCCATACGCGGAAGTTCGCCAGTGGACTCAAGCGCACCTGTGAGCTACATCCATCCGCTGAATGCCCTTCATCACACGAATAAATTTCAAAAATATTCGGCGGCTGACTAAGGTGAAGGCTGTCTTGGGATCGCCAATAAGAGAGCAAACATGAGCCAGACACCTTTCGATATTCAGCGTGCGGCGGTGGTCGGTGCAGGCACCATGGGCCGGGGCATCGTGATGTGCCTGGCCAACGCGGGCGTGGCAGTGCAGTGGGTCGACAACAATCCGCAGATGCTTGAGCAGGCACTGGTCGCCGTGGCCGAGACCTATGCCCATGGCGTGCGCCAGGGCCGTATCGACCAGAGCGAGGCCGATGCGCGGATCGCCCGGGTGACACGGGCGGATGATTACGCGGCGATCCGCAATGTGGACCTGGTGATCGAAGCCGTCTACGAAAACCTTGAACTCAAGCAGACCATCTTTCGCGAGCTGGACGGCTTGCTCAAGCCCGAGGCTATCCTGGCGAGCAACACGTCGGCGCTGGACATCGATGCCATCGCCGCTGTCACTCGCCGGCCAACCCAGGTACTGGGCCTGCATTTCTTCAGCCCGGCGCACATCATGAAGCTGCTGGAAATCGTTCGCGGCGAAAAAACCTCCGCCGCGGTACTGGATGCGGCGCTGGTGCTGGGCAAGCGCATGGGCAAGGTCAGCGTCGTCTCGGGCAATTGCCATGGATTCATCGGCAATCGAATGCTTCATCCTTATGTGCTGGAGGCGCGCAAGATGCTGCTGGAGGGGGCGTTTCCCCATCAGGTGGATGCGGCGTTGCAAGGCTTTGGCTTCGCCATGGGGCCGTTCCGTATGTACGACGTCGTTGGCAACGATCTGGAATGGCGTGCCCGTGAACTGGCGGGCAAAGGCCAGGACGCACCCGAGGTGCAGGTGGACAACCGGCTGTGCGAGCTGGGACGGTTCGGCCAGAAAAGCGGCAATGGGTACTATCACTACGAGCCGGGCAGTCGACAGGCGGAGCATGATGTCGAGGTCGATGCGCTGGTGCTACGGGTCAGTGAAGCGCTGGGTTTCCAGCGTCGCGTGATCGGCCCGGAGGAAATCCTTGAGCGTTGCTTGCTGGCGCTGGTCAACGAAGGGGCGAAGATCCTGCAGGAAGGCATTGCCGAGTCGGCCCACGATATCGACCTGGTCTACCTCAACGGCTACGGCTTCCCTGTGGACAAGGGCGGCCCGATGGCCTGGGCCGACGGGCAGGGGCTGGAGGATATCCACGCACGCCTGCTGGAGCTCGAAACGAAGCAGGGCGATCACTGGAAGCCCGCGCGCCTGATCGGCGAGCTGGCGGCGCAGGGCAAGGGTTTCGCGCAGGCCTGAGGTCATGCCACGTCAAGATCATTGAATAATCGTAAAGGACACCTGATGCCGCAACGCAACGAATACCCACACTTGCAACCCATCACCACGCGCTGGCACGACAACGATGTGTACGGTCACGTCAATAACGTCACCTACTACAGCTTTTTCGACAGCGCAGTGAATACCTACCTGATCGAAGTCGGCGGCCTGGATATCCATGACGGAGAGGTGGTGGGGTTCGTGGTGAGTTCGGCCTGCGACTACTTTGCCTCGATCGCCTTTCCAGACCGGATTGAAATCGGCCTGCGGGTCGGGAAACTGGGCAGCAGTTCGGTGCAGTACGAACTGGCGGTGTTCAAGGTGGGCGAGGACGAGGCCTGTGCGGCGGGGCGTTTTGTTCACGTGTTCGTGGATCGGGCGTCGAATCGACCGGTGGCGATTCCGGATCGGCTACGTGGGGCTTTGGAACAGTTGGCGGTCTGAAACGAAAAATCGCAGCTTTCGGTCAGGCTCTGGGAAGAGTTGCCGAAGGCTGCGATCTTTTACCAGCTGGTATTTAAAGCCAGCGGTCAGTCATCGTGATAGCGATGCTTATGCTTGCGATGCCCATAGGCATGGCCGCGACCCGGATGGCCGTCGCGATAGTAGCGACGATCACCACGGCGACCTTCATAACGATCGTCGTCATCGTCCTTGCCCATGTAGTTACCCAGCGCGCCACCGGCGCCGCCGCCCGCTGCCGCACCGATCAGGCTGCCGGTGGTGCCGCCGACGCTACGGCCAACCACGTTGCCGCCGGCTGCGCCCAGCGCGCCGCCGATGGCCGCTTCGCCGCGGCTATGTTTGTCTGCACCGACCGCACTGCCGCCCGCGCCGCCCAGCGCCGCGCCGATAGTGGAACCGGTGTTGCCGCCCAGGGACTGGCCGACGACCGAACCCAAAACCCCGCCCAATGCGCCGCCCACACCTGCTTCGGCAGTACCACCGGCAGAAGCGACGCCACTGGCCAAGCTAAGGGACAACAAGAGAATGGAGGAGAACTTCATAGAGGAGCCTCAAAGGGATGACGGCGCGATCCTGAGGCTCGCTTCGCTTGCTTACAATAGAAATCCGACGAGTAACACGACTTGTGCACAATTCTCTAAGTTATTGTTTTTAGGTGGGAACTTAAGGCGAATTGGCCGGTCTTTAGCTACTTCGGAAAGGCCGTTTTCTATGGAAAACGGCCTTTTTTGTGGGCGCTGGAAAGTACTTTGTGGCGAGGGGATTTATCCCCGTTGGGGGCGTGAAGCGGCCCCTAAACAGTCAACTCAATTATCCTGGCATATCGAGTCAACAGGTTTTAGGGCCGCTTCGCGCCCCAGTGGGGATAAATCCCCTCGCCACAGGGCAATCATGATCCAACCAGGGCTGTGTCAGGCCGACTTGGCCAGGATCAACCCATTCTCGCTCGCCGCTTCCAGGCGAATCGCGACGAATTTCGACGTTGGGGTGTGGCTGCCGTCGCCGGTGCTTTCCAGTGGCACCAGCGGGTTCACTTCCGGGTAATAGGCCGCGGCCTGCCCGGCAGGAATGTCGAACGCCAGCAGGGTAAAGCCCTTGACCCGACGCTCGCGGCCGTCATCCCAGAGCGAGACGATGTCGGCTTTCTGGCCCGGCTTGAAGCCCAGGCGAATGATGTCCGCTTCGTTGGCGAACAACACATCACGCTGGCCCTTTACGCCGCGATAGCGGTCATCCAGGCCATAGATGGTGGTGTTGTACTGATCGTGGGAGCGCATGGACTGCATGATCAGGTCGGGCAACTGGCCGGTAGCGCGGGTGCGTTCATGCACAAGGTCGGTCGGCAACAGGTTGGGCTTGAAGTTGGCACGGCCCGACGGGGTGTTCCAGCGCCGCGAACCGGCGCTGTTGCCCAGATAGAATCCACCGGGGTTCTTCAGTTTTTCGTTGAAGTCCTTGAAGCCGGGCACGGTGTCGGCGATCAGGTCGCGGATGCGACTGTAGTCGGCCACCAACCAGTTCCAGTCCACCGGGCGGCTGCCCAGCGTGGCGGCGGCGATGCCGGCGATGATCCACGGTTCGGAGCGCATCTGGCTCGACAGCGGCTGCAACTGGCCATTGGAGGCATGCACCATGCTGAAGGAGTCTTCCACGGTCACCGCTTGCGCGCCTTCAGCTTGCAGGTCGATGTCGGTGCGGCCCAGGCACGGCAGGATCAGCGCTTCCTTGCCGTGGGCCAGATGACTGCGATTGAGCTTTGTGCTGATCTGCACCGTCAGGTCGCAATTGGTCAAGGCCTGAAACGTTCGATGGCTGTCTGGCGTGGCTTGGGCGAAGTTGCCGCCCAGGGCGATGAACACCTTCGCCTGGCCGTCGGCCATGGCATGGATTGCCTCGACCACGTTGTGACCGTTTTCACGCGGCACCTTGAATTGGAAACGCCGCTCCAGCGTGTCGAGGAACGCCACGGGCGGGCGCTCGTTGATGCCCATGGTCCGGTCGCCCTGAACGTTGCTGTGGCCGCGTACCGGACACAGGCCTGCGCCTGGCCGGCCGATGTTGCCGCGCAGCATCATCACGTTGGCGATTTCCTGGATGGTCGCCACCGAATGGCGATGCTGGGTGATGCCCATCGCCCAGCACATGATCACGTTCTTGCTTTTGGCATACATGCGCGCCGCTTGCTCGATTTCGACCAGGGTCATGCCCGATTGCTCGACGATCTGCTCCCACGGCGTATCGTCGACAGCGGCCAGGTAATCCAGCACGTTGGTGCTGTGCTCGTTGAGGAAGGCGTGGTCGAACACCGCCGCAGCGCCGCTCTTCTGCGCGTCACGTTCCCATTGCAAGAGGAACTTCGCCATGCCGCGCAATATCGCCATGTCGCCGCCCAAGGCCGGGCGGAAGTACGCGGTGTTGGTGGGTTTATCGCCGTTGGTGAGCATCTCGAGCGGGTGCTGCGGATGCTGGAAGCGCTCCAGACCACGCTCCTTGAGCGGGTTGATGCACACCACCTGGGCGCCGCGCTTGACCGCCTCGCGCAGCGGTTCGAGCATCCGGGGGTGATTGGTGCCGGGGTTCTGGCCCCAGACGAAAATCGCGTCGGCGTGCTCGAAGTCGTCGAAGGTCACCGTGCCCTTGCCCACGCCGACACTCTGGGCCAGCGCTACACCGCTGGCTTCGTGGCACATGTTCGAGCAGTCGGGGAAGTTGTTGGTGCCATAGGCGCGTACGAACAATTGATACAGGTAGGCCGCTTCGTTGCTGGCCCGGCCCGAGGTATAGAACTCGGCCCGGTTCGGGCTGGACAGGCCCTGCAGGTGCTTGCCGATCAAGGCAAACGCCGCTTCCCAACTGATGGGTTTGTAGCGGTCGGTTTCGGCGTCGTAGCGCATTGGCTCGGTCAGGCGGCCCTGGTACTCGAGCCAGTAGTCGCTCTGCTCCAGCAGCGAGGTCACGCTGTGCTTGGCGAAAAACGCACCATCGACGCGGCGCTTGGTAGCTTCCCAGTTCACTGCCTTGGCGCCGTTCTCGCAGAACTTGACCATGCCGCTTTCCGGTGAGTCGCCCCAGGCACAGCCTGGGCAGTCAAAACCGCCATTCTGGTTGGTCTTGAGCATCATGCGGATGTTTTTCAGCGCATTGTCGCTGGTCAACCAGGCCTGAGCGACACTGATCAGCGCACCCCAACCACCGGCGGGACCCTTGTAGGGCTTGTAGCGCGGTACGGGTTTCTGGTCGGCTTGTTGATGATTGCTCACGCTTGTTTCTCCATCGCAGGGCTGTAGACCCGCGGCGCACTTTTTTGCGGCAGGTGGATGAGGTTGAGGTTGTGTTGGCGGGCCCACTGCACCGCGAGGCCCGTGGGCGACGACAGGCTGACCAGGGTCTGGATGCCGGCACGCAGTACTTTCTGGATCAATTCGAGGCTGCAACGGCTGGTGACGATCGCCACGCCACCGGACACCGGGATCCGTTGCCGGACCAATGCCCCAATCAGCTTGTCGAGGGCGTTGTGCCGGCCAATGTCTTCGCGGCCCAGCAGCAATTCGCCCTGGGCATTCATGAACAACGCGGCGTGGACCGCGCCGCAGTACTGGCCCAGGGGCTGGAACTGGCCGATACGGTCACGCAGGCCTTCGAGCCATTGCGCCGGCGGCAGCGGCGCGCCGGGCAGCACCTTGAGGTTTGGCAATGCCTGTTCCACCGCTTCCACGCCGCACAGCCCGCAACCACTGGTGCCCGCCAACTGCCGGCGTTGTTGCTTGAGGTTCCAGAAGGCGCGGTTGGCGATGGTCACCTGGGCATGGTGCGCGGCACCCGTGCCACTCAGTTGCAGGTCATAGATGTCTGATGAGTCTTCGATGATGCCGCTGCCGAGGCTGAAGCCGACGATGAAGTCTTCAAGGTCGGTGGGGGTGACCAGCATTACCGCCTGGCTGATGCCGTTATAGGCAATCGCCAGCGCCACTTCCTCGGCCAGCGCGGTGCTGTCCGATTGGGAGCGGTCCAGATTGCAGTAGCGATAGCTCTGGCTGGCGACCGGCGCGGATGTTTCCATCGCAGGCGCTGGACTGACCGGAGGCTTGTCGTTCATAGGCATCACTGAGAGTAGGAATAGTGTTAAGACTAAATGCGGCAATCTGCCACGTCTAATCGCTATTACTGATCTCTCAATAGATGACGTCGATCAAGAAGTCGTTACTGATTTCTGATAGAGGGCAAAACACGCTTCCGCCAAGGCCGAGCGTGGGGCGGCGCGGCGCATGATCAGACCCAGCGGGACCAACGTCTGCGCGCTTTCGATGGGCTGGATGCGCAAGTCTTCGGTCAGGACGTTCAGGCCGCTGTCCAAGGGCATCACCGCACAACACAACCCGCCGTGCACAGCTTGTAACAATTGATGCACCGCGTCGGTTTGCAACAGCGGTTGTGGCGTGAGGCCCCGGCTGTGGAAGTTATGGTCGATGGATTGGCGAAAATGCATGCCGCTGGTGAGCATGCCCAGGGGGAGTTCGATCAGCGCTTCCCAGCTAAGCGGTTGTTCGCCGAAAAAGAAAAAGCGCTGGTCATAGAGCAGGCCCATGCGGGTGTGGCTGAAGGGCAGGGCCTCGAAGCGTTCGTTGTCCAGGCGTTCCAGATAGGAAATACCCAGGTCGATACGGTTGTTCGCCAGCTGTTCAAGGATGCGTTCGGAGCTCAGGGACGACAGTTCGAAACGCAGGTTGGGGTGCTCGGCGTGCAAGCGCTGCATCATTGCCAGCGGGTCGAAGTCCGACAACGGCACCACGCCCAGGCGCAGCGTACCCACCAGGTTGCCACGGCAGGCCGCCGCTTCGGCCTGCAGCCCGTCATAGGCTGCCAGCACCGTGCGCGCCCAGGCCAGCACCCGTTCTCCCGGCGCGGTAAAGCCTTCAAAGCGTTGGCCACGGTTGACCAGCGGCAGGTCGAGTTCCTCTTCAAGGCTGCGCAGGCGCATCGACAGGGTCGGCTGGGTGATGTGGCAGCGAGCGGCGGCCTGGCCGAAGTGGCGGGTTTCGTCCAGCGCAATAAGAAATTTCAGCTGCTTGATGTCCATCTTCGCTCCAAGGCGCAGGAAGAGTCGGATTCTAGCGCTTGCGGGGGGTGGGGTCATTGGTCGGCTGGGAACCGGGTTCGGCTCGCCTGGTCTAGTCTTTGGCGTCTGGACACTTAAACCCAAGGAGCGTGTGCCATGAGTATCTTTAGTTTTGTGAAAGAAGCGGGTGAAAAGCTGATCGATCTACTGACCCCTGGCAATGCCAATGCCAGCGAACAACTGAAACAGCACATTGAAAAGGTCGGCCTGGGCAATCCGAACGTTCAGGCGACGATCGAGGGCGACAAGGTCATCGTCACCGGTGAAGTCGCGAGCCAGGAAGAGAAAGAAAAAATCCTGCTGGCGGTGGGCAACATTGCAGGTGTAGGCAGTGTTGACGATCAGATTACGGTGACTGGCCCAGTGGCTAAAGAGGCCAAGTTCGTGACCGTCGAGAAAGGTGACACCTTGAGTGCCATTTCCAAGCGTGTCTATGGTGATGCGAATAAGTACCAGAAGATCTTCGACGCCAACACGCCGATGTTGTCGCACCCGGACAAGATCTATCCGGGGCAGGTGTTGCGTATCCCTGAGTAACCGGGTCCCTGTGGCGAGGGGATTTATCCCCGCCGGGCTGCGCAGCAGCCCTAAAGCAGTGAACTCAATCTTCCTGGCATGCCGAGTTGGCTGGTTGGGGGCCGCTTCGCGGCCCAGCGGGGATAAATCCCCTCGCCACATTAGAGCCTGTCAAAGCCCTTCGATCAGGACTCGATAATCCCCCAGCGCCTCGAACTCCCCCGTATCCTTTGGCCCCTTGCGGCTATCCGGCTCGCTGACGGCCAGCAGGTGCGCCACACCGAAGTCCCGGGCGCTGCGCAACACCGGCAACGTGTCGTCGATGAACAGACTGCGGGCCGGGTCGAAGTTCAGGTCGGCTTGCAGCGCGTCCCAGAATTGCGGGTTTTCCTTGGGGAAGCCGTAGTCGTGGGAACTGATCAAGCGCTCGAAGTAGGGAGCCAGTTCGATGCGTTCCAGCTTCAGGGACAACGAATCGCGGTGGGCGTTGGTGATCATCACCACGCGCTTGCCGGCCCGTTGGATCGCCGCCAGGAAGGTATCGGCGTCCGGGCGCAAGGCAATCAGGTGCGCGGTTTCCAACTTCAGCTCGCGCACCGGCAGTTTCAGTTCGCTGCTCCAGAAGTCCAGGCAATACCATTGCAACTGGCCGGCGTTGCGCTCGAACAATGGCTGCAGCTCCATCTCGGCCATCGCCCGGCTCACGCCATGCAGTTCGGCGTAGCGCTGGGGCAGGTGTTCGAGCCAGAAATGGTTGTCGTAATGCAGGTCCAGCAAGGTGCCGTCCATGTCCAGCAGAACTGTATCGATCTCATGCCAGGGCAGCAAAGCCATAAAACTTCTCCAGCGGTAATCGGATATCCGACACAAACAATCAGAATAGGCCGGGTATAGTAGCCCGCTATCGCCCAGGGAGCCGTTTATGCGCCAGAAACCCACCATACTCGATCGCCGGATCGTCGCCACCAGCCGCCTGTTTTGCGTGGAAGAACTGAAATTGCGGTTTTCCAACGGTGTGGAGCGCACCTATGAACGTCTGGCGAGCAAGGGCGCGGGTTACGGCGCGGTGATGATCGTGGCGATGCTCGACGCCGACCACGCGGTGTTGGTGGAGGAGTATTGCGGAGGGACCGACGCCTATGAACTGTCCCTGCCCAAGGGCTTGATCGAGCCGGGTGAAGACGTGCTTGCGGCGGCTGAGCGGGAGCTCAAGGAAGAGGCCGGTTTCGGTGCGCGACAGTTGGAACACCTGACCGAGTTGTCGCTGTCTCCCGGTTACATGAGCCAGAAAATCCAGGTGGTGCTGGCAACCGACCTGTATGAAGAACGGCTGGAGGGCGATGAGCCCGAGCCGATGCGTGTGGACAAGGTCAACCTGCATGAGCTGTCGGCCCTGGCACAGAACCCGCAGTTCACGGAGGGCCGGGCCTTGGCGGCTCTGTACCTGGCCCGTGACCTGTTGGCCCAGCGTGGAGTGTTCCTGTCATGACCTACCCTCATCCGTTGATGGCGCCTGTGGTCGAGCTGGCACTCAAGGCTGGTGAGGCGATCCTGCCGTTCTGGCGCGCCAACGTGCAGGTCAACCACAAGGCCGACGAGTCGCCGGTGACCGCCGCAGACATGGCCGCTCATGATGTGATCGTGGCCGGGTTGTTGGCGCTGTCCCCGGATATTCCGATCCTCTCCGAAGAAGACGCCGATATTGCCCAAAGCGTGCGTGCCGGCTGGCAGCGTTGGTGGCTGGTGGACCCGCTGGATGGAACCAAGGAGTTCATTTCCGGCAGCGAGGAGTTCACCGTCAACATCGCCTTGGTGGAACAGGGCCGCGTGGTGTTCGGCGTGGTGTCGATGCCCACAAACGGGCGCTTTTATGTCGGCGGCGCAGGGTTGGGGGCTTGGCGTGGCGACCGTGGCGGCGAGCCTTCGCCTATCGCGGTGCGTAATGTCCTGGCGCCGGGCGAGGCTTTCACTGTGGTCGCCAGTCGGCGACACACCAGCCCCGAGCAGGAGCGCCTGTTGGATGGCTTGAGTGGGAGCCTGGGTGAATTGCAACTGACCAGCATCGGCAGCTCATTGAAGTTCTGCCTGGTGGCCGAAGGCGCGGCGGATTGCTATCCACGGCTGGCGCCGACGTCCCAGTGGGACACCGCCGCGGCCCAGGGGGTATTGGAAGGAGCGGGTGGCGAGGTGTTGAGTTTGAGCGGCGAACCGTTCTGCTATCCGGCCCGTGAATCGCTGTTGAATGCGTCGTTCCTGGCATTGCCGGCGAAAGCGGCGTGGCGCGGCAAGCTGTTGGAGCTCGCCCGTTCTTAAGCCTTGTTCGGTTCTCTGTGGCGAGGGGATTTATCCCCGCTGAGGCGCGAAGCGGTCCTGTTTTTTGGGGCTGCTGCGCAGCCCAGCGGGGATAAATCCCCTCGCCACAGGGATTTGTGATGCTTTCAGTCAGCGGTGCAACACGTACTGCCCCTCGAACTGCACCGCCACGTCCTCGCTGCCGATATTCATCACCTGCGTCTGCAAGGCCAGTCGCGCCCGTCCGTAACGCCGGTAGGTGGCGAGGAAGCGTTTCCAGAGCTTTTCCTCAGGCGCTTCGCAGACCACGGTCGCGTCGCGGGTCACTGGCAGTGGATAGCTGATCTGCCCTTCCTGGATCACGATATGCCCGTCTTCGATGCCTTCCTCGCGCAAGGCCAGGTGCAACCAGCCCCAGCCGCCCAGTACCGCACCGCAATACAGGCTGCCACCGAACATGGTGCTCTTGTGGTTGACGTTGGCAGCCAGCGGCAAGGACAAGCGCAACTGTCGGGCCTGCCAATCGAGCACCTTGAGGCCCATGTCCCGGGTCAAGGGGATGTCGTGGTGCAGGATCGATTCCAGGTAACGGCTGTCGCGGTTCATTGCGGGGCCTCTTGTTTGAAAAGGAGATGATGGCTCAATCGGATTCATCGGCCGGGCCGTGGCTGCTGTCGCCAAAGGTCAGGCCGTGTTTGCGCAACTTGTCGTGCAAGGTCTTGCGTGGGATGCCCAGGGCTTCGGCCAGGCTGCGCACCGAGCTGTGGGGGCGGGCCAGTTCGGCGGCGATGAGGGTTTTCTCGAAATTTTCCACCTGCTCGCTCAGGCCGCCGCTGACCACCTCCACCGGTGCGCCGGGGCTGCCGTCCGGCGCGCTGTTGTCCAAGGCCAGTTCCAGGCCCAGGGCAAAGCGCTCGGCGGCGTTCTGCAGTTCGCGCACATTGCCCGGCCAGCTGTGGCGCAACAGCAGTGCCCGTTGTGCCGGCAGCAATTCGTGGGGCGGCAGGCCGTGGCGAGCACTGGCTTCGTCGGCGAAGTGCTGGAACAGCATCAGCGCATCCTCCCCTCGTTCGCGCAACGGCGGTATGCGCAGCGGCGCGACGTTCAAGCGGTAATAAAGATCGGCACGAAAACGCCCCTGATCGGCGGCCTGGCGCAGGTCTTCCTTGGTGGCGGCGATGACGCGGATGTCCAGCGGGATCTGTTGATTCCCCCCAAGCCGCTCCACCATGCGCTCTTGCAGCAGACGCAACAACTTGACCTGGACATCCAGGCTCATGCTTTCGATTTCATCGAGAAACAGCGTGCCGCCATTGGCGAACTCGAACTTGCCGATACGGCGTTTCTGCGCGCCGGTGAACGCGCCAGGTTCGTGGCCAAACAGTTCGCTTTCCACCACCGACTCGGCCAGGGCCCCGGCGTTGATCGCCACAAATGGCCCGTTACGACGGGATGAAAGGTCGTGCAACGCACGGGCGACCACTTCCTTGCCGGCACCGGTTTCACCGAGGATCAGCACGTCGGCGCGGGTGGCGGCCAGTGCGCCGATCTGCTCGCGCAGGCGCAGCATCGGTGTCGACTGGCCGACCAGGCGAGCGCTGAGTTCATGGCGATCGCTCAGGGCCAGGCGCAGGCTGCGGTTGTCCAGCACCAATCGGCGCAGGGCTAGGGCCCGGCGCACACTGTCGAGCAGATGATCGCTGGCGAACGGTTTTTCCAAGAAGTCATAGGCCCCGGCGCGCATCGCCTGTACTGCCAGTGGCACGTCACCGTGGCCGGTGATCAGCAGCACCGGCAGCTCAGGATCCTGGGCGTGGAGTTCGCGCAGCAGTTCGAGGCCGTCCATGCCCGGCATGCGAATATCACTGACCACCACACCCGGCCAGTCACGTGGCAGTTGCCCGGCCACGCCCTTGGCTTCGGCCAGGGGCAGGATTTTCAAGCCGGCCAGGTCGAGGGTCTGGCTCAAGGCCTGACGCAAATGGGGATCGTCGTCGATCAGCACCACCTCAATCCGGTTATCGATGGTCATACACTTCGGTCCTCGGACGGTTGCAGGCTCACCCCGGGGGCGCCGGCGCGCAGCTTCAGGGTAATCAGGGCGCCGCCTTCCTTGTGATTGGCGAACGACAGTTCGCCGCCGAAGGCGCGCATCAGGGTGTCGCAGATCGCCAACCCCAGGCCAAGGCCCTGGGTGCGAGTCTTGGTGGTATAGAAGGGCTCGCCGGCGCGGCCCAGGGCTTCCATGC
Source organism: Pseudomonas sp. DF11 (assembly GCF_058148565.1). Lineage (NCBI taxonomy): Bacteria > Pseudomonadati > Pseudomonadota > Gammaproteobacteria > Pseudomonadales > Pseudomonadaceae > Pseudomonas > Pseudomonas sp. DF11. Next base: position 121,733 of record NZ_JBYVYN010000004.1, read on the forward strand.
AAAACCCCGGGCCGTTATCGCGGATGTACAGGTTGACGCCGGTTTCGGTGGCTTGGGCGCTGAGCCAGAGTTTGCGTGGCGGGCCTTTCTCGGTAAGCGCATCGAGGGCGTTGGCCAGCAGGTTGCCGAGTACCTGGCGCAGGCGGGTTTCGCCGGCTTCGACCCACAGCGTGGCGGCCGGCAGGTCACGGATCAGTTCCACTTCCATGCTGCGCCGGCGTTTGGCGAGCAGCGCCAGGGCATCGTCCAGCGCCGGTTGCAGGGCGACGCTTTCCGGGGCATGGCGGTCGCGGCGGGCAAAGGCGCGCAGGTGGGCGATGATCGAGGCCATGCGCCCGGTCAGTTCGCTGATCAGCTTGAGGTTGCCACGGGCGTCGTCGGTGCGTTGGTGGTCGAGCAGAATCTCGGCATTTTCCGCGTAGCTGCGAATCGCTGCCAGCGGTTGATTGAGTTCGTGGCTGATGCTCGCCGACATGGTGCCCAGGGCCGACAGCTTGCCGGCCTGCACCAGGTCATCCTGGGCACGGACCAATTCCTGCTGGGCCTGCTCGCGCTCCAGCACTTCCTGTTTCAATCGCCGATTCAGCCCTTCCAGGTCACTGGTACGCTCGGCCACCCGGCCCTCCAGCTCGTGACGGGCCTTGGCTTCGAAGGCGATCCGATCCAGATAATGGCGCCTGCGCTGCATCATCAACCCGAGCAGCAACATCAAGACCAGCAACGCCGCACCTCCGATGGCGACCACGGTGCGCACCGGCCTATCGATCAGCGTGCGCGGGGCGAGAATGCTTACGCTCCAGCCGGTTTCGTCGATGGTTTGGGTCTGGGTCAGCCAGGCGTTGGCGTCCAGGCTCAGCGGCTTGGGATCGCGGGTCGGATAAGGTTGTACCGCGCTGATGGCCTTGCGCTCGTCGTCGTTGAGGGGGCGGGTCGCGCGAAATCGCCATTCCTGTCGCGACGTGAGGATGACCACACCGTTGTGATCGGTCACCAGCAATTGTTCGGGGGTCTTGCCCCACAGGCTTTCGGTGTGATCCAGGTCGACCTTGACCACCAGCACCCCGATGACTTCCTCGCGGTCGCGCACGGCGGCGGCAAAGAAGTAACCGCGTTTGCCCGAGGTGGTGCCCAAGCCAAAGAAACGGCCCAGGCGCCCGGCCATGGCTTCGATGAAGTACGGCCGGAAGGAGAAATTGCGTCCGACGAAACTGTCGTGTTTGTCCCAGTTCGATGCGGCCAGGGTCTTGCCGGAAGGGTCCATCAGGTACATGACTTCGGCGCCGGTCTGGGTGCTGATGTTTTTCAGCAGCCGGTTGGCATTGCCTTGGGTCACGCCATCGTCCGGCGCCGACAAGGCGGCGCGCAAGGCCGGCAGGTCACCGAGAATCTGTGGCAGCACCTCATAACGGTGCAACGTGCCCAACAGGTTGGCGACATAGAGGTCCAGGGTCTGGCGGTTCTGCCCGGCCAGTTCGTTGCGGTAATAACGTTCGGCCAGGTGCTCCAACGGCCACAGCAACGGCGCCAGGCACAGCGCGAGCAAGGCCAGGCTGCGCCAGCGGGGTCTGCGGGGAAGGGTGGAATTCATGAGCATCGGGCGCCTGTGGTAACAGGCGTATTATGCCTAGTTGCCTCGCAAATACTATTTGTAAGGCAGCACTAGGCTTGTCCGGCAAGGCACCGTTGCAACGCGCTTCGCCAGTCCGGCTGGCTTACCCCCCATTCCCTCAGCAGGCGCGTGCAATCCAGGCGCGAGTTCAGCGGCCGAGGGGCCGGAGTCGGATAGGCGCTCGACGCAATGGGCTCAAGCAGTGCGCACGGTTTGTGTCGTTCGAGCAGGTTTTCGCCGATGGTCTGGGCGAAACCGAACCAGGACGTCTCGCCTTGGGCTGTCAGGTGATAAGTGCCCCACGCGCCGGGTCGGCCGGCTTGCCAGCGCTCGATCAGTTGGGCGGTACTGTCGGCAATGGTGCCCGCCCAGGTCGGTGCGCCAATCTGATCGGCCACCACCCGCAACTGCGGTTTTTCCTGCAACAGGCGCTGCATGGTCAACAGGAAATTGCGGCCTTCGGTGGAGTACACCCAACTGGTGCGCAGAATCAGGTGCGGGCCGCCAGCCTGGCAGATGGCGTTTTCGCCGGCCAGTTTGCTGCGTCCGTAAACACTCAGCGGATTGGGCGTGTCGTCCTCGGTATAGGGAGCGGGCTTGAGACCATCGAAGACGTAGTCGGTGGAGTAATGAATCAACGGGATGCCCAGCCCGACCGCTATCTGGGCCAGGATACCCGGGGCCGTGGCATTGATGGCGAACGCCCGTTCCGGTTCGCTCTCGGCCTGATCGACGGCCGTGTGGGCGGCGGCATTGATGATCAGGCCGGGCCGCAGGGCCTCGATGGACGTGGGCAGGGAATCCGGTTGCGCCAGATCGAGCTGGTCGCTGCCGCGTACAAGCAACTCGCCCATGCCGGACAGGCGCGATTGAAGTGCCCGGGAAACCTGGCCATGCTGGCCGATGATCAGGATGCGCAAGGGAGCACTCACGGGAACAGGTCTGCCTCGTGCAAGGCCTTGCCGTTCTGGTCCTTGACCGAGAGGATCGGTGCGCCTTCGAGCTCCCAGTCGATGGCCAGTTGCGGGTCGTCCCAGCGAATGCAACGTTCGGCGGAGGGCGCGTAGTAATCAGTGGTCTTGTAGAGGAAGTCCGCCGATTCGCTCAGCACGACGAAGCCGTGGGCAAACCCTGGCGGAATCCACAGTTGTCGCGGGAGCTGCGCCGAGAGACGCATGGAGACCCATTGACCGAAGCCAGGAGAGCTGCGACGGATATCCACTGCCACATCCAGCACCTCCCCTGCAATGACCCGTACCAGTTTCCCCTGGGGCTGCTCGATTTGATAGTGCAGACCACGCAGCACACCTCTGGTCGAGCGTGAATGGTTATCCTGGACGAATTGCAGGCTAGAGCCGGTCGCCTCGGCAAACGCCCGGGCATTGAAGCTTTCGTAGAAAAATCCCCGGCCGTCGCCGAAGACTTTTGGTTCGATGATCAAGACCTCTGGCAAACGGGTGGGAATAACGTTCAACGTGTTTCTCCGGCGATCTTGAACAGGTATTGGCCGTAGCCGGTCTTGCCAAAATACTGGGCGCGCTCAAGGATGTGCTCGCGGCTGACCCAACCTTGCTGGTAGGCAATTTCTTCCAGGCACGCCACTTTCAGGCCTTGGCGATGTTCGATGGTTTGCACGTATTGCGAGGCTTCCAGCAGGCTGTCGTGGGTACCGGTGTCCAGCCAGGCGAAACCACGACCGAAGCGCTCGACGTGCAGGTCACCGCGTTGCAGGTAGGTATTGTTGATGTCGGTGATTTCCAGTTCGCCGCGTTTGGATGGCTTGATGCCCTTGGCGATCTCGATCACGTCGTTGTCGTAGAAATACAGGCCGGTCACCGCGTAGCTGGATTTGGGCGCAGTGGGCTTTTCTTCGATGGAGATCGCCCGTCCTTCGGGATCGAAATCGATCACACCAAAACGCTCAGGGTCCTTGACCCAGTAGCCGAACACGGTCGCGCCACTCTGCCGGTTGACGGCGGTTTGCAATTGTTCGCCGAAATGCTGGCCGTGGAAAATGTTGTCACCCAGGATCAGGCACACCGAGTCGCCGCCAATGAACTGCTCGCCGATCAGGAATGCCTGGGCCAAGCCGTCGGGCGACGGCTGCTCGGCATAGCTCAATTGCACGCCAAACTGCTGGCCGTCACCCAACAGGTTGCGGTATTGCGGCAGATCCTGAGGGGTGGAAATGATCAGGATGTCCTTGATGCCCGCGAGCATCAACACCGAGATCGGGTAATAAATCATCGGCTTGTCATAAATCGGCAGTAGCTGCTTGGAAACCCCGAGGGTAATCGGGTGCAGGCGGGTGCCGGAGCCGCCGGCCAGAACAATACCCTTCATCATGCAATTGCATCCTTGGTGTCGAGCGAGCCCAGGCGCTCACCTTGGTAGCTGCCGTCCTGGACACGTCGGCACCACAGCAGGTTTTCGAGATACCACTGCACGGTTTTGCGCAGGCCGGTCTCGAAGGTTTCCCGGGGCGTCCAACCCAATTCCCGTTCGATCTTGCTCGCGTCGATGGCGTAGCGCAGGTCGTGACCGGGACGATCCCTGACGAAGGTAATCAGGTCGGCATAGCCCGCGACCCCTTCGGGTTTGTGAGGCGCCAGCTCTTCGAGCAACGCGCAGATACTGCGCACCACGTCGATGTTTTTTTGCTCGTTGTGCCCACCAATGTTGTAAGTCTCGCCGACCGCGCCTTCGGTGACGACCTTGAGCAGTGCACGGGCATGGTCTTCGACGAACAGCCAATCGCGCACTTGCTGGCCGTTGCCATAGACCGGCAACGGCTTACCGGCCAGCGCGTTGAGAATCACCAGGGGAATCAACTTCTCAGGGAAGTGAAACGGCCCGTAGTTGTTCGAGCAGTTGGTCAACAGCACGGGCAAGCCGTAGGTGCGTTGCCAGGCGCGGACCAGGTGGTCGGACGCCGCCTTGCTCGCCGAATACGGTGAGCTTGGGGCGTAGGCGGTGGTTTCGGTAAACAGGTCATCCACGCCGTGCAAGTCGCCATACACTTCATCGGTGGAGATATGGTGGAAGCGAAACGCGCGTTTCTGCGGCTCGGCCAGGGTCTGCCAATAAGCGCGGGTGGCTTCCAGCAGACTGTAGGTGCCCACGATATTGGTCTGGATGAAATCCGCCGGGCCATCGATGGAGCGATCCACATGGGACTCGGCTGCCAGGTGCATGATGGCTTCAGGCTTGAATCGCGCCAACACCGCACTGACGGTCGCTTGATCGACAATGTCGGCCTGGACGAATTCGTAACGGCTGTCGTGATCGATGCTGCTCAGCGATTCGAGATTTCCTGCGTAGGTCAGCTTGTCGAGGTTCAGGACCTGGTGTTCGGTATCGAGAATTAAGTGCCGTATGAGCGCCGAGCCGATAAAACCAGCACCGCCGGTGACGAGAATGCGCATCCAGTTGAGCCTTATCCATGGGATGACAAGTATAGAAGCATAGCTTGTTGGCATGGTGGGAGCGGTGCAAGCGAATATTCCACGGACAAGCCTCCCCACACAGCTTTTCAGGAGAGCTGTGCATATTTTTGAACAGGAGGGGTTGCTTATCCCCCGACTCAGTGGCGAGATAGGCATCCGAACAAAACCACTTCAGGGGTCCCTGTATGCCATTCGCTACGTTGGTTCACCGTGCCAGTTTGCCAAGCCCACAGATCAGCGCCGAGCAAGCGCTGGTGCTGCTGCGCTCGAATTACGGACTCAGCGGCGACCTGCGACCCCTTGGCAGCAACCAGGACCTCAACTACCGCGTCGACAGCGACCGCGGGCGCTTTGTGTTGAAAATTTGCCACGGTGACTACGCTGTCCCGGAAATACAGGCCCAACACGCTGCCCTCAAGCAGTTGGCCGGACACGACGTGGTGAAAGTGCCGCGAGTGATTAGCGCCAGCAACGGGGAAGACCTGCTGACCTTGGAAGTCGATGGGCAAGCGATTCACATGCGACTGCTGGAGTACATCGACGGCCAGTCCCTCACGCAGCTCAAGCACTTGACGCCCGAACTGGTGACAGGCCTGGGCCGCTTGTGCGCGGAAATGGACCTGGCTCTGGCGACATTCGACCACCCGGGCCTGGAGCGGACCTTGCAATGGGATGCGCGCCACGCTCCGGCCCTGGTCGATTACCTGCTGCCAGTCATCGACGACGATCAGCGGCGCCAACTGATCTCCGAGGTCGCGCAACAGGCCGAGCGGCGTTTGCAGCCGCTCAAGGCCAGTCTGCCGGTGCAGGCGATCCACATGGACGTCACCGATGACAACGTGGTCTGGCAGCGCGACGCCCAGCGCCAGTGGCAATTGCAGGGCGTCATCGATTTCGGCGACCTGGTCCGTACCTGGCGCATCACTGACTTGTCGGTGACATGCGCGGCCCTGCTGCATCATGCCGACGGCGATCCGTTCTTCATCTTGCCGGCGATCAAGGCCTACCACGCGGCCAACCCCTTGCAACACCAGGAACTGTTGGCGCTGTGGCCGTTGATCGTGGCACGCGCCGCGGTACTGGTGCTCAGTGGTGAACAGCAGGTTTCCATCGACCCAAACAACCAATACAGCCGTGACAACCTGGCCCATGAGTGGGAGATTTTCCAGGTCGCCCATTCGGTGCCCTTCGAATTGATGGAAGCGGCGATTCTTACCGCCGTCGGCCACAGCCTGCCGCCCATTGCCAGCGAAGGCTTTGCGCCGCTGTTGCCGACCCTGGTGGGGCGTGAGTTCGCGTTGATCGACCTGGGTGTGCTGAGCCCGCATTTCGAGGCCGGCAATTGGGAGCAGCCGGGGATCGACCAGCGTCTGTTGAGCGAAGCCGCTGGCGTCCACGGTCTGGCCGCCAGCCGCTACGGGCAGTACCGATTATCCCGCACCCGACCGGACAGCGCCGTCGAGCCCGATACTTATCCACTGCACGTGGAGTTGAGTGTGCCTCGGGGTACACCGCTCGAATCGCCGTTCGCCGGGGTCGTGCACAAGAGCGCCGAAGGCTTGTTGCAACTGGACAGTGCGCAGTTGAGCGTGCGGCTATGGGGCGTGACGTCGTCGCTGCATTCCGGCGCGGCGCTGGTCAAGGGGCAGGTGCTGGGCGAAGTGACGGGGCCGTTGCGGGTCCAGTTGTGCAGGGGGGGGCAGGTGAATCCGCCGCTGTTCTGCACGCCCTCCCGGGCGCTGGCCTGGCAAGCGCTTTGCCCTTCGCCGGCGGTGCTGCTGGGGCTGGCTTGCGATGCCGAACCGGAAATCGACCCCGAGGCGCTGCTGGCCCGTCGCGATGCGAGTTTTGCCCGTTCGCAGAAGCACTATTACGTCGATCCGCCGCGTATCGAGCGTGGCTGGCGCAACCATCTGATCGACATGCAGGGCCGCTCGTACCTGGACATGCTCAACAACGTCGCCGTGCTGGGCCACGGCCATCCACGCATGGCGGCGGTGGCTGCCCGGCAGTGGTCGCTGCTCAATACCAACTCGCGTTTCCACTATGCGGCGATTGCCGAATTTTCCGAGCGCCTGCTGGCGTTGTCACCGTCCAACATGGATCGGGTGTTCCTGGTCAACAGCGGCACCGAGGCCAACGACCTGGCGATCCGCCTGGCCTGGGCCTACAGCGGCGGACGGGACATGCTCAGTGTATTGGAGGCCTACCATGGCTGGTCGGTGGCAGCCGATGCGGTCTCGACCTCCATCGCCGACAACCCCCAGGCCCTGAGCAGCCGTCCGGACTGGGTGCACCCGGTGACTGCACCGAACACCTATCGCGGCGAATTCCGTGGCGCCGACTGTGCGCCGGACTACGTACGCAGCGTCGAACACAACCTGGCGAAAATCGCCGAAAACAAGCGCCAGCTCGCCGGTTTCATCTGCGAACCGGTGTACGGCAATGCCGGCGGGATCGCGCTGCCGCCCGGTTACTTGAAGCAGGTCTACGCGATGGTGCGCGAGCGCGGTGGGGTCTGCATCGCCGACGAGGTACAGGTCGGTTACGGACGCATGGGCGAGTTTTTCTGGGGCTTCGAAGAACAAGGCGTGGTCCCGGACATCATCACCATGGCCAAGGGCATGGGCAACGGCCAGCCGCTGGGCGCGGTCATCACCCGTCGGGAAATCGCCGAGGCGCTGGAAGCCGAGGGGTATTTCTTCTCGTCGGCTGGGGGCAGCCCGGTCAGTTGCCAGATCGGCATGGCGGTGCTGGACGTCATGGAAGAAGAAAATCTCTGGGAAAACGCCCGCGTGGTTGGTGGGCATTTCAAGGCTCGGCTGGAGGCCTTGAACGACCGCTATCCGTTGGTGGGTGCGGTGCATGGCTCCGGGTTCTATCTGGGCGTGGAACTGATCCGCGATCGCGCCACATTGGAGCCGGCCACTGAAGAAACCACGGCGTTGTGCAACCGCCTGCGGGAGTTGGGGATCTTCATGCAACCGACTGGCGATTATCTGAACATCCTCAAGATCAAACCGCCGATGGTGACCACCCGTCAGAGTGTGGATTTCTTTGTCGATATGCTGGCGAAGGTATTGGACGAGGGGCTGTAACCCATCTGGAACGCCAAGCTGTTCCCCTGTGGGAGCGAGCTTGCTCGCGATGACGGTGTCCAAGCCAATATTGATTTGGCTGACCCACCGCTATCGCGAGCAAGCTCGCTCCCACAGGGTTTAGCGCTATTGTTAAAATCGATTTTTGTCGGTCTTTTTCGCTATTTCTTGATATTGTTTAGTTTTTATGACTTTATTAGTCGATATTTATCGTCTATAGATTCAGCGCTTCCCATCGCCCAGGAGATGACCCATGACAACATTGCACAGCACTCCCCGTGCGGATGGTTTCTACATGCCTGCCGAATGGGCGACCCAGACCCAGGTCTGGATGATCTGGCCCGAGCGCCCGGACAACTGGCGCCTGGGTGGCAAGCCCGCGCAGGCTGCCCACGTGGCGGTCGCCAAGGCCATCGCCCGTTTTGAACCAGTGACCGTGGCGGTGTCCGCGGGCCAATACGAAAATGCGCGGGCGCGTCTCGACGTGCCGAATATCCGCCTGGTGGAAATGTCCAGCGACGACGCCTGGGTCCGCGACACGGGGCCTACGTTCGTGATCAATGACAGCGGCGAAGTGCGTGGCGTCGACTGGGACTTCAACGCCTGGGGCGGTTTCGACGGTGGCCTGTACGCGCCGTGGAATCGTGATTCACAAGTGGCCGGAAAAATCCTCGAGATCGAGCGTAGCCCGCGCTACCGCACCGAAGGTTTCGTGCTCGAGGGCGGATCGATCCATGTGGATGGCGAAGGCACGCTGATCACCACCGAGGAATGCCTGCTCAACCGCAATCGCAACCCGCACTTGAGCCGTGAGGAGATCGAGGCGGTGCTCAGCGCGCAATTGGCCGTGGACAAGATCATCTGGCTGCCGGATGGCCTGTTCAACGACGAAACCGACGGCCATGTGGATAACTTTTGCTGCTACGTGCGGCCTGGTGAAGTGCTGCTTGCCTGGACCGACGACCCGCAAGACCCGAACTACACTCGCTGCCACGCGGCGATGAACGTGCTGCAAAACAGCACTGACGCCAAGGGACGCCCGTTCACAGTGCACAAAATGCCGATTCCGGGGCCGTTGTATGCCACGGAAGAGGAATGTTCAGGCGTGGATGCGGTGGAAGGTTCCCAGGAGCGCAACCCAAGCGTGCGACTGGCGGGCTCCTACGTGAATTTCCTGATCGTCAATGGCGGCATCATTGCGCCGAGTTTTGACGATCCGCTCGATGGCCCGGCCAAGGATATCCTGCAGAGCCTGTTCCCGGAGCATGAAGTGGTCATGGTGCCAGGGCGTGAACTGTTACTGGGGGGCGGCAATATCCATTGCCTTACTCAACAGCAGCCCGCGCCGCGCGCAAAATGAGTGGCGATGTAACAGCTTGGTGATATCGACGGCGCCGGCTCTAAGTCGGCGTTTTTGGATCCATGCTGGCAAGCCCGCGGCCCGATTGGGTCGTGGGTTTTTTGTGTCTGTTTTATGGTCGTCGGGGATACATTGGCATAGCTCTTGTATCAGCATCCCGGCAGTTTCGGGGAGCGGGGCTGCGTTGTTTTGTCATAAACCTTGGATAAATTGGCCGCTCATCAACCAGGAGGGCGCTGGAATGAATATGATAAGCGAGCGCACATGCCATCCCTTGGCCGTTAATGGTGAGTCGCTTCAAGCCTTGGCGCAGTGGTTGAAGTCCAACGGAACGCGTCAGATCAGAGAACCTGATCCGCGCCGGGTGATCGTTGAGCGCTACCCCGCTGGCCTGTTCAGCGAGGCGGAGCTGGAGGCGTTGTGGGATGTGATGCAAGGATAGAATTCGACGGATTGATAAAAAGCGCTGGCCGGGATGGCAGCGCTTTTTTTGTGTCCGCTGGGATTTCTAATTCACTTAAATCCCTATGGAAGCTTGCTCGCGATCGCGGGGGTCAATAACACAGATGTCGATGGCGTTGCGCGCGGCTGATGTATAAGGGCTCGATTCTTAGATTTTTTTCGCCTAATCACAGACGATTCACGAAATTGACACACCGTTGAGGGCGCGACTAGGATTCGCCCACGCCTGTGGCTAACAGCCATGACTCTTAAATAATAAAAAGGCCCGACACGATCAGACGTGGGCGGGCCTTTTCATTATTTTCAGGAGCAAGAGTCCGAAAAAGAGCGCAAAAAGCGCCATTTCGGCTGCTCGTCACGGTGCGTATCAACCCGTACAAGGAAAATAATCATGTTGAACAAGCGCATTAGTTTGATCGCACTGGGGATCTTGAGCTCGACACACGCCATGGCCAATGACCAGGCTGAGTCCAAGGGGTTCGTTGAAGACAGCAGCTTGAAAGTGCTGTTGCGCAACGCTTACATCAATCGCGACTACAAAGATGGCAACGAGGACAAGGCCGAGTGGGGTCAGGCGGCCATTGGTACCTTCTCGTCCGGTTTCACCCAGGGCACCGTAGGTGTAGGTGTGGACGCGTTCGGCCTGTACGCGCTGCGCCTAGACGGCGGCAAGGGGCGTAGCGGTGCCCAAGGCATCGATTTCTTCAAGCAAGGCGACAGCGGCAACGCCGCCGATGACCTGTCCAAGTTTGGTGCAGCGGTCAAGTTCCGCGTCTCCAATACCGTGCTGGCCTACGGTGACCAGATGCCGGCCCTGCCGGTGCTGAGCTATGACAATTCGCGCCTGCTGCCGGAAAGCTACACCGGCACCCTGATCACTTCCAAGGAGATCAAAGGCCTGGAGCTGAATGCCGGCCGTTTCACCGCTGAGTCGCGCAAGAGCGCCGAAGGCCGTGACAGCGGTGGCCTGAAGTCGATCAACGTATTGGGCGGCAGCTATCAGTTCACCGAGCAGTTCAAGGCTTCGCTCTACGCCTCGGATGTCGAGGACGTATTGAAGAAGCAATACGTGAACGCCAACTATGTGTTCCCGCTGGCCAAGGATCAGTCCCTGACCCTGGATTTCAACGGTTATCGCACCAAGTTGGACAACAGTTACGTTCGCGAAAACAACGTCACCGGCGACGACAACAAGATCTGGAGCCTGGCTGCCACCTTCGCCACGGGCCCGCACAGCTTTACCCTCGCCCACCAGCGCAGCACCGGCGACAGCAACCTGGGCTACGCCTACGGCGGTTATCAACGCGGGCAGAATCGCGTGGGTGATGGCGGTAACACGATCTACCTGGCCAACTCCTACTGGTCCGACTTCAACGCTGAAGACGAGCGCAGCTGGCAGTTGGGCTACGGCCTGGATTTCACCACCTTCGGCGTACCGGGCCTGACCTATAACGTCGCTTACGTGCGTGGCGATAACATCACCACTTCTACCAGCGAAGGCGGCACCGAACGCGAGATCTTCAACCAGTTCAAGTACGTGGTCCAAAGTGGTCCAGCCAAGGACTTGAGCGTCAGATTGCGCAGCTCCGTGCTGCGTGTGTCGCAGAAATCCAGCGAGTACAACGTCAGTGGCAACGAGCTGCGAGTGTTCGTGGATTATCCGATCAACGTCTTCTGATGCGTGATTGCGTGACAAGCGCCTGATAAAAACCCCCGACATCAATTCGGGGGTTTTTTTTTACCTTTTGACGCCAGAAAAGTCGCAAAAAGCGCCCGTTTCCCCGAGGAAAAGTCGTACTAGTGAAACTTCAACCGCCGTTTCAAACAAGACTTGAAGTGCCTCAAATACTTTCTCATGGACGTAAATCCTGCACCTACTAGATTAGGCCGCTCAATGCAGTGGAGACCTATGAAAAATGATCGTTCTGAACAGGGAAGTGGGCGAAGCGCTAAGACGTGACAAATACGTCAACGTTCGCGGTGGGGACTTCAACCTCTACGGTCATTTCGGCGATTTTGTCCGGCTGACCAAAAGCTGGGAAAACATGGAACCCGACAGCTACTACGGCCAGGCCGAGTCAGGCATGCGTTTTCGCCGCTACAGCGACTTCGAATACAACCCGACGACTCGTGAGCTCACGCAGCTCGAACACCGCGCCTACATTCAGTCCAAGGCCAACAATAGCTATGTCGGCGGTCTGGAGCGGCACTTCCAGGACTTCTCCAACGAAGTGATCAACTCGCCGGTGATGCGCAGCCTGATCGACACGGACTTCGAGGTCTACAAGAACGTCCTGCCGCAGGAACTGCACGATGAAATCTGGCAGTGCCAGATCCACCAGATCCGCATCGAGATCAAGCCAGGCAAGCAGCTGGAAATCACCCCCGAGGGGATCCACTGCGACGGGTATCCGTTCAGCGGTGTGCATTTCTGGGGTCGCCATAATGTGGCGGGCGCCGAAAGCCGTTTGTACACCGCCCAGGAGGAACAACTGGCGGCGATTACCTACGAGGACATTCTCGACACCACGTTCTTCCTCGACCGCGACATGCGCCATTACGTGACACCGGCCCGCAATGTTCACGCCCATGAAATGGCGTTCCGGCAAATCCTGGCCATTTCCTTCTCGCGGCCCGGGACCGCTTTCGACATTGTTCGCTGAACGGCTCGAACCCATGGACGACTCGGTGCTGCAGGTCCTGTTGCGCCGGGCCCAGGTCAGGGACGCCGAACGACTGGAGCAGTTTTTTCGCGGATTCAACGAAGTGTCGTTCTGCGAATGGCAGGATGCTCGATTTTTGCGGGGTGTGCTGTTGCAGGACACCACCACCGCCTACCTGGCGGTCGATGCCAGTGGTGAAGTGGTCGGTGCTGTGATTGGGGGCATGCTCGGCACCCGCGGTACGATCAATCACTTGGCCGTCAGTCCGGCACATCGTACCCGAGGCCTGGGCCAGCGCCTGGTGGAAGCGGCCTCGGCCGACATGAAACGGGTCGGCGTGCTGCGCATGTTCCTTTTCGTCGACGATGCTAATCTGGCCGGCAAGCGCTTCTGGGCTGCCCAGGGTTTCTGTGAGCCCCGGGGTGAAATCACCTTCGAGAGGGATTTATGAACAAGACTTCCAGCCAGCCGCTGGCGGTCGAACCACAAGCCTCGCGTACCTTCGCTGAAGCCAGTCCGGTGGTAGCGGGTTATTTCACGGTCTCGTTTGTGTTCGGTCTGATGGCGGTCAACGCCGGGCTGCCCCTGTGGTTGCCGGTGGCGATGTGCCTGTTCGTTTACGCGGGCGCTTCGCAATTCGCCGCGTTGGCGTTGATTTCCAGCGGTGCCTCGCTGACCACCATCGTGCTCACCACGTTCCTGATCAATGCCCGGCACATGCTGATGTCGGTCTACATGGCCAAGGCCCTGCGCGCACTGGGGCTCAGCCGTTTCGAGCGCTGGTGCTACGCGGCGGGGCTGACGGACGAGTCGTTCGCGTTCCATAGCGTCAAGCTTGGCAGTGGGGCACCGGTCAGCGTGCGCTACCTGGTCGGCTTCAACCTGTTCTGCCACACCTCCTGGGTGCTCGGCGGCTTGCTGGGCGCCGTATGCGCGCAGTACGCGGCGCACCTCATCAAGTACAAGCTCGACTATGCCCTGACCGCGATGATGCTCTACGTGCTGGTTTCGTTGTGCAACACCCGCAATAAACTGATCGCGGCCCTGGCGGCTGTCGTCTGCATGGGGGGGCTGAGCCTGCTGGGCAGCTCGCCGTTCAACGTCTTCATCGCCACGTTCGTTGGCTGCGGGGTGGGCGTATGCCTGACCAAACGTTCCTGATCCTGGTCGTGGCGCTGATGATGGCAGTGACCTTCCTGCCACGCGCCTTGCCATTGCAGGTCAATACCGAGCACTGGCCGCCATTGGTCGCCCGCGCTCTGGAATACCTGCCAGTGGCGATCGTCGCTGCCATCAGCCTGACCCCCTTGTTGATCAAGGATCAGCAGATACAACTCGACCGCCCTGAGTTTTATGCCGCGATTCCGACGTTGTTATGTGCGTATTTCAGCCGCAACCTGTTTCTCAGCGTGGCGGTGGGTACGGCGGCGTACATCGCGCTCGGTTCGTTCCTGTAGCGTCAGGTCCACCACATCATGCAGCGCCTGGCCCGACAACTCCGGATTGTTTACCGCCAGGCGGACTTCAAGGAAATCCTCGAAGTCCGGGAAAATCGCCAGGCCATTGCGCAGCGCCGCTTCCCGGGACACCAGCCCCAGGCCGTCGAGTTGGGTGATCAACGACAACGTCAGCGTTTCACTGCAGGAATACACCATTCGCTGGCTCGACCCGTACTCGCCCAGGCCGGCGTCGAGAAAACGCAGGAAACTGTGGGAATACGGACATTCTTCTGCCGGACGCACCTGAAACTTGTCACCGAGCAAGCCAAGGGAGTCGTCTTCATCGCCGCAATGGGCGCCGACCACCTGCACCTGCACATCCGGCATGGTGATGCTGGAAAAACCGCCCTGTTGCTGCCCGATCAGGATCGCCAGGTCAAAATCTTCATTCCTGAGCTTGCTCAGGTTCTCCATCGACTCGGCGTAGCTGAATTCCAGCTGGTACTGGGGAAACACAGCGATCAACCGGTCGATCATCCGCCGGTTGAATTCAGCTGGCAGGGTGGTATTGAGCGCCACTCTGAGCGTGCGCTGTCGCGGTGTCTTGAGCGCCGCGACTTTCTCCTCCAACTGTCGGGTGGCAACCAGCACCTGATCCATGAAGGGGGTCAGTTCCGAGCCCTGGCTCGTCAAGGTCAGGCCCTTGTTCGAGCGCCGGAACAACCGGAAACCGAACTGTTCCTCGACCTTGTTCAACTGCGCCGCCAACGCCTGCACCGTGAGGCACGAATGTTCGGCCGCTGCCGACAAGGAGCCGGTCTGCACGATACGCATGAGGTTGCGTAGGGTTCTGCTATCCATGAGGTAATGCCCTCTGCTTAAGTGGGCTCGCTATTGTTGTGCACCTGGTCCGGGCCAGGCAGTGCATGCTGGCTATCATCATGCACCTTGCCACGCTTGTCGCGATTTTGTGCCGAAAAGCGCCGGCAGGCGATGGTTGGAGCTTATGCGGGATTTGGGGATTTTGCCCAGTCGATGCTGGCAAGGAGCGGTCGAAGGGGAATGCTTTAATCCACTTGCGAATAAAAATTTAAAAATAATCCATATCTGTACTATCCTCTAAGCACCATCCCGCGACAAAGGAGCCCAAACCCATGGCGACTTCCTCCATCAACCTCAATGCGCAGCAACAATTGGATTCCCCGGGCGCGGGTCGAGTCGCATTGAAGTTTTTCTTCAACCTCATGGAGCTCTGGGGCTGTAGTGTCGAGCAGCAGCGCACATTGCTGGGCAAGGTAGGAAACACGACCTTCTACAAATACAAACAATTACCGGAAAACGTGAGGCTGCCTCGCGATACGCTGGAGCGTATTTCCTACCTCATGGGTATTCACAAGGCGCTGAGCATCATCTTCAGCAATAGCCGGGACCGTGCCTATCAGTGGGTCAGCAGTCCGAATACCGCGGCACCGTTCAACGGCCAGTCGGCGCTGTCCTACATGCTGACCGGGCGGGTGGTGGACATCGCCGATGTGCGGCGCTACCTCGACGGAGTGCGCGGTTGATGATGCCACCCTTGGCGGACCCGCAATGGAAACGGGCCTATCGGATCGTCAACAGCAGCTTCCCACCGATTTCGCTGTTTGAAGACGTACTCGACCCTGAAGACCTGCCCACGGCCTATGCCCTGGAAGCACTGACCAATGACCGATTGATGGAGCAAGCCGGCGTGCTGTCCCGGGTACGCCCCGAGGACCGCATTTCCGGGCCGGGTTCTTCGCCCGTGATGGCGGCTTTTACCCACATCGGCAAAAGCAGCCGTTTCAGCGACGGCACCTTCGGCGTCTACTACGCCGCCAGCAGCCAGGAAGCGGCCATCGCCGAAACCTGCTATCACCAGGCGCGATTCCTTGGTGCGACCAATGAGCCAGACCTGGAGTTGACCATGCGCACCTACGTCAACAAGGTCATCAAACCCTTGCACGACATCCGCTACGACTACCCCCACCTTCACAACCCGGACCCTACAGCCTACGGCCCGTCCCAAGTATTCGCCCGGCAACTGCGGGAAACCTTGTCCTGGGGATTGCTGTACAACAGCGTCCGCCTGCCCGGCCACGAATGCGTAGCCGCGTTTCGCCCGCCGGCGGTGTCGATTCCGGTGCAAGGCAAGCATATTCGGTACGTCTGGAGTGCCCAGAAGCGGGAGATTTCGTTTGTGTTTGAGGTGAGTCAGGTGTGAGCCAGGGCTTTTGCGCTGTTTATGGCTGGGCAATCATTATTGCCCAGCCATAATTTTCAATAATTCGCGGCTATTGAAACCAGAGGCTGCTGTGCAGCTCGACAGGAGCAAGCTCTCTCGCCACAACGGTGTCGATTGATCAGATCTTGAACTGCTGCACCGAAGCCTGCATCGATCCCGCCGCATGGTTCAATTGATCCGCCGTTTGCGTCAGGGTGTGAATCGAGCGGGTGTTCTCGCGGGACTGCTCGGCAATCGACTCTACCCGCTGGGCCATCTCATCACTGGCTTTGGATTGCTCGGCAATGGTCTGGGAAATTTCCTCCACCACTTCGGCGGCATGCCGGGCGCCGGTGCGGATTTCGCTGATGGACACCCCGGCCTGCTGGGCCAGGTTGACGCCTTCGTCCACTCGGCTGACGCAAGCCTGCATGTTCGCCACTGCATCCCGTGCGCTGGACTGGATGCGCTCGATCATCGCGGTAATTTCCTGGGTCGACTGGGTCGTGCGCGCCGCCAGGTTGCGTACCTCATCGGCCACCACGGCGAAACCACGGCCCGCCTCGCCGGCGCGGGCGGCCTCGATGGCGGCGTTGAGGGCCAGCAAGTTGGTCTGCTCGGCAATGCTCTTGATCACCTGGATGATGGAGTGAATGTCCTCGGACGATGCATCCAGCGCCGTGATCTTGCTGGACGATTGGTTGACCACCTCGGCGATGCGGTTCATGCCTTCCACTACCCCGAGAATCACCTGGCCACCGCTGCTCGCCAGTTGTTCTGACTGCGCCGAGATCGTCCGGGCGCTGTCGGCGTGCTGATGGATCTGGCTGATGTTCGCCATCATCTGCTCCATGCTGGCCGCCATGCTGGTCGCGCTCTGGGCCTGCTGGTCGGCACTGGACACGATCTGCCGCGCCGTATCGCCCAGGTTGCGAGACGTGCCGTGTAACTCATCGCTCTGGCCGCGAATCGTGGCGATCATTTGTCGCAGATTGGTCTGCATCTGCTCGATCACACCTTGCAGTTGGCCCAGCTCATCCTTGCTTTGCGCGCCCATGGAGCGTTGCAAATCCCCCTGGGAAATCGCCTGGGTGTTGAGGATGATCTTGTTCAGCGGCGTAAGCACGGCCTTGAGCAAGCTCCACGACAACAGCGCCAGCGCCACGCAAGTGGCCAGCAAGGTCGCGATCAGCCAGCGCTCCGAGCTTTGAATGCTGCCGTCCTGATGCTCGCGGGACGTCTGCGCCTGGTTCTCGATCAGCTCGCTCACCGCCTCGTTGCGCTCTTCCAGAGCCGAAAACGCCAAGTCGAACTCCGCCCGCAGCGCATGGCCGTCCTGGGCACCACTGAGTGCCTTGCCAATGATTTGCTTGGCTTTGTCGATGTAGGTTTCAACTTGTGGCTTGAGCTCGGCAATCGCCTTGGCGACATCCGCCGGCAACTTGGCCTCGGCGTTTTCGGCGATGACCTTGCGCATGCGCTGCGTATGCTCATCGAACGCCTCCGTCACCTCCTTGGCCGCCTGGGCATCCCCCGGTGTCACCAGCAAAGCGGCCAGCACATCGGCCCGAATGGCGTCATGCATCATGTCCGCCTCCATGTGCTTGCGCATGGCCGAAATACTGGTCTCGTTCTGCACCAGGGCCTCGGTCATGGAGTGATAACCCCACAGCCCGATACCGCCAAGCAACAGCGCAAAAGAAAGACTGACCAATCCCGAGCCTATGACCTTGGTGCGGATCTTCATCGCTTACTGCTCCTGGAGCGGAGGAATTCTGGGATAGTGTAGTCGAGTGCCGGCCGAGCCTTGGGTCAGGCGATGCTCTTATCTGAGGCTATCGGCGGGGGGAATGATTTGATGAATATGCTTCAAATTGTTTGGGCCAGGGACAGTGAACCTGTGACGAGAGAATTATCCCCGATGGCTGCGAAGCCGCCCTCCTTGTAACCTGCGCCACGTTCTCGCGGCGCTGCGACAGATCAAAACCCAATGCTGCCCAGCTCCGTGAGCAGCATGGCGCCAACGACGGATCTTTTCTACGCCTGTTTGATCAGTCAACCCCGCAGTTTCAACTCCCTCACCCGCTTGATCACAAACTGTTCAAATAGCTCATGTTTGATCACCACATCGAACATTTCATATCGTGTAAATGCGCGGATGATGGCACCGCAGATTTCTGCTTCGTCGAGCGCCTTGTTTTTGCCGTAAGCAGCAGCCAGGATCCCATTCATGTTCTGCAAGTATTCCTGCATGCCGGTGTCACCCAGGATTTGGGCATAGACTTCCCGCCACGGTCTTTTGTCTACTCCTGTATGTCGCGTCCGACAAATGTCCAGCTCATGTAAAGCTGGCCGTCTATTTCGAAGCTTTCAAAACGACAGTCTGTCTGGAAGGTATCGCTGCTGACTAAGGTGTTTCGTTCTGGTGGGTAGGGTGCGGTTTGGGATTTTCGTCTGCTAAGGACTCTGGATGCTCCGTCTACCTGTACGCAAATCACTGGTTGAGGGAGCGGGCGTAATATTTTATTGAATGTTGCTTCTTTGGATGCCCCTGCCAAGGTAAGGACCAAGCGGAAATATTGCTCCACACAGGATGAGGCTTTGAACGCTTCACGCAACCAATCGGACGGCATCAACAGCTCTGCGGCAAATCGATTGGCTTCGGTTTCCATCTGGCTGTAGGCGGCATCAACTTCCCCGTTTTCCAAGTGGGAGACGATTGTGCCGGTATGCCATGGGATAACAACATGCCCAATCTCGTGGGCTAACGTGAATTTTCGACGGGTACCGGGAGCGCTTGAGTTGATCAGGATACGAGGCTTGGTGGCAGCGCCGATACCAATTGTGATTCCGTCCACGCCGAACGGCAGTTCAAGGTATTCAAGCTCCCCATAGGCAGAGGCGAGCTGTTCTAGATCGTAAGGCGGTGTCAGTTTGCGGATGGCCAGGACGCGACTGGCCATTTTTTCTTCTGGGGTCACTAGATCTTGCCCACGCTGCGTAGCCACGCTTCGACTTTGGTCGCTTCAGCGACCGATCGTGCTCGCGCAGCAATCGCAAATTTATCCTGATCGAGTTGGTCCTTAAGAGAGGTGCCGTATTTGTGGGCAGTCAATACAAAAGGTAAGACAGAAGGGGTTGTTGACCACAGCTGGTACTCTTCCCACTTCATGCCCAGGTACTCATGCAGCTGCATGTCGGCACCTTGACGGCCTTCGTGCCAGTCCTCGACGAATCGGTCGATCTCTTCTTCCAGCACATCGCCTTTAAGGCAAAGCTCTACAAAATTCATATGAACCTCTCAGTTCGGTTTGATCCTTCGTCCACGGACGGCAGGTTTCAAAGCAAGCCCGGTTTCAGGGCAGACCGAACCCAGGTGAAAGCCACGTCGGTCGAAGACTTCAAACTCGCCATGAAGCGAATCCCATGAGTAGTATCGTTGCTCTGCGGCATCAAAGTAGTACTTACGGCCACCTTCTACATACGCGACTCTGAAACCGCTGACAATAGAAGGGTCAGGTCTTGGTTTGCCACCCATCCAACGTTCCCTTAATCCCGAAAACTGGTTTTGGCATCGTCGCCAAGGAGGGGGCGGACTATACCGCAGCTGGATTGGGGTGGGCGGCAGCCTGAAGCGTGGATTCGTTTCAAGAAATCGCAAGTGCCATGTGAGAGGCGTAAGAGCCTCTAAAACGAAAAAACCCGCCAGAAGGCGGGTTTTTCGGGGGTTCCAGAGATTTTGAAATCCTTCTCTGGAACCTTGTATGGTGCCGGCACCAGGAGTCGAACCCGGGACCTACTGATTACAAGTCAGTTGCTCTACCAACTGAGCTATACCGGCGTGTGGGCGACGATTATAGCGATTGGGTGCGTTCTGTAAACCCCTGAATTCTGACTATTTTTGCGCAGGTCCGGCTCAGGCGCGGTGCAGCAGCGTGCGCAGTTTGTTCAGGGCTCGCCAGGTGCGGCTGTTTTGGATGGCGTGGAGTTGGGCTTCGGCCTGTTCGGCGCGTTGCAGGGCGGCGTTGAGCTGTTGGTCCGTGTCGTCGATGGGGTGGCTGAATTTGTGGCCTTTGCAGAGCTGGAAGCCGTCGAGGTTGCACGGGGGGATTTCGAAGGCAGGTTTGAGGGCCAGGTGTTCTTCGGCGAGGTAGTAGGTGTTGATGCCGTCGAACAGGATCGATTGGTAGCCGGCGTCGGTCACCAGGGTTTCCCAGGTCTGGTCGCGGGCCCATGGGGTTTCGATGAGTATGATCCAGGGGCGCCAGCGGCTGAAGTCCATGCCGCGTAGCACGGTTTCTTCGTGACCTTCGACGTCGATTTTCAGGAAGTGGATGGGGCGGTCCTGAGCGTATTGCTCGCAGATGGAGGCCAGGCTGCGGGACTGGACGGTCTGGTTACGCACGTCCATGCCGGCGTCGCGGTGTTGTTGGGCGACGCTGGCTTCCACTGTGGATAAGCCGGTGTCGGCGATGGTGTAGAAGGTCAGGGTTTCGGCGTTTTCGCCGGCCACGCATTGCAGGTTGATGTCGTGGGGGCGTTGTTGGCAGAGGGCGTCGTAGTAGGCCGGCACCGGTTCGATGTTGATGCCGCGCCAGCCGCGGTCGTAGAACGCTCGGGTGACCGAGTCATCTGTCGGGTGGTTGGCGCCGACGTCGAGGTAAAAGCCGTTTTCCACTGATTGAAGGGCGCGCCACAGGCGTATGTCTTCGAAGTTTTGTGCGTAGGAAATGAACGTCACGGCCAGTCCTTGAGTGTGTCGGCATTGTGTCAATCACGATACGTTGGGCTGTTGTATAGCACGGGCGCGGTGGACGCAATTACTGGCTCGGGGCAGCACTGAATTCGGCGGTTATGTCGTTTTGCTTGGGCGCTTATGCACAACGGGCAGGAGGAGGCGAAGGGCATCTTGCGATTTTGTGACCGCTTTCGCGTTTCATCGCAAATGCCTGTTTTCATGGTTTTTTATCCATATGAACAAAAAATGACCAGTCTTGATTCGGTCAGGAAATCGCGGATTTCTTGGATCCAGGTTTATTTCATCAACAGAGTTATCCACAGGCTGTTTCGGCTTCGTGACGTTCTGCCAACAACAGCAGATTACGTGGCGTCAGCGGCGTTTCGCAGAAGGTGCCAAGGCGCACGTCGTAGCCTTCTTGAGAGAGGAAAAGCGCCCGGTCCAGCACCAGCCAAAGCTCCAGTGGCCGTCGGAACAGGCCTCGCACCAGTTCCAGGTTGCGGACTTCGGCCAGGCGTTGATGGCCTGCTACTTCCAAGGCGGCCCAATCAGGCGCGCCGACTGTGGATAAGTCTTTCAAGGACGCCAGATCGATGCAGTATTGGGCGAAGGATTTTTCCAGCCAGGCGCTGGGTAATGAGGGCGTGGGCAGGTAGTCGTCGCAGCCACGGACTTGCCGTTGCAGCAGGTCAAAGCCCAGGCGCCAGGCCATGGACTGGTCCCGTTGCCGACGAACGCGGGCGCCGGCGGTGACGGTTTCCGTCAGTGGCAGGCTCAGGTCGTCGATGCAAAGCTGCAGGGTAGAGCCTTTGGCGGGGGCGGACAGGGCCTGGTAATGCTTGGCGTTGATGCGGTTGTAGCAGCACGGCGCGATAGCCAGTTGTGCACAGCCGGCGGCGCTTGCCAGGTGCATCAGACGCACATGCAGGTCGCCGCATGCGTGCAGGGCCACGGGTGTGTGGCTTGAGTGGATCGCCTGGGCTGTGTCCGCTGCCAGTACGTCTTGCTGCTGGTGCGTGGCGGGCAGGTGGTGGTGCTGGCTCAGTTGTTGGCCGCTGACGACCAGTGCGGGGTCGTACTCGAGGCAAGTCAGTTGTTGTTCGCCCTGCAGCAAACGTCGACCAAGGTGACCTTTGCCGGAGCACCAGTCGAGCCAGTGGGTCGGTTCATTGGTGAAGTGCAGGCAACTGGCGAAGGCTTCGATCTGTTGCCATTTTCGTCCGGGCACATCGACGTTGAGGCGATGTGCAGGTGCTGCCAGCGCGCAGGCGGGCAAGGCCGAGACCGCACTCAATGCGCGGGAGACGGCCGCCAGTTCGGGGAAGGGCGCCGGCGCATCGTCAATCAACCAAGGTTGGTGATGGTCGTGTTCCGCCGCTTCCAGTGAACGTTGGCGTAGCCATTGCGCCAGCTCCGGGTAGGTGGTTTCCCAGGGCAACTGCAGATGGGTGAACGGACGCGGTTTCCACAGGGCCTGGTGCGTTGTGAGAAAAACGTCCAGCGCCGTGAAGCGGGCGAGCAGTGCTTCGCCCGTCAGCACGCCGCTGTCAGCGCCCCTGGCAGGCATCGACGCGCAACCAGCGCTCCAGCTGCTTGAAGCCTTGCACCAGGAAAAAGGACATCAGCAGATAGAACATGCCGGCGGCGAAGAAGATCTCCACCGGCAGGTATGTCCGGGCAATGATGGTGCGGGCCATGCCGGTGAGTTCCAGCAGGGTCACGGTACTCGCCAGGGCGCTGGCCTTGAGCATCAGGATCACTTCGTTGCTGTAGGCCGGCAGGCCGATGCGCGCGGCGCGGGGCAGCATGATGTAGAACAACGCCTTGGGTCGGGACATGCCCAGGGCCCGCGCGGCTTCGATCTCGCCCTTTGGGATAGCCTGGATGGCGCCGCGCAGAATCTCGGCGATATAGGCGGCGGTGTGCAGGGTCATGGTGGCCGTGGCGCACCAGAACGGATCCCGCAGGTACGGCCACAGCGCGCTGCTGCGTACGGCATCGAACTGCGCCAGGCCGTAATAGACCAAAAACAGCTGGACCAACAGCGGCGTGCCCCGGAAAAAGAAGATGTAGGCGTAGGGCAACGCCCGCACGTACCACAGGCGCGAAGAGCGGGCGATGCCCAGTGGAATCGCTAGCAGCAGCCCGGCGATCACGGCGATGGCTACCAGCTCCAGGGTCAGTGTCGCGCCCTGGGCCAGCTTCGGCAGCCACTTGATGATGACGTCCCAGTTCATTGAGTGCTCCTGGTAAATCCGCGGGCGGCGCGTCGCTCCAGCAAGTGCATGCCGATCATGGCGAACACCGTCAGGCCCAGGTACATGAAGGCTGCGACCATATAGAAGGTGAACGGTTGCTTGGACACGGTCACGCCGATTTGCGCATGACGCATGATTTCTTCCAGGCCGATCACCGAGACCAGCGCGGTGTCCTTCATCAGGATCATGAACAGGTTGCCCAGGCCGGGCAGGGCGATGCGCCACATCTGCGGCATGATCAACCGGGTAAAGATCCGCCACTTCGACAGGCCCAGGGCGACGCCGGCCTCGCGGTGGCCCTTGGGAATCGCCAGGATCGCGCCGCGAAACACTTCCGTGGCGTAGGCGCCAAAGCACAGGCCCAGGGCAATGACCCCGGCGGCGAAGGCGTTGAGGGCAAGGTCGGGATTGCCGAAGTACTCACCCAAGGCACGCATCAGGTTAACGGTGCCGAAATAGATCAATAGCACCCATAGCAATTCCGGGATGCCGCGAACCAGTGTTGAATAAGTGCCACCAAGCCATCGCAGCGGCTTGTATGGCGAGGTCTTGGCCAGGGCACCGAGCAGGCCGAGCACCAGCCCCAGGCAGAGGGCCGTGAGCGCCAACTTGACGGTCATCAGCGCGCCGGCGGCGAGCGCCGGGCCGAATCCGTAGAGATCGATCATCATGGGTAAGAATTCATATCGCGGCAGGCTTTGCTAAAGGCCGGCGCTGCCAGGAGCAGCGTCGGCCAGGCACGTCAGCATCAATAGATGCTGAACGGGAAGTACTTGTCGTTGATCTTTTTATAAGTGCCGTCGGCAACAATTTCTTTCAGCGCTGCGTTCAGTCTTTCACGCAGTGGATTGCCCTTGCTCACGGCGATGGCGATCTTGTCGCCCTCTACCACCGGGTCACCTTTGAATTCGTAGGCACGGCCAGCGTCGGTTTTCAGCCAGTCGTAGTTCACGTATTTGTCTGCCAGGATCCCGTCGAGACGGCCGGAGGTCAGGTCCAGGTAGGCGTTTTCCTGGGTGTCGTAGAGTTTCAGCACGACGCCTTCCATATTGTCTTCCATCCAGGTGCCGGCGAGCGTGGAGCGCTGTACCCCGATGACCTTACCTTGGAGAGACGCTTTATCGATTTTGAAATCGACGTTTTTCGGTGCAATGAATTGCAGTTTGTTGGAGTAGTACGGGTCGGTGAAATCCACGGCCTGCTTGCGTTCGTCGTTGACCGACAGCGAAGAAATCAGGAAGTCGAACTTCTTGGCGTTCAGGGCCGGGATGATGCCGTCCCAGTCGGAAGTGACTACTTCGCACTCAACTTTCATCTTGGCGCACAGGGCGTCGCCGATGTCTTTATCGAATCCCACGACCTGGCCGCTGGCGTCCTTGTTGTTGAACGGCGGATAGGCCGCCTCGATGCCCATCTTCAGTTTTTCGGCCGCCATGGCGCTGGCCGAGAAAACCAGGCTGGCCGCTGCGGCCAGGAGGAATTTCTTGTAGGTCTGCATGTGTACTGCTCCGTTAGCGGTTGCTGGACATGAATTGTTTGCAGCGCGCCGAAAGCGGGTTCTCGAAGACCTGCTGTGGCGATCCTTGCTCTTCGACCAGGCCTTGATGGAGGAACACGACTTCGCTGGAAACCTGACGGGCGAAGCCCATTTCGTGGGTCACCAACAGCATGGTGCGGCCCTCTTCGGCCAAGGCGCGGATCACACTAAGTACTTCCTGGACCATTTCCGGGTCAAGGGCGGAAGTGGGTTCGTCGAACAGGATCACCTTGGGCTGCATGGCCAAGGTGCGGGCGATGGCGGCGCGTTGCTGCTGGCCGCCGGACAGTTCGGCCGGGTAGGCATGGCGCTTGTCGCCGATGCCGACCTTGGCCAGCAGGGCTTCGGCGACTTCGACGGCTTCGGCCTTGCTTTGGCCAAGCACTCGGCGCGGGGCTTCGATGATGTTATCGAGCACGCTCATGTGCGGCCAAAGGTTAAAGTTTTGAAACACAAACCCGATCTCGCTGCGCATGCGGTTGATCTGCTTGCCGTCGGCGGCCACCAGTTCACCGTTTTTCGCTGCCTTGAGCTTGAGTTCTTCACCGGACACCAGAATCTGGCCCTGGTTGGGGTTTTCCAGCAGGTTGATGCAGCGCAGGAACGTGGACTTGCCGGACCCGGAGGAACCCAGGATCGAGATCACATCGCCGTCACGGGCGGTCAGCGAGACGCCCTTGAGCACCTCCAGCTGTCCGTAGCGTTTGTGCAGGTTGCGGATTTCAAGCGCGGGCGTGGCCTGGGCCATGTGCGGTCCTCATGATGTGTACTCCCTTGCTGTTGGCGGCCTTCCTTGGCGAGTCGGCCAAGCTAGCATGCGTCCGAATGGCAGCCAACAGCGCTACGGGCGGTAAACCGGTGATGTGCGGCAGGTTGTCGCATCGGCACAGCAGTCTGTCGCGCCATCAACAACCGAACGGCCGTTTGAACCTTGTTTACCGGTGAAAAGTCCGGGGAGTCGCGTAAAAAAAGGCGCGATGGTGCCAGCTTTGGGCGGGGGTTGGAAGGGTTAACCGGATGAGCGTGCTATTCCAATCCGCAGTCGGCCCAACTTCCAATCGATCTAAACCGGAACGGTCCTGAATCCATCAAATGAGATGGCTTTCCCAGAACCAGGAGTTGCCGCCATGAAGTTCCTTTACTGTCTTATCGCCATCGGTGCACTGCTATTTCCCATCACGCCCAACGCCACCAACCTGGCTCCAATAGACAGCGCAGGCGTGCAAGTCCAACCGTTACAGCAGAACGGCATCACCTATCTATCCGGCGGTATCGGCGAGGATGAAGCCCACGCCATCGGCCAGGCCCAGGGCTATAACCTGCACATGACATTCGCGATTGGCGTGGAAAACAAATACATCCCGGATGTGGATGTCACCGTCCAGAACGCGTCGGGGCAAACGCTGCTGACGCTGGATGACGCGGGACCGCTGGTTTACGTGCAGTTGCCGCCGGGCAAGTACACGGTGGTGGCGACGCGCAACGGCGAGGCGCGGCACGACACCGCCCAGGTAGGCAGTGGCGCCCCACGCAACCTGGTGTTCCATTGGAACGGTGACGAATAGCCAGCCGGCTTACTCGCTGGCGGGCTCTTCCATGGACTGGCGATAACGGTCCAGCGCTTGGCTGAAATCCTCGATGAACTCCGGGGTGCTGAGCCAGCGCTGGGCCGTCTCGCGATCCATGTCATCGACCCACATGCGGTAGTCCACCAGCATGTCGGCGGCCAGGTTGGTGGCTGCCATGCTTTCGTTTTCAGCGTTTTTCAGGTCGAGCAGGCCTGGGCGTTCGATGATCATTACGCTCAGGGACGTGAGCAGCGTATCGAGCATTTCACTGCGGCTGATGGCCTCGGCTTCGCGCAGCTTGGCGAACAGTTCCAGCACGTAGACCGGTGGCTGGGCGGTGGCGTTGGCCGGGTCGCCATACATCGGGATCGATTTACGCCCGGTCATGCGGATCTGCTTGGCTTTGTCTTTGGCGCGCTTGGCGCGTTTTTGCTGTTTGTTCAATGAGGCCATTGGGCTTCGGTTTCCAATTCGTTAGGGGGCGGCGCCCGGTTCAGTCGATTTTCGGCACGGTAAAGCGGAATTCGCTGCCCTGGCCTGGCTGGCTTTCGGCGTGCAGTTTACCGCCATGGGCCTGGACAATCCCCTTGGAAATGTACAACCCCAGCCCAGTGCCGTTGGGGTTGCCTTCCTTGGTCGTCCAGTAGCGCTCGAAAACATGAGGCAGCTGTTCTGGCGCAATACCTTCACCGGTGTCGCGCACGCTGAATACAATCTCGTTGCCAACTGACATCGCGCTGATGCCCACGGAGCCTTGTTGCGGCGTGAACTTGATGGCATTGCCAATCAGGTTGGACAGCACCTGGAAGAGCCGCTCGGGATCGGCGTTGATCCTCAGGTTGGGTTCGGCATGGAAGGACATGTCGATGGCCTTGGCAGTGGCCAGCGGCGTCAGCAACGAACAGGCGTCGTCGAAGATCTGGCTGACATCCATCGGTTGAGGATTGATGGTGTAGCGCCCGGCGTCGATGCGCGAGGTGTCGAGCAGATCCTCCAGCAGCGCGTTCATGCGGCTGGTGGCCTGTTGCATGGTGTCGATGGCGGAAGAGATTCGCTTGGAACTGTGGGAGCCGTCGGAGCTGAAGGCCTTTTGCATCATGCCGCAGAGCATGGAAATGACGGTCATCGGGCTGCGCAGGTCATGGGACACCACGGCCACCAGTTCGTCGCGCGCCTGCACGGCCTGGCGCTCCTTGCGTACCTGGCGGGCCAGGTCGTTTTCCAGGGCCGAGCGCCGCAGGTCGTTGGCGGCGAACAGCTCGCCATGGGTCCATTTGGTGCTGATGCCGGCCATTTCGACTTTCCAGATCTCGAAAGACGTCCGGGGTCGCAGGCGCAGGCCGGTCTCGCTGTTTTCCAGGTCCAGGGGCTTTTGCGGGTCACCGCTCCATTGCAGGGTTTGCTTCACCTCGGGACGGAACCACAGCACGCCGTTTTCCACCGGTTTGGGCAGGTGGATCGCCAGCACGCCGCTCGCTACGTCCTGATAAGCCTGGGCAGGCGCGAAGACGCTGCTCAGGTTGTGGTGGGAGAACACCGGCTTGTCGGTTTCCAGGATCCATTTGTGCAGCTCGCGGATCTGCTCCGGTTCCGGGCACTGGCCGTGGCGGTGTAGCTTGTTGTCCTCGAAAATCGCAACGCCACTGGCGCCGGTCAGGTCCATGAGGCGTTGCGGCTCGTGGGACAGGCCATCGAAGACGTTGTCGCTGGACTCGACCATGACCGCGGCGAGGACCTTGAGGTCTTCCAGCTTGGCGTCCCGTTGCCGGGTCAGTTCCAGGGCTTGCATGGCGCTGATCTGCAACGATAGCACCTGGCCGATGGTCTGGCAGGCCATGCGCATTTCATGGGGAACAAGCAGCGGCTGGCGATTGCCGCAACTGATCAGCCCCCACAAGCGCTCGCCTTCCATCAACGAGATGCTCATGGAGGACAGCACGCCCATGTTTTTCATGTACTGGCGGTGGATCGGCGAGACGCTGCGCAACGTGGCAAAACTCAGGTCCAGCGGCGCCTGGGTGTCGGGCCGCAGTTCCGGGACCAGCGGTACCGGCGCGTAGTCGGCATTGGGAATGATCCGCAGCCAGTTGGTGCGATACAGCTCGCGGGCCTGTTCGGGAATATCCGATGCCGGGAAAAACAGGCCTTTGTAGAGCTCCATCGACGGCGCGCTGGCCTCGGCAATCACCTGGCCGTGGCCTTCTTCCTCGAAGCGGTAGATCAGCACCCGGTCGTAACCGGTCATGGCCTGGATTTCCCGCACACTGATTTCGTACAGGGCCTGAAGGGTTTTCGCACTTTGCAGGCGTTGCAGCATGCGTCCCATGTTGGCCTCGCCGCTGGCGCCTTCCGGGCGATAGTCGCTCAGGTGCTGTTCCAGTTCGACGATCAGGGCGCCCTGGTGGCGATGTACGAGGGCATCAAAACGCTGCTGATTCACCACAATGGCCACGGGCACGTTGTCGCTTTCCAAAGCGGCGCGACAAGCGATGAGGATCGCTTCGGCCTGTTCCAGTCCCAACAGTGCATCCAGCGTCTGGCCCAGCAACCTGTGCGGGTCTTGCCCCATCAATTGCAATACGTTGGCGCTGACCTGACGGATCACGAAGTCGGGCTCGGACAGCATCAGCAGCACGCCATGAGGCTGGATGGCCCCAGGAAAGCGGATCGGTTCATCTGCGCAATTGGCCAGCAGTTCTTCGAAGGCTTCCTGGTTTTCCGGGGTCATAACAGTACCTTTTGGCTGTCCAGCCAGTGTTCAAAGTGAGTGAACGTCGCCTTGGCGGCGCGTGTGACTTCGAGCACCTGGGCCTCGCCAAGGTTCCTGTCGTCCAGGTATTGGAGGAAATCCTTCCAGCGTCGACCGGTGAGTTCACCATACACATTGAGAAAAGCCGCACCGCTGCAAGCGTCAAGAGCGAGCTGCTCGGCAACCCTGCGCCGCAGGATCTGCCCGCCAAGGGTCGCACCTTCCAGCACGTAGGAAACGCCGAGGGCGGCGGCTCGGGAGTCGATTCGTGGCAGCGCCTGGCAGGTGGGCAATGCCTCGATAGCGGCTTCATCCAGGCCCAGTGCCTTGAGGTCGGCTCGCAATACCGGCAGTTTGATGCGCAGGGATTGGTCCAGCCCGGTTGGAATCAGCGCCAGCACATGAAGCTGTTGCTCCAGCGGCTGATAAAAACCGTAGTAAGCCGCCATCAGGCGTCGGTACAGATCCAGGTCCAGCTGTTGCGAGAAAAACGGCAGGCGTTTTTCCAGGGCGACGTGCAGTTCAGCGGTTTCGGTCCGCAATGCCTGAATCAGAGAAGGGTGGGGCGGGGCCGATGACATGCGGGATGACGCTCGTTGATTGAAGCGTTGCTGGAAAAAAAGCGCACCAATCTTACATGGGTTTTTTGAGTGTGCGTCCTCAGATCGGCTCTCATTTCTTCAAGCCGTTGTGCCCGATTGTCCTTCCTCGAGTCGCGCTCGCTCGCGATCCAGCTCGTTGCGCAGCTCTTCTTCCGTGGGGAGCACCAGTTGGTATTGGCTGGCGAACAGTTGTTCATTGCCTTGCAATACGGAGTAACGCACCACCGATTCGTCTTTCCGGGAACAGAGAATGATGCCGACGGTGGGTTTGTCATCAGGACCGCGTTTCAGTTCGTCGTAGAGGCGCACGTACATGTCCATCTGCCCGATGTCCTGATGGCTCAGTTCGCCACGCTTGAGGTCGACGATCACGAAGCACTTGAGCAGGTAGTTATAGAAGACCAGGTCGAGGTAGAAGTCTTTGCTTTCGGTGCTGATGCGTTGCTGACGGGCGATGAAGGCGAAGCCCTTGCCCAATTCGAGCAGGAAACCCTGTAGCTGGTCGATCAAGGCCTGTTCGAGTTCCGTTTCCAGTAGCGCGCCGGCATTGGGCAGGCCGAGGAATTCCAGGACCACCGGATCCCTGACGATATCCCGGGGGCCGAGGTTCATCTCCTTGATATGAGTGGTGGCTTCCTGCTCCACCGCCGGCCTGTCGCGGCTTGCCAGCAGGCGTTCGTAATAGAAACTGCCGATCTGGCGTTCCAGGGCGCGGGTGGACCAGTTTTGCGTTGCGGCTTCGTTCATATACCAATGGCGTGCAGGAGTATTTTCGACACGCAGCAATACTCGATAGTGGGTCCAACTCAATTCGTGACGCAGTGCGTCACACATTGGAAATGCTTGATAAAAAAGTCGCATGTAGCGCAGATTCGAGGCATCGAATCCCTTCCCGAACCGTGCCGTCAGCACTTTAGCCAGAGATGGCAACAACCGTGCCCCGTAGGCCGCCCGTTCCGCGCCGCCCTGTTCGAATTCGATGATGTGCCGGCCGATCTGCCAGCAGGTTTGTACCTGGAGCGTATCGACGGCACGCAGGACCTTCTGGCGTGCCTGGCGAATCAGCTCGCCGAGTTCATTGATCAAAGGGGCGAGCTGTGGGTCATCTTGGGGCAGCAGTGGCGTCATCGCAGTGTCCAGCCATTGAGAGGGGGCGGACCGCAAGGATGCTCCGGGTGGCGTTTCGATGATGCCGGACGGGGCTGATTGCTTGGGAGGAAAAATAGCGGATTGATGCAGGACGGGTATGACGCCGCCCCATCTTGGTTGACCCCGGTTTGTAGGAACTATCCCCGCAGGGCGTCATCCACCGCGGCCCCGGCCAGACAGTCAGTCCTGGCCTTGCGTCAGCGCCTGGGATGCAGCCACATAATCGGCCTGGAATTGCTTGCTTTCCACCCAATCCAGCGCGGTCTGCTCATCCACGCCCGTGGTCAGACGGCGGTATTCGATCAGTGCGGTAAAGATGAAGTCGGTCGCTTCTTCCTCACCTTCCTGTTCCAGCACCAGCGCCAGCAGGGGATGGGCCAGGAACGCTTCGCACATCGCCTTCTGGCTGATCTTTTCGGCGGCACTCATGAGTTGGAACAGTTCCGTCAGGTCCACGGTTTCCAGATCGATGCGCTCGTCGTTCGGGTCCAGGAAATCGTTTGGCGCAGCAGCACGCTGAGTACGGTTCTGCTTGGCTTTCGCCTTGGCGCGCTGGCTGCGCTTGTGCTGTTTGTTCGCCGATGACATGGTCGGATTCCTGATGGATAAGGCCATCTATCCTACAGCTTCAACGCGCACGCTTCGAATCTCAATCCACTATGAAGAGCGTCGCCCCCGATGAAGTGGAGGATCGATGAGGCTCGGCCTGGTCGGCGACTTGATAGCTCATGCCGGGCTTGAGCAAAAATTGCCGACCGTCTTCGAGCTCAGTATGGAGCTCGCCCTTGAGGCAAAACAGGATGTGACCCTTGGTACACCAATGGTCGGCCAGATACCCGGCGGTGTATTCCACCATCCGTACCCGAATATCCCCGAATTGCCGCGTGCGCCAATAGGCGGTTCCGGTGACGCCTTTGTGTTCGGTGGGCTCGATGGTTGACCAGTCGGTGGTGCCAAAGGGGATACCGGTGATGTCCATGTCGACTCGCTTGCTGGAGGGGAGCGGACGAATGTAGCTGAGTCGACAATGTGCAGGAAGAAAATCCCACGCAATAAAAAACCCCGATCAATTTCTTGATCGGGGTTTTCGGTATTTGGTGCCCAGAGACGGAATCGAACCGCCGACACGGGGATTTTCAATCCCCTGCTCTACCGACTGAGCTATCTGGGCAACGGGGCGCATTAAACGGGTTTTTCAGGGGGGCGTCAAGCACGTTATCAAAAAATATTTAATTATTACCGTCGCTTACGATCCGCCCTGGTTCCAGACAGCTTATTCGGACGGCGGCACGTAGCCTTCGGCCTTGGCGTAATCTTCGCCGGAAAAGTACTTGTCCATCTCGCCCTGAAGGTATTTGCGATCTTCGGCGTTCATCATGTTCAGGCGTTTTTCATTGATCAGCAGGGTCTGGTGTTTCTGCCAGTCGGCCCAGGCCTTGGCCGAGACATTGTCGTAGATGTCCTGGCCCTTGGCGCCCGGGAACGGCGGACGCTCCAGGGCAGGCAGTTCTTCTTTGTACTTGCGGCACATGATGGTGCGGGTCATTGCAACTCTCCTGCGTTCATTACGGCGGCCGCGCGTTCGAGCAAGGTTTTGACCGGGGCGGCAAGGCCCAGGCGCGGCGGGGTGGCGAGGTTATACCAGAGCCAGTCGGCCTCGGCCACGTGATGGCCGGTTTCCCGGACCCGGACCAACCAGGGGTCGATCGCCAACTGGAAGTGGCTGAAGGTGTGCACCAGGCCTGGCATTTGCTGTTGGCTACCCAATTCCAGCGAGTGTTGCAGGGCCAGGTGTTGCAGGTCGTCGAGATCGTCGAGTTCCGGCAGGCTCCACAGCCCGCCCCACAACCCCGTGGAAGGGCGGCGGTAAAGCAGGATCGCGCCCTCGTGGTTGGCCAGCATTGGCATCAAGGTACGCTTCTTGGGTACTTCCTTGCGTGGCTTGGGAATCGGGTAGCGGGTTTCCAGGCCCAGCATGTGGGCTTCGCAGCCTTGCTTCAGCGGGCAGAGCAGGCAACTGGGCTTGCTGCGGGTACAAAGGGTGGCACCCAGGTCCATCATCGCCTGGGTGTAGGCGTTGACGCGGTCCTGTGGCGTGAAGCGCTCGGCGGTGGCCCACAGCTGTTTCGCCACCTTGGGCTCGCCCGGATAGCCTTCCTGGGCGGTGAAACGCGCCAGCACCCGTTTGACATTGCCATCGAGGATCGGCGCCCGCAGGCCCATGCTGATGCTGGCGATGGCGCCGGCGGTGGACAGGCCGATGCCCGGCAATTCGGTGAGTTTTTCCACGTCCCGGGGAAACTCCCCGCCGTATTGGTCGACGACGACCTTTGCGGTCTTCTGCAAGTTGCGCGCGCGGGTGTAATAGCCCAGCCCGGTCCACAGGTGCAGTACTTCGTCCTCCGGCGCGGCGGCCAGGGCTTGGACGGTGGGCAGCGCGACCATGAAGCGGTCGAAGTAGTTGAGCACGGTACTGACCTGGGTCTGCTGCAACATGATTTCCGAGACCCACACCCGATAGGGCGAGATGTCCCGCTGCCAGGGCAAATCGTGGCGCCCATGGCGGTCGAACCAGTCCAGTACGGCGGCGGAAAATTGCTCGGCTCTCATCGCTTGAACAGCCCCTTGAGCGCATCTTTGAGTTCGGGGCTGACCTTGTCGCCCAGCTTCTCCTCGATCTTGTCGCCGAGCCGGTCACCGGCCAGTTTCGCCGCGACCTTGCCCAGCCCGTCGTTGTCCAGGCGGCAGGCCTTCGCACCCAGCTCCAGTGGGCCACGGCAGCGCAATGGCCATTCGACGTCGACGTAACGTTCGTTGACCTGGCAGGCCGGGTCGGGCATGTCGCTCTTGTCGCCTTCGACAATGACGCCGACGCGGTAATCCATGCCCAGCACCCGCAGGTCGATATCGCCGTTGCCATTGACGGTCATGCCGGGGATGCGGACTTTCAGGTCCGGGTTGTTGGCAACGCCATTGTTGAAAGTGAGATTGCCGTTGAGTTGCTGGAACGGCGTGTCCTTGCCCCGCGGTTCGCCGCTGAGAGTCTTGCGATTGAGGGTGGCGATGCC
The DNA here is from genome assembly GCF_058148565.1 of Pseudomonas sp. DF11. Lineage (NCBI taxonomy): Bacteria > Pseudomonadati > Pseudomonadota > Gammaproteobacteria > Pseudomonadales > Pseudomonadaceae > Pseudomonas > Pseudomonas sp. DF11. Next base: position 155,721 of record NZ_JBYVYN010000004.1, read on the forward strand.
TTTGCACAATTGCTGTTCGAGATTGGCATTGAGCAGTACGCCATCGTTGATGACGAACCCGGCGTTGCCGTTGAGACTGTCGATCAGGGCTTTCTGGCTATTACCGCTGGCGGTGATCGCACTGTTGATGGTGACCAGGCCTTTGACCGGCGGATTCTTGCCTTGGCTTTCGATGATCTTCTCGGCGGGAACCCGGTTGATGCGCGTTTGCAGGCTCAACTGTGGCGTAGGCTGGCGCACGTCCAGGGTGCCCTTGGTTTCGAAGTTGCCGCTGTACAGATCGCCTCGCAGGTTTTCCAGGGTCAGCAGGCCACCCAGGCCGGTGGCTTTGAGTGCCGCGTTCTGGATCGGCAGTTTATCGAGGGTCAGTTGTCCGAAGGTCAGGTCGGCATCGAGGTCCAGCTTGCTCAGGCGTTCCACCGGAAACAGCCGATCATTACTCCAGGCCCCCTGGGTCGGAGCGCTCGGCAGCGGTGTACTGCCGGCTCCAGCCATGGCGCTGGCCTCGGTGTTGCTGACTTCAGCCTCACGGGCCGCCTTGGAGCTGTCCGCTTCGGCGGACTTTGGCGGCAGGTAACGGTCGACGTTGAACGTGTCGGCCTTGAGCTGAGCGCGCAGGGACTGCTTGGCAAAGTCTTCCACGGCGATGCGCCCGCTGAAGTTGCTGTCATCGATCTTCAGGTTGATGTTGTTGAATTCGACGCTGGTCGGCGTGCCGGCAATGCGGCTGACCAGTTCGACCTTGCTCAGGCTGCCTTCGGCCATGTCCGGGAGTTTCTGGCCGACGCTGTCGACGAAGTTCGCCAGATCGAACTGGGCGATCGACACCCCGCCACTCAATTGCGGGGTCTTGTCGAGGTCGTTGACTTTCAATTCACCCAAGGCGCGCAGTTGATTGAGCGACAGCTTGATGCCGGTCCATTCGGCGACATTGGCCGCCTTGTCCAGGAACAGTTGGCCTTGGGCGGCGAAGTTCAGGGTCTTGCCCTGCAAGGGGTCGCCCGTGGCTTCGCCGGACAGTTTCAGATCCTCGAACTTGTAGCGTTGCAGGGCACGTTCGAAGCGCAGTTCACCCGTCACTTCAGTGCGTACACGTACGGCTGGCTGATTGCTGGACAGGAAGGCGGTCAGGGTGACCGGGATATTGGTGGAGTCGTGGACCGGGCCGGTGCTCAGTTGGATGCTCTCGGCCGTGAACAGCTTGCCAGTCCGCTCGTCGGTGTATTCGACGCGGGCGTTGTTCACGGTCAGGCTGTCGATGTCCAGGCGGGTTGGCTGGGCAGGTTTTTCTGCCGGGGCGCTGGCGGGCGAGGTCGGTTGTTCGGTCGGTGCCGGTGCGCTCGCCGTCGTCGTGGAGGCTGGCACCTTGCCGATGTCTTCCCAGTTGCCGTGACCGTTCTTGTCACGGTTGAGCCGCAGGTTCAGGCCTTCGACCCGCACATCGCTCATCTGCACTTCCCGGCGCAGCAGCGGTATCACCCGCACCGAAAGACCGAGCATCTGCAGGTCGGCGAAGGGTTGGGTCGGATTGGCCAGGGTAGCGACGCTGGCGTCGTGCAGCTCAAGGCCCAGCCACGGAAACAGGCTCCAGCCGATGTCGCCATTGAGGGTCAGCTCGATGTGGGCCTTGTCGCGGGCTATCTGGCGGATCTCTTCTTTGTAGTCGTTGGGATCGAACAGGTGGGTCAGGGCAAAGCCCAGGGCCACAATGATCAGCAACAGCCCGAGAAGTACCAGACCCAGGATTTTGCCGAACGCTTTCATGGGCGAATCCTTGTAGGTTGAGTTCAAAATTTAGCCGGGAGTATAACGCCCTGAGTTGCTGGCGCGTTGGAGGATCGTTCTCCTGCCAGGCTTGCCGAACATAGACCTGTGGCATGGGGAATTATCCCCGCAGGGTTGCGAAGCGACACTGATATCAGCCAAGACAATCACAACCTGAGGGATCGAAGCGTTTGGTTTCGAGGCCACTTCGTGCCCCGGCGGGCTGGTGCGACGTTCCGCTAAATCCTCTCGCCACAGAGAGAGGGGCTCAACTCCTGAAAAAATAAATCGTTAGCCCCCTACAGAAAGCGAGCAAGTGTGCGATAAGACAGATGGCACGAAAAAGGTGATATCACTTTGGTTTTTCTGCCACGAGCAAATGGTAACCTTTGCCCGTTCGTCCGCCCTTCTGCGACTTGATGTCGCATGCTATGGAGCTTCACCAGAAAATACAGCCATGCCTGCGTGCAATGAAGGCTGAGGGTGATGCGTGGCTGGCGAACCATTCCAATAACTGGGGGATACACAATGAGCACGAGCATCACGGCGGGCGGCATCGCCGACCAGCCAGCGTTCCTCTCCAAGGAACGCATCATCGCCAAACCCGGTTTCAACCGGTGGCTGGTTCCACCGGCCGCACTGGCCATTCACCTTTGCATCGGCATGGCCTACGGCTTTTCGGTGTTCTGGTTGCCACTGTCCAAAGCCTTGGGTATCTCCAAGCCTGTGGCCTGCGCACCGGATATGAGCTTCATCTCGCAAGTCTTTTCGTCCCAATGTGACTGGCCGATCTCGATGCTCGGCTGGATCTACACCCTGTTCTTCATCTTCCTGGGTTGCTCGGCAGCCATCTGGGGCGGCTGGCTGGAACACGCCGGGCCGCGCAAGGCCGGCGTTGTCTCGGCATTGTGCTGGTGCGGTGGCCTGCTGATTTCCGCGCTGGGTATCTATACCCACCAGATCTGGCTGATGTGGATCGGTTCCGGGGTGATCGGCGGCATCGGCCTGGGCCTGGGCTACATCTCCCCGGTATCGACCCTGATCAAGTGGTTCCCGGACAAGCGTGGCATGGCCACCGGCATGGCGATCATGGGCTTCGGCGGTGGCGCGATGGTCGGTGCGCCGCTGGCCGCAGCGCTGATGAGCCATTTCGCTTCGCCGACTGGCGTGGGCGTATGGCAGAGCTTCCTGGTCATGGCTGCGATCTACTTTGTGTTCATGATCGGTGGCGCCTTGTCGTACCGCGTTCCGCCGACCGGCTGGAAGCCTGAAGGCTGGACCCCGGCACCGAAGAAAGCCGCGAACGCGATGATTACCCATCGCCATGTTCACGTGAACGTGGCCTGGAAAACCCCGCAATTCCGCCTGGTCTGGCTGGTGCTGTGCCTGAACGTTTCCGCCGGTATCGGCATCCTCGGCATGGCTTCGCCACTGCTGCAGGAAGTGTTCGGTGGCAAGTTGCTCGGCAATGACCTGCCGTTCGGCCAGTTGGACGCTACGCAACTGGGTCAGATCGCGGCGATCGCCGCCGGTTTCACCGGTCTGCTGAGCCTGTTCAACATCGGTGGCCGGTTCTTCTGGGCATCCTTCTCGGATTACCTGGGTCGTAAAAACACCTATTTCGTGTTCTTCGCCCTGGGCTTTGCCCTGTATGCGCTGATCCCGAACCTGGGGCACCTGGGCAGCGTCGCGCTGTTCGTGGCGGCGTTCTGCATCATCCTGTCGATGTACGGCGGCGGTTTCGCCACCGTGCCGGCCTACCTGGCGGACCTGTTCGGTACGCAGATGGTCGGCGCGATCCACGGTCGCCTGTTGACCGCATGGGCTGCGGCGGGCGTGCTGGGTCCGGTGCTGGTGAACTACCTGCGTGAATATCAACTGAGCATCGGCGTTGAACGCGCCGCGGCCTATGACATCACCTTGTACATCCTCTCCGGTCTGTTGGTGCTGGGCTTCCTGTGCAACCTGCTGGTCCGTCCGGTCGCCGACAAGTACTTCATGACCGACGCCGAACTGGCCGCCGAACAGGCCCTGGGCCATGACAAGGGCGCAGACAGCACCACTTCGCTGGAGTGGAAAGCCGCGCCAGGCACCAAGCCCCTGGCGATTGCTGCCTGGCTGGTGGTGGGCATTCCGTTGGCGTGGGGTGTGTGGGTGACCCTGCAGAAGACGGCGGTGTTGTTCCACTAAGCGACAATGACGGTAGGCCCGAATCCATCGGAGACGGGCCAACCCTGTGGGAGCGAGCCTGCTCGCGATGAGGGCGTGTCAGTCGACATCATTGTCTTCTGATGCACCGCTATCGCGAGCAGGCTCGCTCCCACATTTGTTTTGTGTGTAGGCGAAAGCTTGTATGGACATGTCTATCGCCGACAACCCGTCAGGGATATCACCTCCCGTGTTTCTGTTTGCCGCTCGCGCCCCTATAATGGCTGCCTTTTTCGCCCAATGATTTTGCGGAGCTGGTGATGGCCGAACGTAAGGCGTCTGTCGAGCGCGACACTCTGGAAACCCAGATCAAAGCCTCGATCAACCTGGATGGCACCGGAAAGGCCCGGTTTGATATCGGCGTGCCTTTTCTTGAGCACATGCTGGACCAGATCGCCCGTCACGGGCTGATCGACCTGGACATCGTCAGCAAGGGCGACCTGCATATCGACGACCACCACACGGTGGAAGACGTCGGTATCACCCTGGGCCAGGCCTTTACCAAGGCCATCGGCGACAAGAAGGGCATCCGTCGCTACGGCCATGCCTATGTGCCGCTCGATGAGGCGCTGTCGCGGGTGGTCATCGACTTCTCCGGTCGCCCGGGCCTGCAGATGCACGTGCCGTACACCCGTGCCACCGTCGGCGGCTTCGACGTTGACCTGTTCCAGGAATTCTTCCAGGGCTTCGTCAACCACGCCAACGTGACCCTGCACATCGACAACCTGCGCGGGCACAACACCCACCACCAGATCGAAACTGTATTCAAGGCTTTCGGCCGCGCGCTGCGCATGGCCGTGGAGCTCGATGACCGCATGGCCGGCCAGATGCCTTCCACCAAGGGCGTGCTGTAATGCAGACGGTCGCGGTTATCGACTATGGCATGGGCAACCTGCACTCGGTGGCCAAGGCCCTCGAGCATGTGGGGGCCGGCAAGGTGCTGATCACCAGCGATGCCGACGTGATTCGCGAAGCCGACCGAGTGGTGTTTCCCGGCGTCGGTGCGATTCGCGATTGCATGGCCGAGATCCGCCGCCTGGGCTTCGATTCGCTGGTGCATGAAGTCAGCCAGGACCGTCCGTTCCTCGGCATTTGCGTGGGCATGCAAGCCTTGCTTGAACGCAGCGAAGAGAACGACGGGGTCGATTGCATCAACATGTTCCCAGGCCAGGTGAAATTTTTTGGCAAGGATCTGCATGAAGACGGCGAGCACCTGAAAGTCCCGCACATGGGCTGGAACGAAGTGAAGCAGACAGTGGATCACCCGCTGTGGCACAACATTCCGGACCTGGCGCGTTTCTACTTCGTGCACAGCTACTACATCGCCGCTGGCAATGCCCGGCAGGTGGTGGGCAGCGGGCACTATGGCGTCGATTTCGCCGCGGCCCTGGCCGATGGTTCGCGCTTCGCCGTGCAGTTCCACCCAGAGAAGAGCCATACCCATGGCCTGCAACTGTTGCAGAACTTCGCAGCGTGGGACGGGCGCTGGTAATGGCCCGCAAGAAACCGCCGATCCTCAGCCTCACGCCCGAGCAGGAGAGTGAAGCGAACCGCAAGATCCAGCGGTTCATGGAGGATCGTTTCGAGCTGGACCTGGGCTCATTCGAAGCGGCGGAAATTCTTGACCTGTTTACCCGCGAAATTGCGCCGCACTATTACAACAGGGCGATTTTCGATGTGCAGACGCACCTTAAAGAAAGGTTCGAAAGCATTGAAAGCGACTTGTGGGCGCTCGAGAAGAATTGATTTTCGAGCCTAGCTGAATATTCGTATTTGAAGGTTTGCCAGATGCTGATTATCCCCGCTATCGATCTCAAGGACGGCGCTTGCGTACGTCTGCGTCAGGGCCGCATGGAAGACTCCACGGTGTTTTCCGATGACCCGGTGAGCATGGCCGCCAAGTGGGTGGAGGGCGGCTGTCGTCGCCTGCATCTGGTTGACCTGAACGGCGCCTTCGAAGGGCAGCCGGTGAACGGTGAAGTGGTCACGGCCATCGCCAAGCGCTACCCGAACTTGCCGATCCAGATCGGCGGCGGCATTCGTTCGCTGGAAACCATCGAGCACTACGTCAAGGCTGGCGTGAGTTACGTGATCATCGGCACCAAGGCCGTCAAGGAACCGGAGTTCGTCGCTGAAGCCTGCCGCGCCTTCCCGGGCAAGGTCATCGTTGGCCTCGACGCCAAGGACGGTTTCGTCGCCACCGACGGCTGGGCGGAAGTCAGCAGCGTGCAGGTGATCGACCTGGCCAAGCGTTTCGAGGCTGACGGCGTGTCCGCCATCGTCTACACCGACATCGCCAAAGACGGCATGATGCAGGGCTGCAACGTCCCGTTCACCGCCGCCCTGGCCGCCGCCACGAAGATCCCGGTGATCGCCTCCGGCGGTATCCATAACCTGGGCGACATCAAGGCGCTGCTCGACGCCAAGGCGCCGGGCATCATCGGTGCGATCACCGGTCGCGCGATCTACGAAGGCACTCTGGACGTCGCCGAGGCCCAGGCCTTCTGCGATTCCTACAAAGGCTGAGGACTCACCATGGCGCTGGCCAAACGCATCATCCCTTGCCTGGACGTGGACAACGGTCGGGTGGTCAAGGGTGTGAAGTTCGAGAACATCCGTGACGCCGGCGACCCGGTGGAAATCGCCCGTCGCTACGACGAACAGGGTGCGGACGAGATCACCTTCCTCGACATCACGGCCAGCGTCGATGGCCGCGATACCACCTTGCACACCGTCGAGCGCATGGCCAGCCAGGTGTTCATCCCGCTGACCGTGGGCGGCGGCGTGCGCACCGTGCAGGACATCCGCAACCTGCTCAATGCCGGTGCGGACAAGGTGTCCATCAACACCGCAGCGGTGTTCAACCCGGAATTCGTTGGCGAGGCGGCCCAGCACTTCGGTTCGCAGTGCATTGTCGTGGCCATCGATGCCAAGAAGGTCTCCGGCCCGGGCGAAACCCCGCGTTGGGAAATCTTCACCCACGGTGGTCGTAAACCTACGGGCCTCGACGCCGTTGAATGGGCGAAGAAGATGGAAGGCCTGGGCGCTGGTGAAATCCTGCTGACCAGCATGGACCAGGACGGCATGAAAAACGGCTTCGACCTCGGAGTCACCCGCGCCATCAGCGATGCCCTGGGCATCCCGGTCATCGCCTCCGGTGGCGTCGGCAACCTGCAGCACCTGGCCGACGGGATTATCGAGGGCCATGCCAGCGCGGTACTGGCGGCGAGCATCTTCCACTTTGGCGAATACACCGTGCCGGAAGCCAAGGCCTATATGGCGCATCGCGGTATCTGCATTCGCTGATCGCTGGACACCATGGCGGGCCCAAGGCACTCTTGGGCACACCATGGATTGCGGTAGCCCGACATGCTCAAACGTCTCGTTCTTGCCTTTGCCGGCGTCACGTTGCTACTTGCAGGTACCGCCCGCGCCGCCGATACATCGCTGGTGCTGCTGACGGAAAACTTCCCGCCGTACAACATGGCCAAGAACGGCAAGAACTTCGCTCAGGACGAGAACATTCATGGCATTGCCGTGGACATCGTCCGCGAAATATTCAAGCGCGCCGACATCTCCTACAGCCTGACGCTACGTTTCCCTTGGGAGCGAATCTACAAGCTCGCCTTGGAAAACCCTGGATACGGCGTGTTTGTCATGGCGCGATTGCCGGAGCGCGAAAAGCTTTTCAAATGGGTCGGCCCCATCGGCCCGGATGATTGGATCATGCTCGCCAAGGCCGATAGCAAGATTGCCCTCGACTCGCTGGAGCAGGCGCGCCAATACAGGATCGGTGCCTACAAGGGCGACGCGATTGCCGAGACATTGGCCAAGCAGGGCCTGAAGCCGATTGTCGTATTGCGCGATCAGGACAACGCCAGAAAACTGGTCAACGGCCAGATCGATCTGTGGGCGACCGGTGACCCGGCCGGGCGTTACCTGGCGCGTCAGGAAGGGGTGAACGACCTCAAGACCGTGTTGCGATTCAACAGTGCCGAGCTGTACCTGGCGTTGAATAAAGACGTGCCTGACGATGTGGTCGCCCGGCTGCAAGCGGCCCTGGATGAACTGCGCAAGGAAGGCGCGGTGGATGCGATCCTGGCGCGGTATCTCTGAGCGCTGTCCCGCCGCCATCGCGAGCAAGCCCGCTCCCACAATGGATTTGTGGTGAGCGCTAATTCTGCAGCCAGCCTGGATCACTGTGGGAGCGAGCCTGCTCGCGATGGCGGCATCGCGGTTTGAGATAGCGCTCAGCCGCTACCGATAAACACCATCCTTCCCATGCCCGGCCATCGCCCGATTACTGCGCAGACTGATCATCGACTTGATGTCGATCCATTCGATGCCCTGGGCCTTGAGCCGAGGTAGTTCGCGTTCGAGCACTGCGAGGGTCTGCGGGTAGGGATGCCCAATCATTACTGCCGAACCCTGCCGATGAGCGAGCTCAATGGCCACCTGAAGCTGGTGGGCAATGGCGGCTTCGGTACGCTCGTCATCCAGGAACACATCCCGCGACACGCTGGCGAGGCCAATCTTCTGGGCCTCGGCGGCCGCGACAGTCTGGGCGCTGGTGCGGCTGTCGACGAAAAACTTGTGCCGCTGCTGCAGATTCGCCATCAGCCACGCCATGGCCTGGGGTTGGGCGGTCATGCGGCTGCCCATGTGGTTGTTGATCCCGCTGGTGTAGGGCACGGCGGCGAATGCGGCGTCCAGGCGCTTGCCCAGTTCCTCGATGGGCAGTTCCGGATGCCAGGCGAACGGCCCGGTGGCCGGGTCCATGGGCATGTGCAGCATGACCAGCTTGCCGGCGCGATGGGCTTCGCGGGCGAATTCTGCGGCGTGGGGCGTGTCCGGCATGATCGCGGCGGTGACGGGACCGGGGAGGGTCAGTACCCGGCGATCCCGAGGCAGGTTTTGCCCCAGGTCGTCGATGATCAGGCTCAGGTACGCCTTGTGCGGCGAGGATGCGGTGGCGGGGGCCGCGTTAACGGCTCCCGCCAGCAGGCACAGCAGGACGAAGGTGAAACGCAGGCCCATCTCAGCGGCCGGACGTGATGTTCAATCCTTTGAGCAGGCTCAGGGCCTGGGCCAACTGGTAATCGTCATCCTGGGGCATTGGCTTGGCCTTGGCGCCGGAACCGGTTGGTTTGTCGGCGCCACCGTTGCCGTTGCCCAGGTGACCTTGCAGGTCGGCTTCCTTGAAGTACTCGCTGTCCTGCTCGTTGGTGATCTTGGCCTTGCGCACCTCGATGTCCGGGACGATGCCCTGGGCCTGGATGGAGCGGCCATTGGGCGTGAAGTACAGCGCGGTGGTGATCTTCAGGGCGCGATCGTTGTTCAGTGGCAATACGGTCTGCACCGAGCCCTTGCCGAAGCTGGTGGTGCCCATGACCACGCCACGCTTCTGGTCCTGCAGGGCGCCGGCGACGATTTCCGATGCCGAGGCGCTGCCGCCGTTGATCAGCACTACCAGTGGCACGGCTTCGCTCAGGTCGTTGCCGGTGGCCGAGAAGCGCAGCTCGGAATTGGCGATACGGCCCTTGGTATAGACGATCAGGCCCTTGGTGATGAAGTGATCGACCACTTCCACGGCCGATTGCAGCACGCCGCCGGGGTTGTTGCGCAGGTCCAGGACCAGGCCGTTGAGTTTCTTGCCGTTGTCCTTGCGCATCTTGGCCAGGGCCTTGGCGACTTCTTCGCCGGTCTTGACCTGGAACTGGGTGATGCGGATGTAACCGTAGCCCGACTCCAGCAACTGGCTCTTCACGCTCTTGACCTGGATGACCGCGCGGGTCAGGGTCACGTCGAACGGCGTGCCACCGTCGCGTACCAGGGTCAGGGTGATCTTCTGGCCGATCTTGCCGCGCATCTTGTCCACGGCTTCGGTCATGCTCTGGCCGCGCGTCGGCTGGCCATTGATCTTGACGATGAAGTCACCGGCCTGGATGCCGGCCTTGGAGGCGGGCGTGTCGTCGATCGGCGAAACCACCTTGATGAAACCGTCTTCACTGCCGACCTCGATGCCCAGGCCGCCAAATTCGCCGCTGGTGCTTTCCTGCAGCTCGGCAAAGTCTTCCGGCCCCAGGTAGGCCGAGTGTGGATCAAGGTTGCTGAGCATGCCTTTGATGGCATTCTCCAGCAGCACTTTGTCATCCACCGGTTCGACGTAAGCGGCCTTGATCCGGTCCATGACCTCGGCAAAGGTGCGCAGTTCGTCCAGCGGCAGCGGGGCCTTGGTGGTCGCGGCCGTGCTGGCTGGCGCCAACGGGGCGGGGTCAGCGGCAAAAGCCAGGGGCGCACCGATCACGAGGGCGATCGCCAGGGCCAGCGAGGTAAGGCGGGACAAATGCAGCATGTCGAACGAACTCCTTAATAGGATGGGCGCGCTTATCCTTGCGCACGACACCATTGGGCCGGGTCACTGGGGCGACCCTGCTGACGAATAGCGAAATACAGTGCTGGCGTATCCTGCCCGCCACTGTTACCGACCGTGGAGATGGACTCGCCTGCCTTGACCACATCCCCCGCCGACTTGAGCAGCGTCTGGTTGTGGCCGTACAGGCTCAAATAACCGTTGCCGTGATCGAGGATCACCAGCAGGCCGGCGCCGCGCAGCCAGTCGGCGAATACCACGCGCCCACCATGAACGGCATGCACCTGGCTGCCAGCCGAAGCGCTGATCATCACGCCATCCCACTTGGTGCGAGTATCGTCGCCACGGGTTTCACCGAAGCGTGCAAGCAATCGACCATTGACCGGCCATGGAAGTTTGCCTCGGGCTGAAGCAAAAGCGCCGCCGAAGGTCTCGCCATCACTGGAAACCAGCGCGCCAGGGCTGGATTTGACCGGTTTGCGCGGCGCGTCGCCGGAGTCCGCTTCGGCCTGGGCCTCACGCAAACGCTTTTTTTCGGCTTCCTGCTGGGCGATCAGCGCTTTCTGGCGCGCTTCTTCTGCCTCTCGAGCCTGGCGGGCCAGGGTTTCCTCGATGGTTTTCAATACGTTGGCCAGTTCGGCCTGGTCCTGCTCGCGGGCCTTGAGCTTGCTGTCGCGAGCCTTTACGTCGTCGTTGAGCTTGGCCAGGGCCACCTGGCGCTCCTTGCGAACCTTCTCGAGTTCTTCGCGCTGGGTGTCGAGGCTGCTCTTTTGCACCAGCAATTGGGCTTGCTGCAGTTCGATGTCTTTTTCGACATTGGCCAGTTGGCGCAGGGTTTCGTTGAAGCTCTTGAGTTGTTCCAGGCGGGCCTGGCTCAGGTAATCGTAATAAGTGAGGGTGCGAGCGAATTTCTCGGGGTTCTGCTGGTTGAGCAGCAGCTTGAGATATTCCTGGCGACCGTTCTGGTAGGCGGCCCGGGCCTGGATGGCGATCAGCTTTTGCTGTTCAGTACGTGCGCTCTGGAGTTTTTTTTTCTCTCCATCGAGCCGCTGCAGCTCGGATTCGCTTTTCTTCAGCTCTTTTTGCAGGGCGTCGACCTGTTTCTCCAGCTTGCCCATCTCGGTCTCGGTGCCGCGCAGGTCTTTCTGCACGCTGGATTTCTCTTCCTGCAACTTGCCCAGCAGCTTTTTCAGCTCGGCGATGTCCTGGCGCGTGGCTTCCAACTGCTGTTGGGTTTGCGCGCGCTCGTCGGCAAAGGCCGGTTGGAGCAGGCAGGTCAGAACGAGGGCTATCAGGACGCGAAGCATAGAGGCGGGCGACACCAGGGAAAGGGACGGCCTAGTATGCCCGCCCCACGCTGCAAAAAAAACGCCCATTTGGGGCTGTGTGATAACTGGCCCAAAAAACACCAGAAACCAATGTGGGAGCGGGCTTGCTCGCGAATGCGGTAGACCAGACACATAAATGTCGACTGGCAGACCGCATTCGCGAGCAAGCCCGCTCCCACAGGGGGATTTGTGTTGGGTCAGACCAGGATCGAAGTCCCGGTCATCTCCGCCGGCTTCTCCATGCCCAGCAACATCAGCATGGTCGGTGCCACGTCAGCCAGCACGCCGCCGTCGCGGACCTTGAAGTTGCGCTTGCCCACATAAATGAACGGCACCGGTTCGGTGGTGTGGGCGGTGTGGGCCTGGCCGGTGGATTCGTCGGACATCTGCTCGACGTTGCCATGGTCGGCCGTGATCAGCGCTTCGCCGCCGACTTTCTCCAACGCCTCGACGATGCGGCCAACGCAGGTGTCCAGGCATTCCACAGCCTTGACCGCCGCGTCGAACACGCCGCTGTGGCCGACCATGTCGCCGTTGGCGTAGTTGACCACGATCACGTCGTAGCGCTGGTTTTCGATGGCCTCGACGATGCGGTCGGTCACCTCTGGCGCGCTCATCTCCGGTTGCAGGTCGTAGGTGGCGACCTTCGGCGAGGGGATCAGGATGCGTTCTTCGCCCGGGAAGGGTTCTTCGCGACCACCGGAGAAAAAGAACGTCACGTGGGCGTATTTCTCGGTTTCGGCGATGCGCAGCTGGGTCTTGTCGTTTTTCGCCAGATAATCGCCCAGCACGTTCTCCAGGCTGCCAGCGGCGAAGGCCGACGGCGCGGGGATGCTGGCGGCATATTGAGTCAGCATCACGAAACCGGCCAGTTTCGGCTGGCGTACGCGCTCGAACTCCTTGAAGTCGTCTTCGACAAACACGCGGGTCAGCTCACGGGCGCGGTCGGCACGGAAGTTCATGAACACCACGGCGTCGCCGTCTTCAACCTTCACCGGCTCGCCGATGGTGGTGGCCTTGACGAACTCGTCGCTTTCGCCGCGCTCATAGGCGGCTTGCAGGCCTTCCTGGGCGGTGGCGGCGTTGAATTCGGCGTTGCCGTCGACGATCAGGTTGTAGGCCTGGGCCACACGGTCCCAGCGGTTGTCACGGTCCATGGCGTAGTAGCGACCGATGAGGCTGGCGATGCGCCCCTTGCCGAGGGCCTGGAACGTCGCATCCAGCAGTTCGATGGACGAGGTGGCGCTTTTCGGCGGGGTGTCGCGGCCATCGAGGAAGGCGTGCAGGTAGATTTTCTCGGCACCGCGCTTGAAGGCCAGTTCGGCCATGGCGATCAGGTGGTCCTGGTGGCTGTGCACGCCACCGTCGGACAGCAGGCCCATGAAGTGCACGGCCTTGCCGGCGGTCACGGCTTTATCCACGGCGGCGCAGATGGTCGGGTTTTCGAAGAACTCGCCGTCGCGGATCGCTTTGGTCACGCGGGTGAAGTCCTGGTACACCACGCGGCCTGCGCCGAGGTTCATGTGGCCGACTTCGGAGTTGCCCATCTGCCCGTCCGGCAGGCCGACGTCCATGCCGCTGCCGGAGATCAGGCCGTTCGGCACGGTGGCCCACAAGCGGTCCAGCACGGGCTTTTTGGCCGAATACACGGCGTTGGATTCGTGGCTGTCACTGTGACCGAAGCCGTCGAGAATCATCAGGACCAAAGGTTTAGGCGTGGTAGTCATGGAATCCACTCGTGGCTGGTTAAAAGAAGACGATGGAAAAGGGACGGGCAGTTTAAAGGTAAGTTCCGACGGCGTCACCGCCGGGCGGGGTTTGGCCGGCCTTGTGTGCTGTGTATACTGGCCGACATTTTAACGCCCTGGAACCTCCTTCGATGGTTGCTCACCTGATTCAATTTGCCACTAACCACTACATTCTCGTCGGTATCTTCGTCGTGCTGCTGGCGTTGCTGGTTGCCCACACGATGCAGGGCGGCGGTCGCAGCCTGAGCACTGGCGAGCTGACCGCGCTGGTCAACAAGGATGCCGGCGTGGTGGTGGATATCCGCCCGAGCAAGGATTACGCCGCTGGTCACATTGTCGGGGCGGTGAACATCCCCCAGGACAAACTGATCGCGCGTATCGGCGAACTGGAAAAACACAAGGCCAAGACGCTGATCCTGGTGGATGCCCAGGGCCAGCACGCCGGTACCCATGCCCGCGAGCTGATGAAGTCCGGTTTCACCGCCGCCAAGCTGTCCGGTGGTGTGGCGAGCTGGAAAGCCGACAATCTGCCCCTGGTGAAGTGAGATGACCCACGTCGTTGTCTATTCCAGCGATTACTGCCCCTATTGCTCCCGGGCCAAGTTCCTGCTCCAGAACAAAGGCGTGGCTTTCGAAGAGATCAAGGTCGACGGCAAGCCGCAACTGCGCGCCGAAATGACTCAGAAAGCCGGGCGCACCTCCGTGCCGCAGATCTGGATCGGCAACACCCACGTGGGCGGCTGTGATGACCTGTATGCCCTGGAGCGCGCCGGCAAGCTCGATGCGATGCTCAAGGCCTGATTTTCCATTAATAGAACCTGAAAGTAAGAAGGATCTGCGATGACTGACCAACAGAACACAGCTGCCAGCGAAGAAGAAACCGCACCGCAATTCTCCTTGCAGCGCATTTATGTCCGTGACCTGTCCTTCGAAGCCCCGAAAAGCCCGGCGATCTTTCGCCAGCAGTGGGAACCGAGCGTAGGCCTGGACCTGAACACTCGCCAGAAAGCCCTGGAAGAAGACTTCCACGAAGTGGTGCTGACCCTGTCGGTGACTGTGAAGAACGGTGACGAAGTGGCGTTCATCGCCGAAGTGCAGCAGGCCGGGATCTTCCTGATCAGGAACCTGGATGCCGCTTCGATGAGCCACACCTTGGGCGCATTCTGCCCGAACATCCTGTTCCCGTACGCTCGCGAAACCCTGGACAGCCTGGTAACCCGCGGTTCGTTCCCGGCCCTGATGCTGGCTCCGGTGAACTTCGACGCCCTGTACGCCCAAGAGCTGCAACGCATGCAGCAAGAAGGCGGCGCGACCGTTCAGTAAGCGGTAGGGCGGGCTAGCGTCCGTCAGCCGAGCATAAAACCTGTGGGAGCGAGCCTGCTCGCGATAGCGGTGTATCAGTCAACTCAGTACTGACTGACATAACGCTATCGCGAGCAGGCTCGCTCCCACAGGAGTTTCTGGCCAGGGTTTCCGATATTGCTATTGGAAACCGTTCTGCCGCCACGCCTCATAAACCGCCACCGCCACGGTATTGGACAGATTCAGGCTGCGGCAGCCTTCGCGCATGGGCAGGCGCAGGCGTTGGTCGGCGGGCAGGGCGTCCAGCACCTCGGCTGGCAGGCCACGGCTTTCCGGGCCGAACAGGAACGCATCACCGGCGACGAAGCTGGCGTCATGGAATGGCCGCGAACCCTTGGTGGTGAAGGCAAATAGGCGCGGATGCCCGAGGCTTTCCAGACAACTGGCGAGGTCGGCGTGACGCTGCAAGGTGGCATACTCATGGTAGTCGAGGCCGGCTCGGCGCAGACGCTTGTCGTCCATCTCGAAGCCCAGCGGTTCGATCAAATGCAGGTGGCAGCCGCTGTTGGCGCACAGCCTGATGACATTGCCGGTATTCGGTGGAATTTCCGGTTGAAAAAGGATGACGTGAAACATGCACGGCTCCGCAGACAAAGATGAGCGGCATTCTACGCCGCAAACCGATGAACGTTCGAAGCTAATGCCTCGGGTGATGGGCTCGTTGGCGATCTTCGGCATGATGGTCGGGCTGATGATCGGACGCCTGACCACGCCCGAACCGAGCGTATTGCAGCAGGTCGAGGTGACTGACGGCGGGGTGGTGGTCTGGTTCAACAACGAACCCAAGCTACACGGGGAAGTCATCGACGGCTCGGTAGCGCTGTTGTTCGAAGCAGAAGGTCGAGCGCAGAGCGGCCAGTTGAAGCTCAACGGCAAGGACGTGAACTGGCGAGTGCGGTTGAGTGACAAGGGGTTGTTGCTGACGCTGGTAGCGGCGCGTCCGTTGCGGGGGGAGTGGGCCGGCAGCGAAGTCGATGATCGCTGGCGGCTGGAGATCCATCTCCAAGAGCAATAAAAGAGGGAATCCCCGGCCTGCCTGTACCAAGGTCCCCAAAACGGGAGGGCTGGCGCTCGGCGCATAGCCCTTGGTGTAAAGAAGGGAAACCTTGACCTGCCTGTATCAAGGCCCCCAAAACAGTGGGCTCGATGAGCCCGGTATAAAAGTGGGGAATCCCCGGCCTGCCTGTACCAAGGTCCCCGAAACTGGGTAGTGATTGAGTTACTGCAGGGGGCGTGCCAGTTTTTAATGGCTTGTCACAAAAAAACTGCTGATGGTGCGCAAAGCCCCGTATTACGGGGCTTTTGCTTTTATTTGAGCTGTTTTTTTCGAGGCGGATCGAGTGGCTCCTGCTCATAAGGCATGCGCAATTGCGGTTCATGGTGCATTGGTGCGGTGCATGGCACCCTTAGAAAGCATCGCGAGCAGGCTCGCTCCCACAGGGTTTGTTGGTGTTCACAAATATCGCGAACACCGAAAATCCATTGTGGGAGCGAGCCTGCTCGCGATTGGGCCTTCAAGTTCAGCGAAGGGTTACAGGCCGATCAGCCCTCATCCCCGTCATCATCATCCCCACCATCGACCTTCATCCCCAATTCCTTGATCTTGCGAGTCAAGGTATTACGGCCCCAGCCCAGCAGCACGGCGGCGTCGCGACGGCGGCCGGCGGTGTGCTTGAGGGCGGTTTCGATCATGATCCGCTCGAAACTCGGCACGGCGCTATCCAGCAGGCTCGATTGGCCACGGGACAGGGCCTGGTCGGCCCACTGGCGCAAGGCTTGTTCCCAGTTGGTCACTGGGGCCGAGTCCTGTGGCAGGCTCAACAGCTCCGGCGGCAGGTCGCTGATGTGCACTTCGCGACCCGAAGCCATCACCGTAATCCAGCGGCAGGTATTCTCCAGCTGGCGCACGTTACCGGGCCACGGCAGGTTCTTGAGGTATTCCTCGGTTTCGCTCTTGAGCAGCTTGGGTTCCACCGCCAGTTCCTGGGCCGCGCGGCTGAGGAAGTGCCGGGCCAGGGTCGGGATGTCTTCGCGACGATCCGCCAGGCGCGGGATATGAATGCGGATCACGTTGAGGCGGTGGAACAAGTCTTCGCGGAACTTGCCGGCGTGAACCAGGGTTTCCAGGTTCTGGTGGGTCGCGGCGATGATGCGCACATCGACCTTGACCGGCGTATGCCCGCCCACTCGATAGAACTCGCCGTCCGCCAGTACACGCAGCAAGCGCGTCTGGGTATCGGCCGGCATGTCGCCGATTTCATCGAGGAACAATGTGCCGCCGTCGGCTTGCTCGAAGCGCCCGCGCCGCAGGTTGGCCGCGCCGGTGAACGCGCCTTTTTCGTGGCCGAACAGTTCGGATTCCATCAGGTCCTTGGGAATTGCCGCCATGTTCAGCGCGATGAACGGCGATGCCGCCCGTGGGCTGTGGCGGTGCAGGGCGTGAGCCACCAATTCCTTACCGGTGCCGGATTCGCCGTTGATCAGCACGGTGATGTTGGAGTGGCTCAGGCGCCCGATCGCGCGAAACACTTCCTGCATCGCCGGCGCTTCGCCGATGATTTCCGGAGTGCGGGCCAGGGCCGGCACCTCTTCCATGCCCTGTTGTTCCTGGGCGTGTTGATTGGCGCGCTTGACCAGTGACACCGCTTCATCGACGTCGAATGGCTTGGGCAAGTACTCGAAGGCCCCGCCCTGGTAGGACGCCACGGCGCTGTCCAGGTCGGAATGGGCGGTCATGATGATCACCGGGAGCCGCGGATGCTGCTCGCGAATCCGCGCCAACAGATCCAGGCCGCTGGCGCCAGGCATGCGGATGTCGGAGATGATGACGTCCGGTTGCTGACGCGCCAGGCGACTCATCACCCCATCGGCGCTGTCGAAGCTCTGGGTGGTCATGCCTTCCTGTTGCAAGGCTTTCTCCAGGACCCAACGGATAGAACGGTCGTCATCGACGATCCACACGGTTTCACTACGGCTCATGTCGATGTGGCTCCTTGTTCCAGTGGCAGGAAGATCGAGAAAGTGGTGTGGCCGGGGTGGCTTTCACACTCGATCAAGCCCTGATGCTGACTGATGATGTTCTGGGTGATGGCCAGGCCCAGCCCGGTACCGTCCGGGCGGCCGCTGACCATGGGGAAGAAAATGGTTTCCTGCAGCTCGGCAGGGATGCCCGGGCCGTTGTCGATGATCTCGATCTTGGTCACCAGGCGATGGCGCACGTGGCCGATGGTGAACTGGCGCATGGCCCGGGTGCGCAGGCTGATGCGGCCCAGGCGCAGTTCGTTCTGGCTGCTGATGGCTTGCATCGCGTTGCGCACGATGTTCAGTACGGCCTGGATCATCTGTTCGCGGTCGATCAGGACATCGGGGATGCTCGGGTCATAGTCGCGCACCAAGGTGATGCAACCCTGGCTTTCCGCTTCTACCAGGCTGCTGACACGCTCCAGTACTTCATGGACGTTGCACATCGCCAACGATGGCAGCTTGTTCGAGCCGAGCATGCGGTCCACCAGGTTTCGCAGGCGGTCGGCTTCCTCGATGATGACGTTGGTGTAGTCCTTGAGGCTTTCTTCCGGCAGTTCACGGGCGAGCAACTGCGCCGCGCCACGAATCCCGCCGAGGGGGTTCTTGATCTCATGGGCCAGGCCACGCACCAGCATCTTGCTGGTTTCCTGCTTGGATAGCTGGGCCTCTTCCTTGGTGATGCGCAGCAGGCGATCACGGGGGTGGACTTCCAGCAGCAGTAAGGTGGCGCCGTTGTTCAGGATCGGCGTGACCGCATAATCCACGGTAAGGGTCTGGCCGGTCAGGGCGGTGAGCATCGCCTCGCGCTTGGTGAACGGATGAGCCTGCTCCACCGCTTGGCGCAGGGAGTTGAGCGCCTCGGTGGACTCGGTGAACAACTCGCTGATGAACTGCCCGTGGCTGCGCTGGCCACTGACGGCCAGGAGCATCTCCGCCGCCGGGTTCATGTACTCGAGGCGCAATTCGGCGTCGAGCAGGATGGTCGCGGTGGTGAGGTTGTCGAGCAGCAAGCGGTGTAGTGCGTCGCTAATGGTCATCAGGACCTCTTTTGGAGCGTAGCAACTCGGGGCCGGTCCCAAATTGCGCGCGCGATTAATGCGCTGTTACAAGGAAAATGCAAAAACCAAACCAAGGCTCCGAAAAGAAGCGTTTAGAGCCTCAAAAGGGTGTTTTTCGCCCGGTTGCGTGGCGTTCTGCCAGCTTTTTCGGGTAATTTCGAACCAAAATGGGTGTGGAATCTGGGTAGCGTGCAATTTGTTGCACCAACATAGTGCGCCAGCCTGAACGGCGTTAGAAGAACGGCAGGATGCTGCTTTTTTCTTCTTCGGGCTTTTCGGCCAGGGGGCACTCGGGGCGTTGACCGTAATCGGCCATAGCGCAGGGTTTGATGCGGCGCTTCTGCGCCAGGGACATGCGTTGCATATGGAAGGGCTGGTTGGCGGTGCGTTCGACGATACGGTCTTGCTCATCGAGTATCTCCACCGCCAGATGATGGGTGCCTCGATCGATGTTACTCAAGGCAAACACCGGGCTCGGCCCCGGCGCGCCAGTGGGTTGGCCGTCGAGCAGCAGGCGGTAGCGGTGGCCTTTTTGCAGGCCGGGTTCGCTGGTGACGCTGACGATCAGTTCGCCTGCGGTGCTGCGTATCGTCGCGTCCGGCTCGGGTATCAGCAGGCGGAGCATTTCGTAATGAAACAGCGGCTCGGGTCGCGCTTCGGCCGTAGGCGCCGCGGATGTGCCTGAAGGCGGCGCCGGCATCCGGTTGCCGGGTGGCAGTTGGACTTTCTTCGCATTGCCGGGGCGCGGTTGATCGGTGAAGACGCGATTGCCCTGGGCATCGATGTAGGTGTAGACCTGTGCCGCGCCTGACTGAGCGATCAGCAACAGGCCCAGCGCCAGCAGCTGGCGGATCATGGTTGGTGCACCCGTTGCACGGTGAAGGTGACGGTCTCGCTTTGTTGCACGAGGGTTTCCCCATCAACCACCTGGACAGCCAGGCTGTGCTCGCCCCGGTCGATATTCACCAATTGCAGGCGCGGCACGTTGCTCGGCTGGCCGTAGGGTTGCCCGTCCAGCAGCAGCCGGAACAGATGGGGGCTGCGCAGTCGCGGTTGGGCCCGTACGCCAACGGTGAAGGTGCCGTTGTTGGCGCGCAGGGCCTCGTCGGTGGGGATGTCCGTCAGTTCCAGTATCTCGTAGGCATTGCGCGGCTCGTCGTTGTTCGCGGGTGCTGGCGGCGTGCCCGGGCTGGCCGGGGATTGGCGTTCGATGCTGTTGAGCGGCGGTAATTCCACCGTCTGGGCCGGGACGCCCTGTGGCGGCTGGTTGCTGTAGGCGGTGTTGCCCTCGGCATCGGTGTACTTGTAGATCTGCGCGACGGCTGGCAGCGCCAATAGCAGCAACAGGAGGATTGAAAAACCACGACCCATGGAAAATCGACCGAAAACTAAAAGTGATGGGTGCAGCATAGGCCAGGGCGGATGGTTGGCCCAGGTTGTTGCACCCAAACCTTGTGAGAGCGGGCTTGCTCGCGAAAGCGGAGTGTCAGACGCTGAGACATTGGCTATGCCGGCCCCTTCGCGAGCAAGCCCGGTCCCACATTGGATCTGTGGTGTTCACAGCCTTTATGGCCGACGCTGGATCCCTGTGGGAGCGAGCCTGCTCGCGATGGCGGCGTGTCAGGCGCTGAGGTGTTGGATGTGCAGGCCTCATCGCGAGCAGGCTCGCTCCCACAGGGGAAGGGGGGGTCAGGATTTTGGGGAGAGGCACAGCTCTCCAGTCGCCCGGATCAGGGCGAGGCGGTGCACCGGGTGCTGCTTGTTGTGGTGGGTGGCCCGGGCCAGCCATTGCGGGCATTGCGGGTCGGTGCGGTAGGGAGCGAAGTCGGCCAGTTGTTGCAGCAGGCGCTTTTGCAATCGGTCGAGTTGCGGGCGGATCTGTCCCACCAGGTCCGGGCGCGGAAGGTCCGGCGCCTTGCCTTCCAGGGCCCAGTCGGACAAATCGATGTACTGCACCATTTTGTTGGCCTCTATCTGGGCGGCGAAAAACGCTTCCACGGTTTCGCCACTCAGCTTGTAGGCCGGCGCCTGGGCGACAGCGGCGGCAATCACTTCACGCTCGCGCTGACGGTCTTCTACCGGTTTATGGCTGTCCCATTTGCTCAACGCCACGTCATCGGCGAGGGCCAGGCGTTCGCCAATGGCGTTAAGTAGCGGGGTAAGGGCGTCAGGTGCGGGAGTGGAGGCGGCTTCGGCGGTGCAGGCCAGCAGCGCGGCAGACAGGGCAAGGCAGAGCTTGAAGCGCAAAGTCATGGGCAGTCTCGTCTTCTATGGGGAGCGACGAGGCATCATGCCTGTAACCGGCGCCCATAAAAAAGGCCTCCCGAAGGAGGCCTCTCTTTATTCACGCCGTGTGTGGCGGCGCTTACTGGATCAGCAGCTGTAGTACAGCTCGTATTCCAGTGGGTGTACGAAGGTGCGAACCTTGATTTCTTCTTCGCTTTTCAGTGCGATGTAAGCGTCGATGAAGTCATCGCTGAATACGCCGCCCTTGGTCAGGAACGCACGGCCCTTGTCCAGCTCTTCCAGGGCTTCTTTCAAGCTACCGCAAACCTGTGGGATTTCCTTGGCCTCTTCAGGCGGCAGGTCATACAGGTTTTTGTCAGCGGCATCGCCAGGGTGGATCTTGTTCTGGATACCGTCCAGGCCGGCCATCATCAGTGCAGCGAAGGCCAGGTAAGGGTTGGCAGCCGGATCCGGGAAGCGAGCTTCGATACGGCGGGCTTTCGGGCTGTTCACGTAAGGGATACGGATCGAGGCGGAACGGTTGCGAGCCGAGTAGGCCAGCATGACCGGGGCTTCGAAGCCTGGTACCAGACGCTTGTAGGAGTTGGTCGACGGGTTGGTGAAGCCGTTCAGGGCCTTACCGTGCTTGATGATACCGCCGATGAAGTACAGGGCGGTGTCCGACAGACCGGCATAGCCTTCGCCTGCGAAGGTGTTCTTGCCGTCCTTGGAGATCGACATGTGAACGTGCATGCCCGAACCGTTGTCGCCGTACAGAGGCTTCGGCATGAAGGTCGCGGTGCGGCCATAGGCATCGGCAACGTTGTGCACGCAGTACTTCAGGGTCTGGACTTCGTCAGCCTTCTTGACCAGCGTGTTGAACTTCACGCCGATTTCGTTCTGGCCGGCAGTCGCCACTTCGTGGTGGTGAACTTCGACGGTCTGGCCCATCTCTTCCAGTGCGTTGCACATGGAGGTACGGATCTCGTGGTCGTGGTCGAACGGTGGAACCGGGAAGTAACCGCCCTTGATACCAGGACGGTGGCCTTTGTTACCGCCTTCCACGTCCTGGTCGGACATCCACGAACCTTGTTCGGAGAAAATCTTGAACATGGAGCCGGAGATGTCGGACTTGAACTTGACCGAGTCGAAGATGAAGAACTCAGGCTCAGGACCGAAGAAAGCGGTGTCGCCGATACCGGTGGACTTCAGGTATTCCTCGGCGCGGTGGGCGATGGCGCGTGGGTCGCGGTCATAGCCTTGCATGGTCGAAGGTTCGATGATGTCGCAGACCAGGATCAGGGTCGGCTCTTCGGTGAACGGGTCCAGGACGGCGGTTTCGTCGTCCGGCATCAGGATCATGTCGGAGGCTTCGATGCCTTTCCAGCCGGAGATGGAGGAGCCGTCGAACATTTTCCCGATTTCAAAGAATTCGTCGTCCATCGCATCACGAGCCGGCATGGTCACGTGATGTTGAGTACCTTTGGTGTCAGTGAAGCGCAGATCAATCCACTTGACGTCATGATCTTTGATGAGTTGAACCGACTTCGACATATGTCCTCCGGGTGGCTTCGGGCGGGTAGTGGAGTGCCCTTAGATATGGGTGATGCCGGCGCGAATACTCTGCCAAGGCAACCTGCCTCACAAGGGAGCAAATTGCATGCCAGTGCCCCAGCATGGGTTTTTTGCACCAAATCCACGCTTTTGTGGGCCTGAATCGCGGATTGTCAGACAATAACGCACTGCAATGTGGCACCGTCAATCGATAATGACCTGTTTTGGTGCATGTAAAACGATCTGCACATTAACTGGTTAAACCTTGAGCAATTTCCGCTATAATCCGCGCCCCCCTTTTTCGGCTGGCCGTTCGCGCGCTGTTTTCATGAAACTAATCGTAAAAGTCTTCCCCGAGATCACCATCAAGAGCCGCCCGGTACGGATGCGTTTCATCCGCCAGTTGGCCAAGAACATCCGCGCCGTGCTCCGAGACCTGGACCCGGCCGTGGTGGTGAACGGCGTGTGGGACAACCTCGAGCTGGAAACCCGTGTCAGCGAACCCAAGGTCCTGAAGGAAATGACCGAGCGCCTGAGCTGCATGCCGGGCATCGCGCATTTCCTGCAAGTCGATGAGTACCCGCTGGGGGATTTCGACGACATCCTTGCCAAGTGCATGCTTCATTATGGTGATGCCCTGGCCGGCAAGATCTTTTCGGTGCGTTGCAAGCGTGCCGGCAAGCACCCATTCAGTTCGATGGATGTGGAAAAGTACGTCGGCAGCCAGTTGCGCCGACAGTGCGGAGCGGCCGGTATTTCGTTGAAAGACCCGCAGATCGAAGTGCGCATCGAGATTCGCGACCAGCGGCTGTTCGTGATTCACAGCCAGCACAACAGCATCGGCGGTTATCCGCTGGGCTCGCTGGAGCAGACCCTGGTGCTGATGTCCGGTGGTTTCGACTCCACGGTGGCGGCCTACCAGATCATGCGTCGCGGCCTGATGAGCCATTTCTGCTTCTTCAACCTCGGCGGGCGCGCCCATGAACTGGGCGTGATGGAAGTGGCGCACTTCATCTGGAAGAAGTACGGCAGCTCCCAACGCGTGTTATTTGTGAGTGTGCCGTTCGAAGAAGTCCTGGGCGAGATTCTCGGCAAAGTCGATAACAGTCATATGGGCGTCATTTTGAAGCGTATGATGTTGCGCGCCGCTTCACGAATTGCCGATCGCCTGCATATCGACGCGCTGGTGACCGGCGAGGCGATCTCCCAGGTGTCGAGCCAGACGCTGCCGAACCTGTCGGTGATCGACTGCGTGACCGAGAAGCTGGTCTTGCGGCCGCTGATTGCCAGCCACAAGCAGGACATCATCGACCAGGCCAATGCCATTGGCACCGCCGAGTTTGCCCGACACATGCCGGAGTACTGCGGCGTCATCTCGGTCAATCCGAAGACGGCGGCCAAGCGCGGGCGGGTCGAGCACGAAGAGAAAGAATTCGACATGGCGATACTCGAGCGGGCGCTCGAAAACGCCAGGCTGGTACCGATCGATCGCGTCATCGACGAATTGGGCCAGGACATACAGATTGAAGAAGTCGGCGAAGCGCTGGCCGGTCAGATCATCATCGACATCCGTCACCCGGACGACGCTGAAGACGACCCGCTGAGTGTCGCCGGCATCGAGGTAAAAACGATGCCGTTCTATGCAGTGAACGCGCGTTTCAAGGAACTGGACCCTACTCGCCAGTACCTGTTGTATTGCGACAAAGGCGTGATGAGTCGCCTGCATGCCCACCATTTGCTCAGTGAGGGGCATGCCAATGTGCGCGTTTATCGACCGAGCTAAGTGCCCGGGGCTGTTTGCCTGTGGCCTGCGTCACCGGCCCCCCGACGCCGCCGACGGGCTGTAACGGCTTTGTCGGACTCAACGTAAATCGCTGCCACGACCTGTCAGCACACCGAATCCTCTGATCGAGATACACAAGTGATCGAAAATCTACGCAACATCGCCATCATTGCTCACGTTGACCATGGTAAGACCACCCTGGTAGACAAACTCTTGCGTCAATCCGGCACCCTGGAGCGCAACGAGCTCAACGACGAGCGCGTGATGGACTCCAACGACCAGGAAAAAGAGCGCGGTATTACCATCCTGGCGAAAAACACCGCCATCAACTGGAATGGCTACCACATCAACATCGTGGACACCCCGGGTCACGCCGACTTCGGCGGTGAAGTAGAGCGCGTGATGTCGATGGTCGACTCCGTGCTGCTGCTGGTCGACGCCCAGGACGGCCCTATGCCGCAAACCCGTTTCGTGACCAAGAAGGCTTTCGAAGCCGGCCTGCGTCCGATCGTGTGCATCAACAAGGTTGACCGTCCAGGCGCGCGTCCGGACTGGGTTCTGGACCAGATCTTCGACCTGTTCGACAACCTGGGTGCCACCGAAGAACAGCTGGACTTCAAAGTCGTCTACGCCTCGGCCCTGAACGGTATTGCCGGTCTGGACCATACCGAAATGGCTGAAGACATGACCCCGCTGTACCAGTCGATCGTCGACAACGTACCTGCGCCGAAAGTCGACCGTGACGGTCCGTTCCAGATGCAGATCTCGGCACTGGACTACAACAGCTTCCTGGGTGTGATCGGTGTTGGCCGTATTGCCCGTGGTCGCGTCAAGCCGAACACCCCGGTCGTGGCTATCGGTGCCGACGGCAAGCGCCGCAATGGTCGTATCCTGAAGCTGATGGGTCACCACGGTCTGCACCGTGTAGACGTTGAAGAAGCGGCTGCCGGCGACATCGTCTGCATCAGCGGCATGGACTCGCTGTTCATCTCCGACACCCTGTGCCACCCGGACACCGTTGAAGCGATGAAGCCGTTGACCGTCGACGAGCCGACCGTTTCCATGACCTTCCAGGTCAACGACTCGCCATTCTGCGGTAAAGAAGGCAAGTTCGTGACGTCCCGTAACATCAAGGAACGCCTGGACAAAGAACTGCTCTACAACGTTGCACTGCGCGTTGAAGAAGGCGACTCGGCCGATAAGTTCAAGGTCTCCGGCCGTGGTGAACTGCACCTCTCGGTTCTGATCGAAACCATGCGTCGCGAAGGCTTCGAAATGGCTGTAGGCCGTCCGGAAGTGATCATCCGTCTGGTTGACGGCGTGAAGCACGAACCGTTCGAAAACGTCACCATCGACCTGCCGGAAGAATCCCAGGGCAAGGTGATGGAAGAGATGGGCCTGCGTAAGGGCGACCTGACCAACATGGTGCCGGATGGCAAAGGCCGTGTACGTCTGGAATACAACATCCCTGCTCGCGGTCTGATCGGTTTCCGTAACCAATTCCTGACCCTGACCAACGGTGCTGGCATCCTGACCTCGATCTTCGACCGTTACGACGTGATGAAGTCTGGCGACATGTCTGGCCGTCAGAACGGCGTTCTGGTTTCGGTTGAAACCGGCAAGGCGCTGACCTACTCCCTGGAAACCCTCCAGGCGCGTGGCAAGCTGTTCGTCGAGCACGGCCAGGAAATCTACGGCGGCCAGATCGTTGGTCTGAACAGCCGTGACAACGACCTGGGCGTTAACCCTACCAAGGGCAAGAAGCTCGACAACATGCGTGCTTCGGGCAAAGACGAAACTATCGCCCTGGTTCCACCTGTTCGCTTCACCCTGGAACAGGCCCTGGAATTCATCCAGGACGATGAATTGTGTGAAGTGACGCCGAAGTCGATCCGCCTGCGTAAGAAGATCCTGGATGAAAGCGAGCGTACCCGCGCTGCCAAGAAAGCCAAGAACTGATTTAGCCCAGGCTGAATGAAAAACGCCCCCGGTCGCGAGATCGGGGGCTTTTTTTTTGCCTGGTTTTTATGCTGGAAGTTATGTGGCGTCTGTAAGGGCCTCATCGCGAGCAGGCTCGCTCCCACAGTTGATCTGCAGCGACCACCGCTTTTTTGTGTCCGATACAAATCCAGTGTGGGAGCGAGCCTGCTCGCGATGACAGTGGTCCAGACACCGCTGAACCTTCTATGGATCAGAACTTGTCCAACGTCCGCGGATTACGCTCGCGCTCCACTTCCTTGGGCTTGTAGGCGCAATAGCCCGGCCGTGGCCCGACCCGCGGATGGTTGCGGCAAGTGTCCGGGCGCTTCTCGTAAATGGTGCACAAGCGGCTCTTGCGGTCCAGATAAAGGCAATCGTTGTTGCTCATGCGCTGGAGCGTGAAGATTTCC
The DNA here is from genome assembly GCF_058148565.1 of Pseudomonas sp. DF11. Classification (NCBI taxonomy): domain Bacteria; kingdom Pseudomonadati; phylum Pseudomonadota; class Gammaproteobacteria; order Pseudomonadales; family Pseudomonadaceae; genus Pseudomonas; species Pseudomonas sp. DF11. The sequence continues at coordinate 182,539 of NZ_JBYVYN010000004.1, forward strand.
GACTTCTGGTTGTAGCGCTCGACGATCCCTTCCTTTTGCAGGCGCTTGGCGATGTTTTTCGGCGGGTCGCCCAGTTCGAACTCATCGACGATGCCGATGCGGATCAGGTCCTTGATCTTGACCTCCACCGGCAGCGTGCAGCAGCTCGACACGCAGGAACCGCACATCGGGGCGGAGTACTTGGCCCAGGTATCGAGTCGGTCGATCTCCGCGGCGGCGATCAGGTTGGACTTCATCATCACGGTTTACCAGCATGCATCAGGGCGCGCGATCATACCGGGACTGGTGAAATTTTGAACGACCATCTGCCGGTTTTTTTTCATCCTCGCGAAAACGTCCCAGGACCGGCACGCCCCCTGCATCCATTCGCTGATATGGCAGTTCCCTGGCGGCGATTCTCCGACACCTTGGAAAAACCACCGAACCAGAGCCTGTACCGCCTGTCAGACCGACTAGGCTCAGACAATTCCATGCTCGTTCGAGGTCTCATCAATGACTCAAGAACCACTTGTTCGCGAAGCTGAAGTCGCTGCATTTCGCGACGCTGTGTTGACCAAGCTCACTTATGCCGTCGGCAAGGACCCGGATCATGCGTTTGATCATGACTGGTTCGAAGCCATTGCCCTTGCCGCCCGCGACCATATGGTCGAACACTGGATGGACCACACGCGGCAGATCTATCGCAAGGGCCAGAAGCGTGTCTATTACCTCTCTCTGGAATTCCTCATCGGCCGCTTGCTCTACGACAGCCTGAGCAACCTCGGCCTGCTGGACACCGCGCGCGAGGCCCTGACCGAGTTGGGCGTGGATCTGGAGCGCATTCGCCTGCTCGAACCGGATGCGGCACTGGGCAACGGCGGCCTCGGCCGTCTGGCGGCGTGTTTCATGGAAAGCATGTCGACCCTGGGCATCGCCGGCCACGGCTACGGTATTCGCTATGAGCACGGCTTGTTCCGCCAGGCGATCGTCGATGGCTGGCAGCAGGAGCAGACTGAGCATTGGCTGGATTTCGGCAACCCCTGGGAGTTCGAGCGGCCGGAGGTGGTCTACCCGATCGGCTTTGGCGGCAGTGTCGAGACCGTCACCGACGACGCCGGCAAGACCCGGCAAGTCTGGTCCCCGGCGGAAACCGTGCGGGCCATTGCCTATGACACGCCAGTGGTGGGCTGGCGCGGTGCCAGCGTCAATACCTTGCGCCTGTGGCGCGCCCGGGCGGTGGAAGACCTGCACCTGGAGCGCTTCAACGCCGGCGACCACCTGGGTGCGGTAGCGGAGGTGGCCCGGGCGGAAAGTATTTCCCGTGTGCTGTACCCCGCCGACAGCACCGAGGCCGGCCAGGAACTGCGCCTGCGCCAGGAGTACTTCTTTGTCGCCGCCTCATTGCAGGACTTGCTGCGCCGCCATCGCAACATGCATACCTCGGTGCTGACCCTGGGCGATCACGCGGCGATCCAACTCAACGACACCCACCCGTCGATTGCCGTGGCCGAACTGATGCGGCAACTGGTGGACGTCTACGACGTGGCCTGGGACGCGGCCTGGCAGATCACCCAGGACACGCTGTCCTACACCAACCACACATTGTTGCCCGAAGCCCTGGAAACCTGGCCGGTAGGGCTGATGGAGCGCATGTTGCCCCGGCACATGCAGATCATTTACCTGATCAATGCCCAGCACATCGATTCGCTGCGGGCCAAGGGCGTGCACGATTTCGACGTGCTGCGCTCGGTTTCGCTGATCGAAGAAGACAACGGTCGCCGGGTGCGCATGGGCAACCTGGCGTTCCTCGGTTCCCACAGCGTCAACGGCGTGTCCGGGCTGCACACGCAATTGATGCGCAGCACGGTGTTCTCCGAGCTGCACAAGCTCTATCCGGATCGGATCAACAACAAGACCAACGGCATCACCTTCCGCCGCTGGTTGTTCCAGGCCAACGCCGAACTGACCTCCATGATGGTCGATGCCCTCGGCCCGAGCGTGCTCGATAACCCTGAGGAGCGCCTGATCGAACTGGAGCCGTTCGCCGATAAACCGGCGTTTCGCAAACAGTTCGCCGAGCAGCGCCTGCATAGCAAGAAAGCCCTGGCTTACCTGATCCACGAGCGGCTGGGGATTGCCGTGAACCCGGCGGCGATGTTCGACGTGCAGGTCAAGCGGATCCACGAGTACAAGCGCCAGTTGCTCAACCTGATGCACACCGTGGCACTGTACCAGGCGATCCGCGCCGAACCGGAAGTGGACTGGGTGCCGCGAGTGAAAATCTTCGCCGGCAAGGCCGCCGCCAGTTACCACCAGGCCAAGCTGATCATCAAGCTGACCAACGACATCGCCCGCGTAGTCAACAACGACCCGACCGTGCGCGGCTTGCTCAAAGTGGTGTTCCTGCCCAACTACAACGTCAGCCTGGCCGAGAGCATCATTCCGGCGGCGGATTTGTCGGAGCAGATCTCCACCGCCGGTTTCGAGGCGTCGGGCACCAGCAACATGAAGTTCGGTCTCAACGGTGCGTTGACCATCGGCACCATGGACGGCGCCAACGTGGAGATGCATGAGCGCGTCGGTGGTGAACACATGTTCATCTTCGGCTTGACGGCTGAGCAGGTGGAAGCCCGCAAGCGCAACGGTGAATTCAGCGCCGAGCCGGACATCGCCGCCTCCCATCGGCTCAACGATGTGTTACAGGCGATTCGCGGCGGGGTGTTCTCGCCGGACGATCCGATGCGCTACGCCGGGCTGGTGGATTCGTTGATCAATTACGACCGTTTCCTGGTCTGCGCCGATTTCGATGCCTACTGGAACGCCCAGGCCAAGGTCGAAGAGCGTTGGCACGACTCCAAGCAGTGGTGGCGTTCGGCAGTGCTCAATACCGCGCGCATGGGCTGGTTCTCCTCGGATCGGACCATCCGTGAGTACGCCACCGACATCTGGAAAGCCCTGGAATAGCATTTGCTGTAAGAAATGTGAGCGAAGCCCAACGGCGGTTGGGCTTCGTCGATATACTAAGCGCCAGTTTCGCCGGGCTGCGGTGTTGTCGCTCAGTCAAAAGTGTCCAATGTGGGAGCGAGCCTGCTCGCGATAGCGGTCTGTCAACCAACATCAATGTTGGATGTGAAGACCCCATCGCGAGCAGGCTCGCTCCCACAGGGTTTGGGTGGTTTCCACTAGACTGATCCAGGCACCGCATCACCCCGGTTACGCCCGCAACGGGCCGCTTAGGGATATCGACCATGCAATGGATCTTGACGCTGTTGGGCTTGGCACTCGGCTGGGTGGTGGACGAGTCGTTCGCCGATGCGCTGATAGGCGCGTTGGTGGGGCTTGGCATTGCCCAATCGTTTCGACTGGGCCGCCTGGGTGTCCAGGCGACCAAGCAACAGGTCTTGCTGCAAGAGGCCCAGCAGAGCCTACTCACGCTGCAAGCCCGCCTGGCGGTTCTCGAACGCGGCGAGGTGGCCGAATCGAGTGATCCGGCGCCAGCGCCCGAGGTTGACGTACCCCAGGCCGTGCAGCCGCCCGCGGCGCGCAGTGAGCCAGAGCTCGTCTGGGAACTGCCACCAGGCCTCGAACCTGCTCCCGCGATGGCCACCCAGGCCAGCCAGCCGTTGCCCGATGACGTTTGGAAGCCCGCGCCAGAGACCTCCAGTCGGCGTGCCCAGCGCGACTTTGCCCCTCTGCCTCTGGAGCCGATGGTTGCGCAACCGACGGCGCCGCGTGGTCCGAACTTGTTCGACCGCGCCATTATTGGTGCGCGCAACTGGCTATTCGGCGGCAACACGGTGTTGCGGGTCGGCGTGGTGCTGCTGTTCCTCGGCCTGGCGTTCCTGTTGCGCTACGCCACTGAAGGCATGGTGGTGCCGATCGAATTGCGTTACGCCGGCGTCGCGGCCAGCGCGTTGGGCCTGCTGGGCCTGGGCTGGTGGTTGCGTCAACGCAACAGTAACTATGCGTTGATGCTCCAGGGCACCGGGATCGCCGTGCTGTACCTGACGGTATTCGCCGCCATGCGCCTGCATCCGTTGCTCGACTCCAAGGCGGCCTTGGGCCTGCTGGTGGCAGTCACCGTGTTCTCGGCGATCCTGGCAATTACCCAGAACGCCCTGGGCCTGGCCGCCGCCGCCGCGTTGGGCGGGTTTGCCGCACCGATCCTGACCTCCACCGGCAGCGGCAACCACGTCGCCCTGTTCAGTTACTTCATCCTGCTCAACGCCGGCATCCTCGCGATTGCCTGGTTCAAGGCCTGGCGCCTGCTCAACCTGATTGGCTTCGTCGGCACCTTCGGCATCGGTTTCGCCTGGGGCCTGCGCTCCTACGCGCCGGAACTGCTCTGGAGCACCGAGCCGTTCCTGATTGTTTTCTTCCTGATGTACCTGGCGATTGGTTTGCTGTTCACTCGCCGCAAACTGATGGATATGAACGATGCTCCCGAGGATGGCAGCCGCGACGCATTGCTGCGCTGGTCGGCGCGCAAGGGCGATTACGTGGACGGCACGATGCTGTTCGCGCCGCCGCTGGTGGGCTTCGGCCTGCAGTTCGCCTTGGTGCAGCATCTGGAATTCGCCGCTGCGTTCAGCGCCCTGGCCCTGGGCATGATCTACATGGGCCTGGCCCGCGTGCTGATGGGTGGACGCGCCTTGCTGCTGGCCGAAACCTGCCTGGCCCTTGGGGTGATTTTTGCCAGCCTGGCGATTCCGTTGGGGCTCGACGCCCGTTGGACCTCGGCGGCCTGGGCCGTGGAGGGCGCGGGGATCTTCTGGCTGGGCCTGCGTCAGCAACGACCCTTGGCCCGGGCCTTTGCCTTGCTGCTGCAACTGGGCTCGGCGCTGGCATTCGTCAGCGAGTTGCACAACGGCGACGGCAGCCTGCTCGATGGCTCCCCGTTGGGAGCATTGATGCTTGGCGGCGCCTTGCTGTTCACGTTCTACCAACTGCTCAAGGCTGCGCCTGAACACTGCGCAAACTGGGAGCGCCAAGGCCTGCCGGTGCTGGCGGTGCTGGGGCTGAGCTTCCTCTATCTGCTGGCACCGCTGTTCTTTCTCACCCACGGCACCGCCATCGCTTGGGCCCTGGCCGGATTGGCGACGCTGTTTGTCGGCCTGCGCCTGCAATCGCGCAGCTTCCTGTTCACCGCGTTCGCGGTGCAATTGCTCGGCGGCGCGCTGTTCCTGTTGCGCCTGCAAGGTGCCGAGGGCGATTCGGCGGCGGTGTTCAGCGCGGGCTGGAGCGGTTTGCTCAGCGCCTCGCTGATCGGCCTGGCGTTGATTGGTGGCATGTTGCTGGCGGCGCGCGACGATATGGTGCGCAACGATGTCCGCTTGCTGCGCGGTTTGTCAGTGGTGTTGCTGGCGGGGCTGGTGCTGATCAATCTCGCGGTGCTGTTCGTCCTGCCATGGCAAACGGCGAGCGGAGTGTGGGCGGCCAGCGGCCTGCTGATCATCTGGCTGAGTCTGTACCTGAAGCAACGCCTGAGCTTTGTCTTCGGCCTGCTGTTGCAACTGCTTGGCGGTGCCGCGTTCCTGACGGCGGGGCCGGCGCTGCTGGGGCCGCTCAATGCCGAGGATCTGCGGCCCCTGGCCCACAGCGGGTTCTGGACGCCGTTGGTGCTGGGCCTGGCGGCGCTGGTGGGTGCATGGCGATTGCAGCGCAGTCATTCGGCGGCGGTATTTGAAGCCATGAGCTTGCAGCGCCTGTCCGAGATGCTGTTGATCTGGGGCGCCGGTTGGTGGGCGCTGGCGTGGGTCAGTGAAGTGCTGCGCTTTGCCCCGGTGAACCTGCAGGGCAGCGTGCTGCTGCTCGTCGCGGCGATCAGTGTGGCGCTGTGGACTGTCTTGGCACTGCGTTTGAACTGGCCGGCGCTGGGGCTGCTGTGCACCTTGTTGATTCCGGCGGCGGGCTGTGTGCTGGTGGCAACGGGGCACAGCTACTATCACCCGGCCGCGGATTTCGGCTGGCTGGCCTGGCTGGCGGTATTTGCCGTGCATTTCCTCTCCCTCAAGCGCCTGGCGCCGATGCTGCCGGCCCAGGCGCGCAGTACCGCCCACGTGCTCGGTTGCTGGTTGCTGATGGCGGTGTTGATGCTGGAGTTGCGTTACGGCCTGCTGTTGCTGTCGGAGCAGTACAACGCCTGGCGCTGGCTGGGTTGGGCGATCCTGCCGAGCCTGTACCTGGTGTTGATGGCCGCGCCGCGTGCCTGGCCATGGCCGATCTCGGCCCAGTCGCGCGAATACCGGGTCTATGCGGCGGCGCCCATGGCGCTGTTGATGCTCGGTTGGTTCTGGCTGACCAACACCTTCAGCGATGGCACCGCAGAGCCACTGCCTTACGTGCCGTTGCTCAATCCGTTGGAGCTGGGCCTGCTGTTCGCCTTGTTCGGTGTCTATGTGTGGGCCCGCAACGCCGTGGCGCAATCGACCAACCGTTGGAGTCGCGTCGGACACATCGCCCAGTTGATCGCCGGTGTGTCGTTGTTCGCGTTCTTCACTGCCTTGGTGATGCGCAGTGCCCACCAGTGGATGGGCGTGCCGTTCGAGCTCGATGCGCTGCTTGAATCGATGTTCGTACAAGCCGGGCTGTCCATTGTCTGGACCTTGATCGCCCTGGGCCTGATGATCGGTGGGCATCTGCGTCACCGTCGTGAGGTGTGGCTGATCGGCGCGGCGTTGATCGCCGTGGTCGTGGCCAAGCTGTTCTTTGTCGAATTGAGTAACCGTGGCGGTCTGGCGCGGATCGTGTCGTTTATCGGCGTGGGCGTGTTGTTGCTGGTGGTGGGCTATTTCGCGCCGCTGCCGCCCAAGCGCCCGGAAACGGCCTCGCCGGCCGAGCCGCCGATGCCTGTCAGTGAGGGAGTGTCATCTTGAGTCGCAAGTTGAGTCGCATCGGACTGGGTGTGGTTGGGTTGTGGGTGGCATTGTCGGCTACGGCCCAGGAGCAACCGGCGGATTTCGCCCATCAGGTGCCATTGGCCTTGAGCGGCGAAGGGCCGTGGTATCGCCTGCCGTTGCCACTGGACGTTCAGTTGCAAGCACGGCAGACCGACCTGAGCGACCTGCGGGTCTTCAACGCGGCCGGCCAGGCCCAGGCCTACGCGTTGATGCGCGACTCGGCCCAGAGCCGGGAAAACCTTACCCTTACCGACGTGAAGTGGTTCCCGCTGTATAACGCCGCCGATGACAACGAGCGTGCGCCCAGTGTGCGGGTGCAATCGAACGCCAACGGCACCCTGGTGGAAGTCCAACCCTCCAGCCGGCTCGAAGCTGGGGAGGAGGAGTTGCGTGGCTGGTTGCTGGATGCCAGCGCGATCAAGGCGCCGTTGCAGCAGTTGATCCTCGATTGGACCAGTGAGCGGGACGGTTTCCAGCGGTTCACCATCGAAGCCAGTGACGACTTGCAGCATTGGCAGTCGTGGGGCGAAGGCCAGGTGGCGCGCCTGACCTTTGCCGATGAGCGGGTCGAACAGCATGAAGTGAGCCTGCCGGGGCAGCCGGCGCGTTATCTGCGGTTGCTGTGGGATTCGCCGTCCTCCGCGCCGGTGCTGACCTCGGCTCAACTGCAAAGCGCCAGCCGCGAAAGCTTGCCGTTGCCACTGGTCTGGTCGCAGCCGTTGGCCGGCAGCACCGCGAAGGCCGGTGAATACACCTGGCAGTTGCCCATGGGGCTGAACATCGAGCAGGTACAGGTCGAGCTGAGCCAGGCCAACAGCCTGGCACCGGTGACCCTGGCCGGTCGCCGTGAAAGCAGCCATCCATGGCAACCCCTGGGCAGCGGCCTGCTCTATCGCCTGACCCAGAACGGCCAGGATGTGCTGCAAAACCAGTTGCAACTGTCTGGCCAGACCGTGCAGCAATTGAAACTGACCGTGGACGAGCGCGGCGGTGGCCTGGGAGCCGAAGCCCCGGCCCTGCGCTTTGCCGTACGTCCGACCCAGGTGGTGTTCCTGGCGCGCGGCGACGGGCCTTATAGCCTGGCGCTGGGCAGTGCGACAGTCAAAGCGGCCAGCCTGCCATTGACCACCCTTGTGCCTGACTACAAGCCGTCGCGCCTGGCGACGCTGGGTACGGCGACGGTGAACGGCGCGGCCACGTCGACGCCGGCAGCGGCCACGGCAACCACGCCTGCGACGGTCGAGACCAACTGGAAGAAAATCGGCTTGTGGGCGGTGTTGTTGATCAGTGTGTTGTTCTTGGCGGCGATGGCGTTCAGCTTGTTGCGCAAGCCGCCGGTCAAAAACTGAGGTGCTGCGCACCCATCGCGAGCAGGCTCGCTCCCACACTGGATTCATGTCGTATACAAAAACTGTGTCCGCATAAGATCAAATGTGGGAGCGAGCCTGCTCGCGATGGCGTCCTCTCAATCAACAGAAATACCCAAGCGAGGCGCCACCCCGTGAACTCAATCCGCCATTCCCCGTCTCATAGGAGGAATTAAGTCCCGACTCGCGCTAAACTGCGCTGGTTTTTCCGCCCCCTATTCTTCGGAGCCGTCCATGTCCCGCGTTACCTTGAGTCGCTATTTGATTGAGCAGACCCGCAGCAACAACACCCCTGCCGATCTGCGCTTTTTGATCGAAGTGGTGGCGCGTGCGTGCAAGGAGATCAGCCACGCCGTTTCCAAAGGCGCGCTGGGTGGTGTCCTGGGCAGCATGGGCACTGAAAACGTACAGGGCGAAGTGCAGAAGAAGCTCGACGTGCTGTCCAACGAAATCCTGCTCGAAGCCAACGAATGGGGCGGTCACCTGGCCGGCATGGCGTCCGAGGAAATGGACAATGCCTACCAGATCCCGGGCAAATACCCCAAGGGTGCCTACCTGCTGGTGTTCGACCCACTGGACGGTTCGTCGAACATCGACATCAACGCCCCGGTCGGTACCATCTTCTCGGTACTGCGTTGCCCGAACGAGTACCTGAGCCAGAACGAAGCCCTAAATGAAAAGGCCTTCCTGCAACCAGGCACCCAGCAGGTCGCCGCCGGTTATGCCATCTACGGCCCGCAGACCATGCTGGTGCTGACCCTGGGCGACGGCGTCAAGGGTTTCACCCTGGACCGCGAGATGGGCAGCTTCGTCCTGACCCACGAAGACATCACCATTCCTGAAACCACCCAGGAATTCGCCATCAACATGTCCAACCAGCGTCACTGGGAAGCTCCGGTAAAACGCTATGTTGAAGAGTTGCTGGCAGGCGAGGAAGGCCCGCTGAAGAAGAACTACAACATGCGTTGGGTCGCGGCGATGGTTGCCGATGTGCACCGGATCCTGACCCGTGGCGGTCTGTTCATGTACCCGCGCGACAGCCGTGAGCCGTCCAAGCCGGGCAAGCTGCGCCTGATGTACGAAGCCAACCCGATGTCGTTCCTGGTGGAGCAGGCGGGTGGCGCTTCCACCAACGGTCACCAGCGTATCCTCGACATCCAGCCTGAAGGCCTGCACGAGCGTGTGGCGGTGTTCCTTGGTTCTAAGGAAGAAGTCGCCCGCGTCACGGCTTACCACAAGGAATAAGGCATGGCCCAGCCTTGGCAGCCGTTGCTCGATTGGTGGTTTGGCTCAGCCCAGACACCGGACGAAATATCGGCTGACAAGGGCAAGCTGTGGTTTGGCAAAGGCCATGATCGCCAGGCGCGTGAGCGCTTCGGCGATCTGGTCGAGCAGGCACTGGCCGACGGATTGACCGACTGGGCGCAACGCCCGGAAGGTTGGCTGGCCCTGGTGCTGCTACTCGACCAACTCCCGCGAATGATCTTTCGCGACACTCCCAAGGCTTTTTCCGGAGACCTGCGCGCCCAAGCGCTGGTGGCCCAGGGGCTGGCGGCGGGTTTCGACCGGCAACTCAAGCCGATCCAGCGCGTGTTCATCTATCTGGTACTGGAACACTGCGAAAACCTCGCGGTGCAGAACGAAGCCGTGTCACGGTTTATCGATCTGGTCCGGGAGCAGCCTGAGGCACAGCGGACGGTGTTTGAAGACAACCTGGATTATGCCGAACGGCATCAGAAGATCATTGCCCGGTTTGGCCGGTTTCCCCATCGCAATGCGGTGTTGGGGCGCGAGTCTACGGCTGAGGAAATCGAGTTCTTGAACAGGCCTGGGTCCAGGTTCTGATTTTTGCCGTGGGGCTGATGCCGCTTTCGCGAGCAAGCCCGCTCCCACAGTCGATCGTGTTTCCCTGAAGGAACTCGGTCAACTGTGGGAGTGGGCTTGCTCGCGAAAGGGCCCTTGAAAGGGCTAGATCCGGAAACTCCCCACCAACTGCTTCAACCGCGCCGCCTGCTGTTCAAGGTCCGCGCAGGCGCGCAAGGTAGCCTGCAGGTTTTCCACGCCTTCCTGGTTCAAGGTGTTGATCTCGGTGATGTCGACGTTGATCGATTCCACCACGGCGGTCTGTTCTTCGGTGGCGGTGGCCACGGACTGGTTCATGCCGTCGATTTCACCGATGCGCTGGGTCACGCTGCCCAGGCGTTCGCCGGCCTGGTTGGCGATGCCGACGCTGCTTTCGCTCTGGCGCTGGCTGTCGGTCATGGTCAGCACCGCTTCCCGGGCGCCGACTTGCAGTTCTTCGATCATCTTTTGCACTTGCTGCGCCGAATCCTGGGTGCGGTGGGCCAGGTTGCGCACTTCATCGGCGACCACCGCGAAGCCGCGCCCGGCTTCACCAGCCCGGGCGGCTTCGATGGCGGCGTTCAGGGCGAGCAGGTTGGTCTGCTGGGAAATGCTGGTGATCACCTCCAGGATCTGGCCGATGTTCACCGTGTTGCTGTTCAGGGTTTCGATGTTGCCGCACGAATCGCTGATCTTGGCTGACAACTGCTGCATGGCGGCGATGGTTTTATCCACCACTTGCTGACCGTCTTCGGCCAGGCTGCGGGCATCGCTGGAGTGCTGCGAGGCGAGGGCGGCGTTCTGGGCGATTTCCTGGGCGGCGGCACCGAGTTGGTTGATGGCCGCGGCGACGCTGCTGGTGCGCGAAGCCTGCTGGTCGGAGTTGAACATCGACGAGTTGGACGCACTGACCACGCGCAGGGCGACTTCGTTGACCTGGCCGGTGGCCGAGGCCACTTCGCGGATCGAGGTATGGATGCGCTCGACGAAACGGTTGAACGAAGTCCCCAGGGCGCCGAATTCATCGTGGCCGTGGATGACCAGGCGACGGGTCAGGTCGCCTTCGCCCTCGGCGATGTCATGCATCGCGCGGCCCATGGTCAGCAGCGGTTGCATCAGCACGCGGATCAACATGCCCAGCAGGGCGATGATGAACACCACGGCAATGGCCATGGCGATCAGTGCCGAAGTACGGAACTCGCTGAGCATCGCCAGCGCGGTGTCCTTGTCGAGCACCAGCGCCACGTACCAGTCGGCGCCCGGCACGCCGTTGACGTGGGTGAAGGAGATGAATTGGGTCTTGCCGTCGAGATCGACTTCTTTCATGCCCGGGCTGATTTGCGGCGCGCCGTTGGGGTAGGCCTCGGCCAGGGTCTTGAGCACGCGCTTGCTGTCGGGGTGGATCAGGATCTTGCCGTCGGCGCTGACGATGAACGCGTGGCCGTGGCCGCCGAAGTTCAGCGAGTTGATGATGGCGCTGATGCTGGACAGGTCGATGTCCGCACCGGCCACGCCGATCATCTGGTTCTGGTGCTGTACCGGGGTGGCGACGGTGATCACCAGCTTGCCCGACGAAGCGGCGATGTAGGGTTCGGTGACGATGGTTTGCTGTGCGCTGTTGGCGGCCTTGTACCAGCCACGGGCGCGAGGGTCGTAATCGGCGGCGCGATTGCCGGCCGGTACCGAGAACATCACACCGTCGGTGCCGCCAAAATAACTGAGCTGGAAGTTGCTGGTATAGGCCGGCAAGCCCACGGCGCGCTTGAGGCTGTCGGCGCCGCTGCCGTCCACGGCGATCTGCTGGGCCAGCGATTGCAGCAACTGGATGCGACCTTCGACCCACGTCTGGATGTTACGGCTGGTCAGGCTGCCGAGTTCCTGCATGGAAGTCTCGGTGCTGGCGTGCAGGCTCTGGCGTTGACGATAGTCGTTGAACAGGATGAAACAGGCGAAAGCAATGGCCACCACAAGGGCGGCAGCCAACAGGATTTTATGGCTGAATTTCATGTTTCTGGTCATTAATAAAACTACCGCGGGGGATGAGTCAGGACGGGCTGTCAATTTGCCATAACGCAGGATTTTGCGCCGTTACTTTTTATCGGCGTAAAAGCCCGGCCCACCAGGCGCCAAGGGTCCAATCCCGACGAAAGGTACGACGCTGTCACAAACCGATTGATTCACCGATGAAACACCTCTGTACAGCCAATAAATACTGGGGTCGTCAGGGAACCAGATAGGGGTTTTCTCTTCTAAGGATCAGGTTGGCACCCTGCCACCTCCCTTCCGCTTCAGGAGTTACACCATGTCGCTGCGATCTATCGCTCTGCTGTTTATGTGCGTCGTGTTGACCGCATGCAGCAAGGTCAACCAGGAAAACTACTCGAAACTGTCGGCTGGCATGCCCAAGTCCGAAGTCGAAACATTGCTGGGGAAACCGACCGATTGTTCAGGCGCGCTCGGCATGTCCAGTTGTACCTGGGGCGACCAGAAAAGCTTTATCAGCGTGCAGTACGCCGGTGACAAAGTGTTGATGTTTTCCGGCCAAGGCCTGAAGTAAACCGGGGCCATGGGCCCACGGGAGAAAAATAATGATGCGGTTAGTTTTTGTGCTTTTGGCTGGCCTGGTTTTGGCTGGCTGTGCCACTTCTGGCGAAGATCCGTTGGCACCCAAGACGGTCAACAGCGTCAATCTCAAGCGTTACCAAGGGACCTGGTATGAGTTGGCCCGCCTGCCCATGTATTTCCAGCGCAATTGTGCGCAATCGGAAGCTCACTACACCCTCAAGCCAGACGGCGACTTGGGTGTGCTCAATCGTTGCCTGACCTCGGACTGGCAGTGGGAAGAAGCAAGGGGCACCGCCACGCCCCAGGTGCCGGGCAAGACCGACAAGCTCTGGGTCGAATTCGACAACTGGTTTTCGCGAATCGTGCCGGGCGTGGCGAAAGGGCAATACTGGGTGTTGTACGTCAGTGATGACTACAAGACCGCTATCGTTGGCGATCCGAGCCGCCGCTACATGTGGCTGCTGTCCCGTACGCCGACCGTCAATAGCGTCGTGCGCGAGGAACTGCTGAGCATCGCGCGCCAGCAGGGCTACGACACGACACGGTTGATCTGGCGAGCGTCGGATCGACAGATGGCCAAGACTTCGGACTGACTGCACGCTGGGCAATTGGCGAAGAACTCGCTCGCCATTGCTCAGCATGATTGACTACGCGCGTCTGGTGCAGGCCGGCGTGGTGCACGATTCTCCACGCAAGGTGGAGCGCAATGCTCGGCAGCAGTTGGAGCTGATCATGAGCTATCGGAGTTTCCCCGTAGTGAATTGCAGCAGCTCGAGCTGCTCCTCGCCCTCGACTATCCCTACGGATTCCTGGAAGAGCTGGAGAAAGAGGCTGCTTTCTAGCCTCACGATAGGGCGATCGTTTCGATGCAACCCTGCTCCAGCCCGCCTCGAATAACGATTCAATCCGGTGTGTCAGTACGTTTAGCCGGGCAGGGATCGCGCCGGGAGCATCCATGAGTCGCCAACAACTGTGGATGCACCATTCGTCAGTTTTTTCCTTTATCAATGGTCTGATCCGCTCCGGCAAAACTCTTGTCCGGTCACGCAAAGTCGGGTCGTTGGCTGCGTAAGTAGACTCCGCGGGCTCTTCATCTGTCGGGCTGAGGCACGGTGGGTGGTTTCCCTATTTTTACGGAGTTGTACGATGCCAGTTCCTTACAAGGATTGCGTTCGCGCGGGCAAGCATCTGCTGTATTGGGCCGTCGTCATGGCGGGTTCCGGTGCTGCCCCGTCAGTGCTCGCGCGCAGTGTTCCCGATGCCGGACAGTTGCTCAATGAACACCAGCAGACGCTGCCGTCCGAGCCTCGCTCTACCACGCCACCACCGGCCTTCGAGCTTCCTGCCGACACCAGCCGTCCCGCCGATTCCGGGCTTCGCGTGCAGCTCAAGGAGATTCACTTCAGTGGTGATACGGAGCTTGCGGAGGCGGAAAATCTTCAAGAGCTGGTCAAGCCGGTCCTGGGCAAGACGCTCGATCATGCGGGGCTGCAGCAATTGGTCGACAGTCTCACCCGCTACCTTCGCGGACGTGGCTATGTACTGGCTCGCGCTTATCTCCCTCGTCAGGATCTGACAGAAGGCAAGTTGGAGATCGCCTTGGTAAAAGGGCGGCTGCAGTCCGGTGCCTCACGTATCGAGCTGAACGGCAATACCCGCAGCAGCCACGATCGCTTGCAGGCTATCGCCGATGCCGCGCTTCCCGAAGGTGAAGTGCTGCAAGTCGAGGATCTGGAGCGGGCCTTGCTGCTGATCAATGACCAGCCTGGCGTCAGTGCCCAGTCTGCGCTCGAACGTGGCATCGAACCCGGCACCAGCCGTCTGTTGATAAGTGCCAGGCAAGGCGCCCTGGTCAATGGCGGGGTTTCAGCCGACAACTATGGCAACCGCAGCACCGGTACTGCCCGTGGCAATGCGCAAATAAACGTCAACGACCCGCTGGGTATCGGTGACCAGCTGAGTATCGGGTTGAGCAAAAGCACCGGCAGCGACATCGTCGGCGGCTCCTACAGCTTGCCGCTGACAGCCTCCGGGCTGCGCCTGAATGCCGGCGGCTCTTATCTGCGGTATGAAGTGGACCAGGAGCAATTCCGTTCGCTGGATCTGCGCGGTAATGCCCGAAGCGGTTCGCTGGGGCTCAGTTATCCGTTGATTCGCTCGCGTCTGCAGAATCTCAATCTGTCCGCTACCTATGAGTACAAAGCGCTTGAGGATCGTGGCCTGGGTACCAACCTGAGCGATCGCGAGCTGAATAATTTTATCGTTGCCATGAGCGGCAACCGTTTTGACAGTTGGGCCAGTGGCGGCGTGACCGATGCCATGCTCTCAATGACGTTTGGTGAACTGGACCTGTCCGGTAACCGCGACGATAAATTTGCCGACAGCGTAAGTGCCGAGAGCGACGGCAGCTTCCATAAGCTCAACCTGCGGGTCTCGCGCTTGCAGAACCTGGGCGTCGCTAGCCCGTGGACGCTGTACGGCGGCGTTTCGGCGCAGTGGGCCAGCGACAACCTCGACTCTTCGGAAAAATTCCTGCTGGGTGGCCCTGCCGGTGTCCGCGCCTATCCGGTGGGCGAAGCCTCCGGGGATCGTGGCTGGCTGGCTACCCTCGAGCTGCGCCGCAACCTCGATCTGAATCTGCCAGGCGTCACGCTGCAAGGCCTCGGGTTCTTCGACACCGGTCGCATCTGGCTGCACGAAAACCCCTGGCCGGGCTCGATCGACAATGCTGACGAGACCAACCGCTATGACCTGAATGCCGTCGGCCTGGGCGCCAACCTGTGGGCGGGCGATTTCAGCTTCCGCACCGCGGCAGCGCGCACGTTGGGCGACAACCCGGGACGGGGACAATCCGGGCTCGACGCGGACGGCCGTGCCAGCGACTGGCGCGCCTGGATTCAAGCCTCATACGCATTCTGATCAAGCCCGTTGCGGTCATCCACGAATTTAGGAGCTCCCCATGAAGCGCGCTTCGTTGAACCATCTTTATCGTCTTGTCTGGAGCGATGCCGACCAGGCGTTCGTTGCCGTGGCAGAACACTCCACCACGCGGGGCAAGCGCGGTGGTGTAGTCGGTTTCCTCGCAGTCCTTGGCCTGATCGGTAGCGGGGTGGCTCAGGCGGCCGATCTACCCAGCGGCGGATCCATCGTCGGTGGCAGTGGCGCTATCTCGCAGAACGGCAGCCATATGGTCATCGACCAGCACACCGGCAAACTTGTCACCAACTGGAACAGCTTCGATATCGGTGCTGATGCCAGCGTCACCTTCCGCCAGCCGGGCGCCGAGAGCATCGCACTCAACCGCGTGATAGGCGGCGGTAACGCCAGCCAGATCCTGGGCAAGCTCAACGCCAATGGTCAGGTGTGGCTGCTCAACCCCAACGGGGTGGTGATCGGCAAAGGCGCACAGGTCAATGTCGGCGGTCTGGTGGCGTCCTCCCTGAAGATCAGCGACCAGGACTTTCTCGCCGGCAAGACCACTCTGAGTGGTGGTGCCGGCGCGGGTGCGGTGCTCAACCAGGGCACAGTCAATGCGGCGGCGGGTGGCGTGGTTGCGCTGATCGGCCCACAGGTCGGC
Source organism: Pseudomonas sp. DF11 (assembly GCF_058148565.1). Classification (NCBI taxonomy): domain Bacteria; kingdom Pseudomonadati; phylum Pseudomonadota; class Gammaproteobacteria; order Pseudomonadales; family Pseudomonadaceae; genus Pseudomonas; species Pseudomonas sp. DF11. The sequence goes on from NZ_JBYVYN010000004.1 coordinate 198,768, forward strand.
AACAGCGGAACAATCCGTACGCCAGGCGGCAGCACAGTGCTGGCCGCAGGCGATAAAGTCAGCCTCGACTTCCAGGGTGACGGCCTGGTGAGCGTCAACATCGAGCGCGGTGTGCTCGACGCGCTGGTCCGCAACGACGGCCATATTAGCGCCGACGGTGGCATGGTTGCGTTGAGCGCGCGCTCTGCCGACGCCGCCTTGAACAGCGTGATCAACAATACCGGCCTCATTGAGGCCAAAGGCCTGGTGGCACGCGGTGGCCGCATCCTGCTCGACGGTGATAGCGAGGGCGGCGTGACCCAGGTCGCCGGTACGCTTGATGCCTCTTCCCAGCATGGCAAGGGCGGCGACATCGTGGTGACGGGTGAGCGTATCGCTCTTGCCGACGCAACGCTCAAGGCCGGCGGGACGAGCGGTGGCGGCACGATCAAGGTCGGCGGCGGCTGGCAAGGCCAGGATGCCAAGGTGGCCAATGCCAGGCAGGTGACGGTCGAGCGCAACGTCAAGGTGAACGCTGATGCGACCGTAGGCGGTGACGGCGGGACTGTAGTGTTCTGGGCCGATGGGGAGAACCGTTTTGCTGGCGATATTTCCATCCGCGGTGGCAGCCAGGGCGGCAACGGCGGCAAGGCTGAAGTGTCCGGCAAGCAGAAGCTGAAATATGCCGGCACTACCGATGCCCGTGCGGCCAAGGGACGTACAGGAGACCTGTTGCTCGACCCGACCAACATCACTGTGTCCGGCGGCAGTGGTACCAGCGGTGATTGGTCCGCCGGCAGCGGCGACGTGACGGTTTACGAGCGCACGCTTGAAGCCCAGATGGCTAACGTGCTGATGCAGGCGACCGATAATATTAACTTCGCGGATCTGAACCTCAATGGTGGCGACGGCGTCATCGCCATGCAACAGAACGTCAGCTTTCGCGCCGAGACGCTCGGTGGCAGCAACTCAACCATTACATTCGCCAACTCGAACAATACGCTGGCAGTGTCCGGCACAGGCAGTATCTACATGCAGGCCGGTGGCGGTGGCACTGGCTCTATCAGTAACGTGTTCAACCTCTCTGCGTCAGGAGCGGGCGTGAACCCCGCAGTGTCCGCATTACCCGATCACAACGTCTCGTCGATCGGTAGCGGTACGCCTGGAGCGGGTAGCATCACGTTGCTCGGTGCCGACGGCTTGACCATTGCCGGCTCGCTGACCACCGGAGGCGGTTACATCAGGCTCTCCAGCGATTCTGATAGCGGTGGGCGTGGCGCGTTGACCATCAATACGCCGATCAACACCAACGGTGGCAACCTCTACCTATCGTTCGGAACCACCGCGTACCCTGAAAGCATCGCCACCCTTAACAGCAATATCACCCTCGGCACAGGTCGGCTGTATTTCGGCGATGCAATGGGCAGCAAGGCGCTGGGCGGCTCCACCGGAGAAAAGCGTCTGGCGGGCTTGCTCAGCCTGAGCGGCGACGTCAACTTCAGTACCCCGATGACCATGCTTGGCGGGGCCTCGATCTACACAGATGGAGCGATCAACTTCACCAGTACGCTCAACCTGGACACTGGCAATGACCTGCTGACGCTGCGTGCCAACAACGTCGACTTCACCCAGGCGACGCTGCAGAACCTGACGACCGCCAGCATCCGTCTGGAACCCTACAACGCGAACACCAACATCCAGTTGAACAGCAACAGCGGCAATGCCGGTGGCGGCATTTTCCTGGACGCCAACGCGCCAGCGACTGACATCAGCAAACTGTTGGGGATCAAGAACCTTACCATCGGGCGCGCTGATGGTACGGGCACCACCTCGGTTGAAGCGTCCGGCTTCTCCTTCAACGCCAACAACAACCTGACCCTGCTCAACGGCGATATCCAGGTCGACGGAGAGTTACGCAACAGCCATGCGAACGGGCACGTCATAGCTCAAGCGGGTACCGGGGATGTGGCGATCGGCAGCGGCGGTAAAGTCATTGCGCAAGGTACTGGCGACGCCGTGGTACTGGTCGCCGCGCGCAATTTCGTCAACGAGGCTGGCGCCAATGCCCTGGTTGCCAACAATGGCCGCTGGCTGACCTATTCCAGCAGCCCACTGGACGATACCCGCGGCGGGCTCGCTGCCGCCTTCAAGCAGTACGCCGCGCAATACGGCGACACTGTGTTGGGTACGGGCAATGGCCACCTCTACAGCTATGCGCCAAAGGTCACTGTCGAGCTGCAGGGAGAGGTGCGCAAGACCTATGACGCAAACGCCACCGCGACGGTGACGGACGCCAACTTTGCCATGACTGGTGCCGTCGATGGCGACACCATCGATGTACTGTCGTTCGGCGCCGCCTATTACGCGAACAAGAACGCCGGTGCGGGCAAGCTGGTCACCGTGGACGACGTCAACGTGTCCGAAGCGACCAATGGCAACGTCAAGGTCTACGGCTATCAGGTCGATGCCTCCAGCGTCAGCGGAACTGTTGGCCAGATCGACCGCAAGCAACTGACGGCTACCGCCAACGTGGCCGACAAAACCTACGACGGCACCACCACGGCCAACTTGAGCAACCTCGCGCTGATTGGCATCGTGGGCGGTGATGAAGGCAAGGTGACCACCACTGGCACTACCGGCACCTTTATCGACAAGAACGCCGGCCAGGGTAAATCGGTCAGCGGTTCGGGCGTTGGCCTGACCGGTGATGAGGCGAGCAACTATCTGTTCGACACTACTGCGCAGATTGGTACCGCCGATATCGACCGCAAGCAGTTGACTGCCACCGCCAATGTGGCCGACAAAACCTACGATGGCACCACCAAGGCCGACCTGAGCAACCTCTTGCTGGTGGGCGTTGTTGGCGGTGATGAAGGCAAGGTGACCACCACTGGCACTACCGGCACCTTTATCGACAAGAACGCCGGCCAGGGTAAATCGGTCAGCGGTTCGGGCGTTGCCCTGACCGGTGACGAGGCGAGCAACTACCTGTTCGACACCACTGCGCAGATTGGCACCGCCGATATCGATCGCAAGCAACTGACCGCCACCGCCAACGTGGCCGATAAAACCTATGACGGTACCACCACGGCCAACCTGAGCAACCTCGCGCTGATTGGCATCGTGGGCGGTGATGAAGGCAAGGTGGCTACCACTGGCACTACCGGCACCTTTATCGACAAGAACGCCGGCCAGGGTAAATCGGTCAGCGGTTCGGGCGTTGGCCTGACCGGTGATGAGGCGAGCAACTATCTGTTCGACACCACTGCGCAGATTGGCACCGCCGATATCGATCGCAAGCAATTGACCGCCACCGCTAACGTGGCCGACAAAACCTACGATGGCACCACCAAGGCCGACCTGAGCAACCTCCTGCTGGTGGGCGTTATTGGCGGTGATGAAGGCAAGGTGACCACCACCGGCACTACCGGCACCTTTATCGACAAGAACGCCGGCCAGGGCAAATCGGTCAGTGGTTCGGGGGTTGCCCTGACCGGTGACGAGGCGAACAACTACGCGTTCGACAGCACTGCGCAGATCGGCACCGCCGATATCGACCGCAAACAGTTGACTGCCACCGCCAACGTGGCCGACAAAACCTACGATGGCACCACCAAGGCCAACCTGAGCAACCTCTTGTTGGTGGGCGTTGTTGGCGGTGATGAGGGCAAGGTGACCACCACTGGCACCACCGGCACCTTTATCGACAAGAACGCCGGCCAGGGTAAATCGGTCAGCGGTTCGGGCGTTGCCCTGACCGGTGACGAGGCGAACAACTACGCGTTCGACACCACTGCGCAGATTGGCACCGCCGATATCGATCGCAAGCAGCTGACCGCCACCGCCAACGTGGCCGACAAAACCTACGATGGCACCACCAAGGCCGACCTGAGCAACCTCTTGCTGGTGGGCGTTGTTAGCGGTGATGAGGGCAAGGTGACCACCACTGGCACCACCGGCACCTTTATCGACAAGAACGCCGGCCAGGGCAAATCGGTCAGCGGTTCGGGCGTTGCCCTGACCGGTGACGAGGCGAACAACTACGCGTTCGACAGCACTGCACAGATCGGCATCGCCGATATCGATCGCAAGCAACTCACCGCGACGGTGAATATCGCTGATAAGCCTTACGACGGTAGAAATACGGCGACCATTCGGGATATCGCTCTTGACGGGGTGATTGTCGGCGACGCGGTCGGTGCCAAGGGGCAGGCGCTCTTTGACACACCGGATGCGGGGCAGGGCAAGACGGTAAGTGTGATCGACCTGCTATTGCAGGGCAACGATGCGGCCAACTATCAATTGGCTGACCAACCGCTAGTGGGCACGGCAAGCATTCAGCAGCCTTATTACACGCCGGTCGGGCTGATCGGCTCTGCGCAGGGTGCCAATGGCACCGACGTCGCACTCGAACGCCCGGACAACCAGATGGTTGTAGAGGGGCTATTCACCGCGCAGCCGATCCCGTCCACTGCCTTGTTCAGTGATACACCGAACCTGACTAACGTTGCTGCCAATTTTGTCGACGTAAATGATCTGGTTCTGCAGGACACGGTGCTCAACGGCAATGGCAGGATGAGCCTGGCCCTGGCCGATGGTGTTTCAGAGCCTGCGGTGCGAAAAAGCCTGGCGCTTTACCGCACCCGTACTGGCGAGCCGCTTAGCGGGGAAGGGCAGTATTCCGCGACCGACCTGGGCAACAGCTTCACGTTGGAACTTGCCAATGCGGACAACCGTCAGGCACCTGTGCTGCAAGGCTCTGATGCCAGATCGGTCGAGGGTTCCGTCGTACTGGCCAACGGGAATCGCCTGAGCCTGCAGGTGACCCTGCTGAGCGACGGCGTGCTTCTGGTGCAGGTGCCTCTCATGGCAAGCGACATTGCCAGTGACGAGTTGGCGGCCTACGGGCTGGCCGTAGCCAAGAAACGGTTGGGCACCAGCGTTCGCAGTCTCGAAGCCGTGGTCATTGAGCATGCGCTGAGGCAAGCAAGGGTTGGTGGCAAGTACAAGGAGGTTGTCAGCCGCTGAGGTCACGCCCCCGGTATTGCTTACCGGGGGCGTTTTTCTGCTTCATGGGTGTCAGCCCAGGAGCTCGCGCAATACCTGGGTAAACGCCCGCCCGCTTTCTTCTTCCGCGCCATGGCGCCCTTCGCGCACAACCCACTTTCCGCCAACCATCACATCGCGCACCTGACGATCCCCACCGGCAAACAGCCAGCGATTGAGAATCCCGTCGCCCTGGGCCGTGGCCAGGTATGGGTCGTTGCCATCGAGCACCAGCCAGTCGGCGCGTTTGCCGATTTCAAGGGCGCCGACCGGTTGCCCCAGGGCCTGGGCACCGCCTTCCAGCGCCGCGTCAAACAGAGTGCGGCCGACCATCGGCTGGTCCGCGCGATACAAACGGTTACGCCGTTGGTCCCGCAGGCGCTGGCCGTATTCCAGCCAGCGCAGTTCTTCCACCACGCTCAACGACACATGACTGTCGGAACCGATACCCAGGCGCCCACCCTGGGCGAGGAAATCCACGGCGGGGAAAATCCCGTCCCCCAGGTTGGCTTCGGTGGTCAGGCACAGGCCGGCAATCGCCCGACTCTTGGCCATGAGGCTGACTTCCTGGGCGTTGGCATGGGTGGCGTGGACCAGGCACCAGCGTTGGTCGACTTCGGTGTTTTCGTACAGCCATTGCAGCGGGCGAGCGCCGCTCCAGCTCAGGCAGTCGTCGACTTCCTTTTGCTGCTCGGCGATGTGGATGTGCACCGGGCACTCGCGGTCGCTGGCGGCCAGCACATCCTGGATCTGCCCGGGTGTCACGGCGCGCAGCGAATGGAAGCACAAGCCCAGCGCCTGGGACGGTTGCCCGGCCAGGATCGGCTGCAAGCGTGACTGAAGCTTCAAGTAGTTTTCGCTGCTGTTGATGAACCGGCGCTGCCCGTCATTGGGTGCCTGGCCGCCAAAACCGGAATGGCTGTAGAGCACCGGCAGCAGCGTCAGGCCGATGCCGGCAGCGCTGGCGGCATGACTGATGCGCAAAGCCAGCTCCGCCGGGTCGGCATAGGGTGTGCCGTCGGTGTCGTGGTGCACATAGTGGAATTCGGCGACCGAGGTGTAGCCGGCCTTGAGCATTTCGATGTACAGCTGGCGGGCGATGATGCCGAGTTGATCGGGGCTGATTTTTCCGACGAGGCGATACATCAAGTCGCGCCAGGTCCAGAAACTGTCGTTGGGATTGCCGGCCACTTCCGCCAGCCCCGCCATGGCCCGTTGGAAGGCATGGGAGTGCAGGTTCGGCATGCCCGGCAACAGCGGACCGCCCAGCCGTTCGGCGCCGTCTGCGTGGGAACCGGCCTGGATATGGGTCAGCACGCCCTTGGCGTCGACCTCAAGACGTACATCGTTGGCCCATCCATTAGGCAGCAGCGCGCGTTCGGCAAAGAAGGCGGACATGGTTCAACCTCATCGTGCGTAATTTGTATATACATATACAGACGTTTGCCTGGCCGGTAAACTCCGGCAAGCTAGCAATCTTATCCGCAGAACAGGGAACCGCCGTGCCGACTCCGCCTGCCAAACCGCCGCTGGCCGCAAACATGGGTGACAGTCCGGCGCCCTTGTACGCCCGCGTCAAACAGATGATCACCCAGCAGATCGACAGTGGAAACTGGCCGCCGCATTACCGCGTGCCGTCGGAAAGCGAGCTTGTCAGCCAGTTGGGTTTCAGCCGCATGACCATCAACCGTGCCCTGCGGGAAATGACCGCCGACGGCCTGTTGGTGCGCATGCAGGGCGTCGGCACGTTCGTGGCCGAGCCCAAGAGCCAGTCCGCGTTGTTCGAAGTGCATAACATCGCCGACGAAATCGCTTCCCGTGGTCATCGCCACACCTGCAAGGTCATCACCCTGGAAGAAGAGGCCGCCGGTTCCGAGCGCGCCCTGGCCCTGGACATGCGTGAAGGCCAGAAGGTCTTCCATTCGCTGATCGTGCATTTCGAGAACGACATCCCCGTGCAAATCGAGGACCGTTTCGTCAACGCACTGGTGGCGCCGGACTACCTCAAGCAGGACTTCACCGTGCAAACGCCCTACGCCTATCTGAACCAGGTCGCGCCGCTGACCGAGGGTGAGCATGTGGTCGAGGCGATTCTGGCCGAGCCGAGCGAATGCAAGCTGCTGCAGATCGAAAGGGGCGAGCCGTGCCTGTTGATCCGCCGTCGTACCTGGTCCGGACGCCAGCCGGTGACCGCCGCACGCCTGATCCATCCGGGCTCGCGTCATAGTCTGGAAGGACGGTTTCATAAATGAGTGACTTGAAAGTTTTACGCGCGGCGGATTATCCGCGCATGCCGTGGAAGAACGGCGGCGGCAGCACCGAGGAAATCACTCGCGATGCCGGAACCGGCCTGGAGGGTTTTGGCTGGCGTCTGTCGATTGCCGATATCGCTGAGTCGGGCGGTTTTTCTACGTTCACCGGTTACGAGCGGATCATCAGCGTCTTGCAGGGTGACGGCATGACACTGAACGTCGATGGCCAGGTCACGCGACCGTTGCATCCGCTGGACCCCTTTGCGTTCAGCGGCGAAAGCCATGTCTTTTGTACGTTGCTGGGTGGACCGATCCGTGACTTCAACCTGATCTATGCACCGCAGCGTTACCGCGCGCGGTTGCAATGGATGGGGGGACGGCAGCGGTTTTTCAGCGAGGCGGGGACGGTGCTGGTGTTCAGCGCGGCCCCGGGATTGATGGTCGAGATTGGCGAGTCCGCCGTCAACCTGGGCCTCTACGACTGTTTGCAATTGAGCGGTAACACCGGCCTGCTGGACATCTCCAGCCACGGCCAGTGCTGCGTGATCGAGCTGACTGCCCACTGATGCTCAGCGTTTGATCAACCCTGTGGCGAGGGGATTTATCCCCGCTAGGTCGCGAAGCGACCCCACAGCCGCTCTCTCTTCCCAAGACATCTGACATACCGAGGCGCGGGTTTTGGGGCTGCTCTGCAGCCCAGCGGGGATAAATCCCCTCGTTACAAAAGCCCTGCTCAATGTTCCCTCTCTGCGCACCAATTTGTTACCGAATGCCCCAGCGTGGCGCAACGCCACGCTTTTTTACCTCACCTATTCCGTATCAAAAATCTCCTCCAAAAATTTCATCCTCTTTAGAAACCCGTCAATTCCGGGCCTTGCAGCCGTTTCCAAATCCATTCTGCAACATGCCTCCAGCAAGTTGGCCGCTTGATTGCATATGCTTGTACATACAAGTAAAGACGTATGCGTATGAGTCATCGATATTCAACGCAACGTTCGCTAAATCGCTGCCCACTGCCCGGGCTGGTCTGGACTGATCGCTGAGGAGTTTTTGCTGTGACCGACGCTACCCGCAAACCCGAAAAATACCGTGACGTTGAAATCCGCGCCCCTCGCGGTAACACGCTGACCGCCAAGAGCTGGCTGACTGAAGCGCCACTGCGCATGCTGATGAACAACCTCGACCCCGAAGTGGCCGAGAACCCCAAGGAACTGGTGGTCTACGGTGGCATCGGCCGTGCGGCGCGTAACTGGGAGTGCTACGACAAGATCGTCGAAAGCCTGACCAACCTGAACGACGACGAAACCCTGCTGGTGCAATCCGGCAAGCCGGTGGGCGTGTTCAAGACCCACAGCAATGCACCTCGCGTCCTGATCGCCAACTCCAACCTGGTTCCACACTGGGCCAGTTGGGAACACTTCAACGAACTCGACGCCAAGGGCCTGGCCATGTACGGCCAGATGACCGCCGGCAGTTGGATCTACATCGGCAGCCAGGGCATCGTCCAGGGCACCTACGAAACCTTCGTCGAGGCTGGTCGCCAGCATTACGACTCCAATCTCAAGGGCCGCTGGGTCCTCACCGCCGGCCTGGGCGGCATGGGCGGCGCACAACCGTTGGCCGCGACCCTGGCCGGTGCGTGCTCGCTGAACATCGAATGCCAGCAGGTCAGCATCGATTTCCGCCTCAAGACCCGCTACGTCGACGAGCAAGCCAAAGACCTCGACGACGCCCTGGCCCGTATCGAGAAGTACACCGCTGAAGGCAAGGCGATTTCCATCGCTCTGTGTGGGAACGCTGCTGAAATCCTGCCGGAAATGGTCCGTCGTGGCGTGCGCCCGGACATGGTCACCGACCAGACCAGCGCCCACGACCCGCTCAACGGCTACCTGCCGGCCGGCTGGACCTGGGACGAATACCGCGCCCGCGCCAAGACCGAACCTGCTGCCGTGGTGAAGGCCGCCAAGCAATCGATGGCCGTCCACGTCAAAGCCATGCTGGCCTTCCAGAAAATGGGCGTGCCGACCTTCGACTACGGCAACAACATTCGTCAGATGGCCCAGGAAGAAGGCGTCGAAAATGCCTTCGATTTCCCTGGCTTCGTACCGGCGTATATCCGTCCGCTGTTCTGCCGTGGCATCGGCCCGTTCCGTTGGGCCGCGCTGTCGGGCGATCCGCAGGACATCTACAAGACCGACGCCAAGGTCAAGGAACTGATCCCCGACGATGCCCACCTGCACAACTGGCTGGACATGGCTCGCGAGCGCATCAGCTTCCAGGGCTTGCCGGCACGTATCTGCTGGGTTGGCCTGGGTCAGCGCGCCAAGTTGGGCCTGGCGTTCAACGAAATGGTGCGCAGCGGCGAATTGTCGGCCCCTATCGTGATCGGTCGCGACCACCTGGACTCCGGTTCCGTGGCCAGCCCCAACCGTGAAACCGAATCCATGCAGGACGGTTCCGACGCGGTCTCCGACTGGCCGCTGCTCAATGCTTTGCTCAACACCGCCAGCGGCGCGACCTGGGTTTCGCTGCACCACGGTGGCGGCGTCGGCATGGGCTTCTCCCAGCATTCGGGCATGGTGATCGTCTGCGATGGCACCGATGAAGCGGCCGAGCGCATCGCTCGCGTGCTGCATAACGACCCGGGCACCGGGGTGATGCGTCATGCCGATGCCGGTTACCAGATCGCTATCGACTGCGCGAAAGAGCAGGGGCTGAACCTGCCGATGATCACCGGCAAGTAATGCAAAACCCTGTGGGAGCGAGCCTGCTCGCGATGAGGCCGGCACATTCAACACTTGTGTTGGTTGATAGGCCGCCATCGCGAGCAGGCTCGCTCCCACAGGGATGAATTCCAGAACAATCCACCAGAGGTTGAACCATGGCTGTCAGTAGCACACGCGCAAGCAGCAAGCCGTTGATCGAGAAACGCTCGATCGACTACATCCCGGAAGCGGAGCGGCACGGTCGGCTGTTGAGCCAGTTCACCCTCTGGATGGGTGCCAACCTGCAAATCACTGCCATTGTCACCGGCGCATTGGCGGTGGTGCTGGGCGGTGACGTGTTCTGGTCGCTGATCGGTTTGCTGATCGGCCAACTGCTCGGCGGTGGCGTCATGGCGTTGCATGCCGCGCAAGGCCCCAAGCTTGGCCTGCCGCAGATGATCTCCAGCCGGGTGCAGTTTGGTGTGTATGGCGCGGCCATCCCGATCGTGCTGGTGTGCCTGATGTACCTGGGTTTCACCGCGACGGGAACCGTACTTTCCGGCCAGGCGCTGGGCCAGTTGTTCGGCGTCAGCGACAGTGTCGGCATCCTCATTTTCGCCAGTGTCATCGTGCTGGTCACGGTGCTCGGTTATCGGGTGATTCACTTCATTGGCCGTGTCGCCAGCGTTATCGGTGTGATTGCCTTTGTCTACCTGTTCGCTCGCCTGATGACCCAGACGGACGTTGGCGCACTCCTGCAAATCCGCCATTTCAGCTGGAGCAGCTTCCTGCTGGCGGTGTCGCTCGCGGCATCCTGGCAGATCGCCTTCGGCCCCTACGTGGCTGACTATTCGCGATACCTGCCGAGCAAGACGTCCTCGGTGAAGACCTTTTTTGCCGCAGGCGCCGGTTCAGTCATCGGCGCACAGGTGGCGATGATTCTCGGTGTGTTTGCCGCCGCCTCGGCCAACGGGCAGTTCGCGGGACACGAAGTGGCCTACATCGTTGGTTTGGGTGGTGCGGGTGCCACTGCCGCGCTGCTGTACTTCAGCATCGCGTTCGGCAAGGTGACCATTTCCACGCTGAACTCCTACGGCAGCTTCATGTGCATTGCGACCATCATCAGCGGCTTCCGTGGTCACCTGAACGTCACGCGCTTGCAGCGCCTGGTCTTCGTGCTGGTCATCGTCGGCGCCGCGACCCTGATCGCGCTGCTCGGCCAGCACTCGTTCCTCGGTGCGTTCAAGTCCTTCATCCTGTTCTTGCTGGCGTTCTTTACGCCTTGGAGCGCGATCAACCTGGTGGATTACTACTGCATCACTCGCGAGCGCTATGACGTGCCGGCACTGGCCGACCCGAACGGTCGCTACGGTCGCTGGAACGCCCTGGGCATCAGCGTCTATGCATTAGGTGTACTGATTCAATTGCCGTTCATCGCCACCAAGTTCTACACCGGTCCGCTGGTGGAGGCGATGGGGGGTGTGGATATTTCCTGGATCATCGGCCTGGTGGTTCCGGCGGGGCTGTATTACCTCGCCGCCAAGAAATGGCACAGCGCTGTACCCGATCAATTGATCCTGCCGGTCGAGCAGGACACGGTTGACGCACAACCGAGCAGGGCGGACCGCCTCCACGCGGTCTGATGGGACGTTGACAGGGCTGGATGCCTCTTGACTGCCGTAAGCCAATTCACTGATTAGGAGCGTCACACAATGAAATCGAACAAGACCCTGCTGACCACGTTGCTTTCCATGGGCCTGCTGGCCAGTGCCGGCGCCACGCAAGCGGCGGGTTGGTGCGAGTCGGGCAAACCGGTGAAGTTTGCCGGCCTGAACTGGGAAAGCGCCATGCTGCTGACCGACGTCCTGCAAGTGGTGCTGGAAAAAGGCTACGACTGCAAGACCGACAGCCTGCCAGGCAACTCCATCACCATGGAAAACGCCCTGAGCAGCAACGACATCCAGGTGTTCGCCGAAGAGTGGGTCGGCCGCAGCGAGGTTTGGAACAAGGCCGAGAAGGCCGGCAAAGTGGTCGGTGTCGGTGCCCCGGTCGTAGGCGCCATCGAAGGCTGGTACGTGCCGCGCTACGTGATTGAAGGCGATGCCAAGCGCAAGCTCGAAGCCAAGGCGCCGGGCCTGAAGAACATCGCCGACCTGGGCCAGTACGCCGCCGTGTTCAAGGACCCGGAAGAGCCGTCCAAGGGCCGTTTCTATAACTGCCCGGCCGGCTGGACCTGCGAGCTGGACAACAGCGAAATGCTGAAGAGCTATGGCCTGGAAAAAACCTACACCAACTTCCGCCCCGGCACCGGCCCGGCGCTGGATGCGGCGGTGCTGTCGAGCTACAAGCGTGGCGAACCCATCCTGTTCTACTACTGGTCGCCAACGCCGCTGATGGGCCAGGTGGATCTGGTGAAACTGGAAGAAAAACCCGGCGTGGATAAGAGCGTGAGCATCAAGGTCGGCCTGTCCAAGACCTTCCATGACGAAGCACCGGAGCTGGTGGCCGTGCTGGAAAAGGTCAACCTGCCCATCGACATCCTGAACCAGAACCTCGGGCGCATGGCCAAGGAGCGGATCGAGTCGCCAAAACTGGCGAAGATCTTCCTGAAGGAACATCCTGAAGTCTGGCACGCCTGGGTCAGTGAAGACGCAGCCAAGAAAATCGACGCGGCTCTGTAGGTCGAATACCCCCGGTCAGCCCCAGGGCTGGCCGGGACGTTCACTGCATCCACTTGATCGAGAGTCTCTTATGTTTCCCGAAAGCTTTACCTTCTCCATCGCCGACTGGGTCAACGGTTGGGTCGACTCCCTGGTGACCAACTATGGCGATGTGTTCCGGCACATCTCCGACACCCTGCTGTGGGCCATCGTCAACCTCGAAGGCCTGTTGCGCATGGCGCCCTGGTGGCTGATGCTGGCCATCGTCGGCGGCGTTGCCTGGCACGCCACCCGCAAGGTCGTCGCCACGGCGGTGATTGTCGGCCTGTTGTTCCTGGTGGGGGCGGTAGGCCTGTGGGACAAACTGATGCAGACCCTTGCCCTGATGCTGGTGGCGACGCTGATCTCGGTGTTGATCGGCATTCCGCTGGGCATTCTTTCGGCGCGCAGCAATCGCCTGCGTTCGGTGCTGATGCCGTTGCTGGACATCATGCAGACCATGCCGAGTTTCGTGTACCTGATTCCGGTGTTGATGCTGTTTGGCCTGGGCAAGGTCCCGGCGATTTTCGCCACGGTGATCTACGCCGCGCCGCCATTGATTCGCCTGACTGACCTGGGCATTCGCCAGGTCGATGGCGAAGTGATGGAAGCCATCAACGCCTTCGGCGCCAACCGCTGGCAGCAGCTGTTCGGCGTGCAACTGCCCCTGGCCCTGCCGAGCATCATGGCCGGGATCAACCAGACCACCATGATGGCCCTGTCGATGGTCGTCATCGCTTCGATGATCGGCGCCCGAGGCCTGGGTGAAGATGTGTTGGTGGGCATCCAGACCCTCAACGTCGGACGCGGCCTCGAAGCGGGGCTGGCGATCGTGATTCTCGCCGTGGTCATCGACCGCATTACCCAGGCCTATGGTCGTCCTCGGCATGAGGTGAGCAAATGAGCAACGCAGCCATCAGCAAGATCGAAGTCAAGAACGTCTTCAAGATTTTCGGCAATCGCTCCAAGGAAGCCCTGGAGCTGATCCGCCAGAACAAGACCAAGGACCAGGTACTGGCCGAAACCGGTTGCGTGGTCGGCGTGAACGACCTGTCGCTGAGCATCGGCACCGGTGAGATTTTCGTGATCATGGGCCTGTCCGGCTCCGGCAAATCCACCCTGGTGCGCCACTTCAACCGGCTGATCGACCCCACCAGCGGCGCGATCCTGGTGGACGGCGAAGACATCCTGCAACTGGACATGGACGCCCTGCGCGAATTTCGTCGGCACAAGATCAGCATGGTGTTCCAGAGCTTCGGCCTGCTGCCCCACAAGAGCGTGCTGGACAACGTCGCCTACGGCTTGAAAGTGCGCGGCGAGAGCAAGCAGGTGTGCGCCGAGCGGGCGCTGCACTGGATCAACACCGTGGGCCTGAAGGGCTACGAGAACAAGTACCCGCACCAGCTCTCCGGCGGTATGCGCCAGCGCGTGGGCCTGGCCCGCGCCTTGGCGGCGGACACTGACATCATCCTGATGGACGAAGCCTTCAGCGCCCTCGACCCGCTGATCCGCGCGGAAATGCAGGACCAGTTGCTGGAGCTGCAAAAGACCCTGCACAAGACCATCGTGTTCATCACCCACGACCTCGACGAGGCCGTGCGCATCGGCAACCGCATCGCGATTCTCAAGGACGGCAAACTGATCCAGGTCGGCACGCCCCGGGAGATCCTGCACTCGCCGGCGGATGAGTATGTCGATCGGTTCGTGCAGCGCAGGGCGGCGGTGGTTTGAGGTAGGACGCAGTTGTGGCGAGGGGATTTATCCCCGTTGGGCTGCGTAGCAGCCTCAAACCAGGCAAGGGAGTCGGCCTGACACAACCGGATGGTACATATTGGGGCCGCTTCGCGACCCAACGGGGATAAATCCCCTCGCCACAAATGTTTTGGCAACTTATATGCGCATGAGGCTTTAGATGTCCCAGGCTGAAAAAATCGTAATCGCCGATGCCCCGTTGCGTTGGCAGGATGTGGTCGCCGTCGCCCGTTTCGGTGCCGAGCTTGAGCTATCGGCCCAGGCCTGGGCACGGATCGACAATGCCCAGGCCATCGTCCAGCGCATCGTCGAAAGCGGCGAGCGCGCCTACGGCGTCAACACCGGCCTGGGGGCCTTGTGCAATGTCTCGCTCAAGGACGAACAACTCAGTCAACTGTCACGCAACACCCTGCTCAGCCATGCCTGTGGCGTCGGCGCGCCGCTTTCCGATGAACAGACCCGGGCGATTCTCTGCGCCGCCATCCTCAATTACAGCCAGGGCAAGTCCGGCATTCATCGCCGAGTAGTCGAGGCTTTGCTGGCGTTGCTCAATCGCGGCATCACACCGCAAGTGCCGTCCCAAGGCTCGGTGGGCTACCTGACCCATATGGCCCACATCAGCATCGCGCTGCTGGGCGTGGGCAATGTCAGCTATCGCGGGCAAATAGTCCCGGCGCAGCAGGCCCTGGCTGCCGAAGGCCTGCAGCCGGTGCAACTGGGGGCCAAGGACGGTCTGTGCCTGGTCAACGGCACGCCGTGCATGACCGGCCTCAGTTGCCTGGCCCTGGCCGATGCGACGCGGTTGCTGCAATGGGCCGATGTGATCGGTGCCATGAGCTTCGAGGCCCAGCGCGGACAGATCGCAGCGTTCGATGCCGAGATCATCGCCCTCAAGCCGCACCCGGGCATGCAGCAAGTCGGGGGCAACTTGCGGGCCTTGCTCGATGGCAGCGAAGTCATCGCCTCGAGCCTGGGCATTCGCACCCAGGACGCCTTGAGCATCCGTTCGATTCCCCAAGTGCACGGTGCCGCTCGGGATCAGTTGGAGCATGCGCGCAAACAGATCGAAACCGAACTCAACGCCACCACCGATAACCCGTTGTTGCTGGGCACGCCGGAAAACTTCCGAGTGATGTCCCAGGCCAATCCCCATGGTCAGTCGGTGGCGCTGGCGGCTGATCTGCTGGCGATCGCCATGGCTGAGATCGGCTCCATCGCCGAGCGCCGTCTCGATCGTCTGATCAACCCCCACGTCAGCGGCCTGCCGGCATTTCTGGTGGCCAACCCCGGGGTGAATTCGGGGATGATGATCGTGCAATACGTCGCAGCGTCGCTGTGCGCCGAGAACAAGCAACTGGCGCAACCGGCGGTGCTCGACAACTTCGTCACTTCAGGGCTGCAAGAGGACCACTTGAGCATGGGCACCAACGCCGCCCTGAAGCTGCATCGGGCGTTGGAAAACTGCACGCAGATTCTCGCCATCGAATACCTGCTGGCGGCCCAGGCCTTTGAATTTCTCAAGACGCAACGCTTCGGTGCCGGCACCGACGTTGCGTGGAAACTGCTGCGCGAGCATGTCCCGGCCTATGACCAGGATCGCTGGCTGGCGCCGGACATCGCCAGCGCCGCCGCGCTGCTTAAAGATCCAGCCGTGCTGTACAACGCTTTACCGAATTTGAATTGATCAAAAAACCGCCAGCGTGCCAAGGCATCCACCGCCCAAAAGGCGAGGGTGACGGATAACGGAACATTCCGGAGCGACTGGCGGGTGAAAACAAAACTCTCAAAAGGAGCAATACATGACTGCCTTAAACCTGATTCCCGGCCAATTGAGCCTGGCTCAATTGCGTGACATCTATCAGCACCCCGTGACCCTGAGCCTCGACGCCAGCGCGTCGGCGCAGATCGAGGCCAGTGTCGCCTGTGTTGAACAGATCCTGGCCGAGAACCGCACCGCCTACGGCATCAACACCGGTTTCGGCTTGCTGGCCTCGACCCGCATCGCCAGCGAAGACCTGGAAAACCTGCAGCGCTCCCTGGTGCTGTCCCATGCCGCCGGGGTGGGCGAGCCGATCAGCGATGCGTTGGTTCGGCTGGTCATGGTGCTCAAGGTCAACAGCCTCAGCCGGGGCTTTTCCGGGATCCGCCGGCAGGTGATCGATGCGCTGATTGCGCTGATCAATGCCGAGGTCTATCCGCACATTCCGCTGAAAGGCTCGGTCGGCGCTTCCGGCGACCTGGCACCACTGGCCCACATGTCCCTGGTGTTGCTGGGCGAGGGTAAGGCCCGCTACAAGGGCGAATGGCTGCCGGCTGTCGAAGCGCTGAAAGTGGCCGGCCTTGCGCCGCTGACCCTGGCGGCGAAAGAAGGCCTGGCGCTGCTCAACGGCACCCAGGTGTCCACCGCGTTTGCCCTGCGTGGCCTGTTCGAAGGCGAAGACCTGTTCGCCGGTGCCCTGGCCCTGGGCAGCTTGACGGTGGAAGCGGTGCTCGGCTCACGCTCGCCATTCGATGCGCGTATCCATGCCGCCCGAGGCCAGAAAGGCCAGATCGATGCCGCCGCTGCTTATCGCGACCTGCTGGGCGAACGTAGCGAAGTCTCCGATTCGCACCAGAACTGCGACAAGGTCCAGGACCCGTACTCCCTGCGCTGCCAGCCGCAAGTAATGGGCGCCTGCCTGACCCAGTTCCGCCAGGCTGCCGAGGTGCTGGTGATCGAAGCCAACGCGGTGTCGGACAACCCGCTGGTGTTCGCCGCCGAGGGTGACGTGATTTCCGGTGGCAACTTCCACGCCGAACCAGTGGCGATGGCCGCCGACAACATGGCCCTGGCGATCGCCGAAATCGGCTCCCTGAGCGAGCGGCGTATTTCGTTGATGATGGACAAGCACATGTCGCAATTGCCGCCGTTCCTGGTGGCCAATGGTGGGGTGAACTCCGGCTTCATGATCGCCCAGGTCACCGCTGCCGCCCTGGCCAGCGAAAACAAGGCGCTGTCCCATCCCCATTCGGTAGACAGCCTGCCGACCTCGGCCAACCAGGAAGACCACGTCTCCATGGCCCCGGCCGCTGGCAAGCGTTTGTGGGAAATGGCCGAGAACACCCGTGGAATTCTGGCGGTGGAATGGTTGGCAGCGTGCCAGGGGCTGGACCTGCGTGGCGGCTTGAAGACCTCCGCGAAGCTGGAGCGGGCCCGCGCGCTCTTGCGTGCGGACGTGCCGTTTTATGAGAAGGACCGGTTCTTTGCGCCGGACATCAACGCGGCGAGCGAGTTGTTGGCCAGTCGTTGCCTGAATGAACTGGTCACGGCGCAATTGCTGCCGAGCCTGTAAGGGCCTTACCGCAAGCAGGCACACACGATGTTTGATCAGCCTCGATACCTGTGGGAGCGGGCTTGCTCGCGAAAGCGAAGGGTCAGCTTGAATCAATGTCGAATGTGCCGCCGTCTTCGCGAGCAAGCCCGCTCCCACAGGTTCTGCGCAGTCCTTGTGGGAGCGAGCCTGCTCGCGAATCGATTTTGAATGAGACGAGGAGACTCGGGATGAAAACCCTCTGGCAAAACTGCCACGCCGCGACCATGGCCCAGGGCGTCTACTCGATCATCGAAGACGCCGCCATCGTCACCCAGGGCGAGCACATTCAATGGATCGGCCCGCGTGTCGAATTGCCGACGGGTGACTACCCGGCGGTCAACGATCTCAAGGGCGCCTGGGTCACCCCGGGGCTGATCGACTGCCACACCCACACAGTGTTTGGTGGCAACCGCAGCGGTGAGTTCGAACAGCGCCTGCAAGGCGTCAGCTACGCCGAAATCGCGGCGGCCGGCGGTGGCATCGCCAGCACCGTGCGCGCCACTCGCGCCGCCAGCGAAGAAGAGCTGTTCGCCAGTGCCGCCAAGCGCCTGCAAAGCCTGATGCGCGACGGCGTGACCACGGTGGAAATCAAATCCGGCTACGGCCTGGACCTGGCCAGTGAACGCAAGATCCTGCGGGTCATCCGTCGCCTCGGTGCCGAACTGCCGGTCAGCGTGCGCAGCACCTGTCTGGCGGCCCACGCCTTGCCACCGGAATACAAAGATCGCGCCGATGACTACATCGAGCACATCTGCACCGAGATGCTCCCGGCCCTGGCAGCCGAAGGCTTGGTGGATGCGGTGGATGCCTTTTGCGAATACCTGGCGTTTTCCCCGGCGCAAGTCGAGCGGGTGTTTATCACTGCGCAACGACTGGGGCTGCCGGTGAAGCTGCACGCCGAACAGTTGTCGTCCCTGCACGGTTCCAGCCTGGCGGCGCGTTACCGGGCGCTGTCGGCCGATCACCTGGAGTTCATGACCGAGGAAGACGCCAAGGCCATGGCCGAGTCCGGCACGGTGGCGGTGCTGTTGCCCGGGGCGTTTTATTTCCTGCGCGAAACCCAGCTGCCGCCCATGGATGCCTTGCGCAAGCACGGGGTGAAAATCGCCGTGGCCAGCGATCTCAACCCCGGCACCTCGCCGGCGTTGTCGCTGCGCTTGATGTTGAACATGGCTTGTACCTGTTTTCGCATGACCCCGGAAGAAGCCCTGGCCGGGGTGACCATTCATGCGGCCCAGGCCCTGGGCATGGCGGACACCCACGGTTCGCTGGAAGCCGGCAAGGCGGCGGATTTTGTCGCCTGGCACATCGACCGCCCGGCTGACCTGGCGTACTGGCTTGGTGGCGATCTGGAAAAACGCGTCGTGCGCCACGGCGCAGAAATCGATTGAGGAGAACGGTTGTGGAGAAGGTCCTGAATTTCAAGCAAGGGCGCGTACCGCTGTTGATCAGCATGCCCCACGCCGGCCTGCGCCTGACCCCGGCGGTGAAGGCCGGGTTGATCCCCGAAGCCCAGAGCCTGCCAGACACCGACTGGCACATCCCCAGGCTCTATGAATTCGCCAATGCGTTGGGCGCCAGCACCCTGGCCGCGGAGTACTCACGGTTCGTCGTCGACCTGAACCGCCCCTCCGACGACAAACCGATGTACGTCGGTGCCACCACCGGCTTGTACCCGGCGACGCTGTTCGATGGCGTGCCGTTGTTTCGCCAAGGGCTGGAACCGTCGGCCGAGGAACGGGCGACGTATCTGCAACAGATCTGGATGCCGTACCACCAAGCGCTGCAGCAGGAGCTGGCGCGGCTCAAGGCCGAGTTCGGCTATGCCTTGCTGTTCGACGCCCACTCGATCCGTTCGGTGATCCCGCACCTGTTCGACGGCAAGCTGCCGGACTTCAACCTCGGCACGTTCAACGGCGCCAGTTGCGACCCGACCCTGGCCAGCCAGCTCGAAGCCATCTGCGCCCGCCACGACCAATTCACCCACGTGCTCAACGGGCGGTTCAAGGGCGGACACATCACCCGGCACTATGGCAACCCGGCCGAAGACATCCACGCGGTGCAACTGGAGTTGTGCCAGAGCACCTACATGGAAGAGTTCGAACCGTTCAACTACCGTGCGGATCTGGCGGAGCCGACCCAAGTGGTGCTCAAGCAATTGCTGGAAGGTTTGCTGGCGTGGGGGCAGCAGGCTTACAAAAAATAAACACCTGCGCGATTCCTCTGTGGCGAGGGGCGTCATCTGTGGGAGCAAAGCTTGCTCGCGATACAGGCGCCTCGGTTTCAGGGGAACCGCGGTGTCTTCATCGCGGGCAAGCCTTGCTCCCACAGATCCCCTCGCCACAGTGTTGTGTTGTCCTTGAACCTCGGAGAGGAACGGTCGCCACCGTGCAAAACCGCGTCGCCACAGTTCATCTTCGGCCCCTCGACGCTGCGTAATGTTCCGGTCACGGTGCACCAAGACACCGACCTACAATAATCGCTGCCGCACGAGACCTTCTCGATGAAAAGACTGTTCAAACGCTGTCTGTCGATCTTCTGCGGTACCGTCATCTTGAGCGGCGGGGCGATGGCCGCCGAGCCGGCGTCGTGCCAGACCGTGCGCATGGGCGTGGTCAACTGGACCGACGTGATCGCCACCAGCGGCATGGCCGATGTACTGCTCACGGGCCTGGGCTACGAAAGCAAGCAGACCAGCGCGGTGCAACAGATCATCTTCGCCGGCATCCGCGACAAGCGCCTCGATATCTTCCTGGGCTACTGGAAACCGGCGATGGACAAGAACATCGCCCCGTTCCTGGCGGCCAACCAGGTGAAAGTATTGGATAAGCCGAGCCTGGCCGATGCCCAAGCCACCCTGGCCGTGCCCGACTATGTGGCGGCGGCGGGGCTCAAGACCTTTGCCGACATCGTCCGGTTCAAGGATCAACTGGGCGGCAAGATCTACGGCATCGAGCCGGGCAGCGGTGCCAACACCACCATCAAGACCATGATTGAAACCAACCACTTCGGCCTCAAGGACTTCAAACTGATTGAATCCGGCGAGGCGGGCATGCTGGCGGCGGTGCAGCGGGCGGTGAATCGCAAGGAGTTCGTGGTGTTCGTTGGCTGGACCCCGCATCCGATGAATATCAACATGAAGATCACCTACCTGACCGGCAGTGAAGACGTCTACGGCCCGAACGAAGGCGCGGCGACCGTCTCCACCGTGACTGCGCCGGACTACGCCCAGCGCTGCCCGAATGTGAATCGCTTGCTGGAGAACCTGACCTTCACCGCCGCCCAGGAAAGCCAGTTGATGGTGCCGATCATGGAGCGCAAGACACCCCAGGACGTCGCCCGGCAATGGCTGCGTGATCATCCCGAGGACCTTCAGCGCTGGTTGGCCGGCGTCACCAGCTTCGATGGCAAGGATGGTGTGGCGGCGGTGCAGGCCAGTCTCAAGAACTGACCTACCTGGCTGTGGCGGGGTGATTCATCTGTGGTGGAGTGATTTATCTGTGGGAGCAAGGCTTGCCCGCGATAGCGATGTATCAGTCGACATAACTATTGGATGTACCGCTGCCATCGCGGGCAAGCCTTGCTCCCACATTTCAATAGGTGGTGTTCTTCATGGCCTCATATCCACTCTCTGAACAGATGTCAGCCTTCATCGACAAAACCCTGAGCTTCACCAGCCCGGACGACAGCCTCGCCGGTTTGCGCCAGGCCTACAGCCAGATGTGCCGGGCGTTCACCCCGCCATATCCGCCAACGCTGGTCATCGAGGATTTCGAGTGGGCCGGTGTGGGCGTACGTGCTTATCACCCACGGCGTGCAGCGCCGCCCGCAGGCTGGCCGTGCATTCTCTATCTGCACGGCGGTGGTTGGGTGGTGGGAGACCTGGACTCCCATGACTTCATCTGCATGGAGCTGGCTGCCACCCTGGGCGCGCTGGTGGTGGCCGTGGATTATCGGCTGGCGCCAGAGCATCCGTTTCCGGCAGGCTTGGACGATTGCCTTGCCGTGTGGCGCTATCTGGCAGCCGCACCGTTTGCCATCGACCCGCGTCGCCGGCTGGTGGTCGGTGACAGTGCCGGTGGCAATCTCGCCGCTGCGTTATGCCTGGCCCTGCGCGATGCCGGGCAACCGTTGCCCCGTTCCCAGGTGCTGATTTACCCGGCGCTCGCTGGCCCGGCGCCTCTGCCGTCACGTCGCGAACATGCCGATGCGCCGCTGTTGAGCAGCCACGACCTGGACAGCTATCACGCGCTTTACCTGGGTGGTGTCGCGCCGTCGCCCGGCGCCATGCCGTTGCTCGCCGAGCACCTGGGCGGCTTGCCGCCGGCGTTGATCGTCGTGGCGCAATGGGACCCGCTGCGGGACGATGGCGCCCTTTACAGCGAGCGGCTGAACGCCGCAGGGGTGGATGCCGTGCTGTATGTCGGCGAAGGGTTGGTCCATGGTTGCCTGCGCGGTCGGGGTCTGGTGCCGGAGGTCGATCAGATGTATCGCACGCTGCTGGCGTACCTGGCTGACACGCTTTGACTGCGCAGGGGGCATGCTCATTAAGGTAATTCGGGTTTATGATGCCGGACGGCAGACTAAATAGAAGTCCCCACAGGGATGACTCGACCCCTTACGGAGCGCGCAATGCAGACTTTGTACCCGCAGATCAAACCCCATGCCCGGCACGATCTGGCTGTCGATGACACCCACACGCTCTACGTCGATGAAAGCGGTTCCCCGGAAGGCCTGCCAGTGGTGTTCATTCACGGCGGCCCGGGGGCTGGCTGTGATGCACAGAGCCGTCGCTACTTCGACCCGAACCTGTACCGCATCGTCACCTTCGACCAGCGTGGCTGTGGGCGGTCCACCCCCCACGCGAGCCTTGAGAACAACACCACCTGGGATCTGGTCGAAGACCTGGAGCGCATCCGCAAGCACCTGGGTATCGAAAAATGGGTGCTGTTCGGTGGTTCCTGGGGCTCGACCCTGGCCCTGGCCTATGCCCAGACCCACCCGGAGCGGGTGCATGGCCTGATCCTGCGTGGGATCTTTCTCTGCCGTCCGCAGGAAATCGAGTGGTTCTATCAGGCTGGCGCCAGTCGCCTGTTTCCCGACTACTGGCAGGACTACATCGCCCCGATCCCGCTGGACGAGCGCGACGACCTGCTCAGCGCCTTCCACAAGCGCCTGACCGGCAACGACCAGATCGCCCAGATGCACGCGGCCAAGGCCTGGTCCACCTGGGAAGGTCGCACCGCGACCCTGCGTCCGAATCCGCTGGTGGTCGATCGCTTCTCCGAGCCGCAGCGGGCTCTGTCGATCGCCCGGATCGAATGCCACTACTTCACCAACAATGCCTTCCTCGAACCTAACCAGTTGATTCGCGACATGGGCAAGATCGCCCATTTGCCAGGCGTCATCGTCCATGGCCGCTACGACGTCATCTGCCCGTTGGACAATGCCTGGGAGCTGCACCAGAACTGGCCCAACAGCGAACTGCAGGTAATTCGCGACGCCGGCCACGCCGCTTCGGAGCCGGGGATCACCGACGCCCTGGTGCGCGCCGCGGCGCAAATGGCCCGGCGCCTGCTCGACCTGCCGCCTGAAGAAGCATGAAGGGGTTGTTGCAACGAGTTCGCGGCGCACGGGTCGAAGTATCAGGCGAGATCGTCGGGGCAGTGGATCAGGGTTTGCTGGTGTTGGTGGCCGTCGAGCCCGGGGATACCCGGGCCAGCGCCGACAAGCTCCTGCATAAGCTGCTTAACTACCGTGTATTCAGCGACGCCGACGGCAAGATGAACCTGTCCCTGGCAGATGTCGGTGGCGGGTTGTTGCTGGTGTCGCAGTTCACCTTGGCGGCAGACACCAAAAGCGGTTTGCGCCCGAGTTTTTCGACAGCCGCGCCTCCGGCCCTGGGAGAAGAGTTGTTCAACTATCTAGTAACCCAGGCGAAACAGGTGCATGGCACTGTGGCATCAGGTAGATTCGGCGCCGACATGCAAGTGCATTTGGTCAATGATGGCCCGGTAACCTTCCTGTTACAGGCCTGAAAGCGTTTGAAACATCTTTTCGGATCTGTTTCGAGGCCAGACGGGGAGTTTTCTCGATAAATACTTTGCTATCCCTGATGCGTTGTCACGCGGGCTACTAGATAATCGCGCGCTACGGGGGACCAGCGTTCGCTGGTCCATTTGACTTAGGTAGAGACTTGTCCTGGTCCGTTTGGGGAATCATTTTCTTCCACCGGAGTCGGAACAATGCTCGCCAACTTGGCAAGAGTGGTCTGCAGGATCGGTTTTTCAATGCCGATACCGTGTGGATACTTTATCTGGCCGTTGGTTTTTTGATCTGTTTTCGGCGAGGGTTGCTCGTGATTGTTAGTCCCTGTAATGCACCAAAAATGACTGCCAAACGGTTTAGAAACGCTCTGGTAGCGGGCTCGGCCCTGCTGTGCCTGTTTGGCGCGGGCCAACTGTGGGCATTCAGCCTGGATGATGTATCGGCGAAGGCCCAAGAACTGGCCGGGCAAAAATTCGAAGCCCCGCGCAGCAATCTGCCGAACGAATTCCGCGAGATGAAATTCGCTGACTATCAAAAAATCCGTTTCCGCACCGAAAAAGCCGAATGGGCCGACCAGAAGACGCCGTTCAGGCTGTCCTTCTATCACCAGGGCATGCATTTCGACACGCCGGTGAAGATCAACGAAATCACCGCGACGACCGTCGAGGAGATCAAGTACGACCCGTCGCGCTTCGACTTCGCCGATGTGAAATTCGATCCAAAGGCCACTGAACAGCTGGGTTACGCGGGTTTCCGCGTGTTGTACCCGATCAACAAGGCTGACAAGCAGGACGAGATCATGACCATGCTGGGCGCGAGTTATTTCCGCGTCATCGGCAAAGGCCAGACCTACGGTCTGTCCGCTCGGGGCATGGCCATCGACACCGCGCTGCCATCGGGTGAGGAATTCCCGCGCTTTCGCGAATTCTGGATCCAACGTCCGAAACCGACCGACAAGCACCTGGTGATTTTTGCCCTGCTGGATTCGCCACGCGCTACCGGCGCCTATCGCCTGACCGTGCGTCCGGGCACCGACACCGTGGTCGACGTGAAATCGCGCATGTTCCTGCGTGACCGCGTGACCAAGCTGGGTGTGGCCCCGTTGACCAGCATGTACCTGTTCGGCGCCAACCAGCCGTCCAAGGTGCTGAACTATCGTCGCGAGCTGCATGACTCCAGCGGCCTGTCGATCCATGCCGGCAATGGCGAGTGGATCTGGCGCCCGCTGAACAATCCCAAGCACTTGGCCGTGAGCAACTTCTCGGTGGAAAACCCGCGCGGTTTCGGCCTGCTGCAACGTGGCCGTGACTTCAGCCATTACGAAGACCTGGACGACCGCTACGACAAGCGCCCAAGTGCCTGGATCGAACCGAAAGGCGATTGGGGCAAGGGTACCGTCGACCTGGTAGAGATTCCGACCGCCGACGAAACCAACGACAACATCGTTGCCTTCTGGAGCCCGGAAAAACTGCCTGAGCCAGGCCAGCCGCTGGACTTCAGCTACCGCCTGCACTGGACCCTCGACGAGGCCAGCCTGCACTCGCCGGACAGTGCCTGGGTCAAGCAGACCCTGCGTTCCACCGGTGACGTGAAGCAATCCAACCTGATCCGTCAGCCGGATGGCAGCGTGGCCTACCTGGTGGATTTCGAAGGCCCGTCCTTGCAAGCCCTGCCGGAAGACGCCGATGTGCGTAGCCAGGTGAGCGTCGGCGAAAACGGCGAGATCGTCGAGAATAGCGTGCGCTACAACCCGGAAACCAAGGGCTGGCGCCTGACCTTGCGGTTGAAGATCAAGGACTCGAAACAAGCCACCGAAATGCGTGCGGCGCTGGTGCGTCCATTGACGCCTGTCGAAGCCCCGGCCGCTTCGCACTCCGTGACCACGACCCTGGCCAAGGCCGACAAAGTCGCCCGCCAGCAGACCGAAAAAGAACTCGCGATAGAAAAAGCGAAGGACGAAGCCAAAGCCGTCAAGGCGGCGGATGCTGCTGTTGAACCGACCCCAACCCCGCAGGAACCGGAACCGACTGAACAAGTCCTGACCGAGACCTGGAGCTATCAGTTGCCAGCCGATGAGTAATACTCCAGTACAGCCAGAGACGCTCAGCGAGTACCTGGCCCATTTGCCCATGACCGACGAGCAGCGCGCCGAACTGGCGGGCTGCAAGTCCTTCAGCGAATTGCACGAACGCCTGTCGTCTTCGACTTTCGACGCACCCGCCGAGGCGGCGCAAGCCTCGGTAGGCCGCCGACTGACCCTGAGCACCGCCGAAGAGCTCGAGGACGCCGAAATGCTCGGGCTCGACGCCAGTGGTCGGGTGTGCCTCAAGGCGACGCCGCCGATCCGTCGGACCAAGGTCGTGCCGGAGCCGTGGCGCACCAATATCCTGGTGCGCGCCTGGCGGCGCCTGACCGGTCGTACCAACCCGCCGAAGCCGCCCAAGGATGAGCGCGTGCTGCCTCATGCACGCTGGCGCACCGTGGGTTCGACCCGTCGCTACATCCTGCTGATATTGATGCTCGGCCAGACCATCGTCGCCGGCTGGTACATGAAAGGCATCATGCCGTACCAGGGCTGGTCGCTGGTGGATCTGGACGAAGTCCTGCACCAACCGCTATCGCAGACTGCCACGCAAGTGCTGCCGTATGCGCTGCAAACCAGCATCCTGATTCTGTTCGGGATCCTGTTCTGTTGGGTGTCGGCAGGTTTCTGGACGGCGCTGATGGGCTTCCTCGAATTGCTCACCGGCCACGACAAGTACCGGATCTCTGGCGCCAGCGCCGGCAATGAGCCGATTCCCAAGGACGCCCGCACCGCGCTGGTAATGCCGATCTGCAACGAAGACGTGCCACGGGTATTTGCCGGTTTGCGCGCGACGTTCGAGTCGGTGGCCGCCACTGGTGACCTGGATCGCTTCGACTTCTTCGTCCTCAGCGACAGTAACGAAACCGATATCTGCGTGGCCGAACAACAGGCCTGGCTGGACGTCTGCCGTGAAGCCGGGGGCTTCGGCAAGATCTTCTATCGCCGCCGTCGCCGTCGCGTGAAGCGCAAGAGTGGCAACCTCGACGACTTCTGCCGTCGTTGGGGCAGCGACTACAAGTACATGGTCGTACTCGACGCCGACAGCGTCATGAGCGGCACGTGCCTGACCAGCCTGGTGCGCCTGATGGAAGCCACGCCGGACGCCGGTATCATCCAGACTGCGCCACGCGCTTCGGGCATGGACACGCTGTATGCGCGCATGCAGCAGTTCGCCACCCGGGTGTACGGTCCGCTGTTCACCGCCGGCCTGCACTTCTGGCAGTTGGGCGAATCCCACTACTGGGGCCACAACGCGATCATCCGCATGAAACCGTTCATCGAGCACTGCGCCCTGGCGCCGTTGCCCGGTAAAGGCGCGTTCGCCGGTGCCATCCTGTCCCACGACTTCGTCGAAGCTGCGCTGATGCGCCGTGCCGGCTGGGGCGTGTGGATTGCCTATGACCTGCCGGGCAGCTACGAAGAGCTGCCGCCGAACCTGCTGGACGAACTCAAGCGTGACCGTCGCTGGTGCCACGGCAACCTGATGAACTTCCGGCTGTTCCTGGTCAAGGGCATGCACCCGGTGCACCGTGCGGTGTTCCTGACGGGCGTGATGTCCTACCTGTCGGCGCCGCTGTGGTTCTTCTTCCTGGTGCTCTCCACCGCGCTGCTGGCGGTGAACACGCTGATGGAACCGCAATACTTCCTCGAACCACGTCAGCTTTATCCGCTGTGGCCGCAATGGCATCCGGACAAGGCCATCGCCTTGTTCTCGACGACCATCGTGTTGCTGTTCCTGCCTAAGCTGCTGAGCATCGTGCTGATCTGGGCCAAGGGTGCTAAGGAGTTCGGTGGCAAGTTCAAGGTGACGCTGTCGATGCTGCTGGAGATGTTGTTCTCCATGTTGCTGGCGCCGGTGCGGATGATTTTCCACACCCGCTTCGTGCTCGCCGCGTTCCTGGGCTGGGCCGCGACCTGGAACTCGCCACAACGTGACGACGATTCCACGCCATGGAGCGAAGCGGTCAAGCGCCACGGTCCGCAGACCCTGCTGGGCTTCTTCTGGGCCTTGCTGGTGATCTGGCTGAACCCGAGCTTCCTGTGGTGGCTGGTGCCGATCGTCGGTTCGCTGATGCTGTCGATCCCGGTATCGGTGATCTCCAGTCGCGTGGGCCTGGGCTTGAAATCCCGCGATGAGAGCCTGTTCCTGATCCCTGAGGAATACGCACCGCCGCAGGAACTGCTGTCGACAGACCAGTACACCCATGAAAACCGTTGGCACGCGTTGAAAGACGGTTTCATCCGGGCGGTGGTCGATCCACAACAGAACGCCTTGGCGTATGCCCTGGCAACCTCGCGTCACGGCCAGGCCGAGCCGATTGAATGGCTGCGGGTCGAACGCGTTCGTCACGCCTTGAAGGCCGGTCCTGCCGGTCTCAGCAACGCCGAGCGACTGGCGCTGCTGAGCGATCCGGTGGCCTTGTCCCGCCTGCACGAGCAGGTTTGGAGCGAGGCGCATCCCGAGTGGCTGGCGGCGTGGCGTGAATCGGTCAAGGCCGATCCCCATGCACCGCTGCTGCCGTTACAGCCGGTGAGCGTACAATCGCAAGTGGCCTGATACGCAAAAAGCCCCGCTTCTGAAAGGAAGCGGGGCTTTTTGTTGGGTGCTGTTTTAGTTCGCCGTGGCGAGGTCAGGGTTGTGCATTGATTCTGTCCAGCACTCGGTTTGCCAACAGGCCGCTCAGTTCGATCAGTTGTTGGATGCCCAGGGCAATATGGCGTGGTGAACCTTCCAGGTCGAATGCGAGGTCGTTGGTCATGGCATCGGCTGAGGCCAGGGTTTCGCTGAGGTTGGCCAGTAGGGTTTCGGTGTCGATGTGGTCCAGGACGGTGAAGAGCTGGCCCGATGGTTGTTCGTCTTCGGGTTTGGGCTGTTTGGGGTTCAGGTAGTAATCGAGCGCGCGATCGGTGGCTTCCTGGAGTTTCTTGGGATCGGTTTCGGGTTCTGGTGGGTTGGGGGTGACTTTGTACATCATGAGGCTCCTTGATTGATGGAGCCGCCAGACATCGCTGCTAAACGAAAAGGGTGGCGGCAGTACGCGGGTTAGCAGACCAGGAATCAAGGAACCCGGCGCACCGAAGTGCCCCACGCACAGCCGCCATAAAACGGACCTGCGTGCCTTGATATTGTGCCGAGCTGCTAAACCCGATCGCTGAACTGACAGCGACCTGCAAACGTTAGAGCTCGGGGCCAAGGCGCACAAGCCGGCGGATTCTGGCGCAGTTGTAGGCAATGGTGCAAGGTTGTGTAGCCTTGGGATGACGGGTTGTGGATGTAGGTGTTTTTGTGTGTATATCCGTTTCTTCGGTAACGGCCGCTTATGGTTCCGCCCTTACGGCGGCTCACTTTTGAGAGGTGCAAAAGTAAGCAAAACGCCTTATGCCCCACCACTCGGCACCTCGCCTAGGCTCGGTGTGCCCTCACTCCGGCATTGCTCCGTGGGCCCGCCGCGAAGGGCCATCCATGGCCCAGCGCGGCTATCCCGGCATCCATGCCGGGATGCCCACTCCACAATGCCTGCGTTCGGCCATCGTGGTTAACGGGGCGCCGAGATCAACGTCCACCGCGAGGCGGCCTGATAGCCGACCTGGTTCTGGGTGACTGCACTCCCCTGTGGGAGCGAGCCTGCTCGCGATGAGCCAGCACATCCGACATCTTCATCCACTGTGGCACCGCCTTCGCGAGCAAGCTCGCTCCCACAATGTTTTTGCGGTGTACGTGAATGCTGTGTCCGTTGAAGATCAAAGGTGGGAGTGAGCTTGCTGGCGAAGAGGCCAGCACATCCGACATCTCCATTAGTTGTGGTACCGCTTTCGCGAGCAGGCTCGCTCCCACAATGGCTTTGCGGTGTACATGAATGTTGTGCCCGCTGAAGATCAACGGTGAGAGGCCAACACATTCGATATCTTCATTGGTTGTGACATGGTCTTTGCGAACAAGCCCGCTCCCACAGGAGGAACGCGGTTTTACCAAGAGCCAGGTCGGCTATCAGGCCGCCTCGCGGTGGACGTTGATCTCGGCGCCCCGTTAACCACGCTGGCCGAACGCAGGCATTGCGCAGTGGGCAACCCGGCATGGATGCCGGGTTAGCCGCGCTGGGCCATGGATGGCCCTTCGCGGCGGGCCCACGGAGCAATGCCGGAGTGAGGGCACACCGAGCCTAGGCGAGGTGCCGAGTGGTGGGGCAGAAGCGTTTTGCTTACTTTTGCGCTTTTCAAAAGTGAGCCGCCGTAAGGGCGGAACCGTCAGCAGCCGTTACCTAAATAACGGATATACACCCAAGACCCACAGACCACCAGCTCAAGATGGCGCAGCCGCTGCTCCCTGCAATATTGTGAGCGCTGCGCACTCAAGCGGGAGCAAGCTCCCTCGCCACAGGTTTTGCGTAGGCCTGCTAGACCCGGAACCGCCCCACCAACGTCTGCAAATGAACCCCCAACCGCGCAAGCTCAGCACTCGAAGCGGCAGTCTTCTCACTGGACGACGCCGTCTGCTCCGACACATCACGCACATTCAGCACGCTACGGTTGATCTCCTCAGCCACCGCACTCTGCTGCTCCGCCGCCGCCGCGATCTGCTGGTTCATCGACTGGATCGCCGAAACCGTGCGAGTAATGTTTTCCAGCGAGCCCCCCGCGCGGCGGGTCAGTTCGACGCTGCTGTCGGTCAGGCTGCGGCTGTTGTCCATGATGGTCGCGACTTGTTCGGTGCCGCTTTGCAGGCCGACAATCAGTTCTGCGATTTCTTCGGTGGACTTCTGGGTACGCTGGGCCAGGCTGCGGACTTCATCGGCCACCACCGCGAAACCACGTCCCGCTTCACCGGCACGGGCGGCCTCGATGGCGGCATTGAGCGCCAGCAGGTTGGTCTGCTGGGCCACGGACTTGATCACGTCCAGGACGCTGCCGATCTTGTCGCTTTCACGCTTCAAGTCGCCCATGGCGGCGGTGGAGTTGCCGACTTCCTTAGCCAGGCGCTCGATCTGGGCAATGGCCTCGCCAACCACTTTGTCACCCTCGCGGGCCTGCTGGTCGGCAGCGACGGCGGCTTCGGAAGCTTCCTCGGCGTTGCGTGCGACTTCTTGCACGGTGGCGGTCATTTCGTGCATGGCGGTGGCGACCTGATCGGTTTCCACTTTCTGGCTGTTGACCCCGGCGCTGGTCTGTTCGGTCACGGCCGAGAGCTGTTCGGCGGCGCTGGCGATCTGGGTCACTCCGTCGCCGATGCCACCGATCAATTGCCGCAGGCCCACGGTCATGCTTTGCATGGCGCGTTGCAGTTGGCCCAGTTCGTCGCGACGCTCGGAGGTGAGGTTGTGGGTCAGGTCACCGGCGGCCACGCGTTCGGCAACCTTCAAGGTCTGGCCGAGCGGGCCGACGATCTGCCGGGTGATGAACAGGGCGGCGATCACACCGAACAGCAGCGCCAGGGCGGCCGCTACGATCAGGACCGTCTTGGCTTGGGCGGCGTCGTGGTCACGCACGGCTGTCTGGGACACGGTCAGCTTCTGGCTGGCGTCGATCAGTATCTGACCTTGCTCGCTCATGCGCTGAAGGGCCGCGGCGTTGTCGATTTGCGAGTCGCGGAACTGGGCGACCGCCGCGCGATAGAGATTGAACGAGTCGTTGGCCTGTTGCAGGTTGGCGGCGTGTTCCTGGGGCAGTTGGTCTGGCAGTCGCGCAAGCAGCTTGAGGACCGTGTCGATGGCCTCGAGGGCCGGTTGCTGGGCTTCGCTCTTGCCGCTGTAGGTGTAGCCGCGAACTTGGTAGCGGGCTTGCTGGACCGCTTTGCTCAGGGTCACCACACTGTTGAACAGGGTGACGTCGCCGCCTTGCAGCAGCAACTTTTCAACTTCGGTGACGCGGGCCACGGCGTTGTCGGCGCTGGCACCGAGTTTGCTGCGGGCATCTTCGCGGTTGACGGTAGCGCGGGTCATCTGGGCGAAGGCGCCCTTGTATTCGGCGACGGCGGCCAGTTGCGCATCGATCAGCGCGACGTCGGCCGGTTGTTCGATCAATAGGCGAGCAGTCTTCAAGCCCTCTTCGAGCTTGCCCAGCAGGTCGTTGACCGATTGCGGTCCTTTCTCGCCCCGCGTGGTGTTGTAGTCGATGCTGGCCAGGTTCAAGTCTTTGCTCAAGTCGTTGAGACTGGCAATGAACCCCAGTTTGTCGCCCCGACTGATGACATTGCCCAGGCCGGACCAGCCGGTGAATGCAATCATCAAGGTAAGGAACAGCACCAGGCCGAAGCCTGCGCCGAGTTTGCGATTAACGCTTACGTTTCCCAGACCCTGGGCAAGCCACCGGAACATGCTGATACTCCCTTGTAGCGCTGATTGGTTTTATCAGGGCTGTATCGGCGGTTTTGGCAGGATCTGTAGAAAATACGTAATGCACTCCTGTGGCGAGGGAGCAAGCTCTGGCCACAGGCTTATGCCAGCTCTTTTGGGTCAGACCTTGAAGCGTCCTACCAGCGTCTGCAAATGAACCCCCAGCCGTGCCAGTTCGGCACTGGAGGCGGCGGTTTCTTCGCTGGAAGAAGCCGTCTGTTCGGACACATCGCGAACGTTCACGACGCTGCGGTTGATCTCTTCGGCCACGGCACTCTGCTGCTCGGCTGCAGCGGCGATCTGTTGGTTCATCGATTGGATTGCCGAGACGGTACGGGTGATGTTTTCCAGTGAGCCGCCGGCGCGACGGGTCAGTTCGACGCTGCTGTCGGTCAGGTTGCGGCTGTTGTCCAGGGTGGCCGCGACCTGTTCAGTGCCCGATTGCAGGCCGAGGATCAGTTCCTCGATCTCTTCAGTGGACTTCTGGGTACGCTGGGCCAGGCTACGCACCTCGTCGGCCACCACCGCAAAACCACGTCCGGCCTCGCCGGCGCGGGCGGCCTCGATGGCGGCGTTGAGGGCCAGCAGGTTGGTTTGCTGGGCGACCGACTTGATCACGTCCAGCACACTGCCAATCTTGTCGCTCTCGCGCTTGAGATGGCCCATGGCTTCGGTAGAGTTGCCGACTTCCTTGGACAGGCGTTCGATCTGGGCAATGGCTTCGCCGACTACTTTTTCGCCCTCGCGAGCCTGCTGGTCAGCGGCGACGGCCGCTTCGGAGGCTTCCTCGGCATTGCGCGCCACTTCCTGCACCGTGGCGGTCATTTCGTGCATGGCGGTGGCGACCTGATCGGTTTCCACTTTTTGGCTGTTGACCCCGGCGCTGGTCTGCTCGGTGACGGCCGAAAGCTGTTCGGCAGCGCTGGCGATTTGCGTGACGCCGTCGCTGATGCCGCCAATCAATTGCCGCAGGCCGATCACCATTCGCTGCAGGCTGCCTTGTAATTGGCCCATGTCGTCACGACGGGTGACCACCAGGTTTTGACTCAAGTCGCCGGAGGCGACACGTTCGAGGGCAACCAGGGTCTGCCGCAGTGGACCGACGATTTGCCGGGTAATGATCCATGCGGCCAGAAGGCCAAACGCTAGCGCCAGGATGGTGACGATGATCAGCGTTTCTTTGGCTTGAGCCGTCTCCTGGTCGCGTTTCTCGATCTGCGAGGTCGTCAGATGACTGTTCAGCGCGTTCAAACGGGCGTCTTGATCCACCATTTTCTTGAGGGCTGAGGCGCTGCTCACCTGGGAGTCGCGGAACTGGCTGACGGCAGCGTGATAGGCTTTCATCGATTCGCTGGCTTGTTGCAGGTTGGCGGTGTGTTGTTCCGGCAGTTTGCCCGGCAGGTTTTCAAGGTTTTTCAAGACGTTTTCGATGGCATCCAGCGCCGGTTGCTCAGCTTCGGCCTTGCCGCTGTAGGTGTAGCCGCGGACCTGATAGCGCGCTTGCTGGAGCAGTTTGCTCAGCTCCACCACACTGTTGAATTGCGGGACGCTGTCGCCTTGGCGCAAGGCATTTTCGACTTCTGTCACCTTGGCCACGGCGTTGTCGGCGTTGGCGCCAAGCTTGGATCGGGCCGATTCGCGGTTCTGCGTCGCCTGGGTCAGGTCGGCAAAGGCACGTTTGTACTCATCGAGGATAGCCAGTTGCTGATTGAGCAATTCCTGGTCTGCCGGGCGCACGAACCGTTTGAGGGCAGCTTGTATGCTCTCCTGGAGCTTGCCCAGGAACTCGCTGACGGTAGCCGGCCCTTGTTCGCCGCGCCGCATTTCATAGTCGAGGCTGGCGACGCGCAAATCCTTGGCCAGTTCATTGAGGCTGGCAATGGACGCCTGCTTATCCGCACGGCTGATCACGCTGCTCAGGCTGTTCCAGCCTGCGAAGGTGCTCAGGAGGGTCATGAGCAGTACGAGGCCAAAACCGAAACCCAGTTTGCGATTGACGCTTACGTTTCCCAGCTTTTCGGTTAGCCAACTGAACATGCTGATACTCCTTCGAACCTTTTGTAGGTCTTATGAGGAGAGTATCGACCATGTCACAGGGATCTGTAGAAAATAGGTGGGGGGTTACTTCCAGAGGGTGGGTAGGCTCTCAACCGGCGGGGTCAATCCACCCTGTCACAAAGGTGCACAAGCCGTGGGGATCAGAACAACCGCGCGAGCAGGGCCGTGACGGCGGTCTCGACCCGCAGGATCCGCTCGCCCAATTGCACCGGTTGCAAGCCGGCCTTGGCCAGCAGGTCGATCTCGTAGGGAATCCAGCCACCCTCCGGGCCGATGGCCAAGGTCACCGGCTCTGTCAGCGCGCGGGGGCAGGGCGGGTAGTTGCCGGGATGACCGACCAGGCCCAAGGTGCCGTCGGTAATGGCCGGCAGGCGGTCTTCAACGAAGGGTTTGAAGCGTTTTTCGATGATGATTTCTGGCAGCACGCTGTCCCGGGCTTGTTCCAGGCCCAGGATCAGTTGCTCGCGGATGGCCTCGGGTTCGAGGAATGGCGTCTGCCAGAAGCTCTTTTCCACGCGATAGCTGTTGACCAGCACCACGCGCGGCACGCCCATGGTGGCGATGGTCTGGAACACCCGCCGGAGCATTTTCGGACGCGGCAGGGCCAGCACCAGGGTCAGCGGCAACTTGGCTGGCGCAGGCTGGTCGAGGGCCACTTGCAGTTCCGCCTCGCGGGCTTCCAGGCGCAGCACCTGGGCCGTGCCCATCAACCCGCCGATGCGCCCGACCCGCAGGCTGTCACCGACGGCGCTGCGATGGACTTCCTGCATGTGGGTCAACCGGCGATCGCTCAGGATCACGCGGTCCGGCCCGATGAAGTCGGCCTCTTCGAGTAGCAGCAGGTTCACGCTTGGGTCGCTGGCGGCTGGTCGTTGTGGTCGTCGACCGGCTGGTCCTCGGGCTCTTCTTCCCGGCGCTTGCGCACCAGGCCACCGAACAGGATACCGATCTCGAACAGCAGCCACATCGGCACGGCCAGCAGGGTCTGGGAGAAAATGTCCGGCGGGGTCAGGATCATGCCGACCACGAAGCAGCCGATGATCACATAGGGACGGATCTTCTTCAGGTAGGCAACGTCAACCACGCCGATCCACACCAGCAGCACCACCGCCACGGGGATTTCGAACGCCACGCCGAAAGCGAAGAACAGCGTCATGACGAAATCCAGGTAGCTGGTGATGTCGGTCATCATCTCCACGCCTGCCGGCGTAGCGGCGGCGAAGAACTTGAAGATCAGCGGGAACACCAGGAAATAAGCGAACGCCATGCCGGTGTAGAACAGCAGGATGCTGGACACCAGCAGCGGCACGGCGATGCGTTTTTCATGCTTGTACAGGCCCGGTGCGATGAAGCCCCAGATCTGGTGCAGGATCACCGGGATCGCCAGGAACAGCGAGACCATCATCGTCAGTTTCAGTGGCGTCAGGAACGGCGACGACACATCGGTGGCGATCATTGTCGCCCCTGCCGGCAGGTACTGGCGCAGCGGTGTGGAGACGAAGGTGTAGATCTGCTGGGTGAAGGCGAACAGCCCGGCGAAAATAATGAAAATCGCCGCGACGCAACGCAGCAGGCGGGTGCGCAACTCGGTAAGGTGCGAGACCAGCGGCATCGGCTGGTCGTTTTCAGGGATATCGCTCATGGGGCTCGCGGCGGCAATGTAGGGTCGTTGGGAGCTGCTGGCGTGGTTACTGTCGCGGCGGGTTCCACCGGTTTGGCCACCACGGGCGCCGTGTTGTCCACCGGCGCCTGGGGCGCAATCGTCGGCTCGACCGCAGGTTGGACTGGCGTCGGCTCCTGTTGGGTCGGCGTGAAGATTTTCCGCGCTTCCTGCTCCAGGGACAGGATATGTTCGTTGTGAAGTTGCCGACGGATGTCGTCGGCACCGATCTCACGTTCAACTTCCTGTTTGATCGCATTGAAGCTGCGCTTCAGGCGCCCGATCCACAGACCGGCGGTGCGCGCAGCACCCGGCAGGCGCTCGGGGCCCAGTACCAGCAGGGCGACGAGGCCGACGAGCAGCAGTTCAGTGAAGCTGATCCCAAACATTAGTCAGTGCTCACGAGTCTTTGCGGACGGGCTCTTCGACTTTTTGTGCCTGCACGTCGATGGTGTGCGGCGCATTCACAGGCTGGGAGGCCTGGGGATGTACCGGTTGGGCTGGCTGTACCGGTTGCGCCGGGGCAGCCGTCGGGTCGGCCGGTTTTTCGTCATCGTTCATGGCTTTGCGAAAGCCCTTGATCGACTCGCCGACATCGGTGCCGAGGTTTTTCAGTTTCTTGGTACCGAACACCAGCACCACGACAACCAGGATGACGATCCAGTGTTTCCAGTCAAAGATACCCATGTGGCTATTCCTCTCAAAAGTTGATCAGGCGGATGGGCGCGAGGCTTTCTCGACGTGCCCGGACAGACCGAAGCGACGGTCCAGTTCATCCAGTACGGCCTGCGGATGCTGCCCCAGTTGGGCGAGCATGACCAGGCTGTGGAACCACAGGTCGGCGGTCTCGTAGATCACGTCGCTGCAATCGCCGCTGATGGCGGCGTCCTTGGCGGCGATGATGGTCTCGACCGACTCTTCGCCGACTTTTTCCAGAATCTTGTTCAAACCCTTGTGGTACAGGCTGGCGACATAGGAGCTGTCGGCCGCGGCGCCTTTGCGCTCTTCCAGCACCTGGGCCAGGCGGATCAGGGTGTCACTCATGGGTATGTCCTGAATAAATGGCATGCGGGTCCTTGAGCACCGGGTCGACGGTTTTCCAGTCGCCGTTCTCGAAGACGCGATAGAAGCAGCTTTGACGGCCGGTGTGGCAGGCAATCTCACCGACTTGTTCGACCATCAGGATGATGACGTCGCCGTCGCAGTCCAGGCGCATCTCATGCAGGTGCTGCACATGCCCGGATTCTTCACCTTTGCGCCACAGCTTGCCACGGGAACGTGACCAATAGATGGCGCGGTTCTCGGCGGCGGTCAGGGCCAGTGCTTCGCGGTTCATCCAGGCCATCATCAGTACGCGCCCGGTCTTGTGGTCCTGGGCGATGGCCGGCACCAGGCCGTCAGCGTCCCATTTGATCTCGTCCTGCCAGTTTTTCATCTTTGACTCCGACCATGGGCCACGCACCTGAAGTCGGCGGGCCCAGCGTTGAAACAGTGTGCCAGCGCGAACCGGTGCTGGCTATCGTCGAACGACCAGATACAAGCCGACGATCACCATGATTGCGGCGGGCCAATGGCCCAATTCGCTCAACGGCCCACCAGCCGCCAGCATGGCGCCACCTCCCAGGTGAGCTGCGCCGAGCAAGCGCAGGAACCAGTCGTCCTTGCGTCGGTGCCACGGTGGCGCCGGGTCGTGGGCATGGGGCTGGGACATGCGTTCGAGCAGGTCGCGGGTCATGTTGGCCAGGTGCGGGAGCTGCTCGAACTGGCTTTGCACGTTGCCCAGCAAGGTTTTGGGGCTGACGCGTTCGCGCATCCAGCGCTCGAGGTACGGTTGGGCGGTGTTCCACAGGTCGAGGTCCGGATACAACTGGCGGCCGAGGCCTTCGATGTTCAGCAGGGTTTTCTGCAACAGCACCAGTTGTGGCTGGACTTCCATGTTGAAGCGGCGCGCGGTCTGGAACAGGCGCATCAGCACCTGGCCGAAGGAAATATCTTTTAACGGTTTTTCGAAGATCGGTTCGCACACGGTACGGATCGCCGCTTCGAACTCGTTGAGCTTGGTCTCGGCCGGCACCCAGCCCGAATCGATGTGCAGTTGGGCGACACGACGGTAATCACGCTTGAAGAAGGCGAACAGGTTGCGCGCCAGGTAGTCCTGGTCTTCCGGGGTCAGGCTGCCGACGATGCCACAGTCGATGGCAATGTATTGCGGGCTCCATGGCTGTACGGTGCTGACGAAGATGTTGCCCGGGTGCATGTCGGCGTGGAAGAAGCTGTCGCGAAATACCTGGGTGAAGAAAATCTCCACGCCACGCTCGGCCAGCAACTTCATGTCGGTACGCTGGTCGGCCAGGGTCGCCAGGTCGGTGACCTGGATGCCGTAGATGCGCTCCATCACCAACACTTTCGGGCGGCACCAGTCCCAATAGACTTGCGGCACATAGAGCAGCGGCGAGCCTTCGAAGTTGCGGCGCAACTGGCTGGCGTTGGCGGCTTCGCGCAGCAGGTCGAGTTCGTCGTAGATGGTTTTTTCGTAGTCCTGGACCACGTCCACCGGATGCAGCAGGCGGGCGTCGGCCGACAGCCGCTCGGCGGCCCGGGCGAGGATGAACAGCCACGCCAGGTCCTGGGCGATGATCGGCTTGAGGCCCGGGCGGATCACCTTGACCACCACTTCTTCACCGCTCTTGAGCTGCGCCGCATGCACCTGGGCCACCGAGGCCGAGGCCAGGGGCTCGACGTCGAAACGGCTGAAGACTTCGCTGACCTTCTTGCCCAGTTGTTCTTCGATCAGCGCCACCGACAGCTTGGAGTCGAACGGCGGCACGCGGTCCTGCAGCAGCATCAGCTCATCGGCGATGTCTTCGGGCAACAGGTCGCGACGGGTCGAGAGGATCTGCCCGAACTTGATGAAGATCGGCCCCAGGTCCTGCAAGGCCAGGCGCAGGCGTGCGCCGCGCGTCAGGTCTAGCGTTCGCCGGGGGAACCAGCGCCACGGCAGCACGAAACGCAATGCCAGGAGAAACCAGGGCAACGGCAGGGCGAACAGCAGGTCATCGAGGCGGTAGCGGATCACGACGCGCTGGATGCGCAACAAACGGCGGACGGCAAGCAGCTTCATGCGTTATCGCTTGGTTTCAAGGGATCGGGAAAGGCGCTCGAAACGCGCCTCGAGACGTTCCAGGTCAAGCTTGACCTGATCCAGTTCATTAAAACGGGCCTGGGCTTCGCGTTGGCCTACGAGGGTACGCGATTCTTCGGCCAGGTATTCACTCAGATTCTGCCCCAGGCTGACGAAGCCCTGGCGATACCAGCGGCCGCGGCTACGCAAATGGCCGCTGAGCAATTGGGTCGCCACCGGGCCGATCCAGCGGGACACTTCGTATTCCCAATCCAGCTCCAGGTCCTGGAGAATCGCCGCCAGCTCCAGCAGCACACCACTGTCGCCATCGAGCTCTACCTCGGGGCTGTGCAGCACGGCAGTCTTGTCCTTGCCCAGGGCCAGGCTCAGCAGGCTCGACGCCGGGGCGCGCAGCGTGCAGTCGGCCTCGGCTTCCCAGTGGGCGGCGAGCATCAGGCCTTCGTCGCTGGGCAGGATGAACAGCCGCAACGCCGGGCTGCGGCAGTCGACGGCGATCACTGTGCCGCTCAAGTGCGCCAGGCGCGCGAGCGCCGTGCTGTCCAGGCGCAGCACCCGGTTGAGGCCGAGTTCGACGCTGGCGAGCAGGCCGGTGAGCAGCATCAGGGTTTGATACCGCGATGCAGGGCGACGATACCTGCGGTCATGTTGTGGTAGGTCACGCGGTCGAAACCGGCCTCGACCATCATCGACTTCAGGGTTTCCTGGTTCGGGTGCATGCGGATCGATTCGGCCAGGTAGCGGTAGCTTTCCGAGTCATTGGTGATCAGCTTGCCCATCAGCGGCATGAAGGCGAACGAGTAGGCATCGTAGGCCTTGGACATCAGCGCGTTGGTTGGCTTGGAGAACTCCAGCACCAGCAGGCGGCCGCCGGGCTTGAGCACGCGCAGCATCGAGCGCAGGGCGTCTTCCTTGTGGGTGACGTTGCGCAGGCCGAAGGCGATGGTCACGCAGTCGAAATGGTTGTCGGGGAACGGCAGCTTCTCGGCGTCGGCCTGGACGAACTCGACATTGCCGGCCACACCCAGGTCCAGCAGGCGGTCGCGGCCGACCTTGAGCATGGATTCGTTGATGTCGGCGAGCACCACCTGGCCGGTCGGCCCGACGATGTGGGAAAACTTCTTGGTCAGGTCGCCCGTGCCGCCGGCGATGTCCAGTACGCGGTTGCCGCTGCGCACGCCCGACAGCTCGATCGCGAAACGTTTCCACAGACGGTGCATGCCGCCCGAGAGCAGGTCGTTCATCAAGTCATACTTGGCGGCCACGGAGTGGAAAACCTCGGCGACTTTTTCCGCTTTCTGGCTTTCCGGCACGTTCTTGAAGCCGAAGTGAGTGGTGGGTTCGGCATCGCTGCCTTTGCGCTGATCAGTCATATCGCGGTCACCAAAAAAGAATGCGGGACATTCTAATCCCGGTGGAGGGCTTTGTCTTGGCAAGGCTGAAGGTAAGATGGGCTACCGCCGGGACGTTTTGACGCAGCCAGGGTCTGAAACGTTCAGGCAAGTCCCGATAAAACAGGAGTCACCCGATGGCCCGTATAACTGTTGAGCGTGCCCATGGCCTGGGCAAGGAAGCGGCGCGAGAGAAGGCCGACAAGCTGGCCCAGAAGTTGTCCGACAGCTATGGCCTGGAGCCGCAGTGGGAGGGCGACACCCTGAAACTCAAGCGCTCCGGGGTCAAGGGCGAAGTGCACGTGGGCGAGGACTCGATCCGCGTCGACGTGGAGCTGGGCATGTTGATGTCGGCCATGAGCGGCACGATCAAGACGGAAATCGAAAAGGCGCTGGATAAGGCGTTGGTTTGATTGATCGAAGGGTGGGTACAGAACTGAAGTCCACCACGATCCAAATGTGGGAGCGAGCCTGCTCGCGATTGCTGTGTGTCATTCAACATCAATGTTGCTGGTCCATCGCTATCGCGAGCAGGCTCGCTCCCACATGGGAAGTCAGCGCCAATAGGATGTCTGTCAGTTGTTAGGGTGCTCTTTCTAATTATTGTCACTACTTTGTGCCTGAGCCCGTCCATGCGCGGGCAGTTCCTCAAACCTTTTTTCGAGTGAGGTGCACCGTGGCCAAAGTTATTCTGAAGAAAAAAACCGACGTTGAATCTTCCACGCTCAGCGACGTGAAAACGTACGCGCGCAAGATCTGGCTGGCTGGCCTGGGCGCCTACACGAAGGTCGGCCAGGAAGGCAGCGAGTACTTCCAGGAGTTGGTAAAGGCTGGCGAAGTTATTGAAACCAAAGGCAAAAAGAAAATTGCCGGGAAACTTGAAGCGGCCAACAGCGAATTGATTGAAGCCAAGACCGACGTCAATACTTTCAAGGCCCGGGTTGAAGTACAACTCGATAAAGTCGAGAAGGTATTCGATGCCCGTGTTGCAAGTGCCTTGAATCGTATCGGCATTCCGTCTAAACATGACGTTGAGACACTCTCTGCTAAGCTCGATGAGCTGACAGCATTGCTCGAACGTGTCGCGCGTAAACATTAAGGAGAACGGGATGGCTGGCAAAAAGATCACTGAAAAAGAAGGCAGCTCGTGGGCCGGGAAGATTGAAAAATACTCCCGCAAAATCTGGCTTGCTGGTTTAGGCGTGTACTCGAAGATCGACACTGACGGCAGCAAACTCTTCGAGTCCCTGGTTAAGGACGGCGAAAAGGCCGAAAAACTCACCAAGACGGCCGTCGGCAAACAAGTCGATGCGGCCAAGGGCACTGCCGAGTCCGCCAAGTCGCGAATCGGCGGCGTGAAGGATCGTGCACTGGGCAAATGGGACGAACTGGAAGGGGCTTTCGACAAGCGCCTGAACAGTGCGATCTCGCGTCTGGGCGTGCCGAGCCGCAATGAAGTGAAGGCGCTGCACAGCAAGGTCGATACATTGACCAAGCAGATCGAAAAACTCACTGGCGCCAAAGTCGCACCGGTAGCGACCAAGACGGCGGCGGCCAAGCCGGCGACCAAAACGGCAGCCAAGCCATTGGTCAAGGCTGCGGCAAAAACCGCCGCCAAGCCTGCTGCCAAAGCAGCGGCCAAGCCCGCGGCTAAAACCGCAGCGGCCAAACCTGCTGCTAAAGCGGCGGCCAAACCGGTAGCGGCGAAAGCAGCAGCCAAACCGGCTGCCAAGCCAGCGGCCAAGACTGCTGCAGCTAAACCCGCTGCGGCTAAACCAGCGGCTAAACCTGCCGCTAAGCCTGCGGCAAAAGCGGCAGCCAAACCCGCTGCAGCGAAAAAACCTGTCGTGAAAAAAACGGCCGCGCCAAAAGCTGCCGCACCGAAGGCGCCCACCGCGGCCGCCAAACCGGCAACTCCGGCGAGCACGGCGAACTCCGCCGCGGCACCGACCCCGGTCGTCACTCCGACCACTGCGCCGGCTCCATCGACACCACCCACCCAGTCCTGATTCTTGAGGACATGCAAAAACGCCCGGCCTGTGAAGGTCGGGCGTTTTTATTTGCGTGTGCGTTTGAATGCACAGCAGATCCAAATGTGGGAGCGGGCTTGCTCGCGAATGCCGAGTATCAGCTACATCACTGCTGACTGACACTGCGCATTCGCGAGCAAGCCCGCTCCCACAGAGGATCATCACTCATGCTCTTCCAGGTACCGCAATGCCAGTCGCTCGGTCGCCACCTTGGTCGCTGGCGGCAGGTGCGGCGCCACCAGCATCATGATCTGGTAAACCACCAGTCGCACCTCGCCCTCGCGATCGAGGATCCGTTGATAGTCCAGCGAGAACAGCAAGGTCATGGTGATCTGTTCCACCAGTTGCCCCAGGGCCTGGGTATCGCTGACCAGCAACCCCTGGGCCTTGAGCTGCGCCAGCAGTGAGGCGAGGGTTCGCTTCAGGGCATTGAGCAGTTGGCGAATGCCCTTGGCCAGCTTCGGCAGACGCCCGGCCAGGTTCGACAGGTCCTGGAACAGAAATCGGTACTGGGCCAGGCGCTCGACGATCAGATGCAGGAACAACCAATAGTCTTCCGGCGCCAACTGCACGTCCGCCGGAGGGTCCAGCAGGGGGGCCAGTTCGCTCTGGAACCGCTCGAACAACCCGAGGATCAGCGGCTCCTTGCCATGGAAGTGGTAGTAGAGGTTGCCCGGGCTGATGCCCATTTCGTTGGCAACTTCCATGGTGGATACGTTCGGTTCGCCCTTTTCGTTGAATAACTGCAGGGCACATTCGAGGATGCGGTCGCGGGTTTTCATCCGTTCTTCTTAGTGATCAAGTCGTGCCACGGCCAATAACCTGGCCGTGGGGTGGAGCCTTCAGCGCACGCGAACATAGGTCCCCGGGGCTGCGTCCAGAGGCGGGTAGTTCGCGTTGCCCAAGGTCATCTGGGTTTCGTGCTGGGCGCCGGAGCGCTCCTGGACCCAGCTCAGCCACTGGGTCCACCAACTGCCTTCGACGTGCTTGGCGTCGTAGTACCAGGCCCGTGGGTCGCTGCTCAGTTTCGCGCTTTCGATGTAATTGGCCTTGGGGTTGCCCGGTGGGTTGAGGATGCTCTGGACATGACCGCTGTTGGAAAGCACGAAGCGTTTTTCGCCACCGAGCAACAGCGTCGAGCGGTACACCGCGTCCCAGGGCGTGATGTGGTCGTTGATGCCAGCCACGCTGAAACTGTCCACCGTCACTTTCTGCAGGTCGATTGGCGTGCCGCACACTTCCAGGCCGCCGGGATGGGTCAGTGGGT
This sequence comes from Pseudomonas sp. DF11, assembly GCF_058148565.1. Taxonomy (NCBI): domain Bacteria; kingdom Pseudomonadati; phylum Pseudomonadota; class Gammaproteobacteria; order Pseudomonadales; family Pseudomonadaceae; genus Pseudomonas; species Pseudomonas sp. DF11. The sequence goes on from NZ_JBYVYN010000004.1 coordinate 242,562, forward strand.
TGTGCTTGAAGAAGTCCAGCAGGTCGCCGTGGTAAGCCGCCGGCAGCCGGGTGCAATCGTTGTTCCAGTAGAGAATGTCGAAGGCCGGCGGCTCCTTGCCCAGCAGGTAGTTGTTGATGAAGTAGGTCCAGATCAGATCGTTGGGGCGCATCCAGGCGAATACCCGGGCCATGTCGCGACCATCGAGGATGCCCTTCTGGTAGGAGCGGCGCTTGGCGGCTTCCAGGGTCTGCTCGTCGATGAACAGCGTGGCCGGGCTGTCGATCTGGCTGTCCAGCAGGCTCACCAGGTACGTGGCGCTGGCGACCCGGCGTAGCTGGCGCTTGGCTTGCAGGTGGCCTTGCAGGGCCGCGATGGTCATGCCCCCGGCGCAGGCACCCATCAGGTTGACCTCGCGGGCGCCGGTGATTGCCCGGCAGACATTCATGGCCTCTTCCGCTGCCTCGACATAGCTGGACAGGCCCCATTCGCGGTGGCGTACATCCGGGTTGCGCCAACTGATGATGAAGACCTGCAAACCGTTTTTCAGGGCGTACTGGACGAAGCTGTTGGAAGGGCTCAGGTCGAAAATGTAGAACTTGTTGATCTGCGGCGGCACGATCAGCAAGGGCTTGGCGTACTGTTTTTCGCTCATGGACCGGTACTGGATCAGCTCGAGCAATTCGTTGCGAAACACCACCGCTCCGGGTGTAGTCGCCAGGGTCTTGCCGACTTCAAAGGCGTGGGGCGTGGTCTGGCGCGGCAAGCCGTCGTTGTGCAACAGATCGTCCACCAGGTGGCTGATACCTCGAACCAGGCTGGCGCCGCCGGAGTTGAACAGTTCCTTGACCGCCAGTGGGTTGAGCAAGGTATTGGACGGCGACACGGCATCGTTGAGCAGGGCGAAGGCGAAATGGGCGCGGGCGCGGTCATCCTGGCTCATGGTGCTTTCGTCGATCCAGCTCGTGACCTGTTTCTGCCAGCTCAGGTAGGCCTGCAGGCTGCGGCGATAGAACGGATTGAGCTGCCAGGTGGGATCGGCGAAACGCTGGTCGTTGGGGTTGGTGGGGTGCAGGGTCTCGCCCAGCAGCACACGGCCCAGTTGACCGCCCAGCTTCAACGCATGCCGGGCGCTGTGCACCGGGTTGCGCAAGCCATGTGCGGCAACGCTGCGCAAGGTGGATAGCAGGTCTCTGCCACGCAAGCCGGTGACCGCACTTTGTGCGTTGATGAAACTGGCAGGGGCGGGCATGGAACCCTTCGCCGGTTTGTCGCGCATGAGTCAACTCCTTCGTCATCAGGCTAAAAACAAACACACCGAAGCAGACAACATAGTCGCTGTTTCGGGTCGCTGCGCGGTCCGGCGTCCTGCCAGGCGCTAATGGGCGGTTTCAGCCGCCCAGCGGCGAGGGATGCGGATGCATCACTGCACGCTGACGTTCTTCCTCCAGGAATTTCATGATGATCGGTGCCACCGCCTCGGCCCGGGTGATCAGGAACAGATGGCCGTCATCGATGATGTGCAATTGGGCATTGGGAATGCGCCAGGCCAGCATGCGCATGTTGATCAGTGGGATCAGTGGGTCGTCGTCGCCGGCCAGCACCAGGGTCGGCTGGTGGATCTTGTGCAGCCAGTGGATGCTGGTCCAGCCCAGGCCGGCGAACAGCTGCCAGTAATAACCGAGCTTGCCCGCCGAACGAACCTTGGCCGCATGGCTGGCCGCCAGGCTCGGGTCACGGCGGAACGAACCGCCGTAGATCAGCGGTGCGATGCGCATCACATGGGACGGTTGCACGTAGCGCCGGGGGCTGGCCATCATCCACAGCACCTTCGGTTTGCCTGGCACCATCACCGCCCCGGCCGCCGTGGCCGCCAGGACCAGCTTCTTGCAGCGCTCCGGGTAGTCATAGGCGAACTGCTGGGCCAGGGCGCCCCCCCAGGACACGCCGATCACGTTGACCTGCCCGTAGTCCAGGTAATCGAGCATCCGCGCAGTGAGTTTTGCCAGCCCGGGAAAGCGATACGGCCGGTTGGGCGTCGATGAGCCGCCGACACCGGGTACGTCAAAGGCGATGACTTCCAGGTCCGGGTCCAGGGCCTGGATGAACGGGAACACCAGCTCGAGGTTGGCGCCGATGCCGTTGAAAATCAGCAAGGGCGTCAAGTGAGGCTTGCCGGGACGTACCGCGGTGCGCAAGGTCTGGCCATCCAGATCGACGGTACGGAAGATGTACGGTTGCGGCATGCTTCAAGCCCTATGGGTTGGATCGCTGTCTTTCATTTTTCCCCTATCCCCTGTGGGAGCGAGCCTGCTCGCGATGACGGCGGTACATCCAACATCAATGTGGGCTGACACACCGTTATCGCGAGCAGGCTCGCTCCCACAGGGAATCTGCTGTGAACATGGGTTTTATGTTCCCCAGCGCTGTGGGCCTTGCATTCAGTGTCGGCTGCCGGAATGCTTTCGTGAGCAAGCCCACTCCCGCAGCAGACGAGTTGCATTTCCTACCGCTCATGCACATAAGTGCCGGGTGCCGCTTCACCGGCCGGGTAGGCCTTGTTGCCCAGCACGGTAGGGGCTTTTTTCAGTTTGCCCGAGCGCTCGGCCAGCCAGGCCTGCCAGTGCAGCCACCAGGAATCGGTATGCTTGGTGGAGTTTTCCTGCCAGTCCTCGGCCTTGGCCGGCATGTCGTCGCTGGTCATGTAGCGCGACTTGGGGTTGCCCGGCGGGTTGAGGATGCTCTGGATATGACCGCTGCTCGACAGCACGAATTCAACCTTGCCGCCAAACAACTGCGCCGACTTGTAGCAGGACTTCCACGGCGTGATGTGGTCGTTGGTGCCCGCCAGGGAGTAGATGTCGGCGGTGACCTGCTTGAGGTCGATGGGCGTGCCGCACACTTCCAGTGCATTGGCCCGGATCAGTGGATTGTTCTTGAACATTTCGATGAGGTCGCCGTGGAACGCCGCCGGCAACCTCGTGGTGTCGTTGTTCCAGAACAGGATGTCGAACACCGGCGGCTCGTTGCCCAGCAGGTAGTTGTTGACCCAGTAGTTCCAGATCAGGTCGTTGGGACGCATCCAGGCGAACACCTTGGCCATGTCGCGGCCCTCGAGTACGCCGGCCTGGTAGGAGTGGCGCTTGGCCGCTTCCAGGGTCTGCTCGTCAACGAACAGCGCCACGTCGGTGTCCAGGGTGGTGTCGAGCACACTCACCAGCAAGGTCAGGGCATTGACCTTTTTCTCGCCGAGGGCGGCGTAGTGGCCCAGCAACGCGGTGCAGGTGATGCCGCCCGAGCAGGCGCCGAGCATGTTGATGTCCTTGCTGCCGGTGATGGCCGTGACCACGTCCACCGCTTCCTTGAGCGCCTCGATGTAAGTCGACAGGCCCCACTCGCGCTGCTCCTTGGTAGGGTTGCGCCAACTGATGACGAAGGTCTGCACGTTGCTGCGCAGGCAGAAGCGCGCCAGGCTCTTGTCCGGGCTGAGGTCGAAGACGTAGAACTTGTTGATCTGTGGCGGCACCACCAGCAGCGGACGTTCGTGGACCTGCTCGGTGATGGGCCGGTACTGGATCAGCTCCAGCACGTCGTTGCGAAACACCACGGCGCCTTCGGTCACGCCCAGGCTCTTGCCGACCTCGAACGCGCCCATGTTGACCTGGCTCGGCATCCCGCCGTTGTGCACCAGATCCTTGGCCAGGTGGGACAGGCCGTCCAGCAGGCTCTTGCCGCCGGTTTCGAAGAAGCGCTTGACCGCCGCCGGGTTGGCCGCCGAGTTGGTCGGCGCCATGGCTTCGGTCATCAGGTTGATCACGAAATGCCCGCGGCTGATGTCCGCTGGCGAGAGGTTGCTGTCGTCGATCCAGGCGTGCAGCTCCTTGCGCCACGCCAGGTAGGTTTGCAGGTAACGTTTGTAGAGCGGGTTCTGGCTCCACGCCGGGTCGACGAAGCGACGGTCGTCACCGGCCGGTTGCAGTTCGGATCTGCCAAACAGGACATTCTTGAGTTCGACGCCGAAATGAGCGACATGCTTGACGCTGTGCAGCGGTTGCTTGATGGCCTGGGTCAGCACCATGCGGGCAGAGGCCAGCAGGTCTTTCCTGCGCAAGCCGACGACGGGATTCAACCCCAGGGTATTTTCCGAGGCCTGGTACTTCAGGTCATCGTTGTTCTTGTTGCTCATCTACGACGCTCCATTGCCCTTCAGACGAGTACCCGTATCGTGCCATGAAGCCACACAGCCAATACCAGGTACGCTGCTCGGGTGACCATTAATTCCGCATCGAGGGCCAATGAGGAAACGTATGCCAGGAACTCGCCGGTTCCTTTGCAGGTAACTTGCCAGCTCCATTGGTTACCCGAGTTTAATTTTTTTCGCAAGCAGGCCAGTCATTGACGTTGCTGCGCGGGCATTCAAGCAGATGAGTCTAGAAAAATCGCCCTAAAGCGCCAGCCCTTGAGCTAGAGCATCAGCTTGACGACGGACTCGTTCGGATCGCGGGTTTTCCCGGCGGCCTTGAGCTCGGCAAGATAATCGTTCCACAGGTCTTCCTGGCGCACCGCCAACTGATAGAGATAGTCCCAGGTGAACAGTCCGCTGTCGTGGCCGTCGTCGAAGGTCAGTTTCAGTGCGTACTGGCCGGCCGGTTCGACCTTGGTCAGGCCGACGTTGAGCTTGCCGTATTGCAGGATGGGTTTGCCATGGCCCTGGACCTCGGCGGAAGGCGAGTGCACCCGCAGGAATTCGGCGGGCAGGTGGTACTCCTCGTCTGGCGCGTATTTGAGCGTCAGGGTCTTGGAGGCTTTGTGCAGGTTGATGGCGGTGGGGAGTTTGGTCATGGCCTGTGATCTGTCTCTGAAGGACACCTTGATCTATAAAACGACACAGTCAATGTGGGAGCGGGCTGTGTGGGAGCAAGGCTTGCCCGCGATGAAAACGCCGGGGTCTCTTGAGGACCGCAGCGCCTGGATCGCGAGCAAGCTTTGCTCCCACACAGCCCGCTCCCACAGGTCTGCGTTCGCCTGTAATTGCTACTTACAGGATATACCGCGACAGGTCTTCGTTCTGCGCCAGTTCACCCAGGTGGCTGTTGACGTACTCGGCGTCGATCAGGATCGGCGCTTCGTTGTGGGCGCTGGCCAGGTCGCCGGCGCTGAACGAGACTTCCTCCAACAGGCGTTCGAGCAGCGTATGCAGGCGACGGGCACCGATGTTCTCGGTCTTTTCGTTGACCTGCCAGGCGATCTGCGCGAGGCGCTTGATGCCTTCCGGCGTGAACTCGATGCTCAGGCCTTCGGTCTTGAGCAACGCGCAATACTGTTCGGTTAGGGACGCGTGGGGCTCGCTCAGGATGCGTTCGAAGTCTTCCGGCGTCAGCGCCTTGAGTTCGACACGGATCGGCAGGCGACCCTGCAGCTCCGGCACCAGGTCGCTCGGCTTGCTCAGGTGGAACGCACCGGAAGCGATGAACAGGATGTGGTCGGTCTTGACCATGCCCAACTTGGTGTTGACCGTGCAGCCTTCGATCAGCGGCAGCAGGTCGCGTTGTACGCCCTCGCGGGACACATCGGCGCCGCCGACATTGCCGCGCTTGGCGACCTTGTCGATTTCGTCGATGAACACGATGCCGTGTTGCTCGACCGCTTCCAGCGCCTTGGCCTTCAACTCTTCTTCGTTGACCAGGCGGCTGGCTTCTTCATCGCGCACCAGTTTCAGCGCTTCCTTGACCTTGAGCTTGCGGCTCTTTTTCTTGCCCTTGCCCATGTTGGCGAACAGGCTCTGCAACTGGTTGGTCATTTCTTCCATGCCCGGTGGCGCGGAAATGTCGACGCCGGCCATTTCGGCGACTTCGATCTCGATTTCCTTGTCATCCAGTTGGCCTTCGCGCAGGCGCTTGCGGAACAGCTGGCGAGTGTTGGAATCCTGGGTCGCGGCGGAGTCGGCGTTGAAGCCCATGCGCGCCGGTGGCAACAGGGCGTCGAGGATGCGTTCTTCAGCGGCGTCTTCGGCACGGTGGCGAACCTTGGTGATTTCCTGTTCGCGCAGCAGCTTGATGGCGGCATCGGCCAAATCACGGATGATCGACTCGACGTCGCGACCCACATAGCCGACTTCGGTGAACTTGGTGGCCTCGACCTTGATGAACGGCGCGTTGGCGAGTTTGGCCAGGCGACGGGCGATTTCGGTTTTGCCGACACCGGTCGGGCCGATCATCAGGATGTTCTTGGGGGTCACCTCGACGCGCAGCTCTTCGGGCAGCTGCATCCGCCGCCAGCGGTTGCGCAGGGCAATGGCGACGGCGCGCTTGGCATCGTCCTGGCCGATGATATGGCGGTTGAGTTCGTGGACGATTTCGCGGGGAGTCATGGACATAATAATTGGCGGTCCTCAAGCAAGAATGAGCCGGTGCGCAAATGGCAGGCTTATTCGGCGAGGTCCTGCTCCTCAATGGTCTGGGTGTGATTGGTGAAGACGCAGATGTCGCCGGCGATGCCCAAGGCAGTCTCGACGATCTCACGGGCCGACAGGTCGGTTTTTTTCAGCAGCGCGCTGGCCGCGGCCTGGGCGTAGGCGCCGCCGGAACCCATGGCGATCAGGCCATCCTCCGGCTCCACGACGTCGCCGTTGCCGGTGATGATCAGCGAGGCGTCCTTGTTGGCGACCGCGAGCATGGCTTCGAGGCGGCTCAGGGAGCGGTCGGTGCGCCATTCCTTGGCCAGTTCCACGGCGGCACGAACCAGATGGCCCTGGTGTTTTTCCAGCTGGCCTTCGAAACGTTCGAACAGGGTGAACGCGTCGGCGGTGGCGCCGGCGAACCCGGCGATGACCTCGCCGTGATACAGGCGGCGGACTTTCTTCGCGTTGCCTTTCATCACGGTGTTGCCCAGTGAAACCTGGCCGTCGCCGCCCATGACGACTTTGCCATGACGGCGGACTGAAACGATGGTGGTCAAGGGAGAGTCTCCACGCAGCGGGGCGAAAATGCCCGGATGGAACTCATATGGGGGTGGCGCGGGGTTTTTCAACTGTGGGGGGCGGGAGGAGACGAGTGGTGCGCTGCGGTTGCTCCGCAATCCTGTGGCGAGGGGATTTATCCCCGCTGGGCTGCGAAGCAGCCCCTAAAGCTTGGGGTAATCAGCCTGACACACCGAAACGGCAGGCTTTTTCGGGGCCGCTTCACGCCCCAGCGGGGCGGTGCGACGTTTCGCTAAATCCCCTCGCCACAGGATCGCGGTCGCTTGGCTCAGCGGCTCTGGCGTTGTTGTAACAACAGGTTGCTGAAACCGCTGCCGGCCAGTTGTTTCTGGGCCTTGGTCAATTCTTCCCGGTTGCTGAATGGGCCGACCAATACCCGGTACCAGGTTTCGTCCTTCACGGTGCCGGACTCCACGGACACGGACTGACCCAGCAGAATGATCTGCGCCCGGACCTTGTCGGCGTCGGCCTCCTTGCGGAACGAGCCGGCCTGGAGGAAGAACTTGGTCACTGGCGCGGCTTTCTGTACCGGTGGGGCCGGTGGCGGCGTGATGCCGGCCAGGGCGGCCTGGGCGCGAGCGGTGTCGATTTTCGCCGCTTCGGCTGGGGTCACCGGCGTAGCAGGCACCTGCGGTGTCGGCAGGGTTTTCTCCGGCACGGCATCGGGCGGCACGATGACTTCCGATTCCGGCAGCAAGGTGTAGAAGTCGTATTTCGGTTTCACCGGTTGCGTCGGGCTCGGCGGGGTCTTGTTGGCCTCGGCGATGCGCGTGGCTTTCTGCTGCTCCTGCCGGACGCGCTTGACGTCATCGCCCTGGCCTGGCTCCAGCTTCATCAGAAACACAATGAAAGCGCCGACGGTCAGGCCGATGGCCATCCACAACCAGCCAGGAATCGGTTTCTTGGCTGGAGGCTGGTAACGACTGGCGCCGCGTTTGGGGGCAGGTTTTTTCTTGGCGGCCAACTTACATGCGCTCCAGGGTTTCCAGGCCCAGCAGCTCCAGGCCTTGCTTGAGCGTACGCCCGGTCAGCGCGGCGAGGCGCAGGCGGCTCTGCATTTGCTCTGGGGTTTGCGCATTGAGGATCGGGCAGTTCTCGTAGAAGCTGGAGAACAGGCCGGCCACATCGTACAGGTAGGCGCACAGGATGTGCGGTGTGCCCTTGTCGGCGACGTTGTTGAGCACCTCGCCGAACTGCGCCAGTTTCGCCGCCAGCTCCTGTTCCTGGGCGGCTTCAAGCACGATCTGGCCATCCACTTCACTGAAGCTTTTGCCGAGCTTGCGGAACACCCCGGCCACGCGGGTATAGGCGTACAGCAGGTACGGCGCGGTGTTGCCTTCGAAGTTGAGCATCAGGTCGAAGTTGAAGCTGTAGTCGCTGGTGCGGTGCTTGGACAGGTCGGCGTATTTCACCGCGTCGATGCCCACGACCTTGGCGATCTTGCGCAGTTCGTCTTCGGCCAGGTCCGGGTTCTTGCCCTTGACCAGGGTGTAGGCGCGCTCCTGAGCTTCGGTCAACAGGTCGATCAGTTTCACCGTGCCGCCATCACGGGTCTTGAACGGACGACCGTCGGCACCGTTCATGGTGCCGAAGCCCATGTGCTCCATTTCCATCGGACGGGTCACGAAACCGGCCTGGCGCGCGACTTCGAACACCTGCTGGAAGTGCAGGGCCTGACGCTGGTCGACGAAGTACAGCACTCGATCGGCCTTGAGCACGCCGTTGCGGTAGCGCACGGCCGCCAGGTCTGTGGTGGCGTAGAGATAGCCGCCGTCGGCCTTGACGATGATCACCGGCAGCGGCTCGCCGTCGGCGGTCTTGAACTGGTCGAGGAACACGCACTGGGCGCCGTTGCTTTCCACCAGCATGCCCTTGGCCCTGAGGTCGTTGACCACGTTGGCCAGGTCATCGTTGTAGGCGCTTTCGCCCATCACGTCGGCCATGGTCAATTTGACGTTCAGCAGCTCGTAGATTTTCTGGCAATGGGACAGGGAGATGTCCTTGAACTTGGTCCACAGCGCCAGGCACTCGGGGTCGCCGGCCTGCAGCTTGACCACCAGGCCACGGGCACGGTCGGCGAACTCGGGTGACTCGTCGAAGCGTTGCTTGGCGGCGCGGTAGAAGTTCTCCAGGTCCGACAGCTCATCGCTGGTGATGGGGTTTTCCTGCAAATAGGCCATCAACATGCCGAACTGGGTGCCCCAGTCGCCAACGTGGTTCTGGCGGATCACCGTGTCGCCAAGAAACTCCAGGACCCGGGCCACGCCGTCGCCGATGATGGTCGAGCGCAGGTGGCCGACGTGCATTTCCTTGGCCAGGTTAGGGGCCGAGAGGTCGACCACGGTGCGCTGCAACGGACCGGCCTTGCGCACGCCGATGCGTTCGTCGGCCAGGGCCGCGTCCAGGCGCGAGGCCAGGGCTTGGGTGTTCTGGAAAAAATTGATGAAGCCGGGGCCGGCAATGTCTGCCTTGCTGACGTTTTCGTCGGCCGGCAGCGCGGCGATGATTTTTTCCGCCAGGTCTCGCGGTTTCATGCCGGCCGGTTTGGCGAGCATCATCGCGATGTTGCTGGCGAAGTCGCCGTGGGTCTTGTCGCGGGTGTTTTCGACCTGAATCGCCGGCGACAGGCCTTCTGGCAGCACACCTTCAGTGACGAGTTGGGCGATGGCTTGCTGGATGAGCTGGCGAATGGTGTCTTTCATGGTCTTCTCTTTCAACCGCAGGCGCGGCGGCGCTTCGATGCGCTGGTGGAAAAACTGGGCATTATCCGTGGCGAAGACGGGCTTGCCAACTGTAGCGGGTCGGTTGGGGATGTGTGGTGATTATTCGGGCCTCATCGCGAGCAGGCTCGCTCCCACAGAAAATTGCATTCCTATGTGAGAGCGAGCCTGCTCGCGATGACGATGCCTGGGTCAATACAAATCCACCGGATCCACATCCAGCGACCAGCGCACCGCTCGCCCGCTGGGCATTTGTTCCAGCACCAGCAGCCAGGCGCTCAGCAGGCGATGCAGTGGCGCCCGGGCATTGGCTTGCAATAAAAGCTGCGCGCGATAGCGCCCGGCCCGCCGTTCCATCGGTGCCGGTACCGGGCCCAACAGTTCGATGCCGGTGAGGCTCTGCTCTGCCAGCAAGCGTTCTGCCTCGCTGCAGGCCTCGTCGAGGAATGCTTCGGCCTGCCCCGGCTTGTGGGCTTCGGCCCGCAGCAATGCCAGGTGGGCAAACGGCGGCAGGCCGGCGCTGCGCCGTTCGCTCAAGGCCTGTTCGGCGAAGGCGAAATAACCTTGTTCGGTCAGTTGGATCAACAGCGGGTGATCGGCCAGGTGGGTCTGGATAATCACTTTGCCCGGCTCCTCGGCCCGCCCGGCCCGCCCCGCAACCTGGACGATCAACTGCGCCATGCGCTCGCTGGCGCGGAAGTCACCGGAGAACAGGCCGCCATCGGCGTCGAGGATCGATACCAGCGTGACCCGGGGGAAGTGGTGCCCCTTGGCGAGCATCTGTGTGCCCACCAGGATGCACGGCTGGCCCTTCTGGATGGTGGCGAACAACTGGTTCATCGCGTCTTTGCGCGAGGTGCTGTCGCGATCCACCCGCAGTACCGGGTAATCGGGAAACAGGATGCCCAGCCGTTCTTCGGCGCGTTCGGTGCCGGCGCCGACCGGGCGCAAATCCACTTTGCCGCACTGTGGGCAGTGCCTTGGCACGCGCTCGACGTGGCCGCAATGGTGGCAACGCAGTTCGCCGTGGCGCTGATGCACGGTCATCCGCGCGTCGCAGCGTTCGCAACCGGACATCCAGCCACAGTCGTGGCACAACAGGGTCGGGGCAAAACCACGGCGATTGAGAAACACCAGGACCTGCTGCCCGGCGGCCAGGGTCTGGCCGATGGCTTGCTGCATCGGCCCGGAAATACCGCTGTCCAGCGGACGGCTTTTCACATCCAGGCGCAGGAACCGAGGTTGCTTGGCGCCGCCGGCCCGTTCGTTCAGGCGCAGCAGGCCGTAGCGGCCGCTATAGGCGTTGTGCAGGCTTTCCAGGGACGGCGTCGCCGAGCCGAGGACAATGGGGATGTTTTCCTGGCGCGCGCGCACCAGCGCCAGATCGCGGGCGTGGTAGCGCAGGCCTTCCTGCTGTTTATAGGAGCCGTCGTGTTCTTCGTCGATGATGATCAGGCCGGGATTCTTCATCGGCGTGAACAGTGCCGAACGGGTGCCGATGATGATGTCGGCCTCGCCATCGCGGGCGGCGAGCCAGGCCTCCAGGCGTTCGCGGTCGTTGACCGCCGAGTGCACCAGGGCGATCCGGGCGTTGAAGCGTTGTTCGAAGCGCGCCAGGGTTTGCGGGCCGAGGTTGATTTCCGGAATCAGCACCAGGGCCTGTTTGCCGGCTTCCAAAGTCTGGCGGATCAGCTGTAGATAAACTTCGGTCTTGCCGCTGCCGGTGACGCCCGCCAGCAGAAAGGCGTGATAACTGTCGAAGCCTGCCCGGATCGCTTCGCAAGCAGCCCGTTGTTCGGCGTTGAGCGGCAGTTCCGGCTGGGCCAACCAATGTTCGTGGCGGGCGCCGGGGGCGTGCCTGCGGATCTCCACCTGGACCAGGTCCTTGGCCAGCAGCAGATCGAGGCTGTCCTTGCTGAGCATCAGCTTGCTCAGCAATTGATGGGCGACACCGTGGGGGTGCTGGGCCAGGGTCGCCAGGGCTTCGCGCTGGCGCGGGGCACGGGCGATGCGCGGATCGTCCAGCGAGGCTCCCGGGGCCACCGACCAGAACCGCTCCTGGCGCGCCTCGGCCAGTTCGCCCTGGCGCAGCAGCACCGGCAGCGCCCAGCTCAAGGTATCGCCGAGGCTGTGCTGGTAATACTGGGAGGTCCACAGGCACAGCTTGAACAGCGACGCCGGCAAGGGGGGCGTGGCATCGAGCAGAGCCAGGGCCGGTTTGAGCTTGTCGGCCGGCACTTCGCTGTGATCGGTGACCTCCACCAGGATCCCGATCATCTCCCGGCGACCGAACGGCACCCGCAGGCGCATGCCCGGGTGCAACTGGGCGCGCAGGACTCCGGCCGGGGCGCGGTAGTCGAACAGGCGGCGCAGGGGCGAAGGCAAGGCGAGGCGCAGGATGGCGTCGGGCACGCGGGAGGGTCTCGATATACAGACGAATTCAGAAGGCTTGGCACAACCCTGTGGAAGAGCTTGCGCATGAGGCAGGGAGCCTAGCAGACGGTTGGTACAAGTCATAGCTTGCGTGATTGATGTTGTCTGGTAGAATCCGCGGCCTAATTACGTGCGGTATTCAACAATAGTGTTGGGTGGCGGCACGCTAGCCTGAGGAAAACAGCATGAAAACCGATATCCATCCGGAATACCCAGTAATTGCCGTGACTTGCAGCTGCGGCAACAAGTTCGAAACTCGTTCGACCTACGGCAAAGCCCTGGCGATCGACGTTTGCAACGAATGCCACCCGTTCTACACCGGTAAGCAAAAGACTCTGGATACCGGCGGCCGCGTTCAGAAGTTCGCCGATCGTTTCGGTGCTTTCGGCAAAGTTACTCCAAAAGCCTGAGGCTGATCATTCTGGAAGGTCGTTTCGACCCTTCCAGATTGATAAAGAAGGCGTCCCTTGTGGGCGCCTTTTTTGTGCCTGCGATAAAGCAAGGTATCGGGCTGCGCGAGAGGGCTTGATTAAAAATTGTAGACATTTCTCTGTCTGATTGTATGCATGTAGCCCTTGTGTTTCGTGGCTCTTGGCCCAAAGTCGTAGGGCAGGGCGCTTGACAGTAGTGACTGGTCAGTCTTGTGGGGATTTTACGAGGCGCGTATCCTCGGCGGTCCGTCTGTCCAACACAGTAAAAAGCGGAATGCCCACATGTCTGATCTGAAAACTGCCGCTCTCGAATATCACGCTAATCCTCGTCCAGGGAAGCTGAGTGTCGAGCTCACCAAGGCCACCGCTACTGCTCGCGACTTGTCGCTGGCCTACAGCCCCGGCGTAGCCGAACCAGTACGCGAAATCGCTCGCGACCCTGAACTGGCCTACAAATACACCGGTAAAGGCAACCTGGTTGCAGTCATTTCCGATGGCACCGCGATTCTCGGCCTGGGTAACCTCGGCCCATTGGCCTCCAAGCCGGTTATGGAAGGCAAGGGTGTGCTGTTCAAGCGCTTCGCCGGTATCGACGTATTCGACATCGAAGTCGACTCCGAGAGCCCACAAGCCTTCATCGACACCGTCAAGCGTATCTCCATCACCTTCGGCGGTATCAACCTGGAAGACATCAAGGCACCTGAGTGCTTCGAGATCGAGCGCGCCCTGATCGAACAGTGCGACATCCCGGTATTCCACGATGACCAGCACGGCACCGCCATCGTCACCGCGGCCGGCATGATCAACGCCCTGGAAATCGCTGGCAAAACCCTGCCGGAAGCCAAGATCGTCTGCCTGGGCGCCGGCGCCGCGGCCATCTCCTGCATGAAGTTGCTGGTGAGCATGGGCGCCAAGATCGAAAACATCTTCATGGTCGACCGTACCGGCGTGATCCACTCCGGCCGTGACGACCTGAACCAGTACAAGGCTGTGTTCGCTCACGCGACCGACAAGCGCTCCCTGGCGGACGCGCTGGACGGTGCCGACGTATTCGTCGGTCTGTCGGGTCCGAACCTGCTGAGCCCGGAAAACCTGCTGCGCATGGCGCCGAACCCGATCGTGTTCGCCTGCTCGAACCCGGATCCGGAAATCTCCCCGGAGCTGGCTCACGCTACCCGCAGCGACGTGATCATGGCCACCGGCCGTTCGGACTACCCGAACCAGGTCAACAACGTACTGGGCTTCCCGTTCATCTTCCGCGGTGCCCTGGACGTTCGCGCCAAGCGCATCAACGAAGAAATGAAAGTCGCGGCCGCCAACGCCCTGCGCGAACTGGCCAAGCTGCCGGTACCCCAGGAAGTGTGCGACGCCTACGGCGGCATCAAGCTGGAATTCGGTCGTGAGTACATCATTCCGAAGCCAATGGACGCCCGCCTGATCACCCTGATCTCCGACGCCGTGGCCAAGGCCGCCATCGAGACTGGCGTGGCCACCCTGCCGTATCCGAAGAACTACCCGCTCAAGAGCGTGGATGATGTGTTCAACGGCTAAGCCGTTGTAGCGCTTCAACGAAAACCCCGGCTCTGGTGAGTCGGGGTTTTTTATTGCCTGCGGGGTTGTGGGTGGCCAGAAATCTTTCCAGAAGCCAGAAACCCGTGGCGAGGGGATTTATCCCCGCTCGGCTGCGCAGCAGTCGTAATCCGGCTGTCGCGGTTCATCTATTGTTCCGTGCTGCCTGGTTTTTGGGCCGCTGCGCAGCCCTGCGGGAATAAATCCCCTCGCCACGAGATAGCCTGCAAAAAAAAGCCCCGCACTTCTTCCGAAGGCGGGGCTTTTGGGTGGGGCTGGGTCAGAACAGATCGATCGGCGCCGCTTCGTCCGCCGGCAACGGGCTGCCCGGCGCAACGCCGTTGCCCAGCTCGTTGACCGACGGTGGCGTGTCTTCGCTCTTGAACAGTTCGAAGTACGCGCCCGGGGTACCTGGCGTGGCTGCACGGCCACTGACCGGGTCGACCCGCAGGCTGAGGATACCTTCCGGTTCCGGCTGGGTGTGAGGCGGTTTGTCCTTGAGGGCGGCGCCCATGTAGCTCATCCAGATCGGCAGCGCCACGGTGCCACCGAACTCACGGCGACCCAGGCTTTCGGGCTGGTCGAAACCGGTCCAGACGGTGGTCACGTAATCGGCGTTGTAGCCGGAGAACCAGGCGTCCTTGGATTCGTTGGTGGTACCGGTCTTGCCCGCCAGGTCGGTGCGGCCCAGGGCCAGGGCACGGCGGCCGGTACCGAGCTTGATCACGTCCTGGAGCATGCTGTTGAGAATGTAGGTGGTGCGGCCATCGACAATGCGTTCCGCGACGGCGGGGGCTTGCGGCAGGCCTGGCGCTGTCGTGGCTTCGCCCGGCGTCGCATTGACCGTGAACGTCTCGGTGGACGGCGCGGCGAGGCCATCGCTGGCCTGCTCGCCCGTGGGCACGCGTGGCGGGTTGGCAACGAACAGCGTCTCGCCGTTGCGGCTTTCGATCTTGTCGATGATGTACGGGGTGATCTTGTACCCGCCGTTGGCGAACGTACTCCAGCCCGTGGCGATTTCCATTGGCGTCAGGGTCGCGGTGCCCAGCGCCAGGGATAGATTACGCGGCAAGTCCTGCTTGTTGAAGCCGAACTTGCTGATGTAGTCGATGGTGCGGTCCACGCCCAGTGCCTGCAGCAGGCGGATCGATACCAGGTTGCGGGATTTGTACAGCGCCTCACGCAGGCGAATCGGGCCGAGGAATGTATTGGTGTCGTTCTTCGGTCGCCAGACCTTGTCCAGGTACTCATCGACGAACACGATCGGCGCATCGTTCACCAGGCTGGCGGCGGTGTAGCCATTATCCAGGGCGGCGCTGTAGATGAACGGCTTGAAGCTCGAGCCCGGCTGGCGCTTGGCCTGCAACGCCCGGTTGTAGTTGCTCTGCTCGAAGGCAAAACCGCCCACCAGCGAACGGATGGCGCCGTCCTGTGGGTCGAGGGACACCAGCGCACCCTGGGCGGCCGGGATCTGGCTGAACTTGAGGGTATTGTCCGCCTGGCGCTGGACGCGAATCAGGTCGCCGACCTGGGCCACGTCGGATGGCTGCCGTGGGTTGGCGCCCATGCTGTTGGTATTGAGGAACGGACGGGCCCATTTCATGGTGTCCCAGGCCACATGTTCTTCCAGTTCGCCGTTGCGGGTCAGCACCTTGATGCCGTCCTTGTCCACCGAGGTGACGATCGCCGGCTCCAGGCTGCTGATGGTGCGTTGCTTGGTCAGCTCCAGGGCCCAGGCTTCCTTGGTCTTGCCCGGCAGGCGCGATTCAGGGCCACGGTAGCCGTGGCGCTGGTCGTAGGTCATCAAGCCCTCGTGCAGGGCGGTGTTGGCCATTTCCTGCAAGTTGCTCGGTACCGTGGTGGTCACGCGGAAACCTTCGGTGTAAGCGTCGCTGCCATAGCGCCCGACCATCTCGGCACGGGCCATCTCGGCGATATACGGGGCGTTCACTTCCGGGGTCGGTACGTGATAGCTGGCGTTCAGCGGTTCATTGATCGCGGCCGTGTAGTCGGCCTCGCTGATCTTGCCGAGCTTGTACATGCGCCCCAGGATCCAGTCGCGACGCTCCTTGCTGCGTGCCGGGTTGGCCAGAGGGTTGAAGCGTGACGGTGCCTTGGGCAGGCCGGCGATCATCGCCATCTGCGCCAGGCTCACATCGCGGATCGACTTGCCGTAGTACACCTGTGCCGCCGCCTCGATGCCGTAGGCGCGGTTGCCCAGGTAGATCTTGTTCACATACAGCTCGAGGATTTCATCCTTGGTCAGCTGCCGCTCGATTTGCAGGGCCAGGAGGATCTCGGTGGTCTTGCGCGAGAAGCTGCGCTCGCTGGTCAGGAAGAAGTTCTTGGCCACCTGCATGGTGATGGTGCTGCCGCCGGACTGGATGTGCCCGCTCTTGACCAACTGGCTGGCGGCGCGCATCAGGCTGCCTGGATCGACGCCATAGTGATTGGCGAAGTTATCGTCTTCAGCACTTAGTAACGCATTGATGAAATTGGGGGGAATGTCGGCGAAACGGATCGGCGTGCGGCGCATTTCGCCAAATTCGGCGATCAACTTGTTGTCGCTGCTGTACACCCGCAGAGGAATCTGCAACTGAATACTTCTCAGCGCCTCCACGGACGGCAATCCCGGACTAAGGTAAAGGAAGGCACCGCTCAGGCCCAAGAGCAGTCCGCAGAAAACAGCGACGATGGACCATCCGAAAAATTTCAGCAGACGAATCAAGGCTTTTGGATATCCAGGCAAAGAATGAAAAAGGCGCCAGGTGCAGGGATGGACCCCGTGCTTGCAACAAAGCGAAAAAAACGCTGGGCATTATAAGCATTTTTTTTCGTCGCGAATGCCATCCGGACGTCCGTCGGGCCGGAGTGATTGAACGCAATGCATATTAGAGAGTCCGTAACTCACGGATAGTCATAGGGAATTGGTAGTGCTACGACTCTTCAATAAAAAAGCCCATGCGCTTCTGGGGATCGACATCAGTTCGACGTCGGTGAAGCTGCTCGAGCTGAGCCGCCAGGGCGAGCGATACCGCGTCGAGTCCTATGCGGTCGAACCGTTGCCGGCCAACGCCGTGGTCGAGAAGAACATCGCCGATCTCGAAGGGGTGGGCCAGGCATTGTCGCGGCTGTTGGCCAAGGCCAAGACGCCCGTGCGTAGCGTGGCGGTGGCCGTTGCGGGGTCGGCGGTGATCACCAAGACCATCGAGATGGACGCCGGGTTGTCCGACGATGACATGGAAAACCAGCTCAAGATCGAGGCCGATCAATACATTCCCTATCCGCTGGATGAGGTGGCCATCGATTTTGAAGTGGTGGGCGTTTCGCCGCGCAGTGCCGAGCGCGTCGAAGTGCTGCTGGCGGCCTGCCGCAAGGAAAACGTCGAGGTCCGCGAGGCTGCGTTGGCACTCGCCGGGCTGACGGCCCGGGTGGTCGATGTGGAGGCTTATGCGCTGGAGCGCGCTTTCGGCCTGCTTGCCACGCAACTGGCCGCCTCCCAGGAGCGGCTGACCGTGGCGGTTATCGACATCGGCGCCACCATGACCACCCTCAGCGTGCTGCACAACGGGCGCATCATCTATACCCGCGAACAATTGTTCGGCGGCCGCCAGTTGACCGAGGAGATTCAGCGTCGCTATGGCTTGACCCCCGAGCAGGCCGGCTTGGCAAAGAAGCAGGGAGGGCTGCCGGACGACTACCTGAGCGAAGTGTTGCAGCCCTTTCGCGAGGCCCTGGTCCAGCAGGTTTCACGATCCCTGCAGTTCTTCTTCGCCTCGGGCCAGTACAGTGCGGTCGACCATATCCTGCTGGCCGGAGGCACGGCTTCGGTCGCCGGCCTGGATCGGCTGATCGAGCAGCGCCTGGGTACACCGACCCAAGTGGCCAACCCGTTTACCAACATGGCCCTGGGCAGCAAGGTCAATGCCGGGGCGCTGGCCAGTGATGCGCCGGCGCTGATGATTGCCTGCGGGCTGGCCCTCAGGAGCTTCGACTGATGGCGCGGATCAACCTGCTTCCCTGGCGCGAAGAGCTGCGCGAAGAACGGCGCAAACGCTTTTTGCTGGCCTTGGTGGGCGCGCTGGTCGGTGCGGTCGGCGTCGTCCTGGTCGCGGTCCGATACATCGACAGCGCCATCGACCACCAGGTCGCTCGCAATAACCATCTCTCGGAACAGATCGCCGTACTGGACGAGCGCATCAAGCAGATCAGCGAATTGAAGGCTCGTCGCCAGCAATTGCTGGAGCGTATGCGCATCATCCAGGACTTGCAGGGAAACCGGCCGGTCAGCGGGCGCATCTTCGACCAGTTGGCGAGGACCTTGCCGGACGGGGTTTATTTCACCGAAGTGAAGATGGAAGACCACACGCTCTCGATCAAGGGGGCCGCGGAATCGAACAACCGGGTCTCGGACCTGATGCGCAACCTGGACTCGTCGGACCTGTTCGATACGCCCAACCTGACGGAGGTCAAGGCCACCACCGCCGGGCAACTCGACCAGGCCAACGTTTTCCAGCTGACGGTTCGCCAGACCCGCCCGGCCGATGCGGAGGGCGCCCAATGAAACCAGGGGAGTGGTTCGACGCGCTACGCAAGATCGACCTCAGTGACCTGGACACCAACAACATCGGTTCCTGGCCGGCGCCCATCAAATGGCTGGCCGGCGTCCTGCTGGTGGTCCTGGTGCTGGGGCTGGGCTATAACTTTGCCTTGAGTGACCTGGAAAACCAGTTGCAGCAGGTGCGCGAGGAAGAAAACACCCTCAAGGCGCAATTCGCGGGCAAGGCTCACATGGCCGCGAACCTGGAGCGCTACACCGAGCAGATGAAGCAGATGGAAACGTCTTTTGGTGTGCTGTTGCGGCAATTGCCCAGCGATACCGAAGTGCCGGGCCTGCTGGAGGACATCACTCGCACCGGCCTGGGCAGCGGCCTGGAATTCGAGGAAATCAAGCTGCTGCCGGAGGTCACCCAGCCGTTCTACATCGAGTTGCCGATCCAGATCACCGTGACCGGCGGCTACCACGACCTGGCGACGTTCGTCAGTGGGGTGGCCGGGTTGCCCCGGATCGTCACGCTGCACGATTTCGAAATCGCTCCGATGGAGCCCGAGGCGGGCACGAAGTTGCGCATGAGCATCCAGGCCAAGACCTACCGGTACAACGAGCAGGAGGCGCAACCATGAGGCCGGTGTGTCGCATCTGCCTGCTGGCGGGCCTGGTCGCACTGGCGGGCTGCAACAACGACAACGGTTTCAGCGACCTGGACGCCTACATGAACGAAGTGCGCCTGCGCCCGCCTGGCAAGATCGAGCCGACACCCACGTTCAGGCCCTACGAAACCTTTACCTACAGCGCCGCCAACCTGCGCAGTCCGTTTTCCCGACAGGTCCGCGTGGACCAGGCCGACCGGCAGCGGGGCTCGCGCAACGTCCGGCCCGACCCCAACCGGGTCAAGCAGTACCTGGAGGGCTTCAACATCGAGCAGTTCGAAATGGTCGGTACGATCTCCAACGTCAGTGGCTCCTTCGCGCTCCTGCGTGGCGCGGGCGGGGTGCATCGGCTCAAGGTCGGTGACTATCTGGGTCGCAACGACGGGCGGATCGTCGCCATCAGTGCCACCCAGGTCGATGTGGTCGAAATCGTTCCCGATGGCGAGGGTGCCTGGCTGGAGCGACCACGGACCATTCCTTTGAAAGAGCATTCATAGTGGAACTCGAACAATGAACAGGTTTTTTTCAGCCCTCGGTATTTCGCTATGGATAGCGCTGTTGTCGCCGATGGTTCATGGGGCCAGTCTGAAGACGCTGGATGTGGCGGCGTTGCCGGGGGACCGTGTCGAGTTGAAGCTCACCTTCGATGGACCGCCGCCGACTCCTCGGGGCTACACCACCGAACAACCGGCCCGGATTGCCCTGGACCTGCCCGGGGTGACCAATCAACTGGCCAGCAGGAACCACGACCTGGGCGGGGGCAATGCACGCAGCGCCACCGTGGTCGAGGCCGGGGATCGCACCCGGTTGATCATCGGCCTTACCCAACTGGCGCCGTATGACACCCGGGTTGAAGGTAACAACCTGTTCGTGGTGGTCGGCAAGGGGGCCGCTCCGAAGAGCACTGCCCCGAAGAACACCGCCCAGGCCCCGCGCCCGGCGGTTGCCAGCGCCGTGCCTGCGAGGGCCAGTGCGCCGGTGGGCAAGGCGATCCGTGGGGTGGACTTCCAGCGCGGGACCCAGGGCGAAGGCAACGTGGTGATCGACCTGTCTGATCCGTCCATCGCCCCGGACATCCAGGAGCGCGAAGGCAAGATCATCCTCAATTTCGCCAGAACCCAATTGCCCGAGCCATTGCGGGTGCGCCTGGACGTCAAGGACTTCGCCACCCCGGTGCAGTTCGTCAATGCCAGCGCCGGCAGCGACCGGGCGATCATCAGCATCGAGCCCAGCGGCACCTTCGACTACTCGACCTATCAGACCGACAACAAGCTCACCGTCAGCGTCCGGCCCATGACCGTCGACGACCTGCAAAAACGCAACGCCGACCGCGCGGCCTACAGTGGCGAGAAGCTCTCGCTCAACTTCCAGGACATCGAGGTACGCTCGGTCCTGCAATTGATCGCCGATTTCACCAACCTGAACCTGGTGGCCAGCGACACGGTGCAGGGCGGCATCACCCTGCGCTTGCAGAACGTGCCTTGGGACCAGGCGCTGGATCTGGTGCTCAAGACCAAGGGGCTGGACAAGCGCAAGGTCGGCAACGTGCTGCTAGTGGCTCCGGCCGATGAAATTGCGGCCCGCGAGCGCCAGGAGCTGGAGTCGCAGAAGCAGATTGCCGACCTGGCACCACTGCGGCGTGAGCTGTTGCAGGTCAACTACGCCAAGGCGGCGGACATCGCCAAGCTGTTCCAGTCAGTGACCAGTGCCGAGGCTAAGGCCGACGAGCGCGGCACGATCACGGTGGATGAGCGAACCAACAACATCATCGCCTACCAGACCCAGGACCGCCTCGACGAACTGCGCAGGATCGTGGCGCAACTGGATATTCCGGTGCGCCAGGTGATGATCGAGGCGCGGATCGTCGAGGCCAACGTCGATTACGACAAAAGCCTGGGTGTGCGTTGGGGCGGTTCGATCCAGAACAAGGGCAACTGGAATTCCTCCGGGGTCACCACCGGCGACTCCACCACCATTGGCACGCCGGGCAGTACCAGCACCAACCAGCCGTTTGTCGATCTGGGCGCGTCGGGCAATACCTCCGGAATCGGCATTGCGTTCATCACCGACAACGTGCTGCTGGATCTGGAGCTGACGGCCATGGAGAAGACCGGCAACGGTGAAATCGTCTCCCAGCCCAAGGTGGTGACCTCCGACAAGGAGACGGCAAAAATCCTCAAGGGCACGGAAATCCCTTATCAGGAAGCCAGTTCCAGCGGTGCCACGTCGGTGTCGTTCAAGGAGGCTTCGCTGTCGCTGGAGGTGACTCCGCAGATCACCCCGGACAATCGCATCATCATGGAGGTCAAGGTCACCAAGGATGAGCCGGACTACTTGAACAAGGTGCAGGATGTACCGCCAATCAAGAAAAACGAGGTCAACGCCAAGGTCTTGGTCAATGACGGCGAGACCATTGTGATTGGCGGGGTTTTCTCAAATACTCAGAGCAAGGTTGTAGATAAGGTGCCATTTCTTGGCGATGTGCCGTATCTTGGCCGCCTTTTCCGGCGTGATGTGGTCTCGGAGAAAAAATCCGAGCTGCTGGTGTTCCTCACTCCGCGTATCATGAACAACCAGGCGATTGCTGTGAGTCGTTGATTCTGTGCGAAATTTGATTCTTGTTGGGCCGATGGGCGCTGGAAAAAGCACCATCGGCCGTTTGCTGGCCAAAGAGCTGCGCCTGCCATTCAAAGATTCCGACAAGGAAATTGAATTGCGCACGGGCGCTAATATCCCATGGATTTTCGACAAGGAAGGCGAACCGGGCTTTCGTGACCGTGAGCAGGCGATGATCGCCGAGCTGTGCGCGTTCGATGGCGTGGTGCTGGCCACCGGCGGCGGCGCGGTCATGCGCGAAGCCAATCGTCGGGCGCTGCACGCCGGCGGACGAGTGGTCTACCTGCATGCCTCCGTCGAACAGCAGGTCGGCCGCACCGCTCGGGATCGCAACCGTCCGCTGTTGCGTACCGCCGACCCGGCCAAGACCCTGCGGGACCTGCTGGAGCTGCGTGACCCGTTGTATCGGGAGATCGCCGACCTGGTGGTGGAAACCGACGAGCGGCCACCGCGGATGGTGGTGCTCGACATCCTTGATCGCCTTCAGCAACTGCCTCCCCGTTAATGCGCTTGGCGAAATGCGCTATCCTCGACGTCCCGTCGTGGCCCGGCTGGGGCGTGGCGGATGGCCATTAACTGGCGTCAGAACAAGCACCGTGGACTTTCGTTAATTGCAGGCAGGACGCCTGATTCCATCTTCACTGTGGGGACACATGCAGACACTTAAGGTCGACCTGGGCGAGCGCAGCTACCCGATTCATATTGGCGAAGGCTTGCTGGACCAGCCCGAACTGCTGGCGCCGCATATCGCCGGGCGGCAAGTGGCGATCATTTCCAATGAAACCGTCGCGCCCCTGTATCTGGAACGTCTGACCCGCAGCCTGTCGGCCTTCTCGGTCATTTCAGTGGTGTTGCCCGACGGTGAAGCCTTCAAGAACTGGGAAACCCTGCAACTTATCTTCGACGGCCTGCTGAGTGCGCGGCACGATCGGCGCACCACGGTGATTGCCCTCGGTGGCGGCGTGATCGGCGACATGGCCGGTTTTGCCGCCGCCTGCTATCAGCGTGGCGTCGATTTCATCCAGATCCCCACCACGCTGCTGTCCCAGGTCGATTCGTCGGTGGGCGGCAAGACCGGGATCAATCATCCGCTGGGCAAGAACATGGTGGGAGCTTTCTATCAGCCCAACGTGGTGCTGATCGATACCGCCACCCTCAACACCTTGCCTGCCCGCGAATTGTCCGCGGGGCTGGCGGAAGTCATCAAGTACGGGCTGATCTGCGACGAGCCGTTCCTGGGCTGGCTCGAAGAGAACGTCGACCGTCTGCGTGCGCTGGATCAGGCGGCCCTGACCTACGCCATCGAGCGCTCGTGCGCCGCCAAGGCCGCCGTGGTGGGTGCCGATGAGCGGGAGTCGGGAGTGCGGGCCACGCTCAACCTGGGCCACACTTTTGGCCATGCCATCGAAACCCACATGGGCTATGGTGTCTGGCTGCATGGCGAGGCGGTTGCGGCCGGCACGGTCATGGCCCTGGAGATGTCTGCGCGCCTGGGCTGGATCAGCGAGCAGGAGCGTGATCGCGGCATTCGTCTGTTCCAGCGCGCCGGGCTGCCGGTGGTTCCACCCGAGGAAATGACTGAGGCGGATTTCCTTGAACACATGGCAATCGACAAAAAAGTGATCGACGGTCGTCTGCGTCTGGTGCTGCTGCGCCACATGGGCGAAGCGGTGGTGACCGACGATTATCCGAAAGAAGTTCTACAGGCCACGCTGGGAGCGGACTACCGCGCCCTGGCTCAGCTTAAAGGTTAATAAGATTCCGATGACTAGTTTGCATGCCGACGAGGCTTTCCTCGGCCATTTCCAATTGAGTCATGACCCTTTCGCTCCACGGGTCCCGGGCTTCAAGTTCTTCCCCGCCCAGCGCAAGCCGGTGCTGGGCCAGTTGCATCACCTGGCGCGCTACAGCCAGTTGCTGTTGGTGGTCACAGGTCCCCAGGGCAGTGGCAAGACCTTGCTGCGCCAGGCCCTGGTGGCCAGTACCAACAAGCAGTCGGTGCAAAGCCTGGTGGTCTCCGCCCGTGGCGCCGGCGATGCCGCCGGTGTGTTGCGCCAGGTGGCCCAGGCGCTGAATGTCGCCCAGGCCGAAATCGGGGCGATTCTCGATCAGATCGTGCAGTTGGCGCTGACCGGGCAGGAAGTCTATCTGCTGGTGGACGACGCCGAGCAGCTCGACGAGTCGGCCCTGGAAGCGCTGCTGGCCCTGGCTGCCGGTGCGCCGGAAGGTCGTCCTCATGTGTTCCTGTTCGGCGAGTCGTCGCTGATCGCTGATCTGGATCAACTGAGCCTTGAGGAAGAGCGCTTCCACGTTATCGAGTTGGCGCCCTACACCGAGGAAGAGACGCGTGAATACCTGGCCCAGCGTCTTGAGGGGGCGGGCCGGGGTATCGAACTTTTTACCGCCGATCAGATCTCTGAGATTCACGAAAGCGCAGGCGGTTGGCCTGGCAACATCAACCAGGTCGCCCGCGATGCTCTGATCGAAGTCATGATTGCCAGCCGCTCAGCGGTGAAGCGTCCAAGTATGGGGTTCAACATGCCGAAGAAACACGTATTGGCAATTTCCGCCGTCGTCGTGGTCGCGGTTGCCGCGGCCTGGCTGATGCCGGGTCGCAACAAGGCACCGACCACGGGCACACCTGCCAACGAACAGGCGCAACTGCCCCTCGGTCAGGGCACGCCACAACCCAACGGTGGTGCTCCGGCCGTGGAGTTCGCCGGTAACACCCAGCCGATGCCGCTGCCGTTGGTCGGCCAGTCGCAGCCGGTCATGCGTGGCCCGCTGGCCGAAGCGGCCGGTGGCATCACCGAAGGCGACGACGGCGCGGCGCCACCGATCGACGACAGCAGCGACGTGCCGCCGACCGTGACTACCACCGCACCACCAGCGGGCGTGCCGGCCGGTCCTGCGCCGACGCCAACGCCTGCTCCGGCCGCCAAGCCGACCCCGGCTCCGACCCAACTGGCCACCGCCAAGCCTGTACCGGTTCCAACGCCTGCGGCCAAGCCAGCAGCACCAGCGGCCAAGCCTGCTGCTACCCCGGCCAAGGCTGCGGGCGGTAACTGGTACGCCGGCCAGGCACCGGGTAACTACGTGGTGCAGATCCTCGGCACCAGCTCCGAAGCCACGGCGCAGAACTTCGTCAAGGAGCAGGGTGGCGAGTACCGCTATTTCAAGAAAGTGCTCAACGGCAAGCCGCTGTATGTCATCACCTACGGCAGCTTTGCCAGTCGTGATGCAGCCGTTTCCGCCATCAAGGCCTTGCCAGCGAAGGTTCAGGCTGGTAAACCTTGGCCTCGCACTGTCGCCAGCGTCCAACAGGAACTGGCAGCAACTCGCTGAAGATTCGGCGGCCTTACCCAGGCCGCCTCTCCCGGCAACCTCAAAATTTCCGCAAGGGCGGGCGACCTTTCAGGCCGCGCGCCTTGTGGTGTCTGCGTCACAGTAGCGTTTGAGTCGTAGCGGTCGAACCCAAAAAAGTTTTGACTAGCACAGCATATAGCTTTAAACCTTTCACAAATGCGACATGGATTTGCGACAGTTCGTCGTCAAATTTGTGAGCCTCTGTGTCGGTGTGTACAATGACCTCCCTTTTGCCCCCGCAAAGCTGGCGTACGTTCGGCGCGGCATGCAACTGGTTGAATTGAAAAGAAATTTGCCTCGATTAGAGGCAGCCTGGTGAGAAAGTGTCTATGAAAGCAGGTCTGTACCAACCAGATGAATTCAAGGATAACTGCGGTTTCGGCCTGATAGCCCATATGCAGGGCGAGCCCAGTCATACCCTTTTGCAAACGGCCATCGAGGCCCTGACCTGCATGACCCACCGCGGTGGGATCAACGCCGACGGCAAGACCGGTGACGGTTGCGGCTTGCTGATTCAAAAGCCTGACGAGTTCCTGCGTGCCATTGCCCAGGAAACGTTCGGCGTGACCCTGCCCAAGCAGTATGCCGTGGGCATGGTGTTCTTCAACCAGGATCCGGTGAAGGCTGAGGCGGCTCGCGAGAACATGAACCGCGAGATCCTGGCCGCCGGCCTGCAACTGGTGGGCTGGCGCAAAGTGCCAATCGACACCAGCGTCCTCGGCCGCCTGGCCCTCGAGCGCCTGCCCCAGATCGAGCAGGTGTTCATCGCCGGCGATGGCCTGAGCGACCAAGAGATGTCGATCAAGCTGTTCAGCTCTCGTCGTCGTTCGTCCGTGGCCAACGCCGCTGACACCGATCACTACATCTGCAGCTTTTCCCACAAGACCATCATTTATAAAGGCCTGATGATGCCGGCGGACCTCACCGCCTTCTATCCGGACCTGAGCGACGAGCGCCTGAAAACCGCGATCTGCGTGTTCCACCAGCGCTTCTCCACCAATACCCTGCCGAAATGGCCGCTGGCGCAGCCATTCCGCTTCCTCGCCCACAACGGCGAGATCAACACCATCACCGGCAACCGCAACTGGGCCGTGGCCCGGCGCACCAAGTTCGCCAACGACCTGATGCCGGACCTCGAAGAGCTCGGCCCGCTGGTCAATCGCGTCGGCTCGGACTCCTCGAGCATGGACAACATGCTGGAACTGATGGTGACCGGTGGCATCGACCTGTTCCGCGGCGTGCGCATGCTGGTGCCGCCGGCGTGGCAGAACGTCGAGACCATGGACCCGGACCTGCGGGCCTTCTACGAATACAACTCCATGCACATGGAGCCGTGGGACGGCCCGGCCGGTATCGTCATGACCGACGGTCGCTACGCCGTGTGCCTGCTGGACCGTAACGGTCTGCGTCCGGCGCGCTGGGTCACCACTACCAACGGTTTCATTACCCTGGCTTCGGAAATCGGTGTCTGGAACTACCAGCCCGAAGATGTCATCGCCAAGGGCCGTGTAGGCCCGGGCCAGATCTTTGCCGTGGATACCGAAACCGGCCAGATCCTCGACACCGATGCGATCGATAACCGCCTCAAGTCCCGTCATCCGTACAAGCAATGGCTGCGCAAGAATGCCCTGCGCATCCAGGCGACCATGGAAGACAACGACCATGGCTCGGCTTTTTACGACGTCGATCAGCTCAAGCAGTACATGAAGATGTACCAGGTGACGTTCGAAGAGCGTGACCAGGTGCTGCGTCCGCTCGGCGAGCAGGGCTACGAAGCGGTCGGCTCCATGGGCGACGACACGCCGATGGCCGTGCTGTCCCAGCGCGTGCGCACGCCGTACGACTATTTCCGCCAGCAGTTCGCCCAGGTGACCAACCCGCCGATCGACCCGCTGCGTGAAGCGATCGTCATGTCCCTGGAGATCTGCCTCGGTGCCGAGCGCAACATTTTCCAGGAGTCGCCGGAGCACGCCTCGCGGGTGATCCTCAGCTCGCCGGTCATTTCCCCGGCCAAGTGGCGCTCGTTGACCAACCTCGACCGTCCGGGCTTCGCCCGCCAGGTCATCGACCTGAACTACGACGAAAGCGTCGGCCTGGAAGCGGCGATCCGCAACGTTGCCGACCAGGCTGAAGAAGCCGCGCGCGCCGGGCGTACCCAGATCGTGCTGAGCGACCGTTACATCGCGCCGGGCAAGCTGCCGATCCACGCCTCGCTGGCCACCGGTGCGGTGCACCATCGCCTGACCGAAAAAGGCCTGCGCTGCGACTCCAACATCCTGGTGGAAACCGCCACCGCCCGCGATCCGCATCACTTCGCGGTGCTGATCGGTTTCGGTGCCTCGGCGGTGTATCCGTTCCTGGCCTACGAAGTGCTGGGTGACCTGATCCGTACCGGTGAAGTGCTGGGCGACCTCTACGAGGTATTCAAGAACTACCGCAAGGGCATCACCAAGGGCCTGCTCAAGATCCTGTCGAAGATGGGCATCTCGACCATCGCCTCGTATCGCGGCGCGCAATTGTTCGAGGCCATCGGCCTGTCCGAAGAAGTCTGCGAGCTGAGCTTCCGTGGCGTGCCGAGCCGCATCAAGGGTGCGCGTTTCGTCGACATCGAAGCCGAGCAGAAAGCCCTGGCAGCCGAAGCCTGGAGCCCGCGCAAGCCGATCCAGCAGGGCGGCCTGTTGAAGTTCGTCCATGGCGGCGAATACCACGCCTACAACCCGGATGTGGTCAACACCTTGCAAGCGGCCGTGCAACAGGGCGACTACAGCAAGTTCAAGGAATACACCTCGCTGGTGGACAACCGTCCGGTGTCGATGATCCGCGACCTGCTCAAGGTCAAGACCCTCGACACGCCGCTGGACATCAGTGAAGTGGAGCCGCTGGAATCGGTGCTCAAGCGTTTCGATTCCGCCGGTATCTCCCTCGGCGCCCTGTCCCCGGAAGCTCACGAAGCCTTGGCCGAAGCCATGAACCGCCTCGGTGCGCGTTCCAACTCCGGTGAAGGCGGCGAAGACCCGGCGCGCTACGGCACCATCAAGAGTTCGAAAATCAAGCAGGTCGCCACTGGCCGCTTCGGTGTGACGCCGGAATACCTGGTCAACGCTGAAGTGCTGCAAATCAAGGTGGCCCAGGGCGCCAAGCCCGGTGAGGGCGGCCAACTGCCCGGTGGCAAGGTCAACGGCCTGATCGCCAAGCTGCGTTATGCCGTGCCTGGCGTGACCCTGATCTCGCCGCCGCCGCATCACGACATCTACTCGATCGAAGACCTGTCGCAACTGATCTTCGACCTCAAGCAGGTGAACCCGCAGGCGCTGGTCTCGGTGAAACTGGTGGCGGAAGCGGGCGTGGGTACCATTGCCGCCGGTGTGGCCAAGGCCTATGCCGACCTGATCACCATCTCCGGCTACGACGGCGGTACCGGCGCCTCGCCGCTGACCTCGATCAAGTACGCCGGGGCGCCATGGGAACTGGGCCTGGCTGAAACCCACCAGACCCTGCGTGGCAACGATTTGCGCGGCAAGGTCCGGGTGCAGACCGACGGCGGCCTGAAAACCGGCCTGGACGTGATCAAGGCCGCCATCCTCGGCGCCGAGAGCTTCGGCTTCGGCACCGCGCCGATGATCGCCCTGGGCTGCAAGTACCTGCGCATCTGTCACCTGAACAACTGCGCCACCGGCGTGGCGACCCAGAACGAAAAGCTGCGCAAGGACCACTACATCGGTACCGTCGACATGGTGGTGAATTTCTTCACCTACGTGGCCGAAGAGACCCGTGAGTGGCTGGCGAAGCTGGGCGTGCGCTCGCTCGAGGAGCTGATCGGCCGTACCGACCTGCTGGAAGTCATCGAAGGCCAGACCGCCAAGCAGCACCACCTGGACCTGACCCCATTGCTGGGCAGCGATCACATTCCGGCGGACAAGCCACAGTTCTGCCAGGTCGACCGCAACCCGCCATTCGACAAGGGCGAGCTGGCCGAGAAGATGGTCGACATGGCCGCCGCGGCGATCAACGACCTGAGCGGTGCCGAGTTCGACCTGGATATCTGCAACTGCGACCGTTCCATCGGTGCGCGGATCTCCGGCGAAATCGCGCGCAAACACGGCAACCAGGGCATGGCCAAGGCGCCGATCACCTTCCGCTTCAAGGGCACCGCAGGCCAGAGCTTCGGCGTCTGGAACGCCGGTGGCTTGAACATGTACCTGGAAGGCGATGCGAACGACTACGTGGGCAAGGGCATGACCGGCGGCAAACTGGTCATCGTTCCGCCCAAGGGCAGCATCTACAAGACCCAGGACAGTGCCATCATCGGCAATACCTGCCTTTACGGCGCCACGGGCGGCAAGCTGTTTGCCGCCGGCACCGCGGGCGAGCGTTTTGCCGTGCGTAACTCCGGGGCCCACACTGTGGTGGAAGGCACCGGCGATCACTGCTGCGAGTACATGACCGGTGGTTTTGTCTGCGTGCTGGGCAAGACCGGTTATAACTTCGGCTCTGGCATGACCGGCGGTTTCGCCTACGTGCTCGACCAGGACAACACCTTCGTTGACCGGGTCAACCACGAACTGGTGGAAATCCAGCGGATCAGCGGCGAGGCGATGGAAGCCTATCGCAGCCACCTGCAAAACGTGCTGAACGAGTACGTCGCGGAAACCGACAGCGAGTGGGGTCGTGAACTCGCCGAAAACCTCGATGACTACTTGCGCCGTTTCTGGCTGGTCAAGCCCAAGGCTGCCAACCTGAAATCGTTGCTTTCCAGCACTCGTGCCAACCCGCAGTGATATGCGCCTGAAGAGTTTGATGAGGTTTTAACAATGGCTGAACGTCTGAATAACGACTTCCAGTTCATCGATGTCGGGCGCAAGGATCCGAAGAAGAAACTGTTGCGTCAACGCAAGAAAGAGTTCGTGGAAATCTATGAGCCTTTCAAACCCCAGCAGTCGGCCGACCAGGCCCATCGCTGCCTGGGTTGCGGTAACCCGTATTGCGAATGGAAGTGCCCGGTGCACAACTTCATTCCCAACTGGCTGAAACTGGTGGCTGAGGGCAACATCCTCCAGGCCGCCGAGTTGTCCCACCAGACCAACACCCTGCCGGAAGTCTGCGGCCGGGTGTGCCCGCAGGATCGCCTGTGTGAAGGTGCCTGCACCCTCAACGACGGTTTCGGCGCGGTGACCATCGGTTCGGTGGAGAAGTACATCACCGACACCGCGTTCGCCATGGGCTGGCGCCCGGACATGTCCAAGGTCAAGCCGACCGGCAAGCGTGTGGCGGTCATCGGTGCCGGCCCGGCGGGCCTGGGCTGTGCCGACGTGTTGGTGCGTGGCGGCGTGACCCCGGTGGTGTTCGACAAGAACCCGGAAATCGGCGGCCTGCTGACCTTCGGCATTCCCGAGTTCAAGCTGGAAAAGACCGTGCTGAGCAATCGCCGCGAAGTCTTCACCGGCATGGGCATCGAGTTCCGCCTGAACACCGAGGTGGGCAAGGACGTGACCATGGAGCAACTGCTCGAAGAATACGACGCGGTATTCATGGGCATGGGCACCTACACCTACATGAAGGGCGGCTTCGCCGGCGAGGACTTGCCAGGCGTCTATGACGCACTCGACTTCCTGATCGCCAACGTCAACCGTAACCTGGGCTTTGAAAAGTCGCCGGAAGATTTCGTCGACATGAAAGGCAAGAAGGTCGTGGTACTCGGTGGCGGCGACACGGCGATGGACTGCAACCGCACCTCGATTCGCCAGGGCGCCAAGTCGGTGACCTGCGCCTACCGTCGTGACGAAGCCAACATGCCCGGCTCGCGCAAAGAGGTGAAGAACGCCAAGGAAGAAGGCGTGAAGTTCCTCTACAACCGCCAGCCGATCGCCATTGTCGGCGAAGACAAGGTCGAAGGCGTGAAGGTGGTCGAGACCCGTCTCGGCGAGCCGGACGCCCGCGGCCGCCGCAGCCCCGAGCCGATCCCCGGTTCCGAAGAGATCATCCCGGCCGACGCCGTGGTCATCGCCTTCGGCTTCCGCCCGAGCCCGGCCTCGTGGTTCGAGCAGTTCAGCATCCAGACCGACAGCCAGGGCCGCGTCGTGGCCCCGGAACAGGGCCAGTACAAGCACCAGACCAGCAACCCGAAGATCTTCGCCGGTGGCGACATGGTCCGTGGTTCCGACCTGGTGGTGACAGCGATCTTCGAAGGCCGCAATGCGGCGGAAGGGATCCTGGATTACCTGGGGGTCTGATCATTTCCTGAATTGGAATGCGATCAAATGTGGGAGCGAGCTTGCTCGCGAAGAGGGAGTGTCAGTCGACGGATTTGTTGCCTGCCACACCGCATTCGCGAGCAAGCCCGCTCCCACATTGGTTTCAAGGTGTTGTTGAAACCAGCGTACCTACCGCGACAAATTGCCCCGATAGATAAAAGGCACGGCTCTTGCCGTGCCTTTTGCCTCGCGCTCTGAGAAAATGCCCGCACTTTTTTTCCGGATGCCGACATGACTGCCCTGAAGAACGACCGTTTCCTTCGCGCCCTGCTCAAGCAACCCGTAGACGTCACCCCGGTGTGGATGATGCGCCAGGCCGGTCGCTACCTGCCGGAGTACCGCGCCAGTCGCGCCAAGGCCGGTGACTTCA
The DNA here is from genome assembly GCF_058148565.1 of Pseudomonas sp. DF11. Classification (NCBI taxonomy): domain Bacteria; kingdom Pseudomonadati; phylum Pseudomonadota; class Gammaproteobacteria; order Pseudomonadales; family Pseudomonadaceae; genus Pseudomonas; species Pseudomonas sp. DF11. The sequence goes on from NZ_JBYVYN010000004.1 coordinate 274,487, forward strand.
TGAGCCTGTGCATGAACCCCCAGTTCGCTTGCGAAGTGACGATGCAGCCGCTGGATCGCTACCCACAGCTGGACGCAGCGATCCTGTTCTCCGACATCCTCACCATTCCCGACGCCATGGGCCAGGGCCTGTACTTCGAGACTGGCGAAGGTCCGCGTTTCAAGAAAGTCGTCAGCACCCTCGCGGACATCGAAGCCCTGCCGATTCCCGACCCGCAGAAGGACCTGGGCTACGTCATGGACGCAGTCAGCACCATCCGCCGTGAACTCAACGGTCGCGTGCCGCTGATCGGCTTCTCTGGCAGCCCATGGACCCTGGCCACCTACATGGTCGAAGGCGGCTCGTCGAAGGACTTCCGCAAGACCAAGGCGATGCTCTACGACAACCCGCAAGCCATGCACCTGTTGCTGGACAAACTGGCCCAGTCGGTCACCTCGTACCTCAACGGGCAGATCCTGGCCGGTGCGCAAGCGGTGCAGATCTTCGACACCTGGGGTGGCAACCTGTCGGCGGCGGCGTACCAGGAGTTTTCCCTGGCCTACATGCGCAAGATCGTCAGCGGCCTGATTCGCGAGCATGAAGGTCGTAAGGTGCCGGTGATCCTGTTCACCAAAAACGGCGGCCTGTGGCTGGAAAGCCTCGCCGATGCCGGCGCCGACGCCCTGGGCCTGGACTGGACCTGCGACATTGGCAACGCTCGCGAGCGCGTCGGTCATAAAGTCGCCTTGCAAGGCAACATGGACCCGACCGTGCTCTACGCCAAGCCCGAAGCCATCCGCGCTGAAGTCGGGCGCATCCTCGCCAGCTACGGCAGCGGCAGCGGCCATGTGTTCAACCTCGGTCATGGCATCACCCCGGAAGTCGACCCTGAACACGCCGGTGCCTTCCTGCGAGCGGTGCATGAGTTGTCGGCGCAATACCACCAGTAATCGCAACCCTGCGTCACCCAGCCTGTCCGGACCCGTGCCGGACAGGCTTTTTCTTGCCCTGTTGTTTATTTGTTCAATATGAAACTCGTTAGTTGTTTTGTATGAAGTATCTGTTTGTGTTTGTTTGATAGCTATTTCTATTCGTAAGAAGTTTCTCGAACTATGTAAAGGAAATAGCTTCACAGATCATTCCTTCTGGTTTGAGAGATTTTTCCTACATAGGAAATATTCAACTTTCTATAAGGTTCGGCGCTTGTTAGGTTCAGCGCTGAACGATCCAGCGCACCTTTCAAGATGACGGTGATACGTCTTTCAATCTCGATGAGTAGTCTGGAATTTATATGAACAACAACTTCAAGAAGAACAGTGTGTTAACGGGGTGTGCTTCGTCGTTAGTTCTGTTATCGGCAATGGTGGCTTCCCAGAGTGTGTTTGCCCACGGTTTCGTCGAAGTGCCGCCTTCCCGTGCGCTGCTGTGCCAGAAAGGTATCAACAAGAACTGCGGCGGCGCGCAATACGAGCCGCATAGTACCGGCGAGACCTTCAAGGGCTTCCCGAATGGAGCCGGTGGCGGGCCGCTGCAAGGCCCTATCGACGGCAAAATCGCCAGCGGCGGCAACGCCAACTTTTCTGCTCTCGATGCGCAATCTTCTTCGCGCTGGCACCTGACCGAAATCAGGGACCGCAACATTGCCTTTCAATGGCAATACATCGCGGCGCACCGGACGAGCAAACACGAATATTTCATTACCCGCGACGATTGGAAACCGAACCAAGTGCTCAAGCGCACCTCGTTCGACAGCACGCCGTTCTGTACGGTGGAGGGCGGTCATCAAATTCCGGTAGGCGGTGCTCCGCACAACTGCGTCATTCCTGACAGCAAAACGGGTCATCACGTCATCCTGGCCGTCTGGACTGTGGGCGACACCGATAACGCGTTCTACAACCCGGTGGATGTGAACATTCTCGCCGAAGCCGCATTACCGGGCGGCTGGTTGCCGGTGGGCAGCATTACAGGATCGACCCCGTTGCTGGCGGGTGACAAGGTCAAGGCCCGGGCATTCTCCGCCACCGGCGAAAATGCGCAGTACAGCGTAGAAATCAGCATCGACAACGCTGAAGAAGGCAAGCCTGAGAATTGGTCGTTCAAATTGGCCGAAGCCATCAACAACGCCCATGCCCTGATTCGTGCCGGTATTCGTGACGAAGACGGCAATATCGCCCCGGTCAAGGGTACCAACAGGCTGTACGCCCAGAAAGAAAGCGGTGTGACCGGCTATCAAGTGCAACTGGACATGCAGGAAGACGCCAACGCCAGCATGGAACTGTCCCCCCTGCAACCAGAGTACGTACTCGACAAAGGTCGGGTCAGTATGGTGCTCACCGCGCAGACAAACCGCAGGATGAACCTTGAAGCCACGTTGTTCGATGAGAAGGACAAGCAGTTGGCTGTCGCGCAAGCCGTAGGTGAAGGCAGTACCGGCCTGAGCCTGGACGTGCGCAGCAACCCTGGCGTGCACACCCTGACGCTGGTGGGCACCACCGAAGACGGCCGCACCACGCGCCAGGAGACCCAGACGGTCACCCTGACCGGTGAGGGCGCCGGCATCGAATACGACTTCGTGTTCCCTGACGGCCTTGGCGACTACACCGTCGGCACGAAAGTGCTGCAGTCCAAGACCGACGAAGTCTTCGAGTGCAAGCCGTTCCCTGCGTCCGGCTTCTGCAACCAGTACAGCCAGTCGGCGAACGCTTTCGAACCGGGTGTCGGTGCGTCCTGGGAAAGCGCCTGGGACAAGCTGTAAGTCCTGACAGGCATGGCCCCAGGCAACCCGCGGGTTGCCTGGGGCCTTCAGACGAGGGCGCAATGATGCCTATCAACTATTCCAGGCGACGGGTGCTGCTGCACTGGCTGTCGGCGATCATTATCTTATGGGCGTTGGCGTCCGGGTTTTATGTGGCGTTCAACCCGGTGTCAGCTTCGACCGAGCAGTGGGTCGGGTCACTCAATGTGTCGCTGACCACGCTGTTCATTCCGTTTTTCGTGTGGCGGACCTGGTTGTTCTTTTGCGAGCGGGAGCCCCGTGGGGCAGCGCTTTCATTGAACAAGAGGCTGGCCCTGGCGGTGCATACGCTGATCTACCTGACTATCGGTGTCGTTCTGGTGACTGGCGTGCTGATGATGAAAAGCGCCATCAGTGTCTTCGGCCTCGTTCGCTTCCCTCAACCATTGGCTGATCCGGCGCTGATCGAGCTGGCCAACACCCTCCATACCCTGTCTTGCGTGGTGCTTTCGATGCTGATTGCGCTGCACCTGTGCGCGGTGCTCTGGCATGAGTTTTCCGGGCGCAGGGTGGTACGGCGAATGTCTTTCGCCAAGCCTGCGGGCGCGATGGGCCGGAGCGCGCAAGGGTGAGCCGGTCTTTTCTTGGTCGCCGCCTGCCGAAGCTGCTGCTGTTACTCGTGCCGCTGCTATACGGGGTATTGCTGGCCGGACAGGAGTGGCGCTTTCGCCAGGGATTGGGCCGTGATGTGCCAGTGCTGGCCGACCCGCCGGTGGTGCCGGTTCGCGACCTGCCCAACGTGCAAGCCGTGACGACCGTGCTTGGCCTGGCACCTGAAGGTGTCCAGGCGCCAAGCGCCGAGCCGATTACGTTGCAGGCCAGTTTTGTCGCCGGCGAAGGCTTGTCGCGGGCGTTGCTGGCGGACGCCGCCGGCCCGCGCATTTACCAGGTGGGCGAGCGCTTGCCCGGTGGCAGCGTGCTGCGCCGGGTCGAGGCCAGCCATGTGACGTTGTGGCGCAACGGCCGTGAAGAACGGTTGGCCTTGCAGCAAGCGGTCAAGCCCTTGCTGCGCCGGCTGGATCTCGAAGACGGGCGCCATGCCACGCTTCATTCCTCGCAATACCTACGCCCGGTGGCCGGGCAATCAGAGTGATCGAATTCATGAACAGCTTTATCCGAGGCCGTGTGTCATGCGTCCTGTTCGGCCTTGTCGCGGCCTGTCCGTTGATGTTCCCCGGTTCGTTGCGGGCCGAGGAGACCCAATGGCAACTGGCGATGAACAATGCGGAACTGCGCGATGTGGTCGAGGAGTTCTCCGCGATCCTGGGCAAGACCGTGGTGCTCGATCCCCGGGTGTCAGGGCGCATTACGGTCATGTCCCGCCAGGCGCTGGACCGCGAGGGTGTGCGTCGGTTGTTCTATTCGGTACTCGACGCACACAACTTCACTGTGATCGACGAAGGCGAGCGGATCCTCATCACCCCGGTCAGCGATGCCAAGACGCGAGCCGGCGTCACGGATGTAAAAAGCGCCACACCGTCGCAGTTCGTCACCCGGGTCCTCGACTTGCAATCGAGTATCGCCGCCGACGTCGCCGGGTTGGTCCGGCCCCTGGTGTCAGGCAGTGGTTACGTCGGCCCTTCGGTATCGTCCAATGCCCTGGTGGTGACCGACACCGCCGCCAATGTCCAGCGCATCGCCGAAGTGGTTCGGCAACTGGACTCAGGGCGCAACCGTAATCATGTGGTGGTGCGGTTGCAGCATGCCCAGGCTGGGGATATCGCACCGCTGATGGAGGCCTCCGGTGGCAAGCGCGAGGGCGAAACGGCGGGCCTGGTGATCGCCGATGCCCGCAGCAATCGATTGGTGATCATCGGCGCGCCAGCGGTGCGCCAGCGCCTGGTCGATCTGGCCCGGACCCTCGACGTCCCGGCCGCGACATCCCAGGACAACGCCCGGGTCATCCGCCTGCGCCATAGCGATGCCAAGCAACTGGCCGAGGTGCTGGAGGCTGTCGGTCAGGATAAGAAAACCACGCCGGCACTGACCGGCCTGCGGGAAACTGCCGCCACCAGCCCGTTCATGATCAAGGCCGATGAAAGCCAGAATGCCCTCGTGCTGATCGCCGAACCTGCTCAGGTCCGCATCATCGAGAACATCGTTCGTGAATTGGACCAGCCCCGGGCCCAGGTGCTCATTCATGCGGCCATCGTCGAGGTCACCGGCGACATTTCCGAAGCGCTGGGGGTGCAGTGGGGTCTGGAGAGCGGCAGTGCGACAGGGGCGATCAACTTTCCGGGAACCGACATCCCGATCATCGGGTTGGACCTCAATAAGCTGGATAAAAAGACCGAGGGCGCGTTCCTGCGCCTGGGTGGCGACCGCTTCAGTGCGCTGGTCTCGGCGCTGGCGAGCGATACCCACAGCAACCTGCTTTCCACCCCCAGCTTGCTGACCCTGGATAACCAGGAAGCGGAAATCATCGTCGGCCAGAACGTCCCGTTCAAAACGGGCTCCTACGCCACCAGTGGCAACGGTGCGGACAATCCGTTCACCACCGTGGAGCGCAAGGACGTCGGCATCAGCCTCAAGGTCAAGCCCTACATCAACGAAGGTTCGACCTTGCGCCTTGAAGTCGAGCAGGAAGTTTCGGACATCGCGCCGTCTGTCTCCGGTGTGGATTCCTCCGACCTGATCACCAACAAGCGCGCCTTGAAGAGCACGATCCTGGCGGACGATGGCGAGATCATCGTGATCGGCGGGCTGATCCGCGACAGTGTCCGCACCCAGCAAAGCGGTGTTCCTTTGCTGCGCAGTATTCCGTACCTGGGCGCGTTGTTTCGCTGGAACCGCGACACCCAGACCAAAAGCAACCTGATGGTGTTCCTGCGCCCGACCATCGTGCGCAGCAACGAAGACCTGGCCGAGGTCAGCCGCCAGCGCTACGACGCGCTCCGGGACCTGAGCAAACCCGGCTCGCGGAAAAACAACTCGCTGTTGTTGCCCCGGGATGCCCGCCAGTTGTTCGACTCATCCACGGATGCGGCCGATCCGCCACAGCGTTCGGGGGCCCTGTGACGGACTCGCAGGCCCCGTTGCCCTTTGGTTTCGCCAGGCGTTTCGGTGTGCTGCTCGAAGGCGCGGGGCCGACCTTGACCCTGGTGATGCGCGGCGATACGCCGCTGACCGCCGTGGCGGAAGTGCGGCGCCTGTGCGGTCGGGATTTGCCCATCCAGGTGCTGGAGCCGGCGCCGTTCGCTGCGCGCCTGGCCAACGTCTATCGTCAGGGCCAGAGTGCCGCCGAGCAGGTGGCCCAGGGCCTGGACGAAGAACTGGACCTGCTCAGCCTCGCCGACCAGATGCCGCAGACCACCGACTTGCTGGAGCAACAAGGTGATGCGCCGATCATCCGGCTGATCAACGCCCTGCTCAGCGAGGCGGTCCGCGAACACGCCTCGGACGTGCACCTGGAAACGTTCGAGCAATACCTGTCGGTACGCATGCGCATCGACGGTCAGTTGCAGGAAATGCTGCGTCCGCGTCGGGAGTTGGCGAATCTGCTGGTATCGCGGATCAAGGTCATGGCCCGTTTGGACATCGCCGAAAAGCGCGTGCCCCAGGACGGGCGAATGGCCTTGCGGCTGGCCGGGCACGAAGTCGATGTGCGGGTCTCGACCTTGCCGTCGGCCCATGGCGAGCGCGTGGTGTTGCGTCTGCTCGACAAGCAGGCCGGACGCCTGGACCTGCAACGCCTGGGCCTGCCCGACGACACCCTGGCCGGGCTGCGCCAATTGCTCGGCAAACCCCACGGCATCGTGTTGGTGACCGGGCCCACGGGCTCGGGCAAAACCACCAGCCTGTACGCGGCGATGAGCAGCATCAACGACCAGAGCCGCAACATCCTCACCGTCGAAGACCCGATCGAATATCACCTGCCGGGCATCGGCCAGATGCCGGTCAATCCGAAAGTCGACATGACCTTCGCCCGTGGCCTGCGGGCCATTTTGCGCCAGGATCCGGATGTGGTGATGGTCGGTGAAATCCGCGATCGCGAGACCGCCGAGATCGCCGTCCAGGCGTCCCTGACCGGGCACCTGGTGCTCTCGACCCTGCACACCAATACCGCCGTCGGCGCGGTCACGCGGCTGGTGGACATGGGCGTGGATGCCTATCTGCTGGCCTCGTCCCTGGCCGGCATCGTCGCCCAGCGCTTGTTGCGCACCTTGTGCCCGTTCTGCAAGACGCCCTATGTGGCCGACGCCGCCACTTGTCTGCGCCTGGGTCTTGAAGCCGACGCCGCGCCACGGCTGTTCAAGGCCCAAGGCTGCACTCAATGCCAGAAAGGTTATCGCGGGCGCATCGGTATTTACGAACTGGTGAATGTCAGTGCCGCGTTGTCGCAGCTGATTCACGAGGGCGCCACCGAGCAGGCGTTGGCTTCTGAGGCGCGCAAGACTTCCCGCAGCCTGTTCCAGGACGGGCGCCAGCGGGTTCTCGCAGGCCTGACCAGCGTCGATGAACTGCTGCGCATCACCCAGGAGGATTAGCGTCATGCCGACCTTCGACTACCGGGCCGAAGATGCCCAGGGCCGACGCTGCAAGGGCCGGGTGGAAGGCGACAGCCCCCGCCATGCCCGTCAGTTATTGCGCGAGCGCGGTTTGCTGCCCAGCGAGCTGCGTGAAGCCGGGGAGTCGCGAACCTTTGGCATCCGGCCTGCGGGGGGACGTTTGAGCCCGGCTGACCTGGCGTTGCTGACGTTGCAGCTTTCCACCTTGATCCAGGCCGGCCTGCCCCTCGAAGAAGCCCTGGGGGCGGTGGCGCAACAGAGCCAGAAGCGCCGTGTCGTCCACTTGCTGTCGGCAGTGCGCAGCCGAGTGATGGAAGGTCACGCCTTGGCGACGGCCCTGGGGGCATTTCCCCAAGCCTTCCCCGAGCTGTTTTGCGCCACCGTTGCCGCTGGTGAGCAATCCGGCCACTTGGGCCAGGTGCTGGAGCAACTGGCGAACTACACCCAGGCGCGCCAGGCGTCGCGCCAGCGCATTCAACTGGCGTTGGTGTATCCGCTGATCCTGATGCTGGCCTGCGTCGCGATTGTCGCGTTCCTGCTGGGCTACGTGGTGCCGGATGTGGTGAAGATTTTCGTCGACAGTGGCCAGCCGCTGCCTTGGCTGACCCAGGCGCTGATCGCGCTGAGCGATGGCTTGCGCCGCTATGGCCTGCTGCTGTTCGGGGCTTTGGCCGGATTGCTCGGGCTGTGGCGCTGGAGCCTGCGCCAACCGGCGTGGCGCCTGCGTTGGCATCGCTTGTTGCTCAGGCTGCCGTTGTTGGGCGAGGTGCTGCGGGCGATGGAAGCGGCCCGCTTCGCCAGCACCCTGGCGATCCTGAGCAAGAGCGCGGTGCCTTTGGTGGACGCCTTGCACATCGCCGCGCAGGTGATCGGCAACCTGACCATTCGTGGGCGCATGGCCGACGTTGCTCGTTCGGTGCGCGAGGGCGGGACCCTGACCCGTGGCCTGGAGCTCGGCGGGGATATCCCGCCGCTGATGCTGCACATGATTGCCAGCGGCGAACGCGCCGGCGAACTCGAGAGCATGTTGGCCCGCGCCGCCGAACAACAGGAGGCCAGCCTCGCGGCGCGCATCGCGCTGGTGGTGAGCCTTTTCGAACCGGCCATGTTGGTGCTGATGGGCGGCGTCGTGCTGCTGATCGTCATGGCCATTCTGCTTCCTATCTTGAGCCTCAACCAATTGGTGAATTGACCCATGAAACTTCACAGCAACCGACCGGCATGTCCTCAGCGCGGCTTCACCCTGATCGAAATCATGGTGGTGGTGGTCATCATCGGCATCCTCGGCGCCATCGTCGTGCCGCAGTTCATGAGCCGGCCCGACCAAGCCAAGGTCACCGCCGCGCGCACGGATATCCAGGCGATTGCCACGGCCCTGGAAATGTACCGTCTCGACAACGCTCATTACCCTTCGACCCAGCAAGGCCTGGAGGCGCTGAGCAAGCGTCCGTCCGGTACGCCGGTGGCAAAGAACTGGAACCCCCAGGGTTACCTGAAAAGCCTGCCGGTCGATCCCTGGGGCACGCCCTACCAGTTTCTCAACCCTGGCCTCAAGTCACTCGATGGCGGCTATGACCTGTACTCGCTGGGTGCCGATGGCCTGCCGGGCGGCGATGGGTTTGCCGCCGATATCGGCAATTGGGCCGAGTGAACATGGGTCGTCATTTTCGGGGGTTCACCTTGCTGGAACTGATGGTCGTGATTGTGTTGATTGGCGTCGTGATGGGCATGGTCAGTCTGGCTCTCGGTCCGAGCCCGGTGCGTGAGGCCCGGCAGCAAGCCCAGGACTTCGTCCGCGTGGTACAGCAGTTGCGCGAACGCGCGGTGTTGGATGGGCTGGAGTATGGGGTGCGCATACAGCCTCGCGGTTATCAGGCGTTGCGCCTCGAGTCCCTGGGCTGGACAGCGGTGTCGGCGCTTCAGCGAATGCCTGAAAGCCTGACGCTTGGGCTGGAGCAGGACGGCCACGTCCTGACGCTCGATGATGCCCAAGGCCCGCCACAGTTGCTGATGCTCAGCAGTGACGAGATCAGTCCGTTCAGGTTGCTCATCAAAGTCGCTGGCCAGACGATCTCCCAGGTCATGAGCGATGGTTTGGCGGAGCCGCTGATCGATGGCTGACGCTCGCAGGCTGGCTGCCGATTGCCAGGGATTCACGCTGTTGGAAATCATGGTCGCGCTGGCGATTTTCGCCACGTTGGCGGCTGCGGTGCTGTCGGCCAGTCAGTTCGTGCTCAAGCAAAGCGCCGGGCTCGAGGACCGTCTGTTCAGCGCCTGGCTGGCGGACAACCAGCTCAGCGAGCTCCGCCTGCAAGCCGCTACGCCCCTTGGCACACAGCGCCTGACCCAACGCCTGGATCAGCGCGATTGGATCTTGCACCAGCGTGTCGCCCCGGCCCGCGACCCGCGTCTGCTCCAGGTCGAGATCCAGGTCAGCCGCGCCGGCAGCCCAGCTGCAGTGCATCGCACCACTGGATGGATCCGCAACCGTCATGAATAGACAGTCGGGCTTCACCTTGTTGGAGTTGGTCATCGCCATCGCCATTTTTGCCCTGCTTGGCCTGGCCAGTTGGCGCCTGTTCGACAGTGTCGTGCGCACCCAGCAGGGCGCCGGTCAACATGAGCGTGAAGTCAGGGCCTTGCAGCGCGCCGTGGGAGTCATCGAACGGGATGCGTGGCAGGTCGTTGCCGATTCCATCGTGCTCGCGTCCGGGCGCCTGCAATTGCAGCGTAGCCATTGGCCCAATCCGCTGGACCAGCCACGCAGCGAGCGGCAAACGGTGAACTATCGACTCGAGGGCGCTGTGTTGTGGCGCGACAGTCGCGGTGAAGGGCCGGTCATCGTGCAACAGCAGAAATTGCTCGAGGACGTACGCAGCCTGAGCTGGCGTGTATTCGATGCGAAACGGGGCTGGCACGGCGAAACCGTGCGCGGCAATGCGCCGCTGGCGTTGGAACTGGTGATTTCCACGGGGCGTTTCCAGCAGATCCGCCGTGTGCTGCTGTTGCCTGGTGCGTTGCCGTGAACCGACAACGGGGCGTGGCGCTGATCAGTGTGTTGTTGGTCCTGAGCCTGGCGCTGCTGCTCACCGCCGGCATGCTGCGCAGTCATCGCCTGTTGTTGCAGAGCAGCGCCCAGCAGTTGCAGCACGTCCAGCTGCGTCAATTGGGGCTGGCCGCTGAAGCCTGGGCGCAGGCGGTGTTGGAAGGTAGCGCGATCACTTCGTCCGGGCCGGTAGGCCTGAGCCAGGATTGGGCTCGGCTCGAACCTGCTTTCGAGATGGAAGACGCCGAGGTCCACATCGATATCGAGGATCTGGCCGGGCGCTTGAACCTCAATGCGCTGCTGGCCCAGGGCCAAACCGATCAAGTCACGCTCGGTCGTTGGACGCGATTGTTGGCGTTGCTGGACTTACCCGCGTTGTCATTGCCCCAGGTCGGCTCGGTGCAGGAGTTGAGTCAACTGCGCCTGCTGCCGGGCATCGACGGCCAGACGCTGCGACGCCTGGAGCCTTGGGTGGTGTTGCTGCCCAGGGAGGCCCTGTTGAATATCAATACCGCCCCGCTGCCAGTGTTGATGAGCCTGGACGGTATGGAGGATGGGCCGGCCAAAGCGTTGGTCAACCAACGTCGCCACCTGCCATTCGCCAGCGCGCAGGCCTTTACCAATGACCCGCTGTTGTCCGGATCGGACATTGGCAGCCATGGCCTGGGCGTGAGCAGCCGCTGGTTCCGAATCACCGTGAGCGTGACCCGTGCCGGCAGCCGTTTGCGCCTGGCCTCGGACATCGAGCGCGACCCCGTTAGCGGACGCTGGACGGTGACTCAGCGTCGTCTTTTACCCATCAGCCCCAGTGAGCGCCCTTAGATGAAAACCTGGCTTTACCTGACGCCCGACGGCATGGAGGCGCCTTGCGCCAACTGGCCGTGTTGCGTGTGGTCGCCCACGGGCGATCGACGCTGCCTGCCCTTGCATGAAGCCGCCGGCGAATTGCACGGGCGAGTCGTCGACGTGCTGTTGCCGATGGAAATGTGCAGCTGGCTGCGCAGCGATCCGTGGCCTTCTCGACGCCAGCCGCGACCCCAGGCCCTGGCGTTCGCCATCGAAGAACAGTTGAGTGAAAACCTCGAGACGTTGCACATCAGCGCCGGCGCGCGGGATCGTCAGCAGCGCTACCCGCTGATGGTGACCGAGCGAAGCCGGTTCCAGGCATTGCTGGCGCTGCTGGCCGCGCAAGGCGTCGATGTCCGTGCGATGCATGTCGATGCCGACCTGCTTCCCGATGACAGGGCTTTTGCGGTGCGTTGGTTCGGTCGCTGGCTGTTGGGCGGGGCGTTGCCGGCGCGGGTATCGCTGTCGGCCCGGGCCCTGGCAACGCTCAAGCCCGACTTGCCCGAGGACATTCACTGGCTGGACGAGGGACGCGATCGCGAAGGTATCGATGAGTGGCTGCTCAACGCTGGCGGACATCCCATCGACCTGTTGCAGGGCGAGTTTCGTCGACGTCGTCAGCCTTTGCCGTGGCGTGGCGTGGCGGTTGCCGCGTCGGGATTGTTATTGCTCACCTGGGCGTTCAGCGAGGCGCGCATACGATTTCTTGAAGGCGAAACTCGTTATCTGTACGCCCAGGACGAGCAGCGATTCAGGTCGCTGTATCCCGAGCAAACCCGGATCGTCGACCTGGCGGCGCAGTTCCAGGCGTTGCAGAGTCGTCGTGGGCAAAGCCAGGACACCCAGGTTGCGCGTCTGGTCCGTCTGACGGAGCAGGTCATTGGCGCGAGCAACGTCGAAGTGCAGCGCATCGATTTTCGTGAGGACGAAGGTTGGAAAATCCAACTGACCGCCAACAGCTTCGTCGAGCTCGAGCAACTGCGTGAACGCGGGCAGCAAACCGGACTGTCCGTCACCCTGGGCAGCGCCAGCAAACAGAACAACCGAGTGCAGGCCACTCTCACGCTGGAGAACAGTTGATGAACTTCAATAGCCTGATCCAGGCCTGGGGGAGGGTGTCACGTCGTGAGCAACAATCGTTGCTGGGCCTGGTCGGGCTGTTGCTGGTGGTCGTGGCCTACACCTCGATTTGGCAACCGACCCGGCAACGGCTGGAGGTTTCCGAGCGACAGTATCGCCAACAGGCTGAGCTGCACGCCCGAATCCTGCGCGCCGAACCCACCCGGGATCCGACCGCCGCGACACGCCCCTTGTCGGTGCGCGTCAATGACAGTGCGACTGCGGCGGGGTTGGATATCGCAGAGATGGAGGTCGACGGCGATTCGTTGCGACTGGCCGTCAGTGGCGATGCCAACCGGTTGCTTCAGTGGCTGGATCAGCAAGAGCGGGAGGGCGCGGCGTTGCAGTCGTTGACCCTGGAAGCGCGTGGTAGTGTGTTGGAGGCGCGGGTGGTGTTACGTCAATGATCGATCGAGTACACAGCAATTTTGGCCAGGGGTATGAGGTTTTTGTGGTGAGAGAGTGGCCGCCGCGTCTTCGACGCTGCGCTGCCGCGCAAGAAACAAGCCCTGTGGCGAGGGGATTTATCCCCGCTGGGTTGCGAAGCGGCCCCCACACCAGGCACTCGGTGGGCCAGGAAGATTGAGTTCACTGCTTTAGGGCTGCTGCGCAGCCCAGCGGGGATAAATCCCCTCGCCACAAAGTGTCTACTCTGTTCCTGCCTTGGATCTAAACCTGCACATTCCCCGGCAACAACGGCAACCTCGCCAGTTTCACCGCCACCAGCAACGCCACCACCAGCAACCCGCCGATGAACAGGCCGATCCCGTTCCACCCGGCCAGGTGCCAGGCCACGCCGCCCGCCGTACCCGCAACACTCGACCCGGCGTAATAGCTGAACAGGTACAGCGACGATGCCTGGCCCTTGGCCTTGAGGGCGCGGCGGCCGATCCAGCTGCTGGCGACCGAGTGAGCGCCGAAGAAGCCGAAGGTGAACACCAGCATGCCCAGGACCACCAGCCACAGTGGCGTGGCCATGGTCAGTGCGAGCCCGGCCAGCATCAGGGCAATGGTTGCCCAGAGCATTTTGCGCCGACCGAGTTTGTCCGCCAGGGCACCGACTTTCGCCGAGCTGTAGATGCCCGACAGGTACACCACCGACAACAGTCCGACGAAGGCCTGATCCAGGTGATAGGGCTCGGCCAGCAAGCGGTAGCCGATGTAGTTGAACAGCGTCACGAACGCGCCCATCAACACGAAGGCTTCGAGAAACAGCAACGGCAGGCCGGCGTCGCGAAAGTGCATGGTGAAACCGTCCAGCAAGCTGCGCGGGTGTAGCGAGCGCGGGCGGAAGTTGCGCGACTCGGGCAGAATCCTCCAGAACACCGCCGCCGCGATCAAGGCCAGGCCACCGATCACCAGCATTGCAGTGTGCCAGCTGACAAAGTCGATCAAGACCCCGGTGATCAGGCGCCCGCACATGCCGCCGATGGCGTTGCCGGCGATGTACAGCCCCATCGCCAGGCCGATGTGCTTGGGATGGATTTCTTCGCTCAGGTAGGTCATCGCCACCGCTGCCAGACCGCTCAACGATAGCCCCACCAAGGCGCGTAGAACCAATACGCCTTGCCAGGTCGGCATCATGGCACTGGCAATCGTGCACACCGAGGCGGCGAACAGCGCCGCGACCATCACGGGCTTGCGACCGATGCGGTCGGAAATCGGGCCGGTGATCAACAGGCCGATGGCGAGCAAGCCGGTCGCCACCGACAGGATCAGGCTGCTCTGCGCCGCGTTGATGGAAAACTCCTTGGACAGCAGCGGCATCATCGGTTGCACGCAGTACAGCAGGGCGAACGTCGCAAAGCCACCGCTGAACAGCGCCAGCACCGTGCGCATGAACATCGGCGTGCCTTTCTCGATGTAGATGTCCTTCAATTCGGCGACGACATCATCCTGTACACGAGGTGGGATTTCATGGGCCAGTGGAGCGACAGCAGTTTTCACGATGGACCTCGAACGAGCACGGCCAGGCAGGCAATGAAAAAAGCATATAGCCGGCTAATGTTTCTATCCAATATATTGTTCGACATGTTTAAGACGTTCTGCGACCTATTGGATTGCCCATGGAATTGCGTCATCTGCGTTACTTCATCGCTGTGGCCGAAGAGCTGCATTTCGGCCGCGCGGCCCTGGCCCTGGGCATCTCCCAACCGCCCTTGAGCCAGCAGATCCAGGCGCTGGAGCAGGAGATCGGTGCGCGGCTGTTCGAGCGCACCAATCGTCGGGTCGAACTGAGCGAGGCCGGGCGACTGTTCCTCGAAGAGGCGCGACGGGTATTGGCCCAGGTCGACAAGGCCGCCGACGTGGCCCGCCGTGCCCAGTTGGGCGAGTTGGGCGAGCTGAAAATCGGCTTCACTTCCTCGGCACCTTTCAACTCGACCATTCCCCAAGCGATCTTCACGTTTCGCCAACGCTTCCCGGCCGTGCACCTGAACCTGCGGGAAATGAGCAGCACCCAGGTCGCGGATGCATTGGTGGACGAAGCGATCGAGGTGGGCATCATGCGTCCATTGCCACTGCCCGACTCCTTGCAGGAAATCGAACTCAGCCGCGAACCGCTGGTGGCCGTGCTCAGCTCCAAGCATCCCCTGGCCCAGGGCAGCGAAGCGGGCCTGTTCCTCTCGTCTCTGGCCCAGGAACCCTTCGTGTTCTTCCCCCGCAGCTACGGCAGCGGCCTCTACGCGCAACTCCTGAGCCTGGCTCGCGACGCCGGCTTCAGCCCGCACTTCGCCCAGGAGGCCGGCGAAGCCATGACCATCATCGGCCTGGTGGCGGCGGGGCTGGGCGTCTCGGTCCTGCCTGCGTCATACCAGCGCATGCGTATCGACGGCGTGGTCTATCGACCGCTGCTCGACCCGGCGGCGGTGTCGGCGGTGTGGCTGGTACAGCGCAAGGACCAGCGTTCGCCGATGGCGAAGGCGTTTGTGGCGCTGTTGACCGATGGAGTGGAGTTATCTAATGGTTAGTACTAGCGCGGATGAAGCCATAAAGTTGAAGTTGGTAATGAATGTAAAAAAATAGGGTGGTAAGGAAAACCCAGAAAGTTGGCAAATGTTTTGGCGTTGACCAGTAGAGTATGTGCTCCAGCAACAGGATCACCGTTACGGTCGTGGCGAGGACGCTCGCGGATTTGGTAAGAAGGGTATTGCGCGCGTTAATTGATTTTCTTAAGCGATAAGGATGCTGGAGAAGTAGCAGGAATAGTAATGTGAGCAGGGTGCCGGTCATCGCTGCGAATGGAATGGCGATAATGTCATGTTCGGCTGGGTAGAGGTTGTTTGTGTAGTTTGAGAACAAGTTATAACCGCCCATGATTGGAGTGGCTGAAAGGCTCATCAGGTAAGGCCAAAGAGAGTTTTTTGTTCTCACGAATTTTATCCCTATGCCATGGCATTGCTTATTTTGACGGCTAACTGAGCACGCATGAATAAGAGACTCAATGCCCGAATGACAGCTTGGGAAATGGATTACAAGTTTTACGGAAGGTTACCTGTCTGGGCTTGAGGCTTGCTGTTGCCAGGCGCCACCGGTGACCGAGCAAGCCAACATTGCTTCAGTTTTTCACCGTTTCAGCCGATATCCCATTGTTCGACCAACCCAATCATGGAGAAACAGGATGTTCAAGCAGTTGACCTTTACTGCCCTGCTGGCAGTCGCCGCGCTGACCACAGGGTGTGCTTCGGTAAAAATGGCGGATGACACCCAGGATGCGCAGGCGAAAACCTTCCAGACCGTCCCTGACAAAGCGAACATCTACGTTTATCGCAACGAAAGCATGGGCGCCGGGGTGAAGATGCCGGTAACGCTCAACGGTAAAGCTGTCGGGCAGACCGTTGCCAAGTCGTATTTGATGCTATCGGTACCGGCTGGCCAGCAGACGTTGGTGTCGTCTGCGGAAAACGATTCAGAGCTCAAGCTCAGCACAGAGGCGGGCAAGAACTATTTTGTCTGGCAGGAAGTGAAAGTGGGTTTCATCAAGGCTCGTAACAACCTGCAGGTTGTCGATGAAAAAACCGGCCGCGCCGGGGTAGTGGAAAGCAAGTTGATTCAAGCTGAGTGACTCGACTGTCTCTGATCCTTGCTGTTTGAGAGGGCGCTGAAAAGCGCCCTTTTCTATGGGGTTAGCCTGATGATGATCAATGCGTTGCCTGAACTTCCCAGGACCATTGAATAAAAAATTGTCAAAACGTTGGGACTGACTGCATGCCAGTACCTGAACCGGTCAGCATGATGGATGACAAGCCAGCCTGTTTGTGAAGGGCGCCGTAAGGCGCCCTTTCTCGTTATAGCCGTAGCATCGACAACCTGACGTACCCCGTGGGAGCAATCATTTATGGTTTTCCTTAGCCTTCCCAAACCGTCGCAGGTCTATTGACGTGATAGTCATAAAACCCTTGGAGGGTCCAGGTATCACCCTTGCGTTCAAACGCCGCGCGCCATGCGCCTCTGCCACTGCCGGGGGATAGCTGGGCCATGTCGTACCAGTAATATTTGTTGATTCGTTTTGTCGTGGCTCTGCCGGCCCGAATGTCATCCATGATTTCTGTCACCTTGGCTCTGGCCGCTTCGGGAAAGTTGTCATATGACATCTGGGTTTCTGCCAGTGTGCTGAGGCTCACCGTAAATTTTTCCGTTGCGGTGGATGCTTCTGCCAGTACCGGCGCAGTGCTGGTGGTCGGGGACTTGCCAGGAACCTTTTTCGTCGGGACCTGGGTCACGACTTCGATATCGAACGTGTCGTAGTTCGAGAGGTTTTTCGTGAAGTTGGTGATGTCCTCACCGGTGACCAATAAGGTCTTTCGCTGCGACTTGCCTTTGTTGGCGATGACATAAGGAATCTTATTATTCCGGATTTCCGTCAGGAGTCCGGGTATGCGTCTTTTTTTCATCTCGTCCCTGAAGGCGCTGTACTTTTTATTTTTATATTCCAGGAGGTTTTCCGGATTTCCTTTGTATTTCTCCCTGGCGGCTTCTACTTCAGGTCCCTCCCCTGAATACAGGTCGCCCAGCTCGGCCCAGAAGCGTTTTTCCGCGACTTCGATCACGTCATGAATATCGCCCTGGATCTTATCCATGGCGGCTTTCTTTCGCCCCTGTTGAGGGGTGATGGTGATGAATAAGGCGCCGGTGAGGTTGTCTGTCAAGGAGGACATCATCATCTTCAAGTCGCCTTCGCTGTCGAAAAGCTCTTTCTTGAGCGGCAGGGTCATGTCGAATATTTTTATTTTTTGCGGGGGCGTAAGCACGATCCCCCTTTCCTCTGCGCTGATGTCCCGGGTGCAGTAGTCGACGGCCTGCCATATGTTGAATTTGTACAGCAGGCTTTCGTGGGGGTTTTTATGTTGCGCGAGGCCGTGGAGTCTTTTGTTTATCTTTATCTGGTTTATTCGGGAGAGGTAAGTGTCGATGTCGCGCACGTGGATGTCATTCATGCTCTCACGCAGGATGCGCTCGGCCAGCTCTTCGGGCATTGAGTGGATGATCTTCTTTACCTGATTCACCACTTCCCGGGGCGGCCAGCGATGGTCCACCAGTACGCCTTCTACCAATGCGTTGTAGGTTTTCTGTTGCGGGGTCTCCGGCGTCCGGCCGAGTAGACTTTGTATGATTCCGCCACCGAGCAGCCGTTTTGGCGCTTCGATCTGCCACCGGCCATTTTTCCAAGCCACGGTCAGTTGATGAGTACGGTTGTTCGCCGCATAGATAATCCGCTCGCCCGCTTGTACCGCGGTTTTACTGTAGCCACTCCCCAGCTTTAAATAGCCTTGTCCACCCGCGTCCCTGAACAGGTTACGGCCCTCGGGTATCAGCCCTTTACCGTCAAAGCCTTTCAGGAGGAACGGTCCCAGCTCCGGGTCAGGCATGCGCGGCAGGGACGACAGTTCTGGACGGTCCTTGCTTCGGCGTCGGGCGGCGCGGGCCATGATCAGGTCCTGCCCGGCCTCGGCAATGACTTCGCCCAGGCCGTTGATGAAGTCACTGGTCCATTGGCTGAAGCTGCCACCGTCGTCCTTTATTGCCGCCACTGCGGCGCCTCCAGCCATCACCGGCAGGATCGCGCGTCCCAATACCCCGCCCAGGCGACCCCCGTAGAACATCGCCATCGCGCCCGTCAGCAACGTGATGCCATTCCTGCGCCCCTCCTGGGCCGCTGTGCTGTTGCGTTCGGCGTTCGTCACCGTCAGCGTGTCAGCCGTCTTGAGCGCGTGGGTGATCTGCGTTTCGTGCAACGCCTTGAGCAGGTCGCCTTTAACCACGGGGGAGGCGACTCTCAACGCGAAGTCATCCTGAACCCGATGCCTTATCCACGAGAAAGTGGACTGCGTGACTTTCTTTATCTTCTCGTTGAACGTCAGGTTTTCCGCTGCCGGCACCAGGCTGGCGAACTGATCGGCTTGTTCCATCAGCGGCAGTTGCGCAATCAGCCAGCGGGTCATATCCAGCGTGGCGGTGAGTGTCGCGACCAGGGCTGCTTCCAAATCCCGATCACTTCCCGCATGGATGTCCCTGAACATTTTTCCGTCCGGCGCGCCCGGCGTGTACAGCGTCAATGAAGGCCGGCTGGCGAGTTTCCTGACACCGAAGGCCAGCAGCTCTTTCAGCACGCTGTCGCCCCACTGGATCTGCCGGACCACCACTTCGTGCCCATTGACCTTGCGGCGCACCTCCGGCGTTGGGCTGTCCAACGCCGCCAGTACCAGGTTCAGGCCGGTGTTGTCCTTGTCGTGTGTCAAGTCCCCGGATATATGCGCGGCCCACGCCTGCGCTCGCATTTGTTTGGCTTTCAGAGCCATCCATTGTGTCTGGCGCTCCCGGGCCGCAAGCTGCAATGCGGGTGGGATACGGCTACCCACGTTCGCTCTTTCAATGACCTCTACGATCTGCGCGAAGCTCAGCGGCCCCTCTTCGGTGTGGTGGGCAGCGTTGCGTTCGTCCGGTGTCAGGTTGGACATTGCCCACTGCGTCAAGGAGCGGCAGTCATCGAATATCGCCTTCACGTTGCCTAGCGATACTCCGGACCCGAACGGTGACTCACCCGTTGGTGCGTGCGGGTCGACGGTCTGCTTGCGGATACACAGGAATATCTGGTCAGGATCGACCGGGGGGTATTTGTCCTTGATGAACCCGGCGAGCAGCGTGCGGGTCCGGTCCCGGAGGGCGTCAGGGGAAGCCAGTGTCACGGGATCGGGCGGGGGTGGGGTATCCGCCAGGGCTGTCTGCAGGTCCTGCAGCGCGTTCCACCAGGCCACGCGGTCGCTGCCGATCACGTGCGGGTTGGCGTGCAGCCAGTCGTCCAGTTTTTTCTGGTACAGCCGTAACGCGCGCTCGTCCATGGCGCCCGCCAGGTCCAGCCTGTTCTTGACGTTCGCCGCGGCATCGATCCTGTCTATCCAGGTATTGATCTTCTCATCGTCCCCCGGCCCGTTCAGCAGTGCATCGCTCACGGCGGTTTTTTGCGCCGCTCGCAGGTCCGTAACCAGGTGGGCAAGGAAGTCCCCGGCGATGGGGGCGGTGGTCACTTCATACTGAACGTCATCGTCCTTCTCCAGGCTGGATTTCAGCGCCGCCAGGTCGGCGTATACCTCCAGCGGTTTACCTGGGCTATACAACAGCGCGCTTCCCGGGTAGTCGACATTGTCACGCTGGGTCAACGCAACGGCGCCCGATACCGGTACGCTGAACGCCCAACCTTCGGGGGTGATACTCAGGCTATACACCCCGGGCCGGTCACGTTCCGCCAGCCTGGCGCGATCCGTCGCGTCCAGTGCCGACAGTGCCTGCTCCGTCACTGCCTTGTGCAGCGGCAGGCTGAGTGTACCGTCCAGTTGGTGGAGATCGGCTTGTGCCTTGAGTTGCCTGCCGAATTCATCGGCCAGCCATACGCTGACACTGCGGTCCTGGCTAGGGTCGGGCGGGTTGTCCCAGAAGTTGTCCAGCGCCCGCGCCAGCATTTGCTCATACGTTGTCGCAGTGATGCTTATCAGTTGCTTGATGGCTTGCTTGGCGTCACGGGTATTCAGGGCTGCCGGCATATCCGTGACGCTGTTCAGGTCGGTGACGATGTCGATATCGCCCAAATCGTCGAAGAACTCGTGAGCCTTGATCTTTCCTGCCAGCGCACCCCAGAAGAGTGTGTCGAGGGGGACTGTTTCGTCTTGCAGTCGGCACACGAGTATTTCGTTGACTGCCAGTTTGTTCACCATGGTAGGGAAAGTTTTTGTGAACCAGTCATTCAAGTGCCGCGCAGCCACCTTCGACGCGCGCGGAACAGCGTCGTTCAGGCGAATCATCTGTTGCTGCGAGGCATTGAGTTGGTGTACCAGCAGGGCGCTAGCGGTTTGTAAGGGGGTATTCTCCAGCATGTTCTCTTCCTGAAAGTTTTCGGAAGTAACAACCTATTGAAGAAGCGCGAAGAAGAGGCGGTATATAGATACCGCATGAGGCGGTGTCAGGCGGTGTACAGGTGTTGCGGATACATAATCCATGCAGGAGCGAATTGGCTCGCGATGAGTATTGATGGATGAGGCCAACGGTTATTTTTTATCACGCAAAAATGCCAGGATCGCTTCGCAGGTCGCCTGTGTTTTTTCTTCCAGTACCCAATGCCCGGTGTTGTGCAGTATAAAAGCGTACGGTTGTGTAGTGATGTATTTGACTTGCTCGGCCAAGGTGTTTCCTCTCGAATGGTCCCCGCCGATGGTGAGCACAGGCACCGTCAGTTTATGGCTGGCGAACTCCTGATTGTCATTCACATCATGTTCTATCCAGGCTGAATAAAGCTTGAAGGCCGCCTCCATACGTCCAGGTCGGGAGTAATCCTTCACCAACGCAGCACGCACGCTGTCCGACACTGCATTGTTGCGGGAAAATACGAAGTTATCGAAAAACATGTTCAGGTAAATTTCTTCCCGTCCTTGGATCATGGCCAAGGCTGTCTCGCCAAAGAAGCGAAAATGCCATTTGCTTGCAATACCGGCTGACGGGTCTCCGTTGTAGGCCGCTTCCCAGCCTGGTATGCCAGGAATGAATCCGTCCATCAAGATAATACGTTTGGTTTCACCCGGATAAAGTGCTCCGTAGGCATAGGCAATAATTAAACCCATGTCATGGCCGACAACATCCACTTGTTTGATATTCAAGTGGATGACCAACTCGTGCAAATCATGCGCCATGCTTTTTTTGTCATAGCCGCTTTCTGAGATATCGGTTTCTCCTGCGCCGCGATAATCAGGAACGATAGGCGTATAACCCGCACGCACCAATGGCCCCATCAATGCTTCCCAATTGCGCCAGCTCCCCGGAAACCCATGCACCAGCAACACCGGGTTTTCGCCATTACCGCTTATAAGATAGTGCATGCGGATGCCGTTCACATACACGTAGCCACGCGTGAATAACGCACCCTCTACAACAATGTTTTGTTCTACAGGCGGCGAGGTGGCTTGGTGTCGAGAAGATAAGGGAGTGACGCCCGACCAGGCTATTGTGTCCCTCATTTTTTTGTCCATTTTTGGAGCCAAATTAGTTTCATGAAATACGCGGTGCAGTTTATGAATGACGCCGAACTGTTTTTATCGAACGTTAATCTGGAAGGTGTTTTTTCAGGCGTTTGAAGCCTGAAGCTTTCCCAGTCTCATCGATACTGTCGAAGTTGACAGTCCCGACAAGCGGTAATTGGGGTGGAGCAAAACAGGGGCGGGTGAAGATACCGGGCAAAGCGTGTATACCCTCCTCCCATTGACTGTAGGAAAATACGCATTTTTAGTTGCGATGTTTCCTATTTGCTCCAAATGTCCACCCTGTTGGGATTGCGTTTCTCCAGCGCTGCGACGTCTTATTCATCATTCCGAATCGTCTGGCTCAATGCTCCTCCTCGGTGGAAAGGGAGGTAGCCTAAAGCCCATGAATAAGGCCCTTGGAAATGCACTCATCTTCGTATACCCCATACACCAACGAAGTCTCTCGTGAATATCTTCGTCATTTGGACGATTTGTACTTGGAGCAACAGGCGCTTGATGGTTTTGACGAAAAAGTCATCGCATTTCTTAATCAACAAAAAGCGTTCGTCATGGCTCATCCCCCAATCGCTATTTACCGGGTGGCCACCGAGGGTAGCCAGACGCGTAACGGCGGAACGATCCAGCAAGTGTCATCGTCGTTGACGTTCACCCTGGATGATGGCTGGAAAGTACGAGCCGCGCAGAAAGGCGACCAGGTTGTGTACGCCGACGGAAGCACCGCGCGGATCGTAACTGCCGCCGGAGTCGCCAATAGCAACATCGCCCTGGTCGGCAGCCGCTTGAGCAATGGCGACGAGATCATCAATACGCTTCAGAGACGTTTTCTGATCATCGTGCGTGAAGGCGTGCCGATGGCAGAGGACTTTTTGCCCGCGCTCAAACTGGCGGATGTTCATTACCTGCACTCGAATGGAGTGAAGGAGAGCATCCAATGAACGAGGGGTACTTCATCGGTTTGGGTGACAAGACCACTTGCGGTGGAAAAGTGCTGGAAGGCGATAACAAGGGCAACATGTTTGGCCTGCTGCATGCCCGCGAAGGTGATCGCGTCTCGTGTGGACGGGATGGAAAAACCTATCAGATCAGGGGCGGCATCGCGCATATGGTCAGTCATGGCAGGCACATGGCCGGCACGTTGGATAGCCACAGTACCTGCCCCTGCAAAGCGCGACTGATCCCTTCGGTACTCTGGGCTACCTACAAATGAAAAGGCGCAGGTGATAGCGGCAGCCCCCAGCCAACATCACCGCTGCTGACCCACTGCAATCGCGAGCAAGTTCGCTCCCACAATGGATTCATGGTGTACGCAATATCTGGTGCGCCGCCAAATCCTGTGGGAGCGAGCCTGCTCGCGATTGCGTCGGATCGGTGCCAACAGCCGTACCGGGCTTATTGCACCTTCGCCAGATCCCCTTTCAACGCAACGCCCGCCATGATCGCGCCGGCGTGGCATTCGTAGGTGGTCGGGTCCTTGCGTTCGTTGCTCTTGTAGAAGCTGACGATGTTGGTGACGGCGTTGGCGCCGGCATTCTTGGCGGCTTGGTGCAGGCTGATCAGGGCCGATTGCAGCACCCATTCGCAGGCCACTTCATCGGATTTGTTGAAGGCGTTGGTCTTCTTGTTGGTCACGGCTCCAGGGCTGATCACGGTGACGTTGCCGGCCGGTTTGTTGCCGGCCAGGTAGAACTTCACGCTGCCGTCGATCTTGCCGGTACGGATGGCCTCGGCGACGACTTTGTCGAACGGCAGGAACAGCGCGGTATCACGGGCCTGGCTGAGGCTTGGCAGGGTGCTGAGCAACAGGGCGGCGGTTACGGCGATTTTCTTCAACGACATCATGGTCTCCTTGACGAGAGGTAACAGGGTTTTGAATCCGATTCAGCGCCAGCGGCGGAAGATCAGCGAGGTGTTGACCCCACCAAAGGCGAAGTTGTTGTTCATCACGTATTCGTGGCTCATCGCCCGGAATTCGTTGCGCAGGTAATCGAGCTTGCCGCACTGGGGATCGACCTCATCGAGGTTGAAGGTGTGCACGTACAGGTCACGGTTCATCATTTCGATGCTGAACCAGGACTCCAGCGCCCCGCAGGCACCCAGGGTGTGGCCGAGGAAGCTCTTTTGCGAGCTGATGGGCATGTGTTCGCCAAACAGGCTGCTGGTGGCCAGGGTTTCGGCGATGTCGCCCTGCTCGGTGGCAGTGCCGTGGCCGTTGACGTAGCCGATGGCCGAGGGTTCGAGGCCGGCGTCTTCCAAGGCCAGCTCCATGGCCCGGCGCATGGTGCCCAGTTCGGGGCGGGTGGCGTGCTGGCCGTCGGCGTTGCTGCCAAAGCCGACGACCTCGGCATGGATTTTTGCGCCACGGGCCAGGGCATGTTCCAGTTCTTCGAGTACCAGCATGCCGGCGCCTTCGCCGATCACCAGGCCATCGCGGCCCTTGTCGTAGGGGCGCGGGCTGGTTTGCGGCGCATCGTTTTTCAGGCTGGTGGCGTACAGCGCATCGAAGACCATCGCCTCGGTCGGGCACAGCTCTTCCGCGCCACCGGCCAGCATCAACGGCAGGCGCCCGAACTTGATGGCTTCATAGGCATAACCGATGCCATGGCTGCCGCTGGTGCAGGCGCTGGAGGTGGGGATCAGGCGTCCGGTCAGCCCAAAGAAGATGCTGATGTTGGCCGCTGTGGTGTGGGGCATCATCCGTACATAGGAATTGGCGTTCAGCCCTTCGGCCACGCTGTTGAGCAGCATGTTGCCGAACGCCTTGATCTCGTCGGTGCTGCCGGTGGACGAACCGCAGGACACGCCCATGCGCCCGTCCTTGATCGACTCATCGCCCAACAGGCCGGCGTCGGCCAGGGCCTGTTCCGCCGCGGCGACCGCCAGGCGCGAGACGCGGCCCATGCTGCGCAGTTGCTTGCGGGTCCAGTGGGCCGGGACCTGGAAGTCGTCGATGGGGCCGGCCAGGCGCGTGTTCAGTTCGCTGAACCGATCCCACTCATCCATGCGCCGGATGCCACTGCGGTTGGCGGCGAAGTTGGCGGCGATGGTCTCCCAGTCGCTGCCCACGGAGGTGATGCCGGCCATGCCGGTGACGACGACGCGCTTCATCAGCACAAGCCTCCGTTGACGGCCAGGACCTGGCGGGTGATGTAGCCGGCTTCGGCGGACATCAGGAAATTCACCGCACCCGCCACTTCTTGCGCAGTGCCCATGCGCTGGGCGGGGATCATTTTCATCAGTTCTTCCACAGGTACGTTTTCATCGAGCATGGCGGTGTCGATCAGGCCTGGCGCGACGCAATTGACGGTGATCTTGCGCTTGCCCAGCTCAATTGCCAACGCCTTGGCGGCGCCGATCAAACCGGCCTTCGAAGCACTGTAGTTGACCTGCCCGCGATTGCCGATCAGCCCCGAGACCGAGGTGATGCAGACGATCCGCCCGGCGGCGCGACGACGGATCATCGGCATCATCACCGGATGCAGCACGTTGTAGAAACCGTCGAGGTTGGTGCGCATCACCACATCCCAGTCGTCTTCGCTCAAGGCTGGGAAAGCGCCATCGCGGGTCAGGCCGGCATTGAGCACTACACCGTAATAGGCACCGTGGGTCTCGACGTCGGCTTCGAGGGTGGCTTTGCAGGCGGCACGGTCGGACACGTCGAATTGCAGCACGCGCGCCTGGCGGCCCAAGGCCTGGATGTCTGCCTGGACGGCTTCGGCCTCGGTGCGGCCACTGCGGCAATGCAGCACGATGTCGTGCCCGGCCTGGGCCAGACGCAGGGCGATGGCGCGGCCGATGCCACGGCTGGAGCCGGTGACCAGTACGGATTCAGTCATGACGGGTTTCCTGTTGCGGACGGTTCATGAAGGTAATGGGCGGCCTGGGGCGGACGGAAAACGTTGAGCCGGGCCGTGGCATGGATGCCGGGGGCGTGGATGTGGCATTCGAACACGCCCATGCCGTTGTCGTCTTCCAGGGAGCGCACGCCATGGATGCTCAGCTCGGTGCCGACGGGAAAACAATCGACGTTGCATTCGAACTTGCGGGTGCCGAGCAGAAAGCCCAGCTCCACGGCGTCGCCGCGCCGGCGTGCGTGACAACCGGCGAACGCCGCCACGCTCTGGGCCATCAGCTCGATGCCGACCCAGGCCGGCAGCGCGCCGTCGTCGCGATTGAACAAACCACCAGGCTTGACGGTGGTGCAGGTATGGATCTGTTCGTCATCGAACGACAGGATCCGGTCGATGAGGATCATGTCCCCTGCGTGGGGCAGCAGTTCGGCGAGCGGCCAGTCAATCATGGGGCGTCTCCGATAATCAGGCTGACGTTGTTGCCGCCGAAGGCAAATGAATTGCTCATCAGGCGGCGCGGGATGGCCGGGTTCAGGCGGGTACTGGCGGTGACCCAGTCCAGCGCCGGCAGGGCAGGATCGGCCTGGCCGTCCCAGACATGCGGCGGCAAGGCCTGGGTGCTGTTTTGGGGGGCCAGGGCCAGCCAACAGAACGCCGCCTCCAGCGCCCCGGCCGCACCGAGGGTGTGGCCGGTCATGGGTTTGGTGGACGAGCAGGGCACGCCCGCCGGAAACAGCCCGGCCACCGCCTGGCTCTCCATGGCGTCGTTGTGCTGCGTGGCGGTGCCGTGCAGGTTCAGGTAGTCGATCTGGCAGGCTTCGAGGCCCGCGCAACGCAGGGCTTTTTCCATGGCCTGGCGGGCGCCGCGACCGCTGGGTTCGGGGGCGGAAATATGATGGGCATCGGAACTGGCACCGTCGCCCAGCAGGGCGATCCTGGGGCCGTCTCCCGGCGTCTTGCTCATCAGGAACAGCACCGCCGCTTCGCCAATGTTGATGCCGCTGCGGTTCACCGAAAACGGATTGCAGCGTTCGCTCGATACCGCCTCCAGTGCGGAAAAACCGTTGAGGGTCAGTTTGCACAAGCTGTCCACGCCACCGCACAGCACGGCATCGCACTGGCCCAGGTCCAGCAGGCGTCGGGCACTCATCAAGGCCCGTGCGCTGGAGGTGCAGGCCGTGGAAATCACGTAGGACGGACCGCTCAAACCGAGCCAGTCGGAAAGAAAATTGGCCGGCGCGCTGAGTTCCTGTTGCTGATAGTCGTAGCCATCGGGGAAGCGTTGCTCGCGCAGATAGTGGGCGATGCCCTGGCTGGCCTCATCGATGCCCGACGTGCTGGTGCCCAGGACGATGCCGATGCGGGCGTGACCGTAGGCCTGGATGGCCTGGTCGATCTCGGCGCGAATCTGCAGCCCGGCTTCCAACAGCAGCTGATTGTTGCGGCTGCGTTGCGCCGCGAGGGCAGGGGGAATAGGTGCGAGTTCACCCGGCACCGAGGCGACCGGCAAGGCACGTTCGGCCACCCAGCCATCTTCGATACGCACGCCCGAGCAGTCGCCGGCAAACAGGTTGCGGGCGACGCTATGTTTGTCGCGGCCCAGGGCGCAGATCACCCCGAGGGCATTCAAATAGGCGGTCATGGGGCATTCTCGGTCAACGGTGTGATGCGGTAGCGGGGGCCTTGGGGCAGGCTCAGTTCAAAATCCAGCGGCTGCTCGTAGCGCACCTGCCAGCGACTATCGAGGCTCCGTTGCGAAGCCTGTAGCCGGGCGGCCGGGTAGTTGCCGGGCAGCTCGGCTTCGGGGGTCAGGGCGAACAGCAGCGCGGCGAACAGCTCCCGGGCCTCGGCATTGGGCGGTAGCAGACCGTCGGCCTGCCACTGGCCAGCGACCAGGCGCTGACGGGCCACGGGAATGCCCAGCGGGTCCATCATCGACCAACGGATGCCGGCGTTTTCGCGCTGGATCACCAGCAACCAGTCCTGGCGTTGGCCGGCCATTGTCCGCTCGATGTGCAGTTGCATCGGCAACGCCAGGGTCGGCATGCGCGCGGGCAGCGGCGCGCGGCTGGCGCAGGCACTGAGCAGCAACACACAGGCGATCAGCAGGCCACGGATCATCCGGCAGCCCCTTCGAGAGGTTTGCGGGCCACCACGTTGACCAGGGTTTCTTCACGCTCGCCAAATGGCTTGGGACGACGCAGGCCAAAGCGTTCCAGCAGGCCGAAATCCTTGGCACGGCTCCACCACAGGTACGGGTAGGACACGTTGCGGGCCTCGAACTGGAAACCCTGCCCTTGGATCATCTCCAGGTACTGCGCGGCACTTTTCTGCACGTGCATGGGATGGCGGAACAGCCAGCGGATCACCCAGGTGTCGATGTAGGCTTCGGTGGATTCGGCGAACATCAAGTAGCCGCCGGGCTTGAGTACGCGATAGAACTCGGCGAGGGCTTTTTCCTGTTCCACCAGGTGATGGAAGGTCTGGTGACAGAACAGCAGGTCGACGCTGGCATCGGGCACTGCCAATGTCGCGCAGTCGCTGCCGATCAGCTCCACGGCGATGCCCTGGCGCGCGGCTTCCTCCCGGCTCAGGTCCAGGCTGTGGGGGTCGGCATCCACGCCGATCAGATGGTGTGGCGCGAACACCTGGTGCAGGTACTGGAACGATTTGCCCTGGCCGCAGCCAGCGTCCAGCAGCACCGGGCTGGCCGGCAGCGGGGTGCTGAACAGGCTGCGCAGGTCGTTGATCGCCACGCGCAACACATGGTGCTGCCAGGTGTGGCTGCGCAGGAACCAGAAGCCGAAGCGGGTCTCTTCGACGTAGTTGTCGCTCAGGTAGCTCATGGTTGCTGCCTCATGGCGCCGGGCTCGCACAGATTTCCGAGAGCATGCGCAGGCGCCGCTTGGGTTCGCTGACGAACGGGTTGCGCTGATCCCAGGCGTAGCCGGCCAGGATCGAACTGATCATGCGACGGATGTCGTCCGAACCTTCGGTGTAGAAAATCACGTCCTGGAAGGTGCCGGCGTACCAGCCCTCGACGTAGCAGCGGAAGGTGTCGACGCCGCGCTTGAGGGGTTCGGCGAACTCGCTTTGCCAGTCCACGCTTTCACCTTGCAACTGCCGGTGGAGTACGTCGGCGGCCATGCTCGCCGAACGCATGGCGATGGTCACGCCGGAGGAGAACACCGGGTCGAGGAATTCCGCGGCGTTGCCCAGCAGGGCGAAGCCAGGACCATGCAGGGTCTTGACGTTGGCCGAGTAGCCGCCGATGGTCCGTGCCGGAGTGTCCCACACGGCGTTACGCAGCACGCCGGCCAGGCTTGGGGTTTCGTCGATGAAACCGCGCAGGCAGGCATCGAGGTCGTCGGTGCGGCCAGCGAAATGTTCCGCGGCGGCGACCACGCCCACCGAGCAACGCCCGCCGCTGAACGGGATGGTCCAGAACCACACGTCGCGCTTGCTCGGATGGGTGGTGATGAGGATTTTTTCGCGGTCGAAAGTCGCCGCGTCGATGCGATCTTCAATATGGGTGAACACGGCCTGGCGTACCGGGAAATTCGACGGCGCCTCAAGGTCCAGCAGGCGCGGCAAGACCCGGCCATAACCGCTGGCATCGAGTACGAAGTCAGCCTCGACCCGGTACTTGCTACCGTCTTCGCGCTGCACGCCCAGTTGTGGCTTGGCGAGGCTGAAATCGACGCTGGCAATGGCTTGGCCGTAGCGGATTTCCACGCCTTGCAGGGCGGCCTGGTCGGCCAGCAACTTGTCGAAGTCGGCGCGTTGCACCTGGAAGGTCGTGGGCTTGCCGTCGCTGAAGGTGTCGCCGAAATCGAAAGCGCTGTAGCGCTCGCCCCAGGCGAACGCGGCGCCGTTCTTGCGCTGGAATCCAGCGGCATTCACCGCGTCGAGCATGCCGGCTTCTTCGACGAAATCCAGGCAATGGGACAACAGGCTCTCGCCGATGGAGAACCGGGGGAAATGCTGGCGCTCGATGACCAGCACATCGTGGCCCTTGCGCTTGAGCAGCGCCGCCGCGATAGCGCCGGAAGGGCCTGCGCCGATCACGATGACCTGTCGACGTTCCATTTCAACTGTTGGCACTGGAGCTCCTGGCCGGGACGGCAATCGAGGGAATACGGTGGAAACCGGCCACGGCCGGCAACAATGTCGCGATCAGTCCCATCAGCATCAGCGTGAAATACAGCGCCGGGCTGATGAGCTGTTGTTGCAAGAGCAGATTGAGGAAGACGATTTCACTCAAGCCGCGAATATTCAGCAAGACACTTTCGCGCCAGCGACTGGCGCCGGCGAAGGGGGCGTCGGCCCAACCCAGCCCCAGCCAGTTGCCCAGCAGTTTGCTGGCAATGGGCAACAGCAGCAACGCCGTCCATTGCACCCAGTCGAGGCTGTTCATGGCGCTGTGGACGTTGATCTGCACAATGCCGAACGTGAGGATCAGCGGGATCGCCAGGTAGGTCTGCAAACCCTGCATCCAGGCGGCATCGAGCGGCAGCCGCAAGGGCACTTTGAGTGCGGCCATGCACAGCAGATAGCCGATGCCGACGATCAGTGCGTTGAGCCGGTAATGCTCGGCCACCACCAACAGCGCAAAAAACACGCCGCTGTACAGCAACGGCTGGCGCAGGCCGAGCAGACGCAACAGCAGCGGCACGCCGGCACAGGCCAGCGGCAGCAACAGGCTGCTCAAGTGCAGGCTGCCCTGGGCCAGGCCGAACAGGCTCCAGCAGGCCAGGTCGATCATGATCGCCGTCTGCACCAATCGCCGCGTGGCGGCGGGCGGGTAGTCGATGTGACGCAGATACAGGTACAGCACCGGGATCGCGGTGATCGCAAACAGCAGCCCCACCGCCAGGGAGCTGATCCAGGGTTGGGGCGGCAGCAGCCAGAACGCTGTCGCCAGGCCGCAGGCAAACGGAACGACGAAGCTGGGCAGGGCGATTTTCACGCTCTGGCGATCCAGGCGCAGGTCGATCACGTCGCTGAGAATGTGCCCCAGCAACAGCGCGAACGCGAGGCTGTAGAGGTTCTTCAGCCACACGGGCGACACCAGTTGCGCGCCGCTGAGCTGCCAACCCGGCTCGATCCAGAAATACATCAGCAGCGGCAGGCCAAACGTCGCCAGCAACAACTGGCTGACAATCGGGATCAACCCGAAGCGACAGCCTGTGCGGGTTGCGACGGCGAACAACCCCAGGGCCATGAGCCAGAACAGCAGGGTCATCATGGGGCGGGCTCCGCGACGGCAGCCGCGTGGGCCTGATGCCCGGCCCACGGCGCCAGCATGAAGCTGAAGGCCAGCCCCAGGCTCACTGCCAGGCCGAAGTTGCTCACCGCCGGGGTGCTGGACAGCGCCAGCAGGCCGAACGACAGCCAGGTGGTGACCGCCGCCAGCAGTGTGCCCAGCAGGCTCACGGCGGCACCGCCGATCTGCTCGCGCATCAGGATCGCGTAGTCGACGCCGATGGCCGTCACCAGCAACAGGCCGAACAGGCTGAACAGGGTCAGTGGCTGCCCCAGCCAGCCGAGGCTCGCCAGGCTGCACAGGGCGGCCAGCAATGGCAGGGCGACGATCCGCAAGGCCGCGCCGACCCCGAACGGCCAGATCAGCACCAGCACGATCAGCACGCAGGAGGCCAGTTTCAACTCGGCGGCGCTGACCTGCGTCGCGGCGAAGACCCGGTTCAGGTCGCCCAGGCGATCCACCAGTTGCACGCCTGGCAAATCCACTGCCTGCACCCGCAGCAGCGCGGCGTCGTTCAAGCCTTGCAGACTGATCATGGCGGCCACGCCTTGTTCTGTCGGGCCGAGCCAGAGTGTGCGATAGGGCTCGGCCAAGGGCCCGGTCAACGCGGCATCGATGTCTTCCACCGGCAAGGCTTGCAGTTGCGCCAGCTCCGTTTGCAGCGCGGCGACCGGCACGCCCAGGTCCAGCAGCGGTTGCCAGAAGGCTGGCAAGCGGGCCAGGGCCTTACGCACTTTCTGCTGTTCGGCAGGCGGGCTGACCAGTTGGTTCAGCGACAGGTAGCCCTGGAGTTTTTCCAGGCCGATCAATTGATCGAGCCGCTCGTTGAGGGCGGTCTGGCGCTCCAGCAGTTGTGCCTGGTCGTCGGCGCGGATCAGGAAGAATTGGCTGGTGGGCTGGAAGCCGGTGATGCGCGCGATGTCGCGGGCTTCGTCGGTGAGGTGCTGGGGCGTGCCGATCCACTGGCGAATGTCGTTTTTGGTGGTCAGGTGCCAGAGGCCGCCTGCGCAAAAACTCAGCAGCAACACCAGCAGTACGGGTGTTGGTACCCGCGCCAACAGTGCCTGGCGGACCTTGAGCAGGCATTCGCACAGCCGCAGCGGCCATTGGGCCGGACGCAAGTCGGCGCCCTTGAGCAGCGCCGGCAGCAGGCAGACGGCGGTCAGGTAGGCGCCAACCAACCCGGCGGCGGAAAAGATCGCGATCTGGGTCAGGGCCGGGAACGGCGTCCAGGCCAGGGCCAGGTAGCCGATGCAGGTGGTCGCCAGGCTCAGGCTCAGCCCCGGCAGGGTCAGGCGCAAGGCCGGCCAACTGCGCCATGGCTTGAGGCTCCAGCTCTTGGACAGGTAGTGCAGTGGGTAGTCCACCGCGACGCCGATCAGACTGGAACCCAGGACCAGGGTCATCACATGCATGCGTCCGAACAAGGCCACGCACGCCACCGCGCCGAACAGCATGCCCACCAGCACAGGCACGAACGCCAGCCACACGCGCAGACGTCGGAAGGCCAGCAACAGCAGCAACAGGATGCCGACCGTCGCGCCACCGCCAACCCAGGTGATTTCCCGCGACGCCTGTTGCTGGCCGCTGGCGGCGTACAGCAGGCCGCTGGCCGCCAGCAGTTGCCCTTGGGCCTGGCCCGCCTGGTCGCGGCTGCGCTGCAGCAGTTCGGCCACTTGCAACGGCAGGTTCATATCGAAGGCGTTGCCCTGGGCGCGGGCCCGCAGCATCACCCAGCTTTTACCGTCGGCATCGGCGACCAACGCACCGCTGCCAATGTCGAATTTAATCGCGCCGCGTTGTGGCTGGCTGTTCTGGATGCGCCCGGTCAGGCCCAGCCAGTCGTCCTGGTTCGGCACCAGGCTGAAACCGCTGAATGGATCGAACAGGGCCTGCACCCGTTGCTGGATGAATGCCTGGGGTTGTTCGATCAATTGC
Organism: Pseudomonas sp. DF11; assembly: GCF_058148565.1. Taxonomy (NCBI): domain Bacteria; kingdom Pseudomonadati; phylum Pseudomonadota; class Gammaproteobacteria; order Pseudomonadales; family Pseudomonadaceae; genus Pseudomonas; species Pseudomonas sp. DF11. The sequence continues at coordinate 307,355 of NZ_JBYVYN010000004.1, forward strand.
TGCCGGTCCGCCGCCGAGAGCATCGCCAACCGCCCGTTGAGCAATTGCGTGCGCAGCGCCGGCAAGTCGGCCTGCAACGTCCACTGGACTTTGTCGAACAGGCCGCTGGCCTGCCATTGCTCACCCAGGGTCTGTGCCAGGGCGATGGCGTGCTGGCGGTCGGTGTGACCCACCAGCACCAGCACTTCGCGATTGAGCGGCTCCTGCATGCGTTGTTCGGCGATCAGCTCCAGGGCATCGGGCGATGTGCCCGGCACCAGCTCCATGAGATTGGCCGACAGCGGCGCGCCATTGCGCCATTGCCAACCGGCGAGCGCCAGCACTGCCAGCAGCAGGACCAGGAACAGCCGGGGCAGCATCCGTTCACTCGGCAAAATCATGTTGCTCCGCTTCGCTCAAGGGTTGCGTGCTGATGCTGTCCTGCATGCGCAGCACGGTGCTGTCGCCCTGGGTTTCCAGCAGTTCGATGCGCTGCACGAGTTCGCCGCCGTCGATGTTGATCTGGTTGAAGACCTGCTTGAGCAGCACCGAGCGTGGGGTCAGGGTGAGTTTCCACTGCTGTGGCTCGCCCGACAGGCTCAGTTCGAAGTCCCGTAGCAAGCCACTGCTGTCGCCCTGCAATACCGCCAGGAACAAGCGATTCTGCTCGGCCCCGGCGCTCTTGTTCGGCAGCATCTGCCAGGCGTTGCCGTCCCGCCGGGCGATGCCCTGGGGGGTGATGCGGTAGTCCTGTTGCAGCGGGGTTTGCAGCAGCCACAGCAGGCCGTGGTTTTTCGCCAGCACGAAGCGCCCCTTGCTGGTGAGGGGCTGGGGCAGGGCGCGTAGATGTTTTTCCTGGATGAACTGCCCGTGGATCACTTCCGGGCGGGCCAGTTGCTCGCTCAACTGTTGCAGGTCGAAGGCCTGGGCCAGGGGCGACAGGCAGCACAACAGCAGCCAGACTGACAGGCGCTTCATGGCAGTTTCCTTTCAACGGCTTGAACAAAGACCCGGGGCGAGGCCAGCAGCATTTCGCGACTGGCGAGGTCCACGGCCACTTGCACCGAACTGGCGCGGGTCAAGCGTTCGCCCGTGGCGGCGTCGCTGATCAGGTAGTTGATCTTCAGCCGGTTTTCCCATTCCACCAGGCTGGCACGCACGGTCAGGGCCTGGCCGAACACGGCGCTGCGCACATAGCGCAGTTGCAGGTCGATGATCGGCCACGCATGGCCGGATTCGAGCATGTCGTAGTAGTTGTGGCCGATCAGGTCGAGCAGGGCGCAGCGGGCCACTTCCAGGTATTTGACGTAGTGGCCGTGCCAGACCACGTTCATTGAATCGACATCGAAGAACGGCACCACGATGTGGGTGTCGACGTGCAGAACACCTTGGCTACGCATGCAGCCTCCAGTGTTGCTCGGCGATGCGTTGCAGGCACAGGCGCAGTTCGCCTTCCAGGGCGCGGTCTTCGATGACCGGGGCGAAATCCTCGGCCAATTGCCGGTGCATGGCGGCCAGGGCCGGCGGCAGCGGTCGCGCGTCTTCGGCGCGGCTGCGCAGCCATACGCCCTGGTTGGCGGCCAGCAGCGTCGCGGCGGCGACTTGTTCGGTCAGTTCCAGCACGCGGATCGCATCCCGGGCGGCGATGGTGCCCATGCTCACCTTGTCCTGGTTGTGGCACTCGGTGGAACGCGAGAACACGCTGGCCGGCATGGTGTTTTTCAGGGCTTCGGCGGTCCAGGCGCTGGTGCCGATCTGCACGGCCTTGAAGCCGTGGTTGAGCATCGCCCGCTCCGCGCTGGCGCCGGACAGGTTGCTCGGCAGGCCGTGGTTGTAACGCTCGTCCACCAGCAGCGCGAGCTGGCGATCCAGCAAGTCGGCGACGTTGGCCACCAGGTTCTTCAGGCTGTCCATGGCGAAGGCGATATGTCCACCGTAGAAATGCCCGCCGTGCAGCACGCGCTCGGCTTCGGCGTCGATGATCGGGTTGTCGTTGGCGCTGTTGAGTTCGGTTTCGATGAAGGAGCGCAGCCAGCCCAGGCTGTCCGCCAGCACTCCGAGCACGTGGGGTGCGCAGCGCAGGGAGTAGCGATCCTGCAGGCGATGCAGCGGCGCGGTCGGCGCGTCGATCGCCAGGTCCTTGCGCAGCCATGCGGCAACTCGCATCTGCCCCGGGTGGGGCTTGGCGGCGAACAGGCGCTCGTCGAAGTGTTCCGGGTTGCCTTGCAGGGCGACAACGTTCAGCGCGGTGATGCGAGTCGCCAGTTGCAGCAGATAGTCCGCGCGGGCGAAAGCCAGGCAGGCCAGGCCGGTCATCACGGCGGTGCCGTTCATCAACGCCAGGGCTTCCTTGGGCCGCAGCACCAGCGGGGGCCAGCCCAGTTCGCGGTGCACATCGGCGGCCAGACGGCGTTCGCCACGGAACATCACGTCCCGTTCGCCGGACAGGGTCGCGGCGACGTAGGACAGCGGCGTCAGGTCGCCGCTGGCACCCACCGAACCTTCTTCCGGGATCAGCGGCAGGATGTCGTGTTCGAGAAAGGCCTGCAGGCGTTCCAGCAACTCCACCCGTACCCCGGACACGCCGTGGCACAGCGACTGCAAACGCGCCGCCAGCACTGCCCGGGTGGCTTGGGCGTCGAGCAACTTGCCCAGGCCGCAGCCGTGGAACGTGTACAGGTGACGTGGCAGGGCCTCGACGTGGTGCAACGGCACGGCGACCACGCAGGAATCGCCGTAACCGGTGGTCACGCCGTAGATCACGCCTTCCTTGTCCAGCAGGGAATCGAGGAATTGCGCACCCTTGGCAATGCGTTGGCGGAACGCCGGGTCATCCTGCAACTGCGTCGGCACCCGGCGGTTGGCCAGGGCCAGCACATCTTCAATGCGCAAGGGGCGTTCGCCGAAGGTTACCGGCTCAAGAGTGGGCATCGTCATCGGTCTTCCAGAAAGGGTAAAAGTTGAACCACTGTTGGGGGGCCTGGAGGCAGTACTGCGCCAGGCGCTCGGCATAGCGACCGGCCCAGTGGGCGATCACTTGCTCGCGGTCAGTGCGTTTCCACGCCACGGCATCGGCGAAGGGTTCGAGGGTGACGCGATAGCGCCCCTCGTGCTTGAGGCACATCAGCAGGTTGACCGGGCATTTCAGCAGGCCCGCCAGCAACCAGGGCCCCTGGGGGAATGCCGCCGGGTGGCCCATGAAATCCACGGTCACACTGCGTCCGCCGTGCAGCGGTACGCGGTCGCCGGCAATCGCCAGCCACTCGCCGCGCTCCAGGCGTTCGCTCAGTTGCAGCATGATCACCGGGTCCAGCTCGCTGACCTGGATCAGCCGCAGGTGCGTGGCGCCGGCTTCACCGAGCAAGCGGTTGAACTGCTCGGCGTGCTTGGTATGCACCAGCACGTTCATGGTCACTTTCTCGCCCAGCTCGGCCAGGGCCCGGCACATTTCCAGATTGCCCAGGTGCGCGCCCACCAGCATCTGCCCGCGGGTATCACGCAGATGATTGCGCAACAGCGCCGTGTCGACGATTTCGATCTGCTCGATGCTCAGCTTGCCGTTCCAGACATCGAGCTTGTCCAACAGGGAGTCGGCAAACGCCATGAACTGGCCGAACACCCGCCGGTGGGTCGGGCGCAGCTCGGGGCGCTCGCTCCAGTCGGCCAGGCGCTGCTGGTATTGCCAGGCGGCCTGGCGGGCGCTGCGGCCGAAAATGAAGAAGTACAGGACGATGCCGTACAGCACCGGGGTCAGCAAGCGCCGGCCGAGCACCTTGGCGGCGACCGCGGTGAGTTTCATCAGCCAGAAACTGCCGCGTTCCTGGCGGTCGGCCCAATGTTGCTTGTCTGCCTGAAGGCTCATGCCCACCACCGTCGCCAGAGAATCAGGGGAAAGCGCACCAGCATGCCGAAGAACAACCGGGTGTGCATGCTGGAAATCAGCACGTTGTCGTGGAACAGGCGAAAGTGCGAGACCCCGTCCTGGGGGTAATGGACCCGGGTGTGCAGCCAGCGCATCGGCTGATTGCGCCAGGCCAGGCGCACGAGGATGTCCGAATCGAAATCCATGCGCTTGCCGATATTGGCCGAGTCGATCAGCGCCAGGGTCGGCGGCAGGGGATAGACCCGAAAGCCGCACATGGAGTCGCGGATTTGCAGGGACAGGCTGTTGATCCAGACCATGACGTGCGTCAGGTAGCGCGCGTACAGGCGACCTTTCGGTACGCTGGCGTCGTAGTGCGGATAACCGCAGATCACCGCGTCCGGGTGGGCGCGGGATTGCTCGATGAAGGTCTTCACGTCGCCCAGATCGTGCTGCCCGTCGGCGTCCACCTGCAAGGCATGGCTGAAACCCAGGCGTGACGCCTCCCGCAGACCGGTCATCACCGCGCCACCCTTGCCCTGGTTGATCGCCAACCTGACCAGATGAACCTGCTCGTCCTCGGCCAGCCGCTCCAGCACGGCGGCGCACGCCGGGCTGCTGGCGTCATCCACCAGCACACAGGGCAGGCCGTTGGCGAGCAACGCCTGGACCACCGCCGTGATGGCGGTTTCGTGGTTGTAGACCGGGATGACGGCGCAGGGGTTATGCATGGTTTGCGCCTTCCACAGATTCATTGTGGCGAGGGGATTTATCCCCGCTGGGTTGCGCAGCAACCCCAAATTCTGTGCAACGACACCGTTCGTTAGCGAGCGCTTCGCACTCGAGCGGGGCGGTGCGACGTCTCGCTAAATCCCCTCGCCACAGTAGGGCGGTGCGATTAGTCATTAGCCACCCCCAACACAATCCGCCCACTGGAACAGGCCGCCGTGTCATTGCGATAGGCAAAGTACAGCTTGCCGCGCTCGCGGTCGAAGCGCAGGTGCAGCTGGATTTCATCGCCAGGGCGAACCAGTTGCTGGAACTTCAGCACCTCCATGCCGACGAACCGGGGCGGCAGGTCCAGCAGTTGCCGGCCCAGGCTCAAGGCCCAATCGACCTGCACCACGCCTGGCAACACCGGCGCGGTGGGGAAGTGACCGCTGAAGTATGCAAGGTCCGCAGGCACGACCAGTTGCAGGTTCCACTCGCCGTCGGTTTCGACTTGCTCCAGCACGTCAGGGGCCTTGGGGCGTGGCGCCATCAGCAGCGCCTCGACCTCGGCCTGGGGCAACTTGCCCTGGGCGTTGAGCGGCAACTGCCGCAGCCAGCGCCAGCGCCGAGGCAGGGCAAGGGTTTCGCAATGCTCGCTCAGGTGCCGGCGCAGGCCTTCGGTAACGGCGCGCCGGCCCAGGTTGCGCAAGGCGTGCAGGCCGTTTTCGCTCAGCACCACCAGTGCGCCGAGGGAGGCACGCTTCTCCTGTACCACCCCCAGCCGCGCTTCGCTGACCCAGTCGTGGGCCATCAGCGCTTGTTCCAGCATCGGCAGAGAGATGCGTTTTTCTTCGAGCTTGACGATGCGATCCAGTCGTCCGAGTAGCTCAAAGCGCCCATCTGCGGCGATTCGCGCCGCGTCGGCGGTATGTTCCACATGCCCGGCCGGCAGATAGGGCGAAGCGATCAGCAAAGCGCCGTCGCTGTCCTGGCTGAGCTCGACGCCGGCAAAGGGCTGCCACAATCCGTCACCCTGGCGCCAGGCGATACCGCCGGTTTCCGAGCTGCCGAAAATTTCCGTCGGCCATTGTCCCAGGCGTTGCTGCAAGCTTTGCGCCGCCTCGGGGGGCAAGGCGCCGCCGGAGGAGAACACCCGGCGCACGCTGCTCAGGGCCGGCCAATCGAGGTTATCGCCCATGCGCTTGAGCAGCGCCGGGCTGGCGACCCAGGCGAAGGCCGGTTGTTCGCGGCTGGCGCGTTGCAGGTCCTCGGGAAACGCCAATTGCCGGCGCACGAACGGACGCCCGGCGCACAGTGGCCACAGCACCCGGAACAGCAATCCGTAGATGTGCTGGGCGGCAACGCTGCCGATCATGCAGGCCGGGCCCAGGTCGGCGCCCCACAATTGTTCCAGGGCGTGGACTTCGTTACTCAACTGGCGCAGGGTTTTCTCGATGCGCTTGGGCTCGCCGCTGGAGCCGGAGGTGCACAGGCTCAGCCAGCAGTGATCGAGGTCCAGTTCGGCGGCTTCCATGGGCGCCTGTTGCAGGTCGTTGGGATGCGTGTCGCCGGGCTGGTCGGTCAGCCATAGGTCCACATCCAACGCCCAGCGCTGGCGTGTCTGCGCTTGCAGGTCGGCGGGAAGCAAGACCCGGACGCCGGCGCGCCAGGCGCCGAGCAGGGCGGTGGCCAGGTCGGCGGCATCTTCCAGGTGCACTGCCACCTGCCGCACGCCGCGGGCTTGCAGGCCGGCCGCCAGGCACAACGCCGCGTCCCGAAGTTGTGCGTGATCGAGCGCCGGATCGAGCGCAACGGCGCGCTCCGACTCAGCCCTGAGCAGCATCTGCTCAAGTGTTATCCAATTCATGGGCGGCCTCTTACCCGTTGTCGTATGAGCCATTCAATGGCAAACAGCAGCCCCATCAATCCGTAGGAAATCAGGCCGGTGTACAACATCCACCAGCTCAGCGGCGCCCAGAGAGTCAGGGCGGCGGCGAGCAAACCGTTACACAGGAAAAACACACTCCAGGCCACCGTGACCTGGCGGGTGTACACCACCGCCTTGGCCGGCAGCTGCGGTTCGCGCAGGCGGGCCAGGCGTTCGATCATCGGGGGACCGTATTTCAGGCTCAGGACGAACAGCCCGAGCATGAACGCGCTGATCAGCACCGGGTACCAGCGCAGCAGGAGCGGGCTGTCGAACAGTGCCAGCAGTACGCAAAACACGATCGCCGTGGCCGCCATCCAACGGCTGCCGGGCCCGCCCTTGCCAAGCAATGCCCGGGCCAGCCACAGGCTACCGAGCAGCAATCCGAACTGCCACGGGGCGAAGTGCTCCATGCCGAAATACACCGCAAAGGGGTACAGCAGGCCCGCCAGCAGCAGGCCGAGGCCAATCAGCCGGGTCATGCGGCCGGTTGGACCAGTCGATAGACCGCCTCGACCACGTCATTGACGGTGCGCACCGACTTGAATTCTTCGGCGGCGATTTTCTTGCCGGTCTGACGCTTGATATGGTCGATCAGGTCGACCGCATCGATGCTGTCGATTTCCAGGTCCTGGTACAGGTTCGACTCCAGCGTTACGCGTTCAGGAGCCAGTTCGAAAAGCTCGACCAGAGCATCGCGCAGGGTATTGAAAATGTCGTCACGAGTTTGCATGGTCCGGTCTCAGGGGAGTTTTGCAGTGACGAAGGCCGCAAGGCTTGCCACATTGCTGAAATGGTTACGGGTGTCCTTGGCGTCGGCATCTATCTTGATGTCGTACTTCTTCTGGATCGCCAGGCCTAGCTCCAGGGCATCCACCGAGTCCAGGCCCAGGCCTTCGCCGAACAGGGTCTGGTGGTCGCCGATATCGTCGATGTCGATGTCCTCCAGGCCTAGGGCATCGATGATCAGCTGTTTGATGTCACGGTGCAGATCGCTCATCTTCGGCGAGCTCCTTGATGAAATAGTGATGCAGAAAATCGTTTAGCCTGCGCGAAGCCTGGGGTGGCGGGCCGAGCGCGGCGAAGGCCTGTGGATCTATATCGGCCCCCACGCGAAAACTGAAGTGCACGCGGCGCTGGGGAATGCGATACCAGGGTTCGGCCTTGGTCAGGGTAGTGGGGCAGACCTTGATGGTGACGGGCGTGAGGATTTTCGCACCCCGCAGGGCGATGGCCGCCGCCCCCCGATGAAAGGCCGGTGCCTGGCCTGGCTGGGTGCGCGTGCCTTCGGGGAAGACGATCAGGGTCTGGCCATCCTGCAGCGCATCGCTGGCGGCATCGAGCATGTCCATGCTGCCGTCGTTGCTGATGTATTGGGTCGAGCGCAGCGGGCCGCGGGTGAAGGGGTTGTCCCACAGGCTTTGCTTGACCACGCAGTTGGCGTTGGGCACCAACCCGATCAGGAACACCACGTCGATCAGCGACGGGTGATTGGCGATGATCATTTGTCCAGGGCGCCCAAGCCGTTCGGCGCCATCGATCCGGTAGGTCAGCACCCCGGTGCGGGCCATGAACCGGATAAAGAACCAGAACAACCGCCCGACCGTGCGTCGGGCCCGTTGCCGGTGGGCCTGGGCATCGCCGGGCCACCAGGCCAGCAACGGGAACACCAGCAAACGCAGGCACAGCCCGCCCAGCCCGAACAGGGCGAAGCTTGCGGCGGTCGCGATCAGGCGCCAGTAATAGGCGTCGCGATGTTTACCGGTCACCGGTTGCGTTGCCAGGTCCATACACGATTCTTCCAGGCATGTTGGCAGGTGGTTTGGTTGTTCAGCAGGGTACGCAACAGATCCAGGGCATGGGGCCAGTCACTGCCCGGCAATTGGCCGGCTTGCGCGCTCAGGTCCAGTTGCCAGTCGTCGCCAGGGGTCAGCAGCAAACCCATGGCATAGGGAAACGGCACGTCATTGACCCACGGTGCGTAGACCTGCGGGGGTTGCTCTTCGGTGATCACCAGCAATACTGCCGGCGATCCTTCGTTCAGCAGCGCGGCGGCCTCCAGCACGCCGTGCTCCAATCCGTCGCCGGTAGCGGCCAGTGCGGTCATTTCGCTGGTTTCGCCGCGCATGATCGACCACAGGCCAATCACTGCGTTGTGCACCGACAGACTGAATTGGGTCGGCGACAAGGGCTGGTCGGCTGCCAGGTCCTTGAGAATCTCGAAAGTGCGCGGGGTTTCGCCATGGCGGGAAATAAAGACCAACGGTAGGTCCGGCTCGCCCTCGGCCAGCGGCCAGCCGACACTGAAGGCCATCCGCGCCAGGCGGCTGAGGCGCCGGCGCTGCATGGCCGGCAGGAACGATACGTCAGGGGCGGCATCACTGGGCGGCAATACGACCGGCTGTCGGCTCCAGGCCTGCCAATCGTCCACGCTTTCGAGCCCAGGGGCCCACGCGCGCCATTGGGCGATATTGAAATTGATCAAAAAATTCATCCCACCCCTGCGGGCTTTTATTGTCACGGTTCAGTGGTTTGACCCGCGTCCAACCCTGCATGGTCTTGCGACCCAAGTGGCGCGCATTATCCCGGTGCGATTGGCTTGTAGCAAATACTGGTTACATTTTGTCCAGCGAAATGTACGGTTTGGTTCAGCTGCGAACTATTGTCGCGATCCTTGCCGGCTTGTCTGTCGGTTCTTTCTGTCATTTTCCGGGCGAATTGACGCTTCAATTGTTGGAAAAGCCACTGTTGCCGTAGTCCTTCTACGCAGAAGGTAGCTAAGCGGTGTCGCGGCCTACTACACTCGGGGATCTTTGATACACGGAGGTTTTGACATGCGGCGTGTGGTGTTCAATCAGAAAGGTGGCGTGGGCAAGTCCAGCATCGCCTGCAATCTGGCGGCAGTCAGCGCCAGCGAAGGCTATCGCACGCTGTTGGTGGACCTGGATGCCCAGGCCAACTCCACGCAATACCTGACGGGCCTGACCGGCGATGACATTCCCATGGGCATTGCCGACTTCTTCAAGCAAACCCTGTCATCCGGGCCCTTTTCGAAAAAGAACAAGGTGGATATCTACGAAACGCCGTTCGACAACTTGCACGTGATCACCGCCACGGCGGAATTGACGGATCTGCAGCCCAAGCTTGAGGCCAAGCACAAGATCAACAAGCTGCGCAAACTGCTTGAAGAGCTGGAGGAGGATTACGACCGGATTTACCTGGATACCCCGCCAGCGCTGAATTTCTACGCGGTTTCAGCGTTGATCGCCGCTGATCGGGTGCTGATCCCCTTCGACTGTGACAGCTTCTCCCGTCAGGCCCTGTACGGCCTGTTGGCGGAAATCGAAGAACTCAAGGACGACCATAACGAAGAGCTGGAAGTCGAAGGCATCGTGGTCAACCAATTCCAGGCCCGCGCCAGCCTGCCACAGCAGATCCTCGACGAATTGATTGCCGAAGGCTTGCCGGTATTGCCGGTGTACCTGAGCAGCTCGGTGCGCATGCGCGAATCCCATCAGGCCAGTTTGCCGCTGATTCACCTTGATCCACGGCACAAGCTGACCCAGCAGTTCATGGAGTTGCATAGCCTGCTGGAAGGCGCCTGATTCTGGCCTGTGCAAAACCAATGTGGGAGCGGGCTTGCTCGCGAATGCGGTGTGTCAGTCGACATCTATGTGTCTGATACGCCGCATTCGCGAGCAAGCCCGCTCCCACATTTGATCTCAGGGCTTCAAATCCCTTGGCTGCGCAACCAACCCATCAACTGTGGCAACGGCAGCGCCCCGCTCTGGCGCGCGACTTCCCGACCGTCCTTGAACAGGATCAGGCTGGGAATCGAGCGGATCCCCAACTGCGCCGATAACTGCTGATTAGCCTCGCTGTCGAGCTTGGCCAACCGGCATTTGCCCGTCAGTTGCGCAGCGGCCTGTTCGAACACCGGCGCGAAAGACTTGCACGGTCCGCACCAATCGGCCCAGACATCCACCAGCAACGGCAGATCGCCCTTGATCTGGCTGGCGTAGTCGCCTTGCTTGAGTTCGAACGGCTTGCTCAATAGCACCTGGGCCTTGCAGCGCCCGCACTTGGGCTGGTCGCCCAGGCGTTCGGCGGGGATGCGGTTGAGCCCGTTGCAATGGGGGCAGGGGATCAGCATTGGGCAGTCTCCAGAAAATCATTGGCGAAGATTTGAACACCGTGCAAAGCACACCGCAAACCTTTGTGGGAGCGAGCCTGCTCGCGATTGCGACCTGACAGTCAATACATCATTGACTGTCCTGCCGTCATCGCGAGCAGGCTCGCTCCCACAAAGGTGGATCGGTGTGGCTGTTATTTAGCGTTGGTCAGCGTGTTGTAGCTGGTCATCAGGTTGCGGTAGTCCGGGATGTGGTTGGAGAACAAGGTCGCCAGCCCTTCCACATCGTTGCGCCAGTCGCGGTGCAGTTCGCAAGCCAGGCCGAACCAGGTCATCAGTTGCGCCCCCGAGGAAGACATGCGGTCCCAGGCCGATTGACGGGTCAGTTCGTTGAACGTGCCGGAGGCATCGGTGACTACGAATACCTCGAAACCTTCAGCCAAGGCCGAGAGTGCCGGGAAAGCCACGCAGACTTCAGTCACCACGCCGGCGATGATCAGTTGCTTCTTGCCGGTGGCCTTGATGGCCTTGACGAAATCTTCGTTGTCCCAGGCGTTGATCTGGCCGGGACGGGCGATGTATGGCGCGTCCGGGAACAGGGTCTTGAGTTCTGGCATCAGCGGGCCGTTGGGGCCGGTTTCGAAACTGGTGGTGAGGATGGTTGGCAGCTTGAAGTATTTGGCCAGGTCGGCCAGGGCCAGCACGTTGTTCTTGAAACGGTCCGGGTCGATGTCACGCACCAGCGACAGCAGGCCAGCCTGGTGGTCCACCAGCAGAACGGCGGCGTTATCTTTGTCGAGACGGTTGTAGGAAGTAGTCATGGCGTAGCCCTCATTAAGTTTTGGTTGCCGAAGGTTTCGGCGTGGTTAAGGTTTTTAATGTCGGTGTAGCGATTGATCGGTGACTCATCCGGTCGAAGCGCTTCGGCTTCAAACCGTGTTGCGTTTCGATGGGTGTAGATTAAAACTGGCACCTTTGAATCGCTAGACTGCGAAAATCAGCCTTAGCGTTCTATTTGGAGAACGATCATCGAAGACCTCAACACGCTGTACTACTTCACCCAGGTCGTGGAGCACCGTGGTTTCGCCGCCGCCGGTCGCGCGCTGGACATGCCCAAGTCAAAACTCAGCCGGCGTATCGCCCAACTGGAAGAGCGACTCGGGGTGCGGCTGCTCCACCGCACCAGTCGCCATTGCACGCTGACGGAGATCGGCCAGGCCTATTACCAGCGTTGCCTGGCGATGCGGGTCGAAGCCGAGAGCGCGGCGGAAGTGATCGAGCGCAACCGCTCCGAACCCCAGGGGCTGGTGCGCATCAGTTGCCCGACGGCGCTGCTCAACAGTTGGGTCGGGCCGATGCTGACCCGCTACATGCTCAAGTACCCACGGGTGGAGTTGTTCATCGAGAGCACCAACCGCCGGGTCGACCTGATCCACGAAGGTTTCGACATCGCTTTGCGGGTGCGCTTTCCGCCGCTGGAAAACACCGACATGGTCATGAAAGTGCTGAGCAACAGCACCCAATGCCTGGTGGGCAGTCCGGCGTTCCTGGAGCACTTGTCTTCCCCGGCTTCCCCGGCAGACCTCAACGGCCTGCCGAGCGTGCACTGGGGCGCGGCGCAGCGCGAATACCAGTGGGAGTTGTTCGGCCCCGACGGCACCCGCGCGCTGATCCGCCATGAACCACGCATGGTCACCGACGACCTGCTGGCCTTGCGTCACGCCGTACTGGCCGGCATCGGTGTCGCCCATCTGCCCACAGTGGTGGTGCGCGAAGACGTAGCTGCCGGGCGGCTGGTGGAGCTGGTGCCGGGCTGGACGCCCAAGTGCGGCATCGTCCATGCGATCTTCGCTTCGCGCCGCGGGTTGCTGCCGTCGGTGCGCACGTTGATTGATTTTCTGGCCGAGGAGTTCAGCCAGAGTGATATGGCGTAGCGTGGAGGCAGCTATGCCAGCGTATTTGCCTTGTGGGAGCGGGCTTGCTCGCGAAGAGGTCGGCACATTCGATAGAGCTGCTGTCTGTCAGACCGCCTTCGCGAGCAAGCCCACTCCCACAGGGACTCGCTCCAGGCTTTTCCAACGACATTTATCAAGGTTGCCATTCATCAGGTGCGCCGCACTGAAAAGGTCTCACGGCCTCAAAAAGACACCACGTACCTGTTTGCAAACCCAGGAGGTCCCATGAGCCATCCTCAAGACCCAACCACTCCCCAGGCAGTGGACAACCCCAATGACGACGGCTTCGTCCTCGGCACCGCCGGCCGCGACGAAGACCCCAACGCCGCCCCGGCCTACGCCATCGACCGCCGCCATGAACGGGATGAACTGACCCCCGAAGACGCCCGCGGCATGCCCGGCTATCCCGAGGAAAAGCCACCTGCCAAACCCAAGGAGAAGGGGGTTGAGGAGGCAGAACCGGGGATCGAGACGCCTGAGCAGGGGAACGATAAGGTTGGATGAGCAGGCAGACGGTTTGGGCGGGCGATGAACCACTCAACGCCAGTCAGAAACATTGTGGCGAGGGGATTTAGCGAAACGTCGCACCGCCCCGCTCGGCTGCGAAGCAGTCGTAACCCGGCTGATGCGGCTTATCTGCTGCACCACGTTGACTGGTTTTTGGGGCTGCTTCGCAACCCAACGGGGATAAATCCCCTCGCCACAGAAGCTTCGTCTGTTTTCATCACTCTTGCCGAAATTATCGCAGTTTGCGATTAGCCAAGTCCGTGGTTAACTCGTCCATAGCAAAATGAGATGAGTAAAAAGATGAGTCCGCTGATCGAACAAGTCGCCGCCCATTGGGAGTTTGTGTCGCCCCTGCTGCGTAAGCCCGGGAGCGAAGAGGATTACGACCGATTGGTCGCAGCGCTCGATGAATTGTTGGAGTTGGTTGGCGAAGAAGAAGCCCATCCGCTGATGAGCCTGGTGGACATCATCGGTGAATGGATCGAGGCCTGGGATCATCAACACCGGCCAATGCCCAAGGCCACTGGCGTTGAGGCGCTTCGTTATCTGATGCGCGAACACGGTTTGAGCCAGAGCGATTTGCCGGGCATAGGCACCCAGTCGGTGGTATCGGAGATATTGAGCGGCAAGCGCCAGCTCAATTTAAGGCAGATCCGCTGGTTGGCGGAGCGCTTCGGCGTATCGGTTGAGACCTTTATTTGATGGCTTGGCGCGGCGCACTAACTGCGGCGAGGGAGCTTGCTCCCGCGCCACAGGGGAGGCGCTATGTCGACTGGCGGGGCTCGACGTTGTCCAGTGCGCGGTTCGCCAATAAGCTGCTCAGTTCGATCAACTGCTGAATGCCCATGGCTACGTGCCGCCTGGAGCCTTTCAGGTCGAAGGCCAGGTCGCTAACCATGGCGTTGGCCGAGGCTAGGTTTTCGCTAAGGTTGGCGAGCAGGGTTTCGGTGTCGACGCCATTGACGACGGTGAACAGTTGGCTGGGATCAGCCTCGGGTTTGCTGGGTTTGGGGTTGAGGTAGTAGTCGAGGACGCGCTCGGCCGTTTCGTCGAATTCTTTTGAGTTTGGGTGGGCTGGATCGGTATCTGGCGGGTTGGGGGTTGCTTTGAACATGGCGAATCTCCGTGATTGGTTGAGCCGCCACGACCTATCGCTAAACAAGTAAAGGTGGCGGCTGTACGCAGGTTAGCGATCCGGGTCACAGAAACCCCGGGTAGACCAGAAGGTCTCCCACGCACAGCCACCATTACGCGAGGTGCAGACGTAAAAGACTGCAATCGAGACTGGGCATTGTTGCGTCTGTGTTGAGTCGGATCGCTAAACCCGATCGCTGATTTTCAGCGACCAGGAAACGATAAAGCCCGACCCCAAGGCGCACAAGCCGGCGGATTCTGGCGCAGTTGTAGGTAACGGCGCAAGGCGGCGTAGCCTGGTCCTGAATGGTCCTACATCGGAATAAACACGCTGACTGTTACAGGAGTGGATTGGCTTGATGTTCAAGCGTTGGACTGAGAAGTCTGTGGTGAATTGAAGATCGCCATCGCGAGCAAGTTCGCTCCCACATTGGGAACTGTGTGGCCGCGATATTTGCGACAACACCCAATCCCTGTGGGAGCGAGCTTGCTCGCGATGACTGTCGTTCAGGCAAACCTGAACGTTACGACGAACAACTGATCTCCAGGTGCTTGCCCCACTCCGGCGGACGTTGCGCGTAGCTGTCCATGCCCGGTTGTTCTTCGAACGGCTTGCTCAGCACCGTGTGCAAGCGACGGACTTCTTCATAGTCGCCTGACTCGGCGGCGTCGATGGCTTTCTGCGCCAGGTAGTTGCGCAGCACGTACAGCGGGTTGACGGCGTGCATGCGGGCGCGGCGCTGGTCCTGGTCGACCACGCCTTCGCGGTTGACGCGGGCAATATACAGCTCGCCCCAGGCATCGAAGCCCTTGAGGTCGACGAAGTCATCGCGCAGGGTGGCGATGGCCAGTTCGGGGGATTGATCGCCCAGCCGGCGGAAGAACAGGCTGTAGTCGACGCCGCTGTTCTGCATCAGTTGCAGCAGGCGCTCCACCAGTTTCTGGTCGTCTTCTTCGGCAAGGGTCAGGCCGAGGCGGCGGCGCATCAGGTCCAGGTAGTGGGCTTGGAACAGCGGCAGGTACAGGCCAAGGGTTTCGCGCAGGGCTTCGACGCTGATGAACGGCGTCAAGGCCTGGGCCAGGGCACTGAGGTTCCACTGGCCGATGGGCACCTGGTTGCTGAACGAGTAGCGGCCCTGGTCATCGGAGTGGTTGCAGATGAAGTTGGCGTCGAAGTCGTCGAGGAAGGCGAACGGCCCGAAATCGAAGGTGATGCCCAGGATCGACATGTTGTCGGTGTTCATCACGCCGTGGCAGAAACCGTAGGCCTGCCATTTGGCAATCAGCTCGGCGTTGCGCTCGACGATCTCGCGGAACATCGCCAGGTACGGCTCCGGTTGCTCGCGGCATTCGGCGAAGTGCAGGTTCAACACGTGCTCGGCGAGGGCGGCATGCAGCTCGGGCTTCTTGGTGTAGTAGAAATATTCAAAATGGCCGAAACGCACATGGCTCGGCGCCAGGCGCAGCACCATGGCGGCGCGCTCCTGCTTTTCGCGCCACACCGGGGTGTCCGAACCGATTACGCACAAGGCGCGGGTGGTGGGGATGCCCAAGGCGTGCAGGGCTTCGGAGGCGAGGAATTCGCGGATCGAGGAGCGCAGCACCGCCCGGCCATCGCCCATCCGTGAGAAGGGCGTCTGGCCGGCACCCTTGAGGTGCAGGTCCCAGTGCTCGCCGGCCTCATTGTATACCTCGCCCAGCAGCAACCCACGGCCATCGCCCAGTTGCGGGTTGTAGTGACCGAACTGATGCCCCGAATACACCATCGCCCGGGGCTCGGTTTCGGCCCAGAGTTTGTGGCCGCCGAAGATCTCGGCAAACAACGCTGTCTGGGCTTCGGCCGGGTCCAGGTCCAGCAACGCCATGGCGGCCGGGCTGGCGACCACCAATCGTGGGTTGTCGATGGGCTCGGGCAGTACGTGGGTCGATAACCCGTCGCCCAGGCGGGCGAAGCGGTTATCGAAGGTCAACGTTTCCAGCGTTTTCATGGCCGTCTCCGGCGCGACGCCTTCAGGCAGCGCGCATCAGTCGAGTGTTTCTTGCGGCGGCTCGGGTACCGGCTTGATGCTGGCAACAGCCGAAGGCACGGGCGTGATGGTCTTTTTGTCGGGCTCGGCAGGCACCAGTTTGTACTCCTGGCCCTGAAGGTTCTTCAGATAGATTTCCATCTGCCGGAAGGAGATGTTGATGTGCTCCTTCTTGAACTCACGGTTGATGAAGCGGTTGATCTCATCCAGCACCGGGTTGCGGTCACCGAGGTCGCGTACGTGCATGCGCAGCTCATGGTCCAGGGTGCTTTCACCGAAGTTCAGGAAGTACACGATCGGTTCCGGTTCCTTCAGTACCCGTGGGTTCTCGCGGGCGGCCTTGAGCAGCAGTTCGCGCACCCGATCCAGGTCCGAGCCGTAGTCCACACCCAGTTTCAGGGTCACCCGGGTCACGGTGTCGGTCAACGACCAGTTGATCAGTTGCCCGGTGATGAAGGTCTTGTTCGGGACGATGATGTCCTTGCGGTCGAAGTCGGTGATGGTGGTCGCGCGGATGCGGATCTTGCTGACCGTGCCCGACAGGTTGCCGATGGTGATGGTGTCGCCGATCCGCACCGGACGCTCGAACAGGATCATGATCCCGGAGATGAAGTTGGCGAAGATCTCCTGCATGCCGAAGCCCAGGCCCACCGACAGCGCGGCCACCAGCCATTGCAGTTTGTCCCAGCTCACGCCCAGGGTGGACAGCGTGGTGACGAAGCCGACGCCGGCGATTACGTAGGACAGCAGCGTGGTGGTGGCATAGGCGCTGCCCTGGGCCAGGTTCAGCTTCGACAGCACGAACACTTCCAACAAGCCCGGCAGGTTGCGCGCCAGGGCGAAGGTGATGCCGATGATGATCAACGCGCCGAGCAGGTCGCCAATGCTGATGGGCACCATGCTCATGTTGGCGCCGGTGCCGCTGGTGTATTCGTAGAGGGTGATGTTGTCCAGGTACGAGAACACGCTGATCAGGTCCGACCAGACCCAGTACAGCGCGGCGATGAAACCACCCAGCAAGGCCAGGCGGATCAGGCGCAGGGATTGCTCGTTGACCTTCTCGATGTCCAGGGTCGGTTCCTCGACCACCGCTTCGCCGTCGCCGGCTTCCTTGGCGGCCTGGCGCTTGGCCAGGGCGCGCTGGTAGGCCAGGCGCCGTGCCGCCACCGACAGGCCGCGCACGAAGGTCGCCTCGATCACCAGCCAGAACATCAGCAGGTACAAGGTGTTGATCAGCCGGTCGCTGAGCTTCAGCGCGGTGTAGTAGTAGCCGAAGCACACCGCCACGAACAGCGCGATCGGCAGCGCGGTGAACAGCACGCCGACAGCCTTGCGAAACAGCGAGGCGTTCTTGTGTGTCGGGCTGCTCAGCAACAGGCGGCTGAGCAACCATGCCATCAGCGCGTAGCAGGTCAGGACCACCGGCATGCCAAGCACGTCGTCGGCCAGGGCCGAGGGTTGCAGTTCGGCCACGGCCACCACGGCCACCAGCGCCAGGACCACCAACCCAAGGCGGCGGATCCAGCCCTGGAGGAACTCGACCTGGGGTTTCTCCCAACGGAAATGCAACTCGGCCACGCCGCCGGGGGCCAGCACGCGATAGGCGGTGTAGAACACCAGCCAGGCCTGGCCGATCTGCAGCAACGCCGCGCCGAGATTGGCGTTCTGGCCACGGGCGTCGATCTGCAAGGCGTAGCCGCACAGCGCCAGCGCCAACGCCAACGGCATCGCCAGGAGGATATTGATCAGGATCGCCTGGGGCGTGTGCCACTGGCTGTCGCGCTTGAAGTGGCCAACGTCCTGGTGAACCTTGTTCAGCCGGGCATAGAGACTCTTGCGCCGCCACAGCAGCGCTCCGATCAGCAGTGCCAGGGGCAGGAACAGCAGCGGTCGTTGGGTCAGGCCATCGGCCAGTTCACTGAGGCTCGAAGCCCAGGGCAGTGAGTCGACCTGTTTCTCCAGGCGCACTGGCACCCCGCGCATCCATTCGAAATCCAGCGGTTTGTTGCTGGGGATCCAGAACATCTGCTCTTCAAGGGTTTCGCGCAGGTTCTGGGCGGTGCTGAGCAGTTGTTTCTGGTTGAGCTGCAAGGTGATGGATTCGTTGAGCACCGCGCTCAATTCGCGGTTCAGGCGTTCCAGCAGGTCGACACGGGTCAGTGCCAGGTCCAGCAGGGTCTTGCGCAGTTGCGGCGTGGCCTGCTCCGACGGTTGGGAGGCCAGCAGGCTGTCGACATAGGCGCTGGGATTGTTCAGCAACTCGCGCTGTTGGCTGACTTCGAACTGATACAGGCGGATGTCGGCGATCTGGTCGGCCAGGTTCTGGTCCAGCTTGAGGCGCGGCAAGGTCTGGCGCTGCTTGTAGAGGATCTTGGAAAGCAGCAGGCTGCCCTTGAGTACGCTGATCTGTTCGTCCAGGGCGGCGTCGGTCTGGGTGACGCTGTCCAGTAGTTGCTTGGTCTGCAAGTTCTGCTGGGTCACCTCGTTGAGACGGTCGGTGCTTTTGAGCAGATAGTCGGAGAGCTTCAGGTTGGCCGCGCTTTCGGTCGCCAGCAAGCTGCTGCCACCGGCCTTCTGGGCTTCGATGGACTGTTGGGTCACCGTCTCCTGGGACTGGGCCAGGCGCTTCTGGTTGATCAGGTTTTGCAGGTCCTGGATTTCCTGCTCCGTGCGGGCGATTTTTTCCATCAGCAAATCGTGCTGGCCGTTGCCCAGATCTTGCAATTGGCTATTACCGGCCAGCTCCTGGCGACGCAGCGGAATCAGCGCGTTGAGCGCCGCCAACTCGGCGTTGAGCTGGTCGCGCTGCTCGGCGCTCAGGGTTTTGCCGGCGTCTCGACCGGCCTTGAGGGTGGCGTTGATCTGCTGAATGCGGGTCTGGCTGTTGGAAATTTCCGCCTGGGCGCGCTCGGGACGGGTCTGGGCGGTGATGATCAGGCTGTTGGCATCGGCCAGGGCTTTTTGCAGGTCACCCTGCTGGGTGGAGCGATCCGAGAGCATTTGCTCGAGCTGGGGAATCGGCAGGTTGGCATAGCGTTGCGCCACCGGCACCACCGTGGTGCCCTTGAGCCGCGCCAGTTCGCGCTGGTTCTCGATGTTCTGCTTGGGCGCGGTCGCCAGTTGCTGTTTGAGCGCCTGCAGCTTCTGTTCGTAGTCGGCCTTGTTGCTGAGCTGGGTCAGAGTGTTCTGCAGGATGGCCTGCAGGGCTTTCTGGTCGGCTTCCGGCAGTTTGCGGTCGGCGATCTTGTCCAGGCTGGCCTGCACCGAAGCACTGGTGGGAAGATCAGCGGCTTGCAGTGTGCAGACGGAGAGACTCAGGCCCAGCAGGGCGATGGCGAAAAAGGAGCGCAGGGTAGGCATAGAGACCGGTCAAGCAAGTGAGAGTGGGAGCAGTTTAGAGGAACAAGCCGGGACCCGGGCGACTTCCTTCGGGGAATCTGACGCCCACTTTGGCGATCTTGTTCCCGTCCATGGCCGCGACAGTCCACAGAGTGTTGTTCCAGTCCACCTGGTCGCCGACCACTGGCGCACCGCCGACTTTCTGGGCAATGAAGCGCCCCAGGGACATGTCCGGGTCGATGCCATCCAGTTGCAATCCGTACAGGGCGGCAACCGCGGCCAGTTGGGCGTCTCCTTCGAGTACGAAGTCGCCAAAGAAGCGCAGATCCAGGCCCCGTTGTGGCGCTTGGCTGAACAGTTTTCCAAGGGCCGGCAAATCGTGTTCATGGCCGATAACACACAGCAAATCATCGACTTCCAACACCGTACTACCCGACGGATGGAGCAGTTGCTGGCCGCGAAACAGTGCGGCGATACGCGTGCCTTCGGGCATTTTCAGGTCCCGCAGGGGGGAGCCGATGCACCATTTTTCCGCGCCCAGGCGATAGATGAACAGCTCCCACTCGCTGGTGACGTGCACTTCCAGCGCCGCCCGGGAAATCGGTAGCGGCTCGGGCGGGACGGTCACGTGCAGCAACTTGGCGACCCACGGCAGGCTCGTGCCCTGCACCAGCAGCGAGACCAGCACGATAAAGAACGCCAGGTTGAAATAGAGCTGGGCGTGGGGCAGGCCGGCCATCAGTGGGAACACGGCGAGAATGATCGGCACCGCGCCGCGCAGGCCGACCCAGGAAATAAAAGCTATTTCGCGACCATGGAACGCCTTGAATGGCAGCAGGCCGACCATGACCGACAGCGGGCGCGCGAACAGGATCATCCACAGCGCCAGGCCCAGGGCCGGCAGGGCAATGGGCAGCAGGTCATGGGGCGTGACCAGCAGCCCCAGCACCAGGAACATGCCGATCTGCGCCAGCCAGGCCATGCCGTCGAGCATGTGCAGGATGCCGTGACGACTGCGCACCGGACGATTGCCGATCACCAGGCCACACAGGTACACCGCCAGGAAACCACTGCCGTGCAGGGCGTTGGTCAGGGCGAACACGGCCAGGCCGCCGCTGATGACCAGGATCGGGTAGAGACCGTTGGCCAGGTTGATGCGATTGACCAGTTGCAACATCAGCCAGCCACCGCCCAGGCCAAGTACCGCGCCGATGCCGAACTCGCGCACCAGATGTCCCAGCAGGCTCCAGTGCAGGCCGGTTTCGCCACTGGCGAGCATGCCGATCAAGGTGACGGTGAGGAACACCGCCATAGGGTCGTTACTGCCGGACTCGATCTCGAGGGTGGCGCTGACCCGCTCGTTCAGGCCCTTGCCGCCCAACAGTGAAAACACTGCCGCCGCATCGGTCGAGCCGACAATCGCGCCGATCAGCAGGCCCTGGATCAGGTTCAGGTTGAACAGCCACGCCGCCGCCAGGCCGGTCAGCCCAGTGGTGATCAACACCCCGACCGTGGCCAGCGACAACGCCGGCCACAGCGCCACGCGAAAGCTCGAGACCCGCGTGCGCAAGCCGCCGTCGAGCAGGATGACGGCCAATGCGAGGTTGCCGACCAGGTAGGCCGTGGCGTAGTTATCGAAAAGAATACCGGCGCCATCGACACCGGCCACCATGCCCACGGCCAGGATGATCACCAGGATCGGGATGCCCAGGCGGGACGAAAGAGAACTCACCAGGATGCTCGCACCTACCAGCAACGCGCCGATCAAGAACAGGCTGTTGATGGTCGTTGCAGTCAAAGGCGTTACTCCGGGAAAACTGAAGGGCGGGCACAGACTGACCATGCAGTCTGCGTGCCAGCGATTCTAACCTGTTGAAATGTGATGCTGTCAAAAAAGGTTGGGGGATCGGGTTCTGGGCGCAGCCCTTGTGGCGAGGGAGCTTGCTCCCGCTCGGCTGCGAAGCAGTCGTCGCTTTTGAAGTTTTGGGGCCGCTTCGCAGCCCAGCGGGAGCAAGCTCCCTCGCCACAACAGCATTGATCGCTCATGGATTGTGAGCGATCAATGGGTTTGCGGTTAAAGGCTGAATCGCCCAACCATGCTGTTCAGGTCCACGGCCAGGCGCGACAGTTCGGCACTGGCGGCGCTGGTCTGGTTGGCGCCGGTGGCCGATTGCACCGACAGGTCGCGGATGTTCACCAGGTTGCGGTCCACTTCGCGGGCCACCTGGGCCTGTTCCTCGGCGGCGCTGGCGATCACCAGGTTGCGTTCGTTGATCTCGACGATGGCGGTGTTGATGGTGTCCAGGGACATGCCGGCGCCGCGAGCGATGTTCAGCGTCGACTCGGCACGTTCGGTACTGTTGCGCATCGAATCCACGGCCTGTTCGGTGCCGCTCTGGATACTGCCGATCATGCGTTCGATCTCGCTGGTCGACTGCTGCGTGCGGTGAGCCAGGGCGCGGACTTCGTCGGCGACTACGGCAAAACCACGACCGGCCTCACCGGCACGGGCCGCTTCGATAGCGGCGTTCAGCGCCAACAGGTTGGTCTGGTCGGCCAGGCCGCGGATCACGTCCAGCACCTTGCCGATATCGCGGGACTCATTGGCCAGGTTGCCAATCAGCGTGGCAGTGCTTTGCACGTCGGCGCTCATGCGTTCGATGGCGCTGACGGTTTCCTGCACCAGGTCACGGCCGTCACCGGCGGAAGTGGTGGCGTCTTTCGATGCTTCGGAGGTGCTGACCGCATTGCGCGCCACTTCTTCCACGGCACTGGTCATTTCGTTGACTGCCGTGGCGGCCTGCTCGATTTCGTTGTTCTGCTGGGTCAGGCCACGGGCGCTCTCGTCAGTGACGGCGTTGAGCTCTTCGGCCGCCGACGCAAGCTGTGTGGCCGAACCAGAGATCCGCTGCAAGGTGTCGCGCAGTTTCTCCTGCATGGTCGCCATCGCTTTGAGCAGGCGACCGGCTTCATCGGTGCCATCGACGGTGATTGGCCGGGTCAGGTTGCCCTTGGCGATTTCCTCGGCGGCGTCCAGGGCATTGGCAATCGGCTTGGTAATGCTATTGGTCAGCAGCCAGGCGAACAGCAGGGTCAGGCCGGTGGCGATGACCAGCAGCGTGACGACCAGCATGAAGGCTTTTGAATATTGCTGCTCAGCGCTCTGGTTGAAAGCCTCGGCCTGGTGGTTATTGATTTCCAGCAGGCGGCCCAGGATTGCGTTGATGGCTTCGGAGTTGCTCAGCAGTTCGGTGTTGAGCAATGCCCGCAGTTCCTCGATCTGATTATTGCGCGAGAGGGTTTTCATCCGCTCTTCGAGCTGACGGTACTGACCCAGCAGCTGCACATACTGATCGTAGGCGGCCCGTTCTTCCGGGGCGCTGATGAGTTTTTCGTAGGCCGTCTGGGCGGCGCGGATCTGTTGATTGCGTTGCTCGAACAGTTCGTAGGTTTTCTGCTGGATGTCCGGTTCGCGGTTGGTCAGCAAACGGTAGGACAGCACCCGCAGACGCAGGGTGAGCTGGGTGAACTCATCCAGGGCCTTGATGCTGGGCACGCTGTTGCGGGCGATGCTTTCGCCAGAGGTGCGGATGTTGCTCATCTGGGCCAGGGCAAATACCCCGAGGGCCAGCATCAGGGCGCCGATCAGGGCAAACCCCAGGAACGCCCGCGGCGCGATGTTCATATTACGTAGGGACATGGGAAGTACCGGAAGAAGACGCGTCCGTGCGGGGCTGTGACTGCTGTTACCCGACTTATCGGTCATACGACTGAAGTCTTGAGGCCGGCGTGTGCTTTTGTCGCAGGGTTACGGGTGCCGGGCGACGA
The DNA here is from genome assembly GCF_058148565.1 of Pseudomonas sp. DF11. Lineage (NCBI taxonomy): Bacteria > Pseudomonadati > Pseudomonadota > Gammaproteobacteria > Pseudomonadales > Pseudomonadaceae > Pseudomonas > Pseudomonas sp. DF11. Next base: position 330,756 of record NZ_JBYVYN010000004.1, read on the forward strand.
AGGGTAGGAACCAGGCTCCCGAATCGCAGTCTCTACAGCTCGCGAGCGAAGCACCGCCGCCGTGTAAACCGTGGCATCGGCGGTGACTTTTCTTTATCGTACGCGCCCCTTGAAAATGCCTGGAAATCAATATGTTGGAAACATCCCTCAGCCAACTGGAGCAACTGGTCAACGACCTGGTGCAACAGAACCGTCACCTCACCGGCCAGAACGAAACCCTGAGCGCGGAACTTGCCAGGGCCAAGGATGAAAACGAGAGCCTGCAACTGAGCCTGATGGAACAGGAAGAACTGCACGGCGCTACCGCTGCCCGCATCCAGGCGCTGATCGAGCGCGCCAGCGCCGGTCCTGTCAGCGCATGAGGCACGGCGCCGATGGGGTGACAGTCATCTCGATCCTGGGAGAAGACTATTCAATCAAGGCCCCGGCTGGGCAGGAGCAGACCCTGCTGGACGCCGCTGCCATGCTCAAGGCCGCCCTGGCCGATACCAAAAGGAAATACCCGACGCTGATCGGCGATCGTCTGCTGGTATTGGCCGCGATGAATCTGTGTTCGCAACAGATGGAAATGCAAAAGGCTCATCAGGCGGAACTCGACCGTTACCAAGAGCAAGTCAGCGCCACGGTCGATGTGATTGCCAAGACAATTCAGCAGGCCTGAAGTCTAAGGACCAAGGGTTGGTGGTCTCATTGTGGGAGCGGGCTTGCTCGCGAAAGCGGTATTTCAGTCGCAAATGATTTGCCTGATCCACCGCCTTCGCGAACAAGCCCGCTCCCGCAGTTAGACATCGGTGAGCACGAAATCTGCATTCACCACCTGTCCCCTGTGGGAGCGAGCCTGCTCGCGATTGGGTTTAAGCCGCGGCACAGGAGCAGGCTCAGAACCACTCATCCCGCATCCCCAGGCACGTATCATCCCGCGCTTCGAGCAGCTCCAGCTCATGATGACAACCCGGCACTTCCCAGGTCAGGAAGTACCGCGCCGCTTGCAGTTTGCCTTTATAGAAGTCGCTGTCCGCCGTATTCCCCTTGGCCAAGCCTTCCTCGGCCCGAATCGCCTGTTCCAGCCAGCGCCAGCCAATCACCATGTGCCCAAACACCTTCAGGTACAGCGCCGAGTTGGCGAGGCTGCTGTTGACCTTGCCTTGGCCCAGGTCCGTCAGCAGGCCGAGGGTGACCGTTTGCAGGCGCGCCACCAGCGCCTCCAGTGGCTGGAGCAATGGCGCCAGTGATGCGTGGGCCTGGGCGCGTTCAGTGGTGTCGGCCACCAGGCGAATCAGTTGCTTGAGCCCGGCACCGCCGTTCTGCGCCAGTTTGCGCCCCAGCAGGTCCAGGGACTGGATCCCGTGGGTGCCTTCATGGATCGGGTTCAAGCGGTTGTCGCGGTAATACTGCTCCACCGGGTATTCGCGGGTGTAGCCGTGGCCGCCAAGAATCTGGATCGCCAGCTCGTTGGCCTTCAGGCAGAACTCCGAGGGCCAGGATTTGACGATAGGGGTCAGCAAATCCAGCAGTTCATGGGCGCGCCGGCGCTCGGCTTCGCTTTCCAGGGTGGTGGTGTCGTCGAACAGCCGCGCGGCGTACAGGCCCAGGTCGAACGAACCTTCAACGTAGGCCTTCTGGGTCAGCAGCATGCGGCGTACATCGGCGTGTTGGATGATCGCCACTGGTGGCGTGGTCGGATCCTTGCTGTCAGGCACCCGGCCCTGCGGTCGTTCGCGGGCGTATTCCAGGGAATACAGGTAGCCGGCGTAACCCAGCATCACCGCACCCATGCCGACGCCGATCCGTGCCTCGTTCATCATCTGGAACATGTAGCTCAGGCCGTGGTGCGGTTTTCCTACCAGGTAACCGACACATTCGCCGTTGTCACCGAAATTCAGCGCCGTGGAAGTGGTGCCGCGCCAGCCCATCTTGTGGAACAGCCCGGCCAGCAACACGTCGTTGCGCTGGCCGAGGCTGCCATCGTCATTGACCAGGAACTTGGGCACGATAAACAGCGAAATGCCCTTAACGCCAGGCGGTGCGTCCGGCAGTTTCGCCAGCACCATGTGCACGATGTTTTCCGACAACGGATGATCGCCACCGGAGATGAAGATCTTGTTGCCTTTGAGTCGATAAGTGCCGTCAGGCGCCGGCTCTGCGCGGGTCCGAATGTCCGACAGCGAAGAGCCCGCGTGGGGCTCGGTCAGGGCCATGGTGCCGAAGAAACGCCCGTCGATCATCGGTTGCAGGAAGCGTTGCTTTTGCTCCTCGCTGCCGAAGCTTTCGATCAGGTTCGCCGCGCCCATGGTCAGGAACGGGTAAGAGGTGGAAGCGGCGTTGGCCGCCTGGAAATGCGCGAAGCAGGCCTGGGACAACAACGTCGGCAGTTGCATACCGCCAGCCTCGAAGCTACGCGCGGCGTTGAGAAAGCCGGCTTCGAGAAACGCATCCACCGCCGGCTTCACTTCCGGAATCAGGATCGCCTGGCCGTTCTCGTAGCGCGGCTCGTTTTCATCGTTCTTGCGGTTGTGCGGCGCGAAAAATTTCTCGGCGATGCTGCGAGCCGTGCCGAGGGCCGCGTCGAAGGTTTCGCGATTGTGCTCGGCAAACCGCTCGCGCTGGGTCAGGCCCTCGGCATCAAGGACTTCATACAGCTCGAAAGCCAGATTGCGGGAACTGAGCAACGTCTCGGACATGGCGGCCTACCTTTTGTGGAATGGGCCGAGTCTAGGCGTGGGAATAGAGGCTGAACAGGATGATTGATGGCAGTGATGCAGGGGCGAGGGCGACACTAATCCTATGTGGGAGCGGGCTTGGTGGGAGCAAGGCTTGCCCGCGATGAAAGCGCCGCGGTCTCTTGAGGACCGCAGCGCCTGGATCGCGAGCAAGCTTTGCTCCCACCAAGCCCGCTCCCACAGGGATTCGATTACCAGGCACCCATTGCAGGTGCCTGGTCTACAACGGTTTAGCCAATGGTCATCAGGCTGGCGTTACCACCCGCCGCAGCGGTGTTGACGCTCAACGCCCGCTCGATCACCAAACGTTCCAGCGCGATGTTGGTTTCGCCCTGGGACAAGCCATGCACCCCGACAATGGCGCCGGCGCGCTTGGCCACTTGCTGGCAAACGCCGCGCAGTTGGTCCGAATCGCCGTGATGCAGCACGGCGTCGAACAGCACGTCGTCCTTGGTCCAGTCGGCAACGCGCTGGATGCGCGCCTGAATGTCTTTCGGCAAGCGGGCGAACAAGGCCTTGCTGGTGTCGGTTTCCGGCCATACGGCCGAGCCGCCCACGGCCAGTACCGCCGCCAGTTGCGTCAGCAGGTCGCCTTCCACGTCGGCCAGGCATAACACGTGCTCGCGCGGCAGGATGGCGTAGCTGTTGCGTTCGCCGGTCGGGCCAGTCAATTGGCGAGTAATACCGCTTTGCGACTGGGCGGCGAACTGCACGCACAGGGCGCTCAGTTCGGCGAGCTTGTGGCTGTCGGCCCAGGCTTGCAGGGCAGTCAGCGGCTTGCTCATGGCATCACGCAGACGCAGGTCCGGTGCCGTGACGGCGTCGCCGCGTACGAAGGATTGCTGGATCGCATCGGTAGGACGAGTCGAGAGCAGGCGGTACAGGTACAGCGGACCACCGGCCTTGGGACCAGTGCCCGACAGGCCTTCGCCGCCGAACGGCTGGACACCGACCACGGCACCGACAATGTTGCGGTTCACGTAGACGTTACCGGCATGGACGTTGTCGATGACCTTGGCGATGGTCTCGTCGATACGCGTGTGCACGCCCAGGGTCAGGCCGTAGCCGGAAGCGTTGATCTGGTTGATCAACTGGTCCAGCTCCTTGCGCTTGTAGCGCACCACGTGCAGCACCGGACCGAAGATCTCCCGTTGCAGCTCGTCGAAGCTTTCCAGTTCGATCAAAGTCGGCATCACGAAGGTGCCGCGCTTGCACTCGTCGCTGTCGGCGATTGCCATCTGGTACACAGTGCGACCTTTGTCGCGCATGGCCTGGATGTGTTTCTCGATGCCGGCCTTGGCTTCGGCGTCGATCACCGGGCCGATGTCTACCGAGAGGCGCTCAGGGTTGCCGAGGCGCGATTCGGCCATGGCACCCTTGAGCATTTCGATCACGCGGTCGGCGGAATCTTCCTGCAGGCACAGGACCCGCAGGGCCGAGCAACGCTGGCCGGCGCTGTCGAAGGCCGACGACACCACGTCGATGACCACTTGTTCGGTCAGCGCCGAGGAGTCGACGATCATGGCGTTCTGGCCGCCAGTCTCGGCGATCAGCGGGATCGGCCGACCCTGGTTGTCCAGGCGACCGGCGATGTTGCGTTGCAGCAGGCGGGCGACTTCGGTGGAGCCGGTGAACATCACGCCTTTGACCCGCTCGTCACCCACCAGGCGGGCGCCGACGGTTTCGCCACGGCCCGGTAGCAGTTGCAGGACGCCTTCCGGAATGCCGGCTTCAAGCATCAGGCGCACCGCTTGGGCCGCCACCAATGGCGTCTGCTCGGCGGGCTTGGCCAGTACCGGGTTGCCGGCGGCCAGGGCAGCGGCGACCTGGCCACTGAAGATCGCCAGGGGGAAGTTCCACGGGCTGATGCAAACCACCGGGCCCAATGGACGGTGGGCGTCGTTGGTGAAATCGTTGCGAGCCTGCACCGCGTAGTAGCGCAGGAAGTCCACGGCTTCACGCACTTCGGCGATGGCGTTGGCGAAGGTCTTGCCGGCTTCGCGGGCCAGCAGGCCCATCAGCGGTTGGATCTCGCCTTCCATCAGATCGGCGGCACGTTCGAGGATCGCGGCGCGCTCGGCCGGTGGCGTGGCCTGCCAGATCGGTGCGGCATTGAGGGCGCACTGAATGGCGTTGTCGACGTCGGCAACCGTGGCTTCCTGTACGTGGCCAACCACGTCGCGGTGATCGGCCGGGTTCAGCACGGGGGCCGGGGTTTCTTCGCTGGCAGCGCAACCGAGCATCGGCGCGGCTTTCCAGTCGTTATGGGCGGTCGCCAGCAGGGCGCAAGACAGCGAGGCCAGGCGATGCTCGTTGGCCAGGTCGATGCCGCTGGAGTTGGCGCGCTCGCTGCCATACAGATCGCGTGGCAGTGGGATGCGCGGATGCGGCAAGCCGAAGCCGCCTTCCAGGGTTGCCATCTGCTCGATGCTGGCCACTGGATCGGCCACTAGCTCCTGGATCGAAATGGACTGGTCGGCGATGCGGTTGACGAACGAGGTGTTAGCGCCGTTTTCCAGCAAGCGGCGTACGAGGTAGGCCAGCAGAGTTTCATGGGTGCCGACCGGAGCGTACACGCGGCACGGACGGTTCAGCTTGCCTTCGGAGACTTTGCCTACGACTTGTTCGTACAGCGGTTCACCCATGCCGTGGAGGCACTGGAATTCGTACTGGCCCGGATAATAGTTCTGACCGGCGATGTGATAAATCGCCGACAGGGTATGGGCGTTGTGCGTGGCGAACTGCGGGTAGATGACTTCCGGCACCGACAGCAGTTTGCGCGCGCAAGCGATGTAGGACACGTCGGTGTACACCTTGCGGGTATAGACCGGATAGCCTTCCAGGCCTTCGACCTGGGCGCGCTTGATTTCGCTGTCCCAGTACGCGCCTTTTACCAGGCGGATCATCAAGCGATGACGGCTGCGGCGCGCCAGGTCGATGACGTAGTCGATCACATACGGGCAACGCTTCTGGTACGCCTGGATCACGAAGCCGATGCCGTTCCAGCCGGTCAGTTGCGGCTCGAAGCACAGACGTTCCAGCAGATCCAGGGACAGCTCGAGGCGGTCGGCTTCCTCGGCGTCGATATTCAGGCCGATGTCGTATTGCTTGGCCAGCAAGGTCAGCGACAGCAGGCGTGGATACAGCTCGTCCATGACGCGCTCGTACTGGGCGCGGCTGTAGCGCGGGTGCAATGCGGACAGCTTGATGGAAATGCCCGGGCCTTCATAAATCCCACGGCCATGGGACGCTTTGCCGATCGAGTGGATGGCTTGCTCGTACGAGGCCAGGTACTTCTGGGCGTCATGTTCGGTGAGCGCGGCCTCACCCAGCATGTCGTAGGAATAGCGGAAGCCCTTGGATTCGAACTTGCTGGCGTTGGCCAGGGCCTCGGCGATGGTTTCGCCGGTGACGAACTGTTCGCCCATCAGGCGCATGGCCATGTCGACGCCCTTGCGGATCATCGGCTCGCCGCTCTTGCCGATGATCCGACTCAGGGAGGAGGTCAGGCCGGCTTCGTTGTGGGTGGCGACCAGTTTGCCGGTCAGCAGCAGGCCCCAGGTGGCGGCGTTGACGAACAACGATGGGCTGTTGCCCAAATGCGGTTGCCAGTTACCGGTACTGATCTTGTCGCGGATCAGTGCATCACGGGTGCCTTTGTCCGGGATGCGCAGCAGCGCCTCGGCCAGGCACATCAGCGCAACGCCTTCCTGGGACGACAGGGAAAACTCCTGCAGCAAACCTTGAACGATACCGGCACGGCCGCCGGCACTTTTCTGGTTGCGCAGCTTTTCAGCAATCGAGGCGGCCAGCTTGTTGGTGGCTTCGGCCATTTGCGCCGGCAGGCGGGCCTGCTCAATCAGCATCGGCACCACTTCCGGCTCGGGGCGACGGTAAGCGGCAGTGATGGAGGCGCGCAGGACCGATTGCGGCAGGATGCTCTCGGCGAATTCGAGGAAGCATTGGTGAGCGTGGTCGACCTGCACATCGCCGGCATCCTCGCTGTCGGCGCGGGGTGAACCGTTCAGCTCGGTCAGGGTTGCACCACCCTCGAGTTTTTCCAGGTAATTGAAAATTGCCTGCTTGATCAGCCAGTGTGGCGTGCGATCAATCGAGGTCGCGGCCGCCTTCAGGCGTTCGCGGGTCGGGTCGTCGAGTTTGACCCCAAGGGTGGTGGTAGCCATATTTTTATCCTCATGTTTACCACGTATGGCGTGGCATCAGCTGGCGGCAAGATTAGCTGCGCGATGATTGAGGTGCAACCGGGTGCAACCCTTTTTTTCGCGAAATGACAGGCAGCTCATCCGGAAGCAAATCCGGTCTCGTCAATCCTGCACCGGCTTAGTGCTTTGGCTTCTAGCGGACCGCTATGGACTGCACTAAAAAGGAGCAAAAAGCACAGATTCTGCGATAAAACCGATCAGGTGCAACTTATTCGAGCGAAACAGGTTGCACCTTATTTCATTTGTTGAATAGCATTCGCGGCCAAGGTGCAACCGGCTGCAAAGTCGAGGGGCATCGGCTGATGGCTTTCCTGGGGAAACATCAGTCATAAATTCGCGGGACTGCCAATCGTCGCTACAACGTCCGCGTTGTCGACGCTTTCAACTGCCACCGCTACATAAAAACAAAGCCAGGGCGTAACTCATGAGTGTTAGTAATCCCACCTTGATCACTTTCGTGATCTACATCGCAGCCATGGTCCTGATCGGTCTGATGGCTTACCGCTCCACCAATAACCTTTCCGATTACATCCTGGGCGGTCGCAGCCTGGGCAGCGTGGTCACGGCATTGTCCGCCGGTGCTTCCGACATGAGCGGCTGGTTGTTGATGGGTTTGCCGGGTGCCATCTACATGTCCGGCCTGTCGGAAAGCTGGATCGCCATCGGCCTGATCGTCGGTGCCTACCTCAACTGGCTGTTCGTGGCCGGTCGCCTGCGGGTGCAGACCGAGCACAACGGTGATGCGCTGACGCTGCCGGACTATTTCTCCAGCCGTTTCGAAGACCACAGCGGCCTGTTGCGGATCATCTCCGCGGTGGTCATCCTGGTGTTCTTCACCATCTACTGCGCTTCCGGCATCGTCGCCGGTGCCCGTCTGTTCGAAAGCACCTTCGGCATGTCCTACGAGACGGCGCTGTGGGCCGGTGCTGCGGCGACCATCGCCTACACCTTCGTCGGTGGTTTCCTGGCCGTGAGCTGGACCGACACCGTGCAAGCCACCCTGATGATCTTCGCGCTGATCCTCACGCCGATCATCGTACTACTGGCCACTGGTGGTGTGGACACCACGTTCCTGGCCATCGAAGCGAAGGACCCTTCGTCCTTCGACATGCTGAAAAACACCACTTTCATCGGCATCATTTCGCTGATGGGCTGGGGCCTGGGCTACTTCGGTCAACCGCACATCCTGGCGCGCTTCATGGCGGCTGATTCGGTCAAGTCCATCGCCAACGCCCGTCGCATCTCCATGACCTGGATGATCCTGTGCCTGGGCGGCACCGTGGCTGTCGGCTTCTTCGGTATCGCTTACTTCTCGGCGCACCCTGAAGTGGCCGGTCCGGTGACCGAAAACCATGAGCGCGTGTTCATCGAGCTGGCGAAACTGCTGTTCAACCCGTGGATCGCCGGTGTCCTGCTGTCGGCCATCCTGGCGGCGGTAATGAGCACCCTGAGCTGCCAGTTGCTGGTGTGCTCCAGTGCCCTGACCGAAGACTTCTACAAGACCTTCCTGCGCAAGAGCGCTTCCCAACTGGAACTGGTCTGGGTCGGCCGTGCCATGGTGTTGCTGGTGGCCTTGGTCGCCATCGCCCTGGCCGCCAACCCGGAAAACCGCGTACTGGGCCTGGTGAGCTATGCCTGGGCCGGTTTCGGTGCCGCCTTCGGCCCGGTTGTGCTGATCTCCGTGATCTGGAAGAACATGACCCGTAACGGCGCGCTGGCCGGCATCCTGGTGGGTGCGATCACCGTGATCGTCTGGAAGCACTTCTCGTTGCTGGGTCTGTACGAAATCATCCCGGGTTTCATCTTCGCCAGCCTGGCCATCTACCTCGTCAGCAAGATGGGTTCGCCTACCGCCGGTATGCTGCAGCGCTTCGATGCGGCCGAGAAAGATTTTCGCCTGAACCAGTAAGATCTTCCGCGAGGCCTGGATGGCTCGCTTGAAGGTGCCAATAAAAACGGCCCGTCTCCACTGGAGGTGGGCCGTTTTTTATGAGCGGGATTTATCCACCGGCGCATGCCACCTGTGGGAGCGAGCCTGCTCGCGATTAGGTGTCACATTCAGCATCCAGGCAAGCTGATACGCCGCTATCGCGAGCAGGCTCGCTCCCACGCTGATCTTCAACGGACGCACATCACTTCACCTCCGTGTCAGGCTGGTTGAGAAAGATCAACACGCCCAAAATCGCCATATAGAACCTGAACGCGGCATCCTGGCCGTTCCAGATTTCTGACTGCCACATCAGGAACCATTCCCCGCCGACGACCATGAAACCGAAGAACCAGACGAAGAAACCCACTGTCAGACCGGCAACGGCCCACCCCTTGGCGCGGGCGAACACCGAGGCCTCGGCCCGGCGTGCCTGCCACAGTTTCACTGCGCCGTACCCCAAAAGCCCCGCTGTCAGCGCTTCGCCGAAGATGATCAGCCAATAGGCGCCATGCCACATCCAGGGTTGATCGATGGCCCGGTATCGGGCGGCATTGTCGGGGAATGTGGTGTCCATGCTCAGCACGTGATGGACGAAGTTGAAGTTGGAGCTGTAGTCCGTGACGTTGTTGAACACGGTCAGGAAGGCGAACGCTGCGAGCGCCAGAATCATTGCGATTTTTGCGTAACGGATCGTCATCGGTGCGTCCTTTGCTTTTTGCGACGAAAGAACGTTAGCACGGCCAGTTGCAGTCCCGAGCCCGTCAATGTGTAGGAAGTTGCTGATTGTTCGTGCGGTGACTTCAGTTTGCCGTCACGCAAGGAATGTCTGTCGGAAAACACAGCGGATACCGCATGCCTTTATCTTCTTGGGTGTAAGGCAAATCTGTTTTTAATGAGGGTCGATCAGCTTTGCGCAGGGCTCATGCACAATCGCCCGCCTCCATTTTGCAGAGGCACATCGGATGTTCCCGCCTGCCAACCAACCGCGTTTCACGTTGACGCTCGACAGCGGACCGAATGAGCTCAAGGTGCTTGAGTTCAAGGGTACGGAAGCCATCAGTCAACCCTATCGTTTTGACCTGGAGCTGGTCAGTGAGCGGTCTGACCTGGCACTGGAAGAACTTCTGCATCGCCAGGCATTTCTGGGTTTCGGTGAAGGGGAAGGTGGCATACACGGTCAGGTCTATAGCGTAACCCAGGGGGATTCGGGCAAGCGCCTGACCCGTTACCAGATCAGCCTGGTGCCCCGCCTGGCCTACCTGCGCCATCGCATCAACCAGCGGATTTTCCAGCACCTGAGCGTGCCCGATATCGTCGCCCGGGTGTTGAAGGAACACGGGATCCTGGCGGATGCCTGCCAGTTCACGCTTGGCGGGCAGTACCCCGAGCGCGAATATTGTGTGCAGTATGGCGAAAGCGACCTGGCCTTCATCGAGCGGATTTGCGCCGAAGTCGGTATCCATTACCACTTCAGGCACCGTCCTGATGGCCATCTGCTGGTGTTCGGTGACGACCAGACGGTGTTTCCCCGCCTGTCCGAATCGACGCTGTACCTGCCGGACAGCGGCATGGTCGCCGACGAGCCGGCGATCAAGCGCCTGGCGGTGCGGCTCCAGACCCGCAGCACTGCCGTGACGTTGCGCGATTACGACTTCCGCAAGCCCGGCTTGTTATTGGAAACGCACCTGGATAATCGGCAGCGTCCTGCCCTTGAAGACTATCGCTATCCCGGCGGTTTCTCTGCCCGTGACGACGGCATGTATCTGACTCGGCGCGCCCTTGAGCGCCATGGCGCCGACTACCGCGTGGCAGAGGGCAGTAGCGATGAACGCGCCTTCGTCAGCGGACATTTCATGTGCATCAGGGAGCATCCTCGGGAGCAATGGAATGATCTCTGGCTCCTGACGCGCATCGACCATCATGGCCGTCAACCGCAGGTGCTGGAAGAAGTCGCCAGTGCCGGCCCGGAGGAATTCCAGGGTTACAAAAATACCTTTCTCGCCACGCCATGGGACGTGTTCTTTCGGCCACCCCTGCATCACGAAAAGCCTCGGGCCCATGGTTATCAGTCGGCGGTGGTGACCGGGCCGGTCGACAGCGAGATCCATTGCGATGAGTTCGGGCGGGTCAAGGTGCAGTTGGCCTGGGATCGCGACGGTAAACACGACGAACATTCCAGCTGCTGGCTGCGTGTGGCCTCCGGTTGGGCCCACGATCACTATGGCGCGGTGATGATCCCCCGGGTTGGCATGGAAGTCCTGGTCGGGTTCATCGACGGTGATGTGGACAAGCCGATGGTAGTGGGTTGCCTGCCCAATGGCGCCAACCCGGTGCCGCTGGACTTTCCGGCGGACAAGACCCGCAGCCTGTTGCGCAGCCGGAGCAGCCCTGGCGGGGGCGGTTACAACGAACTGCGCATCGAGGATCGCAAGGGGGCCGAGGAGATCTACCTGAGGGCCCAGCGAAACTGGACCCAGCATGTGCTGCACGACCAGCGGGTGCAGGTCGATCATGAGCGCAGCATTGTCGTCACCGGTACGGCGCGACACGAGCTCAAGGCCGATGAGCAGCGCCTTACCCATGGTCGGCGCCGGGCTGAAGTCCGGCAGGATGATCATCTGCTGGTGAGTGGCGAGCGGCATATTCGTGTCGGCAGCCAGGTGCTGAGTGCCAGCCAGCAGTTCCATGTCAGCGCCGGCCAACACGTGGTATTGGAGGCGGGTGCCAGTGTGACTCTCCAGGCTGGCGGCCATTGGATCAACATCGGGGCCGGAGGGATCTCCAGCAGCGTGCCGATCGAGGTCGGCGGGGCGCCGATGGCGGTCATGAGCGCGGCATCCGGCGTTCCAGGCAGTGCCGAGAAGCGGGTCGCTGCGGCGCCTGCGCTTTCCCTCGCGCAAATCCTCAGTTTCCAGGGCTCGGCGCCGTTCTGCGAGGAGTGTGAACGTTGCAGAAGCGGCGTCTGCGTAGCGCCATCGGTCTTTCGCAAACCTGTCGATATCCAGGAGCGACCATGAACAGCGCTCAATCTCCCCGCGCCTGGCTTGAGGCGTATCCCTTGCAGGCTTGCGAGCAACTTTTCGTCATATTCAGCAATGCCAGTAGCGCCGGAGTATTGTCGGCCTGGAAGCGCTCGATGAGCTCGGAGGCGAGCCCGATCTGGACCGACACGCCATACGCCGAGTGGGAATCGGTCATGCCCTATGTGGGGCTTGTCAGCGTGGACAGCGGATTTCTTGATTGGATAGCCGCCACCGACTCGCTCGATTGGGGCTGGCTGGCGGTTTCGTGTGTGAGTCAGCAGACCCTTGCCGAACATTTGCGGGGGCTCACGCAAGTGTTGTTGCCGGGTGGCAAGCCGGTCTTCCTGCGGTTTTGGGATGGGCGCTTTATGCGGCCGATCCTGCAATCGACGGAGGTGGAGGCCGGGCAACTCTTGCCGGTCATCACGCGCTGCCTGATCAACGGGCAATCCCTTGAGATCGTGGGGAATGCCCAGCGGGCGGCCCGGGCTTTTCCGTGGTGGCAAGTACCCGTCGCGCTGTTGGAGGCAATGGCCGAGGTTCCGACGGACTGTCTGTTGGATAACTTGCTCACTTGGCTGGGCGAAGAGCATCCGTATTTGTTCGAGCGGGTCGACGACAGCGTCCTGCGCTGCAAGATTGCCCACTTTCTTGAGCGATCGGAGCCGGTTGAGGCATCAAAGGCGCCATTGCTGGCGTATCTGACGCGAGAGCTGGGTTGATTGTGGCCTGTCCGCCGGGCTGCGAACGCCTGACGTCCGATGCGCTTCGAGGTAAACTCGTCGCCCTTCGCAGGAGCCGCCATGAATTATCGCCACGCCTTCCACGCCGGCAATCACGCCGATGTGTTCAAACACCTGACCTTGACCCGCCTCATCGCCTTGATGTCGCGCAAGGAGCAACCCTTCGCCTACCTCGATACCCATGCGGGCATCGGGTTGTACGACTTGCAGGGTGACCAGGCCAACCGTACCGGTGAGTACCTGGAAGGCATCGCGCGGTTGTGGGGCGAGAGCGATCTGCCGCCGCTGACCGCCGATTACATGAGGGTGCTGCACGAGATGAACCCGGACGGGCAGTTGCGCTACTACCCGGGCTCGCCGGAACTGGCGCGGCGCCTGACCCGGTCGCAGGACCGTGTGCTGCTCAATGAGAAACACCCTGAAGACGGTGTGTTGCTCAAGGACAACATGAAAGGTGACCGGCGCGTAGCGGTGCACCTGGGTGAAGGTTGGCATGTGTCGCGGGCGCTGCTGCCGGTGGCGGAGAAGCGAGCCCTGATGCTGATCGATCCGCCCTTCGAGCAGCTTGACGAAATGCAGCGCTGCGCCGCTTCGCTCAAGGAGGCCATTGGCCGGATGCGCCAGACAGTGGCTGCCATCTGGTACCCGGTGAAGGACCAGCGGATGTTGCGCCGCTTCTACCAGGACCTGGCCGGCACGGGGGCACCCAAGCTGTTACGCGTGGAGCTGCTGGTGCACCCACTGGCGACGCCCAACAGCCTGAACGGCTCCGGCCTGGCGATTGCCAATCCGCCATGGGGGCTGGAAGAGGAGCTGCGTGAACTGCTGCCGTGGCTGTCGAAAAAACTGGGGCAGACCCAGGGTGGGTGGCAGATGGATTGGTTGATCGCTGAAAGCTGATGCAGCGATGGCGTCTGGAAGGCCGCCATCGCGAGCAGGCTCGCTCCCACATTGGCCCGGGGGGCATGCAGCATTCGTGCATGCCGTCAGACCTGTGGGAGCGAGCCTGCTCGCGAAGCTTTTTTCAGGACAGAGGGGTCAGATCGGGCACGTCACGCCGGTACCGCCAATCCCGCAATAGCCTTCCGGGTTCTTCGCCAGGTACTGCTGGTGGTAGGCCTCGGCGAAGTAGAACGTCGGTGCTTCTTCGATTTCGGTCGTGATGGTGCCTTTGCCTGCCTTGGTCAACTCGGCCTGGAATACTTGCTTGCTGTGTCTGGCCGCCGCCAGTTGGGCCGGGTTGGTGGCATAGATCACCGAGCGGTACTGGGTGCCAATGTCATTGCCCTGGCGCATGCCCTGGGTCGGGTTGTGCAGTTCCCAGAACATTTTCAGAAGCTGGTCGTAGCTGACTTTTGCCGGCTCGTAGACCACCAGTACCACCTCGCTGTGGCCGGTAAGGCCCGAACAGACTTCTTCATACGTCGGGTTTGGCGTGAAGCCGCCGGCGTAACCCACCGCTGTGCTGACCACGCCTTCGCGCTGCCAGAATTTGCGTTCCGCGCCCCAGAAACAGCCCAGGCCGAAGATCGCGAAATCCACGTCCACGGCAAACGGGCCCAATAGCGGCGCGTCGAGTACGAAGTGTTTTTCCGGCACGGTCATCGGGGTTTCACGGCCAGGCAGGGCTTGTTCTTGAGTAGGGAGCACGTTTTTGTTCACCAGGATTTCCGAGCGCAAGACCATCATCAGTCCTCTCAGTCAGATTGGGTTGAGCGAAATAGGCCGTCAGTGTGCCCAATGCCGGTTAGTTAAGAAAGGCACAGTGTTGGCGAAGGGATGGACGTAGGGGTAGCGAAAGCCGTCAGACGAGCGGCCCGCGGGGGTAGCGCTTGAGCTTTTCGATCAGCTCGGCGCCGGGAATCGGGCGGTCGAACAGATAGCCCTGGCCGACGTCGCAGCGATGACGCCTTAGAAACGCCAGTTGCTGGGCGGTTTCGATGCCTTCGGCCACGACCTTGAGTTTCAGGTTGTGGGCCATGGCGATCACCGCCGAGGTGATTTCCATATCGTCCTGGTTGTCCGGGATCTCATGGATGAAGCTGCGATCGATCTTGATGATGTCGATCGGGAATTTCTTCAGGTAGCTCAGGGACGAGTAGCCGGTGCCGAAGTCGTCCATGGCCAGGGTCAGCCCCAGACGCTTGAGCTGGTCGAGCTGCAAGTGGGTGTCTTCGGTGGCTTCCAGCAACAGGCCTTCGGTCAGTTCCAGTTCCAGAAGCCGGGCCGGCAGTTGTTCCTCCTTGAGGATACTGGCGATGGAGGCGACCAGGTCCGGGTCGGAGAACTGCTTGGGTGACAGGTTGATCGCCACTTGCAGGTTGCCCAGGCCGGCGGCGGTCAATTGCTTGCTCATGCGGCAGGCCTGGCGGGCGATCCATTTACCGATAGGGATGATCAGCCCGGTTTCTTCGGCCACGCTGATGAACTGGTCCGGGCGGATCATGCCCTTTTCCGGATGGTTCCAGCGCAGCAACGCCTCCATGCCCAGCAGACGGCCGCTGCGCAGGCACAACTTGGGTTGGTAGAACACGTCCAGTTCGTTCTGCGTCAAGGCGCGGCGCAGGTTGTTTTCCACGAACAGCTTGTAGCTGGCCTCGGCATTCAGTGCTTCGGTGAACACCTGGACCTGATGTTTGCCGTTGGCCTTGGCCTTGTGCAGGGCAAGGCCGGCGTTGCGCATCAGAGTCTGTGGGTCGCGGCCGTGCAGCGGAGCGCAGGCCAGGCCCACGGAGCCGGTCACGCTGATCAGTTGGTTGTCGACGAACATGGGTTTGTCGAGGGTCATCAGCAATTGGCTGGCGATCTGCTGCCCGGCTTCTAGGTCAGTGTCGTCCAGCAGGACCGCGAATTCGTTACTGGCGAATCGCGCCAGGCTGCCGCTGGGGCTCAGGCTGTTGCGCAGGCGCCGAGCCAGGCTGATCAGCAGTTTGTCACCGGTCTGGTGGCCGAGGCTGTCGTTGATGCGCTTGAAGTTGTCGATGTCCACCAGCAGCAGGCTGATGGGTGAATCACTGTCCCGGGCGAAGCGCTCATCGAGGTTGCGGATGAACGCCGGACGGTTGCCCAGGTTGGTCAGGTTGTCGGTGTAGGCCAGGCGCTCGATGCGCTGCTGGGCCAGTTTGGTCTGGGTGATGTCTTCGTAGATGCCGATGTAGTGGGTCAGTTCGCGGTTATCGCCATAGACCTTGGAAATCGACAACTGCCCCCAGTAGGGTTCCAGGTTCTTGCGCCGGCTCTTGAATTCGCCCTGCCAACTGTTGCTCTGGGCCAGCGCCGATGGCGCGTCGAACAGCAGTTCGCTGAGGTTCTCCAGGGCCGGCAGTTCCGAAAGGCGTTGGCCGTGGACTTCCTCGGTGGTGTATTGGGTGATCGCGGTGAAGCTTGGGTTGACGTACTCCACCACACCGTCGCAATTGACCAGCAGGAACGCATTGGCGCTCTGTTCCACGGCGCGCTGGAACAAATGCAGGGCGCTGGTCGCGGTTCGTCGATTGTGGTTGTTGATGACCTGGGCGAACTGGTCGGCCAGTTCGCCGGCGAAGGCGATTTCGTCCGATTGCCAGGCCCGGGTGACGCCGACCTGTTCCAGGCACAGTACGCCGACCACCTGGCCGTCGATACGAATGCTGGCGTCGAGAATGGCATTGACGTCACGGGCGCGCAGGCTCTCGGCCATTTCCCGGGTGCGCGGGTCACGCATCGCATTGTGAGCGTCGATGGCGCGGCAGGTCTGCAACGCTTCCATGTAGTCGGGAAAGTCGTTGGCGTCGATCACCGCCGGCAGGAAGTACTCCTGGGAAGCGCGGTTGTAGGCAGAGATCGGCACCAATTTGCCGTCGTCGAGGTTCCAGATACTGGCGCAGTCGATCTGGTAGATGTCGCAGGCGCTGCGGGTAATGAGTTCGGCCGCTTCGAGCAGGGAGTTGTTGGCACTGTAGCGTTGGCGGGTCAGCAGCAGGATCAGGTCTTGTTGAGCACGTACCCGGTCCAGATGCTGGAGCTGTTCCTGCTGGGCGCGCTGGTTCAGTTCCAGGGCGATCTGCAGGCGTGAATTCTGGGTTTCCAGGTCCAGGGCCGGCACGGAGGGTTCGCCTTGCAGCAAATTGTCCACCGCCAGCAGGAAACCGCGCAGCAGATGACGATTATGTTGCTTATAGGCTTCACCGGTTTCCAGCACGTTCATCGGGCCTTTGGCGGTGTGTAGCGTGTAGCGGATCTGGTAATGCGAGGCCTGGGCCAGTTGCTGCTGGATGGTGTCATGCAACTGATAGCGCGCTTCGGGTTCCATCAGGCTGGCATAGGGCGCACTGACCAGCGAGCACAGCTCTACCGCCGGCAGGCCGAAGTATCGCTCGCAGTTGGGGTCGAGGAACAACAGCGCCCAGCTTGCTTCATTCAGCCGTTCGAAACGCAGCATACCGAGCCGCGAGGGCACCGGTAACTGCGTCACTACCTCGGCCGCCATACGGCTGGCGGCATCGGGTTGGCTTTTCATGGGGAAACTCGCTTCGAAAATGCTGATCGCGCCGGGCTGACGCCCTCGTTATTACGGATTGGCGCAAGGTTGCATCATTGCGGCACTGGCTGACAAGAGAGATGAAGGCCAAGTGCTATAAACCTTTTATCGGCCGACGAGGGGATTTCTCCAGTCGCCGACCGATCAGAGGACATGGAAGGTACCAGTGCCTGTCATTGCAGTGGGATATCGACGCTCTGCAAAGGGTTGCCATCCCGATCGTGGAAGGTGACTTGAAGGCTCTGCGCCGTGACATGCAGGCGGGCGAAGTTGTCTTGGCTCACCACTTCGCTGGTCAGTTCATAGCGGTACTGACCGCTTTTGGTGCGGGCCATGGGCCTGTGGAAAATAAAATCCGAGGCTTTAGCAAAAGGCAGCAATTTGCTGTTGTAGAAAGGTGAGGAAACCACAGTGTTGACCTCGAAATCAGGATCCTCGCTGTGACGCAGGCGGCTGGTCATGGAGCCGTGGACATCGCCCGAGACGAAAACCACGTTTTTGATCCGATGGCGGCGAATGGTTTCCAGCAGGCGCAGGCGTTGTTCCGGAAAGGCCTGCCAGGCATCGCCGTCATTGTGCTTGCTGTCAGGGAAGAACATGACGCTGGTCACGATAAGTTTGACCCGGGCGGGGCTGTTGATGAGCCATTGGAGCAAAGACTGTTCCTGTTCCTCGTCGAGGATGCGCCGGTTATCCGCCGACAGATTGCGTTGCGTCCGGCTGTCGGTGACGAACCATGCGATATCGCCGTGGGTGAGGGTGTACCAGTAGTGCATTAACGACTTGTTCAATGTTCCGTCGCTCGACAGTTCATGGGCGGGCCCATGACTGGCCTGATAAAGCCCATAAGCGCCCATGGCATTTGCGTACAGAACGTCGTCGTTGACGGTCTTCCTGGCGGGCCAGTTGTCTTCGATTTCATGGTCGTCGAGGATCATGTAGGTAGGGATGCCAGACATTAGCTTCCTGATGTGCGGCTGGGTAAATACTGTGCGGTATCTGAAGAGAATGTTCTTATAGATTCGGTCCGGGCCGATGATGTTGAGGTCATCGAGATAAACCTGGTCGCCGGTCATTAACACTGCGCTGATCGGTGGGTTGGCCTGCGCCACGATGCGATTGATGCCGGCAAAGGTGCGGTCCCCAAGCCCGGGTAGCAACGGGGTGCCAGCGGCGATTCGCAAGTAGCGACAAGAGCCCACGATGTAAGCGCGCGGCGCGTTGGTTCTGCTGGCCGGCGTTCGGAAGCAGTAGGTGATGCGGGGCCATTGCAGCGGCAGTTCCTGGACGGTTTCCACTGTATGGGTGGGGCTCAGGGGGCTGAACCAGCCGGCCTGGTATTCGTAGGCGGTGTCGGGTTGCAGGCCTTTCAACACGATGACATCGGACATGTCGCGGTAGGCCTGCAGTTGGACGAAATGCCCTTTCGACCAGCGGGCATCACCTTGGCGCCTGTGGCGAATTCCGGCGAATACCAGGTTGTTGTCGCGATCGCCTCGCAGGAATATCCGGGCGTGATCCGTTGTTGTGTGGCCGACGATGGGGCCGACGGTAGGTTTGAACATATTCGAATCCATTCGAAGTTTTAATCGGTGGGGCAAGCATCAAGTTGCCTTGGCGGTTCGATGCTAAAGCGCGGCGCGCCATAAATATCGCGAGGGAAGGGGGCGCAGGTTGTGGGTAATGACTAATAGGGGGCGTAGTCATTTAAAACTTGCGGGGTAGGAAAAGTGCTGGGATGTCTGGCATACCGCTATCGCGAGCAGGCTCGCTCCCACAGAAGCGCCCGGCCTACTGACTGGCTTGAATGGCAGGCAAAAAAAGCCCCGCCAAACGGGCGGGGTTGAGGTACGAGCGTGGCGCTCGGAAAACAGCGGTCCGGATGGCCCTCCGCAAAGGGAGGGCCGCCCGGTGTTACAGCAGGATGGTACGGATGTCGCCCAGCAGGTCGCTCAGACGCTTGGTGAAGCGTGCGGCGGCGGCGCCGTTGATCACACGGTGATCGTAGGACAGCGACAGTGGCAGCATCAGCTTCGGCTGGAAGGCTTTACCGTCCCAGACAGGCTGGATGGTGGCCTTGGAAACACCCAGGATCGCCACTTCCGGCGCATTGACGATCGGCGTGAAGCCGGTGCCGCCAATGTGGCCGAGGCTGGAGATGGTGAAGCAGGCGCCCTGCATGTCGTCGGCGGTGAGCTTCTTGTTCCGGGCCTTTTCGGCCAGGGCAGCGGCTTCGCCAGCCAGTTGCAGCAGGCTCTTCTGGTCGACGTTGCGGATGACCGGTACCAGCAGGCCTTCCGGGGTGTCGACGGCAAAGCCGATGTGTACGTAT
Organism: Pseudomonas sp. DF11; assembly: GCF_058148565.1. Lineage (NCBI taxonomy): Bacteria > Pseudomonadati > Pseudomonadota > Gammaproteobacteria > Pseudomonadales > Pseudomonadaceae > Pseudomonas > Pseudomonas sp. DF11. Next base: position 350,246 of record NZ_JBYVYN010000004.1, read on the forward strand.
TTCTTGCGGATCACTGCTTTGCCGCTTGGTGCCAGGGAGCTGTTGAAATCCGGCAGTTCCTTGAGCAGGTGCGCACAGGCCTTGAGCAACAGTGGCAGCACGGTCAGCTTGACGCCGGCCTTTTCCGCCACGGCTTTCTGGGCGACGCGGAAGGCTTCCAACTCGGTGATGTCGGCCTGGTCGAACTGAGTCACGTGGGGAATGTTCAGCCAGCTGCGGTGCAGGCTCGACGCGCCGATCTGCATCAGGCGAGTCATGGCCACTTCTTCGGTTTCGCCGAAGCGGCTGAAGTCCACCGCCGGGATCGGCGGAATGCCCGCGCCGCCAGTGGCGCCTTCGGCCGGTGCGTTCTTGGCCTTCTGCATCATGGCCTTGACGTAGGCCTGCACATCTTCCTTCAGCACGCGACCGTGTGGACCGCTCGGGCCAACGGCAGACAGCTCGACGCCGAATTCACGAGCCAACTGACGCACCGCAGGACCGGCATGCACCTTGGCACCGCTTGGCGCAGGCGCGGCGGCAACAGGCGCAGGAGCCGCTTCGGCCTTGGCCGCAGGAGCGGCGGCTGGCGCTGGAGCTGCTTCAGCCTTGGCGGCAGGCGCCGCGGCCGGGGCTGGCGCGGCAGGTGCCGAGGCGCCCGCGACTTTCAGCTTCAGGATCAGGTCACCCGTGCCGACTTCGTCGTCCAGCTTGATCTCGACGCTTTCCACCACACCGGCGGCCGGCGATGGGATTTCCATGCTGGCCTTGTCGGATTCCAGGGTGATCAGCGACTGGTCGGCTTCGACGGTGTCGCCAGCCTTGACCAGTACTTCGATGATCTTGGCCTTGCCCGACGAGCCGATGTCCGGGACATGGATGTCCTGGACCGTGGCAGCGGCAGGCGCAGCCGCTGGAGCGGGAGCCGCTTCGGCAGCCGGTGCGGCGGCAGGCTTTTCAGCCGCGGTCGGGGCAGTGGCGGGGGCGGCCGCTTCAGGCGCCGCAGCGGCGCCCTCGACTTCCAGCTCCAGCAACTCGTCGCCTTCTTTCAGGCGATCGCCCAGCTTCACTTTCAGGCTCTTGATCACACCGGCCTTCGGCGCAGGCACTTCCATGCTGGCCTTGTCCGATTCAAGTGTCAGGATGCTCTGGTCGGCTTCGATACGGTCGCCGACCTTCACAAACAGTTCAATTACTTCACCTTCACCGCTGCCGATGTCAGGTACGCGAATGAGTTCGCTCACGAAAATTCTCCTCAGCAGTCCAGTGGGTTGCGTTTTTCCGGATCGATGCCGAACTTGACGATGGCCTCGGCCACCACTTTCGGTTCGATATCGCCACGGTCAGCCAGGGCTTCCAGGGCTGCCAACACAACGAACTTACGGTCGACTTCGAAGAAGTGACGCAGCTTCTTGCGGCTGTCGCTACGGCCGAAACCGTCGGTGCCCAGCACCTTGAATTCCTTGGAAGGAACCCACTGGCGGATCTGCTCGGCGAACAGCTTCATGTAGTCGGTAGAGGCGATGACCGGACCTTTACGGCCGTTCAGGCATTCTTCGACATAGCTCAGCTTAGGCTTCTGGCCAGGGTGCAGGCGGTTGCTGCGCTCTACAGCCAGGCCGTCGCGACGCAGTTCGTTGAAGCTGGTAACGCTCCACACGTCGGCGCCGACGTTGAACTCTTCACGCAGGATCTTCGCTGCTTCACGCACTTCGCGCAGGATGGTGCCGGAGCCCATCAGCTGGACGTGGTGCGCCGCTTCGCGGGTGTCTTCCTCGAGCAGGTACATACCCTTGACGATACCTGCCTCGACACCGGCCGGCATGGCTGGCTGCTGGTAGGACTCGTTCATCACGGTGATGTAGTAGAAGACGTCCTGTTGCTCTTCGGTCATCTTCTTCATGCCGTCCTGGATGATCACCGCCAGCTCGTAGCCATAGGTCGGATCATAGGTGCGGCAGTTCGGGATGGTCCCGGCCAGCATGTGGCTGTGGCCGTCTTCGTGCTGCAGGCCTTCGCCGTTGAGGGTGGTCCGGCCGGCGGTACCGCCGATCAGGAAGCCACGGGTACGGCTGTCGCCGGCCGCCCAGGCCAGGTCGCCGATGCGCTGGAAGCCGAACATCGAGTAGAAGATGTAGAACGGCAGCATCGGCTGGTTGTGGCTGGAGTACGAAGTACCGGCGGCAATGAAGGAGCTCATGGCACCCGCTTCGTTGATGCCTTCTTCGAGGATCTGGCCCTTCTTGTCTTCGCGGTAGAACATCACCTGGTCTTTATCGACTGGCTCGTAGAGCTGGCCGACGGAGGAGTAGATGCCCAACTGACGGAACATGCCTTCCATACCGAAGGTACGGGCTTCATCCGGGATGATCGGGACGATGCGCTGGCCGATTTCCTTGTCCTTGACCAGTTGCGCGAGGATTCGCACGAAGGCCATGGTGGTGGAGATTTCACGGTCGCCCGAGCCGTCCAGGATTGCCTTGAGGGTTTCCAGTGGCGGGGTCGGGACGCTGAAGCTCTTGGCGCGGCGCTGTGGTACGAAACCACCCAGCGCGGCACGGCGCTCGGCCAGGTAACGGGCTTCGGCGCTGCCTTCTTCGGGCTTGAAGAACGGCAGGTTTTCCAGCTCGCTGTCCTTGACCGGAATGTCGAAGCGGTCGCGGAACAACTTCAGGCTGTCGACATCGACCTTCTTGGTGTTGTGCGCGGTGTTCTTCGCTTCGCCGGCACCGGTGCCATAACCCTTGATGGTCTTGGCCAGGATGACGGTCGGCTGTTCTTTGTGGTTGACCGCCTGGTGGTACGCCGCGTAGACCTTGTACGGGTCGTGGCCGCCGCGGTTGAGTTTCCAGATCTCGTCGTCGGACAAGTCGGCAACCATTGCCTTGAGTTCAGGCGTGTTGAAGAAGTGCTCGCGGACGAACGCGCCGTCCTTGGCCTTGTAGTTCTGGTACTCGCCGTCGATGACTTCGTCCATGCGGCGTTGCAGGATGCCGTCGACGTCCTTGGCCAGCAGTGGGTCCCAGAAACGGCCCCAGATGACTTTGTTGACGTTCCATTGGGCGCCACGGAACACGCCTTCGAGTTCCTGGATGATCTTGCCGTTGCCGCGAACCGGGCCGTCGAGGCGCTGCAGGTTGCAGTTGATGACGAAGATCAGGTTGTCCAGCTTCTCGCGGCCGGCCAGGGAGATCGCGCCCAGGGATTCCGGCTCGTCGCACTCGCCATCACCCATGAAGCACCAGACTTTCTGCTTGCCTGGCTGGATGAAGCCACGGGCTTCCAGGTACTTCATGAAGCGCGCCTGGTAGATCGCCTGGATCGGGCCCAGGCCCATGGATACGGTCGGGAACTGCCAGAAGTCTGGCATCAGCCAAGGGTGCGGGTACGAGGACAGGCCGTTGCCGTCCACTTCCTGGCGGAAGTTGTTCATCTGGTCTTCGGAGATGCGACCTTCCATGAACGCACGGGCGTAGACGCCTGGCGATGCGTGACCCTGGAAGTAGATCAGGTCGCCGCCGTGTTCGTCGGTCGGGGCCTGGAAGAAGTAGTTAAAGCCGATGTCATACAGCGTCGCGCTGGAGGCGAAGCTGGAGATGTGACCGCCCAGGTCAGAATCTTTCAGGTTGGTACGCATGACCATGGCCAACGCGTTCCAACGTACCAGCGAGCGAATGCGGCGTTCCATGAACAGGTCGCCAGGCATGCGTGCTTCGTGGGTTACGGGGATCGTGTTGCGGTACGGCGTGGTGATGGCGTAGGGCAGTTGCGAGCCGCTGCGGGTCGCGAGTTCGCCCATACGGGTCATCAGATAATGAGCACGGTCTTCGCCTTCTTTGTCGAGAACCGATTCCAGGGCGTCCAGCCATTCCTGGGTTTCGACGGGATCGAGGTCTTGCATGGCTTGCTCCAGGGCGGAAAGGCTACCAGAATCGGTTGCCTGAGTTTGCGACTGGCCTTGTGGGCAGACGATATAAATTCTTGGATTGCCGAAGGTTGTTTCGGCGGCGTGTAGTTTTACTACAAATCGTTGGCCGTTTCAGCCTTTCGAATGTATAGACGAGTAGTAAAACTACACATGAGCGGCTTATGGCCCCTCGTTTCGTTGTGAGAATAATCGTTACTGTTGGTCTTTAGCCAACTCGAACAGGTAAAAACTTGATGCCGGCTGCCAATAAAATCAGATTTTCAGCTATTTATCATCTTTGTTCGACAGTCGATCAGGTAGTGTCTTCTGAAAAAACACTACATCCAGCCTCTCCCGCGCCGATCAAGGATAGACCATGAGCCTGCCCTCGCTTGCCGAAGTACCGGCCATTCTCCAGTCATTGGTCAGTCGGGCGAAGCAGTCGTTCCGTGCGGCGGTCGCCTCCCTCGACGACGATCACGGGCTGTCGGCCTGGACCCCGCAACGTTGGGAGGCGTTCGACCGTGTTGCCGCCGCCAGCGACTTTGTCATCGAGCAGAGTGTCCGTGACCCGGCGATGCTGCTGGAGCTGGTGCGCAGCGGCGAACTGGACCGCAGCCTGGCTCCCGGTGAAATGTGCGCGCAGATCGCTGCCGCCGTGCAGGCCGCCGAAACCGAAGACGAGCTGGGTCGCGTCCTGCGCCGCCAGCGCACCCGCCAGCAGGTGCGGATCATCTGGCGCGACCTGACCCGCCAGGCCGACCTGGTCCAGACCTGTCGCGACCTCTCGGACATGGCCGACGCCTGCATCGACCAAGCCTATCAATGGTTGTACCAGCGCCTCAGCCAGCAATTCGGCATACCCACCGGACGACGCAGCGGCCAGCCGCAGCAGATGGTCATCCTGGGCATGGGCAAGCTTGGCGCCGTGGAGCTGAACCTGTCGTCGGACATCGACCTTATTTTCGCCTACCCCGAGGGCGGCGAAACCGTTGGCGTCAAGCGACCGCTGGATAACCAGGAGTTTTTCATCCGCATTGGCCAGCGCCTGATCAAGGCCCTGGACCCGATGACCGTCGACGGTTTCGTCTTTCGCGTCGACATGCGCCTGCGCCCCTACGGCTCGGCCGGCGCGCTGGTACTGAGCTTCAATGCCCTGGAGCAGTATTACCAGGACCAGGGCCGCGACTGGGAACGCTACGCCATGATCAAGGCGCGGGTGGTGGCGGGCGATCAGGTGGCCGGTACGCAATTGCTCGACATGTTGCGTCCGTTCGTCTATCGCCGTTACCTGGATTTTTCCGCCATCGAAGCGCTGCGCACCATGAAGCAACTGATCCAGCAGGAAGTGCGGCGCAAGGGCATGGCCGACAACATCAAGCTGGGCTCGGGCGGCATTCGTGAGGTGGAGTTCATTGCCCAGGCGTTCCAGCTGATTCACGGTGGTCGCGACTTGAGTTTGCAGCAGCGGCCGTTGCTCAAAGTGCTGGGCACCCTGGAAGGCCAGGGCTATCTGCCGGCCAAGGTGGTCGACGAGTTGCGTCAGGGATATGAGTTCCTGCGTTATACCGAGCATGCGATCCAGGCCATCGCCGACCGCCAGACCCAGATGTTGCCGGACAGCCCGCAGGATCAGGCGCGCATTGCATTCATGCTGGGTTTTGCCGACTGGCCAGCCTTTCACGAGCAATTGATGTACTGGCGCGGACGTGTGGCCTGGCATTTCGGCCAGGTCATCGCCGACCCGGATGAAGAGGAGGGCGGGCAAAGCGAAGTGGTGGTGGGTGGCGAGTGGTTGCCATTGTGGGAAGACAGCCAGGATGAAGAGGCGGCGTGTCGTCAGTTGCAGGAAGGCGGCTTCGCCGATGCACCCAAAGCCCTCAAGGCACTGGCTGCCCTGCGCGGCAGCCCGCAACTGCGGGCCATGCAGCGCCTGGGGCGTGAGCGTCTGGATGCCTTCATTCCACGCCTGCTGGCCCAGGCCGTGGAGCATGCCGATCCGGACCTGGTGCTGGAGCGGGTGCTGCCATTAGTAGAAGCTGTCGCCCGCCGTTCGGCCTATCTGGTGTTGCTGACGGAAAACCCCGGAGCCCTGCGGCGCTTGCTGACGTTGTGCGCGGCGAGCCCGTGGATTGCGGAGCAAATCACCCGTTTCCCATTGTTGCTCGATGAGTTGCTCAATGAGGGCCGCCTGTTCAAGCCGCCCCTGGCGCCGGAGTTGGCGGCGGAGTTGCGTGAGCGCCTGACGCGCATCCCCGAGGATGATCTGGAACAACAAATGGAGGCGCTGCGGCATTTCAAGCTGGCGCATCGCCTGCGGGTAGCTGCTTCGGAAATCGCCGGCAGCCTGCCGCTGATGAAAGTCAGCGATTACCTGACCTGGCTGGCCGAGGCGATCCTCGAACAAGTGCTGGCGCTGGCCTGGCGCCAGACGGTGGCCAAGCATGGCGTGCCGTTGCGCACCAACGGCAGCCTGTGCGATCCCGGCTTCATTATTGTCGGTTATGGGAAAGTCGGCGGCCTGGAACTGGGGCATGGTTCCGACCTGGACCTGGTGTTCATCCACGATGGCGACCCACAGGCGGAAACCGATGGCCCGAAACCCATCGACGGTGCGCAGTTCTTCACCCGGCTCGGCCAGCGGATCATCCACCTGCTGACCGCCCAGACCAACTCCGGGCAGCTGTATGAAGTGGACATGCGCCTACGGCCGTCCGGGGCGTCTGGCTTGTTGGTCAGTTCCCTCGGGGCGTTTGCCCGTTATCAGGAGAACGAAGCCTGGACCTGGGAGCATCAGGCGCTGGTGCGAGCCCGAGTGTTGGTGGGGAGCCAGGATGTCGGCCAGGCGTTCGAGAAGGTTCGCGCCCAGGTGCTGGGACGCAAGCGTGACTTGCCGATGCTGCGCCAGGAAGTCAGCGAAATGCGCGCCAAGATGCGGGACAACCTTGGTAGCAAGGCCACCGCCGCCGGGACCGCGCCGAATGCCTTCGAGGCCGCGGCGCCCTTCGACCTCAAGCAGGATGCCGGAGGTATCGTCGATATTGAATTTATGGTGCAATACGCGGCCCTGGCGTGGTCCGAGGAACACCCTTCGCTGGTGCGCTACACCGATAACATCCGCATCCTGGACGGGTTGCAGGAGGCCGGGTTGATGGCGGTAGAAGACGCCACCCTGTTGCGCGAGGCCTATAAAGCCTACCGCTCCGCCGCGCACCGCCAGGCTTTGCAGAAGGAAGCCGGGGTGATTGCAGGCGACCAGTTCGTGGATGAGCGCCGGCAGGTGATGCGAATCTGGCGGGAGCTGGGCCTGAGCTGAAGATTCGAATGTGGGAGCGGGCTTGCTCGCGAAGGCGGAGTGTCAGGCGACATTGATGCTGGATGTGATAGCCCCATCGCGAGCAAGCTCGCTCCCACAATGGATTTGTGGTGCGGCACCGTACTTGAAGCAGATGAAGGCCCCTTGTGGGAGCGAGCCTGCTCGCGATAGCGGAGTGTCAGGCGACATTGATGTTGAATGTACCGGCCTCATCGCGAGCAGGCTCGCTCCCACGGTTGATGGGTGGTGTGTTGTTGTAGATTGAAGGCAACAGGCAACGACCTAAGCCACAGTGATTCTCGAGGCGGGGAGGCGTAGGCCTCCCTGTATCGTTTTTGGAAAGCACATGAATATTCTGATCGTTGGGCCCAGTTGGGTCGGTGACATGGTGATGGCGCAGACACTGTTCCAGTGCCTGAAACAGCGTCATCCGCAGTGCGAAATCGACGTCCTGGCCCCCGAGTGGAGCCGGCCGATCCTTGAGCGCATGCCCGAGGTGCGCAAGGCCTTGAGCTTCCCGCTCGGCCATGGCGTGTTGGAACTGGCGACCCGTCGGCGTATCGGCAAATCCCTGACCGGCCAGTACGACCAGGCGATCCTGTTGCCCAATTCGTTGAAATCGGCACTGGTGCCGTTCTTCGCCCGTATCCCCAAACGCACCGGCTGGCGTGGCGAGTTTCGCTACGGCCTGCTCAACGACGTGCGCACACTGGATAAAGAACGTTATCCGCTGATGATCGAGCGCTTCATGGCCCTGGCCTATGAGCCTGGGGCCGAGTTGCCCAAACCCTATCCGCGGCCGAGCCTTGCGATCGACCCGGTGACCCGTGAAGCGGCGCTGGCCAAGTTCGGCCTGAGCCTGGATCGTCCGGTGCTGGCTCTCTGTCCGGGTGCCGAGTTCGGTGAGTCCAAGCGCTGGCCGGCTGAGCACTACGCCCAGGTTGCCGAGGCGAAGATTCGCGAAGGCTGGCAAGTCTGGCTGTTCGGCTCGAAAAAAGATCATCCGGTGGGCGAGGACATCCGCTCGCGCTTGATCCCGGGGCTTCGGGAAGAATCGGTGAACCTCAGCGGCGACACCTCCCTGGCCGAGGCCATCGACCTGCTGTCCTGCGCCGATTCGGTGGTGTCCAACGACTCCGGCCTGATGCACGTGGCCGCCGCCCTGAACCGGCCATTGGTGGCGGTCTACGGCTCTACTTCGCCAGGCTTCACGCCACCGTTGGCCGACAAGGTCGAAGTCGTGCGCCTGGGCATCGAGTGCAGCCCGTGCTTCGACCGCACCTGCCGCTTCGGTCATTACAATTGCCTGCGCCAGCTTATGCCAACGTCGGTGAACGAGGCCCTGGAGCGTTTGCAGGGCACACCCGTGGAGGTCCGGTAACTTGCGGGTATTGCTGATCAAGACCTCTTCGCTGGGGGATGTGGTCCACACCCTGCCGGCGCTGACCGACGCGGCGCGGGCGATTCCTGGCATCAAGTTCGATTGGGTGGTGGAAGAAGGCTTCGCCGAAATCCCCACTTGGCACCCGGCCGTGGACAAGGTCATTCCGGTGGCGATCCGACGCTGGCGCAAGAACCTCTGGCAAACCATCAAGAGCGGCGAATGGCGACGCTTCAAGCAGGGCGTGCGGGCCGAAAAGTATGACCTGGTGATCGACGCCCAAGGCCTGCTGAAAAGCGCCTGGCTGACTCGCTACGTCAAGGCCCCGATCGCCGGCCTGGATAAGCACTCGGCCCGCGAACCCCTGGCGGCGCGCTTTTATTCCCGGCGCCTGGCGGTGGCCCGTGGTCAACATGCGGTCGAGCGCGTGCGCCAGTTGTTCGCTCTGGCGCTGGGCTATGACTTGCCGCAAACCCAGGGCAGTTATGGCCTCGACATCGACCGATTGGTGGAATTGCCACGCCCCTACCCCTACGTGGTGTTCCTGCACGGCACGACCTGGGAGTCCAAGCATTGGCCCGAACTTTATTGGCGCCAGCTCACCGAGCGCATGGGGCAGTTCGGCGTCGTGGTAAAACTGCCGTGGGGCAACCCGGCCGAGAAGGCCCGGGCCGAACGCATCGCCAGCGGGCTGCGCAACGCCTTGGTTCTGCCGAAACTGAACCTGGGCGGGATGGGCAAGGTGCTTGCCGGCGCGCAGGCCTGCGTGGCCGTGGACACCGGTCTCGGTCATCTGGCGGCAGCCCTGGATGTGCCGACCATTTCGCTGCTCGGTCCGACCAATCCGGTGCTGACCGGCGCCTACGGCAAGGGCCAGATTCACCTCGCCAGTGATTTCCCCTGCGCGCCGTGCATGCAGAAACAATGCACTTACCCGCCGACCGCCGAAGATGCCCGGCGGTTTGACCTGAAACGCGAGCAGCCCCTGTGCTTCACGCGTCTGAACCCCGAGCGTGTTGCCAGCCACCTGAGCACGTTATTGGCTGAGGAGCCGCGCTGATGCAATTGGCTTTTGTCCTTTACAAGTACTTCCCCTTCGGCGGCCTGCAGCGTGACTTCATGCGCATCGCCCTGGAATGCCAGCGACGGGGTCACCAGATCCGCGTCTACACGCTGATCTGGGAGGGTGACGTGCCGCCCGGCTTCGAGGTGCTGGTGGCGCCGGTCAAGGCGCTGTTCAATCATCGCCGCAACGAGAAACTCAGCGCGTGGATGGAGGCCGACCTGGCCAAGCGCCCGGTGGACCGTTTGATCGGCTTCAACAAAATGCCTGGCCTGGACGTGTACTACGCCGCCGACGGCTGCTTCGAAGACAAGGCGCAGAACCTGCGCAATTCGCTGTACCGGCGCTGGGGCCGCTACCGGCATTTCGCCGAGTACGAGCGGGCGGTGTTCGCCAAGGACGCCAAGACTGACGTGCTGATGATCTCCGAAGTCCAGCAGCCACTGTTCATCAAGCATTACGGCACGCCGCTGGAGCGCTTTCACCTGCTGCCGCCGGGCATCGCCCAGGATCGCCGTCGGCCCGCCGATGCCGACGAGATCCGCGCCGCGTTCCGTGCCGAATTCGAGCTGGCCGAGGATGATCTGCTGCTGGTGCAGATCGGCTCCGGGTTCAAGACCAAGGGCGTGGATCGCAGCCTCAAGGCCCTGGCCGCGCTGCCGGCCGAATTGCGAAAACGCACCCGGCTGTTTGTAATCGGCCAAGACGACCCCAAGGTATTCCAACTGCAGAGCGCCGCGCTGGGGCTCGGTGACAACGTGCGGTTCCTCAAGGGCCGCAGCGATATCCCGCGTTTCCTGCTGGGCGCCGACCTGTTGATCCATCCGGCGTACAACGAGAACACTGGCACCGTGCTGCTCGAAGCGCTGGTGGCCGGGTTGCCGGTGCTGGTCAGCGCGGTGTGTGGGTACGCCCATTACATCGCCGAGGCCGACAGTGGCCTGGTGCTCGACGAGCCGTTCGAACAAGCTCAGCTCACCGAATACCTGGGCCGAATGTTGAGCGACGCCGATGCCCGGGCGGCCTGGAGCCGCAACGGTCTGGCCTTCGCCGAGACGGCTGACCTCTACAGCATGCCGCAGCACGCGGCCGATGTGATATTGGCGGAGCACGCGCAATGAAGTTGATGCTGGCCGAACCGTTCAAGAGCCTTTGGGCCGGGCGCGATGCGTTCGCCGAAGTCGAGGCGCTCAAGGGCGAGGTCTATCGCGAACTGGAAGCCCGGCGCACCTTGCGCACGGAGGTGGACGGTCGTGGCTTTTTCGTGAAGATCCACCGCGGCATCGGTTGGGGCGAGATCTTCAAGAACCTGTTTACCGCCAAGCTGCCGGTACTCGGCGCAGGTCAGGAATGGAAGGCGATCCAGCGTTTGCAGGAAGTCGGCGTACCGACCATGACGGCTGTCGCCTACGGCGAGAAGGGTCGCAACCCGGCAGACCAGCACTCTTTCATCGTCACCGAGGAGCTGGCGCCGACCGTCAGCCTCGAAGATTTCAGCATCGACTGGGTCAAGCAGCCCCCGCAACCGGCACTCAAGCGTGCCCTGATCGCCGAAGTAGCGCGCATGACCGGCATGATGCACCGCGCCGGGGTCAATCATCGCGACTGCTACATCTGCCACTTCCTGCTGCACACCGACAAGCCGGTGACGCCTGGGGACTTCAAACTCTCGGTGATCGACCTGCACCGCGCCCAGACCCGGCCCGCCATCACCACCCGCTGGCGCAACAAGGACCTGGCGGCGCTGTATTTCTCGGCACTGGACATCGGCCTGACCCGCCGCGACAAGCTGCGTTTCCTCAAGGGCTATTTCCAGCAGCCGCTGCGGCGGATCCTCGCCGAAGAGGCTGCGTTGCTGGCGTGGCTCGAAGGCAAGGCCAACAAGCTGTATGCCCGCAAGCAGCGGTACGGGGACGCGCTCTGATGTCGGGTTGGAATCTGGAACCGGAATACCTCGAGTTGGCGCAGGATTTTGGTAGTCTCGACGCGGTGTTTGCCCTGCAAGGGGAGCGCTTGACCCGTGATCCGTTGTCAGAGGTGATCCGGGTGCAGCGCAGCGGCGTGAACTATTACGTCAAGCGCTACGTCGGCGCCGGCAAGGGTTTGCGCCGCTACCTGGGCAAGCCGCGGGTCAAGTCCGAGTGGCAGAACCTCAAGCGCTTCGCCAAATGGGGCATCCCCACCGCCGAAGTCGTGGGCTGGGGCTTGGAGCGAAACGGCGCGACCTATGCCCGTGGCGCGCTGATCACCCGCGAACTACCGCATACCGAAGACCTCTCGGCCCTGGCCGAGCGGCACGACCCGCGCCTGGCGGATCGCGCCTGGGTCGATGGCGTGAGCCGGCAACTGGCCGGCTACACGCGGACCATGCACGACCATCGCTTCACCCATAACGATCTGAAGTGGCGCAACCTGTTGATCGACGATCACTCGCGGCTGTTTCTGATCGACTGTCCAAACGGCGACTTCTGGCGCGGTTTCTGGCTCAAGTACCGTATCACCAAGGATTTGGCGTGCCTGGATAAAGTGGCCAAATACCATTTGTCGGCCACGCAGCGCCTGCGTTTTTATCTGCAATACCGTCAGCGCGACCGGCTCGATGCGTGCGACAAGAAACGCATCCGTCACGTGGTGAGATTTTTCGAGGGGCGTGAATGACTGATTTTCTGGCTGCTGAAGACCGGGCGTTGTTGCAGCGTCATGGCCTGGACAGCTTCGAGGCCCTGTGGGCGCGGCAACTGGACGCGGTGGACGAACCCAATACCTCGGGCGACGGCTGGAGCAGCGTGTTCCGGCTGGAGCTGGAAGGGCGGGGGTATTACCTCAAGCGCCAGAGCAATTACCTGACCCGAACCTGGTCTCACCCGTTTGGCGAGCCGAGTTTTTCCCGGGAGTTTCGCAACATCAGCCGTTATCGCCGGTTGGGGATACCGGCCCTGCAAGCGGTGTTCTATGGCCAGCGCAAGGTGAACGGCGAGGTACGGGCGATCCTGCTGACCCGTGCCCTGGACGGCTGGGATGACCTGGATTCACTGGTGCAGCGTTGGTCGAGCCTGACGGCGGCGCAGCGCACCACCATCCTCGACGCCTGCGGTCAGTTGGCGCGGCGCCTGCACGGCATGCATCAGGTGCACGGCTGCTTTTATCCGAAACACATCTTCCTGCAAGCCACCGCCAGCGGTTACCAGGCGCAATTGATCGACCTGGAAAAGACCCGGCCGTTGCTGTTCGGCCAAAGGGATCGGGTCAAGGACCTGGAGCCCTTGTTGCGTCGCGCGGCAATCTGGAGCGATGCCGATGTGCGCCAATTGCTGTCTACCTACCTGGGCCAGCCGCTCGACAGCGGGCTGGTCGACAGCTGGATGACCCGCCTGACCGCCCGGCGCAGCCACAAGGAAGCCCGTTGATGCATCTGTCCGAATTGAAGAACGCCGGCCGCAGCCCCAGCCTGCCACTGAGCCTGGAATTGGCCGACGCCGCTGGCCCGGCTCAATTGCAGCTGCTTTCGCTGTTGCGGGTATTGCCAGGGCAGCGTTACGTCGGCGCGGGCGTCTGGCGTGGCCGGCCGGTGCTGGCCAAATTACTGGTGGGCAGCAAGGCTGCCCGGCATTTCCAGCGGGAACTGCAAGGCGTGCGCTTGCTGGCCGAGCAAGGGTTGACCACGCCGTCATTGCTCGCCGATGGCCTGAAGGAGGGTGAAGGCGGCTGGTTGTTGTTCGAATTGCTCGAAGACGCCGAGAGCCTGGGCGATGCCTGGAAACAGGTCGAACACCTGCCGTTGCTGGCCGATGAGCAGACGGCGGTGCTGGCCGAAGCCCTCGGCGCCATCGCACAACTGCACGGCAAAGGCCTGTGGCAGGAAGATCTGCACCTGGACAATCTGCTGCGCCACGACGGCAAGCTCTATTTGATCGACGGCGCTGGCATCCGTGCTGAAACCCCGGGGCAACCGTTGTCGCGGCAGAAGGTCCTGGAGAACCTGGGGGTATTTTTCGCCCAGCTTCCCAAGGCCCTCCAGCCGTTCAATGAAGAGCTGCTGGTGTATTACCTGCTGGGCAACGCCGAACACGCGCTGCCCATGGAAGCGTTGCAAAAGCAGATCGACAAGGTGCAAGCCTGGCGTCTCAGGGACTTCCTGGCAAAGGTCGGGCGTGAGTGCAGCCTGTTCAGTGTGCAGCGCGGGGCGTTCGGCCTGCGGGCGATTCGTCGTGATGAAGAAGCGGCGATGACGCCGGTGCTGGAGCGGGCCGATGCGTTGCTCGACCAGGGCCATCTGTACAAGACCGGCGGCGCGGCCAGCGTCGGTAAAGTCGAGGCGAACGGTCGTACCTTGGTGATCAAGCGCTACAACATCAAGAACTTCGCCCACTGGCTCAAGCGCTTCTGGCGCCCGAGCCGCGCCTGGCATTCCTGGCGCGAAGGCCATCGCCTGGCTTTCCTCGGCATTGCCACGCCCAAGCCGCTGGCGTTGCTGGAAAAGCGTTTCCTGTGGCTGCGCCGCGGTGCTTACCTGGTGACCGAGTATTTGTCGGGCCCCGACATCATCGAACGCTTCGCCCCCTATGTGGAAAGCGGTGACGCGCCCGAGCCTGAATTGCTGGCCCTGGACCGGCTATTCGCCGACCTGATCCGCGAGCGCATCAGCCACGGCGACTTCAAGGGGCACAACCTGTTCTGGCAGGAGGATCGATGGGCACTGATCGACCTCGACTCCATGTGCCAACACCGCACCCAGGCCAGCTTCGCCCAGGCCTACGCCCGGGATCGCGCGCGGTTCATGCGCAATTGGCCGCAGGGGAGTGCGTTGTATCGGGTGATTGACCAGCGGTTGCCCAGAGACGTCGGGGCATCAGTTTGAATTCACGCGATATATCATTTAGCGGATCAAAATGTAGGTGTTCTGGTTTTTATGTGTTCAGTACGCCTTGATAAGGAATCGTGACGCTATGCCAGATCATCCAGTGCCTGCGCAGCAGTTTTCACTTTTTGAAGTTGAGGCGGAAAAAAACGGTAGCGAGGATAAGCCTGTCATCCCGGGTGGGAAATTCAGTGATTTCATCGTGTATGTGGATGAGAGTGGCGATCATGGAATGCTGACGCTGGATCCCAACTATCCGATGTTTGTACTGGCTTTTTGCGTTTTTCATAAGCGTCATTACTGCGAGAAGGTCATCCCCGCGTTGCAGAAGTTCAAGTTCAATCATATGGGGCATGATCTAATTGGGCTGCATGAGCTGGAAATCCGTAAAGAGAAAGGTGCTTTTTCCAGCCTGTTTGTATCCAGGCAGCACAAACATGCCTTTTTGGATGAGCTGACCAGCATCATCGAGGCGAGCAATTTTATTCTGATCAGTTGCGTTATAGATAAGGCGAGACTACGTGATAGACAAGGCGGTGCGGATAATCCTTATCACGTTGCTTTAGGCTTCTGTCTGGAAACACTTTACGAGTTTCTGAAGGAGAAGTTCCAGCATGATGCGTTGACTCATGTGGTTGTCGAGCGGAGAGGGAAAAAAGAAGATAACGAGCTTGAGCTGGAGTTTCGTCGTATGTGTGACGGTGCTAATCGTATGGGGATTCAACTTCCGTTTGATATTGTCTTCGCGACTAAGCAAGTTAACTCTACCGGCTTGCAGTTGGCAGATCTCGTTGCGAGACCTATTGGCATGAGTGTCCTGCGAGCCGGGCAGGAAAACCGGGCTTTTGATGTGCTCAAGCGCAAATTCTATTGCAGCGGCGGGCGTGACAAGGTCGGGGAGGGTTTTGAAAACTGGGGATTGAAAATATTCCCCCTTCCAGAAAGCGAAAAGCCCCGGTGAAACTCACCGAGGCTTAGACGCCGACCAGGATCCCCCAGTCCATTTGCGCGAAGTCTATGTTGGCTGCCATTAGCTGTCAATGGACATGCAGTCGGTGACTCCCCACTCACCGCTAGAGGCTTAAGGCCGCTTTTAAGCTATAATCCCGCCCTTTAGCTGCCCCGCACCCTTGGCGCGCGGCACATCAATTTTCGCGGCGCTTGTCGCCCGTATGCAGACATAAGAGGCTAGACCCCTGTGGCATTGACGATTCTTGGCCTGTCCGGCGCCCTTAGCCATGATCCTTCCGCAGCGCTGTACATTGACGGCAAGCTGATCGCGGCGGCCGAGGAAGAACGCTTCGTACGCGATAAACATGCAAAGAACCGCATGCCCTACGAGTCGGCGAAGTTCTGCCTGGAGCAGGCTGGCATCAAGCCGTCCGACGTTGACGTGGTGGCGATTCCCTTCGCCCCGATCAGCCTGTTCGGCGAGGCTCGCTGGCATTACGCCAAGCGTTACTGGTACGCCCCGGACCGCGCCCTCGACGCGATCCTGATGGGTAACCGTCGCTACAAGCGCTATCGCCGCAAGATCGTCTGGTGCCTGGAGCAACTGGGCTTCGATCCGAAAAAAATCAAGATCGAGCCGGTCGAGCACCACCTGGCCCACGCCTCCAGCGCCTACCACTGCTCGGGCTTCCAGGAAAAAACCGCGATCCTGGGCATCGATGGCAAGGGCGAATACGCCACGACCTTCTTTGGCTACGGCGAAAACGGCAAGATCCACAAGATAAAGGAATTCTTCGACCCGGACTCCCTGGGTGGCCTGTACGGCGCGATCACCGAGTTTCTCGGTTTTGAAATGCTCGACGGTGAATTCAAGGTCATGGGCATGGCGCCTTACGGCGATGCCAGCAAGTACGATTTCTCGCGCCTGGCCTCGTTCGAAAACGGCGAGCTGGTGATCAACACCGACTACGCCAACGTGATCGGCCTGCGTCGCTATAAGGAGAAGGGCAAGGGCTTCTACTTCTCGCCGAAGCTGATCGAGTGGCTCGGCCCGAAACGCGAAGGCGACATCGCCGACGAGCCGTACATTCACTACGCGGCCAGCATGCAGGCGCTGTTCGAGAAGCTCGCGCTGCAAATGATCGATCACTACCTGGGCGACGTACTCAAGGAAACCGGCAAGCTGGCTTTCGCCGGCGGCTGCGCGTTGAACGTCAAGCTGAACCAGAAGATCATCGCCCGTGACGACGTCAAGGAACTGTTCGTGCAACCGGCTTCCGGTGACGCCGGTACCGCGGTGGGTGCGGCAGCTTATGTGTCCCACGCCCGTGGTGTGCCGGTAGAGAAGATGGAGCATGTCTACCTCGGCCCGGCCTACAGCAACGAAGACGTGATCGCTGCGTGCGCCCGTCATCCGAGCAAGCCTGCCTGGCGCAAGATCGACAACACCCCCGAGCGCATCGCCAAGATCATGGTCGACGGCAATCCGGTGGCCTGGTTCCAGGGGCGCATGGAGTTCGGCCCGCGAGCCCTGGGCGGTCGCTCGATCATTGGCTGCCCAAGCGCCAGCGGCGTGGCCGATCGCATCAACGAACAGATCAAGTTCCGCGAGCGCTGGAGGCCTTTCTGCCCGTCGATGCTCGACACCGTCGCGCCGCAGATGATCAAGGTCGACCACCCGGCGCCGTTCATGACCTTCACCTTCGAAGTGGCTGAAGAGTGGAAGACCCGCGTGCCGGAAGTCGTCCATGAAGACGGCACGTCCCGGGCCCAGGTGCTCAAGCGCGAATACAACCCGCGCTACTACGACATGATGAAGGCCCTGGAAGTCCTGACCGGCAACGGCGTGTCGCTGAACACTTCGCTCAACCGTCGTGGCGAACCGATGATCTGCTCGCCGACCGACGCGCTGAATATGTTCTATGGCTCCGACCTGCAGTACCTGATCATGGAAGACATCCTGGTGGTCAAAGACGGCGTGGACGCTTATGACACGCTCGGCTGAGCGACATGTGCTGCAGTTCTGCCACGGTTATGACGGGCCGTTCCTCGACTGCGCCCGTCAGTACGCCAGCCTGTTCGCGGGCACTGGCTATCGCGTGACCACGGTGTTCCTCACCGGGGCGGCCGATGCTGAAGTCGCCGCCGGCTGTGCCTCGGACGAGGTGCTGTTCATGGAGTACAGCTCCAGTGCCATTCGTGGCCTGAAGCTGGGCGCCATCAGCGATCTGCGCAAGATCGCCGCCTCACGCAATTTCAGTTTCTGCATTGCCCATCGCTTCAAGCCGATCTACATCGCCCTGCTGGGCACGCGCCTGCCGGTGATCGGCGTGCACCATGCCTTTGGTGACTACCAGCGGCGTACCCGCCGGCTGTTCGCCCATGTGTTTCGCAAGCGCCTGAGCCTGCTCGGAGTGTCCGATGCGGTGCGTGATGACATGCGCCGCTGCCTGCCGAAATGGCCGGCTACGCGGATCCAGACCCTCTACAACCGTATCGACCTTGAGGCCACGCAGGCCAGCCTGCTCTCTCGGGAGGAGGCGCGGCATACCCTGGGGTTGGACGCGCATGCCTGGATTGTCGGTAATGTCGGTCGCCTGCACCCGGACAAGGATCAAGCCACGTTGTTGCGCGGTTTTGCCGCGGCGCTGGCATACCTGCCGGCCAACAGCCAACTGGCGATTCTTGGCAAGGGCCGCCTGGAGCAAGCGCTTCGGGCGCTGGCGCTGGAGCTGGGCATTGCCGACCGCGTGCTGTTGCTCGGCCAGGTGCCCGAGGCGCGTCGTTATTTCCGCGCTTTTGATGTGTTCGCCCTGAGTTCCGACCATGAACCGTTCGGCATGGTGCTGCTCGAAGCCATGGCCGCCGGCGTGCCGTTGCTGGCCACGGCCTGCGGTGGCGCCAAGGAAGTGGTCGAGGACGTAGGGATCCTGTTTCCGCTGGGCGACGCCGAACACATGGCCCAAGGGCTGCAACACCTGGCGGCCATGGACGATCTGCAGCGTCGCCAATGCGCCGAGCTGATGCTCGACCGCTTGCGCGAGCGCTTCTCGGATCGCGCCGTACGCGAGGCATTCTGGCGTTTGCCACAAGTCACCGAACTGGCGCCGAGGGCCTGATGTTCAACCGATTCCAAGGCTGGCGCGAGCGCGGCTGGACCGCTGTCGATGCGTCGATTTATGCCCAGGCCTGGCAGCGTTTTGGCGGCAGTGTGGCGACCCATCCTTTGGTGGTCGAGCGGCTGGCGGCCCTGGCCGGGATTCCCGTGCGTTATCTGGCGTTCGAGCAGGATGGCGAGCTCAAGGCCGCCATACCGACCTGGGGCCGCGACCTGGCGCTGTCCAAGGACGTGCTCAAGCGTAGCGGCAAGAAGGGCCTGTTCGATCTGGGCAATGCCGAGCTGATCCTGCCGGCGGCGCCCGATGCACAAGCACCGTTGCGGCATCGTGGACGTTACCTGTCGGCCCTCAATGAGGGACGCTTCAGCGGCTTGAAGTTGCAGCAGGAACAACTGGCCATGGCCCGCACGCCGGAAGAACTGTCCAAGAAGTTTCGCTACAACCAGCGCCGTGAACTGCGTTTGCTGGAGGAGGCGGGCGGGGTGGTGCGGCCGGTCAGCGAGTTTTCCAGCGCCGAGCTGGCCTCGATCTACTGTGACCTGTTCTTGCGTCGCTGGGGCTTTGCGGCCACCGGTGCCGAGCGCATGGGCGAGGTGATCGAGTTGCTGCGCGAATGGTTGATCGGCTCGGTGATCTTTCTCAACGATGCGCCGATTGCCATTCAATTGGTGTATCGCGTCGAGGCGCCCGAGTGGATCAGCGTCGAGTACATCAACGGTGGCGTCGACCCGCAGACTCGCGAATTCAGCCCCGGCAGCGTGTTGAGCTTCCTCAACACCCAAAGCGCCTGGGAACATGCCCGTGCCGCCGGCAAGCCGTTGCGTTTTTCATTCGGCCGGGCGGACCGGGAATACAAGGACCGTTGGTGCAACCCTGTGCCGGTGTTTACCGTATGAACCCACCCATGAGTCGCAAGCAACAGTTGCTCAGGCGCCACCGTCGCAACAAGCGCGTGGGGTTGTTACTCGCCCTGGTGGTGTTGGTGTCGCTGGGTGTCGCGGTGGCCTGGTGGCTGCCCCTGGTACTGGCGGTGCTGGGTTGGATCGCCCACGAGGCGTGGTTCGCCGATCACTTGTTCTATTCGCCCCGGGACGATTACCAATACAGCTTCCCGCCGTTCACCCAGCAACCCAAGGTGCATTTGAATGCCGGGCGGCTACGGTTGGATGAAGGCGTGATTCTGGACGATGGCGCGACGCTGATCCTCGCGCTGCGGATCAAGAGCACCTGGCTGGGACGCTTCATCGACCCGCTCGTTGAATTGTCGGGCGGCGAAAGGGACCTGCAAACTTTCGAACGTGGGGTCAACGGCCTGCGCTATCTCAACCTCAGCGAGCAGGGTCCGGCGTTGTCCCGGGGCGAGCTGCGCCTGCGCGGGCGCCATTGCCGTTTGCTGGGCGAGCCGACGCTGTGGTCTTTCACGCCACCAGAAGTCCAGCGCCAGCGAGTGATGGTTATCGCCCCGCACGCCGATGATGCGGAACTGGCTGCCTATGGTTTGTACAGCCAGGCCGATGAAGCCTGGATCGTGACGTTGACCGCTGGTGAAATCGAAGCCGAGCATTATCAACAAATGGGCCTGAACCGCGTCGAAGCCGCGCGGCTCAAGGGCCGTTTGCGAGCCTGGGACAGCATTGCCGTCCCGCGTTGGGCCGGGGTGCCTGAAGCGCATTGTGTGCAGTTGGGGTATTTCTGCCTGCAACTGGCGGCCATGCAAGCCTCGCCGAGCCAGCCACAAGGTTCTCGCGAGGCTGACTTGAGCGATACCCGCCTGTTCCGCCAGTTGAACCCGTTCACCTTGCCGGGCGATGCCGACGGCGCGCCGACCTGGAACAACTTGCTGGCAGACCTGCGCGAACTGCTGCTCAAGGCGCGTCCCGAAGTCATTGTCTTGCCGCATCCGACCCTCGATCCGCACCCCGATCATCTCTGCGCCCATCGTGCCGTCCTGCAAGCCCTCGAAGGCCTGGAGTGGCAACCGACCACGCTGTTGGGCTACGCCAATCATCTGCATGACAATGATCGCTGGCCCATGGGGGATGCGGGCACAGGCATTGCGTTGCCGCCGTGTTTCGAGCCGGCCCTGCCGATGCAGCCTGTCAGCCTGCCGCTGGCCTTGCCTGGGCAGCGCGACAAGGCCATGGCGCTGGGCATGATGCATGACCTGCAACCGCGCGCGCCGTTCAAGCGTCGCCTGCGCCGTGGCATCCAGCGCCTGCTGGCCGGACGTACTGGCTCGGCGTATGGCGAGAACGAATTTTTTCGCAAGGCTGTGCGTCGCCATGAACTGTTCTGGCGGTTGTAACGGCCCAAGGCGGGGCGTCTTTGCGCTGCGGCGCAAATCAGCTTCCGGTTATTTATCAAGTCGTTCGGTGCCGCAAGGAAAACGATGAAAGTTCTGTTTCTGGTGCAGAAAGAACAGCGGGCCATCCTGGACCGACTCTACGAAGGTGTGGCCGCTCATTGCGAGTGCGACTTGCGCTGGCTCGACAGCAAGGAACAACGCAACCTGCGGGGATATTTCCGTCGCCACGTGGACGTATCGCGTTATGACCGGATCGTGTTTTTCCTGCGTTTCAAGCAGGAGATCCGCCAGGCCGGCTTCATCCGCACGATCCCCAACCTGGTGATCCTCGAGCACGACGCCTACCAGAATTACATCCCGTGCAAATACACCGGCAAGTTCAGTGCACATTACCGTCGCTTGCCGTGGGTACGGGTGATCAGTTCTGGCTTCATGGTGACTGAACGTCTGCGCGGCGAAGGTTTCGATGCGGTTTTCGTGCCCAAGGGCTACGATCAGTCGTTGTTGCAGGATCGGGGCCGTGAACGGGATATCGAGTTGGCCTTCGTCGGCAGCACCAACAGTGTCGCCTACAGCGGTCGCAAGGCGCTGCTGGATGAGTTGGGCCGGGTTGAGCCGCTGGTCGTGACCCGGACCAAATCCGGCGAGGAATATTGCGAGACCCTCAACCGTATCCGCTTTTTCGTCAGTGCCGACGTAGGCATGGGCGAATTCATGATCAAGAATTTCGAAGCCATGGCCTGCGGTTGTGTGCTGCTGGCGTTCGATCAGGGCGTCGAGGAGGCGCGGGCGCTGGGGTTGCAGGACATGCACAACGTGGTGTTGTACCGTGACATCCCACAGCTCCAGGAAAAACTTTCCCGGCTGCGCGCCGACCCCGAGCTGGCGCGCAGTGTGGCGCACAACGGCCAGAAGCTGGCGCTTGAACAGTTCAGCTTCGCGCGCATCGGGCAGAAAATCGTTGAAGCACTGGAGCCGCCGCTGCGGCCTCGTGCCTCGTTGAATCTGCTGGAGAGATTGCGTCTGAAGCTGGGCGTTTGACAGGAATCGTTGAGCCATCGGCATTCAGATGGCGATTGACCAAATGGTATTTCAGTGCAGTTTTCCGACGATAGTGACATTACCCTGGTGGTAACCAGTTGCGGCCGGCTCGATCTGCTCAAGCAGACCCTGGAGAGCTTCGACCGTTTCAATACCGCGCCGATTCGTGAGGTCTTCATTACCGAAGATGCCGGCGACGAGGGCGTACATGCCATCATTCCCGCGCACTGGAAGGACCGCACGACGGCTTTCGTCAATCGACCGAAGCTGGGGCAACTGGCTTCGATCGACCTGGCGTACGGGCACGTCAAGACGCCTTACATCTTTCACTGTGAGGATGACTGGGCGTTCTATCGCCCGGCCTTCGTGGAAGATTCGCGCACGATCCTGGAGCAACGACCGGATGTTCTTCAGGTGTGGTTGCGCAACTATGCCTACGACTTGCGCGTGCACAGTCCTTACATTCATCTGGGCAAGCGTGAAGTCATCGGCGGGGTGCCTTGCTACCCGTTGATTTCAGACAAGCCCGAATGGCAGAGCTTCTCGCTCAACCCTGGCCTGCGTCGGTTGAAGGAGTATCGGCTTTGCGCCCCCTTCGCCGGTTTCGGCGGTGAAAAAGCCTTGTCGCTTCGCTATGCCCAACTGAACTTGACGGCGGTCGCGCTCGAAGGGGATGCTGTTTTGCACACCGGATTCGGGGTTCATGTGGAAGTACCCGTGGAGCGCCAGCGAAAGGCTCAGGTCAAGTTGTCCTTGGTTCTCTTGCTCGGAGTCTGCATTGGCTGGCTTATCAACTACTGAATGCCACGACGCATGAATTCTGGTCCGCGATAAAAGGTTTGCTGCTTGATGAGCGTTATCAATGTCATGTGGGCGGGCGGTTCACCGTTCGCCTCGGTACACAAGGTTCATAACCAGATTCTCTCGCGGATGGAGCCAGCGATGCCTGTCAAGACATGGCTCTTGCAGGGATCGGCGGCTGCCTGCCAGATTGATCTCGGGGCGGCGCTTGAGTGGAATATGACATCGGCCCGGCTCAAGGGGCGGCACGTGTGGCGCTTGCTCAAACCCTTGATGCACAGCCGTTTCCGCCAGGCATTCCTCGACAGCGATGCCCGTGTGGTGTTGCTCGATGGTGTCGGCGTGGCGCGTACCTTGTTGCCGGTTCTCAAGGATCTGCCGCAGATCCGCGTGGTGGTGATTTTCCATGGCGCGACACGGCTCAATCCTGCGGGCCGCGAGCTGTTGCGTGGTTTCCCGGCTTCACGCTTGAGCCTGGTGGCGGTCTCCCAGACCCTGTCGAAGTCACTCCAGGACGAGTTAGGCATTCCGGTCACCTCGCTGCGTAGCGCGTTCGATCCGGCTGTCTTCCAGTCTGCACTGCTCTCGCGCGAAGAGGCGCGCGCCCGGTTGGGATTGCCTGGCTCGGAGGCGCGGGTCTTTGGCGCCGTAGGTCGGCTGGTGGATAGCAAGGGGTTCGCCAGTTTGCTGGAGGCTTTTGGCCGGGTGGCGGCCAAACATCCCGACTGGCGCCTGGTGATTGTCGGCGAGGGGCCAAGGCGCGAGTCGCTACAAGCGCGGATCGCCCAGCCTGATCTGGTCGACAAGGTCTTGCTGGCGGGGCATCTGGAAGATGTCGCGAAGCTCTACAAGGCGTTTGACTGGGTGCTGATCCCGTCCTTGGACGAGGGCCTCGGGCTGATTCTCCAGGAAGCTGTCCTGGCCGGCGTCCCGGTGCTGGCCAGCGAGCTTGCGGTCTTTCGGGAGCAGTTAGGCGACACCGGCTGGTACGCTCCACTCAACGACGAAGGGCGCTGGAGCGAGGCGATCGGACGGACGGCAGAGGTTTCAGCTGGAGCGGTCGCTGCTGCCCAGTATCAGGCGCTGGCGCCTGACGAGGCTTGGTCGAGTTTCAGCCAGACCGCCCGGCAGTTGATATCAGGCAACCAATAGGGCGTTTTCCAATGCCTGCATCGGAAAGCTCCCGTTCAGGTTCTCCCGGGCAATATAACGAGCGAAATGCTGCAGGTTGCGGCGTGCCAGGTAGCGTGGCAAAGGCGAGCGCAGGAAGCGCATGTCGGCCACATCAATCAACCCCAGTTTGTTTTCAGGCGTGACGACGATATTGCCCAGGTGCAGCGAGCGGAAATAAATGCCACTGGCGTGCAGGCTTCGGATCAGCTCGACCAGCGCAGGAAGGGTATGCTGCCAGCTGAAGTTTTCCTGATTCGATAATTGACGTAGGGTTTTTCCAGGAAGAGGCCTATACAGTACAGCGGTCACGCCGGGCTTTTGCAGTTTGTAGAAGGCCAGCACTTCGAGGGTCGGTACGCCGAGCTTCTGCAGGCGGGCCGCATTATTGATGAATCGTGTTGAATAAGGTCTCAGAAGAGCCGAAGAAAAAAGCCGCTTGCGGCGAAACAGCTTGAGGATATTCCCATCCTGCAACAGATAGACTTTTGGGCCGTAGCTGTCGGCCTCCAGAATGCTGGCGCCTTCAATCAATTGATTCAAAGCGGCTTGGGGAAGCCGTGAGGATTGCATCGTAGGAAAACCTTGTTGAAAGAACCGGTACCGTGGCGGGCCATGATGCCCAAAAGTTGTTGTTTTCACCATGCCGGTTTGGCAGGTATACCGTTTAGGAGCAATAGATGCAGGCAACACGTTGGGCGCGGGGCTGGATGGCTTTTGGCTTGTTATGGTTTTTGCTGGCGATAGCCCTTGCGCCGACCAACAAAATCTATCAGCAAGGGTTGGTTGCATTTTTCTGGTTGCCGGTAATGGTCTTCGCCTGGCCAGCCCGTCATCGGCTGGTAGAGTTGTGGAGCGCCCAGCGGCTGATCTATACGACGCTGTTGGCGCTGATGCTCTGGGCGTTGGTCACCCTGTTCTGGGCCGAGGCGGCAGAGCCTGCCCGTGAAGCCAAGCGACTGTTGTACATCCTGGCGTTTCTATTGTTTTTTCCGATTTTCGCCGACGGCCAGCCCGAGCGTGTGATTCGTATCATGCAATGGGGTGGCCTGGGGCTCGCGCTGACGGCCTTGATGGCCATCGTCCATTTCTACGGGTATGCGCACAATCAATGGGATGCACGCCTGGAAGGACTGGGGGAGTTGTCCCATCCGATTCTCGGCGGTTACGTGATCGGATTGGCGGCTATCTGGATGCTGCACTGGATCCCGCGTCATATAGGGCTGCAAGTGCTTTGGGCGGTGGCTTTGGGGTTGTTGTCGGTCTTCGTGGTCGCGAGCCAGAGTCGCGGCGCCGCACTGGCCTTGCTGCTCAGCGTCCTGGCCATGCCGATCTACTGTCGGGACCAGCGTACCCGGATTATTGCCGCCACCGCCCTGGTGTTGGCGATGCTGACTTTCTGGCTGCTCGAGCCGCTGGTCATGGCGCGCGGGGCTTCCTATCGTCCCGAGATTTTCATGTCGAGCCTGCACATGATTGCCGAGCGCCCATGGGGCGGTCTTGGCATGGCGGCCGACTACAGGATTACCAGCCACGGCCTGACGTTCGATCATGCCCACAATCTGTTCAGCCACGTCACCATTCAGCTCGGGCTGCCGGGATTGCTGTTGTGGTGCATTGTCTGGTTCGCCGTGTTGCGCGAAGCCTGGCGTGCCCGCGAAAGCCTGCTGGGCCGGGGCGTGCTTGGTATGTGGGTGTTTTCGTTCCTGGCGATGCAGTTCGATGCCGCGAGCCTGACCGGAACCCCCCGCGCCGAATGGTTCATTACCTGGTTGCCGATTGGCCTGACCAGCGTTTTGACCTGGGCGCGGGCCAATTGCGGTGGCTGTGATAAAATTCCGCGTTCTTCCTAACCAGTGAGCCCGACGATGAGTGACGCACCGCCCAAAGCGGAACAGGATTCCAGCCTGAAGATCTATTTTCGGTTGCTGGGATACGTCAAACCCTACGCGGGCATTTTCCTGCTGAGTATCGTGGGTTTCGTGATATTTGCTTCGACCCAGCCCATGCTGGCCGGGATTCTCAAATATTTCGTCGATGGCTTGAGCAACCCCGATGCGGTGCTCTTTCCCAACGTGCCGTACCTCAAGGACTTGAAGCTGCTGATGGCGGTGCCGCTGCTGATCGTGCTGATCGCTGCCTGGCAGGGCCTGGGGTCGTTCCTGGGCAACTATTATCTGGCCAAGGTTTCCCTGGGGCTGGTGCACGACCTGCGGGTCGAGTTGTTCAAGAAGTTGCTGGTGCTGCCCAATCGTTATTTCGACACCCACAATTCCGGACACCTGATTTCCCGCATCACCTTCAACGTGACCATGGTCACCGGTGCTGCCACCGATGCCATCAAGGTGGTGATCCGCGAAGGTCTCTCCGTGGTGTTCCTCTTCGCCTACCTGGTGTGGATGAACTGGAAGCTGACCCTGGTGATGCTGGCGATCCTGCCGCTGATCGCGGTCATGGTCAGCAGCACCAGCAAGAAATTCCGCAAGCAGAGCAAAAAGATCCAGGTGGCCATGGGCGACGTGACTCACGTTGCCTCCGAGACGATCCAGGGCTACCGCGTGGTGCGCAGCTTCGGCGGTGAGGCCTATGAAGAGCAGCGCTTTACCAACGCCAGCCAGGGCAACACCGACAAGCAATTGCGCATGACGCGAACCGGCGCGGTCTATACGCCGATGCTGCAGTTGGTGATCTACACCGCCATGGCGGCCTTGATGTTCCTGGTGCTGTTCCTGCGCGGCGACGCGACGGCCGGCGACCTGGTGGCCTACATCACGGCTGCCGGCCTGCTGCCCAAGCCGATTCGCCAACTCTCGGAAGTCAGTTCCACCATCCAGAAAGGCGTGGCCGGTGCCGAGAGCATCTTCGAGCAACTGGATGTCGAGCCGGAGGTCGACAGGGGGACGGTCGAGCAGGAGCGGGTCAGTGGTCGTCTCGATGTGCGCAACCTGAGCTTTACCTACCCCGACGCTGATCGCGAGGTGCTCAAGGACATCAGCTTCACGGCGGCACCCGGGCAGATGATTGCATTGGTGGGCCGTTCAGGTAGCGGTAAATCGACCCTGGCGAGCCTTATCCCGCGCTTCTATCACCATGAGGTCGGCCAGATTCTGCTCGACGACGTGGAAATCGAAGACTACCGCCTGCGTAACCTGCGTCGTCATGTCGCCCAGGTGACCCAGCATGTCACGCTGTTCAATGACACGGTGGCCAACAATATCGCCTACGGTGACCTGGCCGGTGCGCCCCGGGCCGACATTGAAAAAGCGGCCCGGGATGCCTACGCCATGGACTTCATCGAGCAGTTGCCCGATGGCCTGGACACGGAGGTGGGCGAAAACGGTGTGTTGCTGTCCGGCGGCCAGCGCCAGCGCCTGGCCATTGCCCGGGCGTTGTTGAAGAACGCGCCGCTGCTGATCCTCGACGAGGCCACCTCGGCGCTGGACACCGAATCCGAACGGCATATCCAGGCCGCGCTGGACCAGGTCATGAAAGGCCGTACGACCCTGGTCATCGCCCATCGTCTGTCGACCATCGAAAAAGCCGACATGATCCTGGTGATGGACCAGGGCCGTATCGTCGAGCGGGGAACCCATGGCGAGCTCCTGGCGCAGAACGGCTACTACTCGCGTCTTCATGCCATGGGGCTGGACACCCCCGCCGAGAATATCGCCTGAGTCCGGATTCCAGGCTGTGACAGCCGGCCGTTTTTCTCGGCCGGCTTCGATCAACTGTGGGACACAAATGTTGTGTGCAGCCAGTACCAATGTGCGAGCTTGCTCGCGATAGCGGTGTCTCCGGGGCGGCGATGTCTAATGTTCCGACGCCATCGCGAGCAGGCTCGCTCCCACAAGTTTGTATCGAAATCCTTACCTGCCTTGACCAACCCACAATAAATCCGCGACTCGCGACTGCTAAGGTCTGGCCACAGGACTTTTCCTGGACCAACTTAGTCATCGAGGGACCATCCCTCGCGCGCGGGTGCTTGAATGCTGCAACGCTATCTCTGGAAGCTACTGCCCAAGTCGCAGCGCTCCTTTCTGTTGGGGCGCCTGTCGGTTGTCGACCGACAGGTCGTGAACAAATCGATGTCGGCCAATTGCCGTTTCCCCGAAGCTTTCACCCAGCGCGGCTGCCTGTTCATCCATGTGCCAAAATGCGCCGGCAGCAGTATTTGCGTGGGGCTTTTCGATGGCTACAGCCCGGGCCACCTGCCGTTGTACTGGTACGAAGAGCAGTTTGCGCAGCAGTACGCCGCCAGTTTCAAGTTTGCCTTTGTCCGTGATCCGCTGGAGCGTGCATATTCGGCCTATGCTTTCCTGCGGGGCAACACGTTGGGGCCGCGCGACCATGCGGCTCAGAAACTGGTCGGCCAATACCGCGACTTCGACGATTTTGTCGTCCGCTGGCTGCATCCGGAGAACATCACCCGGCAATTGCATTTCGCTGCGCAAACAGATTTCCTCACCGACTCCCTCGGCCACCTGGCGATGGACTTCATCGGTTATCAGGAATACCTGGAGCGGGACTATCAGCGGGTGTGTGAGTACCTGGGGCTGGCCGCGACGTTGCCCCATGTGAACCGCACCCGTCAGCGCGTCGTGGTGCCGGTACGGGATATTTGCTCGGTACGGACCCGTCGGCTGGTGCGGCGGGTGTACCAACGTGACTACGAGATGCTTGGTTATGAATGAAACGTCAAAGGTATCGATGCAACAGGTGCAGATTCGTCCTTATGCGCAGGCGCTCACGCCCGAGGATCGGGCCGCCATCAAGGCCCAGCGCCCACGCTGCATCTGGCTGACCGGGCTGTCGGGGGCGGGCAAGTCGACACTGGCCAATGCCTTGGAAGTGCAACTCAACCAGCAGGGTTTGCACACCGCCCTGCTCGATGGCGACAACCTGCGCCAGGGGCTGTGCCGGGGCCTGGGCATGGATGCCGAGGCCCGCAAGGAAAATATCCGCCGCATCGCCGAGGTGGCACGCCTGATGGTCGACGCCGGCCTGATCGTCATCGTTGCGGCCATCTCACCGTTTCGCGCCGACCGGGAAGCGGCCCGACAGTTGTTTGCCCAAGGCACCTTCGTAGAGGTCTATGTGAGTACGCCTTTCGACGTCTGTGCCCAGCGTGACCCCAAGGGGTTGTACCGCGAAGCCCGTGCCGGGCGGATCAAGAACTTCACCGGGCTCGACAGTCCCTACGAGGCGCCACTCGCGCCGGACTGCGCGATCGATACCAGCGAGGTGGAACTGGCCCAGGCCTGTGCCCGGCTATCGGCGTTGCTGCAGGTTTGATCGAGCACGCATCCTGGGGTCGCCTTGTTGCCATGGATAAGCCTTCGCCAACCCTGTGCTAATATCGCGGCCCTGTTCATTTTGTATGTGGGATGCTCCATGAAGTTGTCCATGCCGCGATTCGATCAAGCCCCTGTATTGGTGGTCGGCGATGTCATGCTCGACCGCTACTGGCATGGCGGTACCTCACGGATTTCCCCTGAGGCCCCGGTACCGGTGGTCAAGGTCGAGCACATCGAGGATCGCCCCGGTGGTGCCGCCAACGTTGCCCTGAACATCGCCGCCCTCGGCGCGCCGGCCTCCCTGGTGGGGGTGACCGGCGACGACGAGGCTGCCGACAGCCTGACCAACAGCCTCAAGGGCGCGGGTGTGCGGGCGATATTCCAGCGCATCGCGCACCAGCCGACCATCGTCAAGCTGCGGGTCATGAGTCGTCACCAGCAACTGCTGCGTATCGACTTCGAAGAACCGTTCGCCACTGATCCCCTGGCCCTTGGTGCCGAGGTCGACAACCTGCTCGAAGGTATCAAGGTCCTGGTGTTGTCGGACTACGGCAAAGGCGCGTTGAAAAACCACCAGGTGCTGATCCAGGCCGCCCGTGCCCGTGGTATTCCGGTAGTGGCCGACCCCAAGGGCAAGGATTTTTCCATTTACCGTGGCGCGAGCCTGATCACGCCGAACCTCAGCGAGTTCGAAACCATCGTCGGTGGTTGTGTCGATGAGCACGACCTGGTGAGCAAAGGCGCGCAGTTGATGCAAGACCTCGACCTCGGCGCCTTGCTGGTGACCCGTGGCGAGCATGGCATGACCCTGCTGCGTCCTGATCACCCCGCGTTGCACCTGCCGGCCCGTGCCCGCGAAGTGTTCGACGTGACTGGGGCCGGCGATACCGTGATTTCCACCCTGGCCGCGGCGATCGCCGCCGGCGAGGAATTGCCCCATGCGGTCGCCCTGGCGAACCTGGCGGCGGGCATTGTCGTCGGCAAGCTCGGCACGGCGGCCATCAGCGCTCCCGAGCTACGCCGCGCCATCCAGCGCGAGGAAGGCTCCGAGCGGGGCGTGCTGGGCCTGGAACAACTGCTGCTGGCCGTTGACGACGCCCGTGCCCACAACGAAAGAATCGTCTTCACCAACGGGTGCTTCGACATCCTGCACGCCGGCCACGTGACCTACCTGGAGCAGGCCAGGGCCCAAGGTGATCGACTGATCGTCGCGGTCAACGACGATGCGTCCGTAAGCCGTCTCAAAGGACCGGGCCGCCCGATCAACAGCGTCGACCGGCGCATGGCGGTCCTGGCCGGCCTGGGTGCGGTGGACTGGGTGATCAGCTTCAGCGAGGGCACGCCGGAAAACCTGTTGCGCCAGGTCAAGCCGGATGTGCTGGTCAAGGGCGGTGACTACGGCATCGATCAGGTCGTGGGCGCGGACATCGTCACGGCCTACGGGGGTACGGTGAAGGTGTTGGGGCTGGTGGAAAACAGCTCGACGACGGCGATTGTGGAAAAGATCCGCAATAACTGAGCTGTCCCACGGTCGAGCCGACTTCGGTGGCTGGGGAGCTTTTGTGGCGAGGGGATTTATCCCCGCTGGGGTGCGAAGCGCCCCCCCCTTCAAAGGGCCTGAAACAGTGTGATGTCAGGTTTTGAGGCTGCTTCGCAGCCCAAAGGGGATAAATCCCCCCGCCACAATGCTGTCTCTGGAGTATTCACGCAGCGGGCCCAACTAACGAGCCACCTTGCGTGGCACGATCTTCTTGAGCAACTGCCGGGCCTTGCCCTTGAGTCGGGTCAGGCCCGACTCCTTGCCCGGTGGTGTCAGCCCTTGCTGGCGCAGCCAGTCCTTCCAGCGAATCCGCTCGTCGCGCACCAGCCAGCCGTCCTGTCGGGCGAAACTTTCCGCCAGGTACAGCCCCCGGGTGCTGGCCGGGTACAACTGATCCTTTTTCAAGGTGTACAGCTCAGGCAAGGGCTGCCCATCCTGCAGCGGCATCAGGTACAGGTCGGGCCGCTTGCGGTCCAGGCGCGCAACCAGTTGATCGCCCTCCAGACGCTCATCGACGTGAAACAGGCTCAAGGACTTGGCTTCCTTGGGCACATCCAGGCGTAAGTCATAGATCAGTTGCAGCGATGCTGTCGGCAGGTGCACGTAGGCCCGGGGTCGCTCGATCAGTTGCAGGTTGGCACACCGCACCGGGCGGGCCGAGCCCGACAGTGGCGTCAGCCGAAACGGCAAGGCTTCGCGGTAATGCAGGGCGGTGGCGTAGGGGGCCGGCAGCCAGGTGTCGTTGAAACGCCCGCCAAGCCAGCCTTCAGGGGTTTCCAGCAGGCATTCCTCGGCAATTTCGCTGATGGCAGTGAGCAGCGGCAGGTTCAGCTCATGGGCCGGGACATAGCCGGAAATCAGCTTGAGCACCACGTCGCCGCGATCCTGCCGGCGCTGGCGCACCAATACCCAATAGTCGCGGTTCTGCCAATGCAGGGTCAGGCGCACCGAGACGCCCAGGTTCGCCAACTCCAGGGAAAAACGCTCGGAATCGGCCACGGCTACAGGTCGGCGGCGCTGCAAGGTCTGGGCGAAATTCAGCGGCATCCCGACGCTCTGGTAAGTCAGGCCTTCGGGTGTCGCTTCGACGAACAGGGGCAGGGTCTTGAAGTTGCTTGGATTCTTTCTGATGAGCGTACGCGGCATGTCGGCTCCTTCCTTAAGGCCGCGTAGGGCGGCGTCAGTGTTTACGCAGGACCTTGGCTACGGTCGCGACGTTATGGGCGAGGTGCAGCGGATTGATGGTGCCGACAATAGCACTGGCGACCCCAGGATGCTCAAACAACAGTTCGAAGCTGGCACGAACCGGGTCTACCCCGGGGCTCAGGCAGACGTGACCGCTGGCCAGGGCTTTCTTCACCAGGATCGCTTTGCCGTGCTCGTTGGCGTAGTCAATGACCGCCTTTTCGTTTCGTTCGTTCAGATTGTAGGTGACCATCGCACAATCGCCTTGCTCCAGAGCTTTCAAGCCGCCGTCGACGGTCTTGCCGGAAAAACCGAAGCCGCCGATCTTGCCCTCGCGCTTGAGCGCCGCCAGGGTCGGGTAGACCTCGCTGTCGTTGAGGATCGCCAGGTCGTTGCCGTCGGAATGCACCAGCACCAGGTCGATATAGTCGGTTTCCAGGCGCTTGAGGCTGCGTTCCACCGAAAAGCGGGTATGGGCGGCACTGAAGTCGTGGCGTGACTGGCCATCGCTGAATTCTTCGCCGACCTTGCTGACAATCACCCAATCCTGGCGTTGGCCACGCAGTAGCGGGCCGAGGCGTTCTTCGCTGCGGCCATAGGCCGGCGCGGTGTCGATCAGGTTGATGCCCAGGTCGCGCGCCAGCTTGAGCAACATGCGCGCTTCGTCGTCATCGGGAATCCGAAAGCCGTTGGGGTATTTGACGCCCTGGTCGCGGCCCAGCTTGACGGTGCCCAGGCCCAAGGGGGAGACCCGCGGGCCGTCATGGCCCAGGGGGCGATAGAGGTCATGCAGGGTCGCTTGGCTCATGGCAGCAGTTGCTCCCAGGCGGGTACGCCCATCGGAGGCTTCGGCAGCTCCGGCAGTGGGGCCGGGTGACTTGGCTGGATGCCGTCGCGTTGCAGCGCATTGACCACTCGATCGGCGAAGTCCGGGGCCAGGGCCAGTTTGGTCGGCCAACCCACCAGCAGGCGATCCTGCTCGGCGAGGAAGGCGTTGTCCGGGCGGGTCAGGCCCGACTGCAACGGTTCGGCGCGGTCAACCCGCAGCGTGGCCCATTGGGCGGTGCTCAGGTCAATCCATGGCAACAATTGGCCGAGTTCTTTCTGGGCGGCGGCGATCTGCTCGGCGGGCTCGCGGGCGATGGCATCGCCTTCGGCGAGGTCACCCCCGAGGTACCAGACCCATTGGCCATTGGCGGCCGGGTGGGTGGTCACGGTGACGCGCGGCTTCGGTCCCCCGCCCAGGCAATGGGCATAAAGGGGCTTGAGGCTCGGCCCCTTGGCCAAAACCATGTGCAACGGCCGAGTCTGCATGGCCGGTTTGTCCAGGCCCAGGGCTTTGAGCAGGTCAGCCGTGCCCGCGCCAGCGCTGAGGATAATGCGCTGGGCACGGATCTCGCGGTCGTCGATCTTCAGTCCGACCAGCTCACCCGCTTCGCGCAGTGGCTCGATGCGCTGCCCGGCCAGCAAGCTGTCGCCGGCCAGATCCGCCAGGCGCGCGATCAGGCTGGGGACGTCCACCACCAGCTCGGCCAGGCGATAGACCTTGCCCTTGAAGCGTTTGTCTTGCAGGGCCGGCGGCAGTTGCTCGCCCTTGACCTGATCGACTCGCCCGCGCACGGCCTTGCTGGCAAAGAAACTGGTGAGGTTGCCGGCCAGAGTGCCGGGGGACCAGAGGTAATGGGCATCGGACAACATGCGCACACCGGACAGGTCCAGTTCACCTTCACCCTTCAGGGCTTCGCGCCAGCGGCGCGGCATGTCGGCGATGGCTTCCGAGGCACCGGTCAGGGCGCCATGCAAGGCGTACTTGGCGCCGCCATGGATGATGCCCTGGGATTTGACACTCTGCCCGCCGCCGAGGCTGGCGCTTTCCACCAGCACGGTCGAAAAACCCTGGCGGCGCAAGCGCGCGTTCAGCCAGAGGCCGGCGACTCCGGCGCCGACAATCAGAATGTCGGTGGAAATAACGGATGACATGAGCGACCTCAGTGTTCAAGACGAGGGCGCAGTATACAGACTCGATGAGTCGGGTTTGGCTACCTTTGCTGTCACACCTGTGGCGAGGGGATTTATCCCCGCTGGGGTGCGAAGCACCCCCATTCAAACTGCCAGACACACCTTGCTGCCAGGTTTTTTGGACTGCTACGCAGTCCAGCGGGGATAAATCCCCTCGCCACAAATGTGTTTCCAATCCTGGAATATTGGTGTGTTTCAGTGCCCGGCGGTCTTGGAAAACAGCTGGATCACCACCACCCCC
This sequence comes from Pseudomonas sp. DF11, assembly GCF_058148565.1. NCBI lineage: Bacteria > Pseudomonadati > Pseudomonadota > Gammaproteobacteria > Pseudomonadales > Pseudomonadaceae > Pseudomonas > Pseudomonas sp. DF11. The sequence continues at coordinate 384,416 of NZ_JBYVYN010000004.1, forward strand.
AACACAATCAACGCCATCCCCAGCATCGCCGGCACGTCCAGTTTCTGCCCGTAGATGAACAGCGCCGCCACGCTGACCATGACGATCCCCAGTCCGGCCCAGACCGCGTAGGCCACGCCCACCGGTACCGTGCGCACCACCAGCGTTAGCATCCAGAACGCAGTGCCGTAGCCGGCGATGACCAGCAGCAAGGGCAAGGGTGTGCTCAAGCCCTTGATCGCTTTCATCGAAACGGTGGCAATGACTTCGGCGCAAATGGCGATGGCCAGGTAGTAGTAGGCGTTCATGGGCAGTTCCTCTTCGACGGTTGCATCTTTCGATGGGGCCATTCTAGGGATTGCTCAGATGCGGTAAAGTCATTACCTATCTGTAATCAAGATAGGTTGAGCCATGAACGTTCAGTGGAACCTGGAGCAATTGCGGCTGTTTGTCGGAGTCGCCGAGAAGCGTTCGTTTTCCGCCGTGGCCCGTGACCAACGCAAGGCGCAGTCGGCTATCAGCAGTGCGATTGCCTTGCTGGAAGACGACTTGGGGGTGAGTCTGTTCGAGCGCAGCAGTGGCCGGCAGCCCAGGCTCACCGACGCCGGCGAAGCCTTGCTCGAAGAAGCCAGGGAAGTGCTGCGTCAGTGCGAGCGCCTCAACGGTCGGGCCCTGGCCTTGATGCGCGGACAGGAAGCGTCGCTGCGCCTGGCCCAGGACGAAGCCATGCCCTATCAACCGGTCATCGACAGCCTGGCGGCCTTGGCCGAGCAATTCCCCACCCTCGAAGTGCAACTGGCCAGCGCCGCCCAGGGCGATGTGGCGCGCAAACTGGTGGAGCGGCGCGCCGACCTTGGTTTGCTGTTCTATCACGACCAGATCCCCGAGGCGCTGGAGCGCCGGGTGTTGGGCAGCGTCGAGATGGTCACGGTGTGTGGCCGGGGCCACCCGCTGGCGAACCATGGTTATGTGACCTGCCGGGAAATGGCCCGGCACCGCCAGTTGTTGATGGCGACCCAGTCCAGCGTCTATCCCGGCAGCGAGCAGGCCAGCCCACAGGTCTGGCGGGCCGACAGTTTCTATGTGCTGGCCGAATGGCTGAGGAGTGGCCTGGGCTGGGCCTGGCTGCCCCGGCATGTGGTGCAATACCCGGCGTACTTGGGCGACATGATCGAACTCAGCAGCGAATGGACCCCTCCGGCCCTGGTGGTGGAACTGGTCTGGCGCCGCGACGAACCCCTGGGCCCAGCCGCCCGTTGGCTGGCGGAACGTTTTGCCGTGCAGTTGCAGGCGATCGGCTGAAAAACCGATAAACTCCGCCGCCATGAACAGAACTCTCTATAGCGCATTGTTTTATCTGGGGCTGCCACTGGTAGCGATTCGGCTGTGGTTGCGGGCGCGCAAGGCGCCGGCGTATGCCCGGCGTATCGGTGAGCGTTTTTCCTGGGGCTTGCCGGCCATGGTGCCGGGAGGCATTTGGGTCCATGCGGTGTCGGTAGGCGAAAGTATTGCCGCCGCGCCGATGATCCGTGCCTTGCTGCAACGTTATCCACAGCTGCCGATCACGGTTACCTGCATGACGCCCACCGGTTCGGAGCGGATCCAGGCCATGTTCGCCAACGAGCCGCGTATCCAGCATTGCTACTTGCCGTACGATTTGCCCTGCGCCGCCAAGCGTTTTCTCGACCGGGTCCGACCGTCCCTGGCGGTCATCATGGAAACCGAGCTGTGGCCCAACCACATCCACCAATGCGCCAAGCGCGGCATTCCCGTGGCCCTGGCCAACGCGCGGCTGTCGGAGCGTTCGGCACGGGGATATGCGCGGTTTCCCAAGTTGACCCGACCGATGCTCGCCGAGATGAGCCTGTTCGCCGTACAGACCGAAGCCGAAGCCGAGCGTTTTCGCCAGTTGGGCGCCCGGGCGGAAACCGTCGAAGTCACCGGTTCCATCAAGTTCGACCTGACCATCGACCCGCAACTGCTTGAAGACGCCAGCGCCTTGCGCCGCCAGTGGCAAGCGACGGAGCGCCCGGTGTGGATCGCCGCCAGTACCCATGAAGGCGAGGACGAAGTGGTGCTCGCCGCCCACCGTCGGCTGCTCGACAGTTATCCCGATGCGTTGCTGATCCTGGTGCCGCGGCATCCCGAACGTTTTGATGCCGTGCATCAGCTCTGTGAAAACCAAGGCTTCGCCACGGCCCGGCGCTCCAGCGCTCAACCGGTCACCGCCCAGACGTCAGTGTTGCTGGGCGACACCATGGGCGAACTGCTGTTTCTCTACGCCTTGGCCGACAGCGCTTTTGTCGGTGGCAGCCTGGTTCCCAACGGCGGACACAACCTGCTCGAGCCAGCGGCGCTGGCGAAACCGGTGCTCAGTGGACCGCACCTGTTCAACTTCCTTGAAATCGCCGCGCAACTGCGCGCCGCCGGTGCCCTGGCGGAAGTGGACGATGCCCAAAGCTTGGCCCTGGCGGTACAGCGCCTGTTCGAACTGCCCCGCGATGCCCAGCGCATGGCCGAGGCGGGGCTTGCGGTGATGCGCCGCAATCAGGGCGCGTTGCAGCGGTTGCTGGAGGGGTTGGGGCGGTTGCTCGGCTGAATGCCTTTCACTATGGCGGGTGATCTATCTGTGGCGAGGGGATTTATCCCCGCTGGGGGCGAAGCCCCCCAAAAACGTGCTGTCAGGTTTTGGGGCTGCTTCGCACCCCAGCGGGGATAAATCCCCTCGCCACAAAAGATGAACTGCCGTTAGTGAGGGCGATGGTTCACTGCGCCGGCCGCGAGCGCAATTGCTCCGCTGCCGCCTTGGCCAGGTCCGGTGGCAGGAAGTCTCTGTCCGGGTTGTAGTCGGGCTTGAGGTAGCGTGACAGGTCCTGCAGGTCCGCCGGGCTCAACGTGCCGGCGGCCTGTTTGAGCCGCAGGTTGTCGAGGATGTAGTCGTAGCGGGCGTTGTTGTAGTTGCGCACCGAGGTATATAGCTGGCGCTGGGCATCGAGCACATCAACGATGTTGCGTGTGCCGACCTGATAGCCGATCTCCGTGGCTTCCACCGCGCTCTGGTTGGAGATGATCGACTGGCGTCGGGCCTGGACCTGCTCCACGTCGGTGTTGACCGCGCGGTGCAGGTTACGGGCGTTTTCCACCACCTGCCGGCGCAGGCCTTCGCGTTGCTGTTCGGTCTGGGTGAGCTGCGAGTAGGACTCGCGAACCTGGGAGCTGGTCAGCCCGCCGCTGTAGATCGGGATGCTCAGTTGCAAGCCGATAGTGCGTTGCTCGGCATCGCCGCCATAACGCTGGCCGGTGGGGCTCGGGTTGGTGAAACCGAGGCCGTCGTTGTCGCCTTTTCTGTACTGGGCTATCGCGTCGAGGGTCGGCGCATGGCCAGCCTTGCGTTGGCGCAGGGTGTCCTCGGCGGCATCGACGGCGTAGTTGCTGGCCAGCAGGTTCAGGTTCTGCTTGGCCGCCGTATCGACCCAGGCCTTGGCATCGTTCGGCGTCGGCGGCAGGATCGGCAGGGTGTGGACGATGCCCTGGAGCGAGTTGTACTGGCGGTTGGTCAGGGTGATCAGCGCTTCGAACGCGTCCTCGACCTGGCGCTGGGCGAGGATCCGGTTGGCCCGGGCGGTGTCGTAGCTGGCCTGGGATTGCAACACGTCGGTCTTGTCCGACAGGCCGACGTCGAAACGTTCGTTGGACTGGTCGAGCTGGCGCTTGAACGCGGCTTCCTCGGCCTTGGTCGAGGCCAGGTTGTCCTGGCTGCGCAGCACGTTGAAATAGCTCTCGGCGCTTTGCAGGATCATGTTCTGCTCAGTGGCCGACAGTTGCAGCGACGCTTGTTCGTCAACGGACTTTGCCGCCTGGAGCTGGAACCAGCGGTCGGCGCGGAAAATCGGTTGGGACAGCGTCGCCTGATAGACCGTAGAACTACGGGTGGCGGTCATCGCAGGCTGGTCGAGCTCGGTACGGGTGTTGTTCAGGTCGGCACCGGCCGAGAGGTTGGGCAGCAACCCGGCGCGGGCCTGGGGCACCACTTCCTTCTGGGCGCCGTACTGGGCGCGGGCGGCGGCCAGGTCGGCGTTGTTGTCCACCGCTTCCTGATACACGCTCACCAGATCGGTTTTGGTGGTGATGGGCGCTTCGGCAGCCCAGGCCATTCCATTGGACGCACAAGACACGGCTAGGGCCAGTGAGAGTTTGCGCAACATGAGGCGATCCCTATTTCACGGATGAGTGCGCACAAGAGGCGCGGCGTAGCGAGTGTAGTTGCGCGATGGCACGGCAACAATCCTGTATATGCGCCATTCATCACGCCTTTTGCCCTGGCGATGGCGTTCTCCGGTAGTTGTGTCTAGACTGGCCGGGTTCTTGTCGGGGTGCCTTGCTATGAGGCTGAGATCGAATAATTTCGGATCCCGTTGAACCTGATCAGGTTAACGCCTGCGTAGGGAACAAGATTTCTCGTCACCCGGCGAGTCCTCTTGTGCTTCGTCCGGGATGTTGTTCGAGCATCGACTTTCGATCTTCGAGCATCCTCGAGCAGCAAGCACAGCGTCCGCACTCTCGTGCAGGGACGCGTCCATTCGCTACAGGTTCGCTCCGACAAAAATCCACCGCCTGGATGTGTGTCTGGAGAGCCCGTGATGACGACAAAAGCAAAAAACGCGACCAACCTCAGTGACTCGGCCAAGGTCGATGAGCAATCGGTCCAGCCCTTTACCCGCTCGCAAAAAATCTATGTCCAGGGCAGTCGCCCGGATATCCGCGTGCCCATGCGCGAAATCAGCCTCGACGTGACCCCCACCGACTTCGGCGGCGAAATCAACGCGCCGGTGGTGGTATATGACACTTCGGGCCCCTACACCGACCCGAACGTGATCATCGACGTGCGCAAAGGCCTGGCCGATGTGCGCTCGCCGTGGATCGAAGCCCGTGGCGACACCGAACGCCTGGCCGGTCTGAGCTCCAACTTCGGCCAGGAACGCCTGGCCGACCCCGAGCTGACCAAGCTGCGCTTCGCCCACGTGAACAACCCGCGCCGTGCCAAGCCGGGCGCCAACGTCAGCCAGATGCACTACGCGCGCAAAGGCATCATCACCGCCGAGATGGAATACGTCGCCATCCGCGAAAACATGAAGCTGGAAGTGGCCCGCGCCGCCGGCCTGCTGGAGCAGCAACACGCCGGCCACAGCTTCGGCGCCAGCGTGCCGAAAGTCATCACGCCGGAATTCGTGCGTGACGAAATCGCCCGTGGTCGCGCGATCATCCCGGCCAACATCAACCACACCGAACTGGAACCGATGATCATCGGCCGTAACTTCCTGGTGAAGATCAACGGCAACATCGGCAACAGCGCGCTGGGTTCGTCCATCGAAGAAGAAGTGGCGAAACTGACCTGGGGCATTCGCTGGGGTTCGGACACGGTCATGGACCTGTCCACCGGCAAGCACATCCATGAAACCCGCGAATGGATCATCCGCAACTCGCCGGTACCGATTGGCACCGTGCCGATCTATCAGGCTTTGGAAAAAGTCGGTGGCGTGGCCGAAGACCTGACCTGGGAGCTGTTCCGCGACACGCTGATCGAACAGGCCGAGCAGGGCGTCGACTACTTCACCATTCACGCCGGCGTGCTGCTGCGCTACGTGCCAATGACCGCCAAGCGCGTCACCGGCATCGTCAGCCGTGGTGGTTCGATCATGGCCAAGTGGTGCCTGGCGCACCACAAAGAGAACTTCCTCTACACCCACTTCGAAGACATCTGCGAAATCATGAAGGCCTACGACGTCAGCTTCTCGCTGGGCGATGGCCTGCGTCCGGGCTCGATTGCCGACGCCAACGACGAAGCGCAGTTCGGTGAGCTGGAAACCCTCGGCGAGCTGACCAAGATCGCCTGGAAGCACGACGTGCAGTGCATGATCGAAGGCCCGGGCCACGTGCCGATGCAGTTGATCAAAGAGAACATGGACAAGCAGCTCGAGTGCTGCGACGAGGCGCCGTTCTACACCCTCGGCCCACTGACCACCGACATCGCCCCGGGCTACGACCACATCACCTCCGGCATCGGTGCGGCGATGATCGGCTGGTTCGGTTGCGCGATGCTCTGCTACGTGACGCCGAAGGAGCACCTGGGCCTGCCGAACAAGGATGACGTGAAGACCGGGATCATCACCTACAAGATCGCCGCCCACGCGGCCGATCTGGCCAAAGGTCACCCGGGCGCGCAGATTCGCGACAACGCCTTGAGCAAGGCGCGCTTCGAGTTCCGCTGGGAAGACCAGTTCAACCTCGGCCTGGATCCGGACACCGCCCGTTCGTACCACGACGAAACCCTGCCGAAGGATTCGGCCAAGGTCGCGCATTTCTGCTCGATGTGCGGGCCGAAGTTCTGCTCGATGAAAATCACCCAGGAAGTGCGCGAGTACGCGGCCAACCAGCGCATTGAAGCGGTGGATGTCGATGTCGCCCAGGGCTTGGCGGAACAGGCCGAGCGGTTCAAGAAGGAAGGTAGTCAGCTTTACAAGAAAGTGTGATGTGAGCCGAAGGCGGCGGTGTTTTCACCGCCGCCTTCGCGAGCAGGCTCGCTCCCACAATGGATCTCGGTCGTTCACCCATCTCGTGTTCGCCGCAAGTCCCCTGTGGGAGCGAGCCTGCTCGCGAAAGCGATCGATAGAACAACAAATATTCCTCTGAGATAACAACCCTTGAACATCCAACCCAGCACCTATTCCCCCGACACCGCCGTGCCCCTGGACAAACGCGTCTTCGGCGCCCGCGACCTGTTTTCCCTGTGGTTCTCCCTCGGCATCGGCCTGATGGTCTTGCAGGTCGGCGCCTTGCTCGCGCCGGGCCTGGGCCTGAGTGGTGCGCTGCTGGCGATTTTCCTCGGCACGCTGGTGGGCGTCCTGCTGCTGGCGGCGGTCGGGGTGATCGGCAGTGACACAGGCCTGTCGGCCATGGCCGCTCTCAAGCTCAGCCTCGGCGGCAAGGGCGCGAGCGTGCCGGCGGTGTTGAACCTGCTGCAGTTGGTCGGCTGGGGCTCGTTCGAAATCATCGTCATGCGCGACGCTGCCAGCCTGCTCGGCGCCCGGGCTTTCAGCGAAGGTAGCCTGGGGGCGAATCCGCTGTTGTGGACATTGTTCTTTGGCGCCTTGGCGACGCTGCTCGCGGTGAGCGGACCGCTGACGTTCGTGCGCAAGGTCCTGCGTAAATGGGGCATCTGGCTGTTGCTGGCGGCGTGCATCTGGCTGACCTGGAACCTGTTCGCCAAGGCTGACCTGGCGGCGTTGTGGGCCCAGGCGGGTGACGGCTCGATGCCGCTGGCGGTGGGGTTTGACATCGCCATTGCGATGCCGCTGTCGTGGCTGCCGCTGATCGCCGACTATTCGCGCTTCGGTAAACGCGCCAAGAATGTCTTCGGCGGTACCGCGCTGGGGTTCTTCATTGGTAACTTCTGGTTGATGAGCCTGGGCGTTGCCTACACCCTGGCGTTTGCGCCGAGCGGCGAAGTCAATGCGCTGCTGCTGGCCCTGGCCGGTGCCGGGCTGGGGATTCCGTTGCTGCTGATTCTGCTGGACGAGTCGGAAAACGCCTTCGCCGACATTCACTCGGCAGCGGTGTCCAGTGGCATGTTGTCGGGGCTGAAGGTCGAGCACCTGGCCTTGGCGATTGGCGTCATTTGTACGTTGATCGCCTGCTTCGCGCCGTTGGCGCAGTACCAGAACTTCCTGTTGCTGATCGGTTCGGTGTTCGCGCCGCTGTTCGGCGTGGTGCTGGTGGACCACTTCATCCTGCGCAAACGCAGCAGCCAGGTGTTGTCAGCCGCGTTGCGCTGGCCGGCACTGTTGGCCTGGCTGGGTGGGGTGAGCACTTATCATCTACTGGCCAATTTTTACCCGGACATCGGCGCAACCCTGCCGTCGTTGATCCTGGCAGGGTTGCTGCAGCTGTTGCTGGGCCGGGCTTTCAGCTACGGCCAGGAAACAGCTCGGGCTTGAGGATGCCATTGAGGCGCGGGTAAGCGATCTTCAATTCGATGTGGCCCAGGGCGTAGGGCGCAATGGTGCTCACTTCGTACTTGAGGATCACCCCGCCATAGGTCAACGCCACGTGTGGGGTTTTCTGGAATGACCACTGTTTCAGGAAGTCGGGTTCCTGATCCAGCTTGGTGCTGATCAGCCAACTGTTGTGAGCGACCTGGGCGGCTTTCCAGAACGCTTCTTCCTGGCCCGGCAGCAGCATGTCCGACAGCGTCAGCACCTTATGTTGCTGGCGCGAATAGTTGATGAAACCGCGCCCTGGCGTGCCGTGGGCACCGCCGGTGTCCAGGTAGCTGGACAGTTCGATGATCACCAGGCCGTCATGTTGCTCACGTACCTTGGCTTGCAAATAGCTGCTGTTACGCGGTGCGGCGCTGCGCAAAAACTGCTCGCGATAGGCGGCCAGCGTTGGGGCCACGGGGGCGCCTGGGGTGGCGCGGGTCAGTTCCAGCAGGCGTTTTTCAATAATGCCGTCCAGGACCGGTTCGGTGGGGAAGTGCAAGGTGTCGATGTTTACCAGTGGGCAGTCGGCGCTGGCGCAACCGGGTTGCAGTTGTTCCGAGGCATCGCGGGTGGTTTCCAGCGGGGCGCGGTAGTTGGGTTGGAACAGGCTTTGGCAGGCACCCAGGGTCAGGGCAATGGCGGCCACGGAGGCAGTTTTGAAAAGCGACATGGGCGTCCTTCATGAAACAGGGAAAGGCGAAAAGTTACCCGCTTCGACTGCCAGCAGGACAATCAGTTCGCCACTAAGCTCATTAGAGTTCTTTCACCTTCTGCCGTCTATCCCGATGAGTGGAAAGGGGCTGCATCAAAGGGTACGGGCGCGTTAGGATGGCGCGAAGCCGAGGTTGGAACCTCGTATTGATCTACTGCACACGAGGATTGTCATGACCGACTTCACCAACGCCACGCCGAACACTGTGGACATCGTCAAGCGCGAGAGCTGCTTCCAGGGGTTCTACAAACTCGACCGTCTCGTCCTGCGTCATGAGTTATTTGCCGGTGGCATGAGCCGTGAGATCAGTCGTGAACTGTTCGTACGTCATGATGCGGTGTGCGTGCTGCCCTACGACCCGCAGCGCGATGAAGTGGTGTTGATCGAGCAGTTTCGCGTGGGCGCCATAGGCAAGACGACCAACCCTTGGCTGGTGGAGCTGGTGGCCGGCCTGATCGACAAGGACGAGCAACCGGAAGAAGTTGCTCATCGCGAAGCGCAGGAGGAAGCTGGACTTGTCTTCGCAGCGCTCTGGCCGATGACCAAGTATTTTCCATCGCCGGGCGGCAGTGATGAATTCGTCCATTTGTACCTGGGGCGTTGCGACAGCACGGGGGCGGGCGGGCTGCATGGCCTGGCGGAAGAAGCCGAGGATATCCGCGTCAAGGTCTGGTCCTTCGAGGATGCCCTGCAAGCTGTGCGTGACGGACAAATCTGTAATGCACCGAGCATCATCGCCCTGCAATGGCTGGCCTTGAACCGCGAGGAAGTGAGGGGGCTATGGTCCTGAACAAGCTGCGCGATCGCTATCGCGTCGATCTGGTGGGGTTGCAGGCCGCCTGCGAGGCCAACTACGCCCGCCTGATGCGCTTGTTGCCGGACATGCGCAACGACCCGGCGCCGCGGCGCATCGCCGTGACCCACGGCGACCAGATGCTCGGCGTGCTGGCCATCGAGGTGCTGCAGACCTGCCCCTACACCACCACCTTGCAGGTGCGCCAGGAGCACAGCCTGCCCTGGTTGCCGGTGCCGCAACTGGAAGTGCAGGTCTATCACGATGCGCGCATGGCCGAAGTCGTGAGCGCCGAACATGCGCGACGCTTTCGCGGCATCTATCCTTACCCCAATGCGTCAATGCACCAGCCGGACGAAAAGGCCCAGTTGAATCTGTTCCTGGGTGAATGGCTGAGTCATTGCCTGGCGTTGGGTCACGAGTTCGAAGTCGTTCGGTAGTTGTGAACCGGTTCCGGTTCGCGGGTTTCCCCTTTCGATCGTCCCCCAGCATAATTGCGGCTTCATGCAACGGCGTGATTGCGCCTGGGAGAGAGCGATTTGCCGAGCGTATCCAGCTTGACCACTGCCGATGCGGCGTTGCTGGTCCAACTGTCTGACAGCCATTTGTTCGCCGAGGCCGATGCCTCGTTGCTGGGCATGAACACCCGTGACAGCTTGCGAGCGGTCATTGACCTGGTGCTCGAGCAGCAACCCAATATCGATCTGATGCTTGCCACTGGGGATTTGTCCCAGGATGGGACGCTGGAATCCTACGAGGCGTTTCGGCAACTGACGGCGTGTCTTGATGCGCCGGCGCGGTGGATTCCTGGTAACCATGATGAGCCGCAGGTGATGCTCAAGGCTGCGGTCAAGAGCGTGTTGCTCGATCCGGTGGTGGACATCGGCAATTGGCGGGTGACGATGCTGGACTCCGCCGTGCCGGGGTCGGTGCCGGGTTTTTTGGCCGAGGAGCAGTTGATTCTGTTGGCCAACGCCTTGAGCGAGGCGCCGGAGCGGCATCACTTGGTGTGCTTGCATCATCATCCTGTTTCGATTGGGTGTGCGTGGATGGAGCCGATTGGGTTGCGTAATCCTGAGGCGTTGTTTGCGGTGTTGGATCGGTTTCCTCAGGTGCGTGCTGTGCTGTGGGGGCATGTGCATCAGGAGGTTGATCAGGTACGCGAGGGGATTCGTTTGTTGGCTTCGCCTTCGACCTGTATTCAGTTTGAGCCTGGGAGTGAGGATTTTGCGGTGGGCTCGCAGGCGCCGGGGTATCGGTGGTTGCGGCTTTGGCCGGATGGGCGTTTGGAGACGGGGGTTGAGCGGGTGGTTGGGTTTGAGTTCACCCCGGATTACGAGTCCAATGGGTATTGAGGACGAGGCGGCCTTGCAGCCGGCCTGGATTTTGTTGACCGGGTACATATCCGTTGCTGCGGTAACGGCCACTTATGGTTCCGCTCTTACAGCGGGTCACTTTCGAAAAGCGCGAAAGTAACCAAAGCGCTCCTGCCCCACCACTCGGTGCCTCGCCTAGGCTCGGCATGCCCTCACTCCGGCATTGCTCCGTGGGCCCGCCGCGAAGGGCCATCCATGGCCCAGCGCGGCTAACCCGGCATCCATGCCGGGATGCCCACTACGCAATACCTGCGTTCGGCCATCGTGGTTAACGGGGCGCCAAAATCTACGTCCACCGCGAGGCGGCCTGATAGCCGGCCTGGCTCTTGCGGGGGGTGTACACCCATCAGACTTGTTTGAGCTGGACCTGTGGGAGCAAAGCTTGCTCGCGAGGCGGCCTTATAGCCGACCTGCTCTTGCGGGTGTACCCAGTCCAATTGTGGGAGCGAGCCTGCTCGCGAAGGCGGCGCTACATTCAGCATTGATGCAAGCAGACCCACCGCCATCGCGAGCAAGCTCGGCTCCCACAGGGATCGGCGGTGGACACTGATCTTATAAACGACCAAAAACCTGTGTGGGAGCGAGCTTGCTCGCGATGGCGGCCTGACAGCCGGCCAGGATTGTGGGAATGGTCGGACAATCCTCCGGGCTGCCGTAGATTTTTCCGACGAGCTCTGGCGGTTGCCGGGTGGGAAGGGCTGTCGCTAACCTTTTCCCGTCGCTGAAAATTCAGCGGTCGGGCCTGGAAACCCGATAAGTGAGGATGCAACAGCGCGCTACATGAGATACTGCGACGCTTTTTTGCGTGTGCAGTTCTGCGTTATGGCGGCTGTGCGCGGGAGACTTCGAGTCTGCCGGTTTTTGCTCCTTACTCCGGTTTTCCAGCCCGCGCATAGCTGCCACCCTCTCGCCTGGAAACGGGAAATGGCGGTTCCACTACGTAACAAGGAGCTGCACCATGTTCAAAGCCACCCCCAATCCCCCCGAAACCGATCCCTCATCAGCCCACGCCGGTTTCGATCCCCAAAAACTCGATGAAGCCGCCAAGCGCGTCATCGACCATTATCTTGATCCCAAACCTCAAGCCAAAAAGAAAAAGCCCTCAGGTCAACTGTTCACCGTCGTGGACGGCGTCGACACCGAAAGCCTGCTGGCCAACCTCAGCGAAACCCTGGCCTCAGCCGATGCGATGGTCAGCGACCTTGCCTTCGACCTGAAAGGCTCGCGACGCCATGTTGCCCTTGGCATTCAGCAACTGATCGAGCTGGGTGCTTTATTAGCGAATCGAATGCTGGACAACGTCAATACACAACCCTGACCACACCGCGCGCAGAAGCGAGCAAGCTCATTCCCACTGGAGAAACGCGATCACCCTAAACCAGGTCGGCTATCAGGCCGCCTCGCGGGGGACGTAGATTTTGGCGCCCCGTTAACCACGATGGCCGAACGCAGGCATTGCGCAGTGGGCAACCCGGCATGGATGCCGGGTTAGCCGCGCTGGGCCATGGATGGCCCTTCGCGGCGGCCCACGGAGCAATGCCGGAGTGCGGGCATGCCGAGCCTAGGCGAGGCACCGAGTGGTGGGGCATGTAGCGTTTTGCTTACTTTTGCGCTTCTCAAAAGTGAGCCGCTGTAAGAGCGGAACCCTAAGTGGCCGTTACCGCAGCAATGGATATGTACCCGGTCAACAAAATCCTGGCCGGCTGTCAGACCGCCATCGCGAGCAAGCTTTGCTCCCACAGGTGCAGTGATCGACGGGTCATAGGAGGCAACAACACGGTCAAATCCCCCAAACCCCCACAAACTCCCTGTAAACTCCGGCCTTTGCCCAACACCCAGGGAGTCGGCAATGTCGGGTTCAATCCTCTATATCCATGGCTTCAACAGCGCCCCAGCATCGACCAAGGCCTGCCAGTTGACCGAGGTGATGGCACGCCTGGGCCTGAGCGACCAGTTGCAGGTGCCCGCCTTGCACCACCACCCCCGCCAGGCCATCGGTCAGTTGGAACAGGCGATTACACAACTGGGGCGGCCGCTGCTGGTCGGCAGCTCGCTCGGCGGCTACTATGCCACTCACTTGGCCGAGCGCCACGGCCTCAAGGGCCTGTTGATCAACCCTGCCGTCAGCCCCCATCGGATGTTTGACGGTTACCTGGGCACGCAGAAGAATTTGTACACCGACGAAACCTGGGAGTTGACCCACGACCACGTCACGGCCCTGGCCGAACTGGAAGTGCCGGCGCCCCAGGATCCGCAGCGGTATCAGGTATGGTTGCAAACCGGTGACGAAACGCTGGATTATCGCCACGCCCAGCAGTATTACCGCGCCTGTGCCTTGCGCATCCAGGCCGGCGGCGACCACAGTTTCCAAGGGTTTGCCCAGCAGTTGCCGGCGCTGTTGAGTTTTGCCGGCATTGGCGCCGATTTGTACCAGGCGATCGACTTCACGTCGCTGTGAGCCATCGCCCCTTTTTCATTGAACACTGACGACGAGACCCCATGGCCACTCCCAGCGCTAGCTCCTATAACGCAGACGCCATCGAAGTCCTCTCGGGCCTCGACCCGGTGCGCAAGCGCCCCGGCATGTACACCGACACCAGTCGGCCGAACCACCTCGCCCAGGAAGTCATCGACAACAGTGTCGACGAAGCCTTGGCCGGGCATGCGAAGTCGGTGCAGGTCATCCTGCACGCCGATCACTCGCTGGAAGTCAGCGATGACGGTCGCGGCATGCCGGTGGACATTCACCCTGAAGAGGGTGTGTCGGGCGTCGAGCTGATCCTCACCAAGCTCCACGCCGGCGGCAAGTTTTCCAACAAGAACTACCAGTTCTCCGGCGGTCTGCACGGGGTGGGTATTTCCGTGGTCAACGCCTTGTCGACCCAGGTGCGGGTGCGGGTCAAGCGTGACGGCAACGAATACCAGATGACCTTCGCCGATGGCTACAAGGCCACTGAGCTGGAAGTGATCGGCACCGTCGGCAAGCGCAACACCGGCACCAGCGTGTATTTCGCCCCGGATCCGAAGTATTTCGATTCGCCGAAATTCTCCGTCACGCGCCTCAAGCACGTGCTCAAGGCCAAGGCGGTGTTGTGTCCGGGGCTGTTGGTCAGTTTCGAGGACAAGGCCACCGGTGAGAAAGTCGAGTGGCATTACGAAGACGGCCTGCGTTCTTATCTGGTGGACGCGGTCAACGATTTCGAACGCCTGCCCAACGAGCCGTTCTGCGGCAGCCTGGCCGGTAATAAAGAAGCGGTGGACTGGGCGCTGTTGTGGCTGCCCGAGGGTGGCGAAAGCGTCCAGGAAAGCTACGTCAACCTGATCCCCACGGCCCAGGGCGGCACCCACGTCAACGGGTTGCGCCAGGGTTTGCTCGATGCGATGCGCGAGTTCTGCGAGTTCCGCAACCTGTTGCCCCGTGGCGTGAAGCTGGCGCCGGAAGACGTCTGGGAACGCATTGCCTTCGTATTGTCGATGAAGATGCAGGAGCCGCAGTTTTCCGGCCAGACCAAGGAGCGCCTGTCGTCCCGCGAGGCGGCGGCGTTTGTTTCCGGTGTGGTCAAGGACGCGTTCAGCCTGTGGCTCAACGCCAACCCGGAAACCGGTTTGGCCCTGGCGGAACTGGCGATCAACAACGCCGGCCGTCGCCTCAAGGCCAGCAAGAAGGTCGAGCGCAAGCGCATCACCCAAGGGCCGGCGTTGCCGGGCAAGCTCGCCGATTGCGCCGGGCAGGACCCGATGCGTTCCGAGCTGTTCCTGGTGGAAGGTGATTCCGCCGGTGGCTCGGCCAAGCAGGCGCGGGACAAGGAGTTCCAGGCGATCCTGCCGCTGCGGGGCAAGATCCTCAACACCTGGGAAGTGGACGGCAGCGAAGTGTTGGCCAGCCAGGAAGTGCATAACATCGCGGTGGCCATCGGTGTCGATCCGGGCGCCGAGGACATGAGCCAACTGCGCTATGGCAAGATCTGCATCCTCGCCGACGCCGACTCCGACGGCCTGCACATCGCCACGTTGCTCTGCGCCTTGTTCGTCCAGCATTTCCGTCCGCTGGTGGACGCCGGCCACGTCTACGTCGCGATGCCACCGCTGTACCGGATCGACTTGGGCAAGGAAATCTACTACGCCCTGGACGAAGCCGAGCGCGACGGCATTCTTGACCGGCTGGTGGCCGAGAAGAAACGCGGCAAGCCGCAGGTCACCCGATTCAAGGGCCTGGGCGAAATGAACCCGCCGCAACTGCGCGAAACCACCATGGATCCGAACACCCGCCGTCTGGTGCAGTTGACCTTGGATGATTTCGACGCGACGTCGGAAATGATGGACATGCTGCTGGCGAAGAAGCGCGCCGGTGATCGCAAGTCCTGGCTCGAATCCAAAGGGGACCTGGCTGAGGTGCTGGCCTGATGCGCAACGGTTTCGCCCTGGCGTTATTGCTGTGGGCGGGGGTTGTGGTCGCAGGGCCGGCGCCGGAACTGAAGTTGTTGTCCGAGCACGCGGTCGAGGGCATGCGCGGCGGCAATCTGTCCGGGCTGGCCCTGTGCGGCAGCGAAATGTGGACGGTGTCCGATCGTGACGATGATCGGATCTACCGTCTCGCGCCCTCCGAGGCACCGGTCTGGCCGGCGCAAGTGGTCGATATCGAGGTGCCAGAGGTGCCGGACAGCGGTTTTCCCTGGGGCTTGAAATCCCGGACCTGGGCGGCGTCGTTCCTGCGCGGTGGCGAGCTGGATTTCGAAGGCATCAGTTGCGACAGTGCTGGCAATCGCTATGTGGTCAGTGAGTCCCATGCCGCGGTGTTGCAGGTGCCGCCGTCGGGACCTGCGTCGTGGTTGAAAATCGCCCCGACACTGATCCGCCAGGCCCGTGCCAGTGGCATGCTGCTGCACTTCAATGCCCTGTTCGAAGGCCTGGCGGTCAACCCGGCTGGCGATCAATTGTGGCTGGCGGCCGAGCGCGAAAGTCGCGGCCTGTTGCTGATCAAGCGCCAGCAGACGGTGTGGGACTGCGATGGCAATTGCGTACTGCTGAGCGAAGCGGGGCTGGAGATGCAGCCGGCGCAGTTCCTCAAGGCCAAGGCGGTTCCGCGGGATTTCGCCGACCTGTCATTGTTCAATGGCAAGCTGTTTACCCTGGAGCGCAACGCCTTTCAGATCTGCCGGCGTGACCCGCAGACCGCCCAGGTGGAGCGCTGCTGGTCGTTCGCCGCCGAGGCGTTGCAGGATAATCGTCGTTACGCACAGGCCTATGGCCTGGCCGAAGCGCTGGTAGTGGACGCCGAGGGCGCTTGGATCGGCCTGGACAACAACGATGGCGCCCGTGCCGACGGCGAAACGCGGCCGATCATCTGGCGCTTCGCCGCACCGGACGGTGGTTGGGGCGCCTCGCCATGAGTCAGCAGCCGCCGGGCAAGCGCGCCGGCCGGGTATTGATGATAGTGGCCTGGTGCGCGGCACTGTTCCTGGCAACGCGGTTTTTTGCCCAATGGGAGCAGCGCCAGCAAAACCCCAATGTCCAGGTGTATTCGCAAAGAGGCGAAGGGTTTATCGAGGTGAAGTTGGTCGGCAATGTGCAGGGGCATTTTGTCGCCAGCGGCCAGATCAATGGCCAGCCGGTGGATTTCATGCTCGACACGGGCGCCACCGACGTGGCGATTCCAGTGGAATTGACCGAGCGCCTCAAGCTGGAAAAAGGTTTCGACGTGACATTGAGTACCGCCAACGGTTTGAGCGAGGGCTATCGCACCCGCATCGACCGGCTGCAATTGGGTGACATCGTCTTGCGCGATGTCCGTGCCCTGGTGGCGCCCGGCCTGGGTGGCACGCAAGTGCTGCTGGGCATGAGCGCCCTGAACAAACTTGAATTTACCCAGCGCGACGGCACCATGCTGCTGCGCCAGACAACGAACTGATGAGGCCCGCATGAGCGACATTCTTGCAGACAGCTTAGACGGCGTAGAACGCCGATCGCTGGCTGACTTCACCGAAAGTGCCTACCTCAATTACTCCATGTACGTGATCATGGACCGCGCCTTGCCGCACATTGGCGACGGTTTGAAGCCGGTCCAGCGGCGGATCATCTATGCCATGAGTGAGCTGGGGCTGGATGCCGATTCCAAGCACAAGAAATCGGCGCGGACCGTCGGTGACGTGCTCGGTAAGTTCCACCCCCACGGTGACTCGGCCTGCTATGAAGCCATGGTGCTGATGGCCCAGCCGTTCAGCTATCGCTACACGCTGGTGGACGGGCAGGGTAACTGGGGTGCGCCGGACGATCCCAAGTCCTTCGCCGCCATGCGTTACACCGAGGCGCGGCTGTCGCGCTATTCCGAGGTTCTACTCAGCGAACTGGGCCAAGGTACGGCGGACTGGGGCCCGAATTTTGACGGTACCCTCGAAGAACCCTTGGTGTTGCCGGCACGTTTGCCGAATATCCTCCTCAACGGCACCACCGGCATTGCCGTGGGCATGGCCACGGACGTACCGCCCCACAACCTGCGGGAAGTGGCCACGGCCTGCGTGCGTCTGCTGGATGAGCCGAAAGCCACGGTGGAGCAGCTCTGCGAACACATCCAGGGCCCGGATTACCCGACCGAAGCGGAAATCATCACGCCGCGCGCCGACCTGCTGAAAATCTACGAGACCGGTCGCGGCTCGGTGCGCATGCGCGCCGTGTATCACATCGAAGATGGCGACATCATCGTCACGGCATTGCCGCACCAAGTCTCCGGGGCCAAGGTCTTGGAGCAAATCGCGGCGATGATGCAGGCAAAACCGTCGAAAGCGCCGCAAGTGGCTGACCTGCGTGACGAATCCGACCACGAAAACCCCTGCCGCATCGTGATCATTCCGGTCAACAGCCGGGTCGACCACGACGCGCTGATGCAGCACCTGTTCGCCAGCACTGATCTTGAGTCCAGCTACCGGGTCAACATCAACATCATCGGCCTGGACGGCAAGCCGCAGTTGAAGAACCTGCGAGCATTGCTGGTGGAATGGCTGGAATTTCGGGTCAAGACCGTGCGCCGGCGCCTGCAATTCCGCCTGGACAAGGTCGAGCGCCGCCTGCACCTGTTGGACGGTTTGCTGATCGCCTACCTCAACCTGGACGAAGTGATCCACATCATCCGCACCGAGGAGCACCCCAAGGCCAGCCTGATCGAGCGCTTCGCCCTGAGCGAAATCCAGGCCGAATACATCCTTGACACCCGCCTGCGGCAATTGGCGCGGTTGGAAGAGATGAAGCTGCGCGCCGAGCAGGATGAGCTGCTCAAGGAGCAGGCCAAGCTGCTGGCCCTGTTGGGCAGCGAAGCCAAGCTGAAGAAGCTGGTGCGCACCGAACTGCTCAAGGATGCCGAGACTTATGGCGATGATCGTCGCTCGCCAATCGTTGAGCGCGCCGAAGCCAAGGCATTGAGCGAGCACGATCTGCTGCCGAACGAGAAAGTGACCGTTGTACTGTCGGAAAAAGGCTGGGTGCGCTCGGCCAAAGGTCATGATATTGACGCGGCGGGGCTTTCCTATAAGGCCGGGGACAGTTTCAAGGCGCTGGCGGCTGGGCGTTCCAACCAGTTTGCGGTGTTCGTCGACTCCACCGGGCGCAGCTATTCAGTGCCGGCCCACACCCTGCCGTCGGCCCGTGGCCAGGGCGAGCCGCTGACCGGACGATTAACTCCGCCACCGGGTGCAACTTTTGAATGCGTGCTGATGCCTGATGATGATGGGCTGTACGTTATTGCATCGGACGCGGGTTACGGGTTCGTGGTCAAGGGTGAAGACCTGCAAGCCAAGAACAAGGCGGGCAAGGCGTTGTTGAGCTTGCCGAACAACGCCAAGGTCATTGCGCCGCGTCCGGTCAGTGATCGGGAGAACAATTGGCTGGCTTCGGTCACGACCGAAGGTCGCTTGCTGGTGTTCAAAATCAGCGACTTGCCTCAGTTGGGTAAAGGCAAGGGCAACAAGATCATCGGTATTTCCGGCGAACGGGTGGCCAGTCGCGAGGAATATGTCACGGATATTGCAGTGTTACCGGAAGGCGCCACGCTTGTGCTACAGGCTGGAAAACGTACCCTTTCGTTGAAAGCAGACGACCTTGAACATTACAAAGGTGAACGCGGGCGGCGAGGCAACAAGCTTCCAAGAGGTTTCCAGCGGGTGGATGCACTGCTCGTCGAAAACCTCAATTAGGCGTGCTAGAGGGCTCGGTCTGCGATTAAAAGCCGCAGATCGATGCTTTGGCGCTGGAGTCGCGGCGCATATTCACGGATGATAGGCCCTTTCAAGCGCCGGCGTGGCCGAGCGTTCTTCATAATGACCGAGTATTTTTTCACTGTGGCAAGCCTTGTGGCTGCCACCTGGACGGAACGATGACTGCTCTGCGCCTTCCTATTTTGTGGCTCGCCGGCCTGCTTGGCCTGGCGGGTTGCAGCATGAACCAGCCGGTATCGCTGTACCAACTGGACAGCGGAACCCCGGCCCAGCCTGCGCAAAGCACAGGCATGGCAGTATTGCTGGGGCCGGTCCTGATCGCCGATTACCTGCAACGCGAAACCTTATTGCAACGCCAGCCGGATGGCAGCCTGCAGGCCGCCACCGACGGACGCTGGGCTGGCAGCCTGTCTTCCGACATCGACCAATTGTTGTTGCGTCAGGTCGCCGGGCATCTGGACAGCCAGCGTGTGGTACTGGCGCCTGCGACCCAGGGCTTCACCCCGGATGTGCAGGTGCTGCTATCGATTACTCGCCTGGACTCGGGTAAAGCGCAACCGGCAGTGCTCGATGCCCAATGGCGGTTGATCGACCGTCGTGGCAAGGTGCGTGAGAACCGCATCATTCATCTGCAAGAACAACATGCCGGCACCACCGCCGCGCAAGTCCAGGCCCAAGGCGTGCTCCTGCAACGCCTGGCCGAACAACTGTCTGTATCGCTCAAGCCCCTGGCCAACCAGCCGCCTGTCGCCGAAGTGCCACGCAAGCCCGCTCCAGCCCCAGCCAAGCCGGTGGAAAAGGAAAAGGACAAGATTCCCATGGCCTTGCCGATTCGTACGGACATGGAAGTGTTCAGGTTCTGACTCCAGGCCTGGATGCAAAGCGAAGCCCGCATTGATGCGGGCTTTGTTGTTTCTGCGGGTTGGTTCTTCAGTGTCCGTGCCGGCCTCATCGCGAGCAGGCTCGCTCCCACACTGGATCTGTGGGCGGCAGCAATCCCTGTGGGAGCGAGCCTGCTCGCGATGAGGCCAGCAAAGGCACAAAAAAGCCCGCAGACAATCACTCATCTGCGGGCTTCGTTACTTCAAGTCCCGGGACTCAGGCCTGGCGCTCATGCATCCGCGCCAGTTGCCGCTCCAGCAACGATGGATAAGGCTCCATCAAGCGCTCCACGCAGCACGCGCCTTCGGGGCTGGCGATGGGGCGGATGCGGGCGCGTTGGCGGATCAGGGCGTCGTCGTTGATCTTGCGTTCCACCAGCAGCAGGTTGCGGCTGTGTTGCGACAACGCCAGGGCGTCCTGGGCGGTTTCGGTCAGTAGCAGGTCGATCTGGCTCAGGCCGAACAGACCATCGCCCAGGGTCAGGCCCAATTGCAGTTGCAAGGTGATGCCGCTGTCAGCGACTTCGATCTGCAACTGGTGGCCCAGGGCGCGCAGCAACTCACCGCAGCAAATGGCGTTGGTCAGGTAGTCGTCGCCGCTGTCTTCGGTATGAAACAGCATCAGCGTGCTGCCGTCGTTCAGGGTGTGCAGTTCACCTTGATAAAGCGAGGCGGCCTGGTCGAGGCAGTCGCGGTAGCGTTCGAGCAGTTCCTTCAGGCGGGCCTGGGGCAAGCGGCGCAGTTGGTCCTGGGCGCCCAGTTGTACGGCCAGTACGGCGCTGTGCTGGGGCAGGTTCGAGACAGCAGGCCTGGCGACCGGTTGAGGTGCGCCATCGACCGATTCGTCACGCAGGTCGGCGAACGCGTCGTCGTCTTCCTCGTCCTCCACCGTACGGACCACATGGCGCGGCGCCGGCTTGGAGGCGGGCATCGGCTGGCTTTCATCAAAGCCTGGGTCACGCAGGTTACGCACTTCGAAGCCCGGCTCAGTGTCCTCGTCGTCCACGTAGTCGAGGTCTTCAGGTTCCGGCAGAGGCTCAGGTTCCGGTGCGAAGCTGGCGTGCAGTTGCCGGGCCAGGTCGCCGATTTCATCCTGGCGCTGAGTGGCCGGCGTGTGTTCGTCGATGTCCCGCAGCCAGACCCGCAACTGCAACAGCGGCGTGGAGATGTGCCGCCCCAGACGCAGACTCAAGGCCAAAGCCAGGGCCAGCAGGATTGCACTGAGGATACCCATGCTTTGCAGGCTGATGGTCATCGGCTGCTGGAACTGGTCCATGTCCAGGCTGATGCGCAACTGACCGGCGGTCACGTCCTGGAAGGTGATCTTGCTCTGGTACATGCCGCCGGATTCGCCCAGCAGGCCTGGCTTGGGCCGTTGGCCGGCCTCGGCGAGGATGCGGTTGTCCACGCTGTAGATGGCGGCGTGGGCCACCAGTTTGTTCTTGGTCAGGTTGTTGAGCAGCACGTTGAGGCTGAGGATGTCGTTGGACACCAGCAGCTCGGTGGCGGATGTGGCGGTCTGGGTGGTCAGGCTTTCACCCAGGGCATCGGCCTGCTCGTGCATCGCCTGCTTGAATTGCAAACCCATCACGCAGGCATAGATAACCAGGGCCAGGGCGACCAGGATCACGTTATGGCTGGCAATGCGCAATGCAATCGGCACACGACGATGACGCAGTGCACGGAAGATCAGCAGGAAGAAGTTGTCGGTTTTGACTGGCGTGGGCCGGTTCACTGAGCTCGGCTCTTTGTCCGTGAAATTGACGCGCAGTATAGCGACAGCCCCATGACCGGCAAAGCACTGGCGGTGCCCGATGGTCACTGAATGTGGGTAGAATGCGGTTTTTTTCCACCTGCGGGGGTGCGCCTTGCGCGAAATCGTCCTGATAAACATCACTGGCAGCGACCGTCCGGGTCTGACTGCGGCCATTACCGGCGTTCTGGCCCAGGGTGGTGTGAACATTCTCGACATCGGTCAGGCGGTGATCCACGACACGCTGTCGTTCGGCATCCTGGTTGAGATCCCGGACGCCGAACAAGGCAAGTCGGTGCTCAAGGACATCCTGTTCACCGCCTACAAGCTCGACCAACAGGTGCGTTTCACCCCGGTGTCCGAGGACGATTACCGGCATTGGGTGGCCGGTCAGGGCAAGAAGCGCCACATCGTTACCCTGTTGACCCGCAAGGTCACTGCCGAACAATTGCAGCGCGTCAGCTCGATCACCGCCAAATATGACCTGAACATCGACCATATCGACCGACTGTCCGGGCGCATGCCGCTGGACACTCCGGACAACAAGGGTAAGGGCTGCATCGAGTTTTCGGTGCGCGGTGAGCCGGCCGATCCCCAGGCATTGCGTGCCGAGTTCCTCAGCGTGGCCCAGGAGCTGAACGTCGACATCGCGTTCCAGGAAGACTCACTGTTCCGTCGTAACCGTCGCCTGGCGGTGTTCGACATGGACTCGACGCTGATCGAAGCCGAAGTCATCGACGAACTGGCCAAGGCTGCCGGCGTCGGTGACAAAGTGTCGGCCATCACCGAGCGCGCCATGGCTGGCGAACTGGATTTCCGCGCCAGCTTCAAGGAGCGCCTGGCGCTGCTCAAGGGCCTGGACGTCAGCGTGCTGGATTCCATCGGCGCTTCCCTGCGCCTGACCGAAGGTGCCGAGACCCTGTTCGCCGAACTCAAGCGTCTGGGTTACAAGACTGCCATCCTGTCCGGCGGCTTCACCTATTTCGCCAAGCAGTTGCAGGCCAAGCTCGGCATCGACTACGTGTTCGCCAACGAACTGGAAGTGGTGGACGGCAAGGTGACCGGCGTGGCCGTCGAGCCGATCGTCGATGCCCAGCGCAAGGCCGACCTGCTGCGTGAACTGGCCGAGAAGGAAGGCTTGCGCCTGGAACAGACCATCGCCGTGGGCGACGGTGCCAACGACTTGCCGATGTTGGCCATCGCCGGCCTGGGCGTCGCGTTCCGGGCCAAGCCGCTGGTCAAGCAGTCGGCCAGGCAGGCGATTTCAACCCTGGGGCTGGATGGGGTGTTGTACCTGCTGGGCTTCAGGGATCGTGACGGGCAGCTCTAACTCTGAGCTTGCGACATTTCCTGTGGCCAGGGACTTATCCGTGGCGAGGGGATTTATCTGTGGCGAGGGGATTTATCCCCGTTGGGCTGCGCAGCAGCCCCCCAATGCACCCCCACTCAACCTGACATAGCGAATCGTCAGGTTTTGGGGCTGCTGCGCAGCCCAGCGGGGCGGTGCGACGTTTCGCTAAATCCCCTCGCCACAGGGGGGCTATAGCGGCTGCTTAAAGCGACTTCCACAACGAATCAAAATTCCCCTCTTGGTCACCGCTATCCCCAGTCTCGGCTGAGTCTTCCGGGTGATAGGAAAACTGGTTGAAGCTGTGGGTACTGGTCACCCGGCGGTCCAGGCCGGCCCGGCGTTCCTGGCCGTTGGTGTTGATCAACACGCGCTGACCCTCCTGGAACGGCAGGCGTGGGGCGATCATGGTGGGGGGCAGGTCGATGGCGCTGATCTCGGGCAGTAACAACCCGCGCAGGTAGTGACCGTGCTCGTTCTCTTCCCGGACCAGTTGCAGCCCGCAAGGCTGGGCATGGGGTGCGACCAGTTCGATGCCCATTTGCATGGCGCCATTGCGCACTTGCCGGATCCAGCGCACCACGGCAACGCTCCAGGCTTGGTCACTGCTGTCTCGAATGCCGATCATTTCCCCGGCTTGAAGCTGTTCCGGCACTTCCTTGGGCCAGCCGAGGCAGTAGCCGCCAGGGCTGTGGTTGATGATCGGCAGGTCGTAGGTGGGGAAGTGATGCTGGTTGTCGGAACTGGTGCCGTCGTCATCGGCCGGGTTGACCGGGTATTCGATCTCTTCATAGGGCAGCAGGTCGCTGTCACCGGCGGGGGCGGCGTCGAAGGCCTGCTTCCAGGCGTCGTTTGTCTTGCTCTGCGAGGCTTCGAAGCGGGCTTTGCGGGTGGTGGGACTTTTCAGGATTTCGTTGAAGGAGCGCTCGCCACCGAGGTAGTAGTGCAGCGCACTCATGCCCACGCACAGGGTCAGCGTGCCGTTGCCCTCGGTGCGCTGGAAGCTGCGTTCGGTCGCTTCGCCCCAGGCCGCTTGCAGGTGATGCAGAGTGTCGACGCTCATGCCGCCGGGGACTGGCAGGTTGTTCTCGGCAGGTTGTTCCAGGTGAGTGGCGATTGCTCGCACCAGGGGTTGTGGGTCGAAACCCTGCAAGGTCGGCTGCTGTTCGGCGCGGAACTTGGAGCGATAGCGTGGCCCGACATCCAGCTGCGGAGCGACGGCGAACAGGCTGGTAGCGGTAGTGGCCGGGTCCAGCTTGACCCACTGGCTCCAGGATTCGAGCACTTGGGTCAGTCGCCCGATCTGGCTCTGGCGCAGTTGATTGCTGCGTGACGCGCCCAGCAGCAGGGCGACGACATAGGTTTGCTCGGCGTTCAATTGATGAACCTGGCTGGCCAGTTCATCACTCACGTTCAAGTGCTGCAGCCGGTGCTGGCAGGCGATCCGGTACAGCTGATGCAAATCGAGCCACAGCCCTTCAGGCACCGGGCTATACAGCTGGCTAGCACGCAATAGCGGGCCGTTGAGGGCATGCAGCGCCCGTTGCAGCGCGGTGCTCAGCAGGCGGGCCCGATCCTTGGTGTATTTCGACGCGATACGCGCCACGATCTGTTTGTAGCCCATCGCCAGTTGGGTTTGCAGGGCCTGGCACAGGTTGACGATCTTGCGCGAACGCTCATCCAGCACGATGGCTTGTTGCAGGAAGTGCCGCTCCAGGTGCTTGCAGACGTAATACACCTCGGGCCGCAGCAGCTCGAGCAGTTGCAGGCGATTGTCGCTGGGCGTGAGCAGTTGGTTGAGTTCACCAAGGGCCTGGTACAACAAACGGGCCGTTTCGCCGATGTTGGCCTTGGGCAGGTTGGCGATCCAGCGCTTGAGGTCCCGTGGCGTGGCGTCGCAGAACGACAGGCGTGATTGCGTTGGGGGCTGGACGCGCAATAGCTGGAGAGGGCTGGTCTCATTCATGCCGTGGACGGGCTCCGGCGGGAAATAAACGTGATGTTTCCAACTCTAGCAGTTGTAGTCGAAGAGGGTGTGGCATTAATGCTCGGTAAAGCGCCGGCTCAGCAAGCACCTGGGTGACTGACACATTGCCTTCGCGAGCAAGCCCGCTCCCACATTGGATCTCTGGTAAACACAAAACTCATGTCCACAGTAAATCCTTGTGGGAGCGGGCTTGCTCGCGAAAGCCGCGACTCGGTCTGGCTGGCTTGATTAAACTTTCGGCAGCGCCAGCCCCTGGCCCATCTGCACGGGCGAACCGGCCACCAGCTCTTCGGCCCATTTCACCTGGTCCGGCCCGAACAGCACGATGGCGGTCGAACCCAGCTTGAAGCGGCCCAGTTCGGCGCCTTTTTCCAGGTGGATCGGCGCACGGGCGGCTTCGTCGTAGCGGAAAGTCTTGAGTTCGCGCTTGGGCGGTGTCACCAGGCCGGCCCAGACGGTTTCGATGGACGCCACGATCATCGCGCCCACCAGCACCACGGCCATCGGCCCGCGTTCGGTGTCGAAAATGCACGCCACGCGTTCGTTACGAGCAAACAGTTCCGGAACGTTTTCGGCGGTGGTCTGGTTGACCGAGAAAATTCGCCCTGGGATATAGATCATCTCCCGCAGGGTACCGGCCAGCGGCATGTGCACGCGGTGGTAGTCCTTGGGGGAAAGATAGATGGTGGCAAAATCGCCGCCCATGAACGGCGCTGCGTTGGCTGCATCGCCACCCAGTAGCTCCAGCACGCTGAAGCTGTGGCCCTTGGCCTGGAATACCCGGCCGTGTTCGATCGGGCCGAGCTGGCTGACGGCACCGTCGGCGGGGCTGAGGATGGCGCCCGGGGTTGGGTCCAGCGGGCGCGCACCGTCTTTCAGGGCGCGGGTGAAGAAGGCGTTGAAGTGCTCGTACGCGGTCAGGTCTTCCACCAGGGCCTGGGACATGTCCACTTGGTAGCGCTTGGCAAACCACGCGGTGAAGGCGTTCTTGAACCAGCGCACGCGGCATTCGGCAATGCAGCCGGCCAGCCGCGACAGCAGGTGGTGGGGCAGCAGGTATTGAGAGAGGATGAACAAACGGTTTTTCATTAACTGTCCTTAAGAACCTTCAAAGCTCGATGGGGGTATCGGGGTGGTTACCCCATTCACCCCAGGAACCGGCATAGCCTTTGACCCGTGGATAACCGAGCGCCTTGGCCACCAGGTAGGTGAAGCCGGAGCGGTGGTGAGTCTGGCAGTGGGTGATGATTTCTTTGTCGGGCGTGATGCCCAATTGTTCGAGGATTTGCGGCATGTCCTTGCGGATGCGCAGGTTACGCGCCTTGTCCATGCCGGCAGTCCATTCGAAATTGACCGCGCCGGGAATGTGCCCGCCTCGGGCCGCGACGACTTTCTCGCCGGAATACTCCAGCGGGCCGCGAGCGTCCCAGATGGCCAGGTCGGCAGCGCCGAGACGGCTTTGCAGGTATTCGCGGGTGGCGGTGGGAGCATCGTGCAGTGTCAGGCTGACCGGGCCTGCAACCGGTGCGGGGACTTCGACGGACACCGGCAGGCCTTCGGCCAGCCACGACAGCAAGCCGCCGTCGAGGTAGTGGTAGTTCGAGTGACCGATCACGTCCAGCAGCCAGATAAAACGCCCGGCCCAGCCGCCGCCTTCATCGTCATAGACCACGTAGACCGCATCCGGGTTGTGCCCGAGCTCGCCGAACAGTGCTTCCAGGTCGGCTTTGGCCGGCAGCAGGCCCGGCGCTGGCGGTTGGCCGAGCTGGGTGCGCTTGGGATCGACGAAGCGTGCACCGGGAATATGCCCGGTGCTGTAGCGGGCGGCGCTGGTCAGGTCCACCAGAATCAGTTCGCGGGCGTCGAGGCGCGGTAGCAGTTCGCTCGGCTCGATCACCAGCGGCAAGCCAGAGAAGTCAGGCATGTGAGGTCTCCAGGGGCGCAAAGGGAAAGGATTGTAGCAAGTTCAGCGGCCGCGGTTGGTAAAGGTATGCAGGGCCCTTTCGATGCATTGCACGGTTTTGCCGAAGGCTTGCACGGTCACGTCCGAGAACGGTCCGCCGCCTTGATCCACCGCCACCAGCATGATGACCCGACCGTTACAGGTCAGCGAGCGCAACAGCAAGTGCTCACCCCGAAACAGGCTGCGCAGGCCCGGCGGCAGCAGTACCGAAAACTGCGCGTTGTTGTCCGGGTTCAGGCGAACCTGGGCCTGCTGGGCCAGCAACCGCTGCAATATCTTGCTCTGGCTGATGGCGAAGCTCATGGCCGCGGCTTCCTTGGGCAGGCCGGCGGTCTGGTGTACGCGCAGGCTGGTCTGGCTGCGGTCGGCCATCAGGATCATCACCCGACGCATGCCGCAGGCCACCAACACGTCTCGGGCCGAGCTGGTCAAGTGCATGGCATTGCGAAAAGGGCTCGGTTCCACCAGCAGTGCGGAACATTGTTTGCGCCACTGGCTCAGGTCTTCGGCGCTGGGTGGGGCGGGGGGGAGCAGGCCGGGGTGGATGCGGCGGCTGCCCCAGGGCCAGATCAATGCCACGGCGGGGTGCCAGAGGTCCGGCATGGCGTCATGACGGGCGCTGGTGACAGCTTGCTGGTGCATCTGTTGCTGTACCTCATCCAGCGGCATCTGCAGATACAAACTGGTGAGGTATTGCCAGCGGGCAATGTGGGGACTGTCCCAAGCCTGTTGTGCTGAAAGTGCCAGGCCGTTGGCCAGTAACACGGTATTGGCCGGTTGATTGAGCCAGCGCCGCAGGGTCGGGTCATCGTCCAGGCGATTCTGCTGGCGCAGCGGGTGCTCGCTATCTCGGGCGATGCGCAGAACCTTCACCAGTTCGCGGCGTTCATTGAGTAGCAGGCGATAGCCCTGCATCACCCAGATCGGCAAGCGCCAGGTCTCTACCAACGCCAGGCAGATCTTCAGCAGGCTGACGCCGAACAATTCACGCTCGACCTTGCTCGCCGGCTCGCCTTTATGGACGACCCGCAACTCCCACTCCCCCAGCAACCGCGGGTGAGTCAGGGCCAGGGGCCAGAGCGGCGCCAGAAACAACAGGCTGCCCCAGTGTATGTCCTGCCACAGTCGCGCCAGGCGGCTGGCAAAAAAGCCATTGGCCTGTTGCGTGGCGTGCTGGCTGATCAATTGCAGCTGGCGCAAGGCAACGGGGATTTCGTGCCCTGGCAACGACGGCAAGCGAGCGAGCAGTTCCTCGGTGCGCTTGAGGCCGAGACGGTTGATGGCCACTTCGAGATTTTCCGCAGGTTCTGCAAGGCTGCCATGGGTGTGATGGTTGGCCTCGCGGATAACGCTCAGGGCCAGGGCCGGGCTGTCCTGCATCAGTTCGGCGATGTCGCGCAACGAGCGGCGGCTGTCGGCGATGGCCTTGCAGACCAGGTCATGACTGGCCTGGGGCACTGGCAGGTGCACACCGTCCAGCAGCTTAACCCAGCCTTCGAGCGTGGTCGGTCGCGGCGTTGGAACCTTCGTTTCGTTAGTCATGGCTGGACGTGATCATCGTATGAATTCTCTACGCCCGGAGCGGGCCAAACTGGCTTTTCGCCAGAACTGGCTATAGTCTGGCGCAGTTTTGCCGATAAGTAGAAGAAGAGATTTTTCAGCTTCCGAATATGACCTTGAACCCGACTTAAATAAGTACTTTCTATCTATGGCTAAAATTATCGGCATCATTGTCGTGTTCGCGAGCGTACTCGGCGGATACGTGCTTTCTCACGGCAAGATTGCCGCCCTGATCCAGCCTTTCGAGGTGATGATCATTGGTGGCGCGGCCCTTGGCGCATTCCTGCAGGCCAACCCCGGCTACATGACGATGCACGTGCTCAAGAAGTCCCTGGGCATGTTCAGTTCGCGTTTCAGCCACACCTTCTACCTCGAAGTGCTGGGCCTGATCTACGAGATCCTCAACAAGAGCCGCCGCGAAGGCATGATGGCGATCGAAGGCGATATCGAAGACGCCGCCGCCAGCCCGATTTTCGCCAAGTATCCTGCGGTGCTCAAAGATGCCCGCATGACGGCGTTCATCTGTGATTACCTGCGCATCATGTCGTCCGGCAACATGGCGCCCCATGAACTCGAAGGCCTGTTCGACATGGAGCTCTACAGCCTCAAGGAAGACCTGGAGCACCCTTCCCACGCAGTCACCGGCATCGCCGACGCCATGCCCGGCTTCGGTATCGTCGCGGCGGTATTGGGCATCGTGGTAACCATGGCTTCCCTGGGCGACGGCGACCAGAAGTCCATCGGCCTGCACGTGGGTGCGGCACTGGTGGGGACCTTCTTCGGTATTCTGGCTGCGTATGGTTTCTTCGGCCCACTGGCCCACTCCCTGGCCCATGACGCCAAGGAAGAACTCAACGTCTACGAAGCCATCAAGGCTTCCCTGGTGGCCTCGGCCTCGGGCATGCCGCCATCGCTGGCGGTGGAGTTCGGTCGCAAGGTCCTGTACCCGGCGCACCGTCCAAGCTTCGCCGAGCTGGAACAAGCGGTTCGCGGTCGTTAAGTCATGGAAAATAACCAGCCGATCATCATCAAGCGCGTCAAGCGCATAGCCGCGGGGCATCACGGGGGCGCCTGGAAAATCGCCTTCGCCGACTTTGCGACGGCGATGATGGCGTTCTTCCTGGTGCTGTGGCTGCTGTCCACGGCAACCCCGGAACAGAAGATCGCCATCGCCGGTTACTTCAAGGACCCGGTCGGCTTTTCCGAAAGTGGCACGCCCTACATCATCGACCTGGGCGGCTCGCCGACCCTGGCGCCGGAAAATACCCTCAACCCCGAGGTCAAGTCCCAGCCTCAGCCGGACAAGGTGACGGTGGATTCCGAGCAGGTCGAAGGCATGGCCGAGCAGATCGAGCGCGAGCGCCTGGAATTGTTGCTGCAGGAATTGCAGAACAAGGTCGAGGAGAACCCGCAGCTGCAGAAATTCAAGGACCAGATCCTGTTCGAGATCACGCCGAACGGCTTGCGTATCCAGATCATGGACGCCGAGAACCGGCCGATGTTCGATTCCGGCAGTGCGCGCCTGAAACCTTATTTCGAAGACATTCTGCTGGCCATGGCCGACACCATCAAAGCGGTGCCGAACAAAATCAGCATCAGCGGTCATACCGATGCCAAGCCTTATGTCGGCAAAGGTGATTTCGGTAACTGGGAGCTGTCCGCCAACCGCGCCAACGCGGCACGTCGTGCCCTGGTGGCCGGCAGCTATCCGGACGAACAGGTGGCGCGGGTGGTCGGTTACGCATCCTCGGCGTTGTTCGATCGCAAGGACCCGTTCAACCCGGTCAACCGGCGTATCGATATCGTGGTGTTGACCAAGAAGGCCCAGCAAGCCATCGAAGGTTCGCAAACCGACGACCCGGCGCCGGATCCGGCCCAGGGCCAAGGCGCGCCAGGTGAAGTGCCGGCAACGCCTGGGGCTGCGGTTGATCCGAACGCCTTGCCGGCGGACAAGCAACCGGTGCCGGCCCATGAGCTGCGCGAACGTCTGAACCTGTTCGACGACGCCGCGCCCAAGCCTGCCGGAACGCCTGCGCAGTGATCTGACTGGCAGCGAAAATCAGTGGCGAGGGGATTTAGCGAAACGTCGCCCCGCCCCGCTGGGCTGCGAAGCAGCCCCTCTTTTTTCATCTGATATTCGGGGTGAATACGAAGGGGGGCGCTTCGCGCCCCAGCGGGGCGGTGCGACGTTTCGCTAAATCCCCTCGCCACAACTGTGTCCGGCTTGCGTTCCTTTCAGGTCAGTAACTGCTTTCCGGCAGACTGGCGATGATCGAGCGGTAGCTGTTCATCCGTTGCTGATGCACACGACCTTCTTCCAAGGCCTTGAGCAGGGCACAGCCGGGTTCGCGATCGTGCTTGCAGTCGCGGAAGCGGCAGGTGCCGATCAGCTCGTTGAACTCGATGAACCCGGCTTCGACATCGGCCCGGCTCACGTGACCCAAGCCAAACTCGCGGATGCCCGGCGAGTCGATCAACTCACCGCCGCCGGGGAAGTGGAACAGCCGCGCGGTGGTGGTGGTATGGGTGCCTTGGCCAGACAGTTCGGACAACGGCCCGACACGGGTCTCGACGTCCGGCAGCAGGCTGTTGACCAGCGACGACTTGCCGACACCGGACTGGCCGACGAACACACTGATGCGTCCGTCCAGTTGTTCCTGCAATTTTTCCATCCCGTCGCCGTGATGAGCCGAGACTTCCAGCACCGGGTAACCCAAGTCCCGATAGACCGACAGCAAGGCGTTCAGCGCAGGAGCGTTGTGTTCGTCGATCAGGTCGAACTTGTTGAGCAGCAGCAACGGCCGGATGCCGGCGTGCTCGGCGGCTACCAGGTACCGGTCGATCAGGTTGGCGTGAGGCTCGGGCAGCGGCGCAAAGACGATGACGATCATGTCGACGTTGGCGGCCACCGGCTTGAGCTGGCCACGGCTGTCCGGGCGGCACAGCTCGGTGTGGCGCGGCAATTGTGCGACGATCACGCCGATGCCCTGGTTGCCGGCACGCCAGACGACCTGGTCGCCCGTCACCAGCGCCGGCAGGTTGGCGCGCAGGTGGCAGCGGAACACCTGGCCGGCCAATTCGCCTTCCCGGGCCTCGACCTCGACCTGCACGCCGAAGTGGGCGATCACCAGGCCAGTCTGTTCAGGGCCCAGGTCGCCACCCTCCAAGGCTTCGACAGCACTGGATTCGCGTTTGGCGGCGCGGGCGGCGCGCTCGCCCTGGATCTTTTCGATGCGCCAGTTCTGACGACGATTGAGTTGGCGTTTGGCCATGGGTGTTCCGTATGAAGAAATGCAGCGAATAGGGTAAAACGGCCGCGAGTTTAGCACGCCCAAAGGCCGGCCTAGGCTAAACTGCGTGGCTACGCCGAGGAGCTTCCCTATGCAAAACCCGCAGAACCTGATCTGGATCGACCTGGAAATGACCGGTCTGAACCCTGATACCGACGTCATCATCGAAATGGCCACCATCGTCACCGACAGCGACCTCAACACTTTGGCCGAAGGCCCGGTGATCGCGATCCATCACAGCGACGAGATCCTGGCCGGCATGGACGAATGGAACACCCGCCAGCACGGCGGCTCGGGCCTGACCCAGCGGGTGCGCGAGAGCAAGATCAGCATGGCCGAGGCCGAGGCCCAGACCATCGCCTTCCTGGAACAATGGGTGCCGAAGGGCAAGTCGCCGATCTGTGGCAACAGCATCTGCCAGGATCGTCGCTTCCTCTATACCCATATGAAATCCCTGGAAAGCTACTTCCACTACCGCAACCTGGACGTCTCCACCCTCAAGGAACTGGCTGCCCGCTGGGCCCCGGAAGTGCGCGACAGCTTCCAGAAGGGTGGCAGCCACCTGGCCCTGGACGACATTCGCGAGTCCATTGCCGAGTTGCAGCATTACCGCAAGCACTTCATCAAGTTCTGATTGAAACGCACGGAGCTTCTGTGGCGAGGGGATTTATCTGTGGCGAGGGGATTTACCCCCGCGGGGCTGCGCAGCAGCCCTCTAAAAGCCAACACACGATCCGCCTGGCACTATGAGTGGCATTTTTGGGCTGCTGCGCAGCCAGCGGGGATAAATCCCCTCGCCACAGGTTCTGTATGTTGGGCATGTTGATGGCTGCCCTCTTTTGGTGCCTGCCCAAACTGGCTAGACTGCGCGCCTTTCCGTATGGACCGCCATCATGTTGCTGATGCTTTATCTGATCGCCATCACTGCCGAAGCCATGACTGGCGCCTTGTCTGCCGGGCGCCGGGGCATGGACTGGTTCGGCGTGGTGCTGATCGCCTGTGTCACGGCGCTGGGTGGCGGCTCGGTGCGTGACGTACTGCTTGGTCATTACCCGCTCACGTGGGTCAAGCACCCCGAATACCTGGTGCTGACCACGGCAGCGGCGATGCTGACGGTGTTCCTGGCGCGCTGGATGCGCCATTTGCGCTCGTTGTTCCTGGTGCTCGACGCCGTGGGCCTGGTGGCGTTCACCCTGATCGGCTGCATGACGGCCCTGGAAATGGGCCATGGCATGCTGGTGGCGTCGGTCAGCGGGGTGATCACGGGCGTGTTCGGCGGCATCCTGCGGGACATCTTCTGCAACGATATTCCGCTGATCTTCCGTCGTGAACTCTACGCCAGCGTCTCGTTTGCCGCTGCATGGTGTTATCTGCTGTGTGTCTTCCTGCAACTGCCAAACGAACAAGCGATCCTCATCACCTTGTTCGGTGGTTTCCTGTTACGGCTCCTGGCGATTCGCTTCCACTGGGAAATGCCGAAGTTCGTCTATAACGACGAAGTTTGACGCTCGGCATGTTGGCGCAACGCCCACTCCACGTGCTCGCGCACCAGCTCCGACGGGTAGTCGCGCCGGGCCTCCAGCGCTTGCAGCACGGGAATCGTCGAGGGCGCATTACCCAGTCCCACCGCCAGGTTGCGCAGCCAGCGCTCGTAGCCGGCGCGGCGCAGCGGTGAACCTTCGGTGCTGCTGAGGAAAGTCGCCTCGTCCCACATGAACAGCTCGGCCAACCCGGCATTGTCCAGATTGTGCCGTGGTTTGAAATCGCTTTCCCCGGACGGTCGGGCGAAGCGGTTCCACGGGCAGACGATCTGGCAGTCATCGCAACCGAACACCCGGTTGCCGATCAACGGCCGCAGTTCTTCGGGGATGGCGCTTTTCAGCTCGATGGTCAGGTAGGAAATGCAACGCCGGGCATCGAGCACGTAGGGCCCGACGAAGGCATTCGTAGGACAGATGTCCAGGCATGCGGTGCATTTTCCGCAATGTTCGCTGGCATGGGGCGGGTCCACCGGCAGGGGCAGATCGACAAACAGCTCGCTCAAGAAGAAATAGCTGCCGGCCTTGCGGTTCAACACCAAGGTGTTTTTACCGATCCAGCCCAG
The DNA here is from genome assembly GCF_058148565.1 of Pseudomonas sp. DF11. Lineage (NCBI taxonomy): Bacteria > Pseudomonadati > Pseudomonadota > Gammaproteobacteria > Pseudomonadales > Pseudomonadaceae > Pseudomonas > Pseudomonas sp. DF11. The sequence goes on from NZ_JBYVYN010000004.1 coordinate 418,405, forward strand.
CCCGGCCTGTTCGGCGATGGCTTTTTCCAGCACAGGCGCGCTGTCGACGAAGGCGCGATAACCGAAGGGGCCGATGACCGCCTGAATTTTTTCTGCCAGTTGTTGCACGCGTTTACGGATCAATTTGTGGTAATCGCGGCCCAACGCATAACGCGAGACGTAGGCTTTCTCCGGTTGGCCGAGCATCTGCGCCATGTGCGTGTCGCCTGACAGGTAGTCCATGCGCAGGGACACCACCCGCAGCGTACCCGGCACCAGTTCCTCGGGGTGCGAGCGCTTGCTGCCGTGAGCGCCCATGTAGTCCATTTCGCCGTGGTAGCCGGCGTCGAGCCAGCGTTGCAGGTGTTGCTCATGCTCGGCAAGGTCCAGGCCGCTGATGCCGACCTGCTGGAAACCCAGCTCGCGGCCCCACTCCTTGATGGATTGGGCGAGGGCGGGGAGGTCTGTGGGAATGGCGGGCATGAGGCGAGAGAAACCAGAGCTGAGATGCGTATAATTCTGCCAGACATCGGAGCCCGAAGACGCATGCCGCACACTAAAGATGATTTTCCCGACGCGCTGTACAGTGCCGCGCAAGTCCGGGCCCTCGACGCACAACTGATCGCGGCCGGCACCGCTGGCTTCGAATTGATGCAACGCGCTGCCCGTGCCACCTGGCGAGCGATCGTCCGGCGCTGGCCCGACGCTCGCGAGCTGACCGTGCTGGCCGGGCATGGCAACAATGCAGGTGATGGCTACCTGGTCGCGACCCTGGCCCGGCGCGCTGGCTGGTCGGTGCGGGTGCTGACGGTGGGCGAGCCCCGGCGATTGCAGGGCGACGCGGCCAATGCCCATGCCGAAGCCGTGGCGGTGGGCGTGCCGATGGAGCCGTGGTCGGATGAGGCGCAGTTGCGTGGCGTATTGCTGGACGCGCTGCTGGGCACGGGCCTGAGTGGCGATGTGCGCGAGCCTTATGTGCAGGCCATCGATACGATCAATGTCAGCGGCCTGCCGGTCGCGGCGGTGGATATCCCCTCGGGGTTGTGCGCCGACACCGGGCGGGTGCTGGGCACGGCGGTGGCGGCTGACCTGACCGTGACCTTCATTGGCCTGAAAGTGGGCCTGTTTACCGGCGAAGCGGCGGACCGGGTCGGTGAACTGGTATTCAATGATCTGCACGCCGACCCAGATATTGTTGAAGCCGCACCGGCCAGTGCTCGACTGCTCTTACCCCATAATCTGCCACGTCTGACACCTCGCGCTGCCACGTCCCACAAAGGCAAGTTCGGTCACGTGCTGTTGATCGGTGGTGACCGGGGCTTTGGCGGTGCGATCCAGATGAGTGCCGAAAGCGCCCTGCGTTGTGGCGCGGGCATGGTGTCGATGGCGACTCGCTGCGAGCATGTATCGGCTGCGCTGACCCGTTTGCCCGAAGTCATGGTGCAGGGCACCCATTCGGCGAATCAATTGATGGGTTTGCTCCGACAGGCCAGCGTACTGGTGGTCGGGCCAGGTCTTGGGCAAGCTGCCTGGGGGCGTAGCCTGTTGTCGGCGGCGGCCAATGCGTCGCTGCCGCAAGTGTGGGATGCCGACGCGTTGAACCTGTTGAGCAACGGCGACGTTGGTTTGCCCGAGCAGTGTGTCATCACCCCGCACCCGGGCGAGGCGGCGCGATTGCTGGGGATATCCACGGCCCAGGTGCAGGCCGATCGTCCGGCGGCGGCCCATGCATTGAGTCAGAAATTCACCGCCACGGTGATCCTCAAGGGCGCCGGCAGCCTGATTGCCAGCCCGGACGGTCGTCTGGCGGTTTGCAGCCAGGGCCATCCGGCCATGGCCACGGCCGGCCTGGGGGATGTGTTGGCCGGCGTGGTCGGAGCCTTGCTCGCCCAAGGCCTGGACGGTTTCGAGGCCGCATGCCTGGCTATCTGGCTGCATGCCAGTGCCGGCGCCCAGGCCGGTCGCGGGGGCCGGGGATTGGCGGCGACCGATCTGATCCCGACCATTCGTCAGTTGTTGGAGGAGCATTCACCGTGTCTGAAGTAACCCTGTACGTGGCCGACGAACACGCCATGACACAATTTGGCGCTCGCATCGCACAAATCACCGCCGGCCATGGCCTGATTTTTCTCGAAGGCGACCTTGGCGCGGGGAAAACTACCTTGTCCCGTGGCATCATTCGCGGCCTCGGACACGTCGGCTCCGTCAAAAGCCCCACGTTCACCCTGGTCGAGCCCTACGAGATCGGCGATATCCGCGCCTTCCATTTCGACCTGTATCGACTGGTGGATCCTGAGGAGTTGGAGTTTCTCGGTATTCGCGATTATTTCGAAGATGACGCCTTGTGCCTGATCGAATGGCCCCAGAAGGGTGCAGGCTTTTTGCCAAAGCCCGACCTGACCATTACCATTGGCGCGCAGAACGGCGGGCGTTCGCTGAAACTGACGCCGCAAGGCTCGCGTGGCGAGTCGTGGTGTGCCGCTTTGGCATTGGAAACTAATTAATGATGGGGTTTGGTATGCGCTTTCGCGCGGTGGTTGCTGTCGTAGGACTGTTGCTTACGGCACTGGCCGTCGATGCTGTGGCCGAGACAAAGGTCAACAGCGTTCGCCTCTGGCGGGCGCCGGACAACACACGGCTGGTGTTCGACCTGACGGGCCCGGTGCAGCACAGCGTATTCACCCTGACCGCCCCGGATCGCCTGGTGATCGACATCAATGGTGCGACCCTGGGCGCGCCATTGAACGTGGCGACCGCCAACACGCCGATTACCGCGATGCGCTCGGCCCAGCGCACGCCGACCGATCTGCGGGTGGTCATCGACCTGAAAAAAGCCGTGACCCCGAAAAGCTTCACCCTGGCTCCCAACGCCCAATATGGCAATCGGCTGGTGGTGGACCTGTTCGACAACCCGGCCGATGCGGCGCCACCTCCACCGCCGCCGACCAATGTCGCCACGGTTCCAGCGGTGCCGGTGACCCCGACCGAACCTGCGCTCAAGCTGCCACCGGCGCCAGCCGGCAAGCGCGACATCATCGTGGTGATCGATGCCGGTCACGGCGGCGAAGACCCCGGGGCCTCGGGCTCGCGCGGGCAACGTGAAAAAGACGTGGTGCTGTCCATCGCCCGCGAATTGCAGCGCCAGGTCAATGGCATGAAAGGCTTCCGTGCCGAGCTGACCCGTACCGGCGACTACTTCATTCCCCTGCGCGGGCGTACCGAAATCGCCCGCAAGAAGGGCGCCGACCTGTTTGTCTCCATCCACGCCGACGCCGCGCCTTCGGCCGCTGCGTTCGGGGCCTCGGTGTTTGCCCTGTCCGACCGTGGCGCCACCTCCGAGACCGCCCGTTGGCTGGCCGACAGCGAAAACCGTTCCGACCTGATCGGCGGTGCCGGCAACGTCAGCCTCGACGACAAGGATCGGATGCTCGCCGGCGTATTGCTCGATCTGTCGATGACGGCCTCGTTGACCTCCAGCCTGAACGTCGGCCAGAAAGTCTTGAGCAACATCGGTCGCGTCACGCCGCTGCACAAGCAGCGCGTCGAACAGGCCGGGTTCATGGTGCTCAAGTCGCCGGACATCCCATCGATCCTGGTGGAAACCGGCTTCATCTCCAACGCCAACGAAGCGTCCAAGCTGTCCTCCGCCAATCATCAACAGGCGCTGGCCCGCTCGATCAGCAGTGGCGTGCGGCAGTTCTTCCAGCAGAACCCACCGCCAGGCACCTACATTGCCTGGCTGCGCGATTCCGGCAAGATCGCCCAGGGCCCGCGGGACCATCGGGTCAATCCCGGCGAAACCCTGGCGATGATCGCCGTGCGTTACCAGGTGTCGCCCGCGACCTTGCGTAGCGCCAACAACCTCAAGAGCGATGAGCTCAAGATCGGCCAGACCCTGACCATTCCCGGCAATGACGTGGCGGTTCAGCAATGAGTGATGAAGTGATCGGCAGCAACGCCCGCATCGAGCTGCTCAGCCCCCGGCTGGCGAACCAGATCGCCGCCGGCGAAGTGGTCGAGCGGCCGGCGTCGGTCATCAAGGAGTTGCTGGAAAACAGCCTCGACTCTGGGGCCAGGCGCATCGATGTGGATGTCGAGCAAGGCGGCGTCAAGCTGCTGCGGGTGCGCGATGACGGCGGCGGTATTTCTTCCGAGGACCTGCCGCTGGCCCTGGCGCGTCACGCCACCAGCAAGATTCGCGACCTGGAAGACCTCGAGCGGGTCATGAGCCTGGGCTTTCGTGGTGAGGCGCTGGCGTCCATCAGTTCGGTGTCGCGCCTGACACTCACTTCCCGTACCCGCGACGCCGAGCAGGCCTGGCAGGTCGAGACCGAAGGCCGGGACATGGCCTCTCGCGTGCAGCCCGCGGCTCATCCGGTGGGCACCTCGGTGGAAGTGCGCGACCTGTTCTTCAACACCCCGGCCCGGCGCAAGTTCCTCAAGGCCGAGAAGACTGAATTCGATCATCTGCAAGAAGTCATCAAGCGCCTGGCCCTGGCGCGTTTTGATGTGGCGTTTCATTTGCGCCACAACGGCAAGACCATCCTCAGCCTGCACGAGGCCCACGACGATGCGGCCCGCGCCCGGCGGGTTGGGGCGGTGTGCGGTGCCGGTTTCCTGGAACAGGCGTTGCCCATCGAGGTGGAGCGCAATGGCCTGCGCCTGTGGGGGTGGGTCGGGCTGCCGACTTTTTCCCGCAGCCAGGCGGACTTGCAGTATTTCTACGTGAACGGTCGGGCGGTGCGCGACAAGCTGGTGGCCCACGCGGTGCGCCAGGCTTATCGCGACGTGCTGTTCAACGGTCGGCATCCGACCTTCGTGCTGTTTTTCGAAGTCGATCCGGCGGTGGTGGATGTCAACGTGCACCCGACCAAGCATGAAGTGCGCTTTCGCGACGGGCGCATGGTCCACGATTTCCTCTACGGCACCTTGCACCGTGCCTTGGGCGATGTGCGTCCGGAAGATCAATTGGCGGCTCCGGCGGCAGTGGCTGGCATGGTCCGGCCAACGGGGCTGGAGGCGGGCGAGTTCGGCCCGCAGGGCGAAATGCGCCTGGCGGCCAACGCGCTGCTGGAGCAGCCCCAGTCGCAACCGAGCTACAACACGGCCGGTAGCGGTGCTGGCAGCGGCTATCAGTATCAATACACCCCGCGCCCGCAATCCAGCGTGCCGGCGGCCGAGGCTCAGGCGGCCTATCGCGAGTTCTTCAAACCCTTGCCTGAACCCGGAGCGGTGGCATTGCCCGACGGCCAGGGCGATATCCCGCCGCTGGGCTATGCCCTGGCGCAACTCAAGGGAATTTATATCCTCTCGGAAAACGCCCAGGGCCTGGTCCTGGTGGACATGCACGCGGCCCACGAGCGAATCATGTACGAGCGGTTGAAAATCGCCATGGCCAGCGAAGGCCTGAGCGGCCAGCCGCTGTTGGTGCCCGAATCCCTGGCGGTCAGCCAGCGCGAAGCCGATTGCGCCGAAGAGCATGTGAGCTGGTTCCAGCGTCTGGGCTTCGAGTTGCAACGCCTGGGCCCGGAAACCCTGGCGATCCGCCAGATTCCGGCGTTGTTGAAACAGGCCGAGGCCAACCGCCTGGTCAGTGACGTACTGGCGGACCTGATGGAATACGGCACCAGCGACCGGATCCAGGCGCACCTGAACGAACTGCTCGGCACCATGGCCTGCCACGGCGCGATCCGCGCCAACCGGCGCCTGGCCCTGCCGGAAATGAACGGTCTGCTGCGAGACATGGAAAACACCGAGCGCAGCGGCCAATGCAACCATGGCCGGCCAACCTGGACCCAACTGGGCCTGGATGACCTGGACAAACTGTTCCTGCGCGGTCGTTGATGAGCCAGTTGCCACCCGCGATTTTCCTGATGGGGCCGACCGCCGCCGGCAAGACCGACCTGGCCATCGAATTGACCAAGGTGTTGCCTTGCGAGTTGATCAGCGTCGATTCGGCCCTGGTATACCGGGGTATGGACATCGGCACCGCCAAGCCGTCGAAAGAGCTGCTGGCCGAATATCCCCATCGCCTGATCGATATCCTCGACCCGGTCGAAGCCTACTCGGCCGCGGACTTTCGCCGTGATGCCCTCCAGGCCATGGCCGAGATCACCGCGCGGGGCAAGATTCCGCTGCTGGTGGGCGGCACGATGCTGTACTACAAGGCCCTGGTCGAGGGATTGGCGGACATGCCGGCGGCCGACCCCGAGGTGCGCGCGCAGATTGAAGAAGAGGCCGCGCGCCTGGGTTGGCAGGCCCTGCATGAGCAATTGGCGGTCATCGATCCGGAGTCGGCGGCGCGTATTCACCCCAATGACCCGCAGCGGCTCAGTCGGGCCCTGGAGGTTTATCGGGTCAGCGGCCAGAGCATGACGGCCCTGCGCCAACGACAATCTGCGCAAAGTACTGAAGCAGCCGCTTCGGGACTGCAACAATTGCCCTATACTGTCGCGAATCTGGCCATCGCTCCGGCGAACCGGCAAGTGCTGCATCGGCGAATTGAACAAAGATTCACATTAATGTTGGAACAGGGGTTCATAGACGAGGTCGTAGCCCTGCGTGAGCGAAGTGACCTGCATCCCGGGTTGCCGTCTATACGTGCGGTAGGTTATCGACAAGTCTGGGATTACCTGGACGGCAAGCTGACGTCAGCCGAGATGCAGGAGCGTGGGATCATTGCCACGCGCCAATTGGCGAAACGCCAGTTCACCTGGCTGCGCAGCTGGACTGACCTGCATTGGCTCGACAGTCTCGATTGCGACAATCTGCCACGCGCCTTGAAATACCTTGGGACCATCTCCATATTGAGCTGAGTCCTTGCAATTGCCGTCTATCCTTGGGGGTGTGACGGCCCAAGCCATCTGATTCCGATTTTTATAATTGATCCTTAAAGGAGTGCGGCACATGTCAAAAGGGCATTCGCTACAAGACCCTTACTTGAACACTTTACGTAAAGAGAAAGTTGGGGTGTCCATCTATCTGGTCAACGGGATCAAACTGCAAGGCACGATCGAGTCTTTCGACCAGTTCGTCATCCTTCTGAAAAACACCGTCAGCCAGATGGTCTACAAGCACGCGATCTCTACAGTAGTGCCAGTTCGTCCAATTCGTCTGCCTAGCGCAACCGAATCCGAAGGCGGTGACGCTGAACCGGGTAACGCCTGATAGGAGCCTCCTTTGTTCTTTGAGCGCCACGGTGGTGGTGAACGGGCCATTCTCGTTCACTTGGATGGACAGGACCCTGAGGCGCGCGAAGATCCGCAGGAGTTTCAGGAATTGGCACTTTCGGCCGGCGCCGAGACCGTCGCGTTTTTCAGCGTGCCGCGTCATCGGCCAACCGCCAAGTTCCTGATCGGCAGTGGCAAGGTCGAGGAGTTGCGCGACCTGGTCAAGGCCGAGCAGGTCGACCTGGTGATTTTCAATCACATCCTCACGCCCAGTCAGGAACGTAACCTCGAACGTGTCTTCGAGTGTCGCGTGATCGACCGTACGGGGTTGATCCTCGATATCTTCGCCCAACGCGCCCGCACCCATGAAGGCAAGCTCCAGGTCGAACTGGCCCAGCTTGAGCACATGAGTACGCGGCTGGTTCGCGGCTGGACCCACCTTGAGCGGCAGAAGGGCGGTATCGGCCTGCGCGGCCCGGGTGAAACCCAGCTGGAAACCGACCGGCGCCTGTTGCGGGTTCGCCTGCGCCAGATCAAGGGGCGTCTGGAAAAGGTCCGCAGCCAGCGCGAGCAGTCGCGACGCGGCCGCAAGCGCGCAGATATCCCGACGGTTTCACTGGTGGGCTATACCAACGCCGGCAAATCGACTCTGTTCAATAACGTCACCCAATCCGACGTCTACGCCGCCGACCAGTTGTTCGCCACGCTCGACCCGACCCTGCGCCGGCTCGACCTGGACGACCTCGGGCCGATCGTGCTGGCCGACACCGTAGGCTTCATCCGTCACCTGCCGCACAAGCTGGTCGAGGCTTTCCGGGCTACGCTCGAAGAGTCGAGCAACTCCGACCTGCTGCTGCACGTGATCGATGCCGCCGAACCGGACCGGATGCTGCAGATCGAGCAGGTGATGGTGGTGCTGGGCGAGATCGGAGCCCAGGACTTGCCGATCCTCGAGGTATACAACAAACTCGATTTGCTCGAAGGCGTGGAGCCGCAGATCCAGCGCGATGCCGATGGCAAGCCGCAAAGGGTCTGGCTGTCGGCCCGTGATGGCACCGGCCTGGACCTGCTCAAGCAGGCCGTGGCCGAGCTGTTGGGCAACGATCTGTTTGTCGGCACCCTGAAGTTGCCGCAACGTTTCGCCCGGCTGCGTGCGCAGTTTTTCGAGCTGGGGGCCGTGCAAAAAGAAGAACACGACGACGAAGGCGTCTGCCTGCTGGCTGTTCGCCTGCCTCGGTCGGAGCTCAACCGGCTGGTCAGCCGCGAAGGGCTGCAACCGATGGAATTCATCGAGCAACACACTTTGCAATAAAAGCCTGAGAAAGCTGTGTCAGGCATTCTGTAGCATTGGTCGGCGCGCCGTGGGTGCGTCTTTGCTTTATCAGATGGAGAGCGCTATGGCTTGGAATGAGCCGGGTGGCAACTCGAATAATCAGGATCCTTGGGGTGGCAAGCGTCGTAACAACGGCGACCGCAAGGGGCCGCCGGATCTCGACGAGGCCTTCCGAAAGCTGCAGGAAAGCCTGAACGGTTTGTTCGGTGGTGGTAAAAAACGCGGTGACGAGGGTGGTGGTCGTCCGGGCAAGGGCGGCGGTTTCGGCCTGCTCGGCATCGGCCTCGTCGTGCTGGCGGCTGTCTGGCTATACAGCGCGGTCTATGTCGTGGACGAGCAGGAGCAGGCCGTGGTGCTGCGCTTCGGCAAGTACTACGAGACGGTTGGCCCGGGCCTGAACATCTATTTCCCGCCGATCGACCAGAAGTACATGGAAAACGTCACGCGTGAGCGGGCGTATACCAAGCAGGGCCAGATGCTGACCGAAGACGAGAACATCGTCGAAGTGCCGCTGACCGTGCAATACAAGATCACCAACCTGCAGGACTTCGTGCTGAACGTCGACCAGCCGGAAATCAGCCTGCAGCACGCGACCGAAAGCGCCTTGCGCCATGTGGTGGGTTCCACCGCCATGGACCAGGTGCTGACTGAAGGTCGTGAACTGATGGCCAGCGAAATCAAGGAGCGCCTGCAACGGTTCCTCGATACCTATCGCACCGGTATCACCGTGACCCAGGTCAACGTCCAGAGCGCAGCGGCACCGCGTGAGGTCCAGGAAGCCTTCGACGACGTGATCCGTGCCCGTGAAGACGAGCAGCGTTCGCGTAACCAGGCCGAAACCTATGCCAACGGCGTCGTGCCGGAAGCCCGTGGCCAGGCCCAGCGCATCATCGAGGATGCCAACGGTTATCGCGACGAAGTGGTCTCCCGCGCCAAGGGTGAGGCTGATCGCTTCACCAAGCTGGTGGCCGAGTATCGCAAGGCCCCTGAAGTGACCCGCCAGCGTCTGTACCTGGACACCATGCAGGAAGTCTTCAGCAACACCAGCAAGGTCCTCGTGACCGGCAACAAGAACGGCCAGAGCAATCTGCTGTACCTGCCACTGGACAAGATGGTCGAGAGCGGTCGCAACACCAGCGTGCCAGCGACCAGTTCGGCGGCCGCCACCAATGAAGCCAACGCTCGTGCGGCGGCGGATCTGCAGCAACAGCAAGCACGTACCAGGGAGAGTCGCTGATGAGCAATAAATCGCTGATCGCCCTTATTGTCGGTGTCGTCGTGGCGATCGCTGCCTGGAACTGCTTCTACATCGTGGCTCAGACCGAGCGTGCGGTGTTGCTGCAATTCGGTCGCGTGGTCCAGGCTGATGTCCAGCCGGGGCTGCATGTGAAGGTGCCGTACGTCAACAAGGTGCGCAAGTTCGACGCCCGCCTGATGACGCTGGACGCACCGACGCAACGCTTCCTGACGCTGGAAAAGAAAGCCGTGATGGTCGACGCCTATGCCAAGTGGCGCGTGAAGGATGCCGAGCGCTTCTACACCGCGACCTCGGGTTTGAAGCAGATCGCCGACGAGCGCTTGTCCCGTCGCCTGGAATCGGGCCTGCGGGACCAGTTCGGTAAGCGCACATTGCATGAAGTGGTGTCCGGTGAGCGTGATGCGCTCATGGCCGACATCACCCGTTCGCTGAACTCGATGGCGGAAAAAGAGCTGGGTATCGAAGTGGTCGATGTCCGGGTCAAGGCCATCGACCTGCCGAAGGAAGTGAACCGCAGCGTGTTCGAGCGCATGAGCACCGAGCGTGAGCGTGAAGCCCGCGAGCACCGTGCCAAGGGTAACGAGCTGGCCGAAGGCATCCGTGCCGACGCCGATCGTCAACGCCGTGTGCTGCTGGCCGAAGCCTATCGTGAATCGGAAGAGGTCCGTGGTGATGGTGATGCCCAGGCCGCTTCGATCTATGCCAAGGCCTACGGTCAGGATCAGGAGTTCTACGCGTTCTATCGTAGCCTGCGTGCCTACCGTGAAAGCTTCGCGAACAAATCCGACGTCCTGGTCCTGGACCCAAGCAGCGACTTCTTCCACTACCTGGAAAAGTCCAAGCCTTGATGCGACGTTGACCTGAGACACTCCGCCCGGCGGCTAAAGCGTCGGGCGGGGTGATCCTTTGGGAAAACGTGTGTATGATGCGGCAGCCGGGAAATTCCCGGCTTTTTTGCGTCTGCACGTTTGATTGCGGTTTTGGTTGCAGGCGTCGGGTTGAACGACTCGACAGGTTTTTCGAGGAAAGCGCTGGGCGAGGCCGATTGCGGGCCATTCGTCACGTCGCTCATGCGCGTGTTTTGCGTGTGGGCCAGGCGTTTTCTGCTTCACTCAAGGCTTGCCCGAGGGCTGGCCGCCCGGACCATAGGGGAATGGCGTAATGGCAACGGTAGACCGCTGGCTGCTGCCAGATGGCATCGAAGAAGTACTGCCACCGGAAGCTGCGCGTATCGAAGTAGCGCGTCGGCAGGTGTTGGATCTGTTCCAGAGTTGGGGTTACGAGTTCGTCGTCACCCCGCATATCGAGTACCTGGAATCCCTGCTCACCGGTGCGGGCCAGGACCTGGACCTGCGCACCTTCAAGGTTATCGACCCGCAGTCGGGCCGGCAGATGGGTTTTCGTGCGGACATCACGCCGCAGGTGGCGCGCATCGATGCCCACACCCTGCGCCGCGAAGGTCCGAGCCGCCTGTGCTACGCCGGCAGTGTGCTGCATGCCCAGCCGCGTGCCTTGTCGTCTTCACGCAGCCCGATCCAACTGGGCGCCGAGTTGTATGGCGACGCCAGCCCGAGCAGCGACGTAGAAGTCATCAGCCTGATGTTGGCCATGCTGCAACTGGCTGATGTGCCGGATGTCCACATGGACCTGGGGCATGTCGGCATCTATCGCGGCCTGGCGCGTGCGGCCGGTTTGTCCGGCGAAGTGGAGCAACAGTTGTTCGATGCCCTGCAACGCAAGGCCATCGACGAAGTCATCAGCCTGACAGAGGGCCTGCCGGCCGATCTGTCGGACATGCTGCGGGCGCTGGTGGACCTGTGTGGCGGACGTGAGGTATTGACCGCTGCCCGTGAGCGCCTGGCTCGTGCGCCGGCGCCTGTATTGGCGGCGCTGGACGACTTGCTGGCGATTGCCGAGCGTCTGTCGGTGCGCTTCCCTGAGTTGTCGCTGTATTTCGACCTGGGTGAGTTGCGCGGTTATCACTACCACACCGGCGTGGTATTCGCCGTGTTCGTCCCGGGCGTGGGCCAGTCCATCGCCCAGGGCGGCCGTTATGACGACATAGGTGCCGACTTCGGTCGTGCCCGTCCGGCGACCGGTTTCTCTACCGATTTGAAAACCCTGGTGACCCTGGGGCGTGCTGAAGTCGAGCTACCGTCTGGCGGTATCTGGATGCCTGACAGTACGGATGCGGCACTCTGGCAAGCAGTCTGCCAGTTGCGCAGTGAGGGTCAGCGTGTCGTCCAGGCCTTGCCTGGGCAACCATTGGCCGCCGCCCGTGAAGCGGACTGCGACCGGCAATTGATTCAGCAGAACGGGCTTTGGCAAGTATTGCCGCTGGCTTCTTGAGTTTTCCTGCCGGCCGCGGCCGGCACCAAGTTTGCGCGAATGAGGACAAGTGTTATGGGTAAGAATGTCGTAGTCCTGGGCACCCAGTGGGGTGATGAGGGCAAAGGCAAGATCGTTGATCTGCTGACCGAACATGCTGCCGCCGTAGTGCGCTACCAGGGTGGCCACAACGCAGGTCACACCTTGGTGATCGACGGTGAAAAAACCGTCCTGCACCTGATCCCCTCGGGCGTGCTGCGCGAAGGCGTCCAGTGCCTGATCGGCAACGGTGTGGTGGTTGCTCCCGACGCCTTGCTGCGGGAAATCATCAAGCTGGAAGAAAAAGGTGTACCGGTGCGCGAGCGCCTGCGTATCAGCCCGTCCTGCCCGCTGATCCTGTCCTATCATGTTGCGCTGGACCAGGCCCGTGAAAAGGCCCGTGGCGAGCTGAAGATCGGCACCACCGGTCGCGGCATCGGCCCGGCCTACGAAGACAAGGTGGCCCGTCGTGGCCTGCGCATCGGTGACCTGTTCCACCGTGAGCGTTTCGCCGCCAAGCTGGGCGAGTTGCTGGACTACCACAACTTTGTCCTGGTCAATTACTACAAAGAGCCGGCCATCGACTTCCAGAAAACCCTGGACGAGTGCATGGAGTACGCCGAGCTGCTCAAGCCGATGATGCTCGACGTCACTGCCGAACTGCACGAGCTGCGTCGTGCCGGCAAGGACATCATGTTCGAAGGTGCCCAGGGTTCGTTGCTGGACATCGACCACGGCACCTACCCGTACGTCACCAGCTCCAACACCACCGCCGGCGGCATCGCCACCGGTTCGGGGTTCGGCCCGATGTACCTGGACTACATCCTGGGCATCACCAAGGCCTACACCACTCGCGTGGGTTCCGGTCCGTTCCCGACTGAGCTGTTCGACGACGTTGGTGCCTTCCTGGCCAAGCGTGGCCACGAGTTCGGTGCTACCACTGGCCGTGCCCGTCGTTGCGGCTGGTTCGATGCCGTCATCCTGCGTCGCGCCATCGACGTCAACAGCATCTCGGGCCTGTGCCTGACCAAGCTGGACGTGCTGGACGGCCTGGAAACCATCAACATCTGTGTGGGCTACAAGAACCAGGACGGCGCCGTCATCGACGCTCCGACCGACGCCGACAGCTACATTGGCCTGGAGCCGGTGTACGAGCAGATGCCTGGCTGGACTGAATCGACCGTGGGTGCCAAGACCCTGGAGGAACTGCCTGTAGCGGCTCGCAACTACATCAAGCGCGTCGAAGAGTTGGTCGGTGCGCCGATCGACATTATTTCGACGGGGCCGGACCGCAACGAAACCATCGTTCTGCGTCATCCGTTTGCCTGATAAGTCATTGATGTAAAACACAAAGGACCCTCGTTTGGGTCCTTTGTCGTTTCTGGTTGCCGCACGGCACGACACTTGCTATGCATCTTCATTAAGGCACCGCTTCCATAAGTGCCATCAAATTAATGGCGTTTGGTAGAGGGATTTCACGTGTCGGCCGTTCTCTCACTGTTACAAAGCCGTTTGTTGCGGCCTGTGTTCATTACCCTCGGTATCGCCCTTTTGGTGCAGGTACTGGTGGCCGTTGCGCTGACCCGAAGCACGGTCACGGCGCTAGAAGCCGACCTCGGTGCGCGGCTGGGGGCTGACAGCCAGAAGCTTTCCGGCGAGCTGGAGCAGGCGGGGCGTGAAGTCACGTCGAGCCTGGATAGTCTTTCTGCCAATACCCGCCAGCGGCTCAACGCCGGGTTGTCGGCTCGCCTGAAGGATGAGCAGGCGCAACTGCGTGGGACACTGGAGAAGGACTTGAGGGATTCCGCCAATGATATGGCGCAACTCCTGGCTTCCGTCGCTCCTCGCGCCATGTGGGACAGCGACGTGCCCACGCTCTCCGAATTCGCCCGTCGGGCCCAGCGCAATCCCAATGTGCTGTTTGTCATTTATGACGACGCGAATGGTGAGCACCTCACCCGCTACCTGAACCGGGAAAACCCGATCAACAAGGCGCTGCTGGAAAAAGGCAAGGGCGAGCGGGCATTGGACAAGGTGCTGGATGCGGCGAAGAACGACCCTTCCGTGTATTACCTTGAAGCGTCGATCAATCCCAACGGCGTGGAGATCGGCAAAGTATTGATGGGGGTTTCCACGGCTGCCGTTGAAACCGATCTGAAGGCGCTGGACCAGCGCTTCTCGGCCTTGATCGCCAGCAGCGACCAGTTGGTCGGCGACAGCCTCAAGGGGGCGGCAGCCGACAGCGCCACCGCCATGCGTGGTCGCCTGGAGTCGGCCCAGGCCACCGCCACGCAGATGCAGACCAACACCGCCACCACCGTGCAGGAAGCTGCGGCTACCCTGCGCTGGCGCATCGGCCTGGGCTTGGCGCTGGTGGGCTTTGGCGTGCTGGCGCTGCTGGCTGTGGTGCTGGGGCGTCGGGTGGTCAATCGCTTGAAGCTGCTGATCGCGGCCATGAACGACCTGGCGGCGGGCGAGGGTGACCTGACCAAGCGCGTGCAAATCAACAGCAAGGACGAAATCGGCGACATGGCTTCGGCGGTCAATCGCTTTGTGGATAAGTTGCAGCCCATCGTGCGCGAGGCGGGTGATGTGGCCCAGCGTACCGGTGTGGAAATCGGTGCGATGACCTTGCGTAACTCCGGTGCCGACGCGGCGGCCGGGATGCAGCGTGATGAAGTGGCCGAGAGTCTGCGTGCACTGTCGCAAATGGCTGATGAAGCTCAGTCGGAAAGCCAGGCGATGCAGGCGGCTTTGCAGCAGGTCGTAGAGATTCGCCAGGCCACCGATGAAAACACCCGCACTTCGGCCAAGGTCAGTGGCTTGATCGAGGCGCTGGCTGGGCAGGTGGACACAGGGGCGAAAGTGATCGAGCGGCTGGCGCAGCAAAGCGAGCAGATCGAAGTGGTGTTGACGGTGATCCATGGCATCGCCGAGCAGACTAACTTGCTGGCCTTGAACGCGGCCATCGAGGCGGCGCGGGCAGGGGAAACCGGGCGCGGGTTTGCCGTGGTGGCGGATGAGGTGCGGGCATTGGCGAGCAAGACCCAAAGCTCGACGGGCGATATACAGGCGCATATCGTGGCCTTGCAGCAGGGGGCTCGCGAGGCCGTGGCTGCGATTGGCCAGGCTGGGCGCCAGGCCAGCGAGGGGTTGTTGGTGCTGCGAGACAGCGCGCGGTTGCAGCAGTCGGTGCAGGCCTCTGTAGAGCAGGTGCATGCGGCGATTGGCCTGGCGACTCAAGCGGCGGCCCATCAGGCCCAGGGTGCGCAAGCAGTGCGTGGGCGGGTGGAGACCATTCACGCCCAGGCTGAGAAAGCGGCCCAGGCTGTGGTCGAGACTACGGCCAGCGGTAAAGTGCTGGATAGTTTGGCGGCGCAGTTGAAGGCGAGTTTGGGGCAGTTCAGGGCCTGATCGGGTTTGCGCAGGCTTATGCGCGACCAAAACCTGTGTGGGAGCGAGCTTGCTTTGATTGAGTACATATCCATTTCTGCGGTAACGGCCGCTTAGGGTTCCGCCCTTACGGCGGGTCACTTTCGAAAAGCCGGAATGCCGGCCCAGGCGAAAGTAACCAAAGCGCTCATGCCCCACCACTCGGCACCTCGCCTAGGCTCGGTGTGCCCTCACTCCGGCATTGCTCCGTGGGCCCGCCGCGAAGGACCATCCATGGTCCAGCGCGGCTATCCCGGCATCCATGCCGGGATGCCCACTACGCAATGCCTGCGTTCGGCCAGCGTGGTTAACGGGGCGCCGAGATCAACGTCCACCCCACCACGAGGCGGCCTGACAGCCGACCTGGTTCTTCCCGGTGGTACACCAATCAGATTTTGTGGGAGCAAAGCTTGCTCGAGGCGGCCTTACGGCCGACCTGTCTCTCCGGTCGTGCCTCCATCAGGCCTGGTTCGGTCGGGGAGGGCTTTGTCCTCCAGGGGAGCAAAGGTTCAGATGGTAGAAACGCAAAAACCCGCTTTCGCGGGTTTCTGTGAGGTTCAAGGTCGTGACCTTGAAGCTTGAATTGGTGCCCAGAAGAAGACTCGAACTTCCACGACCTTGCGGTCACCAGCACCTGAAGCTGGCGTGTCTACCAATTTCACCATCTGGGCAGCATCTTCAGCGTTGCCGCTGTTGATGTGGCGCACTATACGGAGCGCGTTTTGATCTGTAAACCCCTGTTTTTGTTTTAGTAATTGCCAAACGCAATTCCAGGGGGGTAGAAATGCAAAAACCCGCTTTCGCGGGTTTTTGTTGGGCTTGCAGGTCATTGACCTGTTGCTCGAAATTGGTGCCCAGAAGAAGACTCGAACTTCCACGACCTTGCGGTCACCAGCACCTGAAGCTGGCGTGTCTACCAATTTCACCATCTGGGCAGTATCGGCAACGTGTGTACGTCGTCGATGGCGCGCACTATACGGAGCGTGTTTTTAACTGTAAACCCCTCCTGAGAAAAAAACCGCTAAATTTCACGAGCGGTGCTTTTCCGGGGCTTCAAAGGCAGGCCAAATCGATCTGGAAAAGCCATTGCATGTTTGAAATTTCCCGTTTCATTAAGCCTATGCCAAACTAACCCGCATATAGACAAGGTGAAAACTCTCTAATGGCCGATTGGCAGTCCCTCGATCCCGAGGCCGCTCGTGAAGCGGAAAAATATGAAAACCCTATTCCTAGTCGCGAACTGATCCTGGCGCATCTCGCCGATCGGGGTTCGCCTGCTAGCCGCGAACAGTTGGTCGAAGAGTTCGGTCTGACCACCGAGGACCAGCTCGAAGCCCTGCGCCGCCGTCTGCGCGCCATGGAGCGCGATGCTCAACTGATCTACACCCGGCGCGGTACCTATGCGCCGGTGGACAAGCTCGACCTGATCCTGGGCCGCATCGCCGGCCACCGTGACGGCTTCGGTTTCCTGATCCCGGACGACGGTAGCGACGACCTGTTCATGAGCCCGGCGCAAATGCGCCTGGTGTTCGATGGTGACAGGGCCCTGGCCCGCGTGTCCGGTCTGGACCGCCGCGGTCGTCGTGAAGGCGTGATCGTCGAAGTGGTGTCCCGTGCCCATGAAAGCATCGTAGGCCGTTACTTCGAAGAAGGCGGCATCGGTTTTGTTGTGCCGGATAACCCGAAGGTCCAGCAGGAAGTGCTGATTACCCCGGGTCGTAATGGCGCGGCCAAGGTGGGTCAGTTCGTCGAGGTGAAAATCACCCATTGGCCAACTGCGCGCTTCCAGCCACAGGGCGATATCGTCGAAGTGGTCGGCAACTACATGGCGCCGGGCATGGAAATCGACGTTGCGCTGCGCACCTACGACATTCCTCACGTCTGGCCCGAGGCAGTGCTCAAGGAAGCCGCCAAGCTCAAGCCGGAAGTCGAAGAGAAAGACAAAGAAAAACGCATCGACCTGCGCCATCTACCGTTCGTCACCATCGACGGCGAAGATGCCCGCGACTTCGACGATGCGGTCTACTGCGAAGCCAAGCCCGGCAAGCTGCGCCTGTTCTCCGGTGGCTGGAAGCTGTTCGTCGCGATTGCCGACGTGTCCAGCTACGTGAAGATCGGTTCGGCCCTGGATAACGAAGCCCAGGTGCGCGGCAACTCCGTGTATTTCCCTGAACGCGTGATCCCGATGCTGCCTGAGCAGTTGTCCAACGGCCTGTGTTCGTTGAATCCGAAAGTCGACCGTTTGGCCATGGTTTGCGAGATGACCATCTCCAAGACCGGCGAAATGACCGACTACCAGTTCTACGAAGCGGTGATCCACTCTCAGGCGCGTCTGACCTACAACAAGGTCAGCACCATCCTGGAGACGCCGAAGAGCAGTGAAGCCAAGGCGCTGCGTGCCGAATACGCTGGCGTGGTGCCGCACCTCAAGCAGTTGTACTCGCTGTACAAGGTGTTGCTGGGTGCCCGTCACGTGCGTGGCGCGATCGATTTCGAGACCCAGGAAACCCGGATTGTCTTCGGTTCCGAGCGCAAGATCGCCGCAATCACCCCGACGACCCGTAACGATGCGCACAAGCTGATCGAAGAGTGCATGCTGGCGGCCAACGTGGCCACTGCGGAGTTCCTCAAGAAGCACGAGATTCCCGCCTTGTATCGCGTGCACGACGGTCCGCCGCCGGAGCGCCTGGAAAAACTGCGCGCTTTCCTCGGCGAGCTCGGCCTGTCCCTGCACAAGGGCAAGGACGGCCCGACGCCGAAGGACTACCAGGCGCTGCTGGCCAGCATCAAGGACCGCCCGGATTACCATGTGATCCAGACGGTGATGCTGCGCTCGCTGAGCCAGGCGGTGTACAGCGCCGACAACCAGGGCCACTTTGGTCTGAATTACGAGGCGTACACCCACTTCACCTCGCCGATCCGCCGTTATCCGGACCTGCTCACGCACCGCGCGATCCGCAGCGTGATCCATTCCAAGCAGAACACCCCGCACGTCAAGCGCGCCGGTGCCATGACCATTCCGAAGGCACGGATCTATCCGTACGACGAAGCGGCCCTGGAACAGTTGGGCGAGCAATGCTCCATGAGCGAGCGCCGCGCCGACGAAGCCACGCGTGACGTGGTGAACTGGCTCAAGTGCGAGTTCATGAAAGACCGCGTGGGCGAGTCGTTCCCAGGCGTGATCACGGCGGTGACCGGCTTTGGTTTGTTTGTCGAACTGACCGACATCTACGTCGAGGGCTTGGTGCACGTCACCGCCTTGCCGGGTGATTACTATCACTTTGATCCTGTGCACCACCGCCTGGCGGGCGAGCGCACCGGCCGCAGCTTCCGTCTGGGCGACACCGTGGAAGTGCAGGTCATGCGCGTCGACCTCGATGAGCGCAAGATCGACTTCGGAATGTCTGACAAGCCCGCCGAAGCACCGACTGGCCGTAAAAAGCGTGGCGGCGAGACCGCAGCGCCTGCGACCAAGGGCAAAGGTAAAGGTGCTCCTGCCAAGACCGCAGAGCCTGAGCCAGCCAAGGCCGGTCGTCGTTCTTCCGTCAAGGACAAGGCTCCCGAAGCCTACCGCCCCAGCGACGCAGCGGCGAAGAATGCCGAACTGCGCAGGAGCCGCGAGTTGAAGCAGCAGTTGCTCAACGAAGCCAAAAGCGGTGGTAAAGCGGCGTCTGGGGGAAAGTCCCACGGGGCGGAAAAGTCGTCGAGCAAGCCGAGCAAGCACCGTAAAGGCCCGCCGAAAGCGGGCTCAGCCCCTGCCAAGAGCGGCGGGGCGCGTAAACCCAAGGCCAAGTCATGAGTCAGTTGGAAAAAATCTACGGCGTGCATGCCGTGGAAGCGTTGTTGCGTCATCACCCCAAGCGGGTCAAGCAGATCTGGTTGGCGGAAGGCCGTAGCGATCCGCGGGTCCAGACCCTGGTCGAACTCGCCAACGAAAGCCGCGTCGCGGTCGGCCAGGCCGAACGGCGCGAGATGGATGCCTGGGTCGAAGGCGTGCACCAGGGCGTCGTGGCCGAGGTCAGCCCGAGCCAGGTCTGGGGCGAAGCGATGCTCGACGAACTGCTCGATCGCACCGAGGGCGCGCCCTTGCTGCTGGTGCTCGATGGCGTGACCGACCCACACAACCTGGGCGCCTGCCTGCGTTCGGCAGATGCCGCCGGTGCGTTGGCGGTGATCGTGCCCAAGGACAAGTCGGCCACCTTGACGCCAGTGGTGCGTAAAGTCGCCTGCGGCGCCGCAGAAGTGATTCCGTTGGTGGCGGTGACCAACCTGGCGCGCACCCTGGAAAAACTCCAGCAGCGCGGTCTGTGGGTAGTCGGCACGGCGGGCGAGGCCGAGGTCAGCATCTATGACCAGGACCTGACCGGCCCGACGATCCTGATCATGGGGGCCGAAGGCAAGGGCATGCGCCGCCTGACCCGCGAGCATTGCGATTACCTGGTCAAGTTGCCGATGGCTGGCAGCGTCAGCAGCCTCAACGTCTCGGTGGCGACTGGGGTGTGCCTGTTCGAAGCGCTGCGCCAGCGTAGCGTCAAGGCTGTCGCCAAAAAGCCTTAAGCCAGACGCAAATCAATTGTGGGAGCGGGCTTGCTCGCGAAAGCGGAGTGTCATTCGGCAAATAGGCTGAATGTCGGACCGCTTTCGCGAGCAAGCCCGCTCCCACATTGTTTGTGTTGAGGTGAGGATCGGCGGCTGTTCAAATAATCGCCAATTACCTTGCGCCTCCCTCGACCCTTCTCTACAATTGCGCCCCTTGCTGTGATGGCAGGCACTTATGTGTCTAGCGTCCACAAGTCCATAAGTGTCATTCACTCCTTGTCTGACCGTTTTTGAGCGGCAGGCTACAACCCGTAAGGAGCATTCATGCGTCATTACGAAATCATCTTTTTGGTCCACCCGGATCAAAGCGAGCAAGTCGGCGGCATGGTTGAGCGTTACACCAAGCTGATCGAAGAAGACGGCGGCAAAATCCACCGTCTGGAAGATTGGGGCCGTCGTCAACTGGCCTACGCAATCAACAATGTTCACAAGGCTCACTACGTGATGCTGAACGTTGAATGCACTGGCAAGGCCCTGGCCGAGCTGGAAGACAACTTCCGCTACAACGATGCAGTGATCCGTAACCTGGTCATCCGTCGCGAAGAAGCCGTCACCGGCCAATCCGAGATGCTCAAGGCTGAAGAAAACCGCAGTGAGCGCCGTGAGCGTCGCGACCGTCCTGAGCACTCTGACAGCGCCGATGGCGATGACAGCGATAGCGACAGCGACAACAGCGATAACGCTGACGAGTAATCCACGGACCTTTTAAGGAGCCAATCACATGGCACGTTTCTTCCGTCGTCGTAAATTCTGCCGCTTCACCGCTGAAGACGTGAAAGAGATCGATTACAAAGATCTCAACACTCTGAAAGCCTACGTATCCGAGACCGGCAAAATCGTTCCAAGCCGTATCACCGGTACCAAAGCTCGTTATCAGCGTCAGCTGGCCACCGCTATCAAGCGCGCCCGCTTCCTGGCCCTGCTGGCCTACACCGACAGCCACGGCCGCTGAGACCGGGCAGTCGACGAGTAGTAAGGGATTGAATGCATGCGCGCCTTAGCTGACTTCATCATGCGGGGACGTGTGCAGGCCACGTTGGTTGTGGCCGGATCCGCGGCATTGCCGCTGTTGTTCTGGTTGAGTGCCGCCGCTGGGTGCCTTGTGCTCCTGCGGCGCGGTTCGGACGCCTTGAGCGTCCTGGGTGTCGGGTTGTTATCGGCGTTGGTGAGCTGGTACTTCCTGAAGGACCCGACAACACTCCTGGTGTTGCTCGGGGCTAGTGGCCTGGCGTTGGTTTTGCGCGCCGGCCATACCTGGAACCGCGTGCTGCTGTGCAGCGTGGCCGTGGGGTTGTTGGGCGCGGTGAGCCTGGGGACTGTATTTGGTTCCTTCATCGAGTCACTGGCGCAGACGTTCGAACACGTCCTGCCGCTGGCGATGGGTGAGGTCTACGAGACATTCTCGGCAGACCAGAAGGCATTTCTCGCCGCACTGAGCGCTCCGCTGATGATCATCTCGATAGCGTCTTCGCTGCAGATCTTTAGCGTGCTGTGCCTGATTCTTGGGCGCTATTGGCAGGCGTCGTTGTATAACCCCGGTGGTTTCGGTCGCGAGTTTCGCGCCATCCGATTCCCCAAGAGCGTGGCGCTGTCACTGCTGGCCGTCATGTGTGTGGCTCCGTTTTTCGGGCTGCATGCACTGATCCTGTTGCCGTTGTGCAGTGTACCGCTGGTCTTCGCCGGCCTGGCCCTGATTCACGGGCTGGTGGCGCAGAAACGACTGGCCTCGTTCTGGCTGGTGGGGATATACGTGACGTTGCTGCCTTTCATGCACTTGCTCGGTCCGTTGCTCGTGGTCATGGCCATCGTCGACAGCCTGATTGATTTTCGCGGTCGTATGGCGCCGAAAGACGCCGACAACGCGAACGGTGAAGGTTAAAAGTTAGAGGATTTTCACATGCAACTGATCCTTCTGGAAAAAATCGCCAACCTGGGCAACCTGGGCGACAAAGTAAACGTTAAGGCCGGCTACGGTCGTAACTACCTGCTGCCTTTCGGCAAAGCCACCGCTGCGACCGCTGCCAACCTGGCTGCGTTCGAAGAGCGTCGCGCTGAGCTGGAAAAAGCCGCCGCAGACCGTAAAGCATCGGCTGAAAGCCGTGCTGCCCAACTGGCCGAGCTGGAAGTGACCATCACTGCCACCGCTGGCGACGAAGGCAAGCTGTTCGGTTCGATCGGTACTCACGACATCGCTGACGCACTGACCGCCTCTGGCGTTGAAGTTGCCAAGAGCGAAGTTCGTCTGCCGAACGGCACCATCCGCAACGTAGGCGAATTCGACGTAGCCGTGCACCTGCACGCCGAAGTTGAAGCCACCGTACGCGTTGTCGTGGTAGCAGCCTAAGCAACACCTGTCGGCTGGCACCCTCGGGTGCTTGCCGGTAACATCGGGCACGATCCTGTTTACAGGTCGTGCCCTTTGTCTTTCTGCAATTGCTGAATTTCATAACCAGACGTGGCCATGAACGAAATCACCGCTCCCGAGCAATACGATCTGCAAACCGCTGCCCTGAAGGTACCTCCGCATTCCATCGAGGCCGAACAGGCCGTGCTCGGTGGCCTGATGCTGGACAACAACGCCTGGGAACGCGTGCTCGATCAAGTCTCCGACGGCGATTTCTACCGGCATGACCACCGCCTGATTTTCCGTGCGATCGCCAGGCTGGCCGATCAGAACATGCCGATCGACGTCGTCACCCTGGCCGAGCAATTGGACAAGGAAGGGCAGACATCCCAGGTCGGCGGCCTCGGTTACCTGGGCGAACTGGCGAAAAACACGCCGTCTGTCGCCAACATCAAGGCCTATGCGCAGATCGTCCGCGAACGGGCGACGTTGCGTCAGTTGATCGGCATCAGCACCGAGATCGCCGACAGCGCCTTCAACCCGGAAGGCCGCACCGCCGCCGAGATCCTCGACGAAGCCGAACGGCAGATCTTCCAGATCGCCGAGGCTCGGCCGAAAACCGGCGGCCCGGTCAGCGTCAACGACCTGTTGACCAAGGCCATCGACCGCATCGATACCTTGTTCAACACCGACAACGCCATCACTGGCCTGTCCACCGGCTACACCGACCTCGACGAGAAGACCAGTGGCCTGCAGCCGTCCGACCTGATCATCGTCGCCGGCCGTCCGTCCATGGGTAAGACCACCTTTGCGATGAACCTGGTGGAAAACGCCGTGCTGCGCAGCGACAAGGCCGTGCTGGTGTACTCCCTCGAGATGCCAGGCGAATCGCTGATCATGCGTATGCTCTCGTCCCTGGGGCGTATCGACCAGACCAAGGTCCGTTCCGGCCAACTGGAAGACGACGATTGGCCGCGCCTGACATCGGCGGTCAACCTGCTCAACGACCGCAAGCTGTTCATCGACGATACCGCCGGTATCAGCCCATCGGAGATGCGCGCCCGAACCCGTCGCCTGGTGCGTGAGCACGGTGATATCGCGCTGATCATGATCGACTACCTGCAATTGATGCAGATCCCCGGTTCCAGCGGCGACAATCGGACCAACGAGATTTCCGAAATCTCCCGGTCCCTCAAGGCCCTGGCCAAGGAATTCAACTGCCCGGTGGTGGCACTTTCCCAGTTGAACCGTTCCCTGGAGCAGCGCCCCAACAAGCGCCCGGTGAACTCCGACTTGCGGGAATCCGGAGCGATCGAGCAGGACGCCGACGTCATCATGTTCGTCTACCGCGACGAGGTGTATCACCCTGAGACGGAACACAAGGGCATCGCCGAAATCATCATCGGCAAGCAGCGGAACGGTCCGATCGGCTTCATTCGCCTGGCGTTCATCGGTAAATACACCCGATTCGAGAACCTGGCGCCGGGTAGCTACAATTTTGATGACGATGAGTAAGTTCGTCGTCGTCTGATCCGGCCTCATCGCGAGCAGGCTCGCTCCCACATTGGATCGCATTCCCCCTGAAGGAACTCGGTCAACTGTGGGAGCGAGCCTGCTCGCGATAGGTGCGCCACCGATTTCCGACCATAGCCGTCGGAATTGGTTAATTTTTGTGCTATATTCCGCGCCCGCGATTTTTCATCCTTTATACCGGTCATCGACATGCAAGCAGCCAAGCCGTTATTTGACTATCCCAAGTACTGGGCCGAATGTTTCGGTCCGGCGCCGTTCCTGCCCATGAGCAGGGAGGAGATGGATCAGCTTGGCTGGGATTCCTGCGACATCATCATCGTGACCGGTGATGCCTATGTCGATCACCCGTCGTTCGGCATGGCGATCATTGGCCGTTTGCTGGAAGCCCAGGGCTTTCGCGTCGGGATCATTGCCCAGCCGAACTGGCAGTCCAAAGACGACTTCATGAAGCTTGGCGAGCCCAACCTGTTTTTCGGCGTCGCGGCCGGCAACATGGACTCGATGATCAACCGCTACACCGCCGACAAGAAAATCCGCTCCGACGACGCCTACACCCCCGGTGGCCTGGCGGGCAAGCGTCCGGACCGTGCGAGCCTGGTCTACAGCCAGCGCTGCAAGGAAGCCTACAAGCATGTGCCGATCGTGCTCGGCGGCATCGAAGCCTCGCTGCGCCGTATCGCCCATTACGATTACTGGCAGGACCGGGTGCGCAACTCGATCCTGATCGACGCCTGCGCCGACATCCTGCTCTACGGCAACGCCGAGCGGGCGATTGTCGAAGTCGCCCAGCGCCTGTCCTACGGCCACAAGATCGAAGACATCACCGATGTGCGCGGCACGGCGTTCATCCGTCGCGACACCCCGCAAGGCTGGTACGAAGTCGATTCCACGCGTATCGACCGCCCGGGCAAGATCGACAAGATCATCAACCCGTATGTGAATACCCAGGACACTGCTGCTTGCGCCATCGAGCAGGAGAAGGGGCCGGTTGAGGATCCGAGCGAAGCCAAGGTCGTGCAGATCCTGGCGAGCCCGAAGATGACCCGCGACAAAACCGTGATTCGCCTGCCATCGGTGGAAAAGGTTCGTGGTGACGCGGTGCTGTACGCCCACGCCAACCGTGTACTTCACCTGGAAACCAACCCGGGCAACGCCCGTGCCCTGGTGCAGAAACACGGCGAGGTCGATGTCTGGTTCAACCCGCCGCCCATTCCGATGACTACCGAGGAAATGGACTACGTGTTTGGCATGCCTTACGCACGTGTCCCGCACCCGGCTTATGGCAAGGAAAAGATCCCGGCCTACGAGATGATCCGTTTTTCGGTGAACATCATGCGTGGCTGCTTCGGCGGCTGTACCTTCTGCTCGATCACCGAGCACGAGGGCCGGATCATCCAGAACCGTTCTGAAGAATCGATCATTCGCGAGATCGAAGAGATCCGCGACAAGGTCCCGGGGTTTACCGGCGTTATTTCCGACCTCGGCGGCCCGACCGCGAACATGTACCGCATCGCCTGCAAGAGCCCGGAAATCGAATCCGCGTGCCGCAAGCCATCGTGCGTGTTCCCCGGCATCTGCCCGAACCTCAATACCGACCATTCTTCGCTGATCCAGCTGTACCGCAGCGCCCGTGCCTTGCCTGGGGTGAAGAAGATCCTGATCGCCTCCGGCCTGCGTTACGACCTGGCGGTCGAGTCGCCGGAATACGTCAAGGAACTGGTGACCCACCACGTTGGTGGTTATCTGAAGATTGCCCCGGAGCACACCGAGGAAGGCCCGCTCAACCAGATGATGAAGCCGGGCATCGGCAGCTATGACAAATTCAAGCGGATGTTTGAGAAGTACACCAAGGAAGCCGGGAAGGAGCAGTACCTGATTCCGTACTTCATCGCCGCCCACCCGGGCACCACCGACGAAGACATGATGAACCTGGCCTTGTGGCTCAAGAGCAACGGTTTCCGCGCCGACCAGGTGCAGGCGTTCTACCCGTCGCCGATGGCTACCGCGACCGCCATGTACCACTCGGGCAAGAACCCGCTGCGCAAGGTCACCTACAAGAGCGACGCGGTGACCATCGTCAAGAGCGAGGAGCAGCGCCGCCTGCACAAGGCCTTCCTGCGCTATCACGACCCCAAGGGCTGGCCGATGCTGCGTGAGGCGCTGACCCGCATGGGCCGCGCCGACCTGATCGGGCCGGGCAAGAACCAGCTGATTCCGTTGCACCAGCCGGCCACCGACAGCTACCAGAGCGCCCGGCGCAAGAACTCGACGCCGGCTGGCAGCCACAAGGTGGGCAAGGAAACCACCAAGATCCTGACCCAGCACACCGGTCTGCCACCGCGTGCCAGTGACGGCGGCAACCCGTGGGACAAGCGCGAGCAAGCCAAGGCCGCGGCATTTGCCCGTAACCAGCAGGCCGCCAAGGAACGCAAGGACGCCGCCAAGGGCAAAGGTCCGAAGCCGGCGCGCAAGCCTGTCGTGCCACGCTGATCCTTGAGCGACAACGTAAAACGCCAGCCTTGAGTGCTGGCGTTTTGCTTTCTAGCGACGGTGCTGGCTGTTTGTTATCGTGGCGCCCGCCAATACCAGCCAGTTGAGCCGGACACCGCTCTTGTGGCGAGGGGATTTATCCCCGCTGGGCTGCGCAGCAGCCCCAAAAATCTGCCGCCTCGGTGGGGCAGGCTGATTGTGTTAAACCTGTTTTAGGGCTGCTGCGCAGCCCTGCGGGGATAAATCCCCTCGCCACAGGGTTCAGTGGGGATAAAGACTTCACCCTCCGACTCTCAAGGATGATTCATATGAGCAGCGCTTCAACGGGCATCGGCATGGACTTGAGCTTCTCCCAGTTCATGGCCCGCAAACGCATCGAAAGCCAGATCAACCTGCCACGCCTGTTCGCTGCCATCGACGCTGATCCTGGCATCGCCGGAGCGGGTGTGGTGTATGTCGATTCCGAATACAACGTCGTGACCCTGCGCGAATTCAAGCCGATTTGCAGCATCGCGCCCAAGCGCGTCATTCTGCGCGAGGCAAAAAAATACATCGCGCCGCAGCAGTTCATCGACCAGGTAAAAAGCAGCCCGCGTGAATCCAAGCTTGGGCTTGAAGCAACCAATGCCGGATTGTCCTGTATCGCCGCGGTGATTGGCTGGGTGGTGGTGTTCAGTGGCAGCGTCGCGGTGCCCTTTACGGCCGGGGCCAGTGCCTTTGTCGTTGCCCTGGGTGCCGCTGCCGCGACGGCCAGCACCGCGCAATGCGTCATTGGCGGGATGCGGGTGGCCAATGAGCTGACCAATCCGACTGGCAACGATGAGATGAATGATGCCGACTGGTACAACATCGTGACGCCGATCCTCGATGGGGTTTCCCTGGTGGGTGTCGGTGGCTCGGCCCTGACGACTGTCCGACTGCTCAAGGCCAACAAAGCGGCTGGCACGGGAAAGAGTTGGTATCAGTTGCTCAAGGGCTTGAATCGGCAAGAGCGAAGCAAGCTGACCAAGGAGCTTTTGACGCTCAAGGACCCGAGCCTGACCGCCAAATTACTCAAGCTGCAGCAACGCGCGGGGGCCCTGCCCAAACGTTATTCTTCAGCGCAGATCAGGCATGCGACGCTGACGCAAATACAGGACTCCCTCGGAGGCGCGCTGGGGATCATTGGCAGTTATACCGGCGAGGGCGCCGTGAGGACGGTTGCCGTCGGCCTGTATGAGGAATTCACGGAATGATCGGTGGCGGATCGCTCAAGCAATTCCTCGCCCGTTATTTTCCGGTTTTCATGGGGACGATCCTGCTGGGCTGCTTTTCCGGGTCGACGCTGCTTGTGTTGGCCGGGACCACTTATTGGCGCGCCCTGGAGCCGTCAGCCAGGACCGACTATATCGGGCTCGGCACTTTGGCCCTGGTGCTCGTCCTGGTCCTGGGCAACCTCTTGATCGCTCGCGGGCGCGCCTGGGCAGTCTGGTGGGTGGCGGGGTATTTCCTGGCCTGTCTGGTGGCGGTGCTGCCGATGCTCGCTTATCGACCGCATCAGGGGGTGTACCTGTTCGCGCTGCTGTTGCCACTGCTGGGGCTGTTGTTGCTCAACAGCAGACGCCACCGGGAAATGCGCAAAAAACTGGTGGAGATCCGCCGCCAACGCGCGCTCATCACCCACGCCGCCAAGACTCCACGACCGCGTCGCTGAGTCGATTCGCGCTGCCCGCGCCGCATTTATGTGCGTTGCTTTGCAGATGAATACGGGCATCGCGCGTTTTTAGTGCTCTACTGCCTTGAGTAGATCAAGAAAGTGTCCGGCCTGCCTGCATGGCATAAGTCTTGCGCCGCTTTCGATATCGCCCAGGCTCGCAGGAGGCACGTCGTGTCGATCCATGTCGCATTGCATCACGTCACGCATTACCGTTACGACCGCGCCGTCGAGCTCGGCCCGCAGATCGTTCGCCTGCGCCCGGCGGCCCACAGCCGTACGCGCATTCTTTCCTATGCGCTGAAGGTTTCGCCCGACCAGCATTTCATCAACTGGCAGCAGGATCCCCAGGGCAACTACCTGGCGCGGCTGGTGTTTCCCGAGAAAACCCGGGAGCTGCGGATCGAGGTCGACCTGCTGGCGGAAATGGCGGTGTTCAATCCGTTCGACTTCTTCCTCGAGCCCTACGCCGAAAAGATTCCGTTCGCCTATGCGGCCGATGAGCGCAAGGAGCTGGCACCTTACCTGGAAACCCTGCCGCTGACGCCGAGGTTCCAGGCGTACCTGGATGGCATCGACCGCACGCCCTTGCCGGCGGTGGATTTCCTGGTGGCGCTCAACCAGCGCCTGAGCGAAGACATCAACTACCTGATCCGCATGGAGCCCGGCGTGCAGACGCCGGAGCACACCTTGGAGCACGCGTCCGGCTCCTGCCGCGACTCGGCCTGGCTGCTGGTGCAGTTGTTGCGCAACCTCGGCCTGGCGGCGCGTTTCGTGTCCGGTTACCTGATCCAGTTGACCGCCGATGTGAAGAGCCTCGATGGTCCATCCGGCACCGAGGTGGACTTTACCGACCTGCATGCCTGGTGCGAGGTCTACTTGCCCGGTGCCGGCTGGATCGGCCTGGATGCGACGTCCGGGCTGTTCGCTGGTGAAGGCCACATCCCGTTGGCCTGTAGTCCCGATCCGTCCTCGGCGGCACCGATCAGCGGCTTGGTGGAGCCTTGCGAGTGTGAGTTCAGCCACGAAATGTCCGTCGAACGGGTCTGGGAAGCGCCGCGGGTGACCAAGCCGTACACCGAAGCGCAATGGCTGGCGATCCAGGCACTGGGGCGCCAGATCGACGCCGACCTGCTGGAGGGCGATGTGCGCCTGACCATGGGCGGCGAACCGACCTTTGTCTCCATCGATGACCCGGACGGCGCCGAGTGGAACACCGCGGCGCTCGGGCCGGACAAGCGCCGGCTCTCCGCCGAGCTGTTCCAGCGCATGCGCAAGCACTATGCGCCCCAGGGGCTGGTGCATTTCGGCCAGGGCAAGTGGTACCCGGGCGAGCAATTGCCGCGCTGGTCGCTCAACTGCTATTGGCGGCGCGACGGCGTGCCGATCTGGCACAACAGTGCGTTGATTGCCGACGAGCAGGAGGACTACGGCGCCGATGGCGAACTGGCTGGACGCTTCCTGGCAAGCGTCGCCGAGCGTTTGAAAATTCCTGCGCGGTTCGTGTTTCCGGCCTACGAAGACAATTTCTATTACCTCTGGCGCGAAGGTGCGTTGCCGTCGAATGTCACGGCCGAGGACCCACGCCTGGACGACGCCCTCGAGCGGGCCCGATTGCGCAAGGTCTTCAGCCAGGGCCTGGATAAAGTGATTGGCCAGGTCCTGCCGCTGGCTCGCACCGCCAAGGGCGATCAATGGCAGAGCGGTCGCTGGTACCTGCGCGACAACCACTGCCGCCTGGTGCCGGGGGATTCGCCCCTGGGCTATCGCTTGCCACTGGCGTCCCAGCCTTGGGTGACGGCGGCCGAGTATCCGTACATTCATCCCACCGACCCGAACCAGGACTTGCCTGAACTGCCCGGCACCGAGGCGCTGGCGCGTCATGGCGAGTCGGCGACCGAGCAGGAGCGTGTCCCACAGATCGACCAGTCCGCTGACTGGCTGACCCGCACCGCCTTCTGTGCCGAGGCCCGTGAAGGCCGGCTCTATCTGTTCATGCCGCCGCTGGAGCGGGTCGAGGATTATCTGGAGCTGGTCAGCGCCATCGAGGCGACGGCTGAGGAGCTGCACTGTCCAGTGCTGTTGGAAGGCTACGAGCCGCCGAGCGACCCGCGCCTGAGCAATTTCCGCATCACCCCCGACCCCGGTGTGATCGAGGTCAACGTGCAACCCTCGGCGACCTGGGATGAGTTGGTCGAGCGCACCGAGTTCCTCTACGAGCAGGCGCGGCAGACTCGGCTGACCACCGAGAAATTCATGATCGATGGCCGGCACACCGGCACTGGTGGCGGTAACCATTTCGTACTGGGTGGCGCGACACCGGCTGACTCACCGTTCCTACGACGTCCCGACCTGTTGCGCAGCCTGATCAGCTATTGGCATAACCACCCCTCATTGTCCTACCTGTTTTCCGGATTGTTCATCGGCCCGACCTCCCAGGCGCCTCGGGTGGACGAGGCGCGCAACGACGCGTTGTACGAACTGGAAATCGCTTTCGCGCAAATGCCCCAGCCGGGCGAGGAATGTCCGCCGTGGCTGGTCGACCGCTTGCTGCGCAACCTGCTGATCGACGTGACTGGCAATACCCACCGCGCCGAATTCTGCATCGACAAGCTCTATTCGCCGGACGGCGCCACCGGGCGTCTCGGCCTGTTGGAGTTGCGGGCTTTCGAGATGCCGCCCCACGCGCGCATGAGCCTGGCCCAGCAATTACTGTTGCGGGCATTGGTGGCGCGGTTCTGGCGTGAGCCTTATGCGCCGGCGAAATTGGCGCGCTGGGGCACGGAGCTGCACGACCGTTTCCTGTTGCCGCACTTTATCGAGCAGGATTTTGCCGACGTCATCCATGAGCTGAACGCTGCTGGCTACCCGCTGCGGGCCGAGTGGTTCGCCGCACACCTGGAGTTCCGCTTCCCGAAAGTGGGCGATTACGCGGTCAGCGGTATCGAACTGCAATTACGCCAGGCCCTCGAGCCTTGGCATGTGTTGGGAGAAGAGGGCGCGGTGGGCGGCACTGTGCGTTATGTGGACTCCTCCCTGGAGCGCTTGCAGGTCAAGCTCAGCGGCCTGGCGCCGCAACGCTATCTGCTGACGTGCAATGGCGTGCCGGTGCCGTTGCAACCCACCGGTCGGGTTGGCGAGTTCGTCGCCGGGGTGCGTTTCCGCGCCTGGCAACCGGCCAACTGCCTGCAACCGACCATCCCGGTGCATGCGCCGCTGGTCTTCGACTTGCTCGACACCTGGATGCAACGTTCCGTGGGCGGCTGCCAGTATCACGTGGCCCATCCGGGCGGGCGCAACTACGACAGCCTGCCAGTGAATGCCAATGAAGCTGAGAGCCGGCGGATGGCGCGTTTCTTCCGTCTCGGACACACGCCTGGGAAACTTCCTATACCCAGCCTGGCCATGGATGACGAGTTTCCCCTCACGCTCGATCTGCGACGGTTCTGAGTCTTACGCGACGCCCGGATATTTCAACTATCCGGGCGTCATGCGCTTGCGCTAGTCTCACCTTTCATTGCCGTCTGCCGAGCTTTCCATGCCTGACCTGCTTGACCATTACCCGCTGACAACGGGCACCTATCATGAACTGTTGGACGACAGCGGTGCCGTGCGTACGCACTGGCGGCGGCTGTTCGACCAGTTGCAGCGCAGCACGCCGGCCCAACTGGTCCAGCGCCAGGCCTTGCTGACCCGGCAGATCCAGGAAAACGGCGTGACCTATAACGTCTACGCGGACCCCAAAGGCGCCGACCGGCCGTGGGAGCTGGACCTGTTGCCCCACGTGATCGACCCGCAAGAGTGGAAGCAACTGTCGGCCGGAATCGCCCAGCGTGCTCGGCTGCTCAACGCGGTGCTGGCCGACCTGTACGGGCCGCAACGGCTGATCAGCGAAGGGCTGTTGCCGGCAGAGCTGGTGTATGGGCACAACAATTTCCTTTGGCCTTGCCAGGGCATCGTGCCGCCGGACGGCAGCTTCCTGCACCTGTATGCGGTGGATCTGGCGCGCACGCCCGATGGGCGCTGGTGGGTCACGGCGGATCGGACTCAGGCGCCTTCAGGTGCCGGATACGCGCTGGAAAATCGCATGATCGTTTCCCGCGCCTTCCCCGACTTGTACCGCGACCTGAAGGTGCGGCACTTGTCCGGCTTTTTCCGCACCTTGCAGGAAACCCTGGCACGACAGGCCCCCAGCGACGGCGAATCGCCACTGGTGGTGCTGTTGACGCCGGGGCGGTTCAACGAAAGTTATTTCGAACATCTCTACCTGGCGCGCCAGTTGGGTTATCCGCTGGTAGAAGGGGGTGACCTGACCGTCCGGGACGCCACGGTCTACCTCAAGACCCTCAGCGGCCTGCGGCGGGTCCACGCCATCATGCGCCGGCTCGACGACGATTTCTGCGATCCCCTGGAACTGCGCACCGATTCAGCCCTCGGCGTGCCAGGGTTGTTGGAAGCGGTGCGTCAGGGCCGGGTGCTGGTAGCCAATGCCCTGGGCAGCGGCGTGCTGGAATCGCCGGGTCTCCTGGGGTTCCTGCCGAAGATCAACCAGTATCTGTTCGGCGAAGAACTGCTGCTGCCGTCCATCGCCACCTGGTGGTGCGGTGAGCCGCCGGTGCTGGCCCAGGCCCTGGAAAAATTGCCGCAGCTGTTGATCAAGCCGGCGTTTCCTTCCCAGAGTTTCAGCCCGGTGTTCGGCCGCGACCTGAGCGAGAAGCAGCGCGCTCAACTGGCGGCGCGCATGCAGGCACGGCCCTATGCCTATGTCGCCCAGGAGCTGGCGCAATTGTCCCAGGCACCGGTCTGGCAGGCCGAAGATGGCCAGATCCAGCCCAGGGCGATTGGCATGCGCATGTATGCCGTGTCCGGCAAGGACGATTACCGGGTGCTACCGGGTGGGCTGACCCGCGTGGCCGCCGAGGCCGACGCCGAAGTGGTGTCGATGCAGCGTGGTGGCGCCAGCAAGGACACCTGGGTGCTGGGGGAGCAGGCGCCCGGCGGTGAACAATGGAAGGCCCAGCGAACCGTGGGGGTCCACGACCTGGTTCGACGCGATCCATATCTGCCTTCGCGGGTGGTGGAAAACCTGTTCTGGTTCGGTCGTTACTGCGAGCGTTGCGACGACAGCGCGCGGCTGCTGCGGATCATGCTGGCGCGCTATGTCGATGGCGACGATCCGCAGGCCCTGCAATCGGCGGTGTCCCTGGGCGAAAGCCTGATGCTGCTGCCCGAGGAGGGCGAATTGCCCGAGCGTTTGTTGGCGGCGCTGTTGGGGGACGACTGGTCGTTCAGCCTGCGCGCCAACCTGCAACGCTTGCAGTGGGCAGCCTCGCAGGTGCGCGGCAAGTTGTCCCGGGAAAACTGGCAAGCGCTGGTGGAGTTGCAGCGCGAGGCCATGGAGTTGGAAACCGAGGAGCCGGATTTTGGCGAACTGCTGGATTTCCTCAACCGATTGGTGATGTCCCTGGCGGCATTGTCCGGGTTCGCCCTGGACGACATGACCCGCGACGAGGGCTGGCGCTTCTTGATGATGGGCCGGCGCCTGGAGCGCTTGCAGTTTCTCAGCAGCAGCCTGGCCGCGTTCCTGCGGGGCGAGGCAGTGTTCGACCAGGCCGGCCTGGAGTGGTTGCTGGAACTGGGCAACAGCAGCATCACTTACCGCTCGCGCTATTTGGCGGTGGCGCAGTTGATCCCGGTGCTGGACCTGTTGCTACTGGACGAACAGAACCCCCATGCGGTGCTCTTCCAGCTGAAACTGGTGGCCCGTACCCTCAAGCGCTTGAACGATGATTTTGCCGCGCCCAGGGAAACCGCATTGCCGGATTTGGTCGCACGTCTGTCACGCTTTGACCTGCGATGCCTGGAAAACCCCTTGTTTGGTGAAGCCAGCCTGCGCGCCGCACTCGATGGGCTGGCCGACCTGTTGCAGGAAGTGGCCGACGTCAGCGGCCAGGTATCCGATCGCCTGGCATTGCGTCATTTCGCCCATGTCGATGATGTCAGCCAACGCACGGTGTCCGTCTGATGAGCGCTCGTTACCAGATTCTCCACGACACCCATTATCACTACGACAGCCCGGTGTCTCTGGCCCAGCAGCTCGCTCACTTGTGGCCGCGCGCCTGTGACTGGCAGCGGTGCACCGAACAGCAGTTGCTGATCAGCCCGGAGCCGACGATCCGTCGCGATGAGCAGGATGTGTTCGGCAATCCGCTGACGCGCCTGGCCTTTGAACGGCCCCATGACGAGTTGCTGGTCAATGCCCGCTTGAGTGTCGAGGTGCTGGCTCGCCCCGAGCTGGATTTCAACCTGTCCCCGGCCTGGGAGTCGACCTGCAACGCGCTGACCTACAGTGGTCGACCACTCGCGGCGCCGCTGCTGGAGGCGTGCCGTTTTCGTTTCGAGTCACCGTATGTGCACCTCAAGCGCAGCTTCGTCGAGTTTTCCGAAAGCTGCTTCCCGCCGGGGCGCCCCTTGATGGTGGGGGTTCGAGCGCTGATGGAGAAGATTTTCGAGGAATTCACCTTCGATGCCGAGGCGACCCAGGTGGCGACGCCGCTGGTGGAGGTGCTGGAGCGGCGGCGAGGCGTATGCCAGGACTTTGCCCACCTGATGCTGGCCTGCGTGCGCTCTCGCGGTTTGGCGGCGCGTTACGTCAGCGGCTACCTGTTGACCCAGCCGCCACCTGGCCAACCACGGCTGATTGGCGCCGATGCGTCCCATGCTTGGGTCTCGGTGTATTGTCCGGTGTTGGGCTGGGTGGACTTCGATCCGACCAACAACGTACAGCCAGCCCTGGAGCACATCACCCTGGCCTGGGGCCGGGATTTTTCCGATGTATCGCCGTTGCGGGGGGTGATCCTGGGGGGCGGTGCCCATGATCCTGAAGTGCGGGTGACGGTGATGCCGCTTGAATCGTGAAGTGTTCCCTTGTGGGAGCGAGCCTGCTCGCGATGAGGCCATCACATCCAACATGTAATTGACTGTCGTGACGCTATCGCGAGCAGGCTCGCTCCACAGGGGTATGTATCGAATTGATAAGGAGGGTGCATGTTCCCGGTTTCCATCAAAGGCGTGCTGCAATCTCCCGAAGGCCTGGTTGTGCTGATGCTCAACGAGCGCGATGAGTGGGAGTTGCCCGGCGGGCGGATCGAACTGGGCGAAACGGCGCCGCAATGCCTGGCGCGGGAAATTGCCGAGGAACTGGCGGTTGAGGTGAGTGTGGGGGAGCCGTTGGATTCGTATCTGTTCGAGGTCATCCCCGGCAAGCACGTCTTCATCTCCACGTACCGCTGCCAGTTGCTGGGCGGTTTCGTGCCGACCATCAGTCATGAGCACAAAGAGATCGGGCTGTTCGCACCGGGCCAATTGCCGGTGAACCTGCCTGTCGGTTATCGCCTGTCGATTACCAAGGCGCTGGGATTGTAAGGGTCGACAGCAGGAGCTGTCGGCCCTGGATGGGGTATCAGGCGTCGGGTGCCTGATCTTTCGGTGCATCAACGTCATCTTCTGCTGCTACTTCGCCTTCGGTATCCGGGCTCAGTGCGGCTTCTTCTTCAGCTGTGGCTTTCTTGCGCTGCAGCTTTTCCTCTTTCTTCTGCTCCTTGGCCAAGTCTCTCTGACGTTTGGCGAAGGAATAATTGGGTTTGGCCATGGGCGATCCTCTGGGGTCGAAGGTGAGGTTGAGCGGCGCATATTCTGCCCTGTATCGGGGCCGAGCCGTTAGCTGGGTTTTTGTTCGGCCCACTTTGGCTGCATGGATGGTTGCCATTCGTCCAGCGCATCGAGCAGGTTGTGCGGTGATTGACTCACTTGCAGCATGTCACGATGGGCCGGGCGGACGAAGCCTTCGCCGACGATATGATCGAGAAAACCGGTGAGCTTGCTGTAGAAGCCGTTCACTTCCAGCAGCCCCAGCGGCTTGCCGTGGTAGCCGAGCTGGCCCCAGGTCCAGACCTCGAACAACTCTTCCAGTGTGCCGAGGCCGCCGGGCAGGGCGATGAAGGCATCGCTGAGCTCGGCCATGCGCGCCTTGCGGGCGTGCATGCCGTCCACCACTTCCAGGCGGGTCAGGCCGGCGTGGCCGATTTCCTTGTCCTTCAGGCTTTGCGGGATGATGCCGATGACCTCGCCGCCGGCCGCCAGGGCCGCGTCGGCAACGATGCCCATCAGGCCGACGGCGCCACCGCCGTAGACCAGGGTCAGCTTTCGTTCAGCCAACGCTCGCCCCAGGGCCTGAGCCGCTTCACGATAGGCTGGGTGGCTGCCGGTGCTGGCGCCGCAAAATACACAAACAGACGCTATGGACATGCTTTACTCCATGATCAGTAACCGATCCAGAGTAAAGCCTGGCCTGGGTTGCGCAAAGTGATTAAACCTCGCGTTGGGGTTTTTCGTAGGTGCCACTGGCGCCGCAGGCATAGGCGGCGAGCAAGCTGCACAACAGGCTGTTGAGGTTCATGATGGGCGCTCCAGAGAGGTGATGGGGCCAATCATAGAGAGGTGTCATTCCTCTGGCTGGTTGATTGTGTCCATCAGGCTGATAGCCTTAAGTTGTATACAATGTTTGATTCAGGTCATAGGAACTTGTCTCAAATTCAGGCAGTCTTCCCCTTTGACGGAATTTTGTTAACCATGCCTTGGAGATTCACGATGTTTGCCAAACTTGTTGCAGTATCCCTGTTGACGCTGGCCAGCAGCCAACTGATGGCAGCGGAGTGCAAGACCACCATCGACTCGACCGACCAGATGTCCTTCAACACCAAGGCCATTGAGATCGACAAGAGCTGCAAGACCTTCACCGTTGAACTGACTCACTCGGGCAGCTTGCCGAAAAACGTCATGGGCCATAACTGGGTGCTGAGCAAAGAGGCGGACATGCAGCCGATCGCCACCGATGGCCTGGCTGCTGGTATCGACAAGAACTACCTGAAAGAAAATGACGCTCGCGTCATCGCCCACACCAAAATCATTGGTGCCGGTGAGAAAGACTCGGTGACTTTCGATGTATCGAAACTGGATGCCGCTGGAAAATACGGTTTCTTCTGCTCGTTCCCGGGCCACATCTCGATGATGAAAGGCACCGTTACCCTGAAGTAATCCGCTTCAGGCACCAAAAAGCGCCCGTTTCAGGGCGCTTTTTTTTGTCCGGCCAATAATCGCATCTCATGTGGGAGCGAGCCTGCTCGCGATGGCGGCGGCACATTCAACATCAATGCAAACTGATCCACCGTTATCGCGAGCAGGCTCGCTCCCACAGGGACTGCCGGTCACGGCGCGTACGGCATCACCCGCTTGTGCTCGGTCTTGCGATAGGTCTCGCAAATGATCTTGAACGCCTCGTCCCGCACCGGCTCGCCGTGCAGGAACGCATCGATCTCGGCATAGGTCACGCCGTGGGACGCTTCGTCCGGCTTGCCTGGCGACAGGTCTTCGAGATCGGCG
Source organism: Pseudomonas sp. DF11 (assembly GCF_058148565.1). Lineage (NCBI taxonomy): Bacteria > Pseudomonadati > Pseudomonadota > Gammaproteobacteria > Pseudomonadales > Pseudomonadaceae > Pseudomonas > Pseudomonas sp. DF11. Next base: position 456,043 of record NZ_JBYVYN010000004.1, read on the forward strand.
GTGGGGACTTTTTCCACCAGCGATTCCGGCGCGCCAAAGTCACGGGCGATGGCCCGGACCTGGTTTTTCACCAGGCCGCTCAACGGCGCCAGGTCGCAAGCACCGTCACCGAACTTGGTGAAGAAACCCATCACCGCTTCTGCTGCATGATCGGTACCGATCACCAGGCCGTGCTCGGTGCCCGCGATGGTGTATTGCGCCACCATGCGCATCCGCGCCTTGGTATTGCCCAGCACGAAATCCCGCGACACCGCCGCCTTGCCTTCGAACGCCGCGACTTGCTCGGCCAAGGCCTTGACCGCCGGACCGATGTTGACGGTATGGCGCTCGTCCGGGTCGATGAAGTCCACACAGGCTTGTGCTTCATGTTCGTCGAACTGGGTTTCGTACGGCAGGCGCACGGCGATGAACTTATAGGCGGTGTTACCGGTTTTCTCCCGCAGTTCGCGCACGGCACGCTGGGCCAGCAGGCCGGCGGTCAACGAGTCGACCCCGCCACTGATGCCCAGCACGAGGGACTTGAGCCCGGAGTTGACCAGGCAATCCTGAATAAAGCTCACCCGGCGGGCGATTTCGGCCTTGAGGGCGGCGTCATCGGCGAACGGTGGCTGGACCTTGAGCTGTTCAGCAATCTCACGCTGTACGGCTTGCATGAATTCACTCCTTGCTTGATGTGTCAGAAAGGGCGGCAGGTACTTGGAAAACGTGTCGCATGTAGGCGACGAAATTCGGGTCTTTGCAGTGGGTCTTGCCGGGCTCGTCTGAAATCTTGGCCACGGGTTGCCCGTCACAGCTGATCATTTTAAGCACGATGCTCATCGGCTCTACACCAGGAATGTCACACGTCAGGTTGGTGCCAATACCGAAGCTGACATTAATGCGACCACGCAATGCCCGAAAAATCTCCAGGCATTTGGGCAATGTCAGGCTATCGGAGAACACCAGGGTCTTGCTCATCGGGTCGATGCCGAGCTTGTGATAGTGGGCGATGGCTTTTTCGGCCCAGATCACCGGGTCACCGGAGTCGTGGCGCAAACCGTCGAACAGCTTGGCGAAGAACAGATCGAAGTCCTTGAGGAACGCATCCATGGTGATGCAATCGGTCAGGGCGATCCCCAGCAGGCCGCGGTACTCGCGCACCCAGCAATCGAGGGCGGCGATCTGGCTGTCGATCAGTCGCGGGCCCAGTTGCTGGTGGGCCATGATCCACTCGTGGGCCATGGTGCCCAGCGGTTTCATGTCCAACTCTCGGGACAGGTGCACGTTGCTGGTGCCGACGAAACGCCCCGGGAAGTCGTGCTTGAGCACGTTCACCACTTCTTCCTGGACGCGGAAGGAAAAACGACGACGGGTGCCGAAGTCGGCAACTTGCAGTTCGGACAGTTCTTCGGCGCTGGCGTTGGCGCTCAGCCAGTCGAACTTGCGATACAACTGCTCGCGGGCCTGTTCCAGGACAATTTCACGGTAGCGATAGCGGTTGCGTACCTCGCTGACAATCGCCAGCAGCGGCACTTCGAACAGAATCACGTGCAGCCACGGCCCGCGCAGGCGGATAAACAGCTCGCCGTTGTCGATACCCGTGTGGACATAGCGCAGGTTGAAGCGAAACAGTCCGAGGAAACGCAGGAAGTCCGGCTTCAGAAAGCTGATGCGCTCCAGGAAGCCCAGCTGGTCGGTGCTCAGGCTCAACTCGGCCAGGCGCTCGATCTGGAAGCGGATCTCCGCCAGGTACGGGCGCAGGTCTTCGCTGTTGCGGCAACGAAATTCCCACTCGACTTCGACGTTGGGGTAATTGTGCAGCACTGCCTGCATCATCGTTAGTTTGTAGAAGTCGGTGTCGAGCAGGTTCTGCACGATACGATCGGCAAATACGCTCTCGCTCATAACGGGAATCTCCAGACAGGCCGCTGCGGTGGGCAACGGGGTGCTGCGTTTTGTGGTGAAGGGTTAGTGGCGCATAACCTGGGTGGGTATTGCCAGTGATTTTTGCCACGGATTTTGTGTTGGCGCTGCTATTGCGGCATATCCGGGCTCTCGATCTGCTCCAGCATCCACTCCACGAAAAACCGCACCTTGGGCACTTCCGCCGAGTGCTCGGGGTAAGCCAGGTAATAAGCATTGGTGCTCGGCATCGCATGCTGCCAGGGGATGATCAGTTTGCCGTCGGCCAGTTCTTCTTCCACCAGGAACCTCGGCAACAGGGCGACGCCGCAGCCGACCTGAGCGGCACGGATGCACATGTAGAAAGTTTCGAAACGCGGCCCGTGGTAGCTGTGTTCGGTGTGGTAGCCCTGGCTGTCGAACCAGTCGTGCCAGGCCTGGGGGCGCGAGGCGTTTTGCAGAAGCACCAGCTCGGCCAGTTGGGTCGGGTCGGTGAAAGGCTGCTCAGGCAGGCTGCCGGGCGCGCAGACCGGCACCAGTTCTTCGCCAAACAGCTTCAGGGATTCGGTGCCGGGCCGCGAACCCTGGCCGAAATAGAACGCCAGGTCGCTGCGCCCTTGCAGCAAGTCGTCGGCCTCCTGCTCGCTGCACAGGTCCAGGTGAATCGTCGGATGCCGCAGTCGCCAGCCCTTCAGACGCGGCACCAGCCAGCGGGCACCGAAGGTCGGGGGAGTGGAAACGCGCAAGACTTCGGTATCGCCGCCGTAGGAGCGCAGGTAATGGGTAGACATCTCCACCTGCGTGAGGATTTTTCGCACTTCTCCCAGGTACAAGTCTCCGGCTGGCGTCAGCTGCAAGCGGCGGCGTACGCGCCGGAACAGCAAGTGCTGTAGCAACTCTTCCAATTGCGCGACCTGTTTGCTGACTGCGCTCTGGGTCAGGTTCAGCTCTTCGGCGGCGCGGGTGAAGCTCAGGTGGCGGGTCACCGCTTCGAAGCACTGCAGTGCCGTGATCGACGGCAAATAGCGTTTATTGAGCATGATGAGGCCTTATTTCTTGTGGCTCTGCTTATCCGGTCATGGCCAGCATGAATAAACGGAATGATATCTCGCTTAAAGGTCGTTTGTTGGCAAGTCTCGGGCCAGCTACAACTACAGGTCTGATCAGCCGTATTCGTCCGGCTGCCAATTCTTTGTCTTTCGTGTGAGGAAATTTTCCATGGTTGCTGCATTGCTTGATCGCCTGGGCGTCGACTCGGCCCTGTACCAGAACGGCACACAACCGGTGCATTCGCCCATTGATGGCAGTCGCATCGGCGCCGTGAACTGGGAAGGCGCGGCTGAAGTCGAGCAGCAGGTCAGCCGTGCCGAACACGCTTTCGACCTGTGGCGCCAGGTACCGGCCCCGCGTCGTGGCGAGCTGGTACGTCAATTCGGTGACCTGTTGCGTGAATACAAGGCTGACCTTGGCGAATTGGTGTCGTGGGAAGCCGGCAAGATCACCCAGGAAGGCCTGGGTGAAGTGCAAGAGATGATCGACATCTGCGACTTCGCCGTCGGCCTGTCCCGCCAGCTGTACGGCCTGACCATCGCCTCCGAGCGTCCGGGCCACCATATGCGTGAGTCCTGGCACCCGCTGGGCGTGGTCGGGGTGATCAGTGCCTTCAACTTCCCCGTCGCGGTCTGGGCCTGGAACACCACGCTGGCCCTGGTGTGCGGCAACGCAGTGATCTGGAAACCGTCGGAAAAGACCCCGCTCACCGCCCTGGCGTGCCAGGCGTTGTTCGAGCGTGTACTGAAGAACTTCAGCGATGCACCGCCGTACCTGAGCCAGGTGATCATCGGTGGGCGTGACGCCGGTGAAGCATTGGTGGATGACCCGCGCGTGGCCTTGATCAGCGCCACCGGCAGCACCCGCATGGGGCGTGAAGTGGCGCCGAAAGTCGCCGCGCGCTTTGCCCGCAGCATTCTGGAACTGGGCGGCAACAACGCCATGATCCTGGCCCCGAGCGCCGACCTGGACATGGCCGTGCGCGCCATCCTGTTCAGCGCCGTCGGCACCGCCGGCCAGCGTTGCACCACCCTGCGCCGGCTGATTGCCCACGAGTCGGTGAAGGAAGAAATCGTCACCCGCCTCAAGGCCGCCTATTCGAAAGTGCGCATTGGCCATCCACTGGAAGGCAACCTGGTCGGGCCGCTGATCGACAAGCACAGCTTCGACAACATGCAGGATGCGCTGGAGCAGGCCTTGAGCGAAGGCGGGCGAGTATTTGGTGGCAAGCGCCAGCTTGAAGACCAGTTCCCGAATGCCTATTACGTCTCGCCGGCCATCGTCGAGATGCCGGAGCAGAGCGATGTGGTGCGCAGCGAAACCTTCGCCCCGATCCTGTACGTGGTCGGCTACAAGGACTTTGCCGAGGCCCTGCACCTGAACAACGCAGTGCCCCAAGGCCTGTCGTCCTGCATCTTCACCACTGACGTGCGTGAAGCCGAGCAGTTCATGTCGGCGGTGGGCAGCGACTGCGGCATCGCCAACGTCAACATCGGCCCGAGCGGCGCGGAAATCGGCGGTGCATTCGGTGGCGAAAAAGAAACCGGCGGCGGTCGCGAATCCGGTTCCGACGCCTGGCGTGGCTACATGCGCCGCCAGACCAACACCGTGAACTACTCGCTGGAGTTGCCGTTGGCGCAGGGGATTACCTTTGACTAAGGCTTGAGCCAAGCGGTGGCTCCATGTGGGAGCGGGCTTGCTCGCGAAGGCGGACTGTCATTCAACATTGATGTCGACTGGCCCACCGCCTTCGCGAGCAAGCCCGCTCCCACATTTGAATTGTGTAGTGGTTGGGTTTCTTTTTCGGAGTCTGGCAATGCCGTTACGCGAAGAATGTCTGTGGGAAAAACTGACGCCACAAAGGCCTGAAAACACCGCGCTGACGGGCGAAATCACCGTCGATGTGTGTGTGATCGGTGCCGGTTTCACCGGGCTGTCGGCGGCGGTTCACTTGTTGGAGCAGGGCAAGCGTGTTGCCGTGCTGGAAGCCCACCGGGCCGGGCATGGCGGATCTGGGCGTAACGTCGGCCTGGTGAACGCCGGCCTGTGGATCCCGCCGGACGACATCGAGGCCGGGTTCGGCGAGGCGGTTGGCAGCCAGCTCAACCGCATGCTCGGCGCCGCGCCGGCCCTGGTGTTCAGCCTCATCGACAAATACAACATTGATTGCCAGTTGCGCCGCGAAGGCACTTTGCACATGGCCCATAACGCCCGGGGCGAGGCTGACCTGCGCAGTCGCGAAGAACAATGGAAACGCCGTGGCGCGCCGGTGGAATTGCTCACCGGCCAGGCCTGCGCCGAGGCGACCGGTACGTCGAAAATCGCCGCGGCATTGCTCGACCGCCGCGCCGGCACCCTCAATCCGATGGCCTACACCAGTGGGTTGGCCAAGGCAGCCACGGACCTTGGCGGCCAGTTGTTCGACCATTCCCCGGTGACGCGCCTGGAACGCCAAGGCCAGCGCTGGTCGGTGCAGACCGCCCAGGGTTCGGTATTGGCCGAGCAGGTAGTGATCGCCTCCAACGCCTATACCGAAGGCGACTGGACCGAGCTGCGGCGAAATTTCTTCCCCGGTTATTACTATCAGGTCGCTTCCACCCCACTGGCCGACGAGGCCGCCCAACGCATTCTGCCGGGCGGGCAGGGCTCGTGGGATACCCGCCAGGTGTTGAGCAGCATCCGCCGGGACAAGGACGGCCGTTTGCTGCTGGGCAGCCTGGGCAACGGCAACCGCAAGCCGACGTGGTTCCTCAAGGCCTGGGCCGACCGGGTGCAGCAGCACTATTTCCCTTACCTCAAGTCGGTGGAGTGGGAATGCACCTGGACCGGTTGTATTGCCTTCACCCCCGATCACCTGATGCGTCTGTTCGAACCGGCCCCGGGGCTGGTGGCCGTGACCGGCTATAACGGCCGGGGCGTGACCACCGGTACCGTGGTCGGCAAGGCTTTCGCCGACTACCTGTGCCACGGCAATGCCCAGGCGCTGCCGATTCCGTTCGCACCCATGCAGCCGTTGGCCGGGGTGGGCCTGCGCAGTTGCTTGTATGAGGCGGGCTTTTCGCTGTATCACGCGGGCCAGTGCCTGCGGATCGTCATTTGAGTGTTGAAAAATGTTGCCGGAAGCCACGTTTTTCCGGCATAGCGTCTAGCCTGTTATGGTGCGGGTTGTAGCAGTCGCGCACCGACAGTGTGCAGTTCGGTGACGTGGGTTGTTACACAGTGGTTGCACGCCGTTTCGTGTGATGGTTGCAATGATGGCTCAAGGAGGGTTTCACCCATTTAAGTAAAAGGTTGCACCTCGTGCGGTTTAGACGGTTGCACGCCCTATGAAAAAGGGCCCGAAACAGTCGAAATAACAATAAAGCAGCGACTTTTTTCAGAATAAAAAACCGATGGCACGGCCCTTGCTCTGAGCTTTTCAGTGAAATGAAGTCGCAGTGCCAACTAAAAAAAACCTTGGAGCACCACCTCATGTCCCAGACGTTTTACAAGAAAGGTTTCCTGGCCCTCGCAGTGGCAGCTGCGCTGGGTGTTTCTGCGTTTGCTCAAGCTGATGTGAAAATTGGTGTGGCGGGGCCGATGACCGGCGCCAACGCTGCATTTGGTGAGCAGTACATGAAGGGGGCCCAGGCGGCAGCCGATGTCGTCAACAAAGCGGGTGGCGTCAACGGCGAGAAGATCGTCCTGGTTCCTGGCGACGATGCCTGCGAACCCAAGCAGGCCGTGGCCGTGGCCAACCGCCTGGTCGAGCAGGACAAGGTGATCGGCGTGGTCGGGCACTTCTGCTCGTCGAACACCATTCCGGCCTCCGAGGTCTATGACGAAGCCGGCATCATCGCCATCACCCCGGGCTCGACCAACCCGAAGGTTACCGAACGCGGCCTGAGCGCGATGTTCCGCATGTGCGGTCGTGACGACCAGCAAGGCATCGTGGCGGGTGACTACATTGTCGACGTGCTCAAGGGCAAGAAAGTCGTCGTGCTGCACGACAAGGACACCTACGGCCAGGGCCTGGCGGATGCAACCATGGCCCAGCTCACCAAGCGTGGCGTGAAGCCGGTGCTGTACGAAGGCCTGACCCGTGGCGAAAAAGACTTCAGCGCCGTGGTGACCAAGATCCGTTCGACGGGTGCCGACGTGGTCTATTTCGGTGGCCTGCACCCGGAAGCCGGCCCGCTGGTTCGCCAATTGCGTGAACAAGGCCTCAAGGACGTGAAGTTCATGTCCGACGATGGCATCGTGACCGACGAACTGGTCACCACCGCCGGCGGCGCGCAATACGTCGATGGTGTGTACATGACCTTTGGCGCCGACCCGCGCCTGCTGCCAGACAGCAAGGCCGTGGTTGACGAGTTCCGCAAGAACGGCACCGAGCCTGAAGGCTACACCCTGTACGCCTACGCTTCGGTCCAGGCCCTGGCCGCCGGCTTCAATGGCGCCAAGTCCAATAAAGGCGAAGACGCGGCCAAGTGGCTCAAGGCCAACCCTGTCCAGACCGTGATGGGCAAGAAGGAATGGGACGCCAAGGGCGACTTGAAAGTCTCCGACTACGTGGTTTACCAGTGGGACAAGGACGGCAAATACCACCAGCTGGAAAAACAGAAGTAAGGTCTGACGCGGCCGTCCAGGCCTCCTTTGGGAACCGGGCAAGCCCCGGTTGCCAAGGGACGCGCAGCGGTCGTGCCTGATATTGCTCCGACGTACATCTGTATTTTCCTTAGAAGAACCGCACACCCCAGGGTGTGCAGGTTCTCACTGCGTGAGATTGCGTTATGGATGGTATTTTCCTGCAGCAACTGATCAATGGCCTGACCCTCGGGTCGGTCTATGGTCTGATCGCCATCGGCTACACAATGGTCTACGGCATCATCGGCATGATCAACTTCGCCCACGGCGAGGTTTACATGATTTCCGCTTACCTCGCGGCAATCAGTCTGGCTCTGCTGGCTTACTTCGGTATCGAATCCTTTCCGCTTATGATCCTCGGCACTCTCGTGTTCACGGTCGTGGTCACCGGGGTCTATGGCTGGGTCATCGAACGCGTCGCCTATAAACCCCTGCGCAACTCGACCCGGCTGGCACCGCTGATCAGTGCCATCGGTATCTCGCTGATCCTGCAGAACTACGCACAGATCAGCCAGGGCGCCCGCCAACAGGGCGTGCCGACACTGCTCGAAGGCGCCATGCGCGTCGATATCGGCAGTGGTTTCGTCCAGCTCACCTACACCAAGATTTTCATCCTGGTCGCTGCATTCGCCGGGATGGCCTTGCTGACCTACATCATCAAGTACACCAAGCTCGGGCGCATGTGCCGCGCCACCCAGCAAGACCGCAAGATGGCCTCGATCCTGGGGATCAACACCGATCGGGTGATTTCCTACGTGTTCATCATCGGTGCAGCCATGGCGGCCCTGGCCGGTGTGCTGATCACCATGAACTACGGCACGTTCGACTTCTATGCCGGCTTCATTATCGGCATCAAGGCGTTCACCGCGGCGGTACTCGGCGGTATCGGCTCCCTGCCTGGGGCGATGCTCGGCGGGATCATCCTCGGAATTTCCGAGTCGCTGTTCTCCGGTCTGATCAATTCTGACTACAAAGACGTGTTCAGTTTCTCGCTGCTGGTGCTGATTCTGATTTTCCGTCCCCAAGGCCTGTTGGGTCGCCCACTCGTGGCGAAGGTATAAGTATGTCTGCTGCCAATAAACCGATTGATATCAAAAAGAGCGTCATCGACGCGATCCTGGCCGGCCTGATCTCGCTGATCGTGTTCGGGCCGATTGTCGGCGTGGTGCTCGACGGCTACAGCTTCAACCTGCAACCGGCCCGCGTCGGCTGGCTGGTGGCGATCGTGATGGTCGGGCGCTTTGCCTTGAGCCTGTTCCTGCAAACACCCAAGGGCCTGAAGGTGCTCCAAGGGTTCGAAAGCACAGGCTCTGGCGTGCATGTACTGCCACCGGACTACAAGTCGAACCTGCGCTGGATCATCCCGGCGCTGATCGTGATTGCCATCGTGTTCCCGTTCTTTGCCAACAAATATGTGCTCACGGTGGTCATCCTCGGGCTGATCTATGTGCTGTTGGGGCTGGGCCTGAATATCGTGGTTGGCCTGGCCGGGCTGCTCGACCTGGGTTATGTGGCGTTCTACGCCATCGGCGCCTATGGCCTGGCGCTGGGTTATCAATACCTGGGGCTGGGTTTCTGGACGGTGCTGCCGCTGGCGGCCATTACGGCTGCGATGGCCGGATGCATACTGGGTTTTCCCGTATTGCGAATGCACGGTGACTACCTGGCCATCGTGACCCTGGGTTTTGGTGAGATCATTCGCCTGGTACTCAACAACTGGCTTTCGTTCACCGGCGGGCCGAACGGCATGCCTGTGCCTTCGCCGACCTTTTTCGGCCTGGAGTTCGGTCGCAGGGCGAAAGATGGCGGGGTGCCGTTCCATGAGTTCTTCGGCATCGATTACAACCCGAACCTGAAATTCCTGTTTATCTACATCGTGCTGTTCATCGTTGTGCTGCTGGTGCTCTACATCAAGCATCGCCTGACCCGCATGCCGGTCGGGCGTGCCTGGGAGGCCCTGCGCGAGGATGAAATCGCCTGCCGCTCCATGGGCCTGAACCATGTGCTGGTCAAGCTCTCGGCCTTCACCATTGGCGCGTCCACGGCGGGCCTGGCCGGGGTGTTCTTCGCCAGTTACCAGGGCTTCGTCAACCCGGCGTCGTTCACCTTCTTCGAGTCGGCGCTGATCCTGGCAATCGTCGTGCTGGGGGGCATGGGCTCGACCGTCGGCGTGGTGATTGCTGCGTTCGTGCTCACCGTGGCGCCGGAGCTGCTGCGCAGTTTCTCTGAGTACCGGGTGCTGCTGTTCGGCGTACTGATGGTGTTGATGATGATCTGGCGCCCGCGCGGCCTGATCCGTATCAGCCGTACTGGGGTGACGCCGCGTAAAGGAGTAGCGCCATGAGCGAAGTCGTACTCTCCGTCGAAAACCTGATGATGCAATTCGGTGGCATCAAGGCCCTCAGCGACGTCAGCCTGCAAGTCAAACGCAACTCGATCTTCGCCCTGATCGGCCCCAACGGCGCGGGCAAGACCACGGTGTTCAACTGCCTGACCGGGTTCTACAAGGCTTCGGGCGGCAAGATCGAACTCAACGTACGTGGCGAGCGAACCAACGTCATCAAGCTGTTGGGCGAAGCGTTTCGCCCAACCGACTTCGTGTCGCCGGCATCCTTCGCCAGCCGGCTTTACTACAAGATGTTCGGTGGCACCCACCTGGTGAACCGTGCCGGCCTGGCGCGTACTTTCCAGAACATTCGCCTGTTCAAGGAAATGTCGGTGCTGGAAAACCTCCTGGTGGCCCAGCACATGTGGGTCAATCGCAGCCTGGTGGCGGGCATCCTCAACACCAAGGGCTACCGCAAGGCTGAAAGCGATGCCCTGGACCATGCCTTCTACTGGTTGGAAGTGGTGGACCTGGTGGATTGTGCCAACCGCCTCGCCGGGGAGCTTTCCTATGGCCAGCAGCGGCGCCTGGAAATCGCCCGGGCCATGTGCACCCGGCCGCAGATCATCTGCCTCGATGAACCGGCCGCCGGCCTCAACCCTCAGGAAACCGAAGCGCTGAGCGCGATGATCCGGCTGCTGCGCGACGAGCACGATCTGACCGTGGTGCTGATCGAACACGACATGGGCATGGTAATGAGCATTTCCGACCACATCGTGGTGCTGGACCACGGCAACGTGATCGCCGAGGGCGGTCCCGAGGCGATTCGCAACGATCCGAAGGTAATCGCGGCCTACCTGGGTGCCGATGAAGAGGAACTGGTATGAGTGGACCTATCCTCGAACTCAAGGAGCTGGACGTGTTCTATGGGCCGATCCAGGCCCTGAAAAAAGTCTCGATGCACATTGGCGAGGGCGAGACCGTGAGCCTGATCGGTTCCAACGGGGCCGGCAAGTCCACGTTGCTGATGTCGATCTTCGGCCAGCCGCGTGCGGCCGGCGGGCAGATCATCTACCAGGGCGTGGACATCACCCACAAGTCGTCGCACTACATTGCCTCCAACGGCATTGCGCAGTCGCCGGAAGGGCGGCGGGTCTTCCCGGACATGACCGTCGAGGAGAACCTGCTGATGGGCACCATTCCCATCGGTGACAAGTACGCCAGTGAAGACATGCAGCGCATGTTCGAACTGTTCCCGCGGCTCAAGGAGCGGCGCAACCAGCGGGCCATGACCATGTCCGGCGGCGAGCAGCAAATGCTCGCTATCGCCCGGGCATTGATGAGCCGGCCAAAGTTGTTGCTGCTCGATGAGCCGAGCCTGGGGTTGGCGCCGATCGTGGTGAAACAGATCTTCGCCACCCTGCGTGAGCTGGCCTCCACCGGGATGACCATCTTCCTGGTGGAACAGAACGCCAACCACGCCCTCAGGTTGTCGGACCGGGCCTATGTGATGGTCAACGGCGAAATCCGCCTGACCGGCACAGGCAAGGAGCTGCTGGCCAACGAGGAAGTGCGCAACGCGTATCTGGGCGGGCACTGAGGCGGGTACAGCAATAACAAAACCCGGCGAGTGATCGCCGGGTTTTTTTATTCTTCAACCCACCGAAAACCCCTGTGGGAGCGTAATGCTGTTCACTTAAGAAGGTAGATGAACCTGTGGCGAGGGGATTTATCCCCGTTGGGCTGCGCAGCAGCCCTGACCCCGGTCGCCGCAGGGCCAGGTGAATCGCATTCAAGCTTTTGGGGCCGCTACGCAGCCCAACGGGGATAAATCCCCTCGCCACAATGAATCAGGCACGCCTTAAGTGAACAGCATTGCCTGTGGGAGCGGGCTTGCTCGCGAAAGCGAAGTGCCAGGGACATCAATGTTGACTGACCCGCCGCCTTGGCGAGCAAGCCCGTTCCCACAATGGGGTTTTGGCTGTGCCGAAGAATTGTGGACAACAATCCTGAGCCCCTGCGAAACCGCGACATAAAGTCGCCGCAAACAGTTGTTTTGTCACGGTTTTGACTTGTCCCCGTTTGCTGTGGAACCGGCTGTGGGTAACGTGGGAGTAGCTGGCTGCAAGCCTTTGAATACGTGGCTTGCAGGGCTGCGGTTATTTTTTGATCAGGCGTTTTTGGTCAAGCGCAAGTGGCAGTTGTCAACCCTTTTGTGAGTGCCGAAATGGGCTCGAAACTCTGTGGGCAAGCCTGTGGATAAGTCTGTGATTAAACTCTGGAAAGACCGCGCTGAGGGCCGTCGTTACTGGCTTGGAGCCATCGCCCATTCCAGCGCTGGCTTATAGCAGATAACTTGCGCTGCACAACCTCACTTGCAGGGTCAAGCGAAAAAAATTTCCAAATACCTCGCAAAGCCTTATGCACAGCGGCTTGCGGGGTTTGCACCTGCCCCCGATTACTGTGGACGTGCCTGTGGATAAGGTGCGGGCAACCGGCTGCGGGTCTTGTTGGACAAGGGCTGGCATGGATTGGTTGTTTTCTGAGCAATTGTGGGGCAAAAGCGCGTGTGCAAGCCTTGCTCCCAGCGTGCCAGGCCGGGCATGCTGTGGGCCGATTTCCATTCAACGGCTTTTGAAGTTCAAACAAGGAGAACACGATGTCTGACACCCTGTTTATCACCGGCGCGACGTCCGGTTTTGGTGAAGCCTGTGCCCGTCGTTTTGCCGAGGCCGGTTGGAAACTGGTGTTGACCGGTCGTCGTGAAGAACGCCTCAATGCTCTCTGTGCCGAGCTGTCGAAGCAGACTGAAGTCCATGGCCTGGTCCTGGACGTGCGTGATCGCAAGGCCATGGAAGAGGCAATCGCCAACCTGCCGCCGTCCTTCGCCAAATTGCGCGGGCTGATCAACAACGCTGGCCTGGCCCTGGGCGTCGACCCGGCGCCCAAGTGTGATCTCGATGACTGGGACACCATGGTCGATACCAATGTGAAAGGGCTGATCTATAGCACTCGCCTGCTGCTGCCGCGCCTGATCGCCCACGGCCGAGGGGCCGGGATCGTCAACCTGGGTTCCATCGCCGGCAACTACCCGTATCCGGGCAGCCATGTGTATGGCGCGAGCAAGGCGTTCGTCAAACAGTTCTCCCTGAACCTGCGTTGCGACCTGCAAGGCACGGGCGTGCGGGTGAGCAATATTGAGCCGGGCCTGTGCGAAAGCGAGTTTTCCCTGGTGCGCTTCGGTGGCGACCAGGAGCGCTACAACGCCACCTACGCTGGCGCCGAGCCGATCCAGCCACAGGACATCGCCGAGACGATTTTCTGGGTGCTCAACACCCCCGCGCACATCAACATCAACAGCCTGGAGCTGATGCCGGTGAGCCAGACCTGGGCCGGCTTCGCCATCGAGCGCAACAAGGCATAGGGGAGAGCTTGTGGCGAGGGGATTTATCCCCGTTGGGGAGCGTAGCTCCCCTAGGACCTGAGTTCCCGATCTATCTTTTTGGGGCTGCTGCGCAGCCCAGCGGGGATAAATCCCCTCGCCACAGGGGTGTTACGCCAGATAATCGGCCAACCCGCGATAGCAAGTCAGCAGGTGATACGGCGTAGTGGACGGCATGTCCCGACGGCTGACGATGCCGTCGGCGTCCAGGCATTCATGCCAGCCCTGGGCATGCAGGAAGTGTTGCTGCAGCGCCTGCAATTGATGCAGCAACGCCGCTTGGCTATCGGAGCGCAATGTGAGTGCGCGCAAGTACTCGGCCTGGGCCCAGATACGCTGGGTCGCATCTCGCGGGGTGGCGGGCGACTCCAGGCTCAGCATGGCGCACACCGCGCCAGACTGCGGGCTCACGCCTTGTTGCTCGGTGAGGCCGAAACTGCGCTCCAGAGCGGTGTGCAACTTGCCACCGCGCAGCAGGGGCGAGGAGGCCAACAGGAAATACCACTCGAACTGGTGTCCCGGCTCGAACCAGTTATCCACAGCCTTGAGCGGCTTCTCCATCATGACGCGTTGTTGCGGGTCAATGAAGTGCTTGAACATGCCGTCGCACAGACTCAGCAGTGCCTGGCGAACGTTGGCGTCTTCGCGAACCGAGAGCGTGGCGAGGAACGCTTCGGCCAGGTGCATCAAAGGGTTTTGCAACGGGCCGGATCCGGTTGACGACCAGTCGCGCTTGAGACTGGCTTCGTAGAGACCGTCTGCACTGGCAAAGCGCTGGGCAATGACTTCCAGGCTGGCGTTGAGCACCGATTCCACCAGCGGTTCGCGGACTTTGCCCCAGTAATGGGCACAGGCGAACAGGATGAAGGCGTGGGTGTAGAGGTCCTTGCTGGTATCCAGCGGCGTGCCTTGCGGGTCGATGCTATAGAACCAGCCGCCGTGCTCGGCGTCATGGAAATGCCGTTGCAGCGAGCGGAACAGTGCGCTGGCCCGCTCCTCGGCCTGGGGCACTTCGCCAATCAGGCTGGCGAACACATACAACTGCCGTGCACAAGCCATGGCGCGGTAGCGCTGGGGCGGCAGCGGCGCATGCCCGGCATCCAGGGATTCGTAGGGCAACGCCAGTTCGGCATTCCAGCCCGGGCCTTGCCACATTGGCACGATCACCTTGTGAAAATGCTCACGCACCGTGGCGAACAGGGTGGTCAATTCAGGCTGGGGGGCGGGGCGGGAAGCATCAGGCATTGGCGGACGTCGTCACGGCTGGGGGGCGATTGCGCGACATGGTAGCAGAGTGGCAGGCCCGAGAGATGAGGGGCTTGCGAGTCCGCCATCGCGAGCAGGCTCGCTCCCACAGGGTGTGGTGTACACCGATTAATGTGGGAGCGAGCCTGCCCGCGATGAGGCCTTGACGGGCGCTTGAAATCAACCGGCCAACAACCAAACCCCGGTCGCCGCCGAAGCCGCCCCGGCCAGTCGTACCAGTGGCGTAGCGGCTCGCGGCATCACCCGCACCAGGGCAAAACCTGCGCCGTGCAACGCCGCCGTGGCCGCGACGAACCCTGCCGCATAGGCCCAGGGGCTCGACATGTCTGGCAGTTCCAGGCCATGGGCCACGCCATGGAACAGTGCAAACAGGGCCGTCGCACCGACTGCCAGGCTCAACGGCGGACGCACCGCCAGTGCCACCGCCAGGCCCAGGGCGAGCACCGAAGCGGCGATCCCGCTTTCCAGCGCCGGCAGCGCCAGGCCTTCAAAGCCCAGCAGGCCGCCGAGCAGCATCGCGCCGACGAAGGTGCACGGCAGCGCCCAACGTGCGGCCCCCTGTTGTTGTGCGGCCCATAAACCGACCGCCAGCATCGCCAGCAAATGGTCGAGCCCGCCGATGGGGTGGCCGAGGCCGGCGATCAGGCCATTGTCGCCATGGCCGGGATGGGCGAAGGCCAGGGCAGGGGTCAGCAGCAGGGCGAGGGCACCGAGGATACGTTTGAAGGTCATGGATAGGCTTCCTTGTGGTCAGTCGTAAAGATCAGGCGGCGGTCAGCAGGCCCTGGCGCTCGATGAAGGCGATAATGTCGTCCAGGCCCTGGCCGGTCTTCTGGTTGCTGAACACGAAGGGCTTGCCGTTGCGCATCCGCCGGGTGTCGCTGTCCATCATTTCCAGGGACGCGCCCACCAGCGGAGCCAGGTCGATTTTGTTGATCACCAGCAGATCGGATTTGCAGATGCCCGGTCCGCCCTTGCGCGGCAGCTTGTCGCCGGCCGAGACGTCGATTACATAGATCGTCAGGTCCGACAGCTCGGGGCTGAAGGTCGCCGACAGGTTGTCACCGCCCGATTCCACCAGGATCAGGTCCAGGCCCGGGAAGCGTCGGTTCAACTGGTCCACTGCCTCAAGGTTGATCGATGCATCTTCGCGAATCGCCGTGTGCGGGCAGCCGCCGGTTTCCACGCCGATGATCCGCTCCGGCGCCAGGGCTTCGTTGCGCACCAGGAAGTCGGCGTCTTCACGGGTGTAGATGTCGTTGGTGACCACCGCCAGGTTGTAGCGTTCACGCAGGGCCAGGCACAGGGCCAATGTCAGGGCGGTCTTGCCGGAGCCCACTGGGCCGCCGATACCGACGCGCAGAGGTTGTGTATTCATGGGTGTCTCCTAGGAACGGAACAGACGGCTGTACTGGCGCTCATGGGCCATGCACGCCAGGGACAGGCCAAACGCGGCGCTGCCGTAATGATCGGGGTCGAGGTTCGAGGCGTTGTGCTGGGCCTGTTGCAGCAGCGGCAGCAGTTCGCTGGTCAGGCGCTGGGCGGCTTGCTGGCCCAGGGGCAGGGTTTTCATCAGCACTGCCAGTTGGTTTTCCAGCCAACTCCACAGCCAGGCGGCGAGGGCGTCCTGGGGGGCGATATGCCAGGCGCGAGCGGCCAGGGCCCAGCACAGTGCCAGGTGCGGTTCGCTGCGTTGTTCCAGAAAGCCCCGTGCGGCGGCGTCGAGTTCCGGCAGGCCGGTGAGCAGTTGCTGCAACGAGTAGCCCATTTGCCGGCTTTCCTGATACAGCTCACGGGTTTCCCGGCTGGCGCGGTGCGCTTCACAATGTTGCAGCAGCGCGTCCCAATCGTCAGCGGCGGCGGCTGTGCAGTGAGCCAACAACAAGGGGGCTTCGAAGCGGGCCAGGTTCAGCAGCAATTGATCGCTGATCCAGCGATGTGCATCGTCGGGATTTTTTACCTGGCCATTGTCCACTGCCATCTCCAGCCCCTGGGAATAGCTGTAGCCGCCAATCGGCAACTGCGGGCTGGCCAGACGCAGCAGCGCCCAGGCCGGGTTCATGTGCGTACGCCGAATTGATGCAGGCGTGGCGCGTAGTTGAAATCTTCGTCGCCGTGCCGGGAATGATGATGGCCGCCACCGTAGGCGCCGTGTTCCGGTTGGAATGGCGCTTCGATGGATTCGGCACGGGCACCCAGTTGTTCGAGCATCGCCTTGAGTACGTAATCGTCCAGCAGGCGCAACCAGCCATCGCCCACTTGCAGGGCGACATGTCGGTTGCCCAGGTGATAGGCGGCTCGGGTCAGTTCGAAGGCATTGGCGCAGGTGACATGCAGCAGTTGTTCGGGACGGGCGCAGACACGCACGATGCGACCGTCTTCGGCCTGCAGGCATTCGCCGTCGTACAACGGCGGCTGGCCTCGTTCCAGGAACAACCCCACATCTTCACCCTCAGCACTGAAACAGCGCAGGCGGCTTTTGCTGCGGGCGTCGAAGGTCAGGTGCAGCTCGGCGTCCCAGCGCGGTTGAGTGTCGATTCTGCGGTGAATCACCAGCATCGGAGTGCTTCCAGCAATGAACGGTGCTGTGTTTAGAGCAAGGGGCTTGCCAATCGAAGAAGGTGTAGGAAATAGCTGGGATGGCGTTTCAGGATGGGGCGGATTGCGTGCCATATTGGTGCGCTATGAAATATTTCGCACCATTTTGCGGCTTTACAAAGAAGGCTATGGGTTATTCGGTACTGCCCAGCCCTTGCCAATGCTTGAGGCCAATGAAGATGAACCGCAGTTGCTGGGTAATCTTCGCCTGGGGCGTGAGGTGTTCGGGGAGCGCGTGGGCGGGCGGGTCGATGATGTCCGGCAGGGTGGCGAACACGCTCTTGACGATGAGGTCGGCCATCACCCCCAGGGCGGCCAGGTCCAGGTGCTGCAGCTTGGGCATCAAGGCCAGATCGGCGGCCAGGTCCGAGCTGATGTCTTCGCGCAGTTGGGCGATGGCCTGGCGCACTGGCAGGGAGCCGCCGTATTGCTCGCGGGCGAGGAACAGGAACTGTGAGCGGTTGGCCTGCACCACGTCGAGGAAGATCCGCACCGAGGCATCGATAATGCCGCCCATGACGAATTCGTTGTGACGTACCAGGCGGATGGTTTCGCGAAAGGTCTGGCCGACTTCGCAGACCAGTGCCAGGCCCAGTTGGTCCATGTCGTCGAAGTGCCGGTAGAACCCGGTGGGCACGATGCCTGCCGTCCTGGCGACTTCCCGCAGGCTCAGGCTACCGAATCCCCGGCCACACTCCATCAAATGACGGGCTGCATCCATCAGGGCAATTCGGGTCTGTTGTTTCTGTTCGGCGCGGGGCAGCATCGCAAGCTGACTTCTGATTCATCGGAGCGACGCACTCTAGCAAATCGGCTTTGCCAACGTCGAACGGTAGAGGGGGATCGATTGGGGAAAACGAAGGGTTTGAAAAGTCAAAAGCCCGATTGGAGGAATCGGGCTTTTTTCCGGGCCACCATGGGCTCAGCTCGCTGTACTGTTGCGTTCTTTCACGCGGTCACCACCGCCTTCGGCAAGAAACTGGCCTTGTGGAGTGCGGCTGGCGCCATCGGCTGCCAGTTCCACGCCTTGTGGGGTACGGTCACCGCCGCCTTCGGCAAGAAATTGACCTTGTGGAGTACGGCTGGAACCATCGGCTGCCAGTTCTACGCCTTGTGGGGTACGGTCACCGCCGCCTTCGGCAAGAAATTGACCTTGTGGAGTACGGCTGGAACCATCGGCTGCCAGTTCAACGCCTTGTGGAGTGCGGTCACCGCCGCCTTCGGCCAGGCCTTTTTCTTTCATGCGTTCATTTCCACCTTCGGCAACCGTCTGGCTGTAGACAGAATGGCTGTCCTTGACCTGTGGCGTGGCTTGTTCGGACGCTGGCAGTGCGAAAGCAGTCGAGGCCAGCAGTGAAAGGGACAGGCTCATCAGTATTTGGCGTTTCATGATCGTTGCTCCTTGGGAGGGCGATAAAGTGGGTACGAGGGCAATGCTACTCTCGATAAGTCGATATAAAAGTTCATAAAGGCAATGGTAATAATCAACGGAATTGATTGTTTGCGCGGAAGGCTCTAGAACGGGCGTTTCCGAGGTGCGGTTTTGCACCGTGGTGGGTATTTTGTACCCATCGGTGCCTCGCAAATGTGCGGGTGCGGTAACGGTTTGTTGGCTGGTTGGTCAGGATCCTGGCATTTTTTTGCGCCGTTCATCGGCACCTGCGGGCCGTTCTACCAGTCCAACCCTTCATAACGAACCGACTGCTGGTTCGTGTTTTCAAGGCGTCGCGGTTGCGCACGCTGATTTGTTCATCTGGAGCCTTGTGCATGACGCGCACCTCGAAAATCCTCGCCTGGAGCTTTGCCAGCCTTGTTATCCTGCTGGCCGTGCTGGTCCTGGTCATTGCGTTCTTTGACTGGAACCGCATCAAGCCCACGCTCAATGCCAAGGTTTCCGAGGAGCTGCATCGCCCCTTCGCCATCAACGGCAACCTGGCGGTGGCCTGGCAGCGTGAACCGGAGGAAGGTGGCTGGCGCGCCTGGTTGCCCTGGCCCCATGTGGTGGCCGAGGACTTGAGCCTGGGTAACCCGGATTGGTCGAAAACTCCGCAAATGGTCACGCTCAAGCGTGTTGAGTTGCGTATTTCGCCCCTGGCGCTGCTGGCCCGGCGGGTGGCGATTCCACGCATCGACCTGACTGAGCCCGACGCCAACCTGCAACGCCTGGCTGACGGGCGTGCCAACTGGACCTTCCAGTTCGACCCGAAAGACCCGGATGCCGAGCCATCCAGCTGGGCGGTGGACATCGGTGCCATCGGCTTCGACAAAGGCCACGTCACCCTTGATGACCAGACGCTCAAGACCCGCCTCGATCTGCTGATCGACCCGCTGGGCAAACCCATCCCGTTCAGCGATATCGTCGGTGACAAGGCCGCGAAAAAAGCCCAGGACCAAGGTGCGACACCGCAGGACTACGCATTCGCCCTCAAGGTCAACGGGCAGTATCACGGGCAAAGCTTGAGCGGCTCCGGCAAGGTCGGCGGCTTGCTGGCATTGCAGGATGCGTCACGACCCTTTCCGCTCCAGGCCCAGGCGAAGATCGCCGATACCCGCGTCGAACTGGCAGGGACCCTGACCGACCCGATGAACCTGGGGGCCCTGGATTTACGTCTGAAACTGGCCGGCGCCAGCCTGGCCCATCTCTACCCCCTGACGGGCGTGACCCTGCCGGATTCGCCGCCTTATGCCACCGATGGCCGCTTGATTGCCAAGTTGCATGAGCCGGGTGGGGCGCTGTTTCGCTACGAGGCGTTCAACGGCAAGATCGGCGACAGCGATATCCACGGTGACTTGGCCTATGTCGCCAGTGAGCCGCGGCCGAAACTCAGTGGCGCGCTGGTTTCCAATCAACTGCTGTTCAGCGACTTGGCGCCGTTGATCGGTGCTGACTCCAATACCGAGCAAAAGGCCCGGGGCGGCGCCAGCAAGCAGCCGGCCGACAAGGTCTTGCCCGTGGAAGAGTTTCGCACCGAGCGCTGGAGCGTGATGGACGCCGATGTGGAGTTCACCGGCAAGCGTATTGTCCATAGCGAGCAGTTGCCGTTCACCGATCTTTATACCCACCTGGTGCTCAACGATGGGCAGTTGAGCCTTGAACCCCTGCGCTTCGGCGTGGCCGGTGGCCGGCTCGATGCGCAGGTCCGCCTGAACGGGCACACCCAGCCCCTTGAAGGCCAGGCGAAGTTGACGGCGCGTGGGTTCAAGCTCAAGCAGCTGTTCCCGGGGTTTGAGCCGATGAAAACCAGCTTCGGTGAACTGAACGGCGATGCCGATATCTCCGGGCGCGGCAATTCGGTGGCGGCGCTGCTGGGGACTTCCAACGGCACACTGAAAATGCTCATCAACGATGGTGCCATCAGCCGGGAATTGATGGAGCTGGCGGGGCTGAACGTCGGTAACTACGTGGTAGGGAAAATCTTCGGCGACAAGGAAGTGAAGATCAATTGCGCGGCGGCGGACTTCGACATCAAGACCGGCCTGGCAACCACACGCCTGTTCGTGTTCGACACCGAGAACGCGATCATCTACATCGATGGTACGGCGAACATGGCGAGTGAACAGCTGGACTTGACCATCACCCCCGAGTCCAAGGGCTGGCGCCTGATTTCCCTGCGCTCGCCGTTGTACGTACGGGGCACGTTCGCCAAGCCCGCCGCCGGGGTCAAGGCGGTGCCGCTGATGCTGCGCGGTGCCGGGATGGTGGCATTGGGTGTAATCGCCGCACCGGCCGCCGGATTGCTGGCACTGGTGGCGCCCAGCGGCGGTGAGCCGAACCAGTGCGCGCCGCTGCTGGAGCAGATGAAGGCGGGCAAGGCGCCGGTGACGGTCAAGCCCACGCGGTAGCCAAGTCTTGCAGTGAGGCTACTGGCCCCATCGCGAGCAGGCTCGCTCCCACACTAGATCGCATTCCTCCTGGAGAAACCCGATCAAATGTGGGAGCGAGCCTGCTCGCGATAGCGGTATCAGAGGTCGGCCAGAATGTCGGCCATGTCATCGGCATGCTCTTCTTCCTGGGCCAGGATGTCTTCGAAGATGCGCCGGGTGGTCGGGTCTTTTTCACCGATGTACTGGATGATTTCCCGATAGCTGTCGATAGCGATCCGCTCGGCCACCAGGTCCTCGTACACCATTTCCTTGAGGGTGTTGCCCGCCACGTACTGGGCGTGGGAATTGCGGGTCAACAGGTCGGGGTTGAACTCCGGCTCGCCGCCCAATTGCACGATGCGCTCGGCGAGTTTGTCGGCGTGCTCGGCTTCCTGGTTCGCGTGCTCGAGAAACTCACTGGCCGCCACGCTGGCCTTGAGGCCGGCGGCCATGAAGTAGTGGCGCTTGTAGCGCAGCACGCAGACCAGTTCGGTGGCCAGTGCTTCGTTGAGCAGGCGGATGACTTCCTGCCGATCGGCGCCGTAGCCTTCGGTCACGGCGCCGTTCTGCACGTTCTGCCGTGCACGTTCGCGCAGGGTGGTTACATCGGATAAGTGCATGTCGCTCATCTCGTTCTCCTGGAGGCTGATCCGGTTTGGGCGTCACGCTCTGCTGGCGCGATCACTCTAAATGTGAGTGACGCGGTCCTGAAAAAGTTTTACCGAATTTTTCAGCGCATGACCGGACATCCGCGCTTCCTCTCCCAGCCACTGGAAGAATGCCCGCACCGGCGGATGGCGTTCGCGACCCGGGACGCACAGGGCGCTGTAGCCGGCGCCATTGACCTGGACATCCGGGCGATAGCCCACCAGCAAGCCGCTGGCGATGCTTTCCGACGCCAGGATATTGCTCGCCAGCACCAGGCCCTGCCCGGCAATCGCCGCTTGCAAGGCGTAGTGCTCCTCATCGTACTCGCGCATGCACGGCTGTCGGGTGAGCCAGGTCTCCCCAGCCTGGGCGCACCAGGCATCCCAACCGTGGGCGTACAGCTTGGAGTTGTGCCAGCGTACGCTGATCAGCGTCGGCGCTTGCCGGGCAGCCAGGGCCACCTGTTCAGGCGAGCCATAGACCCCGAAGCTTTCATCGAACAGGCACATGCCGTACAGGTTCGGGTAGGCATCCAGGCTGTAACGCACCACCAGGTCAACGCTGGCGTCCTGGTGCAGGTCGATCACCTCGCAATGGGTGTCCAGGCGCACGTTGATATTCGGGTGCCGGGCATAAAACCGGCCCAGGCGTGGCACCAGCCACAGGGTGGCAAACGCTGCGGTGGTGGACAGTGTCAGGTGGCTGGTGCTGCGTTGCGGGCGCAGGGTGTCGACGCTTTGCGCCACCTCCAGCAAGGCCCCATGCAGGCTGTGGAACAAGCGTTGCCCACCTTCGGTGAGGCGTACCTGGCGCGGCAGGCGTTCGAACAGCATCAGCCCTAGCCAGCTCTCCAGGGCTCGAATCTGATGGGAGACCGCCGTCGGCGTCACCGACAACTCCGCCGCAGCCGCCTTGAAGCTGAGCAGCCGCGCAGCTGATTCGAAGGCGCGCAAGGCATTGAGCGGCAGGTTGGCGAACATCTGAACTCTCCTGAAAACACGATAGATGAAATTAATTCATCCGGGTGAACTAGCGCTCATTTGTCTGAAAGCAGCGCCGGATATCAAGCTGCAAGGCACGAACAGTGTTGATTGTAGCCGCATAAAAGGAGATTCAGATGAGCAAGATTCTTGTAGTGCACGGCAGCCCTCGTGGCGAACGCTCCCATTCCCGGCGCCTGGCCGAGGCGTTTGTCTCGGCGTGGCAGGCTGCCCATCCACAATCGCAATTGACCCGTCGCGAAGTCGGACGGACGGTGATCGCGCCGGTCAACGAAGCCTTCATCGCCGCGGCGTTTTACCCCGAGCCTCAGGAGCGACCGTTGGTCATGCAAGCGGACCTGGCCCTGAGCGATACCTTGGTCGAGGAGTTGCAAGCCCATGATCGACTGGTGATCTCCGCGCCCATGCACAACTTCAGCGTGCCCAGCGGCATAAAGGCCTGGATCGACCAGATCGTGCGCATCGGGCTGACGTTCAACCACCGCCTGGATAACGGCGTGTCGCACTACGAGCCGCTGGTGTTGGGCAAGAAAGCGCTGATCGTGACCAGTCGCGGCGATTTCGGTTTCGGGCCCGGCGGCCAGTTGGAGAGCATGAACCACGCCGACACGCTGCTGCGTACCGTGCTGGGGTTTATCGGTATCACCGATGTGACGGTGGTGGCGGCCGAAGGCGAAGAATCGGCCGAGCGCAGTTTTGCCTTGTCCTGTGCCGAGGCCGAGGAGCGCTTGCTGGCGTTGGCACGAACCTTTTGAGAAAAGGCTGCTGCGCAGCCCAACGGGAGCAAGCGCCCACAGTTTCGTGGCTCGCAAGTGACATGGGTGTCATAGACTGGTCATCATCGGTACCGATGCTGGACCACCTCTTGATCACAAGGATGTCGCTATGTCGCAACGCTGCGCCACTCGCTACCCGCTGGTATTGGTCCCGGGCATGCTCGGGTTCATACGCCTGGTGCTGTTCCCGTACTGGTATGGGATCGTCTCGGCGTTGCGTCGCGGCGGGGCCGTGGTCGTGGCGGTGAAGGTTTCGCCGCTGCATTCGTCCGAGGTGCGCGGCGAGCAATTGCTGGCGCGGATCGAAGAGATCCTGCGGCAGACCGGTGCGCAGAAAGTCAACCTGATCGGCCACAGCCAGGGCAGCCTCACCGCCCGCTATGCAGCCGCCAAGCGCCCGGACCTGGTGGCGTCGGTCACGTCGGTGGCCGGCACCAATCACGGTTCCGAGCTGGCTGATTACCTGCAACTCCACTACCCGGCCGACAGCGCCGGGGGGCGCCTGCTCAGTGCCGTGCTGCGACTGATCAACGCCCTGATGAGCCTGCTGGACACTGGCTATCGCGGGCCGAAACTACCGGTGGATATCCATGCTTCCCATGCCTCCTTGACCACCGCCGGGGTAACGCTGTTCAACCAACGTTATCCACAGGGCTTGCCGGTGACCTGGGGCGGACATGGCCCGGAAGAAGTCAACGGCGTGCGCTATTACTCATGGTCCGGCACCTTGCAGCCGGGCAAGACCGATAAGGGACGCAACCTGTTCGATGGCACCAACCGCAGTTGCCGTTTATTCGCCCGCACCTTTGTAAGAGAGGCAGGGCAATGCGACGGCATGGTCGGACGCTATAGCTCGCACCTGGGTACGGTCATCCGCGATGACTATCCGCTGGACCACTTCGACATCGTCAACCAGTCGCTGGGACTGGTGGGCAAGGGGGCCGAGCCGATCCGGTTGTTTGTCGAGCATGCCGAGCGGTTGAAGGCTGCCGGGGTGTAGCTGGTTGGACCGCGTTATCGTTCTTCGCGAGCAAGCCCGCTCCCACAGTTGATCGCATTCTTCCTGATGAAACTCAGTCAACTGTGGGAGCGGGCTTGCTCGCGAAAGCGGCATATCAGGCACTGAGGATCAATCGGGTGAAGGTGTAACAAGCTTTGTCTACACTGCACTTCATCGCCGTACCCTCGTGCGGCAGCCAGGAGAAACACCATGAAGATGCTTCGTGTGCCTTTGTTGATGATTGGTTTGCTGCTGTGTTCCCAGGGCTTCGCCGCGACGGCGCAGCAGACCAAGATGACCACCTGCAACGCCGACGCCACCGCCAAGGCGCTCAAGGGCGACGAGCGCAAGGCGTTCATGAGCAACTGCCTCAAGGCTACCCCTGCTGCGCCGAGCACGCCTCAGGAACGCATGAAGACCTGCAACGCCACGGCCACCACCCAGGCCCTGAAGGGCGATGCCCGCAAGGCGTTCATGAGTGATTGCCTGAAGAACAAGTAAATGGCACCTGTGGGGGCCTCATCGCGAGCAGGCTCGTTCCCACAGTGGATTTGTCGTGCCCGGTCCATCGTGGGAGCGAGCCAGCTCGCGATGGGCCGGCGCAAAAGTTACAAAAACCCCTGAACTGCGACCAAGGTCGGCCGATACAATCCCTAGTGCTGCTGGTGGAAGGCTGGCAGACTGCCGATCCTTTCACGCCGTTTTGTCCTGAGGCTGTATGCCAACGTTTTCTCAGCGTCATGTGTTGTTGGTGATCAGTTGGGTGATCATTTTTGGTGGGCTGTTACTAGTGCTGCCGCTGCGTCTGTTGCCGAGCCTGCTGGCCGGGTTGCTGGTGTTCGAGCTGGTCAACATGCTCACCCCGCAGTTGCAACGGTTGATCGAAGGGCGCCGCGCTCGCTGGCTGGCGGTGGCGTTGCTGGGCACGCTGGTGGTCAGTGTGCTGACGTTGATCTTCGCCGGTGCCTTCAGTTTCCTGTTGCATGAAGCGGAGAACCCTGGCGCGTCCCTGGACAAGTTCATGGCGGTGGTCGATCGTGCTCGCGGACAGTTGCCGCCGTTCATCGACGCTTACCTGCCAGCCAGTGCCGCCGAGTTCCGCGTGGCGATCGGTGACTGGGTGAGCAAGCACCTGAGCGACCTGCAACTGGTGGGCAAGGACGCGGCCCACATGTTCGTGACGCTGCTGATCGGCATGGTCCTGGGGGCCATCGTTGCCTTGCAGCGCATCCCCGACCTGACCAAGCGCAAACCCCTGGCCGCGGCGCTGTTCGATCGCCTGAACCTGTTGGTCAAGGCGTTTCGCAACATCGTCTTCGCCCAAATCAAGATTTCCCTGCTCAACACCTTTTTCACCGGGATCTTCCTGGCGGTGGTGCTGCCGCTATTCGGGATCAAACTGCCGCTGACCAAGACCCTGATCGTGATGACCTTCCTGCTGGGGCTGCTGCCGGTCATCGGCAACCTGATGTCCAACACGCTGATCACCATTGTCGGCCTGTCGCTATCGATCTGGGTCGCCGTGGCGGCGCTGGGCTACCTGATCGTGATCCACAAGCTCGAATACTTCCTCAACGCCCGTATCGTCGGTGGACAGATCAGCGCCAAGTCCTGGGAATTGCTCATGGCGATGCTGGTGTTCGAAGCCGCATTCGGCCTGCCGGGGGTGGTGGCGGGGCCGATTTATTATGCTTACTTGAAGAGTGAGTTGAAGCAGGTGGGGATGGTTTGAACCGGTGGGTGTGGCGTCTGATCTGGCGCCATCGCGAGCAGGCTCGCTCCCACAGTCAACGGCATTCCTTCTGAAGAAACCCGGCCAAGTGTGGGAGCGAGCCTGCTCGCGATAGCTGCGCCTCGGTCCTGGATCAGACCTGAGTGCCGTAGCGCTTCATCGCCTCGATCGCCAACCCGCTACCAATACTGCCGAAGATATTGCCTTCCACATGCCGCGCCTGGGGCAGCATCGCCGAGACGCTGTTGCGCAGCGCCGGGATGCCGCTGGAACCGCCGGTGAAGAACACCGTGTCCACCTGATCGACCCGCACGTTGGCATCGTTGAGCAACTGCGAGACGCTGCCGCGCACCCGCTCCAGCAAGCCGTCGATGGCCGACTCGAACAAGGCCCGGCTGAGGTCCACGCTCAGGCCCGGTTCGATTCGGTCCAGTGGCACGTGGCGCTGGTCGCTGTGAGTCAGCTGGATCTTGGTTTCTTCCACTTCCATCGCCAGCCAGTGCCCCGCGCGTTGTTCGATCAACTTGAACAACCGGTCGATGCCGCCAGTGTCTTCGATGTCGTAACGCATGCTGCCCAGGGCCAGGGTGGATTTCTGCGAGTACACCGCGTTGATGGTGTGCCAGGTCGCCAGGTTCATGTGGTGGCTGGTGGGCATGTAGGCGCCGCTTTTCATGCGGCTGCCGTAGCCGAACAGCGGCATCAGGCCGGCCAGCGACAGTTGTTTGTCGAAATCGGTGCCGCCGATGTGCACGCCACCGGTGGCGAGGATGTCGGCATGACGGTTGTCGTGGGTGCGACGCTCGGGGGACAGGCGCACCAGGGAGAAGTCCGAGGTACCACCGCCGATGTCGACGATCAGCACCAGCTCTTCTTTCTCGATGGTCGATTCATAATCGAAGGCCGCCGCGATGGGTTCGTACTGGAACGACACTTCCTTGAAACCGATGGCGCGGGCGACGTCCACCAGGGTGTTCTCCGCTTCCTGGTCGGCCATTTCATCGTCGTCGACGAAAAACACCGGGCGCCCCAGGACCACTTCTTCGAATTCCCGACCGGCGGTGGCTTCGGCGCGTTTCTTCAGTTGGCCGATGAACAACCCCAGCAGATCCTTGAACGGCATCGCCGTGCCCAACACGCTGGTGTCGTGCTTGATCAGCTTGGAGCCCAGCAGGCTCTTGAGCGAGCGCATCAGTCGGCCTTCGTAGCCTTCCAGGTATTCGTGCAGGGCCAGACGGCCATACACCGGACGGCGCTCCTCGAGATTGAAAAAGACCACCGAGGGCAGGGTGATCTTGTCGTCCTCCAGCGCGATCAACGTTTCCATGCCGGGGCGCAGCCAGCCGACAGTGGAGTTGGACGTGCCAAAGTCGATGCCGCAGGCACGGGCCGGGGATGCGTTTTTCATGTCTTTCGGGTTCCAGTTGAAAAAACGGCCGCGCAGTGTATGCCAGTGCGGCGCGGATTCGAAGGCCGGTTATCCGCTAATTCGTAAACGTTGGCCTTGAAAGCGACGCTTGTACCCCCAAACTTGCTGGCATGGGCCTGGTAGCACAGGGCGGTACAAGAACCGCCACCGGCTGCCGATAAACTTCTGAAGCGCCGCCCGGTCACAAACCTTGAGATCGGTCAAACCCCAGGACTTGTATCACGAGCATGCTGCGGGTGGCGGTGCGATATCGATAACGGATGGTGATCCTTCGATGGACTTCAAAGACTATTACAAGATTCTGGGTGTGGAGCCGACGGCTGACGACGCCACGATCAAGGCCGCCTATCGCAAACTGGCGCGCAAGTACCACCCGGATGTGAGCAAGGAAAAGGACGCCGAGACCAAGTTCAAGGACGTCTCCGAAGCCTATGAAGCGCTGAAAAGCGCCGACAAACGCGCCGAATACGACGACCTGCGCCGCTACGGCCAGCATGGCCAACCGTTCCAGGGCCCGCCGGGCTGGCAGAGCCGTGGCGGTTTTGGTGGCCAGGACACCGGGGATTTCTCGGATTTCTTCAGTTCGATCTTCGGCAATCGCGGGTCGGGTTTCGGTGGCGGACAGTCAGGTCGCAGCGCCGGCCGTCGAGGGCAAGACGTGGAAATGGAACTACCGATTTTCCTGGAAGAGACCCTGTCGAGCGAGTCGAAGAAAGTCAGCTTCCAGGTACCGCAGTACAACGCTGCCGGCCAGCATGTGAGCAACACCAGCAAAAGCCTGAATGTGAAGATTCCGCTGGGTGTGACCGACGGCGAACGTATCCGCCTCAAGGGCCAGGGGGCCCCCGGCATTGGCGGCGGTGCCAACGGCGATCTGTACCTGACCATTCGTTTCGCGCCGCACCCCAAGTTCGACGTCGAAGGCCAGGACCTGATCATCACCTTGCCCCTGGCGCCGTGGGAATTGGCGCTGGGCACCGAGGTGGCGGTGCCGACCCTGACCGGCAAGATCAACCTCAAGGTCCCGGCTGGCAGCCAGAACGGCCAGCGCATGCGCGCCAAGGGCCACGGCCTGCGCAACAAGGCCGGCGAGCGCGGCTACCTGTTCGTACAGCTCAAGGCCGTGATGCCCAAGGCCAACGACGAGGCGGTCAAGGCGCTGTGGGCGGAGTTGGCGAAGAAGGCCGCATTCGATCCGCGGGAGAACTTCTGATTGTTTTGAGGGGCTAGACTCGACAGTTAAAGCATTGGGAGAAGCAGACCATGAACAACCCGATCATTGAACTGACTCTGACGGAATTCTGCGAGGCCGCCGCGTTGGCGGATGTGCATGTGATCGAAATCGTCGCCCATGGCATCCTCGAGCCCCACGGCGCGGCGCCGACCGATTGGCGTTTCACCGATTACGAACTGGTCCTGGCTCGCCGTGCGGCCAAGCTGCGCCGCGAGCTGGAACTGGAATGGGAAGGCGTCGCCCTGGCGCTGGATCTGTTGGAAGAGGTGCAGCAACTGCGCAGCGAAAACCGCATGCTCAAGCAGCGGTTGGGGCGGTTGGTGGAGTGATAAATGCTCGATGAGCAAGCGCCAATCTGTGGGAGCAAGGCTTGCCCGCGATGAATTCAACTCGGTCCTCAAGCGTTGAGGCGCCTGTATCGCGAGCAAGCTTTGCTCCCACAAGTCTTGCTCTCAGGCCCTCACTCCATTCAAAACAGAAAATAGCGCTGCGCCATCGGTAGCACGTCAGCCGGTTCGCACCACAACAACACCCCGTCGGCCTTGACCTGATACGTCTGCGGATCGACGTCGATGCTCGGCAGATAATCGTTGTGGATCAGGTCGGTCTTCTGCACATCGCGGCAACCCTTGACCACGGCGATTCTCTTTTTCAGCCCAAGCTGTTGCGGCAACCCGGCCTCGGCGGCGGCCTGGCTGATGAAGGTCAGGCTGGTGGCGTGTCGTGAGCCACCATAGCTGGCGAACATTGGCCGGTAGTGCACTGGCTGCGGTGTCGGGATCGAGGCGTTGGCGTCGCCCATCAGGCTGGCGGCAATCGCCCCGCCCTTGAGGATCAGCGTCGGCTTGACGCCGAAGAACGCCGGGCGCCACAGCACCAGGTCGGCCCACTTGCCCACTTCGATGGAGCCCACTTCATGGCTGATGCCGTGGGTGATCGCCGGGTTGATGGTGTACTTGGCGAT
Organism: Pseudomonas sp. DF11; assembly: GCF_058148565.1. Lineage (NCBI taxonomy): Bacteria > Pseudomonadati > Pseudomonadota > Gammaproteobacteria > Pseudomonadales > Pseudomonadaceae > Pseudomonas > Pseudomonas sp. DF11. The sequence goes on from NZ_JBYVYN010000004.1 coordinate 485,880, forward strand.
GTAGCGTTTGATGCGGAAGTTGTCGTTGCCTTCGCCGTCACCGGGCAAGGCGCCGCGTTGCTTTTTCATCTTGTCGGCGGTCTGCCAGGTGCGGGTGATGACTTCGCCGACGCGGCCCATGGCCTGGCTGTCGGAGCTGATCATCGAGAACGCGCCCAGGTCATGGAGAATGTCTTCGGCGGCGATGGTCTCGCGGCGGATGCGGCTCTCGGCGAAGGCGACGTCTTCGGCAATGCTCGGGTCCAGGTGATGGCAGACCATCAGCATGTCCAGGTGTTCGTCAATGGTGTTGCGGGTGAACGGCCGGGTCGGGTTGGTGGAGCTGGGCAACACGTTGGCGAAGCCGCAGGCCTTGATGATGTCCGGCGCGTGACCGCCACCGGCGCCTTCGGTGTGGTAGGTGTGGATGGTCCGGCCTTTGAACGCGGCGAGGGTGGTTTCAACGAAACCCGATTCGTTGAGAGTGTCGGTGTGGATCGCCACCTGCACGTCGTACTGGTCGGCCACGCTCAGGCAGTTGTCGATGGCCGCCGGCGTGGTGCCCCAGTCTTCGTGCAGCTTCAGGCCGATGGCGCCGGCCTTGACCTGTTCGATCAACGGCTCCGGCAGGCTGGCGTTGCCCTTGCCGGTGAAGCCGATGTTCATGGGGAAGGCATCGGCGGCCTGGAGCATGCGCGCCAGGTGCCACGGCCCGGAGGTGCAAGTGGTGGCGTTGGTCCCGGTGGCCGGGCCGGTGCCGCCGCCGATCATGGTGGTGACGCCGCTCATCAGCGCTTCTTCGATCTGCTGCGGGCAGATGAAGTGGATGTGGGTGTCGATGCCGCCTGCCGTGAGGATCATGCCTTCGCCAGCGATCACTTCGGTACTGGCACCGATGGCGATGGTCACGTCGGGCTGGATGTCCGGGTTACCGGCCTTGCCGATGGCAGCGATGCGCCCGTCCTTGAGGCCGACATCGGCCTTGACGATGCCCCAGTGGTCGATGATCAGCGCGTTGGTGATCAAGGTATCGACGACCTCGGAGGCCAGCAACTGGCTCTGGCCCATGCCGTCGCGAATCACCTTGCCGCCGCCGAACTTCACTTCTTCGCCGTAGGTGGTGAAGTCTTTCTCTACTTCGATCCACAACTCGGTGTCGGCCAGGCGGACTTTGTCGCCGACGGTGGGGCCGAACATGTCGGCGTAGGCTTGTCTCGAAATCTTCATGTGCTTGCCTTGGAATTCAATTGAATGTGGAAACCGTTCGCTTCGCTCACTCATCGCGAGCAGGCTCGCTCCCACAGTTGATCGCATTCCCCTGTGGGAGCGAGCCTGCTCGCGATGGGGCCAGTGCAGACACCCTATGACTTACAGGTCGCCCATCACCCGCCCGGCAAACCCGAACACCCGCCGATGCCCAGCCAGGTCCACCAGTTCCACCTCGCGGCTCTGGCCCGGTTCGAAGCGCACCGCCGTGCCGGCCGGGATGTTCAGGCGCATGCCACGGCTGGCGGCGCGGTCGAAGGTCAGGGCGTCGTTGGTTTCGAAAAAGTGATAGTGCGAGCCGACCTGGATCGGCCGGTCGCCGCTGTTGGCGACGTTCAGCGTCAGGGTGCGGCGGCCGGCGTTGAGTTCGATATCGCCGGGTTGGACCTGGTATTGGCCTGGAATCATTGCGGTTGCCCCAAAAGCTTGTAGTAGATGGCGGTCGGGGTGTAAGTCCCGTCCGGGCTCTGGCAGTAGTCGGGCAGTTCGCCGACGCGGGTATAGCCCATGGCGCGGTAGAACGCCTCGGCCTCGGAACCGGCCTCGGTGTCGAGGTACAGCAGGCCACGTTTGTGTTGGCGGGCGCCGAGTTCCAGGGCGCTCATCAATTGCTGGCCCAGGCCCCGACGGCGAGCCTCGCCGCGCACGAGCAGCTTCTGCACCTCGGCGCGGTTGAGGCCGTTGGGTTTCTGGCACAAGGCGAGCTGGACACTGGCCTGCACCTGTTCATCCTTGACCACCACCCACAACAACAGGTGGCCTTGGTTGAGGCTGGCCTGGACCTCGTCGAAATAGGCGCGGGCCTGGACAGCATCGAGATCGGCCATGAACCCCACGCTGGCGCCGTAGCCGACGGCATCGAGCAACAGATCGATCAGGCCCTGGCGATAATGCGCAAAGCTCTCGGCGTGGACTCGGCGCAACTGGGCGGGGTTCATAGGCATCACTCCTTGTCGAAGGCGGGCGGTTGCGCCCCGGGATTGAGGACCAACTGCATGAAAGTCAGGTCCAGCCAGCGGCCGAACTTGGTACCCACCTGCGGCATTTGCCCGGTGGTGACGAAACCGGCGCGCTCGTGCAAGCGAATCGAGGCGGCGTTGCCACTTTCGATGGCCGCCACCATGACATGCTTGCCGCACGTCCGGGCGCGCTCGATCAGCGCGGTCATCAACCGTGGGCCGAGGCCATTGCCGCGCTGGTCGCTGCACACGTAGACCGAATGCTCCACGGTGTACCGGTAACCATCGAAGGGTCGCCAGTCGCCGAAGGAAGCATAGCCAAGCACGTTTTCGTCGGCGTCGACGATCACCAGCACCGGGTAGCCTTGGGATTGCCGGGCACTGAGCCAGGCTTGGCGATTAGCCAGGTCTACGGCCTGTTCATTCCAGATCGCCGTGGTGTTCAAGGCGGCTTCGTTGTAGATGTCACGAATCGCTGGAAGGTCCGCAGGCAGGGCGTCACGAATGTGATGAGTCATGACACGGCCTCAGGCGATGGGCTGGTGGACGGTGACCAGTTTGGTACCGTCGGGAAACGTCGCCTCGACCTGGATCTCCGGAATCATTTCCGGGATGCCTTCCATCACTTGCTCGCGGGTCAGCAGCGTGGTGCCGTAATGCATCAGCTCGGCCACGGTCTGGCCGTCACGGGCGCCTTCGAGCAGGGCCGCGGAAATGTAGGCCATGGCCTCCGGGTAATTGAGTTTCAAGCCACGGGCCAATCGCCGTTCGGCGACGAGGCCGGCGGTGAAGATCAGCAGCTTGTCTTTTTCGCGTGGGGTCAGGTCCATGTGCAATCCATAAGGGCAGATAGAAAAATTGGGCTAAAAACATGTCCCCCTGTGGGAGCGGGCTTGCTCGCGAATGCGGACTCACATTCAACATTTGAGTTGGCTGACACACCGCCTTCGCGAGCAAGCCTGCTCCCACAGAAAAGCAAATTCATGTACTCCAGATTCTCGGTGGTACAGCTTCTCGGCCGAGCAACGCCGGGCGCAAAAGCCGCCACAATTCAATCAACCACCCCCGCGCCAGCAACGCCTCGCTCGCCAGGCAGCGGGCCACGACCAGCCCGGGCAATTGCGTCAGGTCGCCGCGCACGTCATGGCCCAGGGATCGGCATTGCTCCAGCAGCTCGCTGTCGATTTCGCCGGTCACCAACAACGTGGCGAACACCGGATCACCGCCCAGGCCGATGGGCGAGTCCAACAACCCGTCACCGCCCACAATGCGCTGGCGCTCATGCCACAGCAACTGGCCGTCGCGGCGAATGTCCAGCCGTGACTGGAAATGCCCCAGGTCGAACCGCTCGCCGCTGGCTGGTCGGCCGAGGGCAACCATGTCCCAGTAGAACAGCCGCCCATCGCCGTGCAGGTCGATGCTCGTGCTGAGTTCGGCCTGGGCCGCGCTGAAGACGATGGTTTCCTGGGGTAGCCATTCCAGGGTCGCGCTGGCGGCCACACTGAGGTTCAGTTGCTGGTACGCCGGGCCGGCGGCGCGGTACCACTTGGCCGCGCCGGGGCTGGTCAGCTGCGCCCAGGCGCCGGGGCCGACGTGGGCCGAGATGTCCAGGCGGTCACCGCCGGCAATCCCGCCAGGCGGGTGAACGATGATGTGCTGGCACACCTCGGGGCCTTCGGCGTACAGGTGCTTCTGCACCCGCAGCGGGCCTTTGTGGCGCCGCTGGACCGGGCGCGTGCAATCGCCAAAGCGGGCGTAACCCAGATCTAGCTCGGCATGCCAACTGGGGGTGAACACCGCAGAAGGGGCCAGTAATGAGACAGGTAGATTCATGATTTCTGATTATCGTCAGGACGCTACAGACTAGATCGTAACCAGCCCGCGCACACCCTCGGCTTCCATATTTTCTCCGCGCCCCTGCTGCACGATCTCGCCCCGGGACATCACCAGGTATTGATCGGCCAGCTCGGCGGCGAAGTCGTAGAACTGTTCCACCAGCAAAATCGCCATGTCGCCCCGGGCCGCCAGTTTCTTGATGACCGCGCCGATCTCCTTGATCACCGAGGGCTGGATGCCTTCGGTGGGCTCGTCGAGAATCAGCAGGCGCGGACGGCTGGCCAACGCCCGGCCAATGGCGAGCTGCTGTTGCTGGCCGCCGGACAGGTCACCGCCACGGCGTTGTTTCATCTGCAGCAGCACCGGGAACAATTCGTAGATGAACGCCGGCACCTCCTTGGCCTCGGAGCCGGGAAACCGCGACAGGCCCATCAGCAGGTTTTCTTCCACCGTCAGCCGCCCGAAAATCTCCCGACCCTGGGGCACGTAGGCGATGCCGGCGTGCACCCGTTGGTGCGGCTTGAAGGTGGTGATGGCCTTGCCTTCCCAATTCACCACGCCTTCCTTGGCCGGCAACAGGCCCATCAGGCATCTGAGCAGGGTGGTCTTGCCCACGCCGTTGCGCCCCAGCAGGCACGTCACCTCGCCGACCTTGGCCTCGAACGACAGGCCGCGCAGGATGTGGCTACCGCCGTAGTACTGGTGCAGCTTGTCGACTTGCAGCATCTTCAATCTCCTCGAACTTCTGTGGGAGCGAGCCTGCTCGCGATAGCGGTGGTTCAGCTTGCATCATTGTTGAATGTGCCGCAGTCATCGCGAGCAGGCTCGCTCCCACATAAAAGCCGGAACCTAGCGCCTCAGCGACCGAGGTACACCTCGATCACCCGCTCATTGTCCTGTACCTGTTCCAGCGACCCTTCGGCCAGCACACTGCCCTGGTGCAGCACGGTGACGTGGTCGGCAATCGCGCCGACGAAGCCCATGTCGTGTTCCACCACCATCAGCGAATGCTTGCCCGCCAGGGATTTGAACAGCTCGGCGGTGAACTCGGTTTCGGCGTTGGTCATGCCCGCTACCGGTTCGTCGAGCAGCAACAGTTGCGGGTCCTGCACCAGCAGCATGCCGATCTCCAGGAACTGCTTCTGCCCGTGGGACAGCAACCCGGCGGCGCGATTGACCGATGTCGTGAGTCGAATGGTCTCCAGCACTTCGCTGATGCGCGCGTGTTGCTCGCCAGTGAGTTTGGCCCGCAGGCTGGCCCACACCGACTTGTCGGTCTTGAGCGCCAGCTCCAGGTTTTCGAACACGCTCAAGGCTTCGAACACCGTGGGCTTCTGGAACTTGCGACCGATGCCGGCCTGGGCGATCTGCACCTCGCTCATGCTGGTCAAGTCCAGGGTTTCGCCGAACCAGGCCTTGCCATGGCTGGGCCGGGTCTTGCCGGTGATCACATCCATCAGCGTGGTCTTGCCGGCGCCGTTGGGGCCGATGATGCAGCGCAATTCGCCGACGCCGATATACAGGTTCAGATCATTCAAGGCCTTGAAGCCATCGAAGCTGACGCTGATGTCTTCCAGGGTCAGGATGGTGCCGTGACGGGTGTTCAGGCCAACGCCCGCCGCCTGGCCGAGGCCGATGGCGTCGCGGCTGCTGCCGGCGTCCTGGTTGGGTTCGGGCGGAAAAAAAGCGGGTTCGAGCATGAATTCGGCACTCGCTGTAATTCTCATTGTTCACCTCTTTTCTTCAGCAGGCCGATCACGCCCTTGGGCAGATACAGCGTCACGACGATGAACAGCGCACCGAGGAAAAACAGCCAGTACTCAGGAAAGGCCACGGTGAACCAGCTCTTCATGCCATTGACCACGCCGGCGCCCAGCAGCGGCCCGATCAGCGTACCGCGCCCGCCCAGTGCGACCCACACGGCAGCCTCGATGGAGTTGGTCGGTGACATTTCGCTGGGATTGATGATGCCCACCTGCGGCACATACAACGCGCCTGCCAGGCCGCACAACACCGCGCTCAACACCCAGACGAACAGCTTGAAGCCACGTGGATCGTAGCCGCAGAACATCAGGCGGTTTTCCGCGTCGCGCAGGGCGGTCAGCACTCGGCCGAACTTGCTGCGGGCCAGGCGCCAGCCGATGAACAGACTCGCCACCAGCAACAATACCGTGGCGAGGAACAGCACCGCCCGGGTGCCCGGCTCGGTGATGCCAAACCCCAGGATCGAGCGGAAGTTGGTGAAGCCGTTGTTGCCGCCAAACCCGGTTTCGTTGCGGAAAAACAGCAGCATTCCGGCGAAGGTCAGGGCCTGGGTCATGATCGAGAAATACACGCCCTTGATCCGCGAGCGGAAGGCGAAGAAGCCGAACACCAACGCCAGCAACCCCGGCGCCAGCACCACCAGGCACATGGCCCAGAGGAAGCTGTCGGTGCCGGTCCAGTACCAGGGCAATTCGGTCCACGACAAAAAGGTCATGAACGCCGGCAAGCCATCCCCGGCGGCCTGGCGCATCAGGTACATGCCCATGGCGTAGCCGCCCAGGGCGAAGAACAAGCCGTGGCCGAGGGAGAGCAGACCGGCATAGCCCCAGACCAGGTCCAGGGCCAGGGCGACGATGGCGTAGCAGAGAATCTTGCCCACCAGGGTCAGGGTATAGGCCGAGACGTGCAACGGATTGTCCGCCGCCAACAACGACAGCAACGGCAGGCTCAGCAGCACAGCCAGGATCAGCGCACCGACGGCGAGGGTGACTTTGGGACCGGCCTTTTGCGAGGCCGTGAGCATCAGGGGCTGGTTCATCAGTCGATTACCCGTCCTTTGAGCGCGAAGAGGCCTTGCGGACGCTTCTGGATGAACAGAATGATCAACGCCAGGATCAGGATCTTGCCGAGCACGGCGCCGATCTGCGGTTCGAGAATCTTGTTGGCGATGCCCAGGCCGAACGCGGCGAACACGCTACCGGCCAACTGGCCGACGCCACCGAGCACCACCACCAGGAACGAGTCGATGATGTAGCTCTGGCCCAGGTCGGGGCCGACGTTGCCGATCTGGCTCAGGGCCACGCCACCGAGCCCGGCGATGCCGGAACCGAGGCCGAAGGCGAGCATGTCCACGCGACCGGTGGGCACGCCGCAGCAGGCAGCCATGTTGCGGTTCTGGGTGACGGCGCGCACGTTCAGGCCCAGGCGGGTCTTGTTCAGCAACAGCCAGGTCAGCGCCACCACGAACAGGGCGAAGGCGATGATCACGATGCGGTTGTATGGCAGCACCAGGTTCGGCAACACCTGGATCCCGCCCGACAACCAGGCCGGGTTGGCGACTTCGACGTTCTGCGCGCCGAACACCAGGCGCACCAGTTGAATCAGCATCAGGCTGATGCCCCAGGTGGCGAGCAGGGTTTCCAATGGCCGTCCGTAGAGGTGGCGAATCACCGTGCGCTCCAGAGCCATGCCGATGGCGGCGGTGATGAAAAACGCCACCGGCAGGGCGATCAGCGGGTAGAACTCGATGGCGTTCGGGGCGAAGCGCTGGAACAGCATCTGCACCACGTAGGTAGAGTAGGCGCCGAGCATGAGCATCTCGCCGTGGGCCATGTTGATCACCCCCAGCAGGCCGAAGGTGATTGCCAGGCCGAGGGCGGCGAGCAGCAGGATCGAGCCCAGGGACATGCCGCTGAAGGCCTGGCCCAGCAACTCGCCCACCAGCAGTTTGCGCTTGACCTGGTTGAGGCTGGTTTGCGCGGCGGTGCGTACGCTGACATCGGTTTCGACGCCGGGTTCGAGCAAGCCTTCGAGGCGGGTGCGGGCCAGCGGATCGCCGGTTTCTCCCAGCAACCGCACGGCGGCCAGGCGCACGCTCGGGTTGGCGTCCACCAGTTGCAGGTTCGCCAGGGCCAGGCTCAGGGCGGCGTGCACGTCTTCGTCCTGCTCGCCGGCCAGTTGCCGATCGAGAAAGGCCAGTTGGGCCGGGCGGGCACTTTTTTGCAATTGCTGTGCGGCAGCCAGGCGTACGCGGGCATCGACGGCGAGCAATTGATGGCTGGCCAGGGCTGTTTCGATCAGCCCGCGCAAGCGGTTGTTCAGGCGCAGGGTCTTGGGCTGGCCATCGACGGTCAACTGGCCTTGCTGCAAGGCATTGATCAGTTCGACACGCTCCGGCTCGGGCTGCGCGGCCCAGGTTTCCAGGAGCTTGGCCTGCTGGGTCGGGTTGGCGGCGACGAAGTCTTCGGCGTCACCGGCGTGGGCCTCCAGTGGCAACAGCAGCACCAGGGCGAGGATGAGGCGGTAAAGGGCGGTGGGCATATGCTAGGCCTTGCGCGAACTTCTTTCTATGTGGGAGCGAGCCTGCTCGCGATGGCGGTGGGTCAGTCACATCTTTTCTGGCTGACCCACCGCCATCGCGAGCAGGCTCGCTCCCACAAGGGTTGTGTGTCGGTTCCGGGATTCGGGACCGACACCCATTGGCTCAGTTGCTCTTCACCGCATAGTCAGGCTTCTTGTCGTTGCCGGCGATGAAGGGGCTCCACGGTTGGGCGCGGATCGGGCCTTCGGTCTGCCAGACCACGTTGAACTGACCGTCGGCCTGGATCTCGCCGATCATCACCGGCTTGTGCAGGTGGTGGTTGGTCTTGTCCATGGTCAGGGTGTAGCCCGACGGTGCGGCGAAGGTCTGGCCGGCCAGGGCTTCGCGGACTTTGTCGACGTCGGTGGACTTGGCTTTTTCCACCGCTTGCGCCCACATGTGGATGCCGACGTAAGTGGCTTCCATCGGGTCGTTGGTCACCGCCTTATCGGCCCCTGGGAGGTTCTTGGCCTTGGCGTAGGCCTTCCAGGAATCGACGAATTTCTTGTTCGTCGGGTTATCCACGGATTCGAAGTAGTTCCACGCCGCCAGGTTGCCCACCAGCGGTTTGGTGTCGATGCCGCGCAGTTCCTCCTCGCCCACCGAGAACGCCACGACCGGTACGTCGGTGGCCTTCAGGCCCTGGTTCGCCAGTTCTTTATAGAAGGGCACGTTGGAGTCGCCGTTGACCGTGGAAATGACCGCGGTCTTGCCGCCGGCCGAGAACTTCTTGATGTTGGCAACGATGGTTTGGTAATCGCTGTGGCCGAACGGGGTGTAGACCTCTTCGATGTCTTTGTCCGCCACACCTTTGGAGTGCAGGAACGAGCGCAGGATCTTGTTGGTGGTGCGCGGGTAGACGTAGTCGGTGCCCAGCAGGAAGTAGCGTTTGGCACTGCCGCCTTCTTCGCTCATCAGGTATTCCACCGCTGGAATCGCCTGCTGGTTCGGCGCGGCACCGGTGTAGAACACGTTCGGCGACATCTCTTCGCCTTCGTATTGCACCGGGTAGAACAGCAGGCCGTTGAGCTCTTCGAACACCGGCAACACCGACTTGCGCGACACCGACGTCCAGCAGCCGAACACTACGGCGACCTTGTCCTGGGTCAGCAGCTGACGGCCCTTTTCCGCGAACAGCGGCCAGTTCGACGCCGGGTCCACGACCACCGCTTCAAGCTTCTTGCCGTTCACCCCACCCTTGGCGTTGATCTCATCGATGGTCATCAGCGCCATGTCCTTGAGGGACGTTTCGGAGATCGCCATGGTGCCGGACAGCGAATGCAGGATGCCGACCTTGATGGTCTCGGCGGCCTGGACGGTCCAGGCCATGCCCATCGCGGCAATGCTTGCCGAGAGTGTAAAAGCCTTGATCAAGCTACGACGCTTCATTGTGCGATCTCCGTGGACTTATGAGTTTTTTTTCGAGGGCAGATGCAAACGCTGAAGGTGCTTTTGCAAGGGGTGTGCCCGGTCCGGAAAAGGCTTGGAAATGCGGGATTGGCGTGGGCTGCGTGCGAGGTAATGCACCATGAATGAACGCATTGCGGGGGCTGGTGCGAGGAGGTGCGCCACATTAGGGCGCAGATATCATTGTCGCTCTCTATCAACTGTGGGAGCGGGCTTGCTCGCGAAAGCGGTGGGCCAGTCACAGGGATGTTAAAAGTGCCGACGCCTTCGCGAGCAAGCCCGCTCCCACAAGGTTAGCGACGGCGCATCAGACCGATAAAAAACAAGCCGCCAATGGCCGCCGTGGCGACACCAATCGGCAAGTCTTCCGGCGCGATCAGCGTCCGCGCCGCCACGTCCACCCACACCAGGAACAGGCCACCCAGCAGCACGCAGGCAGGCAACAGCCGCCGATGTTCGGCACCCACCAGGCGCCGGGCAATGTGCGGCACCATCAGCCCGACAAAACCAATCGAGCCGCTGATGGACACCAGCACACCGGTCATCAGCGACGCGATCAAGAAGATCCACAAGCGCACCTTCGCCGCGTTCAAACCCAGGGTCACGGCGGTCTGTTCGCCGGCCATCAACGCGTTCAGCGGCCGGGCCATGCCCAGCAGTAACACCAGCCCCAGCGACACACTGGCCGCCGGCACTGCCAGCAGCTCCCAGCGTGCCAGGCCCAGGCCACCGAGCATCCAGAACATTACCGCGGAGCTGGCGCGGTGATCCCCCAGGAACAGCAGCAGATTGGCCGCCGCCATCATCACGAAGGACACCGCTACGCCGCACAGCAACAACCGGTCACTTTCCAGGCGGCCCTGGCGACTGGCGATGGCGAGCACCAGCAGCATGCTCAGCAACGCACCGATGAACGCCGCCAGCGGCAGGGTCAGCAAGCCGATGATTTCGCCGAGATGCAGCACCACGATGACCGCGCCCAAGGTCGCACCGGACGTCACGCCCAGCAGGTGTGGATCGGCCAGCGGGTTGCGCGTGACCGCTTGCAGTACCGCGCCGATCAACGCCAGTCCGGCGCCTACCAAGGCCCCCAGCAACAAGCGCGGTACACGGATCAACCAGACGATATGCTCCTGGCCCGGCGTCCAATGCACCTCGCCCATACCGAAAGCCTTGTTCAGCAAGATGTCCCAGACCACCGCCACCGGCACCCGTGCCGGACCAAAACCCAGGGACGCCACGCACGACACCAGCATCAGCGCACCGAGGAGCACCAACAGGGCGCCATAACGACGACCGTTCATTGGTGGTGAAACCCTCGTGCCAGGGTTTGCACCGCCAGCACGTTATCGATGCCCGGCGTGGCCTGCACGTAAGGGATCACGATGAAGCGTCGTTGCTTGATCGCGTCCACCGATTGCAGGGCCGGGTTGTCCAGCAGGAATTGTTTCTTCTGTTCGGCACTGACTTCGCCGTAGTCGACGATCACGATCACCTGCGGGTTGCGCTCGACCACGTTCTCCCAGTTCACCCGGGTCCAACTGGTTTCCACATCATCCAGAATGTTGCGTCCACCGGCGGCGTCGATCAGGGCCTGGGGCATGCCCAGGCGACCGGAAGTCATGGCGCGGTCTTCGCCGCTGTCATACAGGAACACCCGGGGCTGGTCGGCTGGCAGGTGCTTGCGCACTTCAGCCACCTGGGCCTGCATCGTGGCGATCAGTTCGTTGGCGCGGTCCTGCACGTCAAAAATCCTGCCGAGATTGCGCAGGTCGTTATAGGTGTCTTCCAACGAGGCCGCCGGGCGTTTCATCACGAACGCGCAGGACTCGGTCAGCTCGTAGACGTTGATACCCAGCGGTTGCAGGGTCTGCGGCGTCAGGTCACCGCCCACTCGCATGCCGTAGTCCCACCCGGCGAAAAAGAAATCGACGTTGGCGTTGAGCAGGGTTTCCACCGACGGGTACTTGGCCGCCAATTCCGGCAGGCCGTCGAGGATCTTCGCCATCTCGGGCGTCACCGATTTCCAGCCACTGATGCCGCTGTAGCCGACCATGCGTGGTTTGAGGCCCAGGGCGAGCATCATCTGGGTCATGTTGATGTCATGGCTGACGGCATGGCGGGGGGCTTCGTTGAACACCACCTGGCGGTTGCAGCTCTGGATCGTCAGCGGGTAGCGGGTGGGCTCGGCCAGGGCGTGGGTACTGCCCAGCAGCAGGGCGAGCGACAGCAGGGAACGCAAGGTCATGGTTGGGTTATCCAGGTGATTCGTGGGTAGCCGGACAGCGGGTGTTCATCCACCAGGGCGTCGACGCCGAACACCTCACGCAGCAGCTCGGCGCTGAGGACGTCCTTGGGCGTGCCGCTGGCAACGATGCGCCCGTGTTCGATCACGTACAGGCGGTCACAGAAGGCGGCGGCCAGGTTCAGGTCGTGGAGGCTGGCGAGGGTACCGATGCCCAGGCCCTTGATCAGTTGCAGCAACTGCAATTGATAGTGGGGATCGAGGTGATTGGTCGGTTCGTCGAGGATCAGCAATTGCGGTTGCTGGGCCAGGGCGCGGGCGAGGATCACCCGTTGTTTTTCACCGCCCGAGAGGGTGGCGAACCCATGGTCACCGAAGCCTTCAAGCCCCGCCGATTGCAGCGCTTGGGCGACCAGGCGGCGGTCCTCGAGGTTGTCGCTGTCGAACAGGCCTTTGTGGGGCGTGCGGCCCATGGCGACCACTTCTTCCACCGTCAGGCCGAAGGCGTCGGGAAACTCTTGCAGCACCACGGCGATGCGCTGGGCGCACCAGCGCGAGGACTGTCTCCAAACGTTGTGATGCTCGAGTTTGACCTCGCCATGTTCCGGCCGGTTGAAGCGGTAGGCGCAGCGCAACAGGCTGGTCTTGCCACTGCCATTGGGCCCGATCAAGCCGACGAACTCCCCGGCCGCCACCTGCAACGTCACGTCACGCAGTTGGAACTGGTGATGGCAGTGGCCATGGCCCAGGGGTGTCCAGGCGAGGTGGGAGAGGGTTAGGAAGGTCATGCAGCTACTCAAATTATTGGGTCGACACACAGTCCCTTGTGGGAGCGAGCCTGCTCGCGATAGCGGTAGGTCAGTCACATCTCTGTTGGCTGATCCACCGCTATCGCGAGCAGGCTCGCTCCCACAAGGGACTGTGGTTGCAGCTTGATAGCGGGCGCGATTGTAGAGGTTTCGCGCCGCCTTCCGTTAATGCACCGTCTTCAGCTTGAAGATGAAGCGATCTCAGGCTGGCGATTGAGTCGGCTGACGAGCCGGTCCAGCAACCACACCACCACCAGTGAGGCCCCCACCAACGGAAACACCAGCGCCAGGGCCAACATGATAAACACCCCGGTCTTCCAGGTCGGCAGATCGTGACGCAGCGGCGGCACGCCGAACTTGCCTTCCGGTCGGCGCTTCCACCAGATCACTAGGCCACTCACGGCGCTGAGCAGGATCATCAGGCAAATCAACAGCACGATGATCTGGTTCAGCGGGCCGAACATCTTGCCCTCATGGAGCATCACGCCGGTTTCGGTGGCACGGGCGACGACGCTGTAATGCGCCCAGCGCACGTCGGCCAGGACCTTGCCGGTGTACTGGTCCACGTGCAAGGTGGCGTCGTTGCGCGGGTCGTCGGCGAACACGGCGATGGTGAATACGCCGGTGGAGGTGGTCGGCAGGGTGATGCTGTAGCCGGGTTCGACCTTGCGCTCAGTGGCGATGTCCTGCACCGCTTGCAGGCTGACGGTCGGGGCGGCTGGGCCTTCGTGCATGCCGCCATGGGCCATGTGTTCGGCATGGTCGCCGGACATCGGCATCGGCGTATTTTCCACCGCCCAGGGCACGGTCTGGCGGTGGGCGTTGTTGAGGCTACCGGCCTCGACGTCGGACTTGGGCACGTCGTTCCACATCGCCGCCGGAAAGCGGTTCCAGAGGTTGGCGTATTGCTTGCCCCAGAAGCCGGTCCAGGTCATGCCGCTGAGCAGCATCACCAGCAGCAACGCTGCGCCCCAGAAGCCGACGACGACATGCAGGTCGCGCCAGAACAGCCGACCGCGCGCGTTCCAGCGTGGCCACAGCACGCCAGCCGACGATTGCCCGCGCGGCCACCACAGGTACAACCCCGACACCACCAGCACCACGCCCCAACCGGCGGCCATTTCCACCAGGCGGTCACCGACCGTGCCGATCAGCAGCTCGCCGTGGATGGCCCGGGCCATGGCTTGCAGGTTGTTCTTCGCATCCTGCTCGCCGAGGACATCGCCGTGGTACGGGTCGATGAACACGTTCAGTTCCCGCCCCTGGTCGATCACCACGAATTGCGCGCTGCGCTCGGCGTTGATCGGTGGCAGGTACTGTTTGACCTGGCCTTCGGGATAGGCCTGGCGGACCTGTTTGAGCAAGTCGTCCGCCGCCAGGGTGTGATGCCCGGCGGGTACGTTCAGCAGGCTGCCGTACATCAGTGGGTCGAGTTGCGGCTTGAACAGGTAAATGATCCCGGTCAGGGCCAGCATCACCATGAAAGGCGCCACGAACAGCCCGGCGTAAAAATGCCAGCGCCAGGCCAGGTTGTAGAAATTGGGTTTCGGTTGGCTCATTAGAAAGCGCTCCGCAGGGCAAATTGGGTTGAACGATGGAACCCTTTGTGGGAGCGAGCCTGCTCGCGATAACGGCGGTACATTCAGCACCAATGTGTCTGATAGATCGCATCGCGAGCAGGCTCGCGCCCACAGGTTTTATGTTTGCTTCGGGCAAGTTTTTAGAAACTCATATCCACCTTGGTCCAGAGCGTGCGCCCTGGTTCGTTGATGGCCTGGGGGTCGTTCGCCGGGTAGCCGAACCCGGCGTTGCCGGCCAGGTTCAAGTGCTCGGCGTAGGCTTTGCCGAACAGGTTGTCGACGCCGCTGCTGACCTTCCAATGCTGGTTGATACGGTAGGCACCGTTGACTGAGAACACGCCGAAGCCCGAGCTTTTGCCGTAGTCCTTGCCGACCACGTTGCCCTTGTTCTCATCGACCCGGTGCTGCGCCGCCACTACCCGCCACAAGGCGCCGGCACTCCAGCGGTCTTCGCTGTAGGTCAGGCCCAGGCGTGCATCCAGCGGCGGCATTTGCGCCAGGGCACTGCCGTCGCTGCTGTTCTTGCCCCAGGCGTAGGCCAGGGTCGCATCGGCTTTCCAGCGCTCGGTCAGCTTGTAGGCCGCGCCCAGCTCACCGCCCATGATCCGCGCATCGATGTTCTCGGCCCGGGAAGTGGTGCCCATCATCCCGGGGGTGTAATCGAACAGGATGTAGTCGCGTACCTGCCCGACGTAACCCGAGGCCCAGGCTTCGAGGGTTTCGGTCTTGTACTGCAGGCCGAAGTCGAGCTGGGTGGTTTTCTCCGGCTTGATCGCGTCGAAGGCATTCAGCGATCCGCTGGGGCCGGCGTTCGCCGAGAACAGCTCCCAATAGTCGGGGAAGCGTTGCGCGTGACCGACGCCTGCGTAGAGGGTGGTGGGGCTGTCGTCCAGGTCGTGTTCGTAGCGCACGAAGCCGCTGGGCAGGGTGTCGGCACGTGTCTCGTCGGCAGTCGGATTGGGCCGCACGGACATGCCGGAGCCGATGCTCTGGCGGTAATCCTTGGCCGAGGCGCGGTCGAGGCGGGCGCCGGTGATAACTCTGTCGCGGTCGGCGGCGTACCAGGTCAATTCGCTGAACACGCCGTAATTGTGGAAGTCGGCGTCCTTGGTGTAGGGCAGGTCCTTATAGGTGTCCACGCCCATGCTGCTGCGTTGGCGATGCTCGTTGGTCTGGGCGTCCAGGCCGCTGATCAATTGCACATCGGCCCAGCGCCAGGTGGCCTTGATACGTGCGCCGAGGGTGCGGCGGTCGACGTTGGAGGCCATGGGCCCGGCCATCATCCCGGTGCCGGAGGGTGTGCGCAGGGTGTAGTTGTCCATCACATGGTCGGCGTAGTTGTAGTAGACCTGTGCCTCGACCTTGTCCAGCACGTCACCGATGTTCGAGCGCTCGAAATGCAGCCCGAGGCTTTCGCGCTTGAACTGCGCGCCGTCCATGCTGCGCCCGGCGTAACGCGCTTCGCCGTCGCCCTTGCCCGCAGTCAACTCCAGCAGGGTGTCGGCGTCCGGGGTCCAGCCGAGGGTGACGTCGCCGTTCCACTTGTCATAGCGCGACGGCACGGTGTCGTTGTTGCCGTCGCGGTAATCGTCCGAATGGGCGGTGTTGCCGATTACCCGTACATAACCCAGCGGCCCACCGGCGGCGGCATCCACCACTTTGTCGAAACGGCCGTCGGAGCCGGCCAGCACGCTGGCGTTGACCCGCGTGCCGAGTTCGCCGAACTGTTCCGGTTCGCGGTCGAACAGAATGGTCCCCGCCGATGAACCGGGGCCCCAGAGCACGGTTTGCGGGCCCTTGATCACGGTGAGCTTGTCGTAGGTTTCCGGCGAGATGTAGGAGGTCGGCGCGTCCATCCGGCCTGGGCAGGCGCCCAGCAACATGCTGCCGTTGGTGAGGATGTTCAGCCGCGAGCCGAACATGCCGCGCAGCACCGGGTCGCCATTGGTGCCGCCGTTGCGTACCAGGGCGAAGCCGGGAATGGTCTTGAGGTAGTCGCCGCCATCACTGGCCGGCACCGGTTGGCGTGGGTCCTTGGGGGTGGTGACGACGGTCAGGGGTGAGCTGGGGGCGATGGCGGTGATGACCGTCGGGCTCAGTTCCTCGACCTGATGGTCTTGATGCTCATGCTCGTCGGCAAATGCGTAGGGCGTGAGCAGCAGGCCGCACAGTGCGGCGACCGTATGACGTAAACGAACCCGTGGCTCGTTCGGGGGGCAGCGAACCTGGGCAGTGCCCAAAGCGGTGCCAGCAGAAAACCTGGACATGATGATTCCATCGAACAGACGTAGACGACACGGTCGGGCAGCCTGGGGCTGTCTTGTACGACCGGGTGAGGTAAGTGTCGGGCTTACGCGTCGAGGGGCGGTGCGCGGGTGCGAGCACCCGGGAAGAACGCTTGCCGGGCGTGGCCCAGGCGTGGGGAGGGGCTGGTGTAGATGTTGACGAGCGGTGTATCGAAGACGGTGAAGCTATGACCGCCAGTCAGCGCTGGACAATTGAACAGCAGGCTGCAATAGCCGCATTTTTCCCACAGCGCGTGATGCTCGCTCTTGGGCTGGCAGTGTTCGGCCGCCGGTGCCGCGTGCTCGGCGTGGGCTCCTGCCGACATGTCCATCTCCATGCTCATGCTTATAGACACAGGCATGGACGAAGACATGCGCTGATCCATCGGCATCGACTGAGAAATCAGTGGACCGATAAAGATCATCAGCATGGCGAACAGGCTGAGCCGGCTGCCGCGTGTCAGGCTCATGGGCTGACGGCGGGGCATGGCGGACCTGTTGCGAGGAAGAGCCACGGGCAGACGCGCTTAGTGCATGTGCATCTGGTTTTTGTCGCCGCCGGGGGCTTTTTTCTGGACCGCGACGTCGACCGTGACATCCCCCGCCTTTTCGAAATGCAGGGTCATGGCAAAGCGTTTGCCATCGCTGAGCAGGCTGCGGTCTTTCAGGTCCAGCAGCATCACGTGATACGCCATCGGTGCGAAAGTGACGGTGGCACCGGGGGCGATATTCACGACAGGCACCGGTTGCATTTTCATCAGGTCGTTTTGCATCACGTGTTCGTGGAGCTCGGCCTTGCCGGCAATCGGCGAGTCGACGCCGAGCAGTTTGTCGGCGGTGCTGCCGTTGTTGTGAATCACGAAATACGCGGCCACGGTCGGCGCATTGGGCGGCAATTCCTGGGACCACGGATGGGCGATTTCAAGCTCGCCCGCTTTGTACTGGTGAGCTTGGGCGAAGCCGACGGGAAGCAGCAGGGCAGCCAGCAGGATAAGTCTGTTCAACATGGATGATTCTCCAGAACGATTCGAGGCGCAGGTTCAAATGCGGAGGAATCAGACCAGAGGTGAGGCGCGGGGATTGAGGCTCGGCCATTGCTGGCGCGGTGTCGGGCTGTCGAGTTTCGAATGGGCGCTCCTGCGATGCGCCAGCTCTGCATCCAGATACAACTGTGGAGTATGCCCGGTAAGCGCCACCAGCGGCGCCGAACCTGAGCAGCACCAGCAATGCTGCATCGTCGAATGATTGTCCTTCTGCGGCGTGCCCTGCTCGAACTTGCCCAGGGAAATCGCCAGCATTTTCGTGCCGCTGGAGGAACAGAAACTACCCCACAGCACTTGTTCGGTCGGTGCACTCGCCACCGTGCCACCGCTGCCGGAAAGGGGCATGGCAAGCATGTTGAACAGCACTGCGAAGCAGGCGATCCAGGCAAATGCAAGCCGTTGTCGGGACATGGGGGCAATCCGCTCGGTTGGGCGATCAGGTGGCGGTATTTAGCCTGATCGGGGTTGATAAGTAAAAAGGCCACGTGCGGTGTAGGGTCGCAGGGCTGGTGTTAACAGTAGCAACAAACGCAGTCGTGGCGAGTGCATGAGATTTTTGTGGCGAGGGGATTTATCCCCGTTGGGCTGCGAAGCAGCCCTGAGATCTGGCATCGCGGTGTATCAGATAGATTGCATTTGATTTTTTGGGGCTGCTGCGCAGCCCAGCGGGGATAAATCCCCTCGCCACAAGGCGCCCTGCGCACAACCACCATCGAGTGCAGGGATGAGATACCTGACTGACGGAGCTTGTGAACCTGCTGAAAACCTAGGGCGACTAAACCCGATCACTGATGGGCAGTGACGGGAATCAAGTTACCGGCGGCCTCCAAGGCGCACAAGCCGGCGGATTCTGGCGTAGTTGTAGGCAGCGGCGCAAAGTGACGTAGCCTGCTGGCGTAGTTCCAACAGGATAGGCTTGTAGGACAGGTCTCTGTCAGACCAAATGCCGTAGCCCCTGCAACACTTCATCCACCGTCCCAAACTCCCGATCCGCCCCCGGCAACACCGGTCGCTTCAACACCAACACCGGCACCCCTCGCTCCCGAGCCACCTCCAGTTTCGGCTCAGTAGCCGTGCTGCCGCTGTTCTTGCTGACCAGCACATCGATCCGCCGCCGTTCGAACAGTTCACGCTCGCCCTCGATGTGAAACGGGCCACGGGCACCGATCACTTCGCAGCGTTCATTACCGGGGTAAATGTCCAGGGCCCGCAGGGTCCAGAATTGCTCTGGCGGAATTTCGTCCAGGTGTTGCAGTGGCTCGCGACCAAGGGTGAACAGCGGACGGTGGAAGGGTTGCAAGGCCTGGATCAGTTCGTTCCAGTCAGCCACTTCTCGCCAGTCATCGCCGGCCTCGGGTTGCCAGGCCGGGCGGCGCAGGGCCCAGCAGGGGATGGCGCAGGCGCGCGCTGCTTGGGCGGCGTTGTGGCTGATCTGGGCGGCGTAGGGGTGGGTGGCGTCTAGCAACAGGTCGATGCCTTCGGCGCGAATGAACTGCGCCAAGCCTTCGGCGCCGCCGTAGCCGCCGACGCGCACCTGGCAGGTCAGGTCGGTGGGGATACGGCCAATGCCGGCCAGGCTGTAGATATGCTGGGGCCCGAGGGTGCGGGCGATGGCCAGGGCTTCGGTGACGCCGCCCAGTAGCAAGATGCGTTTCATTGCAAGGCTCCAGCGTGGCCAACGATGCCGCCCTGGCGGTCGATGGCGAAGACTTCGACCTGGACCTGGGCCGGCACCACGCTGCGGGCGAAAGCCAGCGCATGCTCACACACCGCGTCGCCGAGGGCGATGCCGGCGGCGCTGGCCATTGCCAGGGCTTGCTGGCTGGTGTTGGCCTGGCGGATGCCTTGCTGCAACGCCTCATCGGCGCCGATGGCGGCGGCCCATTCGGCCAGTTGTGGCAGGTCGATGCTCGAGTGACGGCTGTGCAGGTCCATGTGGCCGGCGGCGAGTTTGCTGATTTTGCCGAAGCCGCCGCAGAGGCTGAGTTTTTCCACCGGCACCTTGCGCACGTGCTTGAGCACGGCGCCGACGAAATCGCCCATTTCGATCAGGGCGATTTCCGGCAGGTTGTAGACCCGGCGCATGGTGTCTTCGCTGGCATTGCCGGTGCAGGCGGCGATGTGCAGGTAGCCGTTGGTTTTCGCCACGTCGATACCCTGGTGGATCGAGGCAATGTAGGCCGCACAGGAGAACGGTCGGACGATGCCGCTGGTGCCGAGGATCGACAGGCCGCCGAGAATGCCCAGGCGTGGGTTCATGGTTTTCAGCGCCAGGGCTTCGCCGCCCTCGACGTTGACCGTGACTTCGAAACCACCGGCATAACCGCTTTCCTCGGCCAGCCGTCCCAGGTGGTCGTTGATCATTTTGCGCGGCACCGGGTTGATCGCCGGTTCACCGACACCCAGCACCAACCCCGGTCGCGTCACCGTGCCCACGCCGCGACCGGCGACGAAGCGCACGCCGGGTTCGGCGATCAGGCGCACCTGGGAAAACAGCAGGGCGCCGTGGGTCACGTCCGGGTCGTCGCCCGCGTCCTTGATCGTCCCGGCCTCGGCACCCTGCTCGGTCAGTCGGCAGAATTCCAGGCGCATCTGCACCAGCTTGCCCTTGGGCAGCACGATTTCCACGGCATCGGCGTGGATGCCGCTCAGGAGCAAGCGGGCCGCCGCCAGGCTGGTGGCGGTGGCGCAGCTGCCGGTGGTCAGGCCACTGCGCAGGGGGGCGGGTTGTTCGGCGGTTTCGTCACGCATCGAGGGGTTTGACCAGATCGAGCAAGGTGATCGGCAAGGCCTGGCGCCAGGTGTCGAACTCGCCCAGTGGCTGGGCCTGGGCGATGTGGATCCGGGTCAGCTCGCCGCCGTGACGTTCGCGCCAGGTCATGAGCGTCATCTCGCTTTGCAGGGTCACGGCGTTGGCGACGAGTCGGCCGCCGGGCTTGAGCTGGGCCCAGCAGGCGTCGAGTACGCCTTCGCGGGTGACACCGCCGCCGATGAATACCGCGTCCGGGCGTTCGAGTCCTTCCAGAGCCTGCGGGGCTTTCCCGCGAATAAGTTGCAGGCCGGGCACGCCGAGGGTGTCGCGGTTGCGTTCGATCAAGGCTTGGCGGCCCTCGTCGGCTTCGATGGCCAGGGCCCGGCAACTGGGGTGGCTACGCATCCATTCGATGCCGATGGAGCCGCTGCCGGCGCCGACATCCCAGAGCAGTTCGCCGGGCGTCGGGGCGAGGCGGGCCAGGGTGATCGCGCGCACGTCGCGCTTGGTCAATTGGCCGTCGTGTTCGAACGCGGTGTCCGGCAAGCCGGCCAGGCGTGACAGGCGCGGTGCCGAAGGTTCGGCCCGGCATTCGATGGCGATCAGGTTCAGGTCGGCGACGGCCGGGTCGGACCATTGCGTTGCAGTGCTTTCGATCCGTCGTTCTGCCGACCCGCCGAGGTGTTCCAGCACGGTCATGGGGCTGGGGCCGAACCCGCGCTCGCGCAGCAATGTCGCCACGGCGGCGGGGCTGTGGCGGTCATTGCTCAGCAGCAACAGCCTGACGCCTGTGGATAAATGCACATTGAGCGCCGCCAGCGGGCGTGCCACCAGCGATAGCGTGACCACGTCCTGCAGTGGCCAACCCATGCGCGCCGCAGCCAGCGAACAGGAGGAGGGGGCCGGGATGATCAGCATCTGATCGCCCGGCACCTGTCTAGCCAGGCTGGCGCCCACGCCGTAGAACATCGGATCGCCACTGGCCAGCACACACACCGCTTCACCTGGTCGGGCCAGCAGCGGTTCGAGGGAGAACGGGATGGGCCACAGCTCTCGTTCGCCACGGATACACACCGGCAGCAGATCCAGCTGACGCTGCGCTCCAACGATCCGCGAAGCACCGAGCAGCGCGCGGCGAGCAACCTTGCCCAGGCCTTTGAAGCCCTCTTCGCCGATGCCCACTACGGTCAGCCAGGGTGTCATCTGTGTTCCTCGAATAGTTCTGTTTGATCGGCGGGTCTGTCTCTCCCGCGAACCGGGCCGCTATCATACCGTGCCCCGGCGGATCAGGCGCCTGGCGCAACATCTTCGTCACAGCCAGACCGCCATCGCGAGCAGGCTCGCTCCCACAGTTTTGATTGGGGTGTCCGCAAAGTGTGTGCTCGCCACAATCCTCCTGCGAGAGCGGGCTTGCTCGCGAAGGCGTCGATCCATTCAACATCACCGTCTCAGGCAAACCGCTTTCGCGAGCAAGCCCGCTCCCACAGTTTTGATTGGGGTGTCCGCAAAGTGTGTGTTCGCCACAATCCTCCTGTGAGAGCGGGCTTGCTCGCGAAGGCGTCGATCCATTCAACATCACCGTCTCAGGCAAACCGCTTTCGCGAGCAAGCCCGCTCCCACAATTTGAGTGGGGTTGTTCACAAGTTTTGTGCCCAGCCCTGAGAATCCGACAGGCAAGCTTTTCATGACCCCCGGCAAAGCAGGCATAATGGCGCTCCTTCGCCGTCATGGCGTGCCTCATTTCTCGGTCTGCCCTTGAACGAACGTCCATCCTCCAACGTCGTACGCCCCTCCGGTTGCCCGGGGTTGCTGCGTGTCGTCCAGGCGTTGGATGGCGGGATCTGCCGGATCAAGCTCGATGGCGGTTCCATCCTGGCGGATCAGGCTGACGCCGTGGCGGCGGTGGCCGAGCGGTTTGCCGGGGGCGTGATCGAGGCGACCAACCGTGGCAACCTGCAAATTCGCGGCATCGGTCCAGGGCACGACGCGCTGATCGAACCATTGCTGGTCGCCGGGCTTGGGCCCCGAACCCCGGCTGGCGATGATGTGCGCAACCTGATGCTCAGCCCTTCGGCGGGGATCGACCGGCAGATGTTGTTCAACACCCGCCCGTTGGCCGCGCAGATCCTCGTCACCCTGCAAACCCATGCGCGCTTCCATGAGTTGTCGGCCAAGTTCGCCGTGCAACTGGACGGTGGCGAAGCGTTGGCGATGCTCGAACATCACCACGACCTGTGGCTGTCGGCCCTGGTCCGCGACGGCGAGCCCTGGCTGGCCTTCGGCTTGGCTGGTGTCCCGTTGGATAGACCGGCGGGCAGGGTGCCCCTGGCCTTGGGGCATGCCCTGGTGGTGGCGGTGCTGGAATTGTTTCTCGACCTGGCTCGCCCGGACCAGATCCGCATGCGCCACCTGCTGGCTGAAATCCCCATGGATGAATTCATGGCCCGGTTGGCCCGTCGCGTGCCGCTGCAAGCTTGCCTGGATTGGCAGCGGGACATGTCCAACGACGGACTGCACATCGGCAGCCATCCCCAGCACGACGAGCGTGTCTACGTCGGCGCCGCCGCACCCCTTGGCCGGCTCGACGCCGGCATGCTGCGGGGCGTGGCGCGGTTGGCGCGGGAGAAGGGCGACGGCAGCCTGCGCTTCACCCCTTGGCAAAGCCTGTTGCTGCCCAATGTGCGCCGTGCGGATGCCGACGAAGTGCTGGCAGGGCTCGAGGGGTTGGGCTTGTTGTGCTCTGTCGAGCAACCCCTGGCGCAACTCATCGCCTGCACCGGCTCCAGTGGTTGCGCCAAGGCCTTGGCCGACACCAAGGCCGACGCCCGCCGACTGGCCGAGCTGCTGCAAGCCCAGGGCCGGTCCCTGAAGGTCCATCTATCGGGCTGCCGGCGCTCCTGCGCGGCGGCCCATGTCGCGCCCGTCACTTTGCTGGCGGTCGCCCCCGGTCGCTATGACTTGTATTTTCACGATGCCACGCTGCCGGGTTTCGGCGCGTTGCAGGCACACAATCTGACTATTGAAGCGCTCGGCCACTGGCTCGACGCTCGCCCCCGGAGCCCCCTTGATGCTTGATTACATCCGCGACGGTCAGGAGATCTATCGCAACTCCTTCGCGATCATCCGCGCCGAAGCCAACCTGGCGCGCATTCCGGCCGATCTGGAGAAACTCGCGGTGCGGGTGATCCACGCCTGCGGCATGGTCGAGGCTGTCGACGGCCTGCAGTTTTCCGAGGGCGCAGGCACGGCCGGGCGTCAGGCGCTGGCCGCTGGCGCGCCGATCCTGTGCGATGCGCGGATGGTGTCCGAAGGCGTGACCCGGGCCCGGCTGCCGGCCAACAACCCGGTGATCTGCACCTTGCGCGACGAAAGCGTGCCGGCGTTGGCCCTCGAGCTGGGCAACACCCGTTCGGCGGCAGCGCTGGAGTTGTGGCGTCCGCATCTGGAGGGCAGCGTCGTGGTCATCGGCAACGCGCCGACCGCGCTGTTCTACCTGTTGGAAATGCTTGATGCCGGCGCACCGAAACCGGCCTTGATCCTCGGTTTTCCGGTGGGCTTTGTCGGCGCCGCCGAATCCAAGGCGATGCTCGCGGCCAACAGCCGTGGTGTGCCGTTCGTGATCATGCAAGGCCGCCTCGGCGGCAGCGCCATGGCCGCCGCGGCCGTCAACGCCCTCGCTACGGAGATTGAATGATGCAGCAGCCTGGACGTCTGATCGGCCTCGGCGTGGGCCCCGGTGATCCGGAACTGATTACCGTCAAGGCCCTGCGCCTGCTGCGCGAGTCGCCCGTGGTGGCGTACTTCGTCGCCAAGGGCAAGAAGGGCAACGCCTTTGGCATCATCGAGGCGCATTTGCAGGATGCGCAGACGTTGCTGCCGCTGGTCTACCCGGTCACCACCGAAGTGCTGCCGGCGCCGCTGTCCTATGAACAGGTGATCGCCGATTTCTACGACACCGCCGCCGAACAGTTGGCCGTGCACCTGGATGCCGGACGCGACGTGGCGGTGATCTGCGAGGGCGATCCGTTCTTCTACGGCTCCTACATGTACCTGCACGATCGCCTGGCCGAGCGTTATGAGGCCCAAGTCATTCCCGGTGTGTGCTCGATGCTCGGCGGCGCCTCGGTACTCGGTGCGCCGCTGGTCTATCGCAACCAGAGCCTGTCGGTGCTCTCCGGCGTTCTACCCCATGAAGAACTCAAGCGGCGCCTGGCCGACGCCGATGCGGCGGTGATCATGAAACTGGGGCGCAATTTCCCCAAGGTTCGCCAAGTGCTTCAGGAACTGGATATGGACGGGCGGGCGCTGTATGTCGAGCGAGCGACCATGGCCAACCAGAAGATCGTGCCGTTGGATGAAGTCGAGCCGATGTCGTCGCCGTACTTCTCGCTGATCATCGTACCGGGCGAACGGTGGCAAGGGTGATGACTTCCAAAGTGCCGGCCATCGTCATCCTCGGCCCGGGCAGTCTCGCCACCGCCCGACGGATCCAGCTGCGCTACCCTGATGCCCTGATCCATGGCCTGAGTGGAAGGGTCGAGGGCGTGGATCGTCCATATCATGAGTTCGGCGCGACGTTGCGCGAGCTCTATCAACAGGACACACCGATCATCGCCCTGTGCGCGGCCGGTATCGTCATTCGCACCCTGGCGCCGCTGCTGCTGGAAAAAGGCGTCGAGCCGCCAGTGCTGGCGGTGGCCGAGGATGGCAGCGCCGTGGTCCCGCTGTTGGGCGGCCTGGGCGGGGTGAATGTCATGGCCCGGGAAATCGCCGCAGCACTGCACGTCGCGCCAGCGATCACCACCAGCGGTGAATTGCGTTTTGGCACTTGCCTGCTCAATCCGCCGAGTGGCTACAGCCTCGGCGACCTGGAGCAAGGCAAGCGTTTTGTCTCCGATCTGCTGGCCGGTGAATCGGTGCGCATCGAAGGCGCCGCGCCGTGGCTGGCCCAGGCGCAGTTGCCCGAGGATGAGCAGGCACGGCTGGCGATCCGTATCGACAGTGCTGCGGGTACACCGGCGGCGGATGAACTGCGTATTTATCCGCGCAATGTGCTGGTGGCGTTGAGTGCGGGGGCGTCGGTGGACATCGGCGCGATATTGGCAGAGTCCGGCCTCGCGGCGCAGTCGCTGGCGTGCCTGCTGGCGGCGGACAGCGACATGGCCCGTCCAGAGTTGCACGAAATGGCATCGGCCTTGGGTGTGCCGCTGCGTTTTGCCGCGGCCAATGGCAACCTCGAAACGTGGTTGAGCGATGCCCTCGCTCAACCGGCATCGTTACTGGTCATGGGCAGTCATGCCATCGCCGTGGCCGCGCAACCCCTCGATCCGCAGCAGGTCGGTCGTCCGCGCGGGCGCCTGGCGGTGATCGGCCTTGGCCCGGGTGCCGCCGAGTTGATGGTGCCGGCGGTGCGCGCCGAACTCGACCGTGCCACCGATGTGCTCGGTTATGAAACCTACGTGCGCATGGCCGGGCCCTTTCGGGCCGACCAGGTGCAGCACTGCACCGACAACCGCGAAGAAATGCAGCGGGCCCGCCATGCCTTCGAGCTGGCGGCCCAGGGCCGTTCCGTGGTGGTGGTGTCGTCCGGCGATCCGGGCGTGTTCGCCATGGCTGCCGCCGTGCTTGAAGCGTTGCATGAGTCGACGGATGCCCATTGGCACACCGTCGACTTGCAGATCCTGCCGGGTGTCTCGGCTTCCCTGGCCACCGCCGCCCAGGCCGGTGCGCCGCTGGGCCATGATTTTTGCGTGATGTCGCTGTCGGACAACCTCAAGCCCTGGTCGATCATCGAGAAGCGCCTGGACCTGGCGGCCGAAGCCGACCTGGCCCTGGCCTTCTACAACCCGATCTCCCGCTCCCGGCCATGGCAGTTGGGCCGGGCGCTGGAGATCGTCGGACAACATCG
This sequence comes from Pseudomonas sp. DF11, assembly GCF_058148565.1. Classification (NCBI taxonomy): domain Bacteria; kingdom Pseudomonadati; phylum Pseudomonadota; class Gammaproteobacteria; order Pseudomonadales; family Pseudomonadaceae; genus Pseudomonas; species Pseudomonas sp. DF11. The sequence goes on from NZ_JBYVYN010000004.1 coordinate 512,294, forward strand.
CACGGCGCAAACGCCCGTGGTGCTGGGGCGCGATATCGGTCGTCCGGGGCAGACGTTGCGTGTCACTACGCTGGGGGCACTGACCCCGGACCAAGTGGACATGCGCACCATGGTGTTGATCGGCTCCTCCACTACCTGCGTATTCCCGCGCGCGTCCGGCGCCAGCTGGGTCTATACGCCTCGCTGGTATGGATCCAAGCCAGCCTCCTGAATGAGGGCGGCCTGCCTGGCCGCCCTGTTCGATTGCAACTCTCGATTCTCGTAATTGAATCTTGAATCTTTGAAATGCATTGAAAGCCTTCCTGTTTGAGTTGTTGGGTTTTAGGCGTTAGTTTGCCTGTCTTCTATCGTTTCTTAGTTCTGCCTGGTGCGGCAGTGGATCTTTATTTATTTTAGTCTGGCTGTTAGTGAAGTTGGGCGAGGAGTGTTTTTATGCAGGATGCAGAAGTTAAAAGCAGCGACGGCCTGGTGAAGTTCATCAGTCTTTTCAAGTTGTCGGATCTTGAGCAGGCGTTGTCGCCATATAAAAAAAGCGAACAATACGAGGCGGTCCTCCGTTATTACTTTGCCTGTATCGCTACGCCGGAATCCCACAGGCTGCTCGAACCATTGGGGCTTTTGAAACAGACGCTGGCCCAGCTATTGAGCAACCGCAGGGTCAAGCGCAGCCAGGACGGGCGTGTGTCTGCTCCCGCCGGAGCTGGTGTGGACCTGGCGCAGATATACGACAAAATCGAGCATCACGAAGCACGCCTTCAGTTCAGTACCGAGCAAATGAGGAAGTTGCCAGCGGAGGTGCCCAAGACGTTGCACTTCGTCTGGCTCGGTGGCGGTCTTGGCGACATCCAGCGCGATTATCTCAATGTATGGCGACAGGTATTGGCCCGGCACGGCTATATCTTGAATCTTTGGTATGACAGTGATGCGTTACTGGCGTGGCAAACCAATAAGCTTATTGTCGAAGCCGCCAAGGCCGATGTCTTCTTACATGATGTAGATGAGCGTATTGCCGAAGTTGATCTGGGTGCCCTGTATAACGAACGGGCCATTGTCCTGAAACAACAGATGCAAGCCCATATCAATGCCGCCGTGGCGAAGGGCGGATCAGCCGACGAAGCCCGGCTGGATTTACTGACCCGCGCCTATGGTCAGGATGCGCAAGTGCTGCGCCAACAGTTGGAACGCAATCGTCGCAGTATCCTGGCCATGGACGGCTTCAAGTTGCGTGACCTTGCTGCCGGTGCAGTTTCGTTGCAGTTGCAGGATGTCTATGACCGAGAGATGCGGTTGCTGGGCAATATGGCGTCGGCATCGGATGTCGTGCGCGCGGAAGTCCTGTTTGCCGAAGGTGGCGGGTATACCGATATCGACCACCTTCCGCCGTTATCGGCCACCCTGGGCGGAGTCGACATCAGCGGTTTTGGCCATGATGCCCGTCTGGGGACCCTGCAATTACTGCTGAACGAGAATCCCGAATGGATGCCCGGCCGCCAGGCTTCCTCCCGTTATCGCGCGCATATTCCCGCCGAGCATCTGTCGGCACTGGAAGCGTTCGCGCGAAGCCGGCCAAGCTTGAGTGAGGTCTTCGAGTTGCCGGCGCAGCGGTCGGCCCGACCTTTCGCGTTGCGTGCCCTGAGCATGGAACTGTCGTTATCCAATGCATTTCTGATGGCCCATCCGGGCGCCGAGATTCTTCAAAGCGTGATCGACCGTCTGCGCTCCAACTATGAGTTGGTTGACGCGTCGGTCCAGTTGGCTGCCCAGCGCGATGTCGCATTGAGCGACGTTGCCGGCATGTTGACCCTGGTGGAAGAAGTATTCGAAAAAAACCATGGGCCGCTGAGCCGCCTGCCGATGGGCGAAGTGCTCAGGGCGATAGCGCGGATATCGGGCGTCGCGACCCACTTCGGCGACGGCATTCGCTTCGAAAGCGAAGGAACCGTCCATCTGACGGGCCCCGGCGCCATGCGCGACGGCATGGCCGACTACGCGAATGCGCACTTGAGCGCGGCAGTTGCCAAGACTTTGCACGAGGAGGCTGGCGTTTCCCCCTATCTGACGGTCAATGGCGCCACGGAAGAGGAGCAGGATCACTCCTGGAAAGAGAATGGAAACGATCCCGAGAAATGGGTCAGCACCGAGCAGGCGCGTTGGCGCGAAGGTCAGTACAAGGCCCGCTACAAGGGCGATATCGCGCAGTTGCTCAAGCATTCGACGATTGAGTTTCAGCAGGGATGGCCGCTGATCGAAGGGCGCGCGGTGCTGCTGACCGATGTGCTTGAGCGACTGGTCGAGGGGCTCGGCGAGCCATTCATCGAGGCGATGAGGCAGGGGCATGACGGTGAGATCCGTTTCGAAAAGCCGCTGCCGCTGAGTTTCGATGACCGCGAGCTCATCAAGAGTCAGGCGTCCGACGCGCTTGTTCCGGTCTTCCTGAGTGACAAAAAAATGCGCGACCAGGGGATCGATGAGGTGCTGAGTGACATCGCCAATGGCTCTCGTCGTTTCATTGAAGCGAGTCCTTTGCAAAGACTGGCGCTGGGCGTGTTGTTGGGGCTGGATTCCCTGGACAACCCACATTTCAATGCGGCCACCAGTGAGCTGGAGAACCTGGCCAATGGCGTCGCCGAGCAGGGCGTTTCCGGGCGTTACGCGGTCATCGAACGCCAGTTGTACAAGCGCAAGGCCGCGAGGTTCATGAGTGGCCTGGGGAGTGATCCGACGTACGCGTCGATGCCATCCGACAGCGCTCTGGAACTGAAAAAAACCGCCTTGAAGGAGGCGCGGACCCTGTATCAGTGGGGGCGGCATGTCGGGCGGATCCAGAAGGTGGCCACCCTTGAGCACCGTATCCAGGTCATCGAGCGGTCAGGGCAATTGCTTGATGGGTTCGGGCATAACGGTGTGCAGATGGTTCCCCAGGATTTGCTGCTCAACCGCGATGGCGAAACGATTGGTGGGCGTTGCTATCCCCTGGCGCTGGTGATGAGTGCGGCACTTGCGCAGGGTGATGCCGCCTCCGGGCACTTGCGCGAGCGCTTCTTCCTGGCGGTGCTCGAGCCGGGGCAGGACGATTCCCAAGCCTTTCTACAAGCGTTGGAAGAGCTGCGGGACGTCCCGATGAGTGACGTCGGTAGCACGCTTGGACAGGCTAGCCTCGATCAGGTCACCGCCGCTTTGGAGAAACACGCCGGCCCGCGTACGCTGATGCTCAACTCTGACAATCATTCGATGCTGGTGGCCAAGACCGTCAGTGCAGAACGTGCGACATATCATTTTTTCGATCCCAACTTTGGTTTGTGTAAATTCGAGCAGCCGGATGCATTCCAGCGTGGCCTGGAGCATTTTTTCCAGAAAGAGGGCATGGCCCGTTACTACGCCGCCTATGGTAGTGAAGCTCGGCCTGAATTCGATCTGATCGACCTGCAAAGTGAAAAGGTCTCGGCCTGGCAACTCTCCGATGGGGTCACGGTCAAGCACCTGCTGCAACCCGGCGCTTTGTCCGGGCCGTCGCCACGCCCCGTCAGGCAGCGGTTGGCTAGCGCACGTGGGCAATCGCTGCAAAGCAATCCTCGATTGGGTAGCTGTCTGCTGGCGCTGGATGGCCATTGGTGGGGCCAGCAGATCGAGCAAGTGACGACCCATCTTCAGCAAGCCAATCAGCTGGCGCCACACCTTGTGCCGCTGTTCGACACCCTGGAGGTCATGTCGAACGGGTCGTACCGGATGAACCTGATCGATCCGCAAAAGCCTGAGCAGTTGGTACGGATCGTGACCGACGACCATCGACTCTTGCGGATAAAGAACTACCTCTCGGAACGCTTTTCGGTCCTGGCCAACAGACCTTCCGTGCCGAACGATCCGACCGAGGTGGGCAGCGTCCACACCCTGAACGCCGGGTTCGCCATACAAGCGCTGATGAACGCCTTGCGGGGCCGAGAGGGGCCTGAGCGGCCATTGAGCCTGGCGGTCCGGTTGCATGCCTATGTCAATTACGCGCAATTGGTGCATGGCAACGTGGCCGATATCGCCGGCCTGGTCGGCCTGGTTCGGCAGGCGCTGGCCCAGGAGAAGCTGATTGCCCATACCGTCGCGCCAGTGGTCAAGGCGGCAGTGGGAAGCAGTGTGAGCGAAGCGACCGGGGGGTTGCTGCAATTGGCGAATGTCGGGTTCGACATCTACCAGCTGTCGACCACCCAAAACGAAGTCGAGCGCGCTCAGTTCGGTACCCAACTGGCGTTCGACTCGGCCAGCCTGATGTTGTCGGTGGGCGCCTACGCCGCCGGAGCCACCACCGCTGGAGCAGTGCTGGGCGGTGCTGCCGTGATGCTGGGTGGGTTGGCAGTGGGGGTGGCGGCGTTGGCCCAGGGTTTTGCCACCATTGCCGAAGAAGCCAAGCAGGTCGGGCTGTTTTTCGATGAGGTGGCAACCGCCCATCTCCAGCCCTATCGCTCTGATGCCAGCGGTGGTGCGTGGTTGCCGCGTTCATCGCTGATCGTTCATACGCTGGATCTGACCCGCGCCGAGCTGATGCTGGACAGCCCCAAGTTGTATCCGCTGCGCGATCATTTCGGAGTGCCTACCTTTGATGACGATTACGCGCGGGCGATCGATATCCGTCGAGAGCTGAATCTGCCAGGTCGAGCCCGATTCACGCCACCGGCAGGCTCGGTCATCGTCCTGCCCTGCACACCGCATACCTGTTACCGCTACGAGTACAAGGCCTTACCCTTCGCCGGGCTGCGCCATGACACCGGGTTCGACACGGCACGGCGCCTGGAGAAAAAAAACGCGCAGGGAGGATGGCTGTTTCTGTTTTCCTTCTACTCGTTCCCCAGTGACTACATCCTCTATCGCCTGGTCCCGGATTATCGACCGACAGCGATCAAGGTGTTGCTCGATGACATCGATCGCTCTCTGGTGGTGCCCGTGCTGCCACCGGCCTGGCACGGAAAAATCACCTATGAGATCCAGGGTGCCGGCAAGCGCTGTGCACTGCTGCTCCATCCCGGCGTGAGCCTGGCCCTCGATACGACGCGCCCGTTGAACTCGAGTTGGGTGTTGGACGCTCCTTGGGCCCAGGAAAGTGATGTCCGGCTCGAGCGCTACGCGAGGCTGTTCATCGGTGACGTCCAGGTGACGCTCAGTGGATCGGGGCGTCATGACGTGCTGCTGCGGATCAGCCAGAACCAAGTGTTCAAGCTGGAGGCGGGCAAGCTCGTGGTTGTCGAGCAGGAGGTGCCTGCGAGCATGGATAGGCAGGCCTTGCAGGAGCACTTCAGGACCCTTGCCAGGCAACACCGCCTGGCGATGCCGTATACGCCGGTTCATCGTTACCTGGTGCCGTTCGAGAAGCCGGACGAGCCCCGCTACGTCACGGCCTGGTACGACGCCAAGGACGACCGTTTCCTGTTCATTCGCGATGAGCTGCCAGGCGTCGATGCGGCGGTGCTGGGCGCGGTGGCGGGCGGCTCCTGCTATTTCTACGACCCACAGAACCTGATCATCTGGCAAGCCGACGCGGTCACTGGGTTGCTGAGCCATCGCTACTGGTTGCGCAGCACAAGGAACGTGACCGCCACCATCCAGCGTGTCGAGGCGGATGCGCAGGGGGTGATTCATGTCGTGCAGCACATCACTCGCCAGGATCAGACCCGCGATGTACTGGTGTATGTGATCCATGAAGGGCAACTGCTGCTCAGTTCGGTCACGCGGGATCTGGATCCGGCGCTGGAATCCATTTTCAGCGCCAGCGAGACACTGGCCGACTGGTCGCAGGTCTTGGGCAGCGACTACCCCTTTGTCCCGTCTGTCAGCAACGAGGACAGCTTTGCCACCGTCAATTGGCAACCGGCGCCCTTCGTTTCGGTCTGCTGGAAGAGCGAGGCGCAGTTACGGGACATGGCCTGGGTTCGCCACAGGGACGGCTTGATCGTTCGTCCTTCGACGAGACGCGGCCGTTCCCGTGGCTGGGCCGACTCGATCAAGAACATGACCGACCTGACGCTGCTCACGCTGGCGGACGACAGCGATAGGTTTGTGGTGTATGACCGGCTCGCAAAAGAGCTGTGCCTCAGGCAGCGAACCTTGGTCGCGGGCAAAGGGCAGTGGTCCAACAGGTGGTTGCAGTCCGACAGGCTGGAGAATGTGATCGCTGTCGAGAGCGGCTACGTGGCGCTGACATCCGATGGCCGGTTTTTCAACCTGACGAGCCAGGGCGACCTCGTGCTGGGCGGCGTGAACGAGGCATGGTTCAAGGATCGGGAGCATTGGTGGTCGGCGTTGGAGTCGCTGGCCCGGCAATACGCGAGCGAGCGCTTTGCCCTCATCGGTTTGAGCAACTTCAACGACGATGCCAAGTTATGTGCCTGGTATGTCGGCAACCGGCTGTTGCTGGCTGACCTGGGACATGCGAAGGAAGTCCGCCTGCTTGGCGCCACCCCGGACGGCGAGGCAGCGTGGTTATTCGATGTGTCGAGCGGCGAGGTCTATCGCCAGGCCTTTATCGATCCGCAGAAACTGGAGGCGGCTTTTGGCCAGGGTTCACGTTTGCTGCAGGCTGATGCGTTGCCCCGCGCGGAACGTGAATGGGCGCCCTGCCAGTTTGTCGAGCTGAAGGCTGAAGGTGTGGGGCTGCGTGGCGTGACATTCGAGGGGGTGGTGGTCGCGTTACGAGACCAGGAGCCGGCCTCGATCACCGGTGTCACTCATGAGTGGGTTGTCGCTCAGGATGGCCGGGAGCATGAGGGGCTCAGGCAATTGGTGGCCCAGTCGTTCCATAGCGCACTGCTGTCGGTGGAGGAGCCCGGGAACCTGAAGTGGTTCGTCGCCAGGACCGGACGTGTGATCCGGGTTCCCAGGGCCGCCATTCCGGAGTCCTTCGAGCTGTTGGGGACCCAGCGGCAGACCCAGGTATTACTTCATGAAAGCAGGAGTGGACAGCTGTTGACCTTGCCCGGTACAGGGCAGATGGGGCCACTCAGTTATGTCCAGCGTGAAGGTGAGGTGCTGGTGGTCGAGGGCCAGGAGGTGAAAATCGATGATCTCCTGGCGCTGATGCCGGACGGTGTCACGACCCTGATCCTGCGCATGGGGCAAGGCGCGGTGAGTTACCGGCTGTCAAAAGCGGCCTGGTTGCGGGTCAAGTCGGTCATCCTCGACTGCCGCCATTCCCTGGGCAGCGCGGTGACAATCCCCGGTAAATTGATCTGGGACCTGGATGAGCCTGATCAGTTGTTGCTCAGTCGGGTCGATGAACACCTGGTGATCATTGATCCGGACAGTGGGCACAGTGTGATCGTTCGCGAGGTGTATGCGGCAGATATCAACTTGCGCGGAGAAGTCCTGCTCAGTTTTGGCAGCAATCGGCATTATGCCGTTTCAACCCTGATAGAGCGGTTGGATGCCTTGCCGGACGCCCAGGGCGGCGTCACGCTCAAGGCGTTGTCGAGCGTGTCGCCTGCGGTGGAAACCAATGAGGTGGGTTGATTACGGCACCAGATAGCCTTTGACCCCGGTAAAAATGATCTGCGCCGCGAGCGCACAGACAAATAGCCCCATCAGGCGGCTGACGATCTGCAAGCCCTGGTCGCCCAGAATCCGCTCGATGCGGCTGGACAGGTACAGCACCACGCCAACGGTGAAGCTGGCCAGGGCGATGCTGATGATGGCCATGAGTTTGTCGTCCCAGTGCGGTTGACTCACACCCATCACCAGCAGGGCGCCGATGGTGCCGGGGCCGACGGTCAATGGAATGGTCAGCGGGACGATGGCCACGTCCTGCTGGACGCTGTCCGTCTGGACGGCCGACTTGCCTTGGGCCATGCCCAGTGCCGAAATGAACAGCACGCTGCCGGCGCCAATGCGAAACGCGTCCACGGTGATGCCGAACACGCTGAAAATCACCCGCCCGAACAGGTACAGCAATACGCTGGACACCAGCGTCGCGGTCGCGACCTTCCAGGCCAGGCGGCGTTGTTCCTTGCGTGAGTAGCCGCGAGTCAGGCCGATGAAGCACGACAATACGAAGAAGGGGCTGTAGAGCACCAACATCTTCAAGTAAACGCTGAACAGCACATGGAGCATGGTCGAGGCTCACGACGAATGAAATTGGCGTGGAGTTTATCAGGCGCCGGGGGTGTCTGTCGGCTCGCCGTGAACATGAAATTTTTAAGTGCCGAAAACTTCGCTTTATTATGGGAAAGCGGAGTGTCGTTGAAATGTTAGTGTCGCAGGCATTATGTGTCGTTACAGTTTTGCAGTTGTTGTTCGGGGTGGGTTTGAGTCATGTTGTTCTCGGGGTCCATGGAGGGCCTTAATTAAATAAGGAATATATCTATGAGTGTTAAGTTTGATTCGGTTTTAACCTTGGCTGATCGTCTTGATCGGCTGAATAGTTATGAAATCATGCCGGAAAATGTTGTTGTTTCTTCGCGCACTGTTGCAATCAATCCTGTCGGGTATAAAGCAGCTGTGGAAAAGCCGGACCGCGCTTCGATTGTCGGGGAAAGTATCCTGGCATTCGTCTCGGGAATGACTGAGCAAAATCAGGTGGATATCCAGCATTCCTATCTGTATGCATCGCTGGCGGCGAACAGGGCGTATCCACGGGAAGATCAAGGTAGAGAGTGGTATCAGTTCTTTCTGCAAGTCATGCAAGACTGCGGCTGGACGATCCTGCAACGCTATTACGACACAGTCGCGGCGTCGGGCAGGAGCTTCAAGATGGATCAACTGGTGTTGAGGATCCTGGGTTCGGCCGTGGCTGCCGCCGCTGTTCCTGGTCCAACGTCGGCGCTGATGCTTAAAGTGGCAGGTGACGCAATAGCTGCGCTGCAAAGCAGTGACAAGCCACTTCAACTCTTTGATCAAAATATCAGGGAGACCGGTGCGGGTGGTTTTGGTGTGGCGACCTGCCACGAAACCCCACACGGCGAAGTCATCATGGCATTGGGGGCCGTGCGTTTCATTAATCGGACGAATCAGACCAAAGTGCTGTTTGTGAATTGGGACAGCAGTTCGGTCGATCTGTATCGCGGTGAATGTCATATGACCATGGTGCCGTCAATTATTAATCGGACCCGAGCCACCATCATTGCAAGGTTGGGTGATCGTGCGCAGAAAAAGATCGAAGAGTATGAGATTTAACCTCATGTGATCTCTTGGCGACCACGCAGTGGTCGCCATCCCTTAGCGAATCAGGTGATTATAATGAGTGATGATTGTTCGGTTTTTATCAATGCCGGAGCTGTTGTCTTGCTGTCAGCCGATATGCTGGAACAGGAGAAGTGCGATGTAATGAATTCGGTGTTGTTTGCGCAGTTGGTAGCCAGCAAGAAGTATCCAGCTCTTTCTTCGCCGGATGAATGGTATGGGGCATACCGGGAAGTATTACAGAACGGTTGGTTGCAAAAGGCGGTAACGTGGGACAACTTTACACTCGATACGCCATCAAAATACACCATGATGTCTTGGGTGGAAAAACGACTGGGGGCGTATGTTGGTCAAACTAAAGTGACTGAATTCACGCGCCTGTTGAATCGTGTCGCTCAATTGCCTTGCTCCTTGCCGGCCATTGAAGAATTGCGCGAGTGGGTTCAGGGCCCCAAATCCCCGGAGCTTTCGTGCAGGGTCAGGCTGCAAGTCATTCTGGCCCAGCGAGGGCCTGTGCTGAACGTTGTCTGCTTGGAATTTGACACCAGGCACAGTACCGCTAATCCGCTTGGGCCACTTTTCTCCACCGATCCGGTACCGGGCACAATTCAACTGCGGTGCTTTCAGGCGAACTTGTCCGATGCGCTCTATGCGCCTGTTCGCGATGCAATTATCAAGAAACTGGGGGATAAGGCCGCCAGGAACATCTTTGATATTTCCGACGCGGTCGAGCATGGGGTGACGGGGGCTGTGTCTTTATGAATGACATGGGGATTCGACCGGCCAATGGGCAGGTACTTCTGCGCAGTGACACTCCGGCGGCTGCCGTGGTGGGTGGCAGTATCGTGTCATTCGATGAGGGCCTGTCCCTCCAGGATCGAGAGGATATCTACCTGAGTAACTTGTACGCGCAATTGGCAACACGTTCGGCCTACAAGGACGGTTTGGTCGGCAACTGGTTTGACTATTACAAGAATAAACTCAGGTATCTGGGATGGGATTCGGCGCGTCCTGTCAATGCCGGGCGGGCGGGGCAGGGATTGATGGCCGATAGCGTTTCGCGGCAAATATCCCGGTCATTTGATGAACGCTTTTCCCGGCAGGCGAGCCAGGCGTTAGGAACCCTGAGGCGTAATCCCGATGCGCTCGAGGTATTCGAAAGGACAAGCCTGATGCGTGACACGGGATGCTTCCAGGTGATCCCTTGCACGTCCAAGTCTTCCGGGAGAATAGAAATAGGCCTCTACCACAAGCAGTTCCGTACCCGCAGAACGGTCTCGAGATTTCTGTTCTGGCCGATAGAGGACGTGGTGGAAAGCAGCCAGGAAGAAATGGCGGTCATTACATTCAACACGCTGCACTACGCAACGTTCAGGGAGAAAGTCGCCGCCGCGGTGATGAGCGAGACAGTCCGCCATCTGCATGCGTTGGAACTTTGAACAGAGCGGCGGGGCCCGCTGACTGCCATGTCGCCGCCTAGGATGTGTGCGCCGCCGACCTGTTCTGCTGATCACGCTGAGCCACCCAGTGCTCGATCAGCTCGCGCAATTGCGACAGCTCCACCGGCTTGGCCATGTGCCCGTCCATCCCGGCCTGACGGGCGCGCTCCTTGTGTTCGGCCAGGATGTGCGCGGTGAGCGCCACCACGGGAGTGCGGGTCCGCTGGTTGCCCATTTCCCAGGCGCGCAATTGCTGGGTGGCGGAAAAGCCGTCGAGGATCGGCATTTCACAGTCCATCAGGACCAGGTCGTAGCGCTGTTCCTTCATGGCCTTGAGGGCTTCTTCGCCGTTGCTGGCGGTGTCGGGTTGCAGGTTGAGCTTGCCGAGCATGCCGCGAATGACCTTGGTGGAAATGCTGTTGTCCTCGGCCACCAGGATGCGGAAATCGCTCGGTACCTTCACCGGCATGGGCGGGCCGGCATTCACTTGTACATTCGTCGCCTGGCCCCTGTTGCGCTGGTTCAGCTCGTCCGCCAGGGTGGTCTTGAGGGTATAACCGGCCACCGGTTTGGCGAGGATGCGCTTGACCCCGCTGTTGCGCGCCACGATCTTGCTCGGCGCGTTGCTGATACCGGTGAGCATGATCAACAGGATGTCGTGGTTCAGGCTCGGGTCTTCCTTGATCTTGGCTGCCAGTTGCATGCCGGTCATGCCCGGCATGTTCTGGTCCAGCAGCACCACGTCGAAGTAATCCCGCAGGTGGGCCTTGGTGCGCAGTAGCGCCAGGGCTTCCTTGCCCGATGGCACCGCGCTGACGTTCAGGCCCCAGGCGCTGCACTGTTGCACCAGTACTTTGCGGCAGGTGTCGTTGTCGTCGACGATCAACACCCGTGCCCCTTGCAGGGGGCCATCGAGGTCGGAAGTCGGATGTTCGAGGCGATCCGGGTCCAGGGGCAGGGTCAGCCATAAGGTACTGCCCTGGTTGCTGCCGCTTTTGATGCCGAATTCCCCGTGCATCAGGATGATCAACTGGCGGGCGATGACCAGGCCCAGGTTGCCGCCCAGGCGCGTGGCCGAAAGGAAATTCTTGCTGTGCAGCTCGGCGTGCATCAGCGTGTCGCGCTCTTCGGCGTCCATCGGTGTCCCGCTGTCCTGCACGGCGATGCGCAGGCGTGGCTGATTGCTGCGCTCGTCGAGGGCGACGACGATCAGCACTTCGCCCTCGTCGGTCTTCTTCAGGGCGTTTTCCAACAGGCTCAGCAGCGCCTGGCGCAGCCGTGTCGGGTCACCACTGATCACTCGCGGCACCTGGGGCTGGATGAAACTGATCAGCTCGACATTCTGCTGTTCGGCCTTGGCGCGGAAGATACTCAGGCAATCCTCGATCAGTGCGTTGAGGTCGAACTGCACGTCGTCCAGCTCGATTTGCCCGGATTCGAGCCGGGAAATGTCGAGGATCTCGTTGATCAGGGTCAGCAGTTCATTGCCGGCGCTGTGGATCGTCTGCACGTAGTCGCGCTGCTTGACCGACAACGGCGTACCCAGCAGCAGCTCGGTCATGCCCAGCACGCCGTTCATCGGGGTGCGGATCTCGTGGCTGATCTTGGCCAGGAACTCGGCCTTGGCATTGATTTCGGCATTGCTCGCCGCCAGGTCGCGGCTGATGCTGAAGCGGCTCTCGTTGATCGAGCGCTGGCGTTCGCCCAAGGCGACACTCATCAACAGGCCGCTGATGCAGATGAAGATCAGCAGGGTGATGATCAAGCCCTGGGGAGGAACTTCGGTGAGCCCTTGCAGCGCCGGAAGGGTGATCAGCGTACCCAGGTTGAAGACCACCATGGCCGCGACGAACAGCCGGGCCGGGCGGTAGCCCTTTTGCCAGTGCCAGGCGCTGACGAACAGCATGCTCAGGCCGGCCAGGGCCACCAGGGCATAGGTCATGATATTGAGCGGCAGCGTATTGACGAACAACAGCAACAGGCAGCACAGCATGACGAACACAATGTCCCCCAGCAGCAGCCGGTTCAACGGGTGCGGTCCCAGGGGCGCGAAGAAACGGTAGGCGAACATCAGGCCGCAGGGCGCCGTCAGCAACAAGGCCAGGTAGGCCCCCGGCGTCTGGACCGCCGGCCAGTCAGGCAGCCAGGGCCCGGCCAGGTTCAGCAGCAGCGCGAGGCTGAGCATCAGCAGCCCTTCACAGGCTGCCAGCCACAGGCAACTGCGTGAGCGAGTGTAGGCATAGCGGGTGAGGTTGTGCAGGATCAGCATGGCGATGCAGCCGAACAGCAACCCATAGATCAGCGTCTGGTTCTGGTCGGCCGCCGCCACGACTGCCGATTGCAAGGTGACGTAGGGGCGAAGTTCATGGCGCGAGGCCAGCTGCAGGTAGACGTCCAGCGATTTGTCGCTGCGCGGCAGGGGCAGCATGAAGTCGTTGCTGGGTACCACAGGTTCGGTGTGCGGCGTGGCATTGCCGCTGACTTGTTGGTCAACCAGGGTGTCGCCGTCCAGCACATAGAGATTCAGGCGCGACAGGTCGGGCGCGAAGATGCGCAGGATCTGTTCGTGTCGGTCGGGGGCCAGGCGGAAACGCAACCACAATGCCCCACCGGGCTCGGCGGCCTTGAGGCGATCCAGGTCGATGGGGCTGAATTGATTGGTGTAGCGGGGAGAACGGATGTCGCTCAGCGTCAGGTCGCCCTGTTCGTCGAGCAATACCGCCCAGCCACTGCCTGGCGCGGCCTGGGCCGGGAGCATGCAGAGCAGCGTCAGCAGGGTGACGGTAAGGCCTATGGCAATCCTGAGCCAGCGCACGGCGAAATCCCTTCGTAGGTTGATGCCAGATTATAACTATGCGCGGCGCCGGAACAGTCAGGCAAGGGCTGCAGACCCTTGCCTGGCTGAATGGCTGGGTTATTCCAGATTTTCGCCACGCTCACGGGCAATGGCGCGATAGCCAATGTCCTTGCGGTAGAAACAACCTTCCCAGTCGATCTCGGCGGCAAGCTTGTAGGCCTGCTGCTGAGCTTCGTCGACACTCGCGCCCATGGCGGTGGCGCAAAGCACACGACCGCCGGCGGTGACCACGTGTCCATCCTTCAACGCTGTGCCTGCATGGAAGACCTTGCCTTCCAACCGGGCCGCGGCGTCCAGGCCCAAGATCGCGCTACCTTTGGCATAGTCGCCTGGGTAACCGCCGGCCGCCAATACGACACCGACGCTTGGGCGTGGGTCCCATTGGGCTTCGACCTTGTCCAGTGCCTGGGCCAGTGCGGCCTCGACCAGCAGGACCAGGCTCGATTGCAGGCGCAGCATCACCGGCTGGGTCTCAGGATCGCCGAAACGGCAGTTGAATTCGATGACTTTTGGGTTACCAGCCTTGTCGATCATCAGGCCAGCATAGAGGAAACCGGTGTAGACATTACCTTCCTCGGCCATTCCGCGCACGGTCGGCCAGATCACCTGGTCCATGACCCGCTCGTGCACCTGGGCGGTCACCACCGGGGCCGGGGAGTAGGCGCCCATGCCGCCGGTGTTCGGGCCGCTGTCGCCATCGCCGACGCGCTTGTGGTCCTGGCTGGTAGCCATTGGCAGGACGTTCTTGCCATCGACCATGACGATGAAGCTGGCTTCCTCGCCGTCGAGGAATTCTTCGATCACCACGCGCGAACCGGCGTCACCGAAGGCATTGCCAGCGAGCATGTCGCGCACGGCGTCTTCGGCTTCGGCCAGGGTCATGGCGACGATCACGCCTTTACCGGCGGCCAGGCCGTCGGCCTTGATCACGATCGGTGCGCCTTTCTCGCGCAGGTAGGCCAGGGCCGGTTCGATTTCGGTGAAGTTCTGGTAGTCGGCGGTCGGGATCTTGTGCCGCGCCAGGAAATCCTTGGTGAACGCTTTCGAGCCTTCCAGTTGCGCGGCACCGGCGGTCGGACCGAAGCAGTCCAGGCCACGGGAGCGGAACAGATCGACCACGCCGGCGACCAGTGGCACTTCCGGGCCGACGATGGTCAGTGAAACGTTTTTCTCGGCGAAATCGGCCAGTTGTTCCAGGGCCAGCACGTCGATGGCGACGTTTTCGCACTTGGCTTCGATGGCGGTGCCGGCATTGCCCGGTGCCACGAAGACCTTCTGCACACGCGGATCCTGAGCCACTTTCCAGGCCAGGGCGTGTTCGCGGCCACCGCTGCCAATGATCAAAACATTCATTTCAAAAACCTCGGATGACGCTGATTCTGTTTGGAGCCTAGGGCATTTTGTGCCGTAGGAGGTCGCAATGAAGTCGGTAGATGCAAGGCGGAGTCGACCTCGATGAGCGGAGTTGCCTTTTGGCAATGAGCATCATCGAGGTCGGCTCCAACGCAGCAGATACCGGCTTCAGTGCGGCCGTCGTCTTGTTAGTGACGGAAGTGGCGCATGCCGGTGAATACCATGGCGATGCCAGCCTCGTCGGCCGCAGCAATCACTTCGTTGTCACGCATCGAGCCACCCGGCTGGATCACCGCGGTGATGCCGACCTTGGCCGCATTGTCGATGCCGTCGCGGAACGGGAAGAACGCATCGGAGGCCATGACCGCGCCTTGTACCTGCAAACCGGCGTGCTCGGCCTTGATGGCGGCGATACGGGCCGAGTTCACGCGGCTCATCTGGCCGGCGCCAACGCCGATGGTCTGGCGGTTCTTGGCGTAGACGATGGCGTTGGACTTGACGTACTTGGCGACTTTCCAGGCGAAGATCAGGTCGTTGATTTCCTGCTCGCTCGGGGCGCGCTTGGTCACCACTTTCAGGTCTTCGCTGCCGATCATGCCGATGTCGCGGCTCTGGACCAGCAGGCCACCGTTGACCCGCTTGTAGTCCCAGGCCGGCACTCGGTCGGCCGACCATTGGCCGCAGGCCAGCAAACGCACGTTGGCCTTGGCGGCAACGATGGCGCGGGCTTCTTCGCTGACCGAAGGGGCGATGATCACTTCGACGAACTGACGCTCGACGATGGCCTTGGCGGTCGCGGCGTCCAGTTCACGGTTGAAGGCGATGATGCCGCCGAAAGCCGACTCGGTGTCGGTGGCGTAGGCCAGTTCGTAGGCCTGGCGGATGCCGCCCTCGGCGTCCGGGCTTACGGCCACGCCGCACGGGTTGGCGTGCTTGACGATCACGCAGGCCGGCTTGACGAAGCTCTTCACGCACTCCAGCGCGGCGTCGGTGTCGGCCACGTTGTTGAACGACAGTTCCTTGCCTTGCAGTTGGGTGGCGGTGGCAATGCCGACTTCGGCAGGTTTGGCTTCCACGTAGAACGCCGCGCTCTGGTGCGGGTTCTCGCCGTAGCGCATTTCCTGGGCCTTGATGAACTGGGTGTTGAAGGTGCGTGGGAATTCACTGCGGCCTTCTGTGCTAAGGGTTTCAGCAGCCTGGTTCACGGTGCCCATGTAGTTGGCGATCATGCCGTCGTAGGCCGCGGTGTGTTCGAAGGCCTTGAGCATCAGGTCGAAACGCTGGGCGTAGGTCAGGCCACCGGCCTTGAGGTTTTCCAGCACGCTGGCGTAGTCGCTGGCGTTGACCACGATGGCCACGTCCTTGTGGTTCTTGGCTGCCGAGCGGACCATGGTCGGGCCACCGATGTCGATGTTTTCGATGGCGGTCGGCAGGTCGCAACCAGGCTTGCTGATGGTGGCTTCGAACGGGTAGAGGTTGACCGCTACCAGGTCGATCGGCTTGATGCCGTGTTCGTTCATGATCGCATCGTCGATGCCGCGACGACCGAGGATCCCGCCATGGATTTTCGGGTGCAGGGTCTTGACTCGACCGTCCATCATTTCCGCAAAACCGGTGTAGTCCGCGACTTCCACTGCGGCAACGCCATTGTCCTGCAGCAGCTTGAAGGTCCCGCCGGTGGAGAGAATCTCGACGCCCAGCTGTTGCAGCTCGCGGGCGAATTCGAGGATCCCGGTCTTGTCGGAGACGCTGATCAAGGCGCGGCGGATCGGCAGGCGGGTGGTCTGGTCGGTCATTTCAATTTCCATCAAAAGCAAGGGAAGTCAGCAAAAAAGGCGACCGTTTTTTACACGGGCGCCTTTCTGGTTTGATTGAATGCTTACAGCAGATCGTACTGCTTGAGTTTCTTGCGCAGGGTGCCGCGGTTCAGGCCCAGCAGCTCACTGGCTTTGGTCTGGTTGCCCTTGACGTAGTTCATCACGCTTTCGAGCAAAGGCGCCTCGACTTCGGAAAGCACCAGGTTGTACACATCCGTGACGGCAGCGCCCTCAAGGTGGGCGAAATAATTGTGCAGCGCCTTCTCGACACTCCCGCGAAGGGTCTGGCCTTCTTCGCTGGGCGTATTGAGGTGCTGTTTCAAATTCACGTTGTCGCTCACGGGTGTTGTTCCACTCACTAAAGTCTCGGTCATCATCGTCATGCGGCCACCCCTTCGTCCCCTGTCAGGCTCTTGTAACGCTCAGCGAAGAACGCCTGAACGTCGGCGCATTGTGCTTGCGTACCATCCAAACGATTGAAACGGGCGCGAAACTCCCTGGCGCCCGGCAGGGTTGCGAGATACCAGCCCACATGCTTGCGAGCGATGCGTACGCCCATGACTTCTCCGTAGAAGGCATGGAGCGCGGCCAGATGCTCTAGCAGAATACGTTCCACCTCGGACAACTGCGGCGCAGCGAGCTTTTCGCCGGTGCGCAGGAAGTGCTCGATCTCACGAAAAATCCATGGCCGCCCCTGGGCGGCCCGGCCGATCAACAGGCCATCGGCACCGGTCGTGTCCAGCACGTACCGGGCCTTCTCGGGCGAGTCGACGTCGCCATTGGCAAAGACCGGAATCGACACCGCCTGCTTGATCGCGGCGATGGTGTCGTACTCGGCCTCGCCGGTGTACAGGTCGGCACGGGTGCGGCCGTGGACCGCCAGCGCCGTGATACCTGCCTGTTCGGCGATCTTCGCCACCGTCAGGCCGTTCTTGTTCTCCCGGTCCCACCCGGTGCGAATCTTCAGGGTCACCGGCACATCGACTGCGGCGACGACCGCCTGCAGGATCTCGGTGACCAGGGCTTCATCCTTCAACAGTGCCGAGCCTGCGGCCTTGTTGCAGACCTTCTTTGCCGGGCAGCCCATGTTTATATCGATGATCTGCGCGCCCAACGCCACATTGGCCCGGGCCGCCTCCGCCAGCATCTGTGCATCGCCACCGGCAATCTGCACCGAGCGCGGCTCGGGATCGCCTTCGTGGATCATGCGCAGACGCGATTTGCGGGTGTTCCACAAACTCATGTCGCTGGTGACCATTTCCGAAACCACAAGACCTGCGCCCAAGCGTTTGCACAGCTGACGAAAGGGCTGGTCGGTGACGCCCGCCATAGGGGCGAGAACCAGGCCGTTCTGCAATGTATATGGGCCGATGCGTACCGCCGACATAGGACTTCCCTGAAGTGGGGCCGGATCATGAGAGTTCGAAAAAGGGTTGGCATGATACCCGCTCTCGATGACTGGATAAAGGTCGAATTGGATAAAATCTGAACAGCTATTTTGTTATCGCCAGCGGTTTGGTCTGGGTGGGGTGAGTCAGAAAGCTGCCGTCAATCGACCGACCCGCGCCGGCTTCATTCAGGAGAATGGAAGCTCAGGCTGTAGTTCACCGCTTTGGGACCAGGGTCCAGGATATCCAGCGCGATGTGGATGGGCGTCTGTGGCGGCATTTCGCCGCGGCCCTCGAGATCGCCACCCAGGTATTCCCCAGGCTTGAAGCGGCGACTGGCGATCAGGTGCCCGTTGAGGTCGGCAAAACGCAGTTCCAGCAGCGGAAAAGGCTGGGAGAAGGGCGCGCGATTATAGATGATCGCGTCCACCACCAGGGCGCCGCTGAATTCCGGATGGCTGCGCACCACCAGGTTGCTGCTCTTGATCTTGGCGATGTCGACCTTGGAAGGCACGTCGCAGCCGATGGTCGGACAGATTTGCAGGAACCATGGCCGATACTGGTCCTGGCGGGCCAATTCCTCGAAATGGTAGGCAACGTACTGGCCGCCCAGGGCCGCGGCGGCGAGCAGCACCAACAGGCCCCACAGCAGGCGGCGGCCCCAGGGCGAGCGGCGTTTGCGCCAGTCCAGTTGCAGCGGGTCGTCGTCCAGGTCGTGGAGTGCCTCGGCACGTATCCCGGGTTCCTGGCGTTCGCGTGACTTTCGCAACGGTGCCGGTTGCTCGGGTTCGTCGTCGTGGTCGTCGGTGGCGGACAGGCGCTCGAGGTGTTCGTCGGGCTCGTCGTCCGGCGCCAGGTGGAGCGGGGCGACAGGTTCGTCGTCCGGTTCCAGTGGTTCAAGGGCCAGGGACAGGGACGGCTCGGTACGCGGTGGTCGCGCCGGTTCGTGGGGTTCGAACGGTTCGAAGGGGGTATCGAGGACGGTTTCGACGCGCTCGCTCGGGGTTTCGCTGTACAGGCTGTCGGGCCAGGTTTGCTGCTCGCTGGAGAGCGAGTCGCGTTGCGCGCTCAGGTTGTCTTCCCGGCGTCGGCCAGTGTTTCCCGGCGCGCGATTGTCGCGCCGCTCCAGGCGCGCCAGTTCCTTGTCCAGGTCATCCAGATCCAGCTCGGCGGCGCTCCATTGTTTCTGGCTGATCGCCCGGGGCGGAGCTTCGACGGCAGGCTTGGAGGGCGGCGCGACGGCAGGAGCCGCTTGCTTGGCAGTGCGCTGTTCCAGCAACTGTCGTGCGGCATTGAACACCTGCAGGCACGAGCCGCAACGAACCACCCCGCGGGCCACGCTCAATTGAGCATGGCTGACGCGAAAACGGGTGTGACAATGCGGGCACTGGGTGACGAAGCTGTCAGTCATGCGGCAATCCGGTGGGTACAGGCGGTCATTCTAGCGCCGACGTCCGGTGATGCGCACCCAGCCATCGCGATTGGCGATCGGGTCCAGGTCAAAGTCCGCGGCATAAGCGCCAGCGACTTCTTCGCCCTGTTCGGCAAGGATGCCCGACAGCGCCAGGCGTCCGCCCGGCTTGACCAGGCTCGACAATTGCGGCGCCAGGGACACCAGGGGGCCGGCGAGGATATTGGCCACCAGCACGTCAGCCTGGACCGCTGGCAAGTCTTGCGGCAGGTACAGCGGGAACTGCGCCTCGGTAATATTGTTGCGCCCGGCGTTGTCGCGGGAGGCTTCCAGGGCCTGGACGTCGATGTCGGTGCCGACCGCTTCCCTGGCGCCCAGCAGGAGCGCGGCAATCGCCAGGATCCCCGAGCCACAGCCGAAGTCGAGCACGTCGCAGCCCTTGAGGTCCTGGCCGTCGAGCCATTCCAGGCACAGTGCGGTAGTCGGGTGGGTGCCGGTGCCGAACGCCAGGCCCGGGTCCAGCAGCAGGTTGACCGCGTCCGGCTCCGGTGCGGCATGCCAGCTCGGGACGATCCACAGGCGCTGGCCGAAACGCATCGGCTGGAAGTTGTCCATCCAGCTGCGTTCCCAGTCCTGATCCTCGATCACTTCGCTGTGATGCTCGGGCAGCGGGCTGCCGGTGAGCAATTCGAGATGGGCCAGGACGCTGGCCGCTTCGGTACCGCCTTCGAACAGGGCCAGCAGATGGGTGTGGGACCACAGCGGGGTGGTATTGAGCTCTGGCTCGAAGATCGGCTGGTCTTCGGCGTCCATGAAGGTTACCGATACGGCGCCTACTTCAAGAAACGCGTCTTCGTAGGTTTCGGCTTGTTCCGGGCTGATGGCCAGACGTACTTGCAGCCAAGGCATGGCGGGCACCTTTGGAAAAAATCTACAGGAGGCAGCGCGGGGCTGCAAAGGCGCGCAGTGTACGCCAGGTCGCCGTCAAAGTGGATAAGCGAGTCTCGTCCGACCGTGTGGGTGTTTCGATATATATATGTATGACATAGGCGCATTGAGGGGCGGATAAGGTGCGGGTCCACGCAACAGGGAGGAATGTGATGGACTACACGGCCGAGTGGCAAACAAACGTGAACGGCGCGGGGGTAGTCGCGACCCCGCAGGTGGCAACTGCCCAGGCGACTTTGGAAAAACTGTCTCGCTGGCAGGCGGTTATCGACGCTCGACTGCAAACCCAGATGACCTTGCTGGAGCTGCTGGAAGAGTATTTATTGGTCGAACTGCGCACCCATTATTACCAAGGCAACATTGATCCACACTTTATCGGCACCCTGCTCGACACGGTGCTACAACGTTTGATCGATCGCGAGCCCGTGGCGGCTGACGATGAACAGGACGCGCCGTACCGGTGGCCGGGCGGAGCCGACCTGGGCTTTGCGGTCGAGCGCCAGGAGGTCATTGCCCAGGTGGTGGAAGGAACCGCCGCCGGTTTTATCCAGCACTACAAGGACTATCTGCGCCGTCATTGGCAAATAGCAGAGGGCGACGCTGCGCTTGAGGCGCTGATCAGGCAAAAACTCGGCGAGCATAGGGTCGCGATCGACAGGCTGTTCCAGCCAGACCAGTTGATCGGCCTGGATGCCGATGGGCTACGGGAAAACATCGAAAAGCTTCAGGACTCCTGGCGTCGGACGAATCAGTTGAGCGCTTTGGCAACTGCTCAGGAGCGCCAGAATCTCAAGGCGATAACCCGTTTGCAGTTGCCTGATTGGCTGCGGGGGCTGAGCAACGCTGAGCACAAACGGCTGAGGGCTTTTCAGGAGCAGACCGCGCAAGCACAGGCGCTGGTGGATGAACTGCTTGAGGGCCTGGGTTCGCTGCGAGCCTTCGCCCGGCATCTGGCCAAGGACTATGTCCGGCGCGAACTGGACATGGAGGTCGAGCCCGACAGCATTCGCGTGCAGTTGCAGTGGCGTTCCATCATTGACCAGCCGGTGCAGACCCGCAGCCTGAGCGAGCTGTTGGCAGCGGGGCCGGTAAGGCCGGACAGCGTGTCGGTGTTCCTGGTTGAAAACGGTGGCATGTTGCGTAACCAGCCACTGTCGCCGGCCTTCATTATCCAACTGCTGGCGGATGTGGATGCTCCCGGCGGGTATTTGTCGGCATTGCGCAGCCAATATGACCGCGCGGACCTGAAGGACGCCATGCTCGATTGGTTCGTGGCGCGGCTGGAGCAAAGCGCGTATATCGCCCGTTGTGCCGGTCATTTGCAGGCAGCCCACCACGACGCTCTCAAAACCCTCTGGGAGAGCGAGGCCTCGGCGCAATCGGGCAGCATTTGGCGGGTGTCCTGTCTTGCCCTTCCAAACGCGCTGAAGTGTTCCGATCTGCTGTTGTTTTACCGTGAAGACAGGCCGGGACAGCTCAGTGACCTGTTGCTGTATGCCCCCGGCAAGCCTGATGGCCAGGAATGGATCGAGTTGCCCTCGCTTCGGGCCGTGAGCGCGGAGATTGGGGCATGGCTTGAAAACGAAGCGGGTCGCCAATACCTGCTGCAGCAACTCTCTGTGGCCGAGCGTGATGTGGCGCGTGAGTACTTTGCTAGCGTGGCGGACAAGCCGGCGGTGTGGGATCTGAACACAGACCTCAGGGGGACGACGACGGTCTTCAGGGCATGTCTCGAGACGTCCGTTGCAATGGGCCTGGCCAATAACCTTGCGCAGGTGGAGCAGGACGAATCACCCCAGTGGTACGCCACCCTGGCGCTGGAGTCCCGGCGAATCATCAGCAGTTTGAGCCAGGAGTTTCGGCTTCATCAGCAGATCTTCAACGAGCAGATGGCCGGTTATGAAGTCTTTGTGGACTTCGCCAAGCGTACGGTCAGCCAGGCCATCGCGCCGTACATGCGCAGCAAGGGTGTGCGCGAAGCGGTTGACCCGGCAACGGTGCTCATCGACTACAGCCCGGGGTTGGCGGATGGCAAGACGAAGGTCGCCAGCCTGCTGGATCTCGCCATCCATGGGTATGACGATAACTGGGGCATCGATAATCCCAGGAAGGGCGTCCATTCATCGGTTGGGCAGGACCTGGGGCAGGTCCGCAGTGCGGAGCTGGCGACCTATATTCGGCGGGCTTATGTGGGGGAGCAGTATGCACGCCAGATTCGCGCCCGGTTCCTCGATGCCAGTGCTCCCGAATACACCAGGCGACGCAATGCTTACCGCAGCCTGTTGTTGACCAGGATGGATCGCGACCTGCGTGTCGCGGCGGGCAAGTCCTTGGTGAGTGCCGGTGAATTCTGGTGGCTCACCCGGCAAATCACGCTGCTGAGTGAGTCGATGCCTGTAGACGGTGCAGTGAGTTCAGAGGCCGTCGCAACGCGTGAGGGGCTGTTCAGGTTTACCGTCGGCGGTCATGTCGTATTGGGCGTCTATGTCTTTGCGTACTTTGATCCGAAGGGGGTCTATTGGCTGTACACGCCCGACGCTCCGGATGGCGTCATGTTCCGCCAATACCAGGACTTCCCCGGGGCGGTCGCTGCGCGCCTGCGTGACTACATGCTCGAGCGCGTGGCAGTCGGTGCCCGTGCCGCCGCAAGGCGCGCGCTGGTGGGGTTGGCGACGGCGAGTGTTGGCATCGATGCATTGCGTGAGTTCAATCGGGTGATGGATATCTCGTCGCAATTCGATGCCTACATCGAGCGCGCTGTCACCGACGTGGAGGACGTCACCAAAAGTCGTGGCGAGATGATCAGGTATCAGGTGATCAAGGGACTGCTCTTTGCCTCCGCTCCTGTGTGCATGGTTTATCCGCCCTTTGCCCTATTGCTGGATGCCGGTTTCATCGCCCTCAGTTCCAGGCAGGCGATCGAGGCGCATGTGCAGGGCGACACGAATCGGGCGCTCCAGCATTGGTTGCAAGCGACTTGGGGGGCGCTGTTCGGCACGCTTGGGGCAATGAGCATGGCCACACTGCTGGGGCACGCCGTCCGGAGCTTGAAGCTCGCCGTGAGGCCGACGTCACTGGCTGCCCAGCGCTTGAGGCATGTGCCAGCGGTTGCCACCAAGGAAGCCGGGCCGCTGATCCAGCCCATCCGTTTCAATCCGAAACAGGCGGTCAGGAAACCGCCCAAGGATTTGCAGTGGGTGCCCGACGGGGCTTTCCAGGGCACCTATCTCAGCCCGTCCAGCGCAACCCAGCCACGAAATGCCTTCTACATACGGCATAAAGGCCGGTACTACCAGGTAAGGGGAGATGTCTATTTCGACGGTTTGTGCCTGGTGGATGCCCGTCGTCCCGGCGCATTTTACAAGCCGCCCGTGTACCGGATGGCGAATGGCAAATGGGCACGTAGACCCGTCGGTATGAGCGGCGGAAATGACGAGGTACGCAATCTGGGGCGAGTGAGCGATCTGCGGGAGGGGTTTCCCGGGCATGTCTTCCCCGATGTGGCGCGAGGCGCGTTGCAAGGCGAAGCGGTGGTGGCGAGATTCAGCGAAGCGGCGGCGGACAATTATCTGTTCTCGTTGAACGCGCAGACCTGTGTGATCGCTTCGCTGTACAACCCGGCCACCAGGGTGGGGGCAGTCATTCATTTCGATCACAATATCCGCACGTTGATCGAACGCAGTGTTCGTGATGTGACGCAGCGCCTGGGAGGGGCCGCCAAGGATATCCGCGCCACCCTGGTGGGTGGAGACTGGTTGACGGGGGCCGATATTGGCGGGCGGGTGAGATCGGCGATGAGGCGCAAGGGGCTGCAGCCTACCTGGGATCATTGGTCGTATTCTTCCTGCTTCGGGAATACCTACGGCGTGTCACTGGATCTGCGCAGTGGGGTCACCTCGGTATTCAAGACCTCACAGAATCAGGTTGAGCGCTACTACATCCCGGTGCTGGCGAGGGCGAAAAAGAGTTCTGATCCGGTGTCGGTGCGTGCCCGTGGGTTCATGACGCGCTTGCGCAGCGAACCACTGGTAGCCAATGCCAATGGTGCAGTTCACACCCCGCAGGGCAGGCCGGCGACGGCGGCGCAGATCGAAGCGCACGCGTTCGCTACCGTGGCGCTGAGCTGATTCATTCGCGTGTCTGAAAGACTGGCAAAAAAAGACCCCGGCCAATTGACCGGGGTCTTTTCTACACCACTTGAAACATCAGTGCTGGCTGCCCAGCTTGTGTTCCAGGTAATGGATGTTGACGCCGCCTTTGCAGAAGCCTTCGTCACGGACCAGGTCGCGGTGCAGCGGGATGTTGGTCTTGATCCCGTCTACCACGATTTCGTCCAGGGCATTGCGCATGCGCGCCATGGCTTCGTCACGGGTTGCCCCGTAGGTGATCAGCTTGCCGATCAACGAATCGTAGTTCGGTGGAACGGCATAACCGCTGTACAGGTGCGAGTCGACGCGAACGCCATTGCCGCCCGGGGCATGGAAGTGCTTGACCGTACCTGGGCTTGGCATGAAGGTTTTCGGGTCTTCGGCGTTGATCCGGCATTCCAGCGCGTGACCGCGGATGACCACGTCATCCTGGGTGAACGACAGCTTGTTGCCGGCGGCGATGCTGAGCATCTCCTTGACGATGTCGATACCGGTGACCATTTCCGAAACCGGGTGCTCCACCTGAACACGGGTGTTCATTTCGATGAAGTAGAAACGCCCGTTCTCGTACAGGAACTCGAACGTACCGGCACCGCGGTAGCCGATGTCGATGCAGGCCTTGACGCAGCGTGCCAGGACTTCCTCGCGAGCTTTCTCGTCGATGCCCGGTGCCGGCGCTTCTTCGAGAACCTTCTGGTGACGGCGTTGCAGCGAGCAATCGCGGTCGCCCAGGTGGATCGCATGGCCCTGGCCGTCGGACAGCACCTGGACTTCGACGTGGCGTGGGTTGGTCAGGAATTTTTCCAGGTAGACCATCGGGTTGCCGAACGCCGCGCCAGCTTCGGAGCGGGTCAGTTTCGCCGAGGAAATAAGGTCTTCTTCCTTGTGTACCACGCGCATGCCGCGACCACCGCCGCCGCCAGCGGCCTTGATGATCACCGGATAACCGACTTCGCGACCGATGCGCAGAGCGGTTTCTTCGTCTTCAGGCAGCGGGCCGTCGGAACCCGGAACGGTTGGAACGCCGGCGGCGATCATGGCGTGCTTGGCCGATACCTTGTCGCCCATCAGGCGGATGGTTTCGGCTTTCGGGCCAATGAAGGCGAAACCGGAATTTTCGACCTGTTCGGCGAAGTCGGCGTTTTCCGCCAGGAAGCCGTAGCCCGGGTGAATGGCGGTGGCGCCGGTCACTTCGGCAGCGGCGATGATCGCCGGGATGTGCAGGTAGGAGTGCGCAGCCGACGCCGGACCGATGCAGACGGATTCGTCCGCCAGGCCCAGGTGCATCAGTTCTTTGTCGGCCTTGGAGTAAACGGCGACGGTCTTGATGCCCATCTCTTTGCAGGCACGCAGAATCCGCAGGGCGATCTCACCGCGGTTAGCGATCAGAACTTTTTCCAACTTCGCAGTCATCAAAGGCTCTCCGCGGTTCAAACGATGGTGAACAGCGGTTGGTCGTACTCAACCGGCTGGCCGTCTTCGACGAGGATGGACTCGATCACACCGCTGGTTTCAGCTTCGATGTGGTTCATCATCTTCATGGCTTCGACGATGCACAGGGTGTCGCCTTTCTTCACGGTCTGGCCGACTTCAACGAAGGACGGCGAGGTTGGCGAAGACTTGCGATAGAACGTGCCCACCATTGGCGAACGGGCGACAGTGCCGTTGAGCGTCGGTGCCGCAGGTGCGGCTGGCGCTGCGGCGGCAACCGGGGCGGCTGCTGGAGCGGGCGCGGCGGCCGGAGCCTGCATTGGGGCCGGTGCATAGAACTGCTGGGCCGGGGTCTTGCTGTGGCGGCTGATGCGTACGGACTCTTCGCCTTCCTTGATCTCAAGCTCGTCGATGCCGGACTCTTCCAGCAATTCGATCAATTTCTTAACTTTACGGATATCCATGAATCATCAACTCCCAAGGGTCGGTCAGGGGCGTTTAACGCTTGTTGTTCAAGCTGTTGCCGGTCTTTCAAGCTGCTCTAGGGCGGCCTCCAGGGCCAGTCGGTAACCACTGGCGCCGAGGCCGCAAATCACTCCCACTGCTACATCGGAGAAGTAGGAGTGATGACGGAAAGGTTCGCGTTTGTGCACGTTGGACAAATGCACTTCGATGAATGGGATGCTCACCGCCAGCAGCGCGTCACGTAATGCGACACTTGTGTGTGTAAAAGCTGCTGGATTGATCAAAA
Organism: Pseudomonas sp. DF11; assembly: GCF_058148565.1. Taxonomy (NCBI): domain Bacteria; kingdom Pseudomonadati; phylum Pseudomonadota; class Gammaproteobacteria; order Pseudomonadales; family Pseudomonadaceae; genus Pseudomonas; species Pseudomonas sp. DF11. The sequence goes on from NZ_JBYVYN010000004.1 coordinate 538,990, forward strand.
TGAAATCCACGCCTTCGCCACGGGCGGCATGGATGCGGTCGATCAATTCGTATTCGGCGTTGCTTTGCAGATAGAGCAAATGATGGCCGGCATTGCGGGCCCGCTGCTCGAGGTCCTGGTTGATCTGGGCCAGTGTCACGGCCCCGTAGACGCCCGGTTCACGGGTGCCCAGCAGGTTCAGGTTGGGTCCATGCAGGACCAATAGGGTCGCCATCTGCTGTTCCTTGTTATCTGTGAGCAGGTATCAGAACCTGGCGACTATGCCGCAAAGCCTTAATGACTGTCCAGTTCTCGGCAATAGCCAGCACGATGACCGATGTTTACGCGAAATTTGTGACCATGCTCCAAAATCCGGTCATCCCCGGTTTCGCCAGACTGTACTGAACCCTTTGGTACGAGCAGGCTCGCGAAGATGGCGGCACATTCAATATCGATGCAAGCTGACCCACCGCGATCGCGAGCAGGCTCGCTCCCTCAATGGTTCAGTGGCGGACATTAGTCCTGCGACCGGAATGGTTCTGTGGCGCTTAAACTCGGAACGCCTGCACTGCGGTGTGCAGCCGTCCGCCCAGCACCAGCAGGTTGTCGCCCTGTTCCCGACCCTGGCCGATGCGCAGCAGGTTGTCTGCACCTAATTGGTGAATCCGCTCGCTGTGGTCGCGGATTTCGCTGACGGCGCCGCTTTGTTGGGCGGTGACGTCGGCGATACGTACCGCCGTGGCGGAGATGGTCTGGATGGCGCCGACGATTTCGTCCAGCGCGCCGTCGGCCGCTTGCGCCTGGTTGGCGGTGGCTTCGGCGTGTTCGACCTGGGCACGCATGCCGTCCACCGATTGGCGCGCGGCCAGTTGCAAGCGGGCGATCAGCGTCTGGATTTCGGCAGTGGCGCCGGCCGTGCGTTGGGCCAGGGAACGGACCTCCTCGGCCACCACCGCGAAGCCCCGGCCCATTTCCCCGGCGCGGGCCGCTTCGATGGCGGCGTTGAGGGCCAGCAGGTTGGTCTGGTCGGCAATCGAGCGAATCACCGTCAATACGCCGCCGATGGTGGCGGATTCCTCGGCCAGTTGTTCGATCATCTGCGCGTTGCCCTGCACTTCCCCCACCAGTGCGTGCAGGCCGGTGAGGCTCAGGCCGATAACCTTCTGTCCTTGCTCCACGGCATGGCCGGCGCTGCGGCTGGCGTCCGCGGCCTGGCTGGCGTCGCCGGCCACTTGCTGGATCGTCGCTTCCAGTTCGCTGAGGGAATCACGGATCAGCGCCGTGTCGCCGGCCTGATCCTCGGCGCCGCTGTGTAGCTCGCCGCTCAACTCGGCCAGGGCCCGGCTGCTGCCGGCAACCTGTTCGGCGTTGACGCGGATGGTGCCCACCAGGTCCACCAGATAGGCGCGCAGACGATTGAGCGACGCTTCGATGTCTTGCAACTCGCGATTGCTGGCGCCCACATGGATATCGCGGCTGAAATCCCCTTCGGCCCAGGTCGACAGGGCCGGAGCCAGGTGCGTCAAGGTGCGGGCCAGGCGTCGCTGCAAGGTGTCGATGAGCAGTGCGATCAGCAGGATCAAGCCAATCATCACCCCTTGGATCAGGCGAACCTCTCCCTGGATCTGCCCATGCTGGGCCCGCACCGCCGGTTCCATGGCATCGATCGCCTGTTGCACGTCGGCGATTTTCAGGTGCGTGGCGCTGCTCAGCTCGGTGCGTTTCTGGATCAGTTCGCGGGTACGGGTCAATTCGGCGGGGTAGCGGCCCAGCAGGCTGTTGAGTTCACGCTTGAGGGCGATGCCGGCATCTTCGGCAGCGGTTTTTTCCTGGGTCTCCAGACCCATCAGCGCGGCGAAATCATCGCTGCCCGACTCACTGCTGGCAGTGACGCCCAGCAGTGGCAGGCTGTCGAGGCGTTCGGCCTCCAGGCGAATGCTCGCCAGTTCCCGCTCGACGTCGGCGGCCAATTCGCTGCGACCGCTGCTGACCAGTTTGTCCCGTGTAAGGGATAACCGGCCCAGGTGCTGCGAAGCGGCAAACAACGCGGGCAAGTAGGCTGGGGTGCCATTGGCGTATTGGGCCAGTTGGTCGAGGCTGGCGCTCAGTTCGCGCTCGGCTTGCAACAACAAGGCTTGCGGATCGCCGGCCAGTTTGCCGGCGGCCAGCAGGTCGGTCTTGCTGAAACTGTCGAGGTTCGACAGGCTCGGGCGCAGGGTCTTGGCCAGTGCCGGGGGAAACTGATCGAGGTCTTTTTGCAGGGTCTCCAGGGCCTGGGTCGCAGCGCTCAGGCGCAAGGCGTCGCCGCTGGCCAGGTAGTCCTCGATGTTGCGTGCCACATCGCCCTGGAATTGCCGCGACAGGCCCAGGTAGCGCTCCATCAGCAAGTAGGGGCGTTCCAGGGCGACCTGCGACCACCATAGCGTGGCCCCAAGGCCCAGGCACACGGCAACGAGAAGAAGGGTGTTGAGATTGGTCAGCAGCTTCAGGCGCATCAAGGGTCTACCAAGGGCAGAATCGTAAGTGCCTGAATTTATTGCGCTTGCGTTACAGGTTTATGACTGAATCGGTCGATTCCGATGAAAAGGTGGCACTTTGCTTTGATTGCCGGGCGCTCTGTACCCGATTGCGCCCGGCGTGCTTGGCGCGGTACAGCGCTTCGTCCGCCTGACTGGCCATCATCAGGCTGTCGGAGTCATCGCTCATCTCCACCACGCCGGCACTGAAGGTGCACCACAAATCCTGGGGCTGGGCCGGATAGTGGATTTCGGCAAAGCGCTGGCGAATTTCATCCAGCACCTTGCAGGCGGCGTCGATATCGGTGTCGGGCATGACGATGGCGAATTCTTCGCCGCCGTAACGGCCGATGAAGTCGGTCTTGCGCAGGCGCTGCTTGAGAAACAGCGCCAGGCTCTTGATCACCCGGTCGCCCATGGGATGGCCGTGGCTGTCATTGACCCGTTTGAAATGGTCGATGTCGAGCATGGCGAAGCTCAGGGGCTTGCCTTCGCGACGGGCGCGGAAGCTGCAATCCTCGAGCAGTTGCAGGATATGGGTATGGTTGTACAGGCCGGTGAGGCTGTCGCGCACCATCCGCGCCTTGAGGTTGCGCGCTCGTGCGGCACGGTTGCGCACGGTGGTGATCAGGTGCCGGGGCTTGATCGGTTTGGTCAGGAAGTCGTCGCCGCCCTCGCTCATGGCGTCGAGTTGCTTGTCCAGGTCGTCTTCGGCGGACAGGTAGATGATCGGCACGCTGACATAACGGTCGTTGTGGCGAATCACCTTGGCCAGTTCCGTGCCGGTGCAGGCCGGCATGTACATGTCGAGGATGATCAGGTCGGGCTGGAAATCCGCCAGCTCGGCCATGGCCTGGATGGGTTCGATCAGCGTGCGGGTGATGATGCCGGCACTGTTGAGCAAGCGTTCGGTGTGCATGGCCTGGGCGCGGGAGTCATCAATGATCAGCACTTTGTACGGATCGTACTGGGCGACGCAGGTCAGCACTTCGATCTTTTCCAGCAGGCTCGAGGCTTCGAGGGTGCCGGTGAGAAACTCCTGGCCACCGGCGCGCACCGCGGCCAGGCGTGTCGGCGTGTCGGTTTCCAACAGGCTGAAGAACAACAGCGGCAACGGTTGTTCCAGGCCTTCCTGGGCTTCGGCGGCCAGTTTCAGGCCGGCGCCGGGGCCGCTGAAATCCACATCCATGACAATCGCTGCCGGCAGGCGCTCGACCATCGCGGCCCGGAACGCCGCGACATTGTCCAGCGCCTGGGCGCTGAGGCCGAAGAACTCCAGCTGTTTGGCCAGGCGCTCGGCGCGGTCATGGTCCTGCAGCAACACGTAGATGGGTTTGCGCAGCGGTGGCAGGAAGGTTTGTTCGAGCTGGTCGCCGTGGCGCAGGCCGGTACGAGACAAGCGCTGCATCAAGCGGTTGATTTCGGTGATCAGGTGGCTGCTCAGGCGCCCGCGATTGGCGTCCACCGCTTGCAGCGACTGGCTGATGCCTTGGGCCAGTTGGGAATGCTCGGGCTGTTCGAAGCGCTCGGCAAAGCGCAGCAAGCGCAGATTGGCCTCGCTGAGCTCGGCCAGGTCGGTGCTTGACCACTCAGTGCGTTGCAGGCGCTGCCAAATCTCCAGGATCTGACGAGCCTGATGAATTACCCGCTGGGCAAAGTGGTGCTTGAGGCGCTCACGGCTGGGGTCTTCTGGCTCGGTCATATCCTGACAACTAGTTAAGGTGCATGCTGAGATTGACTGGTGGCTCTATGCTAGCACCTCTTTTCACCCACATGAGTGTCATACGTCAATAATCTGTCCTGGCACGAAATTCAGTTTGTGACCGGTCAGTCTCATAGGCCGCTGGCAGCGCTTCCTTTATAGTGCCGGTTCGACTGCCTTGTCGTGGCCGGCATGATTGGTGGCGCATTATCGCGTTTCAAATCAGGCACGATGGCGTAGGGTTGTGGTCGAACCGTGAACTCAAGTGATTGAAGGGATATCGCCATGCTGGACTGGAAAAACCGCGCGGGCAGCGCGCCTGAACGTGCCGCCGAGCCGAAATCGGAGGCCCGCAGCTACCTGGGCGGGCTTTTTTTCAGCCGCGCACTGGCCACGTTGATCGGCCTTTACCTGTTGGTGACCATTGCCGTCGGCTGGTATTGGAGCCAGGAGCCCGCGCTGTTCCCGGTGCAGCAGAACGCCCAGGCCGCGGCCGAGAAGGACGGCCGGCAGATGGTGGTGGGCTACACCACGGTCGAGACGCTCAAGACGGTGGCCGGGACCCTGCTGACCAAGCCGGGTGGCTACATCTCCAATGACCGCTTCCCGCCAGGCCTGTGGATGGACAACATGCCGAGCTGGGAATATGGCGTGCTGGTGCAGGTTCGCGACCTGAGCCGCGCCCTGCGCAAGGACTTCGCCCGTTCCCAGTCCCAGTCCGCCGAGGACGCCGACCTGGCCAAGGCCGAGCCGCGCTTCAACTTCGATAACCGCAGTTGGGTGCTGCCCTCCAGTGAGTCTGAGTATCAGGAAGGCATCAACTCCCTGAGCCGCTATCAGGCGCGCCTGTCCGACCCGAGCCAGAAAAGCGCACTGTTCTACGCCCGTGCCGACAACTTGAACAACTGGCTGGGGGATGTCGGCACTCGCCTGGGTTCGTTGTCCCAGCGCCTGTCGGCCAGCGTTGGCCGGGTCAAGCTCAACACCTCGTTGAAAACCGAAGTCCCGGCCCCGGGCCAGGTGCCACAAGTGGATGAAGAAGTGGTCGAGACCCCGTGGCTGCAAATCGATAACGTGTTCTACGAGGCCCGCGGTCAGGCTTGGGCGCTGTCGCACCTGCTGCGCGCCATCGAAGTGGACTTCGCCGATGTACTGGCGAAAAAGAACGCCACGGTCAGCGTGCGGCAGATCATTCGTGAACTGGAAGCGTCCCAGGAACCGGTCTGGAGCCCGATGATCCTCAACGGCAGCGGCTTCGGTGTATTGGCGAACCACTCGCTGGTCATGGCCAACTACATTTCCCGGGCCAACGCAGCGGTCATCGACTTGCGGCAACTGCTGAACCAGGGCTGATACATGAGCGAAAGCCCCCGGGAGGTCGCTCACCGAGTGGCCTCGGATGCCGAGTTGATCGCGTGGGTCGATGAGCAGGACAACCTGCTTGGCAGCCTGGTGCGTTCAGAGCTGCGCGAGCGCGGCCTGATCGGACGTGGCACCTACATCATGCTGTTCAACTCGGCCGGTGAGCTCTGCGTGCACCGGCGTACCCTGAGCAAGGCCATTTACCCCGGTTTCTGGGACGTGGCGGCGGGTGGCATGGTGCAGGCCGATGAGACCTACGCCGAATCGGCCGCCCGTGAGCTGGCGGAAGAACTGGGGGTGAGCGGCGTGGAACTGACCGCCCACGACCATTTTTATTTCGAAGACCCCGGCAGTCGCCTGTGGTGCTCGGCGTTCTCGGCGGTGTGGGACGGCCCGCTGGTCCTGCAACCGGAAGAGGTCCTCGAAGCGCGTTTCCTGCCGCTCGAGCAGGTGCTCGAGGAAATCCAGTGCAAGCCTTACTGCCCAGACTCTTTGGCGGCGCTCGAGCGCTATTTGCGGGCCCATGGCGACGGCGTCGCAAAGAAGCTATAAATTGGCGCTGATTGGCCCTTAGCAAGTCGGCTTTTTGCCGTTACACTGCGCGACTTTTCAAGCTGAACCGTCTCTGCGGTCCAGTAGCGCTGCCCCTGCCTGAGTGGGGTTTCGCGGTCGAGGCACGTTCCCCCTCGGCCAGTCTTTGTCCTCCCAAGAGGATTGCCGGTGGCCAAAAAAGCCGCATCCTTCGCCGCCCTGGGCGGCCTGGTATTTTCTACCGACGCCGGTCGTCATTGTCCTGATTGCCGTCAACCGGTGAATGCCTGCATCTGCAAACAGACCGCCATCCCTGAAGGTGACGGCATTGCGCGCGTGCGCCGTGAAAGCAAAGGCCGCGGCGGCAAGACAGTGACCACGATTACCGGCGTGCCGTTGGCCGAAGACGCGCTCAAGGAACTGGCCACCACGCTGAAGAAACGCTGTGGCACCGGTGGCGCGTTGAAAGACGGCATCATCGAGATCCAGGGCGATCACGTCGAGCTGCTGCTGGCGGAACTGGTCAAGCACGGGTTCAAGGCAAAGAAATCCGGCGGCTAGCAGCCTCTGTGAAAACCACCCTCGGCTTGACCCGAACCCACGTTCGAGGTCGCCCGCATGGTTTTCACAGAGCCTGTTCTGAACGGGTTTCTAAACTCATCGCTGGGAGCAGGGTCTACCTTGCGAACAGGCAATTCGTCATTTTCACTCTCTAGACTGCCCCAGCCTCCGACCGGATGGTGCATTTTGACTTCTTTATAGGGGACTTCGATGTCCGTACGACGCACACGCAAAGACGATGGCAGCCAATGGACAGTTGCGGACAGCCGCAGTGTTTACGGGATTCGCCATTGGGGGGCCGGGTATTTCGCGATCAATGAAGCCGGTCGCGTCGAAGTCCGTCCGAACGGTCCCGACAGCTCGCCCATCGACCTGTTCGAGCAAGTCGATCAGTTGCGCCAGAGTGGCCTGTCGCTGCCTTTGCTGGTGCGCTTTCCCGACATCCTGCAAGACCGCGTACGCCAGCTTACCGGTGCCTTCGACAGCAACATCGCGCGCCTGGAATACCAGAGCAAGTACACCGCGCTCTATCCGATCAAGGTCAACCAGCAAGAAGCGGTGATCGAGAACATCATCGCCACCCAGAACGTCTCCATCGGCCTGGAAGCCGGTTCCAAGCCGGAACTGCTGGCGGTGCTGGCCCTGGCGCCGAAGGGCGGTACCATCGTCTGCAACGGCTACAAGGACCGTGAGTTCATCCGCCTGGCGCTGATGGGCCAGAAGCTTGGTCACAATGTATTCATCGTCATCGAGAAAGAGTCCGAAGTCGGCCTGGTGATCGAAGAGGCCACGGCGCTCAAGGTCAAGCCACAGGTTGGCCTGCGGGTGCGCCTGTCGTCCCTGGCGTCGAGCAAGTGGGCTGATACCGGTGGCGAGAAATCCAAGTTCGGCTTGTCTGCCGCGCAATTGCTGTCGGTGGTCGAGCGCTTCCGCGCGGCCGGCCTGGACCAGGGCATTCGCCTGCTGCACTTCCACATGGGCTCGCAGATCGCCAACCTGGCGGACTACCAGCACGGCTTCAAGGAAGCGATCCGTTACTACGGTGAACTGCGCAACCTCGGCCTGCCGGTGGATCACATCGACGTCGGTGGCGGCCTGGGCGTGGACTACGACGGTACCCACTCGCGCAATGCCAGCTCGATCAACTACGACATGGACGATTACGCCGGGGTCGTGGTCGGCATGCTCAAGGAGTTCTGCGATGCCCAGAGTTTGCCGCATCCGCACATCTTCTCCGAAAGCGGCCGCTCGCTGACCGCCCACCACGCCATGCTGGTGGTGCAGGTGACCGACGTCGAGAAACACAACGATGACGTGCCGGTGATCGAAAACAAGGAAAGCCTGCCGGAAACCGTGCAATGGCTAGTTGACCTGCTGGGCCCGACCGATATCGAGATGGTCACCGAGACCTACTGGCGCGCCACTCACTACATGAGCGACGTGGCGACCCAGTATGCCGACGGCAAGTTGACCCTGGCTGAAAAAGCCTTGGCCGAGCAGTGCTACTTCGCGGTGTGCCGTCGCCTGCACAACTCGTTGAAGGCCCGCCAGCGTTCCCATCGGCAAGTGCTGGATGAGCTCAACGACAAGCTGGCCGACAAATACATCTGCAACTTCTCGGTTTTCCAGAGCCTGCCGGACACCTGGGCCATCGGCCAGGTGCTGCCAATCCTGCCGCTGCATCGCCTGGACGAAGAGCCGTTGCGCCGCGCCGTGCTGCAAGACCTGACCTGCGACTCCGACGGCAAGATCAAGCAGTACGTCGACGAGCAGAGCATCGAGACCAGCCTGCCGGTTCACGGTCTCAATCCAGGTGAAGACTATCTGCTGGGCATCTTCCTGGTGGGCGCCTACCAGGAAATCCTCGGTGACATGCACAACCTGTTCGGTGACACCGACTCGGTGAACATCTACCAGAACGCCGATGGCAGCGTATACCACGCCGGTATCGAAACCCACGACACCATCGAAGACATGCTGCGCTATGTGCACCTGTCGCCGGAGGAGTTGATGACTCACTACCGCGACAAGTGCGCCAGCGCCCGTATCAGCGCCGCCGAACGTACCCAGTTCCTCGATGCCTTGCGCCTGGGGCTGACGCGTTCGTCCTACCTGTCGTCTTGATGGGCAAGTTTGTGGCGAGGGGCTCCCCCTTTTAACTGATCGGCATCGCCCTCCGGAGCTGTCAGAAAAAACACCGCATGTTGCGGGTTTTTTCGGATAGTTCCGGAGGGCGTTTTTGTTTACGCCACGGCTACTTCCTCCCTCCGGTGCGTTTAACCGGCGATGTCCTTATTTCGTGTAGTCCCTTTCCTAACTTGTACTTGGCCCCTCTACTCGGCCATGGCTCTCGGCGAGAATCCCCGGCCGCCCCTCCTGTAGAGAAACGCCGATGTCCGATCCAGCCAGCGAACCAGCATTTCGTCTGGAGATAGCCGGTCTGCCCGAGCCCGTTGACGTCGTGGCCTTCACGGGTAGCGAAGCCATCAGCGAACCCTTCGTCTATGAAGCGCAGCTGTTGTTGCCCGATGCGAACCTGGACTTGGCGGGCCTGCTGTACCGCAGCGTCTGGTTGAGCTTCGGGGCGCCAGGCCGGGGCATTCACGGGCAGCTTCATGAGTTGGTCCAACACCCTCATGGCGCCGGCTGCCGGGTGCGTATCGGACCGAAGCTGGCCTGTCTGGCGCAGCGCTTCAGCCAACGGGTCTTCAGCGCCCGCTCGGTGCCGCAGATCATTCGCCAGGTGCTCAAGGCCCATGGCATCAGTGGCCGCGGCCTGTGCCTGGACTTGAGTGGTGATTATCCACCGCAGGATTTCTGTACCCAGTATCGGGAATCGGACTTGCAGTTTCTTCAACGCGTATGCGCCCAGGCGGGGATTCATTTTCATTTCGAACACACCCGGGACGGACACTGTCTGGTGTTCGCCGACAATGCCCACAGTTTTCCCCCCGCCGGTGCAGCGGTTTACGCAGGCGACGGGGCGACTGTCGCGGTGCGGACCTTCAGCGTGCAGACCGATGTGTCGGGGGAGCAGGTCGCCCGGGGCCGTAGTGATCTGATGAACCTGCATGGTGGTCAGGTGTTGTCGCTGACGGATCATCCTTTTGCCGGTTGGAACCGGCGCTGGCTGTTGACGAAGGTCGAGCACCGGGCGCAGGCGGGGGTGTACGGCAATCATTTCAGGGCCATCCCCCGGGGCGTGCTGTTCGTGCCGGATAAGATCCCGGCAAAACCGCGGATGGTGAGCCGGCAACGCGGCTGGGTCGTGGCGGTGGACGAGCCGCCGGCGTTGGGGGCAGGGCGTGTGGCGGTGCAGTTCGACTGGGTCTATCAGGGCGAAGGTTCCAGCCCCAGCCATTGCTGGCTGCCCTTGGCGCCCGAACTGGTCGCGGGCGGAGCGGGCGCCCTGGGTGACGGCACCGAGGTGCTGGTGAGCTTTATCGAAGGCGATCCGGATCGGCCATTGATCAGTGCATTTCTGAACGTGCCTGTCCCAGGGGCGGTTGCGGATGAATCATCCCCAGGCGAAACATTTGGGCAGTCTGTTGCCGATCCGCTCCTGTTGGCTGCAATCCGTGACGCCGAGCCGCTGGTCTTGTTGTGCCTGTTGCCTGAAGGCGGGCCCTTCAGCCCATGCGCCCAACCGCTGTGCACCTGCCGTATGCTCATGGGGCGTGGCGCGGGCATTGCTCGATGAGTGCCGCTGCCCTGTCTGGATCAACGCCGCAATGGCTGTTGCTCGATGTACCGAGTGCGCCCGGAGCTGCGCGGCTTGTGCATGCGCAGTTCGCCAAGGCCCCGTGCTTTGCCCTGTTTGAAGGTACCGAGCTGCATGGGCTGCGAGAGCACGGTCCGCTGCTGGTGGATCTGCGTCAATCGCCTGCTCTGGCCAGCCTCTGTCACCTGGACCCACGTTCCTGGCCGGGGCTGCTGTTGGTCAGCTCATCGCCCGTCGGGCAATTGCTGGCGCATCTGCGGCGCATGCTGACGGTGACGATAGGCCTGCATCACAAAGCCTTGTTGAGCTACTACAACCCGCACATTGCCAGCTATTTCTTCGACGGTTGCGACCCTCAGGAACTCAGTTGCTGGCTGGGCCCGATCAGCCTGTTGCGCTGGTTTGGTGGCACCTGGGCCGACCGGGCGATCGGCAGCCAGGGTTGGCAGCAACTGTCCAACCCGGGGCTGCCGGTGGCGGCGCTGGAGACGGAGCACTGCCTCAGCGACCGACAGCAGAGCCAGTTGCAACGATGCCTGCTGGAGCGGCACGCCTGGCAATGGTCCCGTGCCACCGGACGTGATTACCGTCGGCTCTGGGAGGATTTGCAGCAGGGACTGACGCTGGGGTTCACGGAGCGGGCGGTGCTCGATGACTGGCTGTGGCTGCGCCTGCAATACCCCGATGCCCGGCCAGTGCCGGATCTGGTGGGCGGGTCGCAGCGTGAGCGGCTCGATCAACTGCGACGGCGCTGGCAGGACAGCCAGGATTGAAGGTTACTGGGCTGAGGCGCCCAGCCAGCGGTCGCGCCGCTGCAAGTGCCAGGCGAAAGCGCCGAGGGTCAGGCTGCGCAAGGCCATGAACAGCAGGAAGGTGATCCACAGCCCATGGTTGCCCAGCCCTTGCAGCGCCCAAGCGATTGGCAGCACCAGCAGCAGCGTCAGCAGCATGCCATTGCGCATTTCCCGGGCGCGGGTGGCGCCGATGAACAGCCCGTCGAGCAAATAGCTCCAGACCGCAATCAGTGGCAGGGCCGCCAGGTAAGGCAGGTAGCGGTAAGCGGTATCGCGCACGTCGGGGATGTCGGTCTGCATGTCGATGAACAGGTGGCCGGCGAGCAGGAACAACAGTGCAAAGCCCAGGCTGGCAATCAGCGACCAGCCACACGCCACCACCAGCGAGCGGCGCAGCGCCAGGCGGTCGCGGGCGCCAATGGCATGGCCGCACAGCGCTTCGACGGCATGGGCCAGGCCGTCCAGGGCATGGGCTGTCAGCAACAGGCCGTTGAGCAGCAAGGCATTGGCCGCCACGGTCGCATCCCCCAGGCGCGCGCCTTGCACGGTGATGAGGAAAAACACCGCCTGCAGCGCCAGGCTGCGAATGAAAATGTCCCGGTTCACGGCCAGCAGCGGGCGCCAGCTCTGCCACAGTCCCAGGGCGGCCCAGGCTACCTGTCCGGGCCAGGCGCGCAGTGTGTGGCGGGCCAGGGCCAGGCCGACCAGCGCACCGGTCCATTCGGCGACTACCGAGGCCCGGGCCGAACCGGTCACGCCCCAGTCCAGGCCGATCACGAACCACAGGTTCAGGGCAATGTTGACCAGGTTGGTCACCAGCAGGATCGCCAACGGCGCCCGGGCATTCTGGGCGCCGAGGAACCAGCCCACCAGCGCATAACTGGCCAGCGCCGCCGGCAAGCCGAAGAGCCGGGTGTGGAAGAAGTCACGGGTCAACTGATTGAGTTCGGCGGACGGCTGCATGAAGTGCAACGCCACGTCACTCAACGGCACGCCGACGGCACCGAGCAGCACCGCCAGCCCCGTGGCCAACAGCAGGCCTTGGAGTAACACTTGCCGCAATGCCGCGCCGTCACCACGCCCGGCAGCCTGGGCGGCGAACCCGGTGGTGCCCATGCGCAAGAAACCCATGGCCCAGGCCAACACCGTATACAGACTCGCCCCGACCGCCACCGCGCCCAATTGATGAGCATGGGGCAAATGGCCGATGACGGTGCTGTCCACCAGCGCCACCAGCGGCACGGAAATGTTGGAGAGAATCATCGGCGCAGCCAGCGCCCAGACCCGACGATGGGTCAGGCGGTCGCGCCAGTCGGTGATCAGGTTGGACATGCGGGCTCCTTGATGGAGCGCGATTGTAGCGGGTTATGGTCTGATGGTTCTTTGCGTAACGCGAACTCATTGGGGCGAGGGAATTTATCCCCGCTGGGCTGCACAGCAGCCCCAAAGTCAGGCGCTGCGGTGCACCAGTTGAACCGTACCGTCCGGTCTGCGACTGCTGCGCAGCCGAGCGGGGATAAATCCCCTCGCCACAAGGTGGTACCCGGATTGGGATCGGTGGATGCTTTTAGTGAATGATCCAACTCAACAGCCACAACCCCAGCACCAGCCAGATGATGCCCATGACGATCGAGGCCCGCATGAAAGCGCGGATGGCCGAGTACAGCAGCATCAGCCCGAGGATCAGCGCGATGATGCTGATGATCGAGGTGTCCATGCCCAGGGTGTGTGACAGCCCATCGACGAAGTTGCCGCCGGCATTGGCCAGGGTGTTGAAGAGACCGCTGAGCAGGTCGACGATGAACCGGATCACCGAACCGAGCGCCTGGCCGAGCCATTCGAAAAAGCTTTCTACCTGCATATGTGCATCCTGATGGGAGGGAGTTTGAGCTGAGCCGTTGGCTCCTGATTGTAGGAGCTGTGGCGGCCGAGTTGGTTCGATTATGGGGTAAACCGTCGCTTCCTACCGAGACTCTTGCCTTCCCCGGTCATCCCCCTGAAGCTATGCGCATTCAGGAGAACCCGATGAACCTTGTTGAACTGACCGAACGCCTGCATGCCATTCGTGATCGTAACGACTGGCGGCAATTCCACAGCCCGAAAAACCTCGCCATGGCCGCCAGCGTGGAAATGGCCGAGCTGGTTGAGATTTTCCAGTGGCTGACCGAGGACCAGTCGCGCCAGTTGCCGGCGGACAAATTGGCCCACGCCGGGCAGGAGGTCGGTGACATCGTGTTGTACCTGTTGCTGCTGTGCAGCGAGCTGGGCCTGGACATGGACGCCGTGGTGCGCAGCAAACTGGCCGACAGCGAGCGGCGGTTCGGCCAATGAGCGACCGGCATTTCGATCAACTCGCCACGCGCTTTGCGGAAAAAATCTATGGTGGGGCCAAGGGCGCGATCCGCCTGGCGGTGCTTCAGGCCGATCTGCTGGAAACCTTGCCCCAGCGTCCGCTGCGGGTGCTGGATATCGGCGCTGGCCTGGGCCATATGTCGTTGTGGCTGGCCGAGCGTGGCCACCAGGTGACCCTGGCCGAGCCGGCCGAGCCCATGCTCGAAGGCGCCCGCCAGCGCTTTGCCGATGCGGGCCAGAGCGCCACGTTCATCCAGGCGCCGTGGCAGGACCTGCTCGGCCAGCTCACTGAACCGTACGACCTGGTGCTGTGTCACGCGGTGCTGGAGTGGCTGGCCGAGCCCCATGCGATCCTGCCGGTGCTGCATCAACTCACGGTGCCTGGCGGTTGGCTGTCCCTGGCGTTCTACAACCGCGACGCGCTGGTCTATCGCAATCTGCTCAAGGGACATTTCCGCAAGTTGCGCAAGAACGACATGGCCGGCGAAAAACAGAGCCTGACGCCGCAACAACCCCTTGATCCGCGAGCATTGGCGGCGCAACTTGAAGGCCTGTGGCAGGTCGAAAGCCAGAGTGGCGTGCGGGTTTTCCATGACTACATGCCGGTGGAATTCCAGGGCCGCGTGGAGCTTGCGCAGTTGCTGGAAATGGAACTGGCCCACCGTCGCCATCCGGCGTTTGCCGGGTTGGGGCGTTACCTGCACTGGATCTGCCGTCCCCTCTGATCGGAGGGGGCAATCGGAGAGCGAAATGAAAGGTCGTTCAGGGTTGTTGGTGCTGTGCCTGGGGCTGGTGGCCTGCCAGGGCAGCAATCCCTATGTCGCCACTTCCAACCCGCTGCCGCCGGCGCCGCCCGAGGCCGCCACGGTGTTCGACCGCAGCGCCTACCCGGCGCCGCCCCGCGATTATGGGCGCTATCGCAGTTGGGCCTGGCGCGACGGACGCCTGCCCTCGGGTACCGCCTGGGCGGATTCGGCCCAGGTGGCCGAAGCGGTGAGCAATGCCCTGGACCAGCGTGGCCTGCGCCCGCTGCATGACAACCGGCCCGCCGATTTGTTCGTCAGCGCCGACCTGCGCCTGGAGACCCGCGTACGCCAGGTCCGGGACGACTACGATGCCGGTTACTACGGCGGCTATAACCGTTATGACCGCTATGGCCCGGGGTATGGCGTGTACCATCCGGTGCCGATGGTGCGCACATATCAGGAGCAGGTCGTGGTGGTTCGGGTGGACTTGTTCGATGCCCGCACCGGGCAACCGGTGTGGAGTGCCAGCGCCGAGACCGGTCAGCGTGGCAACCAGAGCGAGCGCACCGACGCCATTCGCGAAGCGGTGGAAAAAGCCCTGTCGGCGTATCCCCCAAGTTGATTGCTCAACGGAGAAAAACCATGTTTCGCCGTCTTGCTCTACTGGCCCTCACCCTGCTGTTGGGCGCTTGTGCCTCTAACCAGGTCAACCATGACTTCGACACCAGCCGCGATTTCGCGGCGTATCGCAGTTGGAGCTGGAAAGAGCCGGCGCTGCAATATCGCCCTGATGATCCACGCATCAAGAGCGACCTGACCGAGCAGCGAATCCGCCAGGCGGTTGCCGATCAACTCGATCAACGCGGCCTGCGCCCGGCTGCGGCTGGCGGACGCGGCGATGTGCTGGTCCAGACCTATTTGATCGTCGAGGATCGCCAGCAGCAGGTCACGACCAACTATGGCGGCGGTTGGGGCGGCCCTTGGAACGGCTATTGGGGTGGGCCGATGTACAACGAAACCCGCAACATCAGCTACAAGGTCGCCACCGTGCAGATCGACCTGCTCGATGGCAAGGACGGCAAGCTGGTGTGGCGTGGCAGTGACGAACAACTGCTCAGCAACTCCCCCAACCCGACGGACCGCAACACGGCCGTGCGCGAGACAGTGGGGCGGATCCTGGCCAACTATCCACCGCGCTGACCAGGGTGCATTCAAGATGGACGCCAGTAGCCCCGCCGCTATCGCGAGCAGGCTCGCTCCCACAAGGATTTTGTGGCGGACACCAGCTCTGTGAACACCCCGGACCGGAACAAACTGTGGGAGCGGGCTTGCTCGCGAAGACGGCCGAACAGTCAACATTGATGCAGACTGACCCACCGCTTTCGCGAGCAAGCCCGCTCCCACAGGGATTTACGGTGAACACCATCGACTTGCTCAGGCCACCGGCCGCCACTCTCCTACCATATGCTCCAACCCCCCAGCCCCCATCAGTTGCAGTTGCCCACTGGAGCCCGCCGCACTCGCCAGCAGCGTCACCTCGCTGGGCAGGCGCACCGGTTTCTTGAAGGTCACGTCGATCTCGATGTTGGCCTCGGGCAGATGGTCGTCCAATGCCGCCAGGGTCCTGGCCTTGTTCCACAGGCCATGGGCGATGGCAGTGGGGAAGCCGAACAAGCGGGCGCTGAGGCCGCTCAGGTGGATCGGGTTGTAGTCGCCGGACACCTTGGCATATTGCCGGCCGATGTCTGCCGGTGCCGTCCAGCGGGCGACTTCGATCAAGGGCAGACTGGCCTGCGGTGAATCCTCCACAAGTGCTCCGTCGAGCTGGACACCTTTGCAAAGCATCTGGCTGCGGGCCTCCCACAGTGGTCCCAGTTGATCATCGAGGCGGGTCACCAGGTCGAACACTGCGCCCTTGGCGTGGGCCAGCAGATTCTCGACATTGACGCTGGCCCGTACCTGGCCGACCCCACCCATGGGCCGCAATACCCGAATGCGATTGCTCAAGTGAATCAGCCCCAGCAGCGGGAACGGAAAGTTGCGGGCGGTGAGCAGTTGCATTTGCAGGGGGAACGCCAAAACGTGGGGATAGGTTGGCGGCAGCAGCCCGTTGTCGGTGAAGCCGCAGACCTTACGATAGGCGGCCAGGCGTTGTGGATCGACCTGAAGCACTTGCCGCAGGCCTTCCTCGGGCAAGGTCGTTCCAGTGACTTTGCGCCGTGTCGCGGCTTTCGAATACAGCCCGGACATGGACGGCGGGCTGCTGACCTCATGCCATTGGATCGTCATGCTCATGCTCCCAAAAGGCTTTGCCCGCATACCCGCAGGGCCTGTCCGGTCACGGCCCCCGTGCCCGGTTGTGCCAGCCATGCCACGGCTTCGGCGACATCCTGGGGCAGGCCGCCCTGGCCCAGGGAACTCATGCGCCGCCCGGCTTCGCGCAAGGCGAAGGGAATCTCGGCGGTCATGCGCGTTTCAATGAAACCCGGCGCCACGGCATTGATGCTGATGCCCCGTGGTTGCAGCAGCGGCGCCCAGGCCTGGGCCAGGCCGATCAGCCCGGCCTTGCTCGCCGCATAGTTGGTTTGCCCACGGTTGCCGGCAATACCGCTGATGGATGCCAGCAGAACGACCCGGCCGTTGTCGCGCAGGGTGCCGCTGTCGAGCAGGGCCTTGGTCAGCACTTGCGGGGCATTGAGGTTGACGGCCAGCACCGCGTCCCAGAATTCCGGGGTCATGTTGGCGAGGGTCTTGTCCCGGGTGATGCCAGCGTTATGCACCACGATATCGACGCCGTCGGGGAGGTGCTCGATCAGTTGTGCGGCGGCGTCTTCGGCGCAGATATCCAGCGTTACGCTGCGCCCGTTCAAGCGTGCGGCCAGGGCGTCGAGGTCGGTCTTGGCCTGCGGCACGTCCAACAGGATCACGTCGGCGCCATCGCGAGCCAGGGTTTCGGCGATGGAAGCGCCGATTCCGCGGGCGGCACCGGTGACCAGTGCCTTGAGCCCGGTCAGCGGCCGGGTCCAGTCCTGGACCTGGGTGTCACAGGCGTTGAGGCGAATGACCTGCCCGGAGATGAAGGCGCTCTTGGGCGACAGGAAAAACCGCAATGCGCCTTCCAACTGGGCTTCGGCGCCGTCGCCGACGTACAGCAGTTGCAGCGTCCCACCGTGGCGCAGCTCTTTGGCCAGGGAACGGCTGAAACCCTCCAACGCCCGCTGGGCACTAGCGGCGAACGGATCGGCAAGATGCTCTGGCGCGCGACCGAGGATGACGACATGGGCGCTGTGGTCGAGGTTTTTCATCAGCGGCTGGAAAAATTCCCGTAGCTGCTTGAGCTGGTCAACCTGCGCCAAATGGCTGGCGTCGTACACCACTGCCTTGATTTTCGGGCCGTGGCCGGGGATCCACTCGGTGGCCAGGGTCGGCTCGCCGCCATAGATGAAAATGGCATCGGTCAAGCGCTTGGCAAACGTGCCGATCTGTTCGGTCAACGGCCCGCCGCCTAGCAGCAATGCGCCTTCGATCGGCCGCAGCCGCCCGGCGTGCCAGCGTTCCAGGCGTACCGGCGATGGCAGGCCGAGGGACTCGACCATGCGCCGGCCAATGGGCGAATTGGCGAAGTCGATATAACGGTCAGACATGGAACACACTCCGGCTGATGAGGTTCCAAGTGTGGACCATGATTGGCAATCAGTCGTTCGATCGGCCAGATAAAGCCTAAGCTTGGGCAGGAACAGTGTCTTTTTCAGGCCCTTTGGCGCCTTCAGACTTACACGGGGAGTTCTTCATGGCACAGCTACGCCGCGTCGCGATCATTGGTGGTAACCGCATTCCTTTCGCCCGCTCCAACGGGCCCTATGCCACCGCCAGCAACAAAGCGATGTTGACGGCTGCCCTCGAGGGGCTGATCGAGCGCTACAACCTGCATGGCTTGCACATCGGCGAAGTGGCCGCCGGGGCGGTGCTCAAGCACTCCCGGGATATGAACATGACCCGCGAGTGCGTGCTCGGTTCGCGGCTGTCACCGATGACGCCGGCCTATGACGTCCAACAGGCCTGTGGCACCGGGCTGGAGACGGTGCTGCTGGTGGCCAACAAAATCGCTCTGGGCCAGATCGACAGCGGCATTGCCGGCGGCGTCGACACCACGTCGGATGCGCCGATCGCGGTCAATGAAGGGTTGCGCAGGATCTTGCTGCAAGCCAATCGCGCCAAGACCACCGCCGAGAAAATCAAAGTATTCCTGCAATTGCGCCCCCAACACTTGCTGCCGGACTTACCGCGCATCAACGAGCCGCGCACCGGGCTGAGCATGGGCGAGCACTGCGAATTGATGGCCCAAACCTGGCAGATCCCCCGGGAAGCGCAAGACCAGTTGGCCTTGGAAAGCCATCAGAAATTGGCTGCGTCCTACGCCGAAGGCTGGCAGAACGATCTGATGACACCGTTTCTTGGCCTGACCCGGGACAACAACCTGCGCCCGGACCTGACCCTGGAAAAACTCGCCTCCCTCAAGCCCGCTTTCGAAAAAAGCGCCAAGGGCACGTTGACCCCGGGCAATTCCACGCCACTGACCGATGGCGCCTCGTTGGTGCTGTTGGGCAGTGAAGAGTGGGCCAAGGCCCGGGGCTTGCCGATCCTGGCCTACCTGCGCGACGGTGAAACGGCGGCGGTGGATTTCGTCAATGGCGCCGAAGGGCTGCTGATGGCTCCGGTCTATGCCGTGCCGCGCTTGCTCGCACGCAACGGCTTGACCTTGCAGGACTTCGATTACTACGAAATCCACGAAGCGTTCGCCGCCCAAGTGTTATGCACGCTGAAGGCCTGGGAGGACCCGGACTACTGCAGGACCCGCCTGGGCCTCGACGCGCCGCTGGGGGCCATCGACCGCAGCCGGTTGAACGTCAAGGGCAGTTCCCTGGCCGCCGGGCACCCGTTTGCCGCCACGGGCGGGCGAATTGTCGCCAACCTCGCCAAGTTGCTGGATGCGGCAGGGCGAGGTCGCGGGTTGATTTCCATCTGCGCCGCCGCCGGCCAGGGCGTGACGGCGATTATCGAGCGTTGAGGAGGGCGCCGTTCTGGCCAGACGCCAGTTCCCGGTGACGGCTGGCGTAGCGCTCGGCCAGGATCGAGCAGACGATCAACTGCAGCGGGTGATAGATCATGATCGGCAGCAGGATCAGCCCCAGGCCGGGATGGTTGCCGAAAATCAACGCCGCCATCGGCACCCCGGCGGCGAGGGATTTCTTGCTGGCACAGAACACGGCGGCAACTTCATCGGCACTGTTGAATCCCAGGGCTCGGGCGGTGCGGGTGGTCGCCCACAAGATGATTGCCAGCAACACGGCACTGCCAATCACGGCGCTGAGCAACACGCCGTGGCCCTGCTGCTGCCAGATCCCCGACACCATCGAGTTGCAGAACGCCGCGTAGACCAGCAACAGGATCACCAGCTTGTCGATGACGCTGGTGTAGCGTTTGTACCGACCGAAAAAACCGGCCAGCCAACGCCGCAGGAACTGCCCCAGCACCAGCGGCAGCAGCAACATCATGCACAGGTCGAGCAAGGTCGAACCCAGGTCGATGCCACCGGCACCGCTGCCGACCACGAAACTGACCAGCAATGGCGTCAGGACAACCCCCATTACACTGGACAGGCTCGCATTGAGAATCGCCGCCGGCACATTACCACCGGCACTGCCGGTCAGGGCCACCGAGGAAGAAATGGTCGAGGGCAGGGCGCACAAGTAGAAGAACCCCAGCATCAGCAGCGCTGGCACATGACTGCCCACTAGCCAGTTGCTGAGCAGCCAGAGCAACGGAAATACGCCAAACGTGAAGCCCTGCACCATCACGTGCAGCCGGATGTTCTTCAAGCCGTGGCGGATCTGTTCGCCGGACAGGTTGACCCCATGCAGGAAGAACACCACGAAGATGCCGATGTTGACCACCCATTCGGCATGCATGGCCCCGCCCGTGGCGCCAAAGGTAGGAAAGAAGTACGCCAGCAGCGTGGCGAGCAACATGCCGCACAGGAACCAGTCGGTCGCCATGCGTTTGAGGTGTCTGAAGATGTGCATAGGGCACCGCAAGTTGTAAGAAGAGTCGACTTAGCCTAACGTCGTCCCTACTAGTCGTCTTGCGACATAAGGCCAATCAATGCCGCCTAACGGACACCAACAGCTCGAACGCCGCATTCCCGACCTGGTGCAATTGCCCAGGCCGCTTTATGCCCGTGTCGAAAGCTTGAGCGCCGGTTCCTGGACGCAAGCCCATCGGCATGACTGGGTGCAGTTCTCCTACGCCATCAGCGGCGTCCTCGGTGTACACACCGCCGCGGGCAGCTTCTTTGCCCCGCCACAACGGGGCATCTGGATCCCGGCCGACCTGGAGCACCATGTCGTCACCTCCACCCGGGCGGAAATGCGCAGCCTATATGTGCATCGCCACGCCTGCCCATGGGCCGATGAACGCTGTCGGGTGCTGGAAGTCACGCCACTGGCCCGTGAGTTGATCAAGGTGTTCTGCCAGCTTCCGGTCGATTACCCGCAGGGCGATACCCAGGAAGAACGGCTGGTGCAGGTGTTGCTGGATCAACTGGCAACCCTGCCGGAAGTGGGCTTCTCCCTGCCGCTGCCTAGACATGCCCGTTTGCTGGGATTATGTAACGAGTTGATCGAGCAGCCGGAGCAGAACGTCACCCTGCAAGCCTGGGCCGAACGCTTGGGTACGTCGGAAAAGACCCTGATGCGCCTGTTCCAGCGCGAGACCGGCCTGAGCTTTCGCGCCTGGCGCCAACGCATGCGCTTGTTGTCGTCCCTGGGATCGCTGGAGAAAGGCGACAGCGTCACCAGCGCCGCGTTGTCCTGTGGGTATGACTCAACATCGGCGTTCATTGCCGCGTTCAAGGGAATGTTCGGCTTTACGCCGGGGGAACTGTTCAAGCATTGAGTCGTCGCACTGCCTACAACCGACGGTAGGCACGGCTGTCAGCTCTTGTCGCAAATACCCGTGCATTCAATGGGCAACGCCAAGTCCGGTCTCGGCTATGATTCGGCTCGGTCGATTAATCCGGCACATTGTGTGCATTGCAGGTTCATAGGTCGGCAACCCCTCCCCGTGGAGGAAGGATTGCCGTATAACGACTGTCATTCGCGTGTTTGGTAATAAAGGACCCACAATAAAAGCTGATGAAGACTCCAAAACGCATTGAACCCCTGATCGAGGACGGTCTGGTCGACGAGGTGCTGCGCCCACTCATGAGTGGTAAAGAAGCAGCTGTTTATGTGGTGCGCTGCGGTAACGAGCTACGTTGCGCGAAGGTCTACAAGGAGGCGAACAAGCGAAGTTTTCGTCAGGCGGCCGAGTATCAGGAAGGCCGCAAGGTCCGCAATAGCCGCCAGGCCCGGGCCATGGCCAAGGGCTCGAAGTTCGGGCGCAAGGAAACCGAAGACGCCTGGCAGAACGCCGAAGTGGCGGCGCTGTTCCGCTTGGCTAGTGCCGGTGTACGCGTGCCCAAGCCGTACGACTTCCTTGAAGGCGTGCTGCTGATGGAACTGGTGGCCGACGAGTATGGCGATGCCGCGCCGCGCCTGAACGATGTGGTGCTGGAGCCGGACCAGGCCCGTGAGTATCACGCCTATCTGATTTCCCAGATCGTGCTGATGTTGTGTACCGGTCTGGTGCACGGCGACCTGTCGGAGTTCAACGTCCTGCTCACGCCGACGGGACCTGTGATCATCGACCTGCCGCAAGCGGTGGACGCCGCCGGTAACAACCATGCCTTCAGCATGCTGGAGCGGGACGTAGGCAACATGGCGTCGTACTTCGGCCGGTTTGCCCCGGAGCTCAAGCGCACCAAGTACGCGAAGGAGATGTGGGCGCTGTACGAAGCCGGCACCCTGCATCCGGCCAGCGTGTTGACCGGCGAGTTCGACGAACCGGAGGAACTGGCGGACGTTGGCGGGATCATGCGCGAGATCGAGGCCGCCCGCCTGGACGAGGAACGCCGCCAGGCCGTTCGCGCCGCTGACGACGCTCCACCCGGCAAGACCGAAGAACCGCCTCCGCCCTGGATGCAGTGATCGGTTGACCCGGCCATGGCCGCAATGCTGTTCACTTAAGGCGTGCCTGATTCATTGTGGCGAGGGGATTTATCCCCGCTGGGCTGCGTAGCAGCCCCAAAAGCTTGAATGCGATTCACCTGGCCCCTGCGGCGACCGGGGGGCAGGGCTGCTGCGCAGCCCAACGGGGATAAATCCCCTCGCCACAGGTTCATCTACCTTCTTAAGTGAACAGCATTCGGCCGATGGCCGGGTTTTTTGTGTCTACCGAAACTCTCAACCCCACCGTAAACCCCCTGTGTGAGGGGCCCGGGATTTAAGTTCACCACTGATCCCCACAGGGGGATTGGCGGTGGGCATCAATTCTTGCAACACCCCGACGCCAGTTCCTTGAGGATCGGGCAATCCGGACGGTGGTCGCCGTGGCAGTGCTCTACCAGGTCTTGCAAGGTGTCGCGCAGTTCGGCCAGTTCGCGGATTTTCTGGTTCAGTTCGTCGATGTGTTGCCGGGCCAGGGCCTTGACGTCGGCGCTGGCGCGTTGGCGGTCTTGCCAGAGGGTCAGCAGTTTGCCGACCTCTTCCAGGGAAAACCCCAAGTCCCGGGAGCGCTTGATGAACGCCAGGGTGTGCAGGTCGTCGGTGCCATAGATGCGGTAGCCGCTGTCGGTGCGATGGGCGGCCTTGAGCAGGCCGATGGATTCGTAATAACGGATCATCTTCGCGCTCAGGCCGCTCTGGCGGGCCGCTTGGCCGATGTTCATCGCTTGTCCTCCAGGTGCTTGGGTGTCCAGAACTTCAACAGTAACGCATTGCTCACCACGCTGACGCTCGACAGGGCCATGGCCGCGCCGGCCAGCACCGGGTTGAGCAAACCGAACGCCGCCAGGGGAATACCGATCAGGTTATAAACGAACGCCCAGAACAGGTTTTGGCGGATCTTGGCGTAGGTCTTGCGGCTGATGTCCAGCGCCGCCGGCACCAGTCGCGGATCACCGCGCATGAGGGTGATACCCGCGGCATGCATCGCCACGTCGGTGCCGCCGCCCATGGCAATGCCGATGTCGGCGGCGGCCAGGGCTGGGGCGTCGTTGATGCCGTCGCCCACCATCGCCACCACCGAATCGCGCTTCAATTGCTGGACGATGGCGGATTTATCCGCAGGCAATACCTCGGCATGGACATTGGAGATCCCCAGTGCCTGGGCTACCACCCGGGCGCTGCCCTGGTTGTCGCCGGTGAGCAGGTGGCTGGCGATGTGCTGTTCATTCAAGGCTTGTACGGCGGCGAGGGCGCCGGGCTTGAGGGTGTCACCGAAGGCGAACAGGCCCAGCACCCGAGGCGCCGCGCCTTGTTCGATCAGCCAGGACAACGTGCGGCCTTCGGTTTCCCAAGCCTGGGCCGATTCGGCCAGCGAGCCGGGATGCAGGCCCAGTTCGTCCAGCAGGCGCCGATTGCCCAGGGCCAGGCGACGCCCGTCGAGGCTACCGGCGATACCGCGTCCGGCCAGGGCCTGGCTGTCGCTGATATCCGGCACGTCCAGGCCGCGCTCGGCGCAGGTGTCCAATACTGCCTTGGCGAGGGGGTGCTCACTGCCGCGTTGCAGCGCGCCGGCCATTTTCAGCAGCGCGTCTTCATCTCCCTCCAGGGCCGTCAAGTGGGCGATGCGCGGTGTACCAGAGGTCAGGGTGCCGGTCTTGTCGAACACTACGGTCTTGACCTCATGGGCGCGTTCCAGGGCCTCGGCGTCCTTGATCAGGATCCCGTGGCGCGCGGCCACGCCGGTGCCGGCCATGATCGCCGTGGGCGTCGCCAGGCCCAGGGCGCAGGGGCAGGCGATCACCAGCACGGCGACGGCGTTGATCAGCGCGGTTTCCAGTGGCGCGCCGTACAGCCACCAGCCGATCAACGTCGCCAGGGCCAGCAGCAGCACGACCGGAACGAAAACCTGGCTGACTTTATCCACCAGTTTCTGGATCGGGGCCTTGGCCGCCTGGGCGTCTTCCACCAGGCGGATGATGCGCGCCAGGACGGTTTCGGTGCCCAGGGCTTGCGTACGTACCAGCAGCCGGCCTTCGCCGTTGATGGCGCCGCCGGTGACTTTGTCGCCGGGTTGTTTGGGGACCGGCAGGCTCTCGCCGCTGATCAGCGCTTCGTCGGCGTGGCTCTGGCCTTCCAGCACTTCGCCGTCCACCGGGAAGCGTTCGCCGGGCTTGACCAGGACCAGGTCATTCAAGCGCAGGGCGCTGATGGCAACGTCCCGCTCCTGGCCATCGATCACCTGGATCGCCCGCTCCGGTCGCAAGGCTTCGAGGGCGCGGATGGCACTGGCGGTCTGGCGTTTGGCGCGGCTTTCCAGGTATTTGCCCAGCAAGACCAGGGCAATCACTACGGCCGAGGCCTCGAAATACAGGTGCGGCATACTGCCGGGAGGGGCGATCACCCATTCATAAAGGCTCAAGCCGTAGCCGGCGCTGGTGCCCAGTGCGACCAGCAGGTCCATGTTCCCGGCACCGGCACGCACGGCCTTGAAGGCGGCGACGTAAAAGCGTGCACCGAAGATGAATTGCACCGGTGTCGCCAGGGCGAACTGCACCCAGGCCGGGAGCATCCAATGCACGCCGAACGGCTGCAGCAACATGGGTAACACCAGCGGCACGGACAGCAGGATCGCCAGCACCAGTATCAGGCGTTCACGGTTCAGGCGATTGACCTGCGTGTCAGCGGGCTGCTCGGCCTGCCAGACAGTGGCGTCATAACCTGCACGCTTGACTGCATCGATCAGGGTTTGTGGATTCACCTGGCCGAGCAGTTCGAGGTGGGCGCGCTCGTTGGCAAGGTTGACGCTGACACTGTTCACGCCGTCGACCTTGCCCAGGGCCCGTTCGACCCGACCGACACAGGAGGCGCAGGTCATCCCTTCGATGTTCAACTCCAGGGTTTGCACGGGGACGCTATAGCCCGCCTGTTCGACGGCCTGCATCAAGGCTGGCAGGCTGTCTCCGGGGGCCTGCACGCGCGCCACTTCAGTAGCCAGGTTGACGCTGACGGCGCTGGCCCCGGTGACTTTGCTCAAGGCCCGCTCGACCCGCCCGGCGCAACTGGCGCAGGTCATGCCGGCAATCGGTAGATCGAACGTGGTGGATTCGGACATCGGTCAGGCTCCCTGTAGTGAATGACTACAGGATCAACCTTGCCATGCTGGCAAGGTCAAGCGCCAATTCCCTGTGGGAGCGAGCTTGCTCGCGATAGCGGTAGGTCAGTCGACATCAATGTTGATGTTAGGCCGTCATCGCGAGCAAGCTCGCTCCCACAGGGGCTCGCAACCACTAAGATGAGTGGCGTGTCAGTAACCCAGCCCAGTCGGCTTGAGGTACATGCCGTCATCGTTCATGGCAATGCGGAATTTCAAGATATCGCCGGCCTTGAGGGTGATGTTCTGCGACCCCGGTGCGAGCATGCCCGGGTTGCAACCCGGAACCTGCCCTGGCAGCAACTTCAGGCGCAAGGAGAATTGACCCGGTGGCAAATTGAACGAGGTGCTCTGCTCCTGGAACAGCCTGGCCGAGAGCTGATCCTGGATGTAGATGCCGATTTCGCATGAGGTCGCCACTTCCAGGCGCTCGCGAGAAATGATCAGCACGCCGTAGTCTTCGCCGGTGGCCGATGCCTGGGGCGCCACCGCTGAAAAACCGAGCATGCAAAACAGGCTGAACGCTGACCAGCGCATGGCTGAACCTCCGGTGTGAAATCCTTGATGTGTGCAGCTTGGCTGAGCGCGATGCCGATTGCCAGCCCGGCAGTTTTTGTCAGAACTTGACCTTGCCATGATGGCAAGCTTGAAGCTATCGACAACCTCAACCAAAGGAGTCATCTCATGCAAACTTTCAATGTTCAGGGAATGTCCTGTGGTCACTGCGTCAAGGCCATCACCCAGGCGGTCCAGGCCAAGGATCCGGCGGCCGATGTGCACGTCGACCTGGGCACCAGGACCGTCCAGGTCCAGAGTTCGTTGCCGGCCGATGCCGTGATCGCAGCCATCAAGGAGGAGGGCTATGAGGTCAGTGTCGCTTGAAATATTTTAATCGTTAGCGACCTATCGGAATGTTCAAGAGCGCCCGGCCCGGCTAGACTGTCGGGCTGTCGAACGACGCCTGAGCTGGACGCCCGATGAACCTCCGTACCATTCTGATTCTTGGCGCCTTGAGCGCTTTCGGTCCCTTGGCGATCGACTTCTACCTGCCGGCCTTTCCGGCGATGGCCTCGGCCTTCGGTACTGACGAAAAGCACATCCAACTGACCCTGGCGGCTTACTTCCTCGGCTTATCCATCGGGCAACTGGCCTACGGGCCGGTGGCGGATCGGTTCGGGCGGCGCATTCCGCTGCTGACGGGCGTCGGCTTGTTCACCCTGGCCTCACTGGCCTGCGCCTATGCGCCGAGCCTGGAATGGCTGATCGGCGCCCGCTTCATCCAGGCCCTGGGCGGATGCGCCGGGATGGTGATTTCCCGGGCGGTGGTCAGTGATAAATGCGACGCGGTGGGTTCGGCCAAGGTGTTTTCGCAGTTGATGCTGGTGATGGGCCTGGCGCCGATTCTCGCGCCGATGCTGGGCGGGTTGCTGGTGAACCTGCATGGCTGGCAGTCAATCTTCATTGCCCTGACCGTGTTCAGCGCATTGGCGTCGACGGCGGTGGCCTTGTGGCTGCCGGAAAGCTTGCCGGACTATGTACCTCGGCAACCCTTGTCGGGGGCATTGCGCCAATATGGCCGGTTATTGACCGACACCGTCTACCTCGGCCATGCGCTGACGGGAGGCATCGCTATCGCTGGGATGTTTGCCTACATCGCCGGTTCGCCTTTCGTCTTCATCAAGCTCTATGGTGTACCGGCCGAGCATTTCGGCTGGCTGTTCGGTACCAACGCGGCGGGCTTCATCCTGGTTGCCCAGGTCAACGCCCGGCTGCTGTCCAAGCGCGGCCCGGCGTTCCTGCTGACCCGCGCGGTATGGGTCTACCTGGGCGCCGGGCTGAGCCTGTTGGCCGTCAGTGCGTTGCAACCTGTGCAGTTGTGGCCGCTGCTAATCCCGCTGTTCATCTGCATCGCCAGCCTGGGTTGCATCCTTCCGAACGCGTCGGCTTGCGCCATGAGTGGCCAGGGTGCCCGGGCCGGTAGCGCTTCGGCGATGCTGGGATGTCTGCAGTTTTCCGTGGCGGCCGGGGCGGCGGCGTTGGTGGCGGCGCTGCATGACGGCACCGCCGTGCCGATGGCGCTGGTCATCAGCCTTTGCGGGCTGTTGGTGGTGAGTGCGGCGATGCTGACCCGTCGCCTGCAAAATGCCCGGGCATTGGCCCAGGCCAGTCGCGAGGGCTGATTCAGCCGGCCGCGCGCTGCTGTTGTTGTTCGGGGAAATGATGGGGCGCGTGGATCCGCGCTTGCAAGGTGGTGGCGAAAGCCTGGGCTTCGGCCTCGGTACGGAAGGTGACGACGTGCTGGTCAAGACGCACTTGCCATTGGGATTTTGCCACTTCTTTTATCAGGAT
Organism: Pseudomonas sp. DF11; assembly: GCF_058148565.1. Lineage (NCBI taxonomy): Bacteria > Pseudomonadati > Pseudomonadota > Gammaproteobacteria > Pseudomonadales > Pseudomonadaceae > Pseudomonas > Pseudomonas sp. DF11. The sequence goes on from NZ_JBYVYN010000004.1 coordinate 566,859, forward strand.
CTTCATTGCTGACCTCCTCACGAAAAGATTACGTTGCAAAGGCCTCGAGTGTAGACCCGAATGCGATCGCAATTGTGACAAGAGTCAATTCTCAGACTGACGGCACGGGATTTTTCTTGTAGGAGCGATAAACGATGACGCGGTCCTATAGAGAACCGCGCCACCTCTATCGCGAGCCAGTTTTGCTCTCACAAGCGTCTGGCTCTCATCGCTGGTCAGAAGCCCTCAAGCACAATCTTGCCCTTGGACTTCCCGCTCTCCAGCAGCGCATGGGCCCGGCGCAGGTTCTCGGCGTTGATGGTGCCGAAATGTTCGCCGACGGTGGTCTTCAGCGTGCCGGCATCGATCAGGGCGGCCACGCGGTTGAGCAGTTTGTGCTGTTCAAGCATGTCGGGCGTCTCGAACAATGAGCGGGTGTACATGAACTCCCAATGCAACGACAGGCTCTTGCGCTTGAGCTTGGTCACGTCCAGTGTCTTGGGATCGTCGATCAGCGCCAGTTTGCCCTGGGGCGCAAGGGCTTCGACGAGCTCATCCAGATGCTGGTCGGTCTGGGTCAGGCTGGCGACGTGAGTCACCTGGGGCTGACCCGCTTCTTTCAATACCTTGCTCAGTGGCTGGCTGTGGTCGATCACCAGGTCGGCACCCAGGCTGCGCACCCAATCCTGGGTCTGCGCGCGGGACGCGGTGCCAATTACCTTCAACCCGGTGAGTTGGCTGGCCAGTTGCGTCAGGATCGAACCCACGCCTCCCGCAGCGCCGACGATCAACAGGCTCTGGCCCTGGTCGCCCTGGCCTTCCTGGATTTGCAGGCGCTCGAACAACAATTCCCAGGCGGTGATCGCTGTCAGCGGCAGTGCTGCTGCTTCGGCGAAACCAAGGGTCTTGGGCATGTGGCCGACGATGCGCTCATCCACCACGTGCAATTCACTGTTACCGCCGGCCCGGGCGATGGAGCCGGCGTAGAACACCTTGTCCCCGGCCTTGAACAGCGTGACCTCGTTGCCCACCGCCTTGACCACGCCGGCTACGTCCCAGCCCAGCACCTTGGCTGCACCGCCTTCGGGTTGGACGTTCTGACGGACCTTGGTGTCCACCGGGTTGACCGAGATGGCCTTGACCTCCACCAGCAGGTCCCTGGGGCCGGCGACCGGTTCCGGCAGCTCGACGTCCTGGAGCGATTGTGGATCGGTGATGGGCAACGAGTGGTAGTAGGCGATGGCTTTCATGAAGCGGCTCCGTGAGATGAGTTCGATGGAGGCCATGTTTAGCTATTTATCACCGAGATAAAACCGGCTAAAAGAACAGGCTCTTTCAATAATTTTTTGATAATGGGGCCATCATGCTTCGCTTCGATGACTTGCAATTGTTTGTCCGGGCGGCAGACCTGGGCAGCCTTTCGGCTGCGGCCAGGGTCATGGACCTGTCGGCGGCGGTGGCCAGTGCCGCGTTGAAACGCATCGAGCAGCACCTCGGCGCGCGGCTGTTGGCCCGTTCCACCCGCAGCCTGCGCCTGACGGCCGAAGGGGAGGGCTTTCTCGAATACGCCCGTGCCGCGTTGAGCAGTCTCGATGAAGGCCGGCGGTTGTTGACCAGCGGTCAGGACCAGGTCAGTGGGGTGTTGCAGTTGTCCGCACCGTCGGACCTGGGACGCAACCTGCTGCTGCCCTGGCTGGATGCGTTCCAGCGCGAGCACCCCGGATTGACGGTGCGGCTGTTGCTGGGCGATCGCATTGCCGATCTGTTCAAGCAGCCGGTGGACATCGCCTTGCGTTATGGCGAACCGGAAGATTCGAGCCTGGTCGCCCTACCCATTGCCCCGGATAACCGCCGGGTGTTGTGCGCATCGCCAGACTATCTGGCTCGCCGGGGTGAACCCCATCAGCTGGAACAACTGGCCCAGCACAACTGCCTGTTGTACATGCTGGACAGCCGGGTCCATGACCGATGGGGCTTTCATGATGGCAAACGGGAGGTGAGTCTCACCGTCAGTGGCGACCGCTTAAGTGACGACGCCGATGTGGTGCGGCGCTGGGCGGTGGCGGGTGCCGGGATTGCCTACAAATCGTGGCTGGATGTGTCCACCGACGTGCTGGCCGGGCGCTTGAAAATCCTCTTGCCGCACCTGCAATGCGAACGCGCGCCCCTCAATCTGCTGTGCGCCCATCGAGCGCAATTGAGCAAGCCCATCAACCTTTTACGGGACATGCTCCAGGCCCGCTGCGGCCAGTTGACGGCCCGATTTCCATTCTCGACAAGGGCCGACCATTAGTCGCGGGCAAATAGAGACTTTTCCCTCACGAACAATCGCCTCCAAAGGTTTCCGGAGGACAGGAAAGCTCGATCGCCGCGCTTATACTAGCGACCGCCTGCGCCAGAGCAGTAGACGAATGATTCAACAGGGAGTGAATACATGGAACATGCACCTTGCATCAGCCAGATCGCCACGTTGCTGGCTGACCCCAAGCGCAGCGCAATGATGTGGGCCTTGATGGACGGCACGGCCCGACAGGCCGACGAGTTGGCGTTGCTCGCCGGGCTGTCGCCGTCCTCGGCCAACGCACATCTGGGACGCCTGTCCGCCGGCGGCCTGTTGAAAGTCGAGGCCCGGGGTCGCAAGCGGTTTTTCCGTCTGGCAGCGCCTGAAATCGGCGCTGCCGTCGAAGCGCTGGCCAGCGCGACGCTGGTCAGTACGCCACGGCAGATTCCGGACGTGTTCAGGCGCAGGGTCATGCCGACCAAGGCTCCGTCGGCCCCCGCTTCGTTGATGCGGGCCAGGCTGTGCGACGATCACCTGGGAGGAACCCTGGCGGCCGACCTCTACCAACGTCTGCTGGACGCCGGGTGGATCGAGCAGTTCGAGCAACGGGTGATCGTCACGCACAAGGGTGCCAATCAACTGGCCGAGCGTGGCCTGTTCATCCAGGCCCTGGCCCATCGCAACGCCCGTGTCGCCTGCGCCTGTCCGGACTGGAGCGAGCGGCGTCCGCACCTGGGGGGCGCGCTGGGGGCGGCCTTGCTGCAACTGTTCATGCAGTCGGGATGGCTGAGCTTGCCCAACGATTCGCGAGCGCTGCAGGTGACGACGCTCGGCCAGCAGGAAATCCACCGGTTCGCCCGGCAGGACACGGTGGAGATGGCGATCTAGGGAACGTTCCCGATGCGTCGCTCAGGGCTGTCGGCAGGTCGTATTCAGCAATAGCCACCTGCAAGGTTCGCGCACACTCAGCCCGGGGAATTATCGGATTGGGGAGGCGGCATGGACACTCACGGCTACAGCGCGGCGGAACGCCTGGAACGGTTACCCATCAGCGGTTATCACCGGGTCATCCTCATCATCATTGCCTTGGCGTTTTTCTTCGACTCCATGGACCTGGCGATGATGACGTTCCTGCTGGGATCGATCAAAGCCGAGTTCGGCCTGAGCAGCGCCCAGGCCGGTTTGCTCGCCAGCTCCAGCTTCTTCGGCATGGTGGTGGGGGCGTCGCTGTCGGGCATGCTGGCCGATCGTTTCGGGCGTAAACCGGTGTTCCAATGGAGCATCGTGTTGTGGGGCATTGCCAGTTACCTATGCTCCACGGCGCAGGACATCGAGACCTTGACGCTGTTTCGCATATTGCTGGGGATCGGCATGGGCATGGAGTTTCCGATTGCCCAGTCGATGCTCTCGGAACTGATCCCGGCCAAACGTCGGGGCCGTTACATTGCCTTGATGGACGGTTTCTGGCCGCTGGGTTTCGTGGCGGCGGGGGTGCTGTCGTATTTCCTGCTGCCGGTGATCGGCTGGCGCGACATCTTCTTGGTGCTGGCGGTGCCGGCGGTGTTTGTCCTGGCGATTCGCTTCTTCATTCCCGAGTCGCCGCGCTGGCTGGAACAGGCTGGTCGGGGGGACGAAGCGGACGTGGTACTCAAGCGAATCGAAGACAAGGTCCGGGCCTCGCTGGGCCGGCGCGACCTGCCGGAGCCGATCCGTTTGCCGAGGGTTGAGAGCACGCCGGGCAATTTCTTTTCGGCCCTGGCGCAGATCTGGTCGCCGCTGTATCGCCAGCGCACGATGATGATCTGGAGCGTATGGTTCTTTGCCTTGCTCGGTTTCTATGGCCTGACGTCCTGGCTCAGTGCGCTGTTGCAGCAGTCGGGGTTCGCCGTGACCCAGTCGGTGTACTACACCGTGCTGATTTCCCTGGGCGGGATTCCCGGCTTCCTGATGGCAGCCTGGCTGGTGGAGCGCTGGGGGCGCAAACCGGTATGCGTCATCACGCTGTTGGGCGGCGGGGTGATGGCGTTTCTGTATGGGCAGAGCGCGGTGTTTGGCGGCAACGTCGGCCTGCTGATCGGCACCGGGCTGCTGATGCAGTTTTTCCTGTTCGGCATGTGGGCGGTGCTCTACACCTACACGCCAGAGCTGTACCCCACCTCAGCCCGGGCCACGGGCTCGGGGTTCGCTTCGGCGATCGGGCGCGTCGGTTCGTTGCTTGGCCCACTGGTGACCGGGCTGGTATTCCCCATCACCGGCCAGGGCGGTGTGTTCGCCCTCGGCGCGCTGTGCTTCGCCGTGGCGGCGGGGGTGGTCTGGTTGTTCGGGATGGAGACGCGGGGCAGGACACTGGAGGAGTTGAGTGAGGGCACGGTGGCCGGTTAAACACCAACCCCTTGTGGGAGCGAGCCTGCTCGCGATGGCGATGAGTCAGTCGACATCAATGTTGAATGTCATACCGCTATCGCGAGCAGGCTCGCTCCCACAAGGGTTCATCACGAGTCTTAGGGTTTTACTAGCCGCGCATCCAGGCTGTTCTGCGCCAAGCGCTTGGCCTGGTCCTGGGTCATGCCCAGGTGGGTATACAGCGCGTGGAAGTTTTCCGTGACGTAGCCGCCGAAGTACGCCGGGTCGTCGGAGTTCACTGTCACCTTCACACCGCGCTCGAGCATGTCGAGGATGTTGTGCTGCGACATGTCGTCGAACACGCACAGCTTGGTGTTGGACAACGGGCAGACGGTCAACGGAATCTGCTCGTCGATGATCCGCTGCATCAGTCGCTCATCTTCGATGGCCCGCACGCCGTGGTCGATGCGCTGGATCTTCAGCAGGTCCAGGGCTTCCCAGATGTATTCGGGCGGGCCTTCTTCACCGGCGTGGGCGACGGTCAGGAAGCCTTCGTTGCGCGCCCGGTCGAATACCCGCTGGAACTTGCTCGGTGGATGGCCCATCTCCGAGCTGTCCAGGCCCACGGCCACGAAGGCATCGCGGAACGGCAGCGCCTGGTCGAGGGTTTTCTCGGCCTGTTCTTCGCTCAGGTGACGCAGGAAGCTCAGGATCAGGCCGCTGGTGATGCCCAGTTGCTGTTCTCCGTCCTTGAGGGCGGCGGCGATGCCGTTGAGCACCACTTCGAACGGCACGCCACGGTCGGTGTGGGTCTGCGGGTCGAAGAACGGTTCGGTGTGGATTACGTTCTGCGCCTTGCAGCGCAACAGGTAGGCCCAGGTCAGGTCGTAGAAATCCTGGGACGTGCGCAGCACATCGGCGCCTTGGTAATAGAGGTCGAGAAATTCCTGCAGATTGTTGAAGGCATAGGCCTTGCGCAGAGTGTCGACGTCGCTCCACGGCAGGGCGATCTTGTTGCGTTCGGCCAGGGCGAACAGCAGCTCGGGCTCCAGCGAACCCTCCAGGTGCAGGTGCAGTTCAGCCTTGGGCAGGGCGTTCAGCCAGTCGTACATGGTCTTTTCTCATCAGCGAATCGATGGCGGGCATTCTACAGGGGCTGGCCGCAATGTCTGGTAAAACCTGACCGGCTGATCCACTACACCGCCTGTTGCTCCCGCCGATAAGCATAGGTGTCGGCGAAGCGTGACAACAGGAATTGTGCGCAGGTGGTGGTCGGGTACTTCGGCGGGTGCAGGTCATCCTGGCAACCGGGCAGGCACTGGATCAGCGTGTCGGGGTGCGGTTCGGCAAAGAACGGCATCGAATACCGGTCCACACCCAGCGGGCTGATCACCCGGTGCGGCGTGGACAGGTAACGGTCGTTGCTCCAGCGCGCCATCATGTCGCCAAGGTTGACCACGAACGTGCCGTCGATGGGCGGTGCGTCGATCCACTGGCCGTCGACGTTGCGCACTTGCAGGCCACCGGCGGCGTCCTGGTAGAGCAGGGTGATGCAACCGTAGTCGGTATGGGCGCCGGCACCTTGCTGCTCGGCGCTACTGGCGGTGTCGCGGGGTGGGTAATGGATCAGGCGCAGCACGCTCACGGGTCCATTGAAGCGCGTGTCGAAAAAGTCTCGCTCGATGCCAAGGGCCAGGGTCATGGCGCGCAGCAGGGTTTGGGCGAGTGCCTGCATGTCGCGGTAATGCTGCTCCATCAAGGCTTCCCAGCCGCTCAGGTCCGGGTGGCGGTTGGGGCCTCGCAGAGGTTTTTCCGCCAGCACATCGGGGTGATCGGCCGGCAGGTGCAGGCCCATGTCGAAGGTTTCCTTCAGGTCGCTGGGTTTGGTCGGGTCCAGTTGCTCGGTGGCGACGGCGCCGTAACCGCGATGGTGGCGGGTCTGGGTGATGTCGATCTTGAGTTTTTCTTCCACGGGCAGGGCGAAGAAGCGTCGGGCGTTGTCCAGTACCTCGGCGATGCGCGCCGGGCTGATCGGATGACCCTTGATATAGAAAAAGCCCCATTGGCGGCAGGCGTTGTCGATCTGCTCGGCGACGGTTTGCCAGGCGCTGGGCTCATTGCCGTAGAGAGGGCTGATGTCGATGATGGGAAGGCTGTTCATGCGGCTTTCCTGAATTGAAATAAGGCCCCATGTGGGAGCGGGCTTGCCCGCGAAGGCGGTGTGTCAGGCAACTTCTATCGTGAATGTGCCGCCGCTTTCGCGAGCAAGCCCGCTCCCACATGGGGTGTTGTGTTGAGGCCGGGATTACTTCGGAATCTCAGCCTTCATACCTTCGACGTAGTAATTCATCGACGCCAGTTCCGCATTGGTGGCGCTCACGCCCGCCGGGATTTTCTCGACGCCGGCCTGATCCTTGATCGGGCCGGTGAACGGGTGGAACGCGCCGCTCTCGATGTCGGCGATGATCTGCTCGGCCTCGCCCTTGACCGCCGCTGGCACCAGGTCGCTGATCGGCAATTTCACGGTGCCTTCCTTCAGGCCGCCCCAGTAGTCCTGGGATTTCCAGCTGTGGTCGATCACGCTCTGGGTCGCCTGGATGTAATGCGGACCCCAGTCGTTGACGATGGAGGTCAGCACAGCCTTGGGACCGAAGTGAGCCATGTCCGAAGCGTAGCCCACCGCATAGACGCCGCGACGCTCGGCGGCCTGGATCGGTGCCGGGCTGTCGGTGTGCTGGAATATCACGTCCACGCCCTGGTCGATCAGCGCGTTGGCGGCGTCGGCTTCCTTGCCCGGGTCGAACCAGGAATTGACCCACACCACTTTGATCTCGCTGCCGGGGTTGTACTTGTTCAGGGCCAGTTGGATGGCGTTGATGTCGCGGATGACTTCCGGAATCGGGAAGGAAGCGACGTAGCCGATCTTCTTGGTCTTGGTCATCTTGGCCGCGAGGAAGCCGCCGACGTAGCGGCCCTCGTAGGTGCGAGCCAGGTAGGTGCCCAGGTTCTTGTCCTGCTTGTAGCCGGTGGCGTGCTCGAAGATCACCTTGGGAAACTGCTTGGCGACTTTCAGCGTCGGGTTCATGTAGCCGAAGGAGGTGGTGAAGATCAGGTCGTACTTGTCCTTGGCCATGTTGCGGATCACCCGCTCGGCGTCGGCGCCTTCTGGTACGTTTTCCACGTAGTTGGTGGTGATCTGCTCGCCGAACTTCGCCGCCAGCTCCTTGCGCCCCTGTTCATGCTGATAGGTCCAGCCGTGGTCGCCGATCGGGCCGATGTAGACGAAGCCGACCTTCAGCGGATCGGCGGCACTGACACTCAGGCCGGCGCCCAGGCCGACGGCTGCGACGACGGCGCAAAGCAACTTCTTCAAGGGGCGTTTGTGCATGAACTCGAACTCCGTTTTGTTGTGAGGTTGGCTGTACCGCACCAATGCAAAATGCTGACCAACAAGACAACAAATATTTAACACCTCGATGCAGCCATCGCGGGCAAGCCTTGCTCCCACAAGTGCAAGGCCAAACCATGTGGAATCAGGCTTTACCCCGACAGATGGGCAGCCCAATCTCATGGGAGGGCAAGCTTGCTTCACAAGTGCGACGCTATATCTGTGGGAGCAAGGCTTGCCCGCGATGAGGCCCCTGAGAACAATAAAGGTGCACCTGCCTACCACTCGCCACCCCCTGGTGCACCACACCGAACGAAACGTTCGCGTCCCCCCATAGTCAGTAGCTCATGACCCCGCCCACGGTGATAGGCCCGCGATGCTCACTTTGATCAAGCAAGAAAAACTGCTGTTGCTGGCGCTGATCGCCGCGTTTGTTGCCTATCCGCTGGAGCACTGGCTGTTGGGCAGCGGGCAGATCGTGGCGTTGCTTGGCGGTTTGGTCCTGATCGGTTTTATCGTCGCGGCTTCCATGCGCGTGGCCCATCACGCCGAACTGCTCGCGGAAAAAGTCGGTGATCCCTACGGCACCATGATCCTGACCCTGTCGGCGGTGCTGGTCGAAGTGGTGATCCTGGCGATCATGATGAGCAACGAAGCGTCGCCGACACTGGTGCGGGACACGATCTACTCGGCGGTGATGCTCGACATCAACGGGATTCTCGGGCTCGCGGCGCTGATGGGTGGGATCAAGCATGGCGAGCAGGCTTACAACGACGATTCGGCGCGTACCTACAGCGTGATGATCCTCACTGCCATGGGCGTCTCGATGGTGGTGCCGGAGTTCATTCCCCGCGAGAGCTGGAAAATGTATTCGGCCTTTACCATTGGCGCGATGATCGTGTTGTACACCCTGTTTCTGCGCATGCAGGTCGGGCCTCACAGTTACTTTTTCAGCTACAGCTACCCGGAAAAACGCCGCAAGAAAGAACCGGTGGAAAACCAGCCGAAACCCATCAGCCTGACGTTCTCCATCAGTGCGCTGGTGTTTGGCGTGGTGGTGATCGGCGCGCTGGCTGAAGTCATGTCCAAGGCCATCGACCTGGGCCTGGAAGGCTCGGGTGCGCCGCCGGTGGTCACGGCGATTCTGGTGGCAGCCATCTCCGCGGCACCGGAAATCCTTACCGCCCTGCGCGCCGCCCTGGCGAACCGCATGCAATCGGTGGTGAACATCGCGCTGGGTGCTTCGCTATCGACCGTGATCCTCACGGTGCCGGTGATGGAAGCCATGGCACTCTATACCGGCCAGCCGTTCCAGATGGCCATGACCCCGGTGCAGACGGTGATGATCTTCATCACCCTGATCGTCAGCGCCATCAACCTCAACGATGGCGAAACCAACGCCATCGAAGGCATGACCCACTTTGTGCTGTTTGCGACGTTTATCATGTTGTCGTTGCTGGGTCTCTAAGCCCCGTGCAAAACCAAACTGTGGGAGCGGGCTTGCTCGCGAAGGCGGTGTGTCAGGCAACTTCTATAGTGAATGTGCCGCCGCTTTCGCGAGCAAGCCCGCTCCCACAGGGGGGATTTGGGTGGGGTCAGGCGCCGGCGATCAACTCCCGCGCCGCCTGGCTGTGATCGGCAATCAAGCCCTTCAAGTCCAAGCCCTCGACCTGCCCGTCGATCACCCGCCATTGTCCGCCGACCATCACCCGATCCGCCCGGTCCGCGCCGCACAGCAACAGGGCTGAAATCGGATCGTGGCTGCCGGAGAAGCGCAGTTCGTCAAGCTTGAACAGCGCCAGGTCCGCCTGCTTGCCCACCGCCAGTTCACCGATATCGCTGCGCCCGAGCAGTCGCGCCGAGCCCCGGGTCGCCCAGCCTAATACGCGCTCCGGGGTGATCGCCTGCGCGCCATAGCGTAGGCGTTGGATGTACAGCGCCTGGCGGGTTTCGAGGATCATGTTCGAGGCATCGTTGGACGCAGAACCGTCCACGCCCAGGCCCACGGCGGCCCCGGCGGCGCTCAGGTCCAGGGTCGGGCAAATGCCCGAGGCCAGGCGCATGTTGGAGCTCGGGCAATGGCAGATGCCAGTGCCGGCGGCTCCGAGGCGGGCGATTTCTTCAGGGTTGAAATGAATGCCATGGGCCAGCCAGGTGCGTGGGCCGAGCCAGCCGACGCTGTCTAGGTAATCCACCGTGCGCAGGCCAAAGCGTTGCAGGCAGAAGTCTTCTTCATCAAGGGTTTCGGCCAGGTGTGTGTGCAGGCGTACGTCGAGCTTTTCCGCCAGCTCGGCGCTGGCGCGCATGATCTCGGGCGTGACCGAAAACGGCGAGCAGGGCGCCAGGGCAATCTGGATCCGGGCGCCGTCGCCGCGCTCGTGGTATTGGCCGATCAGCCGCTGGCTATCGTCGAGAATCACCTGGCCCTGCTGCACGGTCTGCTGTGGCGGCAAGCCACCGTCGTCCTCGCCGAGGCTCATGGAACCGCGGGTCAGCATCGCGCGCATCCCCAGCTCACGAACACTTTGCACCTGTACGTCGATGGCATTTTCCAGGCCTTCGGGAAACAGATAGTGATGATCGGCTGCGGTGGTGCAGCCCGACAGCAGCAATTCGGCCAAGGCGACTTTGGTCGCCAGGGCCAATTTTTCCGGGGTCAGCCGCGCCCACACCGGGTAGAGGGTCTTCAGCCAAGGAAACAACGGTTGGTTCACCACCGGTGCCCAGGCGCGGGTCAGGGTCTGGTAGAAGTGATGATGGGTGTTGATCAACCCCGGCAGGATCACATGTTCGCTCGCGTCGAAGATGTTGTCGCAAGGCTGGGCGGGTTGCTGGCTGGCGCTCAGCAGCTCGACGATCACACCGTCCTGCAGGACGAGACCGCCACGGGCGTCGAGGTCGTTGGCGGTGAAAATGGCGAGGGGTTTTTTTAACCAGGTACGGGTCGCAGGCATGGTGGCCGGCTCCTCTGAAAGTGGGTTCAGGTTAGCCAGCTCAGTGATGCCCTGTCTGCTGATCCAGGGTCGCCGTTGGAGGCGAGGTGCGGAGTTTACTCAGGTTGCCTGGCACATTTCCAGAGTTCGCTGAGGCTCAATGTGGGAGCGAGCCTGCTCGCGATAGCGGTGTGTCAGTCAACGTCATGGTGAATGTTAGACCGCAATCGCGAGCAGGCTCGCTCCCACAAGGGGAAGACTGGGTTACCAGGGAATCGTTTCGCCCCTGTAGTTGACGAAGTGATGCCCGCCCTTGCCGGCGAAGGCGTTGACTTGGTCGATCAACCCGCGGGTGCTGGTCTCGACATCGATATCCGCCCCTTCACCGCCCATGTCGGTTTTCACCCAGCCCGGATGCAGCGACAGCACGGTCAATGCCTGCTCGCCCAGTTGGCTGACAAAGCTGTTGGTCATGGAGTTGAGCGCCGCCTTGCTGGCCTTGTACAGCGCCAGTTCCGGCGCGTCTGGCATGGTCACGCTGCCCAGCACCGAACTCATGAACGCCAGCACGCCGCTGCCGTCGCGGATCTGGCCGACGAAACGCTGGGCCAGGTTGATTGGCGCCACGGCGTTGGTGAAGAACAACTGGCCAACTTCGGCCAGCGTCGCGCCGCCCGGGCTCTGGTTGTCCGGGCCTTTGACGCCGGCATTGACGAACAGCAGGTCGAAGGTTTCACCCTTGAGCTGTTGGCTCAGGGCGATGACGGCTTGCTGGTCGTCCATGTCGAGCTTTTCGATCCGCACCGGGCCCAGAGCCTTCAACGTCTCTGCGTTCTGCGGGTTGCGCACGGTGGCGGTCACGTTCCAGCCGTCGCTGAGCAGGGTCTTCACCAGACCGAGGCCCAAGCCCCGGGAGGCGCCGATGATCAATGCGTTTTTTGCCGAATTCATGAAGGCATCCTTGAGTGAAAGGTCACGGATTTAATGGACAACGTTGCCCGAGCCGTTGTTTCAGCTCGTGACGCAACGCGTCGAGTTCGGTGATGCGGGTTTCGATCAGGTTCAGCTTGTCTTGCAGCAATTGCGCTACGGCGCAGTCAGGGTCCTGCGCCTGCCACAGGGCGGCGACGCTGGCGCCGATCTCGCCCAGGGTAAAGCCCAGGCGCTGGGCCGTCTTGATGTAGAGCACCAGTTGCACCATATCGGCGGGGTAGTGGCGATAGCCATTGGCGCTGCGCTGCGCCGCGATCAGGCCACGCTGCTCGTAGAAGCGCAGGGTGTCACGGCTGACGGCGCAGGCTTGGGCGAGTTCACCGATGCGCATGGTGGATCTCCGGAGGGCTTGACCTTGGAGCATACCCCAGGCTTTAGCCTCTTTGCTTCCCAATTATCTGGAGCAAGGTGTATGTGGACTTTGATGCAATATCGCCGGGTAGTGCGCGGCAGCGCCTGGTACGACCTTATCGTGTCGGCCGTGCTGGCCACGCCGTGGAGTTTTGCCGCGTTGCATGGTCTGTTGACGAGCATGACTCAGCTGTTTGACCTGCCTGGAGAACTGCCGCCGTTTGCGCCGGCGCATGTGTTGATGGTGAATCTGCTGGGCTCGATTGTCTGCGTGTGGTCGGTGCTGCGGATTCGGGATCCGCAGCCGCTGTATGGGCGTTATGACGCGGCGGGGCGGTTTCTGTTTGCGACCTGGATGCTGTATGCGCTGCTTCATGGGGCCAATGCGGTGTTGTGGGTTTTCCTGTTTTTCGAGGTGGTGTGGGGCTTGGTTCAGGTGTTGCCTGTTCGGGCCTCATCGCGAGCAGGCTCGCTCCCACAAGGAGAGATGGGGCGAGCCTGAATTGACGGTTCTCCTCGATCAAATGTGGGGGCGAACTTGCTCGCGATAGGCGCGCCGCCGTCTACCTCAATGCCCCGCCTGCCAAGGCTGCCCCAACGACACCGGCGCATACAGCCGGGTGCGCACGGCATCCCGCGACAGCAATACCAGCACCACGATGGTCGCGGCATACGGCAGCATCGCCAGCAGACTCGATGGAATCGCCAGCCCCAACCCCTGGGCCACCAGGTGCAGGATGCTGGCGAGGCCGAACAGGTAGGCGCCCAGCAGCAGGCGCCACACTCGCCAACTGGCGAACACCACCAGCGCCAGGGCGATCCAGCCGCGTCCGGCGCTCATGTTCTCGGCCCACATCGGCGTGTAGGCCAGCGACAGGTAGGCGCCGGCCAACCCGGCCATGGCGCCGCCGAACAGCACCGCCAGGGTTCGCACCCGCAACACTGGCAGGCCCATGGCGCTGGCGGCATCGGGATTCTCGCCGACGGCCTGGATGATCAACCCGGCGCGACTTTTCACGATCACCCAGGCCACCAGGGCAAACAGCGCGAAGGACAGGTAAACCAGCAGATCCTGGGCAAACAGCATCCGCCCGATCAATGGGATGTCACTCAGGTAGGGAATGGCCAGCGGCTCGAAGCCCGCCAGCGGTTTGCCGACCCAGGCCGCCCCGACAAAACTCGACAGGCCCACGCCGAAAATCGTCAGCGCCAACCCGGTGGCCACCTGATTGGCGTTGAACACCAGCGCCACCATGGCGAACAGCGCCGACAACAGCATCCCGGCGGCCATCGCCAGCAGTACGCCGAGCCACAGGTTGCCGCTGTTGAACGCGACGATGAAACCGATCACCGCGCCGAACAGCATCATGCCTTCCTGGCCCAGATTGAGGACGCCACTTTTCTCGCAGACCAATTCCCCCAGGGCCACCAGCAGCAACGGCGTGCCGCAGCGGACCATGGCGTAGAAAATGTTGCTCAACAGGTCGATATCCATCACAGCGCTCCTGCCTGTACGGCGGTGGTCTGGGTGCGCCGGGCCCAGCGCAGGTTCAGGCGTGGCCGGTACAGGATCAGTACGTCGCAGGCCAACAGGAAAAACAGCATCATCCCCTGGAACAGTTGGGTGATCGCTTGGGGAAGGTTCAGCGACATCTGCGCGCTCTCGCCGCCGATGTACAACAGCGCCATCAACAGGCTGGAAAACAGAATGCCGATGGGGTTGAGGCGCCCCAGGAATGCCACGGTAATTGCCGCATAGCCGTAGCCCGGCGACACCTGCGGCACCAGTTGGCCGATCGGCCCGGTCACTTCGCAGACACCGGCCAGCCCGGCCAGGGCCCCGCTGATCAACAGCGCCAGCCACACCAGCGGCTTCTGGCGAAAACCGGCGAAACCGGCGGCGCGGGCGTCGAGGCCCAGCACCTTGATCTGAAAGCCGACGAAGCTTTTCTGCAGCAATACCCACACCGCCACCAATGCCAGCAGGGCGAAATACAACCCGGCATGTACCCGGCCATCCTCCAGCAACAACGGCAGGCGACTGGCCTCGCCGAACATCGCCGACTCCGGAAAGTTGAACCCCGCCGGGTCTTTCAACGGCCCGTGAACGCAAAACAGCAGCAGGTTCAATGCGATGTAATTGAGCATGATGCTTGTGAGGATTTCATTGGCATTGAAGCGCGTGCGCAGCCACGCCGTCAGTCCGGCCCAAGCCGCACCGGCCAGGGTGCCTGTCAGCAGGATCAGCACCAGTGCCCAGCGACTTTGCATGTCGATGATGTTCACTGCCAAGGCACTGCCGGCCAGGGCGCCCAGCAGCAGTTGGCCTTCGGCGCCGATGTTCCAGATTCGCGCCTGATAGGCCACCGCCAGGCCGAGGGCACAGAGCAGGATCGGCAGGGTCTTGACCAGCCACTCGGACACGCCGTACAGGTCGCTGATCGGTGCGATCAACAAGGTGTACAAGGTTTGCAATGGGTCATGTCCCAGGGCGATGAACAGCAGCGAGCCAAAGCCCAGGGTCAACACGGCGGCCAGCAGCGGCGAGCACCAGAGCATCAGGCGCGATTGCTGGCCGCGAGGTTCGAGAGAAAGCAGCATGTAGAACTCCGTTACGCCGACGCGGGGGCGGGGGATTGAGGGGCGTCGAACTGGCCGGCCATCCAGCCGCCGACGTCGCTGAGGCGTGTCTCGAGCGTGGGCCTCAAGGCGGACAGGCGCCCACCGCACAAGGCGCCGAGGCGGTCGCTGATTTGAAACAGTTCGTCGAGGTCTTCGGAAATCACCAGGATGGCCGCGCCGGCATCGCGCAGGGCAATCAGTGCGCGATGGATGGTCGCGGCCGCGCCGACGTCCACGCCCCAGGTCGGGTGAGCGGCCACCAGCAGCTTCGGCTGTTGCAGGATTTCCCGGCCGAGAATGAATTTCTGCAAGTTGCCCCCCGAAAGGCTGCGTGCCGGGGTTCGGGTGTCGGGTGTCTTCACGCCGAAACGGCGGATGATTTCCTCGGCCAGGCGTTCGACCTTGTTGCGCCGAACCAGGCCATGGCTGACCAGCCCCTGCTGAAATGCACTGAGCAAGGCGTTATCCGCCAGGCTCAATTGCGGCACTGCGCCGTGGCCCAGGCGCTCGGCGGGGACAAACGCCAGCCCGAGTCGGCGCCGGGCGTCAGGGCGCAGGTGCGCCACCGGTTGCCCGTCGAATCGGATCGTCTCGCCTTGCTGGCGGGGAAGTGGCGTTTCTCCGCTGAGCAACGCCAGCCACTCGTCCTGCCCATTGCCCGCGACCCCGGCGATACCGACGATTTCGCCGCTGCGTACCTCAAGGTCAATTTCCCGCAACGAGCAACCGAACGGGTCCGGGTTGTGCCAGGACAGCTTGTTGATTTGCAGGAAGGCTTTGTCTGCGCTGACTTTGGGGTAATCCGTGATCAGCCCGGCCGTTTCGCCGACCATCAACTGCGCCAGTTCCCGGTCCGAGCATTGCGCCGGTACGCAATGACCCGCTACCCGTCCGCCGCGCAGCACCGTGGCGCTGTGGCATAACGCCCGCACCTCACCCAGCTTGTGACTGATAAACAAAATACTGCAGCCCTCGCTCGCCAGACGGCGCAGGGTCACGAACAGTTCTTCGGCTTCCTGGGGGGTGAGCACCGAGGTCGGTTCATCGAGAATCAGCAAGCGAATGTCCTGCATCAGGCAGCGAATGATCTCCACCCGCTGGCGCTCGCCAATCGACAGGCTGTGGACCAGCCGCTGCGGTTCCAGCGCCATGCCGTAGCGTTGGGAAACCTCGCGGATCCGCGGTTCCAACTGCGCCGGCGAACCGGCCGCCGCGCCCATGGCCAGGGCAATGTTCTGTGCAACGGTGAGGGTTTCGAACAGCGAGAAATGCTGGAACACCATGCCGATCCCCAGGCTGCGGGCCTGGGCCGGGTTGCGCAGGTTGACGCGCTGGCCTTGCCAGATCACTTCGCCCGAATCGGCAGGGGTAACGCCGTAGATAATCTTCATCAGGGTACTTTTACCCGCGCCGTTTTCCCCGAGCAGGGCGTGGATCTCGCCAGGCTGGATACTCAGGTCGATGGCGTCGTTGGCCAGGCAACCGGGATAGCGTTTGCTGATCTTGCGCAACTGCAGGCGCGCGGTGGAGTCGGGGTTGGACATGACAAGCTCGGGTCGAAGGACAGGAATGCCTGTGGATAAAGCAATTTCCTGGCCATAAGGTCAGGAAATTACCTTGGCCCTTTCGCTAGAGCGCTCTACGTTAAGCCTGGGCACCGGCCATAAAAACATTTCGCACCGGCTTGGAGCGCGCGGGTTGGACGCAGGTATCGGTTTGCCCTGAAATGGGTGGTTAAAAATTGAACAAGCGGCTGCGAGCCATGCCTTTCTTGGGGTGGGCGGAGCCATGAACGGGTTATCCACAGGTTGCTCCACAGTTATTGTGCGCAAGCCGAAAACTCGGGCATAAGCACTGCGAGGCTTTCTTCTAAAGGTGATAAACCGACGCAAGCGTTTGTTTTGTGAAAGGAATTGTCGCTTGGACAAGACTTTGGACGAAAAATGAGCAACCCTCTCAAACCCGCATGACAGAAGGGTTACAGAGGGATGTGCTCAGGTTATCCACAGTCGGGTGCACAGTGGATGTGGGCAAGTTGAACGATTGCGGGACGCCCTGAAACGTTGCAAGCCTTCGAACTCAACGCGCTAACAGAATTCGTCCACGGCTCAGGTCGGCCAGTTGCGTTTGCAGGGCTTCGATCTGCGCCTCACCCACGGCCAGATGCAGATCGACGCCATTGGCCGTAAAGCGTTCTTCAGTGACCAGCCCACCACATTCGGCGACCCGCAGTTTCACCAGGGCCAGTTCGGCGAACCCGCAGGTACAGTGCAGCGCCACGCGGCTGATCAATTCGATTTTCTCGGCGTTTTGCAGGCATTTATTCGCGCCGCCGCCATAAGCCCGGGCCAACCCGCCCGTGCCCAGTTGAATCCCGCCGTACCAGCGGATCACCAGCACTGCGACCTGATCGCAAGCCTGTGCTTCGATCGCTGCCAGAATCGGCCGCCCGGCGGTGCCTCCCGGCTCGCCATCGTCATTGCTGCGGTATTGATCGCCGAGTTTCCAGGCCCAGCAATTGTGCGAGGCATTCAGGTCGCTGTGCTGTTCGATAAAGGCCTGGGCGTCGGCGGAGCTGGTGATGGGCGCGGCGAAAGTGATGAAGCGGCTTTTGCGAATTTCTTCGCGGTATTCGCAAAAGCCGGCAAGGGTAAAGGGCATGGGAATCTTAGAGCGCTGGTGTCAGGCCGCAGCCCTTGAGAATGATGCGGATCAGGTTGTCGCCAGCCTCGACCATGTCCTGCTTGGTCAACTTGCTGCGACCGGTCACGCGACAGATCTGCGTGGCGAAGTCGGCGTAATGCTGGGTACTGCCCCACAACAGGAAAATGAGGTGCACCGGGTCGATCGGGTCCATCTTGCCGGCATCGATCCAGGCCTGGAATACGGCTGCCCGGCCGTTGAACCAGGTGCGGTAGTCCTGGTTGAAATACTCGGTCAGGCATTCGCCCCCGCTGATCACTTCCATGGCAAACAGTCGCGAGGCCTGGGGCTGGCGACGAGAGAACTCCATTTTGGCGCGGATATAGCGGGTCAAGGCTTCGGCCGGATCATCCTCGGCGGTGAGGGTATTGAAGGTGCTGTCCCACAATTCGATGATGTTGCTCAGCACCGCCACGTACAACCCGAGTTTATTGGTGAAGTAGTAATGTAGGTTCGCCTTGGGCAGCCCGGCCTTCAGGGCGATGGTGTTCATGCTGGTGCCTTTGAATCCGTGACGGGCGAATTCATCTTCGGCGGCCTTGAGGATGGTCTCTTCGTTCTTCTGACGAATGCGACTGGTGGGCTTGCCACCGTGGGCAGGGACTTCAAAGGTCATGGACGTTTCCGGGCTGGGTCTGTGGGGCGAGCAACTGCGTTGATAGCGCACCGGCAACGATCCGACAAGTGCCATCACACTAA
This sequence comes from Pseudomonas sp. DF11, assembly GCF_058148565.1. Lineage (NCBI taxonomy): Bacteria > Pseudomonadati > Pseudomonadota > Gammaproteobacteria > Pseudomonadales > Pseudomonadaceae > Pseudomonas > Pseudomonas sp. DF11. Next base: position 585,151 of record NZ_JBYVYN010000004.1, read on the forward strand.
AAGCCTTTCGCGGATGGTCAGGCCAACCCCAACCAATGTGGGAGGAGCCAGGCTCGCTCCCACAAAGGATCAGCGAGTCGCCGCCAGGCTTTCGAGAAAACTCTCCAGCACCAGGTGAGGTCGGCGGCCCTTGCGCGTGACCGACGCCAGGCTCAAGTCATAGAACCGTGTCGCAGGTTTCAGGGCCCGCAACCGACCTTGCTGGACCCATAGACTGGCGTAATGATCGGGCAGGTAACCGATGTAGCGCCCGGTGAGAATCAGGAACGCCATGCCCTCGCGGTCCGATGCGCTCGCGGTGCAATTGAGTGCCTGGTAATGGGCCTGGATCTCGGCTGGCAGGCGGAAGGTCGGTGCGATGGCGTCCTGGCTATTGAGGCGAGCGTCTTCGAGTTGCTGGTCATCGACATAGAACAGCGGATGTCCGACCGCGCAGTACAGCAGCGATCGCTCACTGTACAGCGGTTGATACTCCAGCCCGGACAGGGCACTGGCCTGGGGGACTACACCGACATGCAGGCGCCCATCGAGCACGCCTTGCTCGACTTCGTTGGGGGCGATCATGCGAATCTGGATCTGCACGTCGGGCCCGCGCTCTTTCAATTGAGCCAAGGCATGGGTGATGCGCATGTGGGGCAGGGTGACCAGGTTGTCGGTCAGGCCGATGGTCAATTCACCACGCAAATGTTGGTGCAGGCCGTTGACCTCGGTGCGAAAGCTTTCCAGCGCGCTCAATAGTTGCAACGCCGATTGATACACCTCGCGACCTTCCTCGGTCAGGGAAAAGCCCGCGCGCCCACGCTGGCACAGGCGCAGGCCGAGGCGTTGCTCAAGGTCGCTCATCTGCTGGCTGATGGCTGAGCGACCGATGCCAAGCACGGTTTCAGCGGCGGAGAATCCACCACACTCCACTACACTGCGGAAAATGCGTAGCAGGCGAATATCAAAGTCGCTGACCTGGGCCAGTGGATCGGGACGACGAACGCTCATAAGTTTAGTGATCCACCGACTGAAGGTTACAAAAGTTGGATTTCACCGACTTTATCGCCGTGGCAACTTAGCTGCAAGAACGCTTTCGATCCCTGCCGCCCACGACCTGCGAGGTTTTGTCGATGAACATGCCCGAACACGCTGCCGGTTCCCTGGCCAGCCAGCTCAAGCTGGATGCCCACTGGATGCCTTACACCGCCAACCGCAATTTCCAGCGCGATCCGCGTCTGATCGTCGCCGCTGAAGGCAGTTGGTTGACGGATGACAAGGGGCGCAAGGTCTACGATTCGCTTTCGGGCCTGTGGACCTGCGGCGCCGGGCACACGCGCAAGGAAATCCAGGAAGCGGTCGCCAAGCAGCTGGGCACCCTCGATTATTCGCCTGGTTTCCAGTACGGCCATCCGTTGTCTTTCCAACTGGCGGAAAAAATCACCAGCCTGACCCCGGGCAATCTCAATCATGTGTTCTTCACCGACTCGGGCTCCGAGTGCGCCGATACCGCGGTGAAGATGGTCCGCGCCTACTGGCGTCTCAAGGGGCAGGCGACCAAGACCAAGATGATCGGCCGTGCCCGTGGTTATCACGGGGTGAACATCGCCGGCACCAGCCTCGGCGGTGTCAGCGGCAACCGTAAGCTGTTCGGTCAGGCCATGATGGACGTCGACCACTTGCCTCACACCTTGCTGGCCAGCAATGCCTATTCCCGTGGCATGCCAAAAGAGGGAGGCATCGCCTTGGCCGATGAGCTGCTCAAGCTGATCGAGCTGCACGATGCTTCCAACATCGCTGCGGTGTTCGTCGAACCGATGGCGGGGTCGGCCGGTGTGCTGGTGCCGCCAGAGGGTTACCTCAAGCGCCTGCGGGAAATCTGCGATCAGCACAGCATCCTGTTGGTGTTCGATGAAGTGATCACCGGTTTCGGCCGCACCGGTTCGATGTTCGGTGCCGACAGCTTTGGCGTGACCCCGGACCTGATGTGCATCGCCAAGCAAGTCACCAATGGTGCGATTCCCATGGGCGCGGTGATTGCCAGTTCCGAGATCTACCAGACCTTCATGAACCAGCCGACCCCCGAGTACGCAGTGGAATTTCCCCACGGCTACACCTACTCGGCGCACCCGGTGGCCTGCGCGGCTGGCCTGGCAGCGCTGGACTTGCTGCAGAAGGAGAACCTGGTGCAGAGCGTGGCCGAGATCGCCCCGCATTTCGAGAATGCATTGCACGGCTTGAAGGGCGCGAAGAACGTCATCGACATTCGCAACTATGGCCTGGCCGGTGCGATCCAGATCGCCGGGCGTGATGGCGATGCCATCGTGCGTCCGTTCGAGGCCGGCATGGCGTTGTGGAAAGCTGGGTTCTATGTGCGGTTCGGCGGCGACACCCTGCAGTTCGGGCCAACGTTCAACAGCAAGCCGCAGGATCTGGATCGTCTGTTCGACGCGGTCGGTGAAGTGCTGAACAAGCTCGACTGATCCGTTCTTCTATATAGCTTTCAATAACAGGCGTCCGGTCACGGGCGCCTGTGGATAAATTCTGGAGTCCCCATGAGCCTCATCCCGCATTTGATCAATGGCGAACTGCTGAGCGATAGCGCTCGCACGGCCGATGTGTTCAACCCGTCCACTGGCCAGGCGATTCATAAGGTGCCATTGGCTGATCGCGCGACCATCCAGCAGGCCATTGACGCCGCCAAGGCGGCTTTCCCTGCCTGGCGCAGTACACCTGCGGCCAAGCGTGCGCAGGTGATGTTTCGTTTCAAGCAATTGCTGGAGCAGAACGAATCGCGAATCGCCCAGTTGATTAGCGAAGAACACGGCAAGACCTTGGAGGACGCGGCCGGTGAACTCAAGCGCGGGATCGAGAACGTCGAGTTCGCCTGCGCGGCACCGGAGATTCTGAAGGGCGAATACAGCCGTAACGTCGGACCGAACATCGATGCATGGTCAGACTTCCAGCCTCTGGGTGTAGTGGCGGGTATCACGCCGTTCAACTTCCCCGCGATGGTGCCGCTGTGGATGTATCCGCTGGCGATCGTTTGCGGCAACTGCTTCATCCTCAAACCATCCGAGCGGGACCCGAGTTCGACGTTGCTGATCGCCCAGTTGCTGTTGGAAGCTGGTTTGCCCAAAGGCGTATTGAGTGTGGTGCATGGCGACAAGACTGCCGTGGATGCACTGATCGAGGCGCCGGAAGTGAAGGCGCTGAGTTTTGTTGGTTCGACGCCGATTGCCGAGTACATCTATGCCGAGGGCACCCGGCGTGGCAAGCGCGTCCAGGCATTGGGCGGTGCGAAGAACCATGCGGTGCTGATGCCGGATGCCGACCTGGACAACGCCGTCAGCGCACTGATGGGCGCGGCGTACGGTTCGTGCGGTGAGCGTTGCATGGCAATCTCGGTGGCGGTGTGTGTCGGCGACCAGGTCGCGGATGCGCTGGTGGCCAAGCTGGTGCCGCAGATCAAGGCGCTGAAGATCGGCGCTGGTACATCTTGCGGATTGGACATGGGGCCGTTGGTGACGGGGCAGCATCGGGATAAGGTCAGTGGCTATATAGAAGACGGTGTGGCGGCAGGTGCTTCGCTGATTGTCGATGGTCGTGGCTTGAGTGTGGCCGGGCATGAGGAAGGCTTCTTCCTGGGTGGTTGCCTGTTCGATCGCGTGACCCCCGAGATGCGCATCTATAAGGAAGAGATCTTCGGGCCGGTGCTGTGCATCGTCCGGGTCAACAGCCTGGAAGAGGCCATGCAACTGATCAACGATCACGAGTATGGCAACGGTACCTGCATTTTTACCCGTGATGGCGAGGCGGCGCGGTTGTTCTGTGATGAGATCGAGGTCGGCATGGTGGGCGTCAACGTTCCACTGCCAGTGCCTGTTGCCTATCACAGCTTTGGCGGCTGGAAGCGTTCGCTGTTCGGCGACCTGCATGCCTATGGCCCGGATGGGGTGCGTTTCTACACCCGTCGCAAGGCCATTACCCAGCGCTGGCCGCAGCGTGCGAGCCATGAGGCTTCGCAGTTTGCGTTCCCCAGCTTGTAACGGTTAACAGAAGAGGCCGGCGCCCTGGGGCGCCGGCCTCTGCTTTTGCGGGGCTTTTTGACTGATGTGACAGAATTGTGAAAATAGGTGTTGACGGCAGATTCTGGACGTCTATAATTCGCCCCACTTCCGGCGCAGTCGAAACGGAAAACTCGTTGAGATTCAATGAGTTAAGTAGGTTTCGAAGGGATCGGGCTTCAGTTCATCGAAGCCAGGAAGCAGTTGATAAGGCAGTGTTGATTTGGCCTTG
>NZ_JBYVYN010000005.1:0-467776 GCF_058148565.1 Pseudomonas sp. DF11
TGGGCAACACCCTGACCATCACCGGCTACAACGCCACCACGGGCGTGGTGAGCTACAGCTACACGCTGCTGGACAATGAAGCGCATCCAAACGCCAACGGCGCCAACAGCCTGAGCGAGCAGTTTGCCGTGGTTGTCACCGATGACAACGGCACCACGGCCAACGGCAACCTTGACGTGAACATCGTTGACGATCTGCCGACCGCTCATGCTGATTCCGCCTCCGTGGATGAGGGTGGGACGGTCAGTGGCAACGTCCTGAATAACGACGAAGGCGGTGCCGACGGGCCGGCCGCGAGTGGGGCGGTGATTGGCGTGCGTGCTGGCAACGACACCTCGACCCCGGCGCTTGGCGGCCTGAATACTCAGATCAACGGCACCTACGGCTACCTGACCCTGGATGCCAACGGCAACGCTGTCTATCACAGCAACCCGAACACCGTCAGCGCCCCAGGTGCCACCGATGTGTTCACCTACACCGTGCGCGACGCCGACGGCGATGAAAGCACCACCACGATCACTATCGATGTCCACGATGTCTGTCTCGTCGCTACGCCAGACCAGGAAGTCAGCGTCTACGAAAAAGCCCTCGACCTGAACCAGGACGGTCAGGACCTGGCTCCCGGCACCGTCACCGGCAGCGCCCCGAGCGCCACCAGCGAGACCGCCAGCGGTAGCCTTGTCGGCTCGGTCAGCGGCGCCGTTGGCGCAGTCACGTTCGCGTTAGTGGGCAACGCCACCGGTGCCTACGGTCAATTGGCGCTTCAGCCCGACGGTTCCTACACCTACACCCTGACCGCTCCAGCCACCACCACGCCTCACGCCAACGATGGCCCGAACGTGTTGAGCGAAAGCTTCACCTACCAAGCCACAGACTCGCTGGGCAATACCGTCACCAGCACCATCGTTATCGAGATCGTCGACGACGTGCCCAGCGCCCATGCCGATGTTGCCTCGGTGCTGGAGGGCGGCACGGTCAGCGGCAATGTGCTGGACAACGACGTACTTGGCGCGGACGGCGGCATGGTGATTGGTGTGCGCGCCGGCAACGACACCTCGAACCCGGCGATCGGCGGCCTGAACACCCAGATCAACGGCACTTACGGCTACCTGACCCTGGATGCCAACGGCAACGCGGTCTACCACAGCAACCCGAACACCGTCAGTGCCCCAGGTGCCACCGATGTGTTCACCTACACCGTGCGCGACGCCGACGGCGATGAAAGCACCACCACCATCACCATCGATGTCCACGATGTCTGCCTCGTCGCTACACCAGACCAGGAAGTCAGCGTCTACGAAAAAGCCCTCGACCTGAACCAGGACGGCCAGGACCTGGCGCCTGGCACCGTCACCGGCAGCGCCCCGAGCGCCACCAGCGAGACCGCCAGCGGTAGCCTTGTCGGCTCGGTCAGCGGTGCCGTTGGCGCAGTCACGTTCGCGCTAGTGGGCAACGCCACCGGTGCCTACGGTCAACTGTCGCTTCAGCCCGACGGTTCCTATACCTACACATTGACTGCGCCCGCCACCACCACGCCTCACGCCAACGATGGCCCGAACGTGTTGAGCGAAAGCTTCACCTACCAAGCAACAGACTCGTTGGGCAATACCGTCACCAGCACCATCGTTATCGAGATCGTCGACGACGTGCCCAACGCCCATGCCGATGTTACCTCGGTGGTGGAGGGCGGCACGGTCAGCGGCAATGTGCTGGACAACGACGTACTCGGTGCCGACGGTGGCATGGTGATCGGCGTTCGCGCCGGCAACGACACTTCTAACCCTGCCATCGGCGGCCTCAACAGCCAGATCAACGGCACCTATGGCTACCTGACCCTGGACGCCAATGGCAACGCCGTCTATCACAGCAATCCGGACTCCGTCGGCGCTCCGGGCGCCACCGATGTGTTCACCTACACCGTGCGCGATGGCGATGGCGATGAAAGCACCACGACCATCACCATTGACGTGCATAACAGCTGCCTGGTCGCCGAAACCGACCAGGACGTTACCGTCTATGAAAAAGCCTTGGACCTGAACCAGGACGGCCAGGACCTGGCGCCCGGTACCGTCACCGGCAGCGACCCGAGCGGCACCGGTGAAACCGCCAGCGGTAGCCTCGTCGGTTCGGTCAGCGGTGCCACTGGCGCCGTGACCTTCACCTTGGTGGGTAACGCCACCGGTGCCTACGGCCAGTTGCTGCTCCACTCTGACGGTTCCTACACCTACACTCTGACCTCGCCAGCCACCACCACGCCCCATGCCAACGACGGCCCGAACGTGCTGAGCGAAACCTTCACCTATCAAGCCACGGACTCCCTGGGCAACAGCACGACGGGCAGCCTGGTGGTCAGCATTGTCGATGATGTGCCAAAGGCCGTTGCGTCCGAGCGTTCGGTCACGGCAGTGGAGATCGATTCGAACCTGCTGATCGTGCTCGACGTGTCCGGCAGCATGGCCGATGACTCGGGTGTACCGGGGCTTTCGCGGCTGGACCTGGCGAAACAGGCCATCGGCGCCTTGCTCGACAAATACGACGACCTGGGGGATGTCAAAGTCCAGCTCGTGACGTTCAGCAGCAGTGCCACCGACCAGACTTCGGTGTGGGTTGACGTGACCACCGCCAAGTCGCTCCTCTCCAGCTTGTCGGCGGACGGCGGGACCAACTACGACGCGGCGGTGGCGGCGGCCAAGACCGCGTTCGTCACCTCCGGGCAACTGACCGGGGCGCAGAACATCGGCTATTTCTTCTCCGATGGCAAACCCACCTCGGGCCAGGAAACCGGCACGGCGGACGAAGCCGCGTGGAAAGCCTTCCTCGACGCCAACGGCATCAAGAACTACGCCATCGGCCTGGGCAGTGGTGTCAGCAACGCCAACCTCGACCCGCTGGCCTACGACGGCAGTACCCACACCAATACCAACGCGGTAGTGGTCACCGACCTGAACCAGCTCAACTCGGTGCTTTCTGGCACCGTGCAAGGCGCGCCGGTCACCGGCAACCTGCTGGGCGAGGGCGGCTCGTTCGGTGCCGATGGCGGGTTTGTTAAAAGCCTGGTGGTCGATGGCACCACGTACAGCTACGACCCGGCGGCCAACGGTGGCCAGGGTGCGCTGAGCGCCAGTGGTGGGGCCAATCACGGCTCCTTCAATACCGTCACCAACACGCTGAGCATCGCCACCGATCACGACGGTACCCTGGTGGTCAACCTGGATACCGGTGCGTTCAGCTACACCTCCCAGACGGCCACCAGCACCTTGATCACCGAGCACATCGGCTACACCGTCAGCGACAATGACGGCGACCTGGCGAGCTCCAACCTGGTGATCAATGTCGTGCCCAACAGCCCACCGATCGCTGCCGATGACAACATCATCACCAACGTGCTGTCGGGCAACATTGTGATCCCGGGTGAGCTGCTACTGGGTAACGACAGCGACGCCAACGGCGATCCGCTCACCGCTTCGCCCACCAGCTTCAATACTGGCTGGGCCGCCAAAGGCGCGGACTTTACCGGCAGTACCGGCACGGTCAGTTTCACCGGAAACAACGTGCAGTCGATCAACCTCAGCCGCAGCGCCTTTGTCGCCAATACCGCGAGCATGACGGCGGCGCTGGTGGTCAGCGGTGCACTGGGGATGGTGTCCAATAACAATGCCAACGATGAGGATCGGCTCAACATCAGCCTCAAGCAGGGTGAAACCCTCACCCTGGACCACAACCTGGCGGCCGGTCGCATTGCCATGGAGTATTCACTCAACGGCGGGCCTTTCATCGCGATCAGTGACGGCGCTTCTTTCACCGCGGCAGCGGATGGCAACTACCAGATTCACGTCACAAACATCCCCAATGCGGGCGGTGGAAACGCCAACGCTGCGGAAAACTATCAACTGACCCTGACCGTCAATTACGCCGGCGCCCAGGACAGCACGCCGGATTACCACGGCAGCTACACCGCCAGCGACAACCATGGCGGTAGCGACAGCGCGGCGGTGGGCATCAGCTATCAGGCAGGCCATACCCTGACGGGCACCAGTGGCGACGACGTGCTGTTGGCCGGCAACGGCGACAACACCCTCAATGCCGGCGACGGCAACGACATCCTCAGCGCCGGCTCGGGCAACAACGCCTTGCATGGCGGGGCAGGCGATGACTTGCTTTACAGCGGCACGGGCAACGACCTCCTCGATGGCGGTACGGGTAACGACACCGTGAGCTATGCCCACGCGACCGCCGGGGTCACCGTCAACCTGGGCCTGCTGGCGGCGCAAAACACCCTGGGCGCCGGCACCGACACGCTGACCGGTATCGAAAACCTGATCGGCTCGAACTTCAATGACACCCTCACCGGCGACGGCGCCAGCAACCGCATCAGCGGCGGATTGGGCCATGACGTGCTCAATGGCGGTGGCGGCGACGACTTGCTGATCGGCGGCCTGGGCAACAACACCCTCACCGGTGGCAGCGGTGCCGATACCTTCCAGTGGCAGGCTGGCAACAGCGGCCATGACGTGATCACTGACTTCACGCCTGGCCTCGATAAACTCGACTTGTCCCAACTGTTGCAGGGGGAAAACGGCAGTGCGGCGTCACTGGATGATTACCTGCACTTCTCCGTCACCGGTAGCGGTGCCTCGCTTGTGACCAGCATCGACGTCAGCGCTATTGCCGGTGCCACGCCGAACCAGACCATCGACCTGGCCGGCGTCAACCTGGCCAGCCACTACGGTGTCACGCCGGGCGCGGGGGGAATCATCGGTGGAGCGGACACGGCGACCATCATTAACGGCATGTTGAATGACCATTCGTTGAAGGTGGACACGGTGTGAGGGCTGCTGTGGCGAGGGGATTTATCCCCGTTCGGCTGCGCAGCAGTCGCAAACCGGTCGGTAGGGGCCATCTGTCGCTGCGCGGCGTCTGGTTTTGGGGTTGCTTTGCAACCCAGCGGGGATAAATCCCCTCGCCACAGGGGAATGCGCCGCACTCATACTCAGGGTTTTCGCAATGTCTTCTGCTTGAGGATATAAACCGTTACCAACACCGCACTGGTGAGCATGAACCCCCGCGCCCATGGCAGGGGCACCAGGTAGCAGGAAAAGAGGATGCTCGCCCACATCAGCCCAATGGCGTAGACCTTGCCCTTGAGCGGGATGCCGTTGCCGCTGAGGTAGTCGCGGATCCACGGGCCAAGGCGGGGATGTTCCACCAGCCAGCGATAAAAGCGCGGCGAGCTGCGGGCGAAGCAGGCAGCGGCCAGCAGCAGGAAAGGCGTGGTGGGCAGTACGGGGACGAAGATGCCGATGACCCCCAGCACCACGCTCAACCAGCCGATGGCCAGTAGAGCGTAACGCAGGATCAACGGGCGGTTGCCGATGGGCGCGGACACCCGGTTACTCAGTGGTGACGAGGCTTGAGGATCGCCGGTTTTTCGTCCGGTGCGTTGCACAGCAGGTACAGCGCAGTGAGGGCTTCCGGGATCTGCACGATCATGTCGTCCATCAGGTTGGCGTCGGCGGCTATGTCGGAGAACTCCGGTTGCTCGTCGAACAGGCCGGACCCGACCATGATCGGTAGCAGCATTTCGCTGACTTCTTCTTCGGCGGTTTCGAACCAGGCGGCTTCGCGCAGGAACACGCCTTCCATGAAGCCAATGCACCAGCCACGCAGTTCCGAATCGTCCGGGTCATCGCCCAGGTCCAGTTCGCACGGCAGCTCGAATTCTTCGTCGGAGGCCAGCTGGCGGGCGATATGGGCCTTGAGGCCGACCAGCGTGGATTCGATTTCGGCGCGCTGGGCTTCACTGGCGTAATGGGGCTCTTCGGCGAACAGGGCGTCGATCCACTCACGGTCCGGCACCTGTTCGGAGCAGATGGACAGGGCGGTCAGGTAGCCATGAGCGGCCACGTAGTCCAGCGCTTCATCGTGCAGCTCATCGGCATCGAGGAAGACTTGCAGGCGGGTCAGTTGCTCAGCGAAGGACATTACGGGCTACCTTGGGGAATAAACAATGCGAGAATTCTAGGCCTTCTTGAGCGCCCAGGCCAGCCGCGTGGTGTATTTGCCTTGCCCATGAGGGCTGGGTTGGGGGGGCGTACCGAAAAAGAAGGGCTGAACTCGGTCCCTGTGGCGAGGGGATTTATCCCCGTTGGGCTGCGTAGCAGACCCAGAATGGCCACCCGAGTTTGCGACCCACCTGATAAGCCGAGAGGGCTGCTGCGCAGCCCGGCAGGGATAAATCCACCCGCCACACATGCAGTGTTCGGCTTCCTTATCTTCAAAGTCCAAAGAGCCTCTTGTCAGCGACGCCCTTCGCAACGAAGGCCTCGGGTATACTGCCGCGTTTTGTGATGCCCTGCGGCGTCCCGCCGGTCTGAAACGCGCACTTACGATTCGCCGGTGCAGCTTTTGCGATTCTGAACCAGCCTTGCAGGGATGTTTCGGTGATTTTTGGAGTTTCTATGCTCGAACAGGCTCAACGCGTCCTCAAGGACATCTTCGGCTACGACAGTTTCCGTGGCCGCCAGGGTGCCATTATTGAGCGCGTGGCCAGCGGTGGCGATGCCCTGGTGCTGATGCCCACCGGCGGCGGCAAGTCCTTGTGCTTCCAGGTGCCGGCGCTGCTGCGCAACGGCCTGGCGGTGGTGGTCTCGCCGCTGATCGCGCTGATGGACGACCAGGTCGCGACCCTCGAGGAGCTGGGTGTCGCCGCCGCTTCGCTGAACTCCACCCTCAGCGCCGAGCAACAGCGGGACCTGGCGACGCGGATCAAGCGCGGCGAAGTGAAGATGTTGTACCTGGCACCGGAACGCCTGGTGCAGCCGCGCATGCTGGCGTTCCTGCAGAGCCTGGAAATTGCCCTGTTCGCCATCGACGAAGCCCACTGCGTGTCCCAATGGGGCCATGACTTCCGTCGCGAATACCTGCAACTGGGGCAACTGGCCGAACTGTTTCCCGATGTGCCGCGCATCGCCCTGACCGCCACCGCCGACAAACGCACCCGCGAAGAAATCGTCGAGCGTCTGCATTTGCAGAACGCCGAGCGGTTCCTGTCCAGTTTCGACCGGCCCAATATTTTCTACCGCATCGTGCCCAAGGAGCAGCCCCGCAAGCAGTTGCTGGCGTTCCTCGCCGAGCGCCGCAGCGATGCCGGCATTGTCTATTGCCTGTCGCGCAAGAAGGTCGATGAAGTGGCGGCGTTCCTTTGTGAGCAGGGTTTTCCAGCGTTGCCGTACCACGCGGGCTTGCCCAACGACCTGCGCGCCTACCATCAGAAGCGCTTCCTCAACGAGGAAGGCCTGATCATGGTGGCCACCATTGCGTTCGGCATGGGTATCGACAAGCCCAACGTGCGTTTCGTCGCCCACCTGGACCTGCCCAAGTCCCTCGAGGCGTATTACCAGGAAACCGGGCGTGCCGGCCGTGACGGCTTGCCGGCCGACGCCTGGATGGCCTACGGCCTGCAAGACGTGGTGATGCTCAAGCAGATGCTGCAGAACTCCGAAGGCGATGAGCGCCACAAGCGCCTGGAACAGCACAAGCTCGACGCCATGCTCTCGCTGTGCGAAGAAACCCGCTGCCGTCGCCAGACCTTGCTGGCCTACTTCGACGAAGACATGCCCCAGCCTTGCGGGCATTGCGACAATTGCGTCGATGGCGTGGAAACCTGGGATGCCACCGAGCCGGCCCGCCAGGCCCTGTCGGCCATTTTCCGCACCGGCCAACGCTATGGGGTGGGGCATCTGGTGGACGTGTTGCTGGGCAAGGACAACGAGAAGGTCCGCAGCTTTGGTCACCAGCACCTTTCGGTATTCGGGGTGGGCAAGGCCCGCACGGAGAGTGAATGGCGTTCATTGTTCCGACAACTCGTGGCCCGCGGCCTGGCCGACATCGACCTGGAAGGCTACGGCGGCCTGCGCTTGTCTGAAACCTGCCGGCCCTTGCTCAAGGGGGAGGTTACCCTCGAACTGCGCCGCGACCTCAAACCGGCGACGGCGATCAAGAGCAGCAAGAGCCAGGCCAGCCAACTGGTGCGCGGCGAAGAGCGCGATCAATGGGAAGCTTTGCGCGCCTTGCGTCGCAAGCTGGCCGAAGAACACGGCGTGCCGCCGTACGTTATCTTCCCCGATTCGACGCTGCTGGAAATGCTCCGCAGCCAGCCCACCTCCCTGGCGGAAATGGCCCGGGTCAGTGGCGTGGGCGCGCGCAAGCTGGAGCGCTATGGCGAGGCCTTCCTCCAGGTACTGGGAGGCGAGGCCGAAGCGCCGAAAGCGGTGGCCGATGTGCGCCACGAGCTCATCACCCTGGCCCGAGCCGGCATGACGCCGTTGCAGATCGCCGGGCAATTGCAGTGCTCGGAAAAGAACGTCTACACGATGCTGGCCGAGGCCATCGGCAAACAGCAGTTATCCCTGGAACAGGCACTGGATCTGCCCGAAGAGCTGATGGGTGAGGTACAGGACGCGTTCCTGGATGGCGAAGGCGAGTTACCGCCAGTGTCTGAAGTCGCTGCATTGTTTGTCGGACGAGTTCCCGAAGGCGTGCTTTACTGCGTCAGGGCTGCGTTGCAGTCGGAATTTGAAGTCTGATCAGTCAGTTGCGTTCCTTTAACGATTCAGTGCAAGGCGCACCTTGCTTGAATCCAAAGCTCATGCTTAGCTGACTAATAATTAGTTTTTCTCTATTTCAGATCTGATGAGTTTTTTATGCCGTTAACCGATCAACACCGTTTTGGCATGCAGTTGGCGCAAATGTCTCGTGGCTGGCGTGCCGAATTGGACCGTCGCCTGGCCGGGTTGGGCTTGTCCCAGGCGCGTTGGCTGGTGCTGCTGCACCTGGCCCGTTTCGAACAGGCGCCGACCCAGCGTGAACTGGCCCAGAGTGTCGCCGTCGAGGGCCCGACCCTGGCCCGGTTGCTCGACAGCCTGGAAACCCAGGGGCTGGTGCAGCGCCAGGCCGTGGCCGAGGACCGCCGGGCCAAGAAAATCGTGCTCTGCGCACCGGCCCTACCGTTGATCGAGCAAATCGAAACCATCGCCACGCAATTGCGCCGTGAGCTGTTCGAAGGTGTCGACGAGGCGGACATGCGCGTATGCATGCGGGTCCACGGTACGATCCTGGCCAACCTGGAAAAATCCTGAGGCATATCCCTGGCGTCAGACTTTTGAGATTCACCGGTTAGCGAACTATAACCAGTAGTAAGCGCTCCTATTGGAAGCGTTTACGCTGCGGTTGGTTCTGGTAATCGAAAGGGATGCCCATGCTTGAAAGTTTGCAGTCCACGTTGCGTCGTTGGGTCAACGTGTCGGTCGTCGTGGGTGCCCTGGGGTATTCGGCCTTGGCGTCAGCGCTGGGGCTTGGCGAGATCACGCTCCATTCTGCCCTGAACCAGCCGTTGCGCGCCGATATCGCCCTGGTCGATGTGGCCGGGATCGGTGAGGGCGACCTGTCGGCCAACCTGGCGAGCCCGGACGATTTCAGTCGTGCGGGTGTGGAGCGGGTGTTCTTTCTCAACAACCTGCGCTTTACCCCCGTGCTACGTGGTGAGCGCAGTTTCATTCGGGTGACCTCCAGCAAACCGGTGGAGGAACCGTTTCTCAATTTCCTGGTGCAGCTCAATCAGCCCAACGGGCGCCTGTTGCGCGAATACACCGTGCTGATCGACCCGCCGGGCACGCCGGGTGTCATGCCGGTCCGCGACGAACCTGCCGAGGCCCCGCAGCCCGCGATGCCGGCCATCAAGCCGCCCCCGGCGGTACAGGGCAAGCGCTACACGGTGGTGCAGGGAGACAACCCGTGGGTCGTCGCCAAGCGCCTGCATGACGCCGGCAGCAATGCGTCGGTCAATGAACTGATGCAAGGCATCCAGGCCTTGAACCCAGGCAGCGACCGGCTTTCCATCGGCCAGCGCTTGTTATTGCCTGACTCAGCCGTGCTGCCGACATCCGCTGCACCCACATCCAGCCAGACCTCCGTTGCGTCCGATGAGCAATTGGCCGCCAGCGTGCTGCAAAACCAGCAGCAACAGAAAACCATCGATGAACTGCAAGCCCGGCTCCAGACCCAGGATGAGGAAATCGCTGGCCAGCGCAAGCAGATCAGTGAGCTGCAGACCCGGTTGGCCGAAGTTGCCCCAACCCCCGTTGCAACGGTGCAGCCGCAGCTCCCAGCATCGGAACCGGCACCGAACGCACAGCCCGTGACGGAACCGGTTGCAGAGCCAGAGGGCATTGATTGGTCGTGGGTGGCGGGGTTGGGCCTGTTGGGGTTGCTGGCGCTGTTGCTGTTCGTTCGGCGTCGGCAGCAGAAGGCCGAGCTGGAGCCTGTAGGCGGGCGTCCGGAGCCGATGCTGGAGGAGAGCGACGAAACTTTTGCTTCAATTCCCGATACGGAGCCGTCCGAGCCCGCCGCTTCGTTCAATAACGGGGATGCGCCCTTGGGTGATGTGCTGGAGGGCGTTGGGATTTACCTGACCTACGGCCGTTTCACCGAGGCCGCAGGGCTGTTGCGCGCCGCGTTGCTGGCGGAGCCGGAACGCACCGACCTGGGCCTCAAGTTGCTGGAGGTACTGGGCAAGCAGGGCGATGTCATTGGTTTCCAGGCCCAGGAACATCATCTACTGGCACAGGGTATCGATGCCGGGACGTTGGAGGACATCCGTGGGCGTTACCCCAAGGTTGCTTCAATCGCTGCACCGCCAGTGGCATCGGCGCAACCTCAGGTATCGGTTCCTGCACCTGTTCCCGAACGTGAGCCCATGCCCAGTGACGAATTCGAGTTGGACCTGGATGCACTGTCCATGGAAACCAGTTGGGACCTCGCCGATGCCCAGGACAACACTGCCGAAAAAGACGCTGGTTCCCCCCATGCCGCCGATGTGGCCGATGGCTTGTCGCTTTCAGGCTTCGACGAACCGGACTTGCAATGGGAAGCGCCGCTGGAAACCGAGTCATTGGACGATGCCTTTCTCGACGGTTTTGCCGATGAGGAGCAGTCGCTGGAACTTGAGCCGCTGACCCTTGAACCTGTTTCCCTGGACGCCATGTCCCTCGAGCCCCAGGTCCCGGAACACTCGCTCAAACTGGAGCAGGCGCAGAATTGCATCGATGATGGCGACTTGAAGACTGCTGTCTCCCTACTTGAAGAACTGCTGGAGGAGGGCGACGAACCGCTCAAGCAGACTGCCCGGGTGCTGTTGGCCGGGATTCGCTGAGGCCATGGATTGATGTCGAGGCTACTGGCCCCTTCGCGAGCAAGCCCGCTCCCACAGGGATTTGCTGTGAGCATCGAGTTTGCGAGCGCCTGAGAGCCTTTGTGGGAGCGGGCTTGCTCGCGAAGGCGGCCTGTCAGTCCGCTGATCTTTCCCAGGCAAATGCCTAGCCCCATCAAAACGTCTGCCCCAGATTCAGATACACCGCCTGTTCATCATCGTCGTTAAAGCCATAGCTGAAATTCAGTGGCCCCAGCGGTGTATCGAACCCCAGGAAAATGCTGGCGGCGTTGATGTAGCCGCTGTCGAATTCGTTGTCGTTGTTCCAGGCCCGGCCGCGTTCCAACGAGCCGCCGATGTACAGCGGCAAGTCCAGCGGCAGGTAGGCCCGCGGTGTCAGCCGGCGGTAATACACGGCGCGCATCAGGCTGATGTTCTGCCCGGAGACCCCGTCTTCGCGAAAGCCCGACAGTTGCCGTGCGCCACCGAGCACGAAACTGGACGTCACGACCTCGGCAGTGTCCAGCGTCCGGCCGTAGCGCCCGCCCAGGATGAAGGTGTCCGGGCCGCTGCTCAGGGCCTTGTCCAGTTTGAATTCCCACTGACGGTAACGCTGGTCGGAACCCAGCCCTGGTTCGTATTGGCGCCAGGTCAGGCCAATGTCCTCCCCTTCATGGGGGAAGTACACGTTGTCGAAGGAGTCGAAGGAGTACCTCAGGTCATAGAAGCCTTCATTGAAGTTCTCGCTGGGCTGGTCGTGATCGCCAATGCGCACATCCGCCTTGCCCCAGGCCTGGCCGACACCCAGGCGGATTTCGCCGCTGTTGCCGATCTGTCGGCCGACGTTCAGGCCGAAGCCATAGCGCTCGACGCGATACTGGGCCACCGGATCGTTGTCCAGGATGGATTCCACGTTTCGCGATTCAAACTGCCCATAAGGGGCGATGAAGTAGCGCGAGCCGACATCCAACGGCTGGTAGAACTCGCTGTATAACTCCTGCCTGTCGCCGATCTGCGCCCGGGTCAGCCATTCGGCGCCCAGGCGATTGATGCCGTTGACCCGATAGCTGGCCCCCAGGTTGAACGCGCTGTCCCCGCGCATATCGTCCGACAGGCTCAGCCCCAGCCGCAGGTAGTCGGTGCCGGTGCGTCTACCCCGGGCGCTGATCACCAGTGTGTGGTCCGGGCCCTTGCGGACCACCCGGTATTGCACCTGTTCGAAGTAATCCAGGCCGTACAGCGTGCCCATGTCGGTCTGCAGGCGCCCCAGGTCCAGCGGCTCGCCAATCTGCTGGCGAATGTAGTAGCGGATCACGTCATCGCCGACTTTCGAGTCGTTCTCCACGCGGATGGCGGTGATGACTGGCGTGCGCTCGCTTGGGGTCCGTGCGGCCATGAGTTCGGCGTCGGGCGCTTCGGACGGGCGTAGAGGGGCCAGGCGCGCCTCGAGTATCCGAGTGGCGCGGTAGCCGGCATCGATCATCTCCCGGGCCCGGCCGAAGTCAGTGGAGCCGAAGCTCGCCAGGGCCGGCTGGATCAGGACGTCGTCTTTTTTCAGGGTTGCCAGTTGCTCTTCAGAGTTGCGCCGGGTCATCAGGGTGGTCGACTGGTTCAATACGTCGACCACTGTGACCAGTTGTTTGCGGTTGCGCAGGGGCGTACCGATGTCGACCACGATGGCCACGTCCACGCCCATTTCCCGGGCCACATCCAGCGGGATGTTGTCGGTCATGCCGCCGTCCACCAGCAGCCGGCCGTCCAGTTCCACCGGGGCGAACACCGCTGGGATGGACATGCTGGCGCGGATGACCTTGGGCAGGTGGCCTTTGCGAAACACCACTTTTTCGCCGCTGGCGATGTCGGTGGCAACTGCACGGAAAGGGATCGGCAGTTTGTCGAAGTCCCGGGTGTCGCTGGCGTGGGCCAGCAGGCTTTCGAGCAGCAGGGCCAGGTTCTGGCCCTGGATGACCCCCAAGGGCAGGCCGAGGCTGCCGTCGTCGCGAAAGCTCAGTTTCTGTTTGACCAGGAAGTCGCGGTCGTCCTGCTTGCGCCGGAATGGCACGTCCTTGCGTGGCGGCGCGTCGGACAAGGCCTGTTGCCAGTCGATGCCCAGGGCGAGTTTTTCCAGTTCGTCGATCTTGTAGCCCGAGGCATACAACCCGCCGATTACCGCGCCCATGCTGGTGCCGGCGATGGCATCGATCTTGATGCCTTGCTCTTCCAGGGCCTTGAGCACGCCGATGTGGGCCAGCCCCCGTGCCGCGCCGCCGGACAGCACCAGGCCGATTTTCGGGCGTGGCGTTTCGACGGCGGGCGCGTTGGCATGGCCGAGCAGGGGCAACAGCAGCAGAAGCAGGAGGGGCAGCAGGCGGCGCATCGTCAATCTCGGGGGCGGGCGATCAAAGGCAGGTATTATAACGACGCCTTCGAACCCAGGAGTCCACCCGCAATGACCGAACACAAACCGGAAGTGGTCATCACCTATTGCACCCAGTGCCAATGGCTGTTGCGCGCCGCCTGGCTGGCCCAGGAACTGCTCAGCACCTTCGCCGATGACTTGGGCAAAGTGTCCCTGGTGCCGGGCACGGGTGGTGTGTTCCATATCAGTTGCGACGGTACGCAGATCTGGGAGCGCAAGGCCGATGGCGGTTTTCCCGAAGCCAAGGTCCTCAAGCAGCGGGTCCGCGACCAGATCGATCCGGCGCGGGACCTGGGCCACAACGATCGGGTTCAGTGAGATGCGGCTTGAGCGCCAACCCCCGGTTTCTTCGAACCGCCCAGTTGGCTTGAGATCACGATGGCCGCGATGATCACCACGCCGCCCAGCAGCATGCGCAGTGTCGGGTTTTCATCGAACAGCCACCAGGCCATGGCGATGCCGTAGACCGGCTCCATGGCGAAGACCACCGCCGCCGTGCGGGCCTTGATCACCGCCAGGCTGGCGACGAACAGGCTGTGGGCCAGACCGGTGCAGAACACGCCGAGCAAGCCGATCCACAACCAGTCGATGGGGCGCACGTCGCTCAATTGTGGCGCGGCCATTGGCAACAGGCACAACCCGACCACCACGTTCTGGCACAGCGCGGCCTGTACGGGGGGCACGTGCGCCGAGCCGGCGCGGTTGGTCAATGACAGCAGGGAAAACAGCAGCCCCGAGGCCACGGCCCACAGCAAGCCGGTGGTGGCGCCGCTGGCCAGGTCGAAGTTCGGTGTGACCAACACCAGGCCGATGCTCACCAACACCACCAGCCAGATTTCATTGGCGCGAATCCGCTCGCGGAAGATCAGCCCCTCGAGCAATACCGTGAAGGCCGGGAAACTGGCGAACCCCAATGTGGCGATCGCCACGCCGGCAACCTTCACGGCAATGAAGAAACTCACCCAGTGCCCGGCCAGCAACAGCCCCCCGAGCAGCAATCGCCGGCCATCCTGTGCCCGCAGTTTTTGCCAGCGGCTGCTGCTGGCAAACCGGGCGAACATCGCCAGGGCGAGCACGGCGAAGACGGCGCGACCGAACACGATGACCGCTGGCGAAGCCGCGGCGAGTTTGCCGAATACACCGGTCAGGCCAAACATGAGTGCGCCAATGTGCAGGGCGCCGAGGGCAGTACGGGGCGTCATTTCAATCCTTGTCCAACGGTTGAGCGTCAGGGTATTGAACCTGTTGCCGAGCGCTTTTGTCTGTCGCGATCCTAGCGATTTTTAGCGCGAATCTAGCGTTGTTGACGCCGCAGCTTGCCCGGCGAGACGCCGAATTCGCGCAGCACCGCCGCGGCGAAGGCACTCTGGGAGCTGTAGCCGACCCGTTGGCCGATCTCGCCGATGGGCAGTTGCGAATCACGCAACAACGCCACGGCCTTGTGCAAGCGGCGGCTGCGGATGTAATCCATCGGGGTTTGCCCGCACTCGGCGACGAAGCGCGCGTGCAGGCGGGCGCTGGAGAGGCCGGCGACTCGCGCAAGGTCCGCCACTTGCAGCGGATAGGCCGCGTACTGGTCGATATGGGCGTTGAGTGCGGCATAGGGCAGGCGTCGGCCACCGTGGGTTTCCTGGCGAGCGCCATTGAGGCTCGCCAGCAGCAGCACCGCGCCTTGCTGGGCGATCACCGGGTCGTCCACCCGGCTGCCGGCCAACCAGGTGACCAACTGGCTTTGCCCCGCATCCAGGGGCAGGCGCGCGGTGTCGTCGAGCAAGCGGCGGCTGGCATCGGCGTGATCCCCCAGGCATTGCCCGAGCCAATCATCACTGGGCACGTCCAACACCAGGCAACGGCTGCCATGGGGACTGCCGCAGGCGTGATGCGCACCGGCCGGTATCACCACGAAGCTTTGTTGCACCACCTGGCTGCCCTGGCCTTCGACCTCGAAATCCAGCGCGCCAGACAGCCCGAACACCAATTGGGCATGGTCATGGCTGTGGACGATCAAGTCGTGGCTGTAGTGGCGTAGCGTGAGGATCGGTCTCATCGCGGTCTCCCGTGTCAGGCCGCCAGCATACACCGAGGGCGCAACGCCCGGCGCTGTCATGCAATGGACTTGTATTTGTCATGGGCCATTAACCGCTGGCGTGCACAGTGGCAAAAACGATCAGAGGGTTGCCCAATGACCAGCGCCGAGCTCGCCAGACCCAGCCGCAAACAGCGTGTTCGCACCCTGTGGATTTCCGATGTGCACCTGGGCACCCGGGATTGCCAGGCCGAGCACTTGTCGCAGTTCCTCAAGGGTTACCATGCCGACAAGATCTACCTGGTAGGGGACATCATCGATGGCTGGAAACTGCGCGGTGGCATGTATTGGCCCCAGGCCCACACCAACGTCATTCGCCGCTTGCTGACCATGAGCAAGCGCGGCACCGAAGTGATCTACGTCACCGGCAATCATGATGAGTTCCTGCGGCGCTATTCGAAGCTGATCCTGGGCAATATCCAGTTGGTGGACGAAGCGGTGCACGTCACCGCCGACGGTCGGCACCTGTTGGTGATCCATGGCGATCAGTTCGATGTCATCACCCGCTACCACCGTTGGCTGGCGTTCCTCGGCGATTCGGCCTACGAGTTCACCCTCACGCTGAACCGTTGGCTCAACCATTGGCGAGCCCGTTATGGCTACGGCTATTGGTCGTTGTCGGCGTACCTCAAGCATAAGGTCAAGACCGCTGTCAGTTTCATCAGCGATTTCGAAGAAGCTATCGCCCATGAATGCGTGAAGCGCGAACTGCATGGCGTGGTGTGCGGGCATATCCACCATGCCGAGATGCGCATGGTGGGTGAGGTGGAGTACCTCAATTGCGGCGATTGGGTCGAGTCGTGCACGGCATTGATCGAGCATTGGGATGGGTCGATCGAGTTGTATCGGTTGGCGGAGGCCCAGGCGCGTGAGGCGCAGTTGAAGGCACTGAAAGTCGCCGAACCCGCCTGAGCCTCACACCATTGTGGCGAGGGGATTTATCCCCGCTGGGCTGCGAAGCAGCCCCCTATTGGTGTGCCAAGTTGATCGCGCTGAAGCAAATTTTCTTGGGGCTGCTTCGCAGCCCAGCGGGGATAAATCCCCTCGCCACAGGGATTTTCTGTGTCTGTCAGAGCATGGGCTGTTCAGCCATCGCCGCCTTGTAGATCGATTGCTTCGGCGCGGCAAACACCCTTTCCAGCATCGGCTCGAAGAAACTCAACGGCAGTGTGTCGTACTCGGGATCGAACGCCGCCGCGTCATATTTCGCACAAAAATCGACCGTCGCCTGGTACTGCGGATGTTCGCAAAACTGCTCGCGCAGGTGCCGGTCCATGCCCAGGTGATGGAAGAAGTAATAGCCTTGGAAAATCCCGTGTTTCTCCACCATCCATAGGTTCTCGGCGCTGACGAATGGCTTGAGGATCGCCGCCGCGATGTCCGGGTGGTTGTACGAGCCCAGGGTGTCGCCGATGTCGTGAAGCAGCGCGCAGATCACGTATTCCTCATCGCGCCCGTCACGGTAGGCACGGGTGGCGGTTTGCAGGGAATGGGTCAGGCGATCCACCGGGAATCCGCCGAAATCACCGTCCAGCAGTTTCAAGTGGGCCAGGATCCGGCCCGGCAACTGTCGCGCATAGGCGCTGAAATCGGCTGCGATGATTGCCCAGTCTTCCTGGGTGCCGTCCTGCATGTGGGTAAAGCGTGCATGCGTATTCATCGAGGGTCCTTTGGCTCATGGGCATTCAACGCTTAGAACGCCACCTTGCCCAGCAGCATGTCGCGATACATGACGAAATCGCCAAGCAGACTGTAGAACGGATGCTGGAACGTGGCAGGCCGGTTCTTTTCGAAGAAAAAATGCCCGACCCAGGCAAAGCCGTAGCCAGCGACAGGCAGGGCGATCAACCACCACCAGGTGCCCGCGACGAGCGCCAAGGCGAGAATCACAAAGAGCAGGGAAGTGCCGGCGAAGTGCAGCCGTCGGCAGGTGCTGTTGCTGTGTTCGCTGAGGTAATACGGGTAGAACTCAGCGAACGTATTGAATCGTCTGGCGTTTTCCACGACTGCAGGCTCTGTGGTCATTGTTGTTTATTGAAGTCTAGAGCGATCGTGGACAGCGGCCAGTGACAATGGGCGCCACTCTAGTGTCCTGTGTTACAAATACCCCTTGTTTTTGTAATGAAAGACACTGCTATCCTTCGCCAATCCAGCCGTACCCTGCGGCTCGTCATGCAAGTAAAAACGTCATGAGCGAACGAACGACTTCTTCAAGCTGGGCGATGGGGATTGTCAAGGCGTTGGAAATGGACGGCGTCGATTGCCGGGCGCTGTTCAAGCAGTTGGGGCTGGACTTCGAGGCCCTGGACGATCCGGATGCACGTTTCCCCCAGGACTCGATGACGCGGCTCTGGCAACGAGCGGTGGAAGTGTCGGGTAACCCTGCCATTGGCTTGAACATGGGCAAAGTGGTGCGTCCGGCCTCGTTCCATGTGGTTGGCTATGCCTTGATGTCCAGTCGCACCTTGGCAGAGGGCTTCCAACGGCTGGTGCGCTACCAGCGGATCATTGCCGAAAGCGCTGACTTGAGTTTTCGTCGCTTGGACGAAGGCTACGGGCTGATCCTGACGGTGCATGGCGACCATCTGCCCCCCACTCGCCAAAGTGCCGAAGCGTCCCTGGCCTGTGCGCTGGCCCTGTGCAGTTGGCTGACCGGGCGCACCCTGCACCCGGTGAAAGTGTTGTTTCAGGGGGCCGAGCCGTTGGACCTGGCGCCCTATCACCGGGCCTTTCCCGCGCCGCTGATGTTCGGCGCGCCTTATGATGCGCTGATTTTTGAACAGGCCGACATGGAGGCGCCGCTGCCGACGGCCAACGAAGCCATGGCGCAGCTTCACGACCGATTTGCCGGTGAGTACCTCGCGCGTTTTTCGGAAAGCCGCGTGACCCACAAGGCGCGACAGGTGTTGTGTCGGTTGTTGCCCCAAGGGGAGCCCAAGCGTGACGTGGTGGCGCAGACGCTGCACCTGTCGCAGCGCACCTTGCAGCGGCGCTTGCAAGAGGAGGGCACGAGTTTCCAGAACCTGCTCGAAGACACCCGTCGCGAACTGGCCGAGCAGTACCTGGCGCAGCCGGGCATGACGCTGCTGGAGATCGCCTACCTGCTGGGGTTTGCCGACCCGAGCAATTTTTTCCGGGCCTTTCGCCGCTGGTTCGACACCACGCCTGGCGAATACCGGGCGCGGTTGGCGAGCCAGCCTGCACCGGTCAGTGACGCCAGAACGCCGGGATACACAGCACGAACACTGTGATGATCTCCAATCGGCCCAGCAGCATGCCTGCCGACAGAATCCACTTGGCGGCGTCCGGCAGCGGTGCGAAGTTGCCCGCCGGCCCGATGGTTTCCCCCAGCCCCGGGCCGACGCCCGACACGGTACTGGCCGCGCCGGTCAGCGCCGTCATCCATTCCACGCCCAGCAGCGACAGTAGCAGGGCGATCACGCAGATGGTGATGGCGAAGAAGAACGAGAATGTGAGGATCGAGCGGACGATTTCTTCGTCGAGGCGATGACCGTTGTATTTCTGCTTGATCACCGCACGAGGGTGGATCAGTTGATTAAGGTTGGCCCGCAGCAGGATGTAGGCGACCTGGAAGCGGAAGATCTTGATCCCGCCGGCCGTCGAGCCCGAACAACCGCCGACGAATCCCAGATAAAAGAACAGCATCAGCGAAAAGTTTCCCCACAGGCTGTAGTCGCCCAGGGCGAAACCGGTGGTGGTGATGATGGACGTCACGTTCAGCGCCACGTGCCGCAGGGCATCGAGCCAATGCAGGTCGGTGGTTGCCCAATACCAGGTGCCGAGCACCAGCCAGGTCACCAGCAACACGCCGATAAGCCCCTGGACCTGCTGGTCCTTGATCAGCGCCCGGCGGTTGCCCCGCAGCGTCGAGACGTACAGGGCAAACGGCAGGCTGCCGAGAATCATGATGACGATGGCGACCCAGTGCACCGCCGGCTGGGTCCATTTGGCCAGGGACAGGTCCGAAGTGGAGAAACCGCCGGTGGAGATCGCCGACATCGAATGGTTGATGGCGTCGAACAGGCTCATCCCGGCCCACCAGAGCGCCAGGGTGCCAAGAATGGTGATGCCCACGTAGGACGCCACGATCAGCCGGGCCACCATGTGGGAACGGGGCATGACTTTTTCCGAGCGGTCCGACGATTCGGTCTGGAACAGGCGCATGCCACCGATACGCAGCAGGGGCAGGATCGCTACCGCCATGCCGATGAAGCCGATACCGCCGAGCCAGTGCAGCAGCGAGCGCCACATCAGGATGCCCGGGGACATGTTGTCCAGGCCACTGAGGACAGTGGCGCCGGTGGCGGTGATGCCGGACATGCTTTCGAAAAACGAATCGGTATAGCTGATGTGTTGGGTCAGCAGGAACGGCAGCGCGGCGAAGATACACACCACCAGCCAACTGCTGACGGTCAGCAGGTACATGTCGCGCGGGCGCAGGTGGATGTGTTCCGGGCGGCCGGGGAGCACCAGGGCCAGGCCGGCGACGAAGGTGATCATGCTCGACCAGAGGAACGACGGCAGCTCGCGGGTGCGCTCGAAGACCACCAGGGTGGCCATGGGCACGACCATGAAGATCGCCAGGGTGATCAGGAAGATGCCGATGATGAAACCAATGATCCGTAGGGTCGGCAACGCCATGAAGTCCGCTCAGGCTGAAAGGGAAGGGCGCCATTCTACCCGCGACAAGCGGCATGTAAACCGGCAGCCGGCGGGGCCTGGGCGCCTGGTCGCGGAATTTGAGCTAACGGCCTCGCCCCACAGCCACTAGAATAGCCAGACATTTTTTCAGGAGGTGGCCGATGCAGGCTCTCGACGCTTTGCTCAACCGTGTTTCCGTCCCGCGCCTGGTAGACCCGGCCCCCACGTCCGAACAGCGCGAATTCATGTTCGCCGCGGCCATGCGGGCGCCGGATCATGGCCAGTTGCGCCCATGGCGTTTTCTGACGGTCGAAGGGCAGGCGCGGCATCGCATGGGCGAACTGCTGGCCGAAGCGGCGCGGTTCAATGACCCGCTGGTACCCGAAGCCGTCGTGGAAAAGGCCCTCAACGGCCCACTGCGCGCGCCTCTGGTCGTGGTGGTGATTGCCCGTCTGCAGGACCATTTCAAGATCCCCAAATCCGAGCAATTGCTGGCGGCCGGTTGTGCGGCCCATGGCATCCTGCTGGCGGCTTATGCCCAAGGGATTGGTGGCGTGTGGCGTACCGGTGAGCTGGCGTACTCGCCGCATGTAGCCAGGGGGCTTGGCCTTGAAGACGGGGAAGAGGTCATTGGTTTCCTCTACCTCGGCACACCACAGAAAGAAGCGCGTACGGCGCCGCAGGAAGATGTCGGGCAGTTTGTCCGCGAGTGGACGGGCCCGCAGGTCTGACGTCTGGCGCAGCTTCTGTAGTGAAGAAGACCTACTGTGGCTAATCCCCTGACTACAAGTGGTTGTTCAGCTATTAAAAGGCGGGTTATTTACACGCATCAGCAATCGCCTCGGCCAGCAGGTCCAAACGCGTGGCGTCGATGCCGGCGACGTTGGCCCGGCCGGTGCCGACCATATAGACGCTGTGGCGTTCGCGCAGGTGCTTGACCTGTTCCGGCGTCAGGCCGGTGTAGGAGAACATCCCGCGTTGCACGCCGATGTGGGCGAAGCGCTCGCGCAGGCCATGGGGTTCGAGGGCTTCCAGCAAACCGCTGCGCAATTGCGCGATACGCAGGCGCATGGCCTGGACTTCGTCGGCCCACAGGCTTTTGAGCTCCGGATTACCGAGGATGGTTGCCACCACGGCCGCTCCATGGTCCGGCGGCGTCGACCACAGGTTACGGGCGATGTTGGCCAGTTGGCTGCGCACGTCCAGCAGTTTTTCACCGTCCCGGGCGCAGACGATCAACGCACCGGTGCGGTCGCGGTACAGGCCGAAGTTCTTCGAACAGGAACTGGTGACCAGCACCTCCGGCAGCGCCTCGGCAAACAGCCGAACCGCCCAGGCGTCCTGCTCCAACCCATCGCCGAAGCCCTGGTAAGCGAAGTCGATCAGCGGCAGCAGGTCGCGGCTGCGTACCACTTCCAACAGCTGGCGCCATTGCTCATGGGATAGGTCGAAGCCGGTGGGGTTGTGGCAGCAGGCGTGCAGCAACACCACATCGCCTTTGGGCGCCTGGTTCAGGGTCGCCAGCATCGCCTCGAAATCCAGGCGGTTGTCGGCACCCACATAAGGGTAATGACTGGCCTTGACTCCGGCCGCGGCGAAGATGGTTTCGTGAATCGGCCAGGTCGGATTGCTCAGCCAGACGCCACGGCCCGGCAGGCATTGAGCGATGAAATCGGCGCTCAAGCGCAGGGCGCCGGTGCCGCCCGGGGTCTGGGTGGCGCCAGCGCGTTTTGCGCTGATCAGTGGCGAGTCGGCGCCCAGTACCAGTTCATTGAGCAACTGGCCGAATGCAGCGTCGCCGTGGCCGCCGATGTAGGTCTTGGTGGTCTGGCGATCAACCAGCCGTTGCTCGGCCTGCTTCACGGACTGCAGAATCGGTGTCAGGCCCTGGGCATCTTTATAGACACCCACGCCCAGGTCGAACTTGCTCGGATTGCTGTCCGCGCCGTAGGCCTCCATCAGGCCGAGGATCGGGTCGCCGGGTACCCGGCCGATGGCATCGAAATGCATTACTTGCGGCCCTCTGCAGTCTTGGCCACGTCATCGGTGCGGGCGGCCATGATGAAGTCGTTGCGGTGCAGGCCCTTGATGGAGTGGCTCCACCAGGTCACGGTGACTTTGCCCCATTCGGTGAGCAGGCCTGGGTGGTGGCCTTCGGCCTCGGAGATTTCACCGACGGCGTTGGTGAAGGCCAGGGCGTGCTTGAAGTTCTTGAACAGGAAAACTTTTTCCAGCTGCATCACGCCGTCGCGCACTTCGATGTTCCAGTCGGGGATCTGCTTGATCAGTACCGGCAGTTCTTCGTCGCTGACTTGCGGGGCATCGGCGCGGCAGGCTTCGCAATGGGCTTGGTTCAGAGTGTTCATGGTGTGTTCCTGGATCGAATATTTGAAAAACGTCGATGCACCCACGCTAAAGCAAAGCCGCGCTGTGCAACAGACTCAATTGAGATTAAAAGACGCGGTTCACGCCGCCTTGGGTGGGAATTTCGGGGCGTGCAAGCCCAGTTCCCGACCGCGCCTGACCATGCCCATGATGTCTTCGTGGGCCAGGTCGAACAGGCGCTTGAGCTCGGGCAGCACGAAATACACCGGCTGCAGGATGTCGATGCGGTATGGCGTGCGCATCGCTTCCAACGGATCGAAGGCTTGATGTTCCGGCTCGTCCGACAGGCAGTAAACGGTTTCCTTGGGCGAAGACAGGATGCCGCCACCGTAGATGCGCCGGCCCTGCGGGGTCTCCACCAGGCCGAACTCGATGGTCATCCAATACAGGCGCGCCAGATAGACGCGTTCTTCCTTGGAGGCCTGGAGGCCGAGCTTGCCGTAGGTGTGGGTGAATTCGGCAAACCAGGGGTTGGTCAGCAGCGGACAGTGCCCGAAGATCTCGTGGAAAATGTCCGGTTCTTGCAGGTAGTCCAGTTCTTCGCGGGTACGAATAAAGGTCGCCACCGGAAACTGCTTGCTGGCGAGCAATTCGAAGAAGGTCTGGAAGGGGATCAACGCCGGCACCCGGGCGACTTGCCAGCCCGTGGTCTCGCCCAGCACTTTGTTGATTTCGCCCAGTTGCGGGATACGGTCGTGGGGCAGGCCAAGCTTGTCGATGCCGTCCAGGTATTCCTGGCACGCACGGCCTTCGATGACTTTCAGCTGGCGGGTGATCAGCGTGTTCCACACCGCATGTTCTTCGGCGGGGTAGTGGATAAAACCTTGCGCATCGGGCTCGCGGGCCACGTACTGCGTCTGCTTCATGCTGCTCTCCTGCTGATTTCCCTCAGGGGGAAGGCTGTTTGTTTTTATGTCCAGCGATGCATTAGAGATAACTCGAAGCAGGGAGGTGTGCAGTAGGCAGACGAAGGGATGAAGTGCGATAAGGGTGTGAATTCGTAAAGTTTTCGTTACGGATTGAGCGTTACTCCGATGCTGCCGAGATTTTTGGCTGGGAAATGACCTACAGCTGTCACATAATCTTGACGTTTATTTGCGCTGCCATGCAGAAAACCTGTGGTGAGCAAGCTTGCTCCCGCTGGCCGCGCAGCAGCCTCCACTCCCATGCTTGCATACACATCGATATCGGGCCTTTTCATGCGCATCAAAGTCCATTGCCAGAATCGCATCGGCATCCTGCGGGACATTCTCAACCTGTTGGTGGAGTACGGCATCAACGTCGCCCGGGGGGAGGTCGGTGGCGAACATGGCAATGCGATTTATCTGCACTGCCCGAACCTGATCAACATCCAGTTTCAGGCGCTGCGTCCGAAATTCGAAGGCATCGCCGGGGTATTTGGCGTCAAGCGCGTAGGGCTGATGCCCAGTGAGCGTCGGCACATGGAGCTCAATGCCTTGCTCGGCGCCTTGGAATTTCCAGTGCTGTCCATCGACATGGGTGGCTCCATCGTCGCGGCCAACCGGGCAGCGGCGCAGTTGCTCGGGGTGCGGGTGGATGAGGTGCCCGGGATTCCACTGTCCCGCTACGCCGAGGATTTCGATTTGCCTGAACTGGTGCGCGCCAACCAGTCGCGGATCAACGGGCTGCGGGTCAAGGTCAAGGGCGATGTGTTCCTGGCCGACATCGCCCCGTTGCAATCGGAGCACGACGACAGCGAGGCCATGGCCGGCGCGGTACTGACGTTGCATCGGGCCGACCGGGTCGGCGAGCGTATCTATAACGTGCGCAAACAGGAGCTGCGCGGTTTCGACAGCATCTTCCAGAGTTCCAAAGTGATGGCGGCGGTGGTGCGTGAGGCCCGGCGCATGGCGCCGCTGGACGCGCCGCTCTTGATAGAAGGCGAAACGGGCACCGGTAAGGAATTGCTGGCCCGCGCCTGTCACCTGGCCAGTCCGCGCGGGCAATCGCCGCTGATGGCGCTCAACTGTGCCGGGCTGCCAGAGTCCATGGCCGAGACCGAACTGTTCGGCTACGGCCCCGGCGCCTTCGAAGGTGCCCGGGCCGAAGGCAAGCTCGGCCTGCTGGAACTGACCGCCGGGGGCACGCTGTTCCTCGACGGGGTAGGGGAGATGAGCCCGCGCCTGCAAGTGAAACTGCTGCGCTTTCTGCAGGACGGTTGCTTCCGGCGTGTCGGCAGCGATGAAGAGGTGTACCTGGACGTCCGGGTGATCTGCGCCACCCAAGTGGACTTGTCCGAACTCTGTGCCCGGGGTGAATTCCGTCAGGACTTGTACCACCGCTTGAATGTCCTTTCCTTGCACATCCCGCCGCTGCGCGAATGCCTCGATGGCCTGGCGCCGCTGGTGGAGCATTTTCTCGACCAGGCCAGCCGCCAGATCGGCTGTGCGCTGCCCAAGCTGGCCCCGGCGGCGATGGACCGTCTGAGCCACTACCACTGGCCGGGCAACGTCCGGCAATTGGAAAACGTGCTGTTCCAGGCCGTTTCCCTGTGCGACGGCGGCACGGTGAAGGCCGAGCATATTCGCCTGCCGGACTACGGTGTGCGCCAACCCCTTGGCGACTTTTCCCTTGAGGGCGGGTTGGACGAGATCGTCGGGCGTTTTGAGAAAGCCGTGCTGAAGCGCCTGTACGCCGATCATCCCAGCAGCCGGCAACTGGGCAAGCGGCTGGGGGTCTCCCATACCACCATCGCCAACAAGTTGCGTGAGTATGAGGTCGGTAAAAGCGAGTCATAGCTGCTTGCTCCCGGTGCCCATGCGGGCCTCATCGCGAGCAGGCTCGCTCCCACAAGGTTATTGATTGCTCACAAATCCCAGGAGCACTGGAGGTCCGATGTGGGAGCGAGCCTGCTCGCGATGACGGCAGTGGCCATTACCCAAGGACAAGCATTGCCTCCAACCGGCACAACACCGCCGGTTTTTCGTCTTCGACACATTTCAAAAATCCCTTCCACAACCCTGGACCCCTTGTTTGCCGGGGTGCGGCGCGTCAGAAAAAAGTTGGTCTGCAAATTGCTTAAGGCTGTGCAACACAGCAGTGGGCGGCAAACGTCCGGCATGCAGAGGAACGACAGTGGACAAGTACCTTTATGTGGCAATGACCGGCGCCAGCCAGAATGCACTGGCGCAACGGGCCCATGCCAACAACCTGGCGAACATTTCCACCAACGGTTTTCAGAAAGACCTGGAGCAGGCCCGCTCGATGCCGGTGTTCGGCGACAGCTTTCCGGCGCGGGCGTTTGCCATGTCCGAGCGGCCTGCCACTGACTTCACGCCGGGGGCGCTGGTGGAAACCGGTCGCGACCTCGACGTGGCGGTCAGCGGTCCGGGCTGGATGGCTGTGCAGAACCCTGACGGTGGCGAAAGCTACGTGCGCACAGGAAGCCTCAACGTCGACGCCCTGGGCGTGCTGCGCGCCGGCAACGGCATGCCGGTGATGGGCAACGGCGGCCCGATCGCCGTGCCGCCCGAGCAGAAAATCGAAATCGGCCAGGACGGCACCATCAGCATCCGCGCCATGGGCGAAGGCCCGCGTGTGATGGCTGAAGTGGACCGCATCAAGCTGGTCAACCCGGACCTCAAGAACATGACCAAGGGCCTGGACGGTTCGATCCGTACCAAGGACGGCCAGCCGGCACCCATCGATGCCAACGTGCAGTTGGTGTCGGGCTTCCAGGAGGCGAGCAACGTCAACGCCGTGGATGAAATGACCTCGGTGCTGGCCCTGGCCAAGCAGTTCGAGCTTCACGTGAAGATGATGAACACCGCCAAAGAAGGCGACGAGGCCATGGCTCGGGTCTTGCAGATCTAACCATTAATTAAAGCGTCGCGCCGAAAAACAGGCGTACGAGGAGAATCGAATGCTTCCGGCTCTATGGGTTGCCAAAACAGGTCTGTCCGCCCAGGACACCAACCTGACGACCATTTCCAACAACCTGGCGAACGTCTCGACCACGGGTTTCAAACGTGATCGCGCCGAGTTCCAGGACCTGCTGTATCAGGTGAAACGCCAGCCTGGCGCCCAGTCGACCCAGGACAGCGAACTGCCGTCTGGCCTGCAAGTGGGTACCGGTGTGCGCATCGTCGGCACCCAGAAAAACTTCAACGCCGGCAGCCTGCAGACCACCGAGCAGCCGCTGGACATGGCCATCGACGGTCGCGGTTTCTTCCAGATCCTGCAGCCGGACGGCACCACGTCCTACACCCGTGACGGTACGTTCCACCTCGACTCCAATGGCCAGATCGTCAACGCCAGCGGTTTCGCCCTGGAGCCGGCCATCATCATCCCGAACGATGCCCAGACCTTTACCGTGGGCCGTGACGGCACCGTGTCTATCACCGTGGCAGGCAACCCGGCCGCCCAGGTGATCGGCAACCTGCAGACCGCCGACTTCATCAACCCGGCCGGCCTGCAAGCGGTGGGCAACAACCTGTTCCTGGAAACCGCCGCCAGTGGCGCGCCGCAAGTCGGCACCCCGGGCCTGAACGGTTTCGGCACCACGCTGCAGAACACCCTGGAAACCTCCAACGTGAGCACCGTCGAGGAGATGGTCAACATGATCACCACCCAGCGTGCCTACGAAATGAACTCCAAGGTGATCTCCACCGCCGACCAGATGCTCTCGTTCGTCACGCAGAACCTGTAATCGCGTCGCAACGTCCGTCATTACGTAGACAGGGCGGCCCCAGGGTCGCCTGCAACACCAAGAGGTAGGGTCATGAAACGCTTCGCATCTGTTCTGGCACTGAGTGGGATCACCGCACTCGCGGGCTGTGTCGCGCCGACACCCAGGCCCAATGACCCGTATTACGCCCCGGTGTTGCCGCGCACGCCATTGCCGGCTGCGGCCAACAATGGCTCGATCTACCAGGCCGGTTTCGAACAGAACCTGTACAGCGACCGCAAGGCCTTCCGGGTCGGTGACATCATCACCATCACCCTGAACGAGCGGACCCAGGCCAGCAAGAACGCCAACTCGCAGATCGACAAGACCAGCGAAACCAGCGTCGGCCTGACCTCGCTGTTCGGCTCCAGCCTGACCACCAACAACCCGATCGGTGGCGGCGACCTGAGCCTCAACGCCGGGTACAACTCTGATCGGGCTACCAAGGGCGACAGCAAGTCCGGCCAGAGCAACAGCCTGACCGGCTCGATTACCGTGACCGTCGCCGATGTGCTACCCAACGGCATCATCGTCGTGCGCGGCGAGAAGTGGCTGACGCTCAACACCGGTGACGAACTGGTGCGCATCGCCGGCATGGTTCGCGCCGACGACATCGCCACCGACAACACCGTTTCTTCGACCCGCGTGGCCGATGCCCGTATCACTTACTCGGGTACCGGTGCCTTTGCCGATGCGAGTCAGCCGGGTTGGTTCGACCGTTTCTTCCTCAGCCCGAAGTTCCCTTTCTAGGTGGCCCAGTTGAATCTTAAGCAGCTGTTGATCGGTGCCCTGGTGATGTCGGCGGCCTTTACCGCTCAGGCCGAGCGTTTGAAGGACATCGCCAGCATTTCCGGCGTGCGTTCCAACCAGTTGATCGGCTACGGCCTGGTCGTGGGCCTGAACGGCACCGGTGACCAGACCACCCAGACCCCGTTCACCCTGCAGACCTTCAACAACATGTTGTCGCAGTTCGGCATCAAGGTGCCGGCCGGCTCCGGCAACGTACAACTGAAGAACGTCGCGGCGGTGTCGGTCAGTGCCGATCTGCCGGCGTTCGCCAAGCCTGGCCAACAGGTGGATATCACCGTCTCGTCCATCGGTAACTCCAAGAGCCTGCGCGGCGGCACCTTGCTGCTGACGCCGCTCAAGGGTATCGACGGCAATGTCTACGCCATTGCCCAGGGCAACCTGGTGGTGGGCGGTTTCGATGCCGAAGGCCGTGACGGTTCGAAGATCACCGTCAACGTTCCGTCGGCCGGTCGCATCCCCGGTGGTGCGTCGGTGGAACGGGCGGTGCCGAGCGGTTTCAACCAGGGCAACAGCCTGACGCTGAACCTTAACCGTTCCGACTTCACCACCGCCAAGCGCATCGTCGACAAGATCAACGACATGCTTGGCCCAGGCGTGGCCCAGGCCATCGACGGTGGCTCGATCCGCGTCACCGCGCCGCTGGATCCGAGCCAGCGAGTCGACTACCTGTCGATCCTGGAGAACCTCGAGGTCGATCCGGGCCAGGCGGTGGCGAAAGTCATCATCAACTCGCGTACCGGCACCATCGTGATCGGCCAGAACGTCAAGGTGTCTCCGGCTGCCGTGACCCACGGCAGCCTGACGGTGACCATCACCGAAGACCCGATCGTCAGCCAGCCGGGGCCGCTTTCCAACGGCCAGACCGCCGTGGTCCCGCGTTCGCGGGTCAATGCCGAACAGGAAGCCAAGCCGATGTTCAAGTTCGGCCCGGGTACCACCCTGGATGAAATCGTCCGGGCGGTGAACCAGGTCGGCGCGGCGCCGGGCGACTTGATGGCGATCCTCGAAGCCTTGAAACAGGCCGGCGCGTTGCAAGCCGACCTGATCGTGATCTGAGGGGCGAGCCATGGATATGCGCAAGGGCGCTTTGATCAGCGGGGATTCGGGTTCCTACTCGGACCTGAACCGCTTGAACCAGCTCAAGGTCGGCGACAAGAACAGCGACGGCAACCTGCGTAAAGTGGCACAGGAATTCGAGTCGCTGTTTCTCGGTGAAATGCTCAAGTCCATGCGTTCGGCCACCGAGGCCCTGGGCAAGGACAACCCCATGAATACGCCCGAGGCCAAGCAATACCAGGAAATGTACGACCAGCAGTTGGCCGTTTCCATGTCCCGCGAAGGCGGCGGTATCGGCCTGGCCGATGTGTTGCTGCGCCAGATGTCCAAGAACAAACCGCTGGCGCCCGGCGAGGCGGCCACGTTGTCGGCTGCCAAGCAGCAAGAGGCACTGGACAAGGTCGCCAAGGCGCCGGTGCCGACACCGGTGGCTGCCGGAACCTTGCCTACTGACGGTCCGTTGTCGCGTACCAGCGGCCAACGTCCATTGTGGGCGTCGCGGGCCGTGAATGCGCCGCAGGGGGCTGAAGGTGTCCACCGCAACGACATGGAGTTGCTCAACCAGCGCCGCCTGGCCTTGCCGCCGAAACTGGCTGATCGTCTGCTCGCCGGCCTGGTGCCTTCGGCGTCGGCCAATGCCGATGTACCCGCACAGAACCTGTTGCCGGATCGCGCCGTCGCCGCCGTCAAGCCGGCCACTGGCGAACTGGCCAATGGCGACTGGCTGGCCGCGCTCAAGGCTGCCGAGCCGAAAGGCGATATGCAGGTTTATGGTCGCGCCGTGGCCCAGCCACCGCTGGCACCGGCGCGCAAGGCCTTCCGCGATGCCGATGAATTCGTCAACGCCATGCTGCCAATGGCCAAGGAAGCCGCCGACCGCATCGGTGTCGACCCACGTTACCTGGTGGCCCAGGCCGCCCTGGAAACCGGTTGGGGCAAATCGGTCATGCGCCAGCCCGATGGCAGCAGCAGCCACAACCTGTTCGGCATCAAGGCTAGCGCCAATTGGAAGGGGGATTCGGCGCGGGCGATCACCAGCGAATTCCGCAATGGCGCGATGGTCAAGGAGACGGCCGAGTTCCGTTCCTACGCCTCGTATCGCGACAGCTTCCACGACTTGGTCAACCTGTTGCAAAGCAACAGTCGCTATCAAGATGTGTTGAAGTCGGCCGATAACCCGGAACAGTTTGTACGCGAGTTGCAGAAAGCCGGTTACGCCACCGATCCGCACTACGCCAGCAAGATTTCGAACATAGCCCGGCAGATGACGAGTTACCAAAACTACGCTTCTGCAGGCGCCACCACGACTTTATAAGGTCTGAACCATGAGTTTGCTCAATATCGGGATGTCGGGTCTGTCCGCAAGCCAGTCCTCGTTGATGACCACCGGTAACAACATTGCCAACGTCGATACCGCCGGTTATTCGCGTCAGCAGACCGTGCAGACTACCAAGGCGTCGAACCAGTACGGCAATGTGTTCATCGGCACCGGCACGACCCTGGCCGATGTGCGCCGGGTGTACAGCAGCTACCTCGATGCACAGTTGCGCACCGCCACGTCCCTGGACAATGACGCGCAGATCTACCTGGGGCAGGCCTCGCAGGTGGACAAGCTGCTGTCCGACAGCGGCACTGGCGTTACCAAGACGCTGCAATCATTTTTCTCGTCGCTGCAGACCCTGGCGGGCAACTCCAACGACACCGCTGCGCGCCAGGCATTGCTGACCAACGCCCAAGGCTTGAGCAGCCGCTTCAATGCCATTTCCCAGCAGTTGACCCAACAGGGCACCTACATCAACGACCAGTTGA
The DNA here is from genome assembly GCF_058148565.1 of Pseudomonas sp. DF11. NCBI lineage: Bacteria > Pseudomonadati > Pseudomonadota > Gammaproteobacteria > Pseudomonadales > Pseudomonadaceae > Pseudomonas > Pseudomonas sp. DF11. The sequence goes on from NZ_JBYVYN010000005.1 coordinate 31,121, forward strand.
GCTCGATGACCGAACAGGTCAATAAGCTGGCGGCGACTGTTGCGGCGTACAACCAGAAAATCAGTGAGGCCACGGGATCAGGTGCCGGTGGCATGCCCAACGATTTGCTGGATCAGCGCAGTGAGGCTGTCCGTCAACTGTCCGCGCTGGTAGGCACGCAAGTCACCGAAACCGACGGCAAGATGGATATCTACCTGGGCAGTGGCCAGCCGCTGGTCATCGGCAATACCGCCAATACCTTGCAGGTAGCGGCTGACAAAAACGACCCGACCCGTTCCGCCATCATCATGACGCGTGGCAGTTCGACGCTCGATATCACGTCCGTGACGAGTGGTGGCCAGATAGGTGGCTTGTTGCGCTACCGCAATGAAGTGCTGACTCCAGCGGTCAACAGCCTGGGTCGCATCGCCATGGTGGTTACCGACCAGGTCAACAGGCAATTGGGCCAGGGCCTGGACCAGAACGGTAACTTTGGCGCGGCATTGTTCAATGACATCAACAGTGCCACTGCCATCAGTCAACGCAGCATTGCCAGCGCCAACAACAATCCGGCGTCTGGCAACCTGAACGTGACCATCACCGATACCAGCAAACTGACGGCCAGCGACTACCAGGTCACCTTCACCAGTGCCACGGGCTACAGTGTGCGTCGTTTGTCGGACAACACCGACATGGGCGTTTTCACCCTGGGCGCGACACCGGCTCCGGTCATCGATGGCTTCAGCCTGAGCCTCAATGCCGGCCCGGTAAACGTCGGCGACAGTTTCAAGATTACTCCGACTCGCAGTTCCGCCTCGGACATGACGGTCGTCATGACCGACGCCAAGACCTTGGCCACCGCCGCTCCGCTGACGTCCACCAAGGCTTCGGGCAACGACGGCACCGGCGCAATCGGCCAACCGACCTTGAGCACGGTCCTGGATATCTACGATCCGGTCCAGCGCCTGGAAGTACAGACCGCAGTCAAGAATTCGATGCCGGTTCGCCTGCTCATGACCAGTGCGACCGCCTATGAAGCCTTCGATGCCAAGGGCAACAGCATCGGCACCGGTAGTATCGTCCCAGGCCAGAACAACGACCTGAGTATTTCGGTGCCGTATATTGACGGCGGCGGTGTCGCCAAGACATTTAACATGGCGGTGACTCTCAGTGGCAGCCCTGCCGCGGATGACAGCTTCAACATCTCCATGACGGCGGCCAGCAGCACTGACAACCGCAACGCCCAGGCGTTGCTCGGTCTGCAAACCAAGGCCACGGTCGGCGCCAATGCCACCAGCCCGGGCGTGAACTTCACCGATGCCTATGGATCCCTGGTCTCGTCGGTCGGCTCCCAGGCCAAGCAAGGCCAGCTCGATGCCACGGCCACCGGCACCATCCTGACTCAGGCGCGCAACTCCCGCGACTCGATGTCGGGGGTCGATCTCGATGAAGAGACCGGCAACCTGGTCAAGTACCAGCAGTATTATTCGGCGTCTTCGCAGATCATCAAGGCTGCGCAGGAAACGTTCAACACTCTGATCAGCGCCCTTTAAGGAGCCGTAAAACATGCGTATTTCTACTGCACAGTACTATGCGACGACGGCGGCCAACTACCAGCGTAACTTCAACAATCTGGTCAAGACGTCCGAGCAGGCCAGCAGTGGCGTGAAGCTGGAGACGGCGGCGGATGATCCGGTCGGCGCGGCCCGCCTGTTGCAGCTCGACCAACAAAAAGCCATGTTGGGCCAGTACACCACCAACATCAATGCGCTGAACACGGCCCAGGCCCAGGAAGAAGCCGTCCTGGACAGCATCAACAACGTGCTGCAGAAAGTCAGTGAGCTGGCGGTACGTGCCGGTGGCGGTTCATTGAACGACGACGACCGCAAATCCATTGCCGCCGAGCTCGGCGCGTCCGAGGATCAGTTGCTGAGCCTGATGAACAGCAAGGATGCCAACGGCAAGTACATTTTTTCCGGTGCCAGCAACAACACCGAGCCTTTTGTGCGCAATAGCGATGGCACCTACAGCTACCAGGGTGACCAGACCCAACTGCAGCTGAAGATCGGCGACTCGATGTCGCTGGGCCTCAACGACACCGGGTGGGATGTATTCCAGCAGGCGATCAACGCCAGTCGCAGCACGACGACAATGACCGCACCGGCCGTCGACGATGGTCGTGTGGCCTTGTCGCAGGGCCTGGTCAATTCCGACGCGCATTTCGATGCGAATTTCCGCAGCGGTCAGCCTTACACCCTGTCGTTCACCAGCAGCACCCAATTCGTCATCACCGATGCCTTGGGCAATGACGTGACCGCCGAAGCGACCCAGGGCGGCGTCTTCGATCCGAAGAAGGAAGGTGGTTCCGACATCAGCTTCCGCGGTACGATCTTCAAGCTGGACATCACATTCCAGCCAGGCGACAACCCCGCCGATGCCGCCAGTGCCGACGCGGTGATTGCCGGCCACAGTTTCCAGCTGACAGCCAAGCCTGACAGTTTTGTCGCCAACCGCGCACCAGGCAACGGATCGACGGCGGTGATCAACCAGTCGGCCGTCACCAACGCGGCGGATTACAAGAGCTTTTTCCCTGAGGGTGGGGCGGTGCTGAAATTCACCAGCCCTACCACGTTCGACCTGTACGCCCAGCCATTGACCAGCTCCAGTACACCGGTCAGTTCCGGCACCGTGGCGGCGGGCGTGGCGACTGCCGCCGGTGTCAGCTTCACCCTTGGTGGCGGTGCGCCGGCGACAGGTGACCAGTTTGACATTGCAGTCAACACTCACCAGACCCGGAACGTACTCGATACCATCAGCCAGTTGCGGCAGACCCTGGAAACGCCGGCCCAAGGCAACCCGGCGGCACAGCGCTTCCTGGAAGATACCATCGCTTCGGCCATCGCCAACCTGGGCAACGCCAAGAACCAGGTCGACCTGGCGCGTGGCGCCATCGGTGCCCGGGGTAATGTCATGGACATGCAGAGCGAACAGAACCAAAGCACCAGCCTGATCAACGACTCGACCCAGAACGGGATCAAGAACACCGATCCGGCAGAAGTGCTGACACGCCTGACCTTGCAGCAGACCATGCTGCAAGCGGCGCAGTTGGCGTTCTCGAAGATTTCCCAGCTGGGCCTGTTCAACAAGCTTTGAGTCGGTCTTGACCGTTCGCGGCCAGCCCCCTCCATAGGGAGCTGGCTTTTTTTTGGGCTTTTCAAAAGGGGGCGGAGACATTCTCGCTCTCTGAAAATAGAATAAACCCCCAATCTCCAGTGACCCGTCAGTCAAAACGCGCATCTTCACTGTATCCTGTCCGCGGGCGGTGAAGGTGATGGGTCGCTCAAGACGATTCTTGAATAGTTACCTTTTCCGGGGGCCGATCCCTGACCGTAGACGCCCCTCGATTCAGCGAGCGGCGGTGTTCAGCTGTTTATTATTTGGGAAGCCATAATGATTGGCATAAAAAACATAGCGAGTTACGTGCCGACGGCCGGAGTTGATAACTACGCCCAAGGTGCAAAGTTCGACAAGGACGAAACCTTTATCCTTGGCAAGATTGGCTCGGCGTTCTTGCCGCGCAAGGGGGCAGAGCAGGAAACTTCCGATCTGTGTGTCGAAGCCGTAAATGCGCTGTTCGCCGCCAGCCCTGAGCTCAAGCGGGAATCCGTTGATTGCTTGATCGTTGTCACCCAGAACGGTGATGAGGAAGGTTTGCCGCACACGGCAGCAATCGTTCAGGAGAAGCTGGGTTTGCCGACCCATGTCGCCGCTTTCGATATTTCCCTGGGCTGTTCCGGCTACGTGTACGGCATCTATGCTCTCAAGGGCTTCATGGAAGCGACAGGGTTGAAAAATGGCCTGCTGGTGACCGCCGACCCGTACTCCAAGATCGTCGATCCGGAAGACCGCAATACCACCATGCTGTTTGGCGATGCCGCCACGGCGACCTGGATGGGCGAAAACGCCATCTGGCAGTTGGGCAAGTCGAAGTTCGGTACTGACGGTGCCGGCGCGCCCCACCTCAAGGTCAGCGATGGCGTGTTCTTCATGAACGGCCGCCAGGTCTTCAATTTCGCTTTGTTGAAAGTCCCGGCGCACTTGCACGAGCTGTTGGAGGAGTCGAATCTCCAGGCCGGCGATATCGATGCGTTTTGCATTCACCAGGGCAGTGCGGCCATCGTCGATGCCGTGGCGCGTCGCTTCGATGAAAGTGGCTCGGCCACGTTCGTCAAGGACATGCTCGAGACCGGTAACACGGTGTCGTCGAGTATCCCGCTGCTGCTGCAGAACCACGTGGTCGACTCCAAATGGACGCGCGTGGCCATCAGTGGATTCGGTGTGGGCCTGTCCTGGGGCTCGGCGATTCTCTATCGCGGCTGAGTCCCACAGGCTGTCCTAAAAATAAAAAACGCCCGGAAACGAAAATTTCCGGGCGTTTTGCGTTTTTCTGGCGCCAAAAAGAAGTGCTAACGCCTTGAAAATAAAGGGCTGGCAAGCTGCCACTAAAAATTTCCAAAAAACCCCTCAAGCAAAGCACCTTCACGACGATAACTAGTATGTAGGTTCTCTAGGCCACACCCGACGGATGTCAGGGCCGGAAGCCGCAGTATCCATCCAACGAGGATTTCGTCATGGCTTTAACAGTAAACACCAACATTGCATCGTTGAACGTTCAGAAAAACCTGACTCGTTCGTCCGACGCGCTGCAAACCTCCATGCAACGTCTGTCTTCCGGCCTGCGTATCAACAGCGCTAAAGACGATGCCGCCGGTCTGCAGATCTCCAACCGTCTGACCAGCCAGATCAACGGTCTGCAAACTGCCATCAAGAACGCCGGTGACGGTATCTCCATCGCCCAGACTGCTGAAGGCGCGATGCAGGAATCCACCAACATTCTGCAAAAAATGCGTACTCTGGCTCTGGCTTCCGCGAACGGTTCGCCAAGCGCCGAAGACCGTAAGTCGAACAACTCCGAATACGCCGCTCTGACTGCCGAGCTGAGCCGTATCGCTACCACCACTACCTTCGGTGGTCGCAAGATCCTCGACGGTTCGTTCGGTACTACCGCTTTCCAAGTGGGCGCCAACGCCAACGAAACCATCAACATGAGCCTGGGCGACGTGTCGGCCAACAACATCGGCTCCCAGCAACTGAAAAGCGTGGCCATCGCGCCAAACGCTACCGGTGTTGCCGCAGGTGCGATCGCTATCACTGGCGGTGGCCAGACGGCTAACATCGCTATCGCTGCCGGTCAGTCCGCCAAGACTACCGCTGCCCAACTGAACGGCGCAGTCGGCGGCCTGTCGGCTACCGCCAGCACTGAAGTACGTTTCGGCGTGAACACCGCAGCTATCACCGGTGCCGCTCCTGGCACTGCGAACTTCACCATCCAGGTAGGTTCGGGCACTGCGGTCAACCTCGTCGGCGTAACCGACACTGCTGGCCTGGCTGACCAACTGAAGTCCAACGCCGCCAAACTGGGCATCAGCGTTAACTTCAACGCCACTACCAACAACCTGGAAATCAAATCCGACACGGGTGAGAACATCATCTTCGCCGGTGCTGACGCCAGTGCTCAGGCCGGTATCACCGTTGCTGCCAAAGACGGTGCAGGTGCCTACGGTGCAGGTGTTGCTGCTACCGCCGCTGCTCTGCAGGTGACTGGTGCCGTTTCCCTGAACTCCACCAACAGCTATTCGATGAACGGCGCTGGTGCAACCGGTCTGTTCGTAGCCGCCGGTACTACCGTCAGCTCGACCAAAACCGTGGTTAGCAACACTGACGTGACCACTGCCGCCAACGCGCAAAACGCTGTTGACGTGATCACCCAGGCCATTGCCAACATCGACTCCCAGCGTGCTGACCTCGGTGCTGTACAAAACCGCTTCGACAGCACCGTGGCTAACCTGCGCAGCATCTCGGACAACTCCACCGCTGCTCGTGGTGTGGTCCAGGACGTTGACTTCGCGTCGGAAACCGCTCAGCTGACCAAGCAACAAACCCTGCAACAGGCTTCCACCGCGATCCTGTCCCAGGCTAACCAGCTGCCAAACGCTGTACTGAAGCTGCTTCAGTAATCCCGGCGCTTGGTGACTGACGGAAGGGCGCGTTTACGTGCCCTTTCGTCTTTTCCGTGAAGAGGAGATTTAGCATGGACATGAGCATTAAGTTGAACCTGTCTTATCCGGCCGTTGCGCCTCAGAGCGTAAAACCGGAGGTTACCGGCAAACCGGACCTGCCCAAAGCTGAAGCTGTTGCGTCATTGGCCCCCGAGCCCGAACCCAAGCGCGAGGATCTGGAAAAGGCTGTAACCGATATTCAGGAGTTCGTCCAGGCTGCCCAGCGCAAACTGGATTTTTCCATTGATGATTCCAGCGGTCGGGTCGTGGTAAAAGTCATTGCTACCGAAACCGGTAACGTGATTCGCCAGATCCCTTCGGAAGCTGCACTAAAACTGGCGCAAAGCCTGTCGGACGCCAGCAACTTGTTGTTCAACGACAGGGTCTGAGCTGGCATGAATTTTGTTGTTGTCGCTGTTTAAGGCGCTCGTGGTCAAGAACGCGGCAGCCACTGGATAAGGAGAGAGATGATGGCAGGTACAACGGTTAGCGGTATTGGTTCGAACATCGATACTCAGTCGATCGTGGCATCTTTGGTGGCCGCTGAAAGGGCACCGAAGCAGACGCAGATCAACAACCAAACGCTGAAAGCGACTACCTCGCTGTCGTCTATCGGCAAAATCCAGGCGGCGCTGGATGCTTTTCGTGGCGCATTGGACAACATGAAAACCGCCTCCAGCTTCAGCGGCTTGAGCGGTTCCTCGGCTGACGAAAAAGTCGCTACCGTGACCGCGGGGAACGGCGCGGCAGCCGGCAGTTTTGCGCTGACGGTCACTCAGTTGGCCACCGCGTCGAAGATATCGACCAAGGTCTTTGCTGGCGGCGCTTCTGCGGTGGTCAATGCCGGTGCTTCGGCGACCACCCTGAACATCAAGCAGGGCACCAACACATTCGCCGTCAGCGTTCCTGCTGGCGCGACGTTGCAGCAGGTCCGCGATTCGATCAACTCTCAGTATGCCAACCAGGGCTTGAGTGCCAACATCCTGACCGATGCCAATGGCTCGCGTATGGTGCTGACGTCGACCACCACCGGTGTCGGTTCTGACCTGACCTTGACGGGGGATTCCGGCCTGGAAACCGGGACTTCGGTCCTGGCTACACCGCAGAATGCCCTGTACAAACTTGATGGGCTGGCAATGGAGTCCAAGACCAATACCATCGCCGATGCTGTGAGTGGTGTGACCCTCAAGCTGGTGGGGGCTTCCGTGGTTCCGTCCGGCGGTACCGCAACGCCGACCACCATCACGGTCGCGGCCAGCAGTGCGACCTTGAAGTCGTCGGTCAAGGGGTTTGTCGATACCTACAACGCCCTGATCAAGGCGGCCAACGCCGAGACGCAAGTCACGACCAGTGCTGACGGTACCGTGACCTCCGGTGCGCTGACTGGCGATGCCTCGTTGCGTTCGATGTTGTCGGCGGTGCGTACTGAGCTGAACGCAATGTCGGGCACCGGCCAGTTGAAAGCGCTTTCCCAGTTCGGCGTTCAGACCGACCAGAAAACCGGCATGCTGTCGATCAACGACAAGCAGTTTGATGCTGCGGCATTGACCAATGCGGCCGATATCAATGGCATCTTCGCCGGCGATAACGGTTTGCTGGCGCGCATGAAGTCTGCCACTGACAGCTTTGCGGTGAGCAAGACCGGTGTTTTTGCCGCACGCTCGGCGAGTCTGAGTGAAAGCCTGGCCGATCTGAAAAAGCAGCAGGACACCCTGGATGCGCGGATGGCCAGCCTGCAAACCAGCCTGTCGGCCAAGTACACGGCCATGGACTCCCTGGTTGCCAAGCTGCGAGCGCAGGGTGACAGCATCATGGCCACGCTCAATGCGCTGAATAAATCGTCAAAAGACGACTGATTCAGAATGGCTGCAAAAGACCCAGGTGGGCTGTGATGACAGCGCCTGGGTTTTTTCATTGAGGGCGGTAAACGCTAAAGTTATGTACCGCTCAGTCGACATAATGGTTAGAGCAATCCTTTTTCACTTGTTGTCTGCTACGAGGTAGAAACATGAATCCCATGAGAGCCCTTCGCCAATATCAGAAGGTCAATTCCCATGCCCAGATATCTGAAGCCAGCCCCCATCGCTTGGTGCAAATGTTGATGGAGGGTGGGCTGGACCGCATGGCCCAGGGCAAGGGCGCAATGGAGCGTGGTGACATCGCACTCAAGGGGTTGATGCTTGGCAAGGCTGTCGACATCATCATCGGCCTGCGGGACGGCTTGAACCCGGAAAAGACCGAAGATCCCGCGTCGCTCCAGCAACTCGACAATTTGTACGCCTACATGATGACGCGCCTGATGGAAGCCAACCGCAATAATGATGCCGCGATCATCGACGAAGTCTCGGGTTTGCTCAGCACGCTGAAAAGCGGGTGGGATGCAATTGCCGATCATGCGACTGCCAATCAATAGGCCGGTAAGCCTGAGGATGACGTAATGAGCCAAGCACTGCAGCGAATCGAACAAACCCGTGATGCCTTGGTCGATGCCCTGGCCGAGCGTGACTGGGAGGCGATCAGCCAGTTGGACCTGACGTGCCGTTCCTGCATGGAAGACGTCTTGAGCGAGGCTCAGGTGGACGAGACGGCGTTGCGGATGAATCTTGAGGAATTGCTGGCGGTCTATCGGCAATTGCTGGAGGCGGCGACGGGGGCGCGTCAGGCGATCGTCGACGAGATGCAGCAGATCAATCAAGCACAGAGTGCGGCAAAGGTTTACCATCTGTTCGGTTAATTTAAGTTAATCCGAGCTCGTTGCGCCATAAATTTGACTGTGCACGGTTTTTTGACTTAACTAGTAGCTGTTACAGATTTAAGGCGTCTACAGGCATGACAAGTCTGCAAGCGTCTAGCTTGCCCCCTAATTTTGGGCATTGGGTTGACTAGGGAAGTTGCTATTGCATGTGGCGTGAAACCAAAATTCTCCTGATTGATGACGATAGCGTCCGCCGCCGCGACCTGGCGGTGATCTTAAATTTTCTTGGCGAAGAAAATTTACCCTGCGGAAGCCATGACTGGCAGCAGGCCGTCGGCTCTTTGTCGTCCAGTCGTGAAGTCATTTGTGTCCTTATCGGGACCGTGAATGCTCCCGCAACGCTTTTGGGCTTGCTAAAGACACTCTCAACCTGGGATGAGTTCCTTCCGGTTTTGTTAATGGGCGAAAATTCTTCCCTTGACTTGCCTGAAGACCAGCGCCGACGGGTACTTTCCACGCTCGAAATGCCACCCAGCTACAGCAAGCTGCTGGATTCGCTGCATCGTGCCCAGGTCTATCGCGAGATGTACGACCAGGCCCGCGAACGCGGCAGGCATCGTGAACCCAACCTTTTCCGCAGTCTTGTCGGCACCAGCCGGGCGATCCAGCACGTGCGCCAGATGATGCAGCAGGTTGCCGATACCGACGCCAGCGTGCTGATCCTGGGCGAGTCGGGCACCGGCAAGGAAGTGGTCGCGCGCAACCTGCATTACCACTCCAAGCGTCGCGAAGCGCCGTTCGTGCCGGTCAACTGTGGTGCGATTCCGGCCGAATTGCTGGAAAGCGAACTGTTTGGCCATGAGAAGGGCGCCTTTACCGGTGCGATCACCAGCCGCGCCGGGCGTTTCGAACTGGCCAACGGCGGTACGCTGTTTCTCGACGAAATCGGCGACATGCCGTTGCCGATGCAGGTCAAGCTGTTGCGGGTCCTGCAGGAGCGCACCTTCGAGCGCGTGGGCAGCAACAAGACCCAGAGCGTCGATGTGCGCATCATTGCCGCCACCCATAAGAACCTCGAAAGCATGATCGAGGTCGGCAGTTTCCGCGAAGACCTCTACTACCGCCTCAACGTTTTCCCGATCGAAATGGCGCCGCTGCGTGAGCGCGTCGAAGACATTCCGTTGCTGATGAACGAACTGATTTCGCGCATGGAGCACGAAAAGCGCGGTTCGATCCGCTTCAACTCGGCGGCGATCATGTCCCTGTGCCGCCACGGCTGGCCGGGCAACGTCCGTGAGCTGGCCAACCTGGTGGAGCGCATGGCGATCATGCACCCGTACGGGGTGATCGGCGTGAATGAGCTGCCGAAGAAATTCCGCTACGTCGACGACGAAGACGAGCAAATGGTCGACAGCCTGCGCAGCGACCTGGAGGAGCGGGTGGCAATCAACGGCCACACGCCGGATTTCACCGCCAATGCCTTGTTGCCGCCCGAAGGCCTGGATCTCAAGGATTACCTGGGAGGCCTGGAGCAGGGGCTGATCCAGCAGGCGCTGGACGATGCCAACGGTATCGTGGCCCGCGCCGCAGAACGCCTGCGCATCCGTCGTACCACCCTGGTGGAGAAGATGCGCAAGTACGGCATGAGCCGTCGCGAAGGAGATGAACAGGCGGATGATTGACGCCTGTTTTCCAACCGCCTGATTTTCAGGCGGTTTTTTTTTCGGCACGGGTATTGCTATAGCCCTCGCAACGTTCCGTTTAACTGACGGTCAGCCAAGCGAGAGAGCCCAATGACCCAAGTCGCCCAGATGTCTCCTGTCCCCGAGCTGGAACACAGGCCGTCCGCCGAGCAGGCAAGCCGGCTTGGACTTGAGCAGGCTTTTTCGCTGTTCAACCAGATGTCCAGCCAACTGACTGATTCCTACAGCCTGCTCGAAGCCCGGGTCACCGAGCTCAAGGGTGAACTGGCCGTGGTCAGCGCCCAGCGTATGCAGGAGTTGGCGGAAAAGGAACGCTTGGCCAATCGCCTGCAAAATCTCCTCGATCTGTTGCCTGGTGGCGTTATCGTCATCGATGCCCACGGCCGTGTGCGCGAAGCCAACCCGGCGGCTTGCGAATTGCTCGGCCTGCCGTTGGAGGGGGAGCTGTGGCGGCATGTCATCGCCCGTTGCTTTGCGCCCCGTGAAGACGACGGCCATGAAGTGTCCCTCAAGGACGGTCGGCGCCTGTCCATCTCGACGCGCTCGCTGGATGCCGAACCTGGGCAGTTGGTGCTGCTCAATGACTTGACTGAAACCCGTCACCTGCAAGACCAGTTGGCTCGCCATGAGCGCCTGTCCTCCCTGGGGCGGATGGTGGCGTCGTTGGCCCACCAGATTCGTACGCCGCTTTCCGCTGCGCTGCTCTATGCCAGTCACCTGACTGAACAGCAATTGCCGATGGAAACCCAGCAACGCTTCGCCGGACGCTTGAAAGAGCGTCTGCACGAACTGGAGCACCAGGTGCGCGACATGCTGGTCTTCGCTCGTGGCGAGCTGCCGTTGACCGACCGTGTCACTCCAAAGGCCTTGCTGCAATCGTTGCAGGCCGCGGCGTTGACTCATGTGCGGGATCTGCCGATTCGCTGGCAGTGCGACAGCCATGTCGGCGAAGTATTGTGTAACCGCGACACATTGGTGGGTGCGGTGTTGAACCTCATCGAAAACGCGATCCAGGCCAGTGGCGGCGACGTCCGGCTGAAAGTGCACTTGTACACCCGCGACAACACTTTGCGCCTGTGTGTCAGCGACAGCGGCAGTGGTATCGCGCCGGTCGTGTTGGCACGCCTGGGTGAGCCATTCTTTACCACCAAGACCACCGGCACCGGCCTGGGCCTGACCGTGGTCAAGGCTGTGGCCCGTGCCCATCAGGGAGAATTGCAACTGCGCTCGCGGCTGGGTCGTGGCACTTGTGCGACGGTGTGCTTGCCGCTGTTTTCCAATGCGCCAGGGGTGGAGTGAAAGCAATGGCGATCAAGGTGTTGCTGGTTGAGGATGACCGGGCGCTGCGCGAGGCGTTGGCCGATACGCTGGTCTTGGCCGGGCACGACTATGCCGCCGTCGGTTCGGCGGAAGAGGCGCTGCTGGCGGTGGGTCGCGAAGCGTTCAATCTGGTGGTCAGTGACGTCAACATGCCGGGCATGGATGGCCATCAATTGCTCGGATTGTTGCGCGCCCGTCAGCCGCAACTGCCGGTCTTGCTGATGACCGCTCACGGCGCCGTCGAGCGAGCGGTGGATGCCATGCGCCAAGGTGCTGCGGATTACCTGGTCAAACCGTTCGAGCCCAAGGCGCTGCTGGATCTGGTCGCCCGCCATGCCCTGGGCAGTCCCGCGGTCGAGGGCGAAGGCCCGGTGGCCATCGAACCGGCCAGTGCGCAATTGCTGGAATTGGCCGCGCGGGTGGCTCGCAGCGATTCAACCGTGTTGATTTCCGGCGAGTCCGGTACGGGCAAGGAAGTGCTGGCGCGCTACATTCATCAACAGTCCCGGCGCGCCAACGAACCATTCATTGCCATCAATTGCGCGGCAATTCCCGACAACATGCTCGAGGCGACGCTGTTCGGCCACGAAAAGGGTTCGTTTACGGGGGCCATTGCGGCCCAGGCTGGCAAGTTCGAGCAGGCCGACGGCGGCACGATTCTGCTCGATGAGATTTCCGAAATGCCGCTGGGCCTGCAGGCCAAGCTGTTGCGCGTATTGCAGGAGCGGGAAGTGGAGCGGGTCGGTGCACGCAAGCCCATCAGCCTGGATATCCGCGTGGTGGCAACCACCAACCGCGACCTGGCCGGCGAAGTGGCGGCGGGGCGTTTCCGTGAGGACCTCTATTACCGTCTGTCGGTCTTTCCGCTGGCCTGGCGTCCGCTGCGCGAGCGCACCGCCGATATCCTGCCGCTGGCCGAGCGTCTGCTGAACAAGCACGTCAATAAAATGAAGCATGCGGCTGCACGGTTTTCGGCTGAGGCCCGGGCCTGCCTGATCGCCTATCCGTGGCCGGGTAATGTTCGAGAACTGGATAACGCTATTCAGCGGGCCTTGATCCTGCAGCAGGGCGGCTTGATCCAGCCGGAGGATTTCTGTCTGGCCGGCCCGGTGGCCTGCGCGCCATTGCCCGCATTGTCGCCGGTACCCGCTGCGGCCTTCGCCCCGCCACTGGAAGTCGAGGGTGAATCGGCCGGCGCCTTGGGAGACGACCTGCGTCGTCGTGAGTTCCAGATGATCATCGACACCCTGCGCGCCGAACGCGGTCGTCGCAAAGAGGCGGCCGAACGCCTGGGGATCAGTCCGCGCACCCTGCGCTACAAGTTGGCGCAGATGCGCGACGCCGGAATGGATGTCGAGGCCTATCTGTTCGCCAGTTGAGTGATGTGCACCGAATACCCCTTGTGGGAGCGAGCCTGCTCGCGAAAGCGATTTACCAGTCACCGTTGCATTGACTGAACCACCGCTTTCGCGAGCAAGCCCGCTCCCACACGCATTTGTTTTTTGCAGCCATGGAGCTGGCACCCTTGTTGCTAATACCTGAATACCCGCTGAGTAAGTGTCAAAAAAATGCGGGCCGCCAGAGAGAGTAGACCATGAGCCAAGGTATTGAATTTAATCGGTTGATGTTGGACATGCGGGCCATGCAGATGGACGCCATGGCCCAGCCTAAATCGGTCGCGGTCCCCCAAGTGGGTGGCAGCAGCTTTTCCGACATGCTCGGTCAGGCCGTCAATAAAGTGAACGATACCCAGCAGGCATCGAATCAGTTGGCCAGTGCTTTCGAGATTGGCAAAAGTGGCGTCGACCTGACGGATGTAATGATCTCCTCGCAGAAAGCCAGTGTCTCGTTTCAGGCGTTGACCCAGGTTCGCAACAAACTGGTTCAAGCCTACCAAGACATCATGCAGATGCCGGTCTAAGGAAATTATTGAGTCATGGCAGAAGCAGCCGTTGATAACGTTCCAGCCAAGGCCACTCCGGTAGACGGCAAGCCGCCGCTGTTCGGTCTGTCCTTCCTGGAAAATCTCTCCGAGATGACCATGCTGCGTCAGGTAGGCCTGTTGGTCGGCCTGGCTGCCAGCGTGGCGATTGGTTTTGCCGTGGTACTGTGGTCCCAGCAGCCGGACTACCGTCCGCTGTATGGCAGCCTGGCGGGCATGGACGCCAAGCAAGTGATGGAAACCCTGGCTTCCGCCGACATTCCTTATACCGTCGAACCCAATTCCGGCGCCTTGCTGGTCAAGGCTGATGACGTCGCCCGTGCGCGTCTCAAACTCGCTGCGGCCGGCGTGACGCCTACCGATGGCAACATCGGTTTCGAGATCCTCGACAAGGACCAGGGCCTGGGCACCAGCCAATTCATGGAAGCGACCCGTTATCGTCGTGGCCTGGAAGGTGAGCTGGCGCGGACCATTTCCAGCCTGAACAACGTCAAGGGTGCCCGCGTGCACCTGGCGATTCCGAAAAGCTCGGTGTTCGTGCGCGATGAGCGCAAGCCCAGTGCTTCGGTACTGGTCGAGCTGTATTCGGGCCGCTCCCTGGAGCCAGGCCAGGTCGTCGCCATCGTCAATCTGGTGGCGACCAGCGTACCTGAACTGAGCAAATCGCAGATCACCGTGGTCGACCAGAAAGGCAACCTGCTGTCCGATCAGGCGGAAAACTCCGAACTGACCATGGCCGGCAAGCAATTCGATTACAGCCGTCGCATGGAAGGCATGCTGACCCAGCGGGTGCACAATATCCTGCAACCGATCCTGGGCAATGATCGCTATAAAGCCGAAGTGTCGGCCGATGTCGACTTCAGTGCCGTCGAGTCGACCTCCGAGCAGTTCAACCCGGATCAACCGGCGTTGCGCAGCGAGCAATCGGTCAATGAACAACGCACCGCCAGCAATGGCCCGCAAGGCGTACCGGGAGCCCTGAGCAACCAGCCGCCGTCGCCGGCCAGCGCGCCGCAGACCACCGGGGGCGCCACCGCAGCCGCTGGCATGGTGCAGCCAGGCCAGCCGCTGATCGATGCCAATGGCCAGCAGATCATGGACCCGGCCACCGGCCAGCCGATGCTGGCGCCGTACCCGGCCGACAAGCGCCAGCAGTCGACCAAGAACTTCGAGCTCGACCGTTCCATCAGTCACACCAAGCAACAACAGGGGCGTCTGAATCGCCTGTCGGTCGCCGTGGTGGTGGACGATCAGGTCAAGGTCAACCCGGCCAATGGCGAAACCAGCCGTGCGCCGTGGAGCGCCGACGAGTTGGCGCGCTTCACTCGCCTGGTGCAGGACGCCGTCGGTTTCGACGCCAGCCGCGGCGACAGCGTCAGTGTGATCAACGTGCCATTCTCCTCGGAGCGTGGTGAAGTGATCGCCGATATTCCGTTTTATTCGCAACCCTGGTTCTGGGATGTGGTCAAGCAAGTATTGGGTGTGCTGTTCATCCTGGTACTGGTGTTTGGCGTGCTGCGTCCGGTGCTCAACAACATCACCGGTGGTGGCAAGAACAAGCAATTGGCAGGTTTGGGTGATGTCGAGCTGGGCGGCATGGGCGGCCTGGATGGCGAATTGGCCAATGATCGTGTCAGCCTCGGCGGGCCGCAGAGCATCCTGCTGCCAAGCCCGAGCGAAGGCTATGACGCTCAGTTGAACGCCATCAAGAGTCTAGTGGCAGAAGATCCGGGTCGTGTGGCCCAGGTCGTGAAAGAGTGGATTAACGCAGATGAGTGATAATCGAGCCGCTGTTGCCAAATTGTCCCGGGTCGACAAAGCCGCGATCCTGCTGCTGTCCCTGGGGTCCACCGATGCTGCCCAAGTGCTGCGCCACATGGGGCCCAAGGAGGTCCAGCGCGTGGGCGTGGCCATGGCCCAGATGGGTAATGTGCACCGCGAACAGGTCGAGCAGGTGATGAGCGAGTTCGTCGACATCGTCGGCGATCAGACCAGCCTCGGCGTCGGTTCCGACGACTACGTGCGCAAGATGCTCACCCAGGCGCTGGGCGAGGACAAGGCCAACGGCCTTATCGACCGTATCCTGCTGGGTGGCAATACCAGTGGCCTGGACAGCCTCAAGTGGATGGAGCCGCGCGCCGTTGCCGACGTGATCCGTTACGAGCACCCGCAGATCCAGGCGATCGTGGTGGCTTACCTCGACCCGGACCAGGCCGGTGAAGTGCTGGGCAACTTCGACCATAAAGTGCGGCTGGACATCATCCTGCGGGTGTCTTCGCTCAACACCGTGCAGCCGGCGGCCCTGAAGGAATTGAACCAGATTCTCGAGAAGCAGTTCTCGGGCAACTCCAATGCCTCGCGCACCACCTTGGGTGGTATCAAGCGTGCGGCGGATATCATGAACTTCCTCGACAGTTCGATCGAAGGTCAGTTGATGGACTCGATCCGCGAGTTCGACGAAGACCTGTCCGGTCAGATCGAAGACCTCATGTTCGTGTTCAACAACCTGTCCGATGTCGACGATCGTGGCATCCAGGCCCTGTTGCGCGAAGTGTCGTCCGACGTGCTGGTACTGGCCCTCAAGGGCTCGGACGAAGGCGTCAAGGAAAAGATCTTCAAGAACATGTCCAAACGGGCGGCCGAACTGTTGCGCGACGACCTCGAGGCCAAGGGCCCGGTGCGCGTCAGCGACGTGGAAACCGCACAGAAGGAAATCCTCACCATCGCCCGCCGCATGGCCGAAGCCGGGGAGATCGTTCTCGGTGGCAAGGGCGGCGAAGAGATGATCTAAGGTCGTTATGTCTGCCAAGAGTGATGAAGCACCCAGCGACCTGATCCGCGCCCGTGATGTCGGTGGTTTCGACGTCTGGTCGCTGCCCAGCTTCGATCCCCACGTGCCCGAGCCTGAGCCGGAACCGGAACCGGAGGAAGAGCTGCCAGAAATGGAGGAAGTGCCGCTGGAAGAAGTCCAGCCACTGACCCTCGAGGAAGTCGAGAGTATTCGCCAGGAAGCCTACAACGAAGGCTTTGCCGTGGGTGAGAAGGAAGGCTTCCACAGCACCACGCTCAAGGTCCGCCAGGAAGCCGACGTGGCGCTGACAGCCAAGCTTCGCGCGCTGGAATCGCTGATGCTCAACCTGTTCGACCCCATCGCCGAGCAGGACACCCAGATCGAGAAAGCCCTGGTGGGGCTGGTGCAACACATCGCCAAACAAGTGATCCAGCGCGAGCTGGCCATCGATTCGAGCCAGATCGAACACGTCATGCGTGAAGCGCTCAAGTTGTTGCCATTGGGCGTGGGCAACGTGCGGCTGTACATCAATCCCCAGGACTTCGAACTGGTCAAGGCCCTGCGCGAGCGCCATGAAGAAACCTGGCGCATCGTCGAGGACGCGGCGCTGCTGCCGGGCGGTTGCCGTGTGGAAACCGAACACAGCCGCATCGACGCCACCATTGAAACCCGTATCAGCCAGATCATGGCCAAGCTGTTCGACCAGTTGCACGAACAGGCCCTGCACCCGGCCGCTGCCGACCTGAGCCTGGAGTTGCCGGACGAGCCCTCGGTCAGTGCTGATGCCGCGCCGGCCGACGCCGGGTTGGAAGTGCCTGAATTGGACGCTTCTGCACTGGACAGCCGCGATGCGCCTTGAGCGGACCAGCTTCGGCAAGCGCCTGGGCAGCTACGCCGAGGCCAGCGAACTGGCCGGCCAACCGATCCTGGAAGGACGCCTGCTGCGCATGGTCGGCCTGACCCTCGAAGCCGAAGGCCTGCGTGCCGCCATGGGCAGCCGCTGCATGGTGATCAACGACGACAGTTATCACCCGGTGCAGGTCGAAGCCGAAGTCATGGGTTTCTCTGGCAGCAAGGTCTTCTTGATGCCGGTGGGCAGCGTAGCCGGCATCGCCCCCGGCGCGCGCGTGGTGCCCCTGGCCGACAACGGTCGCCTGCCCATGGGCATGAGCATGCTCGGGCGCGTGCTGGACGGGGCCGGACGGGCCCTGGACGGCAAGGGCGGCATGAAGGCTGAAGACTGGGTGCCGATGGACGGCCCGACGATCAACCCGCTCAAGCGCGACCCCATCAGCGTACCGCTGGACGTGGGCATTCGCTGCATCAACGGTTTATTGACGGTCGGACGCGGCCAGCGCCTGGGCCTGTTCGCCGGTACCGGGGTGGGCAAGAGTGTGCTGCTGGGCATGATGACCCGTTTCACCGAAGCCGACATCATCGTGGTGGGGCTGATCGGCGAGCGGGGTCGTGAGGTGAAGGAATTCATCGAGCACATCCTTGGCGAGGAAGGGCTCAAGCGTTCGGTGGTGGTGGCTTCACCAGCGGATGATGCGCCGTTGATGCGCTTGCGGGCGGCCATGTATTGCACGCGCATCGCCGAGTATTTCCGCGACAAGGGCAAGAACGTCCTGCTTTTGATGGACTCGCTGACTCGTTTCGCCCAGGCCCAGCGGGAAATCGCCCTGGCCATCGGCGAGCCGCCAGCCACCAAGGGCTATCCGCCTTCGGTATTCGCCAAGCTGCCGAAACTGGTGGAACGTGCCGGCAATGCGGAAAAGGGCGGTGGTTCGATCACCGCGTTCTATACCGTGCTGTCCGAAGGCGATGACCAGCAAGACCCTATCGCCGACTCGGCCCGGGGCGTACTCGACGGCCACATCGTGCTGTCCAGGCGCCTGGCCGAAGAAGGGCATTACCCGGCCATCGATATCGAGGCTTCCATCAGCCGGGTCATGCCGTCGGTCATCAGTGCCGAACACATGAAGCGGGCCCAGCAGTTCAAGCAGTACTGGTCGCGCTACCAGCAAAGCCGTGACTTGATCAGCGTCGGTGCCTATGTGCCTGGCGGTGACCGTGAGACCGACACCGCGATCAGCCTGTACCCGTCAATGGCCGTTTACCTGCGTCAGGGCCTCAACGACAACATCGGCATGGGCGCCAGCGAGGCACACTTGCAGACCATTTTCGCTCCGGTCTCAGGCACGTAACCGGCCATGGCCACGAGTCGTGCTGCGCGCCTGGCGCCCGTGGTGGACATGGCGGAAAAGGCCGAGAAGACTGCCGTCCAGCGACTGGCGTATTTCCAGGGCCAGGTCAAAGTCGCCGAAAGCAAGCTGGCAGACCTCGAAAACTTTCGACTCGAATATCAGGAGCAGTGGATCGCCCGTGGTGCCCACGGGGTTTCCGGGCAGTGGTTGTTGGGTTACCAAGGCTTTCTTGCGCAGTTGGGCACCGCTATCGACCAGCAGCGCCAGAGCCTGGTCTGGCATCAGAACAATCTGGAGAAGGCTCGCCAGAGCTGGCAAGAGGCGTTTGCCCGGGTCGAAGGGTTGCGCAAGCTGGTGCAGCGCTATATCGATGAGGCCCGGCAACTGGAAGACAAGCGCGAACAGAAGCTGCTCGATGAGTTGTCCCAGCGCCTGCCGCGGCAGAATCCCTATTGATGCGAAACCGGGATTTTGTCGGCAGATTCTGACAAAACCTTGCTCAGACCTTTACCAGATGCTACACCTTGTACACGTATGTCCATGACAAGGAAGCCGATCATGTCAGTCGTTACCGAAGTATCCCCCGATGGGCACAAGCTGACGATCTCGATCAAAGGTCGATTCGATTTCGGGCGGCATCAGGAGTTTCGTGAGTCCTATGAACGGCTCAATCAGAAACCTGACTCCATCGTGGTGGATTTGAAAGAAGCCACTTATCTCGACAGTTCCGCCTTGGGCATGCTTTTGTTGTTGCGCGATCATGCCGGTGGCGACCAGTCGGATATCCGTGTCGTCAACAGCAGCAATGACGTCAAGAAAATCCTCGCGATCTCCAATTTCGACAAGCTGTTCGACATCAGTTGACCGCCATGCAATCGTCGTCGGAGCCGCTGACGGTCCTGATTGCCGAAGACAGTGCCGCTGATCGACTGCTGTTGTCGACCATTGTCCGCCGCCAGGGGCATCACGTGCTCACTGCGGCCGATGGCGCCGAAGCGGTCGATGTCTATCTGGAGCAACGTCCGCACCTGGTGCTGATGGATGCGATGATGCCGGTGATGGACGGCTTCGAAGCCGCGCAGAAAATCAAGCAGTTGGCCGGGGACCAGTTGGTTCCGATCATTTTCCTCACCTCGTTGACCGAGAGCGAAGCCCTGGCCCGTTGCCTGGAAGCGGGTGGCGACGATTTCCTGGCCAAACCCTACAACCAGGTGATCCTGGCGGCCAAGATCAAGGCCATGGACCGCTTGCGTCGGTTGCAGGCCACGGTGGTGGAGCAGCGCGACCAGATCGCCAGGCACCATGACTACCTGCTCAACGAACAACGGGTCGCCAAGGCTGTATTCGACAAGATCGCCCACTCCGGCTGCCTGAGCGCGCCGAACATCCGCTACTTGCAATCGCCTTATGCCCTGTTCAATGGTGACCTGCTGCTGGCGGCGTTCAATCCGGCCGGCGACATGCACGTCCTGTTGGGGGATTTCACCGGGCACGGTTTGCCGGCGGCGGTCGGTGCGATGCCGCTGGCGGAAGTGTTCTACGGGATGACCGCCAAGGGCTACGGCCTGGCGCAGATCCTGCGGGAGATGAATGCCAAGCTTAAACGCATCCTGCCAGTAGACATGTTCTGTTGCGCGACGTTGCTCTGCCTGAGCTTCCAGCGGTGCACGGTGGAAGTCTGGAATGGCGGCATGCCCGAGGGTTACCTGCATGACAGCCTCAGCGGCGTGCGCACGCCATTGCCGGCGCGGCACCTGCCGTTGGGTGTGCTCTCGCCCCAGCTATTCGATGACCGCACCGAAGTGCACGCCATGTCGCTGGGGGACCGGGTGTTCCTGTTGTCTGACGGCGTAATCGAAACCAGTGACGACCATGACCGGCCGTTTGGCGTGGAGGGGTTGCAGCAGGTGTTTGCTGCCAACCGTGATCCCGATCTTCTTTTCGAAGATATCCAGCAGGCCCTGCGGGACTTTCGCGGCGAGGCCCGGGACGACTTCAGTATGGTCGAGGTACGGCTGGTCGCACCGACGCAACTCAATCCGCCGCCGCCGGTCTATTCCGATAGCGGCCAGTCCAGCCCACTGGATTGGTCGGTGAGCTTCGAGTTCCGGGCGCAGACGCTCAAGCGCTTCAACCCGATGCCTTACCTGTTGCAGTTGTTGCTCGAGGTTCATGGGCTCAGGGCGCAGAGTGGCGCCCTTTACAGCGTCATGTCAGAGCTCTATTCCAATGCCCTGGATCATGGGGTACTGGGGCTCGACTCGAGCCTCAAGCGCGACGCGGCGGGTTTTGCCCGCTACTACCGGGAGCGCAATACACGCCTGGATGAACTGAGCGACGGTTACGTGCGGGTGCACTTGCATGTCACGCCTGATGGCGAGGGTGGTCGCCTGGCCATCGAAGTCGAAGACAGTGGCGAGGGTTTCGATGTTGCCAGGGTGCTGGCGCGGCCCGTGGACAGTGATCGGTTGTCGGGGCGCGGTGTGAGCCTGGTACGTCAGTTGAGCCACCAGGCCAGTTGGTCAGACGATGGTCGTAATGCGCGCGTGGAGTTTTTCTGGGAGGCTCTGGCATAATCGGGGCCATTCTTGATCAGGGAGCGAACAAGTGAACGAGATTCATCTGGACCGCGACGTGCTCAGCACGTTGAAGGAAGTCATGGAGGAGGGGTATCTGGAGTTGCTGGATACGTTTCTCAACGACTCCGAGGCTCGCCTGCGGGTGCTGCATGAAGCACGGGATGCCGAAAAGCTGAGCGCCACGGCCCACAGCTTCAAGGGCAGCAGCAGCAACATGGGCGCCATCCGCCTGGCCGAGCTGTGCGGCGAACTGGAACAGCGTGCCAAGCAACCGTCATTGGGCGGTATCGAAAAGCTGGTCAGCGAAATCGACAGTGAATTTGCTCATGTCCGCAAGCTTTGCAGGGAAGAGCGTGAAGGCTTTCACTGCTGAGATTCGACGTCCGGGCAAACGTTGGCCCGTGCCTTGCATTGCCTAGTCTCGACTGTACCTATGATTCCAGTGCAGCGGAGACCTTTTTATGCCCGTTACCCCCAACACACTGCTTCAGGCCTCTGTCCAGGCCAAGCCCCAGGTCGCCGTCAATTCACCGGCAGCGGCCCCGGAACTCGGGGATAGAGCCTCCAGCTTCGCTCAAGTCTTCGCCAAGCAGGCGCCTGCCAAATCGGCAGCGGCCCCTGAGCCATCGGTGAAATCGGTACGCGACAAGGCTGCCGACAACACCGTCAAAAAAGACACTGGCAACGAAACCCCTGCCGCCCCGGAGCCGACGGTTGCCGATAGCGGCAAACCCTTGCCCACGGAAAAACCTGTTAACGCCGACGATAAGGCCGCCAGTGATGACAACGCCGACTCGGCGCAAACGCCGGTAGCGGATGCTGCGCCTGTCGATCCGAGCCTTGATCCAGGGCTGCTGCCGGATATGACGGTGCCGGTGGCGACAGCCACGGTGGAACCTGCACCTGTGGTAGTCGCGAATGACACCCAGCTGGGCACGGCCGTTGCGGCGCCGGTTGCCCCCTTGGCCGCGCCGGTCCAGGTGACCCAGGCGGCGGTCCCGGTGGATGACCCTGCGTTCGATCCTGAAGCCGACCCACTCGACGCGTTGCCAGCCTTGCGCTTGGCGATGGAGCAGAGTGGTCATGTTTCCGCCACCAGCCAGGCCCAACCCAAGAGCGCGGCTCCGGCATCGCTCGACGCTGAGCCGACTTCGGCACAGACCTTTGCCGCCGGCATGGCAAGCATGCTTACTGTGCAAGCCGACCAGAACAGTACCGAGTCCGGCAGCCAGGGGGGCGACAAGGCATTCGGTGGCTTGATCAGCGAAGGCCTCAAGGACCTGGGTGCCGCTTCCAGTGACACTCGCGTGGACGATTTCGCCAACCGCTTGGCCGCGCTGACCCAGGCCGCTACGCCCAAAACCGCCAATGCGGTGCCGGTCAACCAGCCTATCGCAATGAATCAGAACGGTTGGACCGAAGAGGTGGTCAACCGGGTGATGTACCTGTCCAGCGTCAATCTCAAGGCGGCCGATATCCAATTGCAGCCCGCCGAGCTCGGGCGCCTGGATATCCGGGTGAACATGGTTCCGGACCAGCAGACCCAGGTCACGTTCATGAGCGCCCACACCGGTGTTCGCGAAGCCCTCGAAGGCCAGTTGCATCGCCTGCGGGACAGTTTTGCCCAGCAGGGCATGGGCCAGGTCGACGTCAGCGTATCGGACCAATCCCGTGGCTCGCAGAATCAGGGGCAGCAGGCCCAACAGCAAGCCCAGGCCGGGCGCACCACGTCGTCCGGTGGGCGAGTGGATTCAGCGGACGACGCTGGCACGGCCAGCATTGCTGAAGTGGCCGCCAGCACGACCAGCGTCATCGGCTCCAGTGCGGTCGACTACTACGCCTGATCAGGCGCTGCAAATCCTGTGGGAGCGGGCTTGCTCGCGAATGCGATTTAACATTCAACACTTGTGTTGGCTGTCAGACCGTATTCGCGAGCAAGCCCGCTCCCACATTGATTGGCGTTAGTCCGATCAATCGCCGTCTCTTTCCCTCCGACACTTCTGGCATAACACTTGCTCCAGCCTTGCCGTGCAACAGTGAAAACCCCGATTAGTGACGGATTATTGGCATGGCGAAGAGTGAAGCAGCAGCTGTAAAAGACCCTGCAACCAAAGGCAAACTCAAGCTGATCATCATGATCGTGGTGGGTTTGCTCCTGGCGATCGGCGTATCCGTGGGGGCGACCTGGTATTTCATGCACAGCGCTCAGAGCAAGCCGGCAGCGGCGGTCGAAGCCGCGCCTGTGGGCAAGCAACCGGCGATTTTCGAGCCGATGGCGCCAGCCTTCGTGGCCAACTACACCCAGAATGGTCGTCAACGCTACATGCAGGTCAGCATCACCCTGCTGGGTCGCAACCAGGCTGACCTGGAAGCACTGCGGGTGCACATGCCACTGATCCGCAATAACCTGGTGATGCTGTTTTCCGGACAGAATTTCGACACCCTGGCCACCCCGGTTGGCCAGGAAATGCTGCGTCAGAAAGCGACGGCCAGCGTGCAGGAAGTGGCTCAGAAAGAGCTCGGCAAAGTGGTGATCGAACAGTTGCTTTTCACTAACTTCGTATTGCAGTAGGAACACGACATGGCCGTGCAGGACCTGTTGTCCCAGGACGAAATCGACGCGCTGCTACATGGTGTCGACGATGGCCTGGTGCAAACCGAAAACGCTGCTGAACCGGGCAGCGTCAAAAGCTACGACCTGACCAGCCAGGATCGCATCGTTCGCGGACGCATGCCGACCCTGGAAATGATCAACGAGCGTTTCGCCCGCTATACCCGCATCAGCATGTTCAACATGCTGCGCCGCTCGGCCGATGTGGCCGTTGGTGGTGTGCAGGTGATGAAATTCGGTGAGTACGTGCACTCGCTGTACGTGCCTACCAGCCTTAACCTGGTGAAGATCAAGCCGTTGCGCGGTACCGCGTTGTTCATCCTTGACGCCAAGCTGGTGTTCAAGCTGGTGGACAACTTCTTCGGTGGCGACGGTCGTCACGCCAAGATCGAAGGTCGTGAATTCACTCCGACCGAGCTGCGGGTCGTGCGCATGGTGCTGGAGCAGGCCTTCGTCGATTTGAAGGAAGCCTGGCAGGCGATCATGGAAGTGAACTTCGAGTACATCAACTCGGAAGTGAACCCGGCCATGGCCAACATCGTCGGCCCGAGCGAGGCCATCGTGGTCTCGACCTTCCACATCGAACTCGATGGTGGTGGCGGCGACCTGCACGTGACCATGCCGTACTCGATGATCGAGCCGGTGCGCGAAATGCTCGACGCCGGTTTCCAGTCGGACCTCGACGATCAGGACGAGCGCTGGATCAACGCGCTGCGCCAGGACGTGCTGGATGTCGACGTGCCAATCGGCGCGACGGTTGCCCGGCGCCAACTGCGTCTGCGGGACATCCTGCACATGCAACCGGGGGACATCATCCCCGTCGAGATGCCGGAAGACATGATCATGCGCGCCAATGGCGTACCGGCCTTCAAGGTCAAGATGGGCTCTCACAAAGGCAACCTGGCGTTGCAGGTGATCGAGCCGATCGAACGCCGCTGAGCGGTGTCGAACGCCTTAAGTTTGTAACGGTTTTTAAGTTTTTAACTGATTTGCCCGCCGAGGACACATGATGGCTAACGATATGAATACCCAGGATGACCAGGCGCTGGCCGACGAATGGGCCGCAGCACTGGAGGAAACCGGTGACGCCGGGCAGGCTGACATCGACGCCTTGCTGGCCGCTGATACCGGCGCTCACACCTCCAGCCGCCTGCCAATGGAAGAGTTCGGCAGCGTGCCCAAGAGCCATGAGCCGGTCACGCTGGATGGTCCGAACCTGGACGTGATTCTTGATATCCCGGTGTCGATTTCCATGGAAGTGGGCAGCACCGATATCAACATCCGCAACTTGCTGCAGCTCAACCAGGGGTCGGTGATCGAGCTGGACCGCCTGGCCGGCGAGCCACTCGACGTGCTGGTCAACGGCACGCTGATCGCCCATGGCGAAGTGGTGGTGGTCAACGAGAAGTTCGGCATTCGCCTGACGGACGTGATCAGCCCGAGCGAACGCATCAAGAAGCTGCGCTGAGTGAAAGGTTTCTTCGCGGCAGCCGCGATGCTGCCATTGAGTGTGCTGGCGGCCGAACCGGTTGCCACGGCCGCCGCTGCGCCGGCTGCCGGCAGCGGCGTGGCCGGGCAATTGGCGCAACTGGTGCTTGGTTTGCTGCTGGTGCTGGGCTTGATCTTCTTCCTCGCCTGGATGCTGCGCCGGGTGCAGCAGGCCGGGCCAGCCGGCAAGGGACAGGTCATCGACATCATCGGTTCCCGCGCGCTCGGTCCGCGGGACCGGCTGGTGCTGGTGCAGGTCGGCAATGAGCAGATCCTGCTGGGCCTGAGCCCGGGCACCATTACCGCCTTGCACGTCCTCAAGGAACCGGTGCAGGTGCCTTCCACCGAGCAGGCCAGCCCCGAGTTTGCCCAGCGCCTGATGGAACTGTTGGGTAAAGACCAGAAGGATAAAAAGTAATGCCGTTGCGCATTCTGTTGGCATTGGCCCTGATGCTGGCCGCACCGTTGGCGTTCGCCGCCGATCCACTGTCGATTCCGGCGATCACCCTCGGAACCAACGCCGAAGGGGCCCAGGAATACTCGGTCAGCCTGCAGATCCTGCTGATCATGACCGCGCTGAGTTTCATCCCGGCGTTCGTCATGCTGATGACCAGTTTCACCCGGATCATCATTGTCTTTTCGATCCTGCGCCAGGCCCTGGGCCTGCAGCAGACACCCTCGAACCAGATCCTCACCGGCATGGCGCTGTTCCTGACGATGTTCATCATGGCGCCGGTGTTCGACCGGGTGAACCAGGATGCATTGCAACCTTACCTGGCAGAGAAAATCACCGCCCAGGATGCCGTGGCCAAGGCGCAAGTGCCGATCAAGGATTTCATGCTGGCTCAGACTCGCAGCAGCGACCTGGAGCTGTTCATGCGCCTGTCCAAGCGCACCGATATCCCCAGTGCCGATCAGGCGCCATTGACCATCCTGGTGCCGGCGTTCGTGACGTCCGAGCTCAAGACCGCTTTCCAGATCGGCTTCATGATTTTCATCCCGTTCCTGATCATTGACCTGGTGGTCGCCAGTGTACTGATGGCCATGGGTATGATGATGCTCTCGCCGCTGATCATTTCCCTGCCGTTCAAGATCATGCTGTTTGTGCTGGTGGATGGCTGGGCGTTGATCATCGGTACCCTGGCGGGCAGTTTCGGCGGTGTTTAGACCTTTCGTGCGGGTAGCAAGATATGACGCCTGAAGTAGCGGTAGACCTGTTCCGCGAAGCGCTCTGGCTGACGACCGTGATGGTGGCCGTGCTAGTGATCCCCAGCCTGTTGGTGGGATTGCTGGTGGCGATGTTCCAGGCCGCGACCCAGATCAACGAGCAGACCCTGAGCTTCCTGCCGCGCCTGCTGGTGATGCTGGTGACGTTGATTGTCGCCGGCCCCTGGATGGTACAAACCTTCATGGAATACATCCTGCAGTTGTACGGCAGTATTCCGCAGTTGATCGGCTGACCACATGTCGATGCTCGCGCTGACGGACACCCAGATCAGTTCCTGGGTGGCATCCTTCATCCTGCCGCTGTTTCGCGTCACCGCGGTGCTGATGAGCATGCCTGTCTTCGGCACGACCCTGGTGCCCAGGCGCGTACGTCTGTATTTCGCCTTGGCGATTACCGTGGTCATCGCACCCGGGCTACCGCCGATGCCGCCGGTTCATGCGCTGGACCTCAGCGCGCTGATGCTGGTGGCCGAGCAGATCCTCATCGGCGCTCTGATGGGGTTCTCGCTACAGCTGTTCTTTCAGGCGTTCGTGGTGGCCGGGCAAATCATTTCCATCCAGATGGGCATGGCCTTCGCGTCCATGATCGACCCCACCAACGGGGTCAATACCGCAGTGATCGGGCAGTTCCTGACGATGCTGGTGACCCTGCTGTTCCTGGCCATGAACGGCCACCTGGTGGTGTTCGAGGTACTGACCGAGAGTTTCACCACCATGCCCGTGGGCAGCGCCTTGCTGGTCAACCATTTCTGGGAAATCGCCGGCAAGCTCGGTTGGGTCCTGGGGGCGGCGATGGTGCTGGTGTTGCCCGCGATCACCGCGCTACTGGTGGTCAACATCGCCTTTGGCGTGATGACCCGGGCGGCGCCGCAACTGAACATCTTTTCTATCGGTTTCCCGCTGACCCTGGTGCTGGGCATGGTGATTTTCTGGATCAGCATGGGAGACATTCTCAACCAGTACCAGCCCCTGGCCACTGAGGCCTTGCAGCTGCTACGCGACATGGCACAGGCGCGCTGACCATGGCCGAGAGCGAGAGTGGCCAGGACAAGACAGAAGACCCCACGGAAAAGCGCCTGCGCGAATCCCGGGAAAAGGGTGAGATCGCCCGCTCCAAGGAGCTCAATACCCTGGCGGTGATGTTGGCCGGTGCGGGTGGTTTGTTGATCTACGGTGGCGGGCTGGCCTCGGACCTGCTGGAAATCATGCGCCTGAATTTTTCCCTGCCCCGCGAAGTGCTGCTTAGTCCCGGGTCCATGGCCCAGTACCTGCTGCACTCGGGCAAGATCGCGATCCTGGCGGTGCAGCCGGTGCTGCTGTTCTTGTTGTTGGCCGCTATTATCGGTCCGATTTCCCTGGGAGGCTGGTTGTTCGCCGCGGGAAGCATGGCCCCCAAGTTCAGCCGGATGAACCCGGCCGCGGGTCTCAAGCGCATGTTTTCTACCACCGCGGTGATGGAGTTGCTCAAGGCGCTGGGCAAGTTTTTCCTGATCCTGTTTGTCGCGCTGACGGTCTTGCAGTCGGACATCGACGACTTGCTGCGTATCGCCCATGAGCCGCTGGAACAGGCCATCATCCATAGCGTGCAATTGGTAGGCTGGAGCACGCTGTGGATGGCCTGTGGCCTGATGCTGATCGCCGCCATCGATGTGCCGATCCAGCTTTATCAGAGCAAGCAGAAGCTGATGATGACCAAGCAGGAGATCCGTGACGAACACAAGGATCAGGAGGGCAAGCCGGAGGTCAAGCAGCGGATCCGTCAGTTGCAGCGCGAGGTCTCCCAGCGGCGGATGATGGCGGCGATTCCCGATGCCGATGTGGTCATCACCAACCCGACTCACTACGCCGTCGCCCTCAAGTACGACCCCGAAAAAGGCAATGCCCCCGTGTTGCTGGCCAAGGGCAGTGACTTCCTGGCGCTGAAGATCCGTGAAATCGCCGTGGCCAATGAAGTGATGCTGCTCGAGTCTCCGGCGCTGGCGCGATCGATCTACTACTCCACCGAACTCGACCAGGAAATCCCCGGGGGCCTGTACCTGGCCGTGGCCCAGGTGTTGGCGTATGTCTACCAGATCCGCCAACACCGCGCGGGTAAAGGCAAGCGTCCAGAGCCGCTCAAGGACTTGCCGATTCCGCCGGATTTGCGGCGTGATTCCTGAGGTTCCCACAGGATTATTGAGGGTTGGGACGCGGCATATTCCGAATCGTCTCTTCCCAACGATCATAATCGCCACGACTTAGGACGGGATCCCACTCTTCTGCCCAAATCGGATCGACCCCTTGCAAACTTCCCGATTTTGCTTTACGTAAAAATTTGTTATGGATGCGCAACTTGTTGAAGTCCGCTACGTATCTTACAACTCCTACATTATCTGCTTTATAGTACATTTTCTGGTTTCCTAGGTAGTCATGAATATGGTTGTAGAAATTGACTCGGGAATAGGGTTCGAGGTGTTCCGACGCAAGAACTAAACCCGGATTATTTAGACCGCTTGAAAGAGTTTTATTGAAATTCGTTATTTTTGAATAGGCCATTCCTGTAAGGTCTAATGTGTTGGGTACCAGTGAAGACGTTACAGTTTTGTAGACTGGACCTCGCCCTTCGAGGTGGTGCTCGAACGTTGTAATATGCTCATCCCAACCTTTCCTCTGGATAACCTGATGGTGGTGGAAATCCGTCTCGATGCGTAACCTTCTGAGTCCCTTTTCATATAAGGTATCGGGGCCGCTTAAATGTTGCTTCAAGGGCACAGGGGGGGTGGAGTGTCTGGAGGTGGCAGCTCTTCGAAACAAACGCGGAAAATTTTTGAAAAGCCCCATCGTTCCGTTAGGATCGCTCCTGTTTATCGGGTCGCCTGAGCAATATGCATAAGCGTTCAATCCACCGACGCCAAATGGACTAAAACGATCAGGGCTATTAAACCGCATTAACGTTGGGTTGAACGCTCGGTAACCATTCCCCAACAAATAATGCCCAGTCACCGGGTCCGGTCGCTCCCCATTGAAGCCGAGCAGGCTCAGCAAACCGTTGCCGATAGGGCGATGTCCATAGGACGAATAGGCGAAGGATTGCGATTCGTTAGGGGCGATGGCATGCAAGACCGAGCGTTGTTGATCGGTCGCTAACAACGTCGCCTTCCTTTCACCGGCCTGGGTTTCAGCCTGGCCCAGCAGTTGGTCGTCGTGTTGGAAAAATGACCGGTTGACGACGCCATCAATCTCGGTGGCCAGGCGTGATTTGCAGTAAAACCGCTGGATCGGGGCGTAGGCCTCCACGGCATGGCCCGTAAGGCGATCCAACGGATCGTAGCGGTAGCTGCAAAGGGGAATGGTTGGCATGACTACGCCCAATGGCGATGAGGAATGTCATTATCGAGATTCGGACTGGGGAGGGTAACTAGCAGAATTGTTAGTGTTTCTTGTTCCATATCCATCGTCCGACAGGACTTTTGTTTTGTTTCAAGAAGGCCTACGTCCACCAGATCCGCCCGCACCGCGCGGGGCAAGGGCAAGCGTCCCGAACCCTCAAGGACTTGCCAATTTCGCCGAATTTGCGGCGTGATTCCTAGATGTTCATCGGCCCTTGAACGGCCCTGCGTTGTCAGCGAGGGGTATGGGAAGAGGGGAAAGCTGCCGTCGGCAGTTCAAAGTTTTTTCATTCGTTATCCAGCCCCTGCCAACTGCGCCACTTGCCGATGCTGGCAACGTATCGATAGTGAAGGGTGTCGCCTCTTCTCAGTTGTGCGGAGGCGCCTGATTCGAGATTGGTGCCCATGACGGTAGCGGTATAGGTTGCGTTGGAGGTGAGGGTAACAGTGTCGCCCTGCCATGCATTGGCAGGCAGGGTGATTTGCGCGATCCAGTCGCCATCCTTGAAGTGCACCCGCGTCTGCTCTGTGCCGGTATCTGCCATCTGGGCCCCGGCCTGGGCCGCGCCGTAGGAGTGTATGGCTGGCTTGACCGGCTGCCAGACGCCTTGATTGAACATGAAGAGATATTTGTCTCCCCGTTGGCAGCGGTAGACTCTCCGCCCGGATTGACGATGGATCTGGCTGTAATAGCCGGCGCTCGATGATATCTCGACATAGCTGTAGGTCGGTGCAGACATCGGTAGGCTGATGTGTTCCGTCCAATTACCATCCCCTGTCTGGTACTTAATGAGTTTTTCATCGGCGAGCGGGGCAGGAACCGTGTTTCCCGAGCTGTTGGGAGTATAAGTCCGGGTATTTTGCAATACCCACTTCTTATGGGTGTATTGAAAGAGCACCACGTTATTTTGCGCCAGCGTAATGATCCCATTTGGAAAGTCACTGTTGGATGTATGCAACAGGGTTTGCAACTGGGCGCGGCAAATGATCAGCATCGTGGCTGCGTCCGGCGGGTTGGAGGGGGCGAACAGCGATGAGGACCAATTACCATTGGAGGTTTCAACGACGATTGCGTGGTAGTCGTCGTCCATCATGCCCCCCGGAATATTATTGGGGGTCCAATGTACGGAGGCTCTTTTTCTGTTTCTGAGGCTGTTGGCATAGATGCAATTATCGACAAAGCGGTGACGCAAGGACCAATCGGTGTTGATGATAAAGAACTTCATGATCGGCGAATTATTTTCACCCGCTGCAAACCAGTTCATGACGTCCGATGACATATCGTCCGGTTGATAGACCAGGGTGTATTTATGGGCCTGGATGGCGCGCAATTGATAGTCGGGCTTTGTCTCGTTGCCAACCCGATCGATGAAACTCTTCAATTCGCTGCTGGAGGGCCGATCCTTGCCGATCCAGCGCTGGTTAACGCCCGGCCAGAACAGCGGGTCTCGTTGCTCATCGTTGTAGGCGATCACAACGGTTCTCTGCAGGGCCCATAGCTGCCTGAGCACCAGGGCCTTCCATTTGGGCTCTATTAATTTACTGCCCAGGCGATTCTTGATAACCGTGGCCAGTTCGCGGTGTGCCGCGACGGTGAAATTCTTGAAGTCATGAAAGTCGAGGATGACCACCTCGTTGCGGTGGGCCGTGTGGAGATTGATGACGGCCTGCAAAACGTCACCTTCAATGTTCCTGCCAGAGTTCGAGCTGTGGAAGATTGCGAACCTTCTCCGATCACCTTGCGGGTAGCCACTGAAAAACTGGACCCTCAGGTCGAGCGCCCTGATGCCTGTTTGCAATTGGCTGTGAGGCGACACGTCCTGGCAGGTATCGTAGCTGTTGGAGTAAGAAGCCTGCTTGTCCATGCCGGCGTTGTGGGTGCCGGGCAGGATCAATTCATCAATCCGCAGGTTGCTGGTGGCATAGCGGCCCATCCAGTCAGTACGGATATTATTGAATGGTGAGCAGATGCCATCACTGACGCTGCCACTCGGGCACCAGCCGATCCTGGGTGACGAAAGAAATTCTTCGTCTGGAGGCGCGTCACCGTTGGATGACTGCTCATCGCAGGTTTCCAATTCGTCGGTAGGGTACGGGGGAAACTCTGGAGCCCTATAAGGCTTCAATACACCGTTTTCGTCCAGGTCGTCTGGATTCACATCCATTTGCACGGCAAGGGAAATATTGTCGGTCATGGCAAGCCCCCCTCTGGGTTGTTGCGGCTGTCCTCGATATCTCCACAGTCGCTCTGTCACTCATTCAATACCTCCGCGTCTGTCTCAACCACTCTCATAAGTGTCAGGTTGACGTTCCGCTTCAGGAGTGTTAGCGGCAAGTGTGATCGGGCCTATATACGAAGATGGCCATTAGTCCTTTGCTCCGAGGCTCATATCGGCGGGTGCGCGGAATTTAAGGCCTGGAGCCTCATGAGCGAGCGATATTTCCAGTTCCCGCAAAAGTTGGACGGCTTTTTGCACATGCAGGTTTTACGGCGCTCCGGGCGTCAAAAGTTTGCTTCACAGGAACGGGGAATATTGGTGGATCGCTCTCAGTTACTCAGCACCGCGCGCAGCAATGTCGTAGACCTCAGCCGGGGTAATCTGGGCGTGCCGCTGTTGCTGCTGGTCATGCTCGCCATGATGATGCTGCCGGTACCACCGTTCCTGCTGGACGTGTTTTTCACGTTCAACATCGCCCTGTCGATTGTCGTGCTGCTGGTGTGCGTATACGCCCTGCGGCCGCTGGATTTCGCCGTATTCCCGACCATCCTGCTGGTGGCCACGCTGTTGCGCCTGGCGCTGAACGTGGCGTCCACCCGGGTGGTCATGCTCCACGGCCAGGACGGGCACGCTGCCGCCGGTAAGGTGATCCAGGCCTTCGGTGAGGTGGTGATCGGCGGTAACTACGTGGTCGGTATCGTGGTCTTCGCCATCTTGATGATCATCAACTTCGTCGTGGTGACCAAGGGCGCCGGGCGGATTTCCGAGGTGAGCGCGCGTTTCACCCTCGATGCGATGCCGGGCAAGCAGATGGCGATAGACGCCGATCTCAACGCCGGCCTGATCGACCAGAGCCAGGCCAAGCTGCGTCGCCTGGAAGTGGCCCAGGAAGCCGAGTTCTACGGTTCCATGGACGGTGCCAGCAAGTTCGTGCGCGGTGACGCCATCGCCGGCCTGCTGATTCTGTTCATCAACCTGATCGGCGGCATGGCCGTCGGTATCTTCCAGCACGACATGACTTTCGGCGACGCTGGCAGGGTTTACGCCTTGTTGACCATCGGTGACGGTTTGGTGGCGCAATTGCCATCACTGTTGTTATCCACAGCGGCCGCGATCATGGTGACCCGTGCTTCGGGCTCCGAAGACATGGGCAAGCAGATCGGCCGGCAAATGTTCGCCTCGCCCAAGGCCCTGGCCGTTGCTGCCGGCCTGATGGCGGTGATGGGCCTGGTGCCGGGGATGCCCCATATTTCCTTCCTGAGCATGGCTGCCGTGGCCGCGGGCGGTGCCTACCTGTTCTGGAGAAAGCAGAACGTGCAGAAAATCCAGGCCCTGCAAGAGGTCAAGCGCCAGCAGGAACTGCTGCCGTCGCCGGCCCGTGCCATGGAAACCAAGGAATTGGGCTGGGATGATGTGACGCCAATCGACATGATCGGCCTGGAAGTCGGCTATCGTCTGATTCCATTGGTCGACCGCAACCAGGGTGGTCAGTTGCTGGCGCGGATCAAGGGGGTGCGCAAGAAGCTCTCCCAAGACCTGGGCTTCCTGATGCCTACCGTGCATATCCGTGACAACCTCGACCTGGCGCCGAGCGCCTATCGGCTGACCTTGATGGGGGTGATCCTGGCCGAAGCCGAGATCTACCCTGACCGCGAACTGGCGATCAACCCCGGGCAGGTCTACGGCAGCCTCAACGGCATCACCGCCAAGGATCCGGCTTTCGGCCTGGAAGCGGTGTGGATCGAAATCAGCCAGCGGGCCCAGGCCCAGTCCCTCGGCTATACCGTGGTGGATGCCAGTACGGTGGTGGCGACCCACTTGAACCAGATCCTGTACAAGCACTCCAGCGAGCTGATCGGCCACGAAGAAGTCCAGCAACTCCTGCAAGTACTGGCAAAAGGCTCGCCGAAGCTGGCGGAAGAGCTGGTGCCGGGTGTGGTTTCGTTGTCGCAGTTGCTCAAGGTGCTGCAGGCGTTGCTGGCCGAGCAAGTGCCGGTGCGCGACATACGCAGTATCGCCGAGGCTATCGCCAACAACGCGTCCAAGAGTCAAGATACCGCCGCCTTGGTGGCCGCGGTTCGGGTCGGCGTATCCCGCGCAATCGTCCAAAGCATTGTAGGCACTGAGTCCGAGCTGCCTGTGATCACTCTGGAACCAAGGTTGGAACAGATATTGCTCAATAGTCTGCAGAAGGCAGGACAAGGCTCGGAAGAGGGTGTTCTGCTGGAGCCAAGCATGGCCGAGAAGCTGCAGCGTTCGCTGATCGATGCAGCCCAGCGGCAAGAGATGCAAGGCCAACCGGTGATCCTGCTGGTGGCCGGTCCGATTCGCGCGATGCTCTCGCGATTCGGGCGCCTCGCGGTCCCGGGGCTGCATGTGCTGGCGTACCAGGAAATACCGGACAACAAGCAAGTGACCATCGTTGCGACAGTAGGGCCCAACGGCTGAGGTAGTGGTTTATGCAAGTGAAGCGTTTTTTCGCCGCCGATATGCGTCAGGCCATGAAGCTGGTTCGTGACGAGCTGGGCGCTGAAGCAGCCATCATCGGTAATCGCCGGATCGCCGGCGGTGTCGAGCTGACGGCCGCCCTGGATTACAAATTGTCGGCGCTGGCCCCACGCGTTCCGAACATGGAGCTCGAAGACGAGCTGCGCAAGACCCAATCACGCATCGCCAGCGCCCAGGCCGAACTGAGCCTGCGCAGCAGCGAAGGCGAGGCAGTGGCAGGCACCAATCGTCAATTGTTCGCCGGTCAGCCGCTGACTGCCGGCTTGCCGTTGACCGCTGCCGAGCCGCTGATCGAGCAGGCCCAAGCCGAACCGCGTCGTCCTGAACCGGCACCCGCAGCACCTGCCCGGGGTGTCGACCCGCGTGCCCTGGACTCGATGCGCTTTGAGCTCAATAGCCTGCGCGAATTGATGGAAGTCCAGCTCGGCTCCCTGGCCTGGAACCAGCTGCAAGGCAGCCGTCCAGCCCAGGCCAACCTGTGGCGTCGCCTGCAACGCATCGGCCTGTCCGGCCCGTTGTCCCGTGACCTGCTGGCATTGATCAATGGTATCGAAGAGCCTCGCCAGGCCTGGCGCATGTTGCTGGCGCACCTGGCGCGGATGATCGTCACGCCGGAAGTCGAGCCGCTGGAAGAGGGCGGGGTGATTGCCATGGTCGGTCCTGCCGGCATGGGCAAGACCACCACCCTGGCCAAGCTCGCCGCCCGCTACGTACTCAAGTACGGCGCCCAGAGCATCGCCCTGGTGAGCATGGACAGTTTCCGCATTGGTGCCCAGGAGCAACTCAAGACCCTGGGACGGATCCTCAACGTGTCGGTGACCCATGTGGATCCGGGCCAGTCCCTGGCCCAGGCATTGGAACCGTTGCTGCGCAAGCGCGTCGTACTGATCGATACCGCGGGCCTGCAAGCCAGCGATCCGGCCCTGCGCATGCAGCTCGAAAGCCTGGCCGGACGTGGCATCAAGTCAAAAAATTATCTCGTGTTGGCAACCACCAGCCAGAAACAGGTTCTAACCGCCGCATATCACAGCTACAAACGCTGCGGGCTGGCCGGCTGCATCCTGACTAAGCTGGACGAAACGGCAAGCCTGGGCGAGGTGTTGAGCCTGGCGATCGGTCATGAACTACCGGTGGCCTACCTGACCGACGGGCCGCGGATCCCGGATGATTTGCATCTGCCGCGCCGTCATCAACTGGTCAGCCGAGCCGTGAGTGTGCAAATGCAGGAAGAACCCAGCGAAGAAGCCATGGCTGATATGTTCGCTGATATCTACCACAGCCCGACCAAGCAGGTTGGCTGAGGTAATCATGAATATTTTTTGTACCTACATCGATGGTCTGCCATGCATTGTTCCGTATGCGAACGCGCAGCCAGTAATGTGGCCTCCGTCTAAGTAAGACAAGGTAAAGAACGAACATGGGCAGCATGCATCCCGTACAGGTGATCGCGGTGACCGGCGGCAAAGGTGGCGTCGGGAAGACTAACGTGTCAGTGAACTTGTCCCTGGCTCTGGCAGAGCTTGGCCGACGGGTCATGCTGCTGGACGCCGACCTGGGCCTGGCGAACGTCGACGTGCTGTTGGGGCTTACACCCAAACGCACCCTGGCGGACGTGATCGAAGGCCGTTGCGAACTGCGCGACGTGCTGTTGCAGGGGCCGGGCGGGATTCGCATCGTGCCGGCTGCCTCCGGCACCCAGAGCATGGTTCACCTGACCCCGGCCCAGCACGCCGGCCTGATCCAGGCTTTCAGCGACATCGGCGACAACCTCGATGTGCTGGTGATCGACACCGCGGCCGGTATCGGCGACTCGGTCGTCAGTTTCGTACGCGCTGCCCAGGAAGTGCTGCTGGTGGTCTGCGACGAACCGACGTCCATCACCGACGCCTATGCCTTGATCAAGCTGTTGAACCGCGACTATGGCATGAACCGCTTCCGCGTCCTGGCCAACATGGCCCAGAGCCCGCAGGAGGGCCGCAACCTGTTCGCCAAGTTGACAAAGGTCACGGATCGCTTCCTGGACGTCGCCCTACAATATGTCGGCGCCGTGCCCTACGACGAAAGCGTACGCAAGGCTGTCCAGAAGCAACGTGCCGTTTATGAAGCCTTTCCACGTTCCAAGTGCGCGCTGGCGTTCAAGGCGATCGCCCAGAAGGTCGATACCTGGCCGTTGCCGGCCAACCCGCGCGGGCATCTGGAATTTTTCGTCGAGCGTCTTGTGCAACAAACAGCAGGGCCCGTGCTATGACAGCCAGCGGTTACAACCATCTCTACAAAAAATCGGCACGGGACGCCCAATACGAATTGATCGAGCGTTACGCGCCACTGGTCAAGCGTATCGCCTACCACTTGCTGGCGCGGTTGCCGGCCAGTGTCCAGGTCGAAGACTTGATCCAGGCGGGCATGATCGGCCTGCTCGAAGTGTCGAACAAATACGACGCGAGCAAGGGCGCCAGTTTCGAGACGTATGCCGGTATTCGCATTCGCGGGGCCATGCTCGATGAAGTCCGCAAGGGCGATTGGGCGCCACGCTCGGTGCACCGCAATACTCGCATGGTCAGTGATGCAATTCGGGCAATTGAAGCTAAAACCGGGCGTGACGCTAAAGATCACGAGGTTGCGGCCGAACTCCAGTTGAGTCTCGATGATTATTACGGGATTTTGAACGATACCTTGGGCAGCCGCCTGTTCAGTTTCGACGACCTGTTGCAGGACGGTGGTGAACACGAGGGGCTGCACGAGGATGGCGCGAGTGCTCACATGGAGCCATCGCGTGACCTGGAAGATGAACGTTTCCAGAGCGCGCTGGCGGATGCGATTGCCAATTTGCCGGAGCGTGAGCGACTGGTCTTGGCGCTGTACTACGACGAAGAGCTGAACCTCAAGGAAATCGGTGAGGTCCTGGGGGTCAGCGAATCGCGGGTCAGCCAGTTACACAGCCAGTGCGCGGCCCGTTTGCGGGGGCGTTTGGGGGAGTGGCGAGCGCGTTGACAGGCAGTGTGGGGACACTGCGAACGAGGCTGGCCTGGCAAGTACTGCGCCAGTCTCCATCCGTTGTGCTCCAGACTGTTGTCGAGTGTTGTGCCGGATTGATTGAAATGGCGCGTCCAGGTGCTGGGCGCGTTTAAGACTGCTTGGAGGTCGAATTGGACAAGAACATGAAAATCCTCATCGTTGATGACTTCTCAACGATGCGGCGGATCATAAAAAACCTGTTGCGTGACCTTGGGTTCACCAACACGGCCGAAGCAGATGACGGGACCACTGCGCTCCCTATGTTGCACAGTGGCAACTTCGATTTTCTGGTCACCGACTGGAACATGCCGGGCATGACCGGTATCGACCTGCTGCGCCAAGTGCGTGCCGACGAAAAACTCAAGCATCTTCCGGTGCTGATGGTCACTGCCGAAGCCAAGCGCGAGCAGATCATCGAAGCGGCCCAGGCCGGTGTCAACGGCTATGTGGTCAAACCCTTCACGGCCCAGGCGTTGAAAGAGAAGATCGAAAAAATCTTCGAACGCATCGGTTAACGGCGCCACGGGGGAGCTATGGACAACGAATCTTCAATGGGCGATTTCGAATCGACCCTGAAAAAACATGCCCGCGAACTGGTCGACAGCCTTGAAAAAGGTCGCTTTGGCGATGCGGTTCAAATGATCCATGAGCTCAACCAGACCCGTGATCGCGGTCTGTATCAGGAAGTGGGCAAGCTCACGCGTGAATTGCACAGCGCGATTGTCAATTTCCAGATCGACCCGAATATGCCGCAGGCCGAGGAAGTCTCGCAGATCACCGACGCCACCGAGCGTCTGGGGTATGTGGTCAAGCTGACCGAGGCCGCGGCCAACCGCACCATGGATCTGGTGGAAAGCGCCACGCCGCTGGTCAATGGCCTGAGCGATGAAGCCCAGGCCTTGAGCACCGACTGGGGCCGGTTCATGCGTCGCGAAGTCGGGGCTGAAGAGTTTCGGGAACTGGCCCGTCGGGTCGACGGTTTCCTGACGCGCAGCAGCACCGAGAACCGCGCCGTGGCAAGCAACCTCAACGACATTCTGCTGGCCCAGGACTATCAAGACCTGACCGGCCAGGTGATCAAGCGTGTGACCCAGCTGGTCACCGAAGTGGAAAGCAACCTGCTCAAACTGGTGTTGATGGCCAGCCAGGTCGACCGCTTTGCAGGTATCGAACACGACCGTGAAGCGATGCTTGCTGAAAAAGATCCACAAAAACATCTCTCTCAGGGTGAAGGTCCGCAGATTCATGCCGATAAAAGAGAAGACGTTATGTCCGGTCAGGACGATGTGGACGATTTGCTGTCCAGCCTTGGATTCTGAGTTTTAGCCCTGTTTTAGGAGCAGCCATTAATGAGCTTCGGCGCCGATGAAGAGATCCTTCAGGATTTCCTGGTTGAGGCCGGCGAGATTCTAGAGCAACTGTCCGAACAACTGGTCGAGCTGGAAAGCCGACCCGATGATGCGGATCTGCTCAATGCAATTTTTCGCGGTTTCCACACTGTAAAAGGAGGCGCCGGCTTCCTCCAGCTCAACGAGCTGGTGGAGTGCTGTCACATTGCCGAGAACGTGTTCGACATCCTGCGCAAGGGTGAGCGTCGCGTTGATTCGGAACTGATGGACGTGGTGCTTGAAGCGCTGGATGCGGTCAACAGTATGTTCAGCGAAGTGCGTGAGCGCTCGCCGATTACCCCTGCCACCCCCGAGCTGCTCGCCGCGCTGTCGCGCCTGGCCGAGCCGCAATCGGCTGACGAAGCCGCACCGGTTGCCGAGGCAGTGGTCGAAGAACCGGTCGCCGAGGAATCGGGCGACATCACCGATAACGAATTCGAACAACTGCTGGACTCGCTCAATACCGTCAAGGCCCAGGCCGAGGCGCCGGCCGCTCCGGCAGCACCTGCTGCGCCAGCCGCCGATGGGGCTGCCAGCGATGAAATCACCGATGCTGAGTTCGAGTCACTGCTCGACCAGCTTCATGGCAAGGGCCAGTTCGCGCCTGATGCCGTCGCTCCGTCGACGGCCCCGGCCGCCCCGAAAGCCGCAGGCGACAGTTCGGACATCACCGACGACGAATTCGAAGCGTTGCTCGATCAGTTGCATGGCAAGGGCACCTTTGCCGTGGACGCTCTGGATTCGGCTATCGCTTCGGCGCCGACACCGGCCAAGCCCGCCGCCGCTGCCGCTGGCAGCGACCTGATCAGCGACCACGAATTCGAATCACTGCTCGATGAGCTGCATGGCAAGGGCAAGTTCAGCGAAGTCGGTACCGCTTCTGCTGCGCCTGCCGCCGCCACTGCGGCGACATCGGCGGCCAAGGCTGCGCCCAAACCCGCTGCCAAGGCACCGGAACCCAAGGCCGAGCCCGCCAAGCCTGCCGCTGCTGCTCCGGCTCCCGCCCGCGCCCCAGCGGCCGCGCCAGCGGAAAAGCCGGCCAGCGAAGCCGAGACCACCGTTCGGGTCGATACCGCACGCCTGGACGAGATCATGAACATGGTCGGCGAACTGGTGCTGGTACGTAACCGTCTGGTGCGCCTGGGCCTCAACAGCCAGGACGAAGCCATGTCCAAGGCCGTGTCGAACCTCGACGTGGTCACGGCGGACCTGCAGACCGCGGTCATGAAGACCCGCATGCAGCCGATCAAGAAAGTCTTCGGGCGCTTCCCGCGCCTGGTTCGCGACCTGGCTCGCCAGCTCAAGAAAGAAATCAACCTGGAACTGGTGGGTGAAGAGACCGACCTCGACAAGAACCTTGTCGAGGCCCTGGCCGACCCGCTGGTCCACTTGGTGCGCAACGCGGTCGACCACGGTATCGAGTCGCCGGAAGAGCGCGAAGCTTCAGGCAAGGTCCGCAGCGGCAAGGTGATCCTGGCCGCCGAGCAGGAGGGCGACCACATCCTGCTGTCGATCTCCGACGACGGCAAAGGCATGGACCCGAACGTACTGCGCTCCATTGCGGTGAAGCGCGGCGTGATGGACAAGGATGCCGCCGACCGCCTGAGCGACACCGAGTGCTACAACCTGATCTTCGCCCCGGGCTTCTCGACCAAGACCGAGATTTCCGACGTGTCGGGCCGTGGCGTGGGCATGGACGTGGTGAAAACCAAGATTTCCCAGCTCAACGGTTCGATCAATATCTACTCGACCAAGGGCCAGGGCTCGAAGATTGTCATCAAGGTCCCGTTGACCCTGGCGATCATGCCGACCCTGATGGTGATGCTGGGCAACCAGGCCTTCGCCTTCCCGCTGGTCAACGTCAACGAGATCTTCCACCTCGACCTGTCGCGCACCAACGTGGTGGACGGCCAGGAAGTGGTGATCGTACGGGACAAGGCACTGCCACTGTTCTACCTCAAGCGCTGGCTGGTCAGCTCCGCGGCCCATGTGGAGCAGGGCGAAGGCCATGTGGTGATCCTTTCGGTGGGCACCCAGCGGATCGGCTTCGTCGTCGACCAGTTGGTGGGCCAGGAAGAAGTGGTCATCAAGCCGTTGGGCAAGATGCTCCAGGGGACCCCGGGCATGTCCGGCGCCACCATCACCGGCGACGGCCGCATCGCGTTGATCCTCGATGTGCCAAGCATGCTCAAGCGTTACGCCGCCCGGCGTATTTGATTCTGGAGGGGCGGGGCCCAGGGCCGCGCCTCGTCTAACGGAGTGTTTATGGTAGTTAAAGTCCTGGTGGTGGACGATTCGGGGTTTTTCCGCCGCCGCGTCTCGGAAATTCTTTCGGCGGACACGAGCATTCA
The DNA here is from genome assembly GCF_058148565.1 of Pseudomonas sp. DF11. Taxonomy (NCBI): domain Bacteria; kingdom Pseudomonadati; phylum Pseudomonadota; class Gammaproteobacteria; order Pseudomonadales; family Pseudomonadaceae; genus Pseudomonas; species Pseudomonas sp. DF11. The sequence continues at coordinate 72,631 of NZ_JBYVYN010000005.1, forward strand.
GGTCGTCGGTACCGCGACCAACGGCAAAGAAGCGATCGATCAGGCCCTGGCACTCAAGCCGGACGTGATTACCATGGACTACGAGATGCCGATGATGGATGGCATCACGGCCGTGCGGCATATCATGCAGCGCTGCCCGACTCCGGTATTGATGTTCTCGTCCCTGACCCATGAAGGCGCCCGGGTGACCCTCGATGCGTTGGACGCGGGTGCGGTGGATTTCCTGCCGAAAAATTTCGAAGACATTTCGCGCAACCCCGACAAGGTCCGGCAGTTGCTGTGCGAAAAGGTCCACAGTATTTCCCGCAGCAACCGGCGTGTCGGTGGCTACAGCGCTCCCGCGCCAGCCCCTGTCGTGGCGCCGAGTCCGGCGCCGACGTCGTCGGGCAGCTTCAATCCGCCCCCGGTACGCAGCGCTCCGGCACCGGCTCCTGGCCGTCCGGCGCCCGCCGCCAGTGCATCGTCGCCAGCCCCCAAGCGTAAAGCCTACAAGCTGGTCGCCATCGGCACGTCCACGGGTGGCCCGGTGGCGCTGCAACGGGTCCTGACCCAGTTGCCGGCCAACTTCCCGGCCCCCATCGTACTGATCCAGCACATGCCGGCGGCGTTCACCAAGGCTTTTGCCGAGCGCCTGGACAAGCTATGCAACATCAGCGTCAAGGAAGCCGAGGATGGCGACATCCTGCGTCCCGGCCTGGCGTTGTTGGCGCCAGGTGGCAAGCAGATGATGATCGACGGCCGTGGCGCGGTGAAAATCCTGCCGGGCGACGAGCGTCTGAACTACAAGCCGTGCGTGGACATTACCTTCGGTTCCGCGGCCAAGTCCTACGGTGACAAAGTTCTGGCGGTGGTACTCACCGGCATGGGCGCCGACGGTCGCGAAGGCGCGCGCCTGCTCAAGCAGGGCGGTAGTGCGATCTGGGCCCAGGACGAAGCCAGCTGCGTGATCTACGGCATGCCAATGGCCATCGTAAAAGCCGATCTTGCCGACGCGGTGTACGGGTTGGACGACATCGGTAGACACCTGGTCGAGGCCTGCCTGTAATGGATGTGCTCAGCCTGATCGGCATCATCATGGCGTTCGTCGCCATCATTGGCGGTAATTATCTGGAAGGCGGTCACCTGGGCGCGCTGGCCAACGGCCCGGCGGCATTGATTGTGCTCGGTGGCACCATTGGCGCTGCGCTGTTGCAGTCGCCCATGAGTGCCTTCAAGCGCGCCATGCAAGTGCTGATCTGGATCCTGTTCCCGCCGCGGGTCGACCTGGCCGGCGGTATCGACCGGGTAGTGAACTGGAGTCTGACCGCTCGCAAGGAGGGCTTGCTGGGTCTGGAAGGGGTGGCCGATGCCGAACCCGACAGCTATTCGCGCAAAGGCCTGCAATTGCTGGTGGACGGCGCTGAGCCGGAAGCCATCCGCAGCATTCTGGAAGTGGACTTCTACACCCAGGAAAGCCGCGACATCGAAGCGGCCAAGGTATTCGAGAGCATGGGCGGCTACGCGCCGACCATCGGCATCATCGGCGCGGTGATGGGGCTGATCCATGTGATGGGCAACCTGGCCGACCCGTCGCAGTTGGGCAGCGGCATCGCCGTGGCGTTCGTCGCCACGATCTACGGCGTGGCGAGTGCCAACCTGGTGCTGTTGCCCATCGCGGCCAAGCTCAAGTCCATCGCGTTGCGCCAATCGCGCTATCGCGAAATGCTGCTCGAAGGGATCCTGTCGATTGCCGAAGGTGAAAACCCGCGCTCCATTGAACTGAAGCTGCAAGGCTTCATGGACTGATGAAAAGCGTAGGGCGTTCAGGCATGTGCCGCCCTTGTGGCGAGGGGATTTATCCCCGCTGGGCCGCGAAGCGGCCCCAAAACCTGGCGTCTCGGTGTGCCAGATTGATCGAGTTGTTTGCTTTGGGGCTGCTGTGCAACCCAGCGGGGATAAACCCCCTCGCCACAAGGGCGGCGGCAGGCTCTGTTTCGTCATTTACTATGGGCACGTTCTAACATGGCACGTCGCAGGCATCATGAAGAACACGTCAACCATGAACGCTGGCTGGTTTCCTATGCCGACTTCATTACGTTGCTGTTCGCCTTTTTCGTGGTCATGTATTCGATTTCGTCGGTCAACGAAGGCAAGTACAAAGTCATTTCCGAGGCGTTGATCGGTGTCTTTACCGACTCCGACCGCGCCCTCAAGCCTATCCCTATCGGCGATGAGCGGCCCAAGAGCAGCACCCCGGCCAAACCCTTGATCAAGGACAGCGAACAGGTCGATGCCGGTATCGCCGGTGGCAGTGATCCATTGAAAAGCATCGCCGACGACATCAGCGCCGCGTTCGGCGACTTGATCAGCTCCAACCAGATGACCGTGCGCGGCAATGAGCTGTGGGTCGAGATCGAGCTCAATTCCAGCCTGTTGTTCGGCAGCGGCGACGCGATGCCCAGCGACATGGCCTTCAACATCATCGACAAGGTGGCGGCGATCCTGAGGCCCTTTGACAATCCGATCCATGTCGAAGGCTTCACCGACGACCAGCCGATCCGTACCGCGCAGTACCCGACCAACTGGGAGTTGTCCTCGGCCCGTTCGGCGAGCATCGTGCGCATGCTGGCGATGCAGGGTGTGAACCCTGGGCGCCTGGCATCGGTGGGCTACGGCGAGTTCCAGCCGGTCGCCAATAATGCCACTGCCGAGGGGCGTGCGCGCAACCGACGGGTGGTGCTGGTAGTGTCGCGCAACCTCGATGTGCGTCGTAGCCTGACCGGTACCGGTACGGCCAATGCAACCCCGGATGCGGCATTGAAGCGGGCTGGCACACAAACTGCACCGGCTCCGGTCAAGCCGCCGGGAAGACAGAGTGCCGTCAATTCTCCGTCACCCGCTTTATAACCGAGCTATTTCTCGGTCGAGCCTGTTTCGGCCGGGAGGAACGATCCGAATGAGAGTCTGGGCAGTCGCCAATCAAAAAGGTGGTGTGGGCAAGACCACATCTTCCATCGCTTTAGCCGGGTTGCTGGCCGAGGCGGGCAAGCGCGTGGTCATCGTCGACCTGGACCCCCATGGCTCGATGACCAGCTATTTCGGCTACGATCCCGATAGCCTGGAGCACAGCAACTACGACCTGTTCCTGCACAAGGGCGTTGTGCCCGAGGGCTTGCCGGGGCAGTTGCTGTTGTCCACCAGCGACGAGCGAATCTCCCTGTTGCCCTCGAGCACCGCCCTCGCCACCCTGGAGCGACAGTCGCCCGGGCAGAGCGGCCTTGGCCTGGTGATCGCCAAGAGTCTGGCGCAGCTGTGGCAGGATTTCGATTACGCGATCATCGACAGCCCGCCGTTGCTGGGTTTGCTGATGGTCAATGCCTTGGCTGCCAGCCAGCAACTGGTAATCCCGGTACAGACCGAGCACTTGGCGGTCAAAGGCCTGGAGCGCATGGTCAATACCCTGGCGATGGTCAACCGCTCGCGCAAGCAGACGCTGGCCTTCAACATCGTGCCGACCTTGTTCGATCGTCGCACCCAGGCGTCCCTGGGCACCCTGCGCGTATTGCGGGACATGTATCCGGATGACATCTGGCAAGGCTATATCCCCGTCGATACCCGCCTGCGCGACGCCAGCCGGGCCGGAGTCACCCCTTCGCAATTCGATGGCAAGAGCCGTGGCGTGCTGGCCTACCGGGCGCTGCTCAAGCACCTGCTGGCCCAGCAGCTTGTTCCGCAGCAGGTGGCTTAAGGTGACGAGGCTTTCCACTGGCACTGTGTTCGCTTGCGAACGCTCAAGTCCTACCGCATTCATGCCGATAACCTCTTCAAGTGGCGCACTGTTCCCATGAGCCGCCCGATAAAGACAACCTCGCGTCCGCAAATGGCCCTGCAATCCTATCTGGATGGGCTGTTGCAGGAAGCGACCGAAGAATTGCCACCGCAGCCAAGTGTGATCGAGGCGTCGCCCGAGCACGTCGAAGCCAAGGGTGTGCTGGACGAATTTCAAGCGGCCGTGCTCGAAGAGCAGGCCCGTGATGCACAGAAATCAGTTATGGCGGCAGCGGTCGAGGCACCGTTTATCAAGCCTCAGGTGGCGGTAATGGACGCGCCTGCGCCGATCCTGGCGCCGGTCTCCACCGTTGCCCCGCTGCTGCAGGGCCTGGTGACGCCGGTGGTGGAAGTCCACTTGCCGCCGAGCAACCCACCGCCTCCGGTGCCGGGCGACGACCGTCCGGCCTGGGCTGCCGAACCGTTCGAGTGTTTGTTGTTCGATGTGGCCGGGTTGACCCTGGCGGTGCCGCTGGTATGCCTGGGATCGATTTATTCCCTGGCCGGGCAGGAGTTGACGCCGTTGTTTGGCCAGCCCGACTGGTTCCTCGGGATCCTGCCGAGCCAGGCCGGCAACCTGAAGGTGCTGGACACCGCGCGCTGGGTCATGCCGGACCGTTATCGCGATGACTTTCGCCAGGGCCTGCAATACGTGATTTCTGTGCAGGGTTACGAGTGGGGATTGGCGGTGCATCAGGTCAGCCGTTCGCTGCGCCTGGACCCGAACGAGATCAAGTGGCGCAGCCATCGAGGGCAACGGCCATGGCTGGCCGGTACGGTGATCGAACACATGTGCGCCTTGCTGGACGTTTCCGAACTGGCGGAGCTGATCGCCAGCGGCGGGGCAAAACACCTGGGCGGCAGCAAGCCGGTCCAGAAACCGAAATAAGACAACCGGGGGCGCGCAGCGTCGCCGGACAGAATACACGCCGCCACAGGCGGTTTTTCGAGGGGTCAGGGTATGAATGATAAGGCGTCGTCTCAAAAGGGTTCTGAAGATCCGATTCTGCAATGGGTGACCTTCAAGCTCGATAACGAAACCTACGGCATCAACGTGATGCGCGTTCAGGAAGTGCTGCGCTATACCGAGATCGCCCCGGTACCGGGTGCACCGAGCTACGTGCTGGGCATCATCAACCTGCGTGGCAATGTGGTCACGGTGATCGATACCCGCCAGCGCTTCGGCCTGATGAATGCCGAGATCAGCGACAACACCCGGATCGTCATCATCGAAGCCGACAAGCAAGTGGTTGGCATCATGGTCGACAGCGTCGCCGAAGTGGTTTACCTGCGCCAGTCGGAAATCGAGACTGCGCCGAACGTGGGTAACGAAGAGTCGGCCAAGTTCATCCAGGGCGTGTGCAACAAGAACAACGAGTTGCTGATTCTGGTTGAACTGGACAAGATGATGAGCGAAGAAGAGTGGTCGGAACTGGAGAGTATCTGATTGATTCTTGAGGTAGCAGTCATTGTCCTGTTCCTTTTCTGGGCAGGCACGCTGGCGATGTTCCTGGCGTACATACGCGGCCAGCGGCAGATTGCCGCTCAGCAGGCCCAGGGCGATGCGCTGCGCGACCAGCGCATCAAGGACCTGGCCAAGCGCGTCGACGATTACCAGAACGGCACCGTGCGCATGGGCGAAGCGCTCCATGAGCTGCGTGCCGTGGTCGCGCCGTTGCCGGATAAACTCGCCCAACTGGAACAGCGCGACCCCTCCAGCCTGTCCTTCGCCCAGGCCGCCCGCCTGGTGGGCATGGGCGCCAGCGTCGATGAACTGACCCAAGCCTGCGGCCTGACCCAGGCCGAGGCGGAGTTGATGAGCAAGCTGCACCGAGGCGGCTGATCGCTCTAGCCCCCGATCCAACTAATGTGGGAGCGAGCCTGCTCGCGATAGCGGTGTGACAGTCAATAGCGATGTTGAATGTGAGTCCGTCATCGCGAGCAGGCTCGCTCCCACAGGTTTTTCTGGCGCCCCAATCTTTCCAGCCCAGCCCCCGTGGCGAGGAGATTTATCCCCGCTCGGGTGCGCAGCAACCGCAAAAAAGGGGGGCGCTGCGCAACCCAGCGGGGATAAATCCCCTCGCCACAGATCAGTAATCGTCACCACGCTCGGTCACATCCTTTTCGACACTCGGCGCATTCGGGTCATGGCCCTGGGGGAACTTGCCCTTGAGGTTCCAGGCGAACGCGATGATCTCGGCAATCGTGCGGTACAACTCTTCCGGGATGCTGTCGCCCAATTCCAGACGTGCCAACAGCTTCACCAACTCGGCGTTTTCATAGATCGGCACTTCGCTTTCGCGGGCGATGCGCAGGATTTCCTCGGCCAGGGCTTCGTCGCCCTTGGCGGTGAGGGTCGGGGCGTGGTGGCCATCGTACTTGAGGGCAATGGCCTGGCGGGGTTCGGTGTGGGTCGTCATGCGGTTTCGTCCACCCAGCGTTGTTCCAGGCGAGTCTTGGGGCCTTGGGGCGGGGTGCCGAGGTGGCAGTCCAGTTCGCCGACGTTCAGGCCGCAGGTTACCAGGCGCTCGCGTAGTGCGGTCAGGTTGCTTTCGATCAGGCTTGCGGTGTACGGCCGTTCTGCCCACAACTGGCTGGACAGGCTGCCGCTGAGCAACTGGGCCTGAACCTGCAACGGGCCGAGCGGTTCCATGTCGAACGCCAATTCCACCCGCCAGAGCTGCTGTTTCGGCTCGCGTTCTTCCCGGCGCTCTTGTGGTTGCTCCCGGGGCGGGGTTTCCTCGCGCTGGAACTTGACCTGCAACGGCACGATGTCCTGCATGTTGCGCATCGGGATTTCCAGTTGCCAGGTGCTCATCAGCCGACCATCGTCGGTCAGCCCGGTCTGTTCCAGGCTCGACAACTGATGGCTTTGCAGGCGTGACACGGCGGCAGCGGCCAGGCGCAGCAGGTGTTCCAGGTCGCCGCCTTCGTCCTGCTCTTTCAACTGGCGCGAGGGCAGCGGAAAGCTGGTGGGTTGCGGCTTGGCGCTGACCTGGCCGAGCATCCCCAGGGCGCTGCGCACGAAACTCGGCAGGACCTGGGCCAGTGTGTTGGCGGCAATGACGGCGCCGAGGTTAGTGGAGGCGGGCAGGGCCGGTGTCAGTTGGGCGATCAGTTTCAACAGGTCGCCTTTCATGTCCGGCACCAGGCTCGGTGGTTGCCCGGCGAGCAATTTGCTTTCCAGGAACACGCCGCTGGCGACCATGGCCTGGGCCAAGCCTTTGGGCGTGCTCAGTTGCTGGACATCCGGCAGGCCAGCCAGCAAGCGAGTCACCGCGGCGCGCAGCTCGGTGCCGGTGTCGTCAGTGACCGGCAGGTTTTGCAGGGCGGTGATCAGACTGTCCAGCGAACCCTGGCGGCTCACTTGGGTGACCAGTTGCTGGCTCACCGCCAATTGCTCGTGGCGGTTGCTCAGTGGAACGAATTTCAGCGTCTGGGCATCCTGCACCTGGGCGCTCAAGAGCGTGCCGATGCGCAGCGGTTGCGGGCTGTCGATGTCCAGGGTGCTGCCAGCCTGGACGGTGTTGAGCAGGCTCACCAATGACCGATAGACCACCGGCTGCCCGGGCATCGAGGGCAGCGCCTGGCTGGTCAATACCTTGCCTTGCAGCAACGTGCCGACCGGCATTTGTGCCGTGTCGATGCGGGTCAAGGTGGCGACGCTGGAGGCCACGGCCTGTTGCACGGCAATCGCCAGGTTGCTGGCGGACGGCTGGGTCACGGCCAGGCTGGTGCCCTGGGGCAGCGGCTGGCTGCTGGTGGCCTGCACGGTGGTCTGGCGGCCGCTCTCCAGGGTGACCTTGAGCAGCAACTGGAAAGTCTGGTCGGCCTGCTTGAGCGAGAGCACTTCGGCCTGGGCGGTCTGGCCCGAGCTGATCAGGCCTTCGGTCGGCACCAGCAGTTTGAGCAGCTCGCCACTGACCACCGGCGTACGCGTCGTCGCGGTGGGCTGGGGCAGCGGCAGGATGTTCATGTCGCCTGTCATTTGCGGTCTTACCTGGGAAAATAAGCCCTCTTTAGAGTAGGGCATGACATGTATAATGCCGCCCGTCTTTCAGGGAGTGGCGAAAACCTTGCAATTGTTTGACGCAGCTCTGTGGAACAGGTCGTCAAAGCATCTATGCTGCACCTCTTTAACGGCCGCTGCACCGCCGACTTGAACCGTATAAGGCCCGCGATCCCTTGACCAGTCCTCTCCTGCAAACCGTCGGCCTCGCCTGTGAGCGAGACTTGCGGCTGCTTTTCGAAAAGCTCGAATTGAGACTCTCGCGTGGCGATATGGTGCAGATCAGTGGCCCCAACGGCAGCGGCAAGACCAGCCTGCTGCGCCTGCTGGCCGGGTTGATGCAGCCCACCGCAGGCCAGGTGTTGCTCAACGGCCAGCCCTTGCACAGCCAGCGCAGCGAACTGGCCCGTAACCTGCTCTGGATCGGCCATGCCGCCGGTATCAAGGACTTGCTGACCCCCGAAGAAAACCTCAGTTGGCTGTGCGCATTGCATACGCCGGTCGGGCGCGAGGCGATCTGGCAGGCGTTGGCGGCGGTAGGGCTGCGCGGTTTCGAAGACGTGCCGAGCCACACCTTGTCCGCTGGTCAGCAACGCCGAGTGGCCCTGGCCCGGTTGTACCTGGACAGCCCACCGTTGTGGATTCTCGACGAACCGTTCACCGCCCTGGACAAGCAGGGCGTCGCCCAGCTCGAGGAACACTTGGCCCGGCACTGTGAAAACGGCGGGATGGTGCTCTTGACCACCCACCACACGCTGGCGCGGATGCCAGCCGGTTATCGCAACATTGATCTGGGGAACTGGGCCGTATGAGTGTGTTTGGCCTGTTGCTTGCCCGCGAGGCACGCCTGCTGTTCCGTCGTCCGGCCGAACTGGCCAACCCGCTGGTGTTCTTCGCGATCGTCATCGCGCTGTTCCCGTTGGCGGTCGGTCCGGAGACTCAATTGTTGCAAACCTTGTCTCCGGGACTGGTCTGGGTCGCCGCGCTTTTATCGGTCCTGCTCTCGCTGGACGGGCTTTTCCGCAGTGATTTCGAAGACGGTTCACTGGAACAGTGGGTCCTTTCGTCGCACCCCCTGGCCCTTCTGGTTTTGGCCAAGGTACTGGCACACTGGGTTTTTTCCGGGCTGGCACTGGTACTGCTCTCGCCGTTGCTGGCGATGATGCTGGGGCTGCCCGGCGCGTGCATGCCGGTGCTGCTGGTATCGCTGTTGTTGGGCACGCCGGTGCTGAGCCTGCTCGGTGCGGTGGGCGCGGCGTTGACGGTGGGGTTGAAGCGCGGCGGCCTGTTGCTGGCGCTGCTGATCCTGCCGTTGTATATCCCGGTCTTGATCCTGGGCAGTGGTGCCTTGCAGGCGGCGTTGCAAGGCATGCCCGCGACGGGTTATCTGCTGTGGCTTGGGAGCCTGACCGCCCTGGCGATAACCTTGACACCCTTTGCAATAGCCGCTGGCCTGAAGATCAGCGTCGGCGAATAATAACGAGGCCTGGTCAGAAACTGACCACTTCTTTGGAAGTAAAGGCCGCCCCGGCGGTTCGTGATGGCGAGCCGCAACCGTGATGGAAACAGTAATGAACTGGACCTGGTTTCATAAGCTCGGCTCACCCAAGTGGTTCTACGGCATCAGCGGCAAACTGCTCCCATGGTTGAGCATCGCGGCGCTACTGCTGATTGGTTCTGGCGTGGTCTGGGGCCTGGCCTTCGCACCGCCGGACTACCAGCAAGGCAACAGCTTCCGCATCATTTATATCCACGTGCCCACGGCGATGCTGGCCCAGTCCATCTACGTGATGCTGGCGGTGTGCGGTGTGGTCGGGCTGGTGTGGAAGATGAAGCTGGCCGACGTGGCCCTGCAATGCGCCGCGCCCATTGGTGCCTGGATGACCGCCGTGGCACTGGTGACCGGTGCGATCTGGGGCAAGCCGACCTGGGGTTCGTGGTGGGTCTGGGATGCGCGACTGACGTCGATGCTGATCCTGCTGTTCCTGTACTTCGGTCTTATTGCGCTGGGCAACGCCATCAGCAATCGTGACAGTGCCGCCAAGGCCTGCGCGGTGCTGGCGATTGTCGGCGTGATCAACATCCCGATCATCAAGTACTCGGTGGAGTGGTGGAACACCCTGCACCAGGGCGCGACGTTCACCCTCACCGAAAAACCGGCGATGCCCGTTGAAATGTGGCTGCCGCTGTTGCTGACCGCGCTGGGTTTCTACTGTTTCTTCGGCGCGGTGCTGTTGCTGCGCATGCGCCTGGAAGTGCTAAAGCGCGAATCCCGGGCCAGTTGGGTGAAGGCCGAAGTACAGAACAGCCTGGAGGTCGCTCGATGAGTTTCGCTTCATTCGGCGATTTCCTCGCCATGGGTCATCATGGCCTGTATGTCTGGTCAGCCTATGGCATCTGCCTGGTGGTGCTGGCCCTCAACGTGGCGGTGCCGATCGTGGCCCGCAAGCGGTATCTGCAACAAGAGGCGCGTCGTCTGCGCCGGGAGAACGGTCAGTGAATCCGCTGCGCAAAAAACGTCTTGTCATCATTCTTGCGATCCTGGTGGGTGTCGGTGCCGCGGTCGCCCTGGCCCTCAGTGCCTTGCAGCAGAACATCAACCTGTTCTACACCCCGACCCAGATCGCCAACGGCGAAGCGCCCAAGGACACCCGTATCCGCGCCGGCGGCATGGTGGAAAAAGGCTCGCTGGTGCGCTCCGGGGATTCGCTGGACGTGAAATTCAATGTCACCGACTTCAACAAGACCGTGACCATCACCTATCGCGGCATCCTGCCGGACCTGTTCCGCGAAGGGCAGGGCATCGTTGCCCTGGGCAAGCTCAACGCCGACGGCGTGGTGGTGGCCGACGAAGTGCTGGCCAAGCACGACGAAAAATACATGCCGCCGGAAGTGACCAAGGCCCTGAAAGACAGCGGCCAGTCGGCGCCCGCTCCTGTGAAGGAGGGCTGATCGATGACTACCGGCATCTTTATTCCCGAGTTGGGCCACCTGGCGATGATCCTGGCCCTGTGCTTTGCCCTGGTGCAGGCCGTGGTGCCCTTGCTGGGGGCCTGGCGTGGTGACCGTTTGTGGATGAGCCTGGCCCAGCCGGCGGCGTGGGGCCAGTTCGCCTTTATGCTGTTCGCCTTCGGTTGCCTGACCTATGCGTTCATGACCGACGACTTTTCCGTGGCCTATGTCGCCAGCAACTCCAACAGCGCCTTGCCCTGGTACTACAAGTTCAGTGCCGTGTGGGGCGCCCATGAAGGCTCGCTGTTGCTCTGGGCCCTGATCCTCGCTGGCTGGACCTTTGCTGTCTCGGTGTTCTCCCGACAATTGCCCCAGGTGATGCTGGCCCGGGTGCTGGCGGTGATGGGCATGATCAGCACCGGTTTCCTGCTGTTCCTGATCGTCACCTCCAACCCGTTCGAGCGCATCCTGCCGCAGATGCCGGCGGATGGCCGCGACCTCAACCCGTTGCTGCAGGACATCGGTCTGATCGTTCATCCGCCGATGCTCTACATGGGCTACGTCGGCTTCTCCGTGGCCTTCTCCTTCGCCATCGCCGCGTTGCTCGGTGGCCGGCTCGATGCCGCCTGGGCACGCTGGTCGCGTCCGTGGACCATCGTCGCCTGGGCCTTCCTCGGCATCGGCATCACCCTGGGCTCGTGGTGGGCCTACTACGAACTCGGCTGGGGCGGCTGGTGGTTCTGGGACCCGGTGGAAAACGCCTCGTTCATGCCCTGGCTGGTGGGCACGGCGCTGATTCACTCCCTGGCGGTCACGGAAAAACGTGGCGTGTTCAAGAGCTGGACCGTGCTGCTGGCCATCGCGGCGTTCTCGTTGAGCCTGCTGGGGACGTTCCTGGTGCGCTCCGGCGTGCTCACGTCGGTGCATGCCTTTGCCTCGGACCCTGAACGTGGCGTGTTCATCCTGATGTTCCTGTTGTTCGTGGTCGGCGGTTCGCTGACGTTGTTCGCCCTGCGCGCGCCGGTGGTCAAGAGCCAGGTCGGCTTCAACCTCTGGTCCCGGGAAACCCTGTTGCTGGGCAACAACCTGGTGCTGGTGGTGGCCGCGTCGATGATCCTGCTGGGAACCTTGTACCCGCTGGTACTCGACGCGCTGTCCGGCGCCAAGCTGTCGGTCGGGCCACCGTACTTCAATGCGCTGTTCATCCCGCTGATGGCAATCCTGATGGTGGTGATGGCCATCGGTGTGCTGGTGCGCTGGAAAGACACCCCGGTCAAGTGGCTGCTGGGCATGTTGACCCCGGTATTGCTGGGCACGGCGGCCCTGGCCGTGGTGGCCGGCGTGGCCTATGGCGACTTCAACTGGGCGGTGCTGGCGACGTTCGTGCTGGCGGCCTGGGTGTTGCTGGCGGGCGTTCGGGACATCTTCGACAAGACTCGTCACAAAGGCCTGATCAAAGGCCTGCCGACCCTCACCCGCAGTTACTGGGGCATGCAGGTCGCCCACCTGGGCATCGCCGTCTGCGCCCTGGGCGTGGTGCTGTCCAGCCAGAACAGCGCCGAGCGCGACCTGCGCCTGGCACCGGGCGAGTCCATGGACCTGGCCGGCTATCAGTTCGTCTTCGAGGGGGCCAAACACTTCGAGGGGCCGAACTTCACGTCCGACAAAGGCACCGTACGGGTTCTTCGCAACGGTGAGGAAATTACCGTGCTGCATCCGGAAAAGCGCCTCTACACCGTGCAGAACTCGGTCATGACCGAAGCCGGGATCGATGCCGGTTTCACCCGCGATCTCTACGTCGCGTTGGGCGAGTCCCTGGGCGACGGCGCGTGGGCGGTGCGGGTCCACGTCAAGCCGTTCGTGCGCTGGATCTGGTTCGGTGGCTTGCTCACCGGCCTGGGTGGGGTGCTGGCGGCGCTGGATCGTCGATATCGAGTCAAGGTGAAAACCCGGGTGCGTGAAGCCCTGGGCGTGACAGGAGCCACTGCATGAAACGTTGGTTGATGTTGGTGCCGCTGGCGCTGTTTCTGTTGATGGCAGTGTTTTTGTTCCGAGGGCTTTACCTGAACCCGACTGAATTGCCTTCGGCGATGATTGGCAAGCCGTTCCCGGAGTTTTCCCTGCCATCGGTGCAAGGTGACAAGACCCTGACCCGCGCCGACCTGCTGGGCAAGCCGGCGCTGGTCAACGTATGGGGCACCTGGTGCATTTCCTGCCGGGTCGAGCACCCGGTGCTGAACAAGCTGGCCCAGAACGGCGTGGTGATCTACGGCGTCAATTACAAGGACGTCAACGCCGACGCCTTGAAGTGGCTGGCCGAGTTCCACAATCCGTATCAACTGGACATTCGTGACGAAGACGGTTCCCTGGGCCTGAACCTGGGTGTGTACGGCGCGCCGGAAACCTTCTTCATCGATGCCAAGGGCGTTATTCGCGACAAGTTCGTCGGCGTGATCGATGAGCAGGTCTGGCGCGAGAAACTGGCCGCCAAGTATCAGGCCCTGGTGGACGAGGCCAAGCCATGAAGCGCTGGTTGGCGGCCGCCATCCTCGGCTTGAGCCTGGTCGGTGTGGCCCATGCCGCCATCGACACCTACGAATTCGCCAACGACGGCGAGCGCGAACGGTTTCGCGAACTGACCAAGGAACTGCGCTGCCCCAAGTGCCAGAACCAGGACATCGCCGACTCCAATGCACCGATTGCCGCCGACCTGCGCAAGGAAATCTTCCGCATGCTCGGTGAAGGCAAGGACAACCAGCAGATCATCGATTTCATGGTCGATCGCTACGGTGAGTTCGTGCGCTACAACCCCGCCCTGTCCTCCAAGACCGCGCTGCTCTGGTTCGGCCCCGCCGGGCTGTTGCTCGGTGGTTTCGTGGTCATCGCGATGATCGTGCGCCGGCGCCGGGTCCAGCGCACGGCCGCCCCGGACACGCTTTCTGTCGAAGAGCGCCAGCGCCTCGACCAACTGTTGGATAAAACCAAGCATGATTGATTTTTGGCTCGCCGCAGGTCTGCTTCTTCTGGTTGCCCTGAGTTTTCTGTTGATCCCTGTGCTGCGTGGTCGTCGCGCTCAACGAGAGGAGGACCGTACCGCGCTCAACGTGGCGCTGTACCAGGAACGCATCGCCGAGTTGCAGGCCGAGCAAGAGGAGGGCGTGCTCAACGCCGCGCAACTGGACACTGGTCGCGCCGAAGCCGCCCGCGAGCTGCTCGCCGACACCGAGGGCGCCGATGTGCCACGGGAGTCCCGATTGGGCAAGCCATTGCCGTTGCTCGCCGCCGTGCTGGTGCCGCTGTTGGGCCTGGCGCTGTACCTGCACTTCGGTGCCAGCGACAAAGTCGAGCTGACCCGTGAATTCGCCCAGGCACCGCAGTCGATGGAGGAAATGACCCAGCGCCTGGAACGGGCGGTGGCGGCGCAGCCGGACTCCGCCGAGGGTTTGTATTTCCTCGGCCGTACCTACATGGCCCAGGATCGGCCGGCGGATGCGGCGAAGATTTTCGAGCGCACCGTGGCGCTGGCCGGACGACAACCCGAGCTGCTCGGGCAATGGGCCCAGGCGCAGTATTTTGCCGACGGCAAGAAATGGTCGGACAAGGTCCAGGCCCTGACCGATGAAGCGCTGAAACTCGATCCCAAGGAGGTCACCAGTCTTGGCCTGCTGGGTATCGCCGCGTTCGAAGGCGAGCGCTATCAGGAGGCGATCGATTACTGGGGGCGTCTGCTGGTGCAACTGCCGGAGGGTGACAAATCCCGTGAGGCGTTGCAGGGCGGTATCAATCGCGCCACCGAGAAGCTGCAAGCCAGCGGTGGCAAGGTCGTCCAGGCTCCTGTGACCAAGGCTGCGGCACTGCTCAAGGTGCGCGTCGACCTGGCACCGGGACTCAAGGCCAAGGTGCAGCCGGGCGACAGCGTGTTCATCTTCGCCCGCGCCGTCAGCGGCCCGCCGGCGCCGCTGGCGGCCAAGCGCATGACCGTCGCCGATCTGCCGATCACGGTGGAGCTGGGTGACGGGGACGCAATGATGCCGCAGTTGAAACTGTCGAACTTCCCCGAAGTCCAACTGGTGGCGCGCATCTCCCGGGCCGGCCAGCCGACCGCCGGTGAGTGGATCGGCCGCAGCCAGCCCCTGGCGAGCAGCACCACGGCGCAGCAACAACTGACCATCGACAGCCCGGACAAATAACAGGAATTCGCACCATGACCGCCATCGCTCGTATCACCCTGCTCACGCTCGTCATGGGCCTGAGCGCTTGTGCGGTCCAGCGTCCGTCGGAGCCCTCGGCACCGCTGCCACCGATCCCTCCGTCGACCCCGACCACCAAGCCGGTCCCGTCCACACCACCGGGCAAGCCTGTCATCCCGAACAAACCGGCCAAGCCGGTGCCACGTACCTCTGCCAGTTTCGCCCCGCCGCCGGGTGGCAACAGCCACTGGGACGCCAAGCTTGGCGTCTATGTGCTGGACAACCAGACGAACACGTTCTATCGCCAGCGTACCTATTACCGCTGGAACAACGGTTGGAGCCGTTCAGTCAGCCCCAATGGCCCATGGGAAGACACCACCATCGAAGGTGTGCCGGCGGGCTTGGGGCGGCAATTCCACTAAGCACCGTACAACCCTGTGGCGAGGGGATTTATCCCCTCGCCACAATGAGGCCCGGCTTCACCTTGCCGGCAGGCCGGGCTTTTTGTGTTTCCGGATATTCTTTGAACGAAATTTTCACAAAATCTTGCGGACAATCCCCCGCGCTTATATCGCCGCCGGTTATTTAATGGCAATGCCATAGCCGTTCGTGCAACATTTGCGCTCTCGCGCAAGCCCCGAGACCAGGCTTTGGTCAACAGAGGGCGCGCCGTTGTTTCTTTTTGTCACTCCAACTCCAATAGGGTCCTTAAACGACATGGCAATCCCGGACGCCCTGAGTCAGCAGCGCAATACGCATCGCCTGCTGCAACCGACCGTCAAATCGCACCTGGCCTACACGTTGCTTTGCGCCCTGGTGATGATGGTCATGTTCAGCCTGCTGCGCGTGGCGCTGCTGGTCTATAACCGCGAGATGATCCTCGACACCCCGGCCTCGACCTTCGTTGAAGCGTTCGCCAATGGCCTGCGTTTCGACCTGCGCCTGGTGGTCTACCTCTGCATCCCGTTGCTGCTGGCGTTGTTCAGCGCCAGGGCCATGGCGGCCCGCGGGTTCTTTCGTTTCTGGCTGACCGTCACCTCCAGCATCGCGCTGTTCCTGGGCTTGATGGAGATGGATTTCTACCGTGAATTCCACCAGCGCCTCAACGGCCTGGTCTTCCAATATGTAAAGGAAGACCCGAAAACCGTGATGAGCATGCTCTGGTACGGTTTCCCGGTGGTGCGCTACCTGCTGGCCTGGGTCGGCGGCACCCTTATCCTGAGCCTGGCGTTCAAGGGCGCCGACCGCGCCACTCGGCCCCGTGGGCCGTTCAGTGGCGGCACCATCGGTACCCGGCAGGTCGCCCCGTGGTATGGGCGTGTCGCGGTGTTCGTGGTTTGCCTGCTGGTCGCCGTGACCGCCGCTCGCGGCACCTTGCGCCAGGGGCCGCCCCTGCGCT
Source organism: Pseudomonas sp. DF11 (assembly GCF_058148565.1). Taxonomy (NCBI): domain Bacteria; kingdom Pseudomonadati; phylum Pseudomonadota; class Gammaproteobacteria; order Pseudomonadales; family Pseudomonadaceae; genus Pseudomonas; species Pseudomonas sp. DF11. Next base: position 88,988 of record NZ_JBYVYN010000005.1, read on the forward strand.
GGGGTGACGTCTACACCACCGATTCGAACTTCGCCAACCAATTGGGCCTCAACGGCACGCTGTCGCTGGTGGCCGCGGCCAAGAGCCGGATGTCCGAAGACCGCGACAACATCTGGAAAGCCACCCTTGAGCAACCACTGGCACAGCAGACCGTGCGCGACATGCTGGTGATGCCTGACGATAAACTCGTGGACACCGAGACCGCCGCCGTGCGCCGGGACTACACGCCGCCGGCGGACAAGACCCTGCCGATCAAGAATGTGGTCGTGATCCTCATGGAAAGCATGGCCGGTCACTCGGTGGGCGCCCTGGGCGCGCCGGGCAACATCACGCCTTACCTGGACAAGCTGTCCAAGGAGGGCCTGTTGTTCGACCGTTTCTTCTCCAATGGCACCCACACCCACCAAGGCATGTTCGCCACCATGGCGTGCTTCCCGAACCTGCCGGGTTTCGAATACCTGATGCAGACGCCGGAGGGCAGCCACAAGCTGTCGGGCCTGCCGCAACTGCTCAGCGCCCGTGACTACGACGACGTGTATGTCTACAACGGCGATTTCGCCTGGGACAACCAGTCGGGGTTCTTCAGCAGCCAGGGCATGACCAACTTCATCGGGCGTAACGACTTCGTCAACCCGGTGTTCTCCGACCCGACCTGGGGCGTGTCCGACCAGGACATGTTCGACCGTGGCCTGATCGAGCTCAAGGCACGGGAAAACGGCAAGCCGTTCTATGCCTTGCTGCAAACCCTGTCCAACCACACCCCGTATGCCCTGCCGACACCGTTGCCCGTGGAGCGGGTCACCGACCGCGGCAGCCTGAACGAACACCTGACTGCCATGCGCTACGCCGACTGGGCACTGGGCCAGTTCTTCGAAAAGGCCCGCAAGGAGCCGTACTTCAAGGAAACCCTGTTCGTGGTGGTCGGCGACCATGGTTTTGGCAACGAACGCCAGATCACCGAAATGGACCTGGGCCGTTTCAACGTGCCGATGCTGCTGATCGGCCCGGGAGTCCAGGAGAAGTTCGGCCAGCGTAACCATACCGTGGGTACTCAGGTCGACATCGTGCCGACCATCATGGGCCGGATCGGCGGGCAAGTACGCAACCAGTGCTGGGGCCGTGACCTGCTGAACCTGCCGCAAGGCGACCCCGGCTTTGGTGTGATCAAGCCGTCGGGCAGCGAACAGACCACGGCGATCATCCGCGACGACCAGATCCTGGTACTGCCGAAGGAAAAGGAAATGGCGCCGAAGATGTATCGCTATGAGCTGGGCGCCAACCCGCATGCGGAAATCATCCCGGATGCAGCGGATACCGCGCAGATGAAACTCAAGCTCGAATCGTTCCTGCAAACGGCGACCAAGAGCCTGTTGGATAACACCGCTGGCGTCGTTGACGGCAAGCCGGATTGATAAAACGGCGAGCATAAAAAAGAGGCCTGCAAAGGCCTCTTTTTTTTTTGCGCTTACTTGGTGGTTTATATCTTGCCCAGTAATAACAGGACCAACAGCACCACCAACACTACACCAATGATACCGGAGGGACCGTAACCCCAACTTCTGGAGTGCGGGAAGACCGGAAGACCACCGATCAGCAGGAGGATCAGGATAATGATAAGAATTGTGCCCATTGTAGATTTCCTTATTGGTCAGTTCTGGGGTGATACAACTTTCAACTGCCAGCGCGCATGCGTTAAATCCGGGCGGCTTAATAATTCCGACCGTAACGTCCTGTAAAAAATTCAAAGTTTTTTGTGCTCGTATGAAAGTGCAATTGTGCGGCCCAATACCCACAAAGGGCGCGCTTCGATCAAAACCCATTACGGTTTGCCCTCGCCATTCAGCAATCTGATGGAGCGTGGGTCCGCAGAACTCCTTCGCTACACTCGGCCTATCTCTCCCGGAACAAGGCTGTTTGCTATGCAAAATCGCATGATGATCACTGGTGCCGGCTCCGGCCTGGGTCGCGAAATCGCGCTGCGCTGGGCCCGAGAAGGCTGGCGCCTGGCTTTGTCGGATGTCAGCGAGCCGGGCCTTGTGGAAACCCTCAAGCTGGTGCGCGCCGCCGGTGGCGACGGCTTCATCCAGCGCTGCGATGTGCGCGACTACAGTCAATTGACTGCATTCGCCCAGGCCTGTGAAGAAAAACTCGGCGGCATCGATATCATCGTCAACAATGCCGGCGTTGCCTCGGGCGGGTTCTTCAGTGAACTCTCCCTGGAGGATTGGGACTGGCAGATCGCGATCAACCTGATGGGCGTGGTCAAGGGCTGCAAGGCGTTCTTGCCGCTGCTGGAGAAAAGCCGCGGCAAGATCATCAACATCGCCTCCATGGCGGCCCTGATGCAGGGGCCTGCCATGAGCAACTACAACGTGGCCAAGGCCGGCGTAGTGGCATTGTCGGAAAGCCTGTTGGTGGAGTTGGCGCAGCAGGAAATTGGCGTACACGTGGTGTGTCCGTCGTTCTTCCAGACCAATCTGCTGGACTCCTTCCGCGGCCCGACCCCGGCCATGAAGGCCCAGGTTGGCAAGTTGCTGGAAAGCTCACCGATCAGCGCCGCGGATATTGCCGACTACATCTACCAGCAGGTCGGCCAGGGCCAGTTCATGATCCTGCCCCATGAACAGGGGCGCATGGCGTGGGCCCTCAAGCAGAAGAACCCACAATTGCTGTACGACGAAATGACCGCCATGGCCGACAAGATGCGCGCCAAGGCCCGGCAAAACCTGAATTGACCTGGCTGCCCGATGTCCTCAGGATGGCGCCATTCGGCCTTCCTGATGGACATCTGCATGCTCAATTACCTATGGTTCTTTCTCGCCGCGCTGTTTGAGATCGCGGGCTGCTACGCCTTCTGGTTGTGGCTGCGCCAGGACAAGAGCGCCTGGTGGATCGTCCCGGCGTTGCTCAGCCTCACGTTGTTCGCCCTGTTACTGACCCGCATCGAAGCGACGTACGCCGGGCGTGCCTACGCCGCCTATGGCGGTATCTATATCATTGCCTCGATCGGCTGGCTGGCCATGGTGGAGCGGGTACGGCCATTGGGTTCCGACTGGATTGGCGTGGCGCTCTGCGTGTTGGGGGCGAGTGTGATTCTATTCGGCCCACGGCTCTCGGCACCCTGAAACCACCTGCGATCCGATAGGGTTTTGCAGGAAGTTTCCGTCAGCCACAGGAGCTTTGCTTGTAGGGCCTTACTGAATTCTCGCGGGTGTCTTGAGAACAGGAAACAGGCCGGGCATGGTCAGGGTCCAGACATTCTTAAGGACAAGAACCATGCTTGTACTAAGCCGCGCTGTAGGTGAGTTGATTTCCATCGGGGACGATATTTCCGTCCGTGTGCTGTCGGTCAGCGGTGGCACCGTGCGTTTTGGCGTGGAAGCGCCACGGCACGTCGATGTCCATCGCTCCGAAATCTACGACAAGATCCAGAAGAGAAAGGCCCAAGCCACTCGCAAGGCCTGTTCAGTCGAATAGGTGCTTGGGCACGTCGTGCTTGAGCATCAGTTGGCACTGTTCACTTTCGGGGTCGAAGACGATCAACGCCTGGCCTTTGGTCAAGGCTTGCCTGACCCGTAGAACCCGCGTTTCCAGGGGCGTGTCGTCACCATTGTCGGTGCCGTCGCGGGTCACGAAATCTTCGATCAGGCGAGTGAGCGTGTCGACTTCGAGTTGGTCGTGGGGGATGAGCATGGGGTACCTCGGCTAGACAATAGGGCGATGCTACGGCCAATGGGCTGTTGCGGCTAGCCTGGGTTTTTTGACCATTGCAAATCCTTGTGGGAGCGGGCTTGCTCGCGAAGGCGGCGGTACATTCAACCTATACGCTGGCCGACCTACTGCTTTCGCGAGCAAGCCCGCTCCCACAATTGGATTTGTGTAGACCCCGAAAGAGTCATATGTCAGCCGGCATCGCGTGCTGGATCAGCTATCGGAACGCTGCCCCACAAGGCTATCCACCGACGGTACCCGGGTATCGCTTTCCATCTGTGCATCGTGCTCGATCTGGTGGCTGAAGCGGTCCAGCGAGCCTTGGGCCGGCTGCGCGTCGCTGGCGAACACCGGCGGGCTGAGGATGTAGGCGCCGAGCAGACGGCTGAGGGCGGCCAGGCTGTCGATGTGGGTACGTTCGTAGCCATGGGTGGCGTCGCAGCCGAAGGCGAGCAGGGCGGTGCGGATGTCATGGCCGGCGGTGATGGCCGAATGAGCGTCGCTGAAGTAGTAGCGGAACAGGTCGCGGCGTGCGGGTACCTCGTTTTCCTTGGCCAGTTTCAACAAGTGTCGCGACAGGTGATAGTCGTAAGGGCCTCCGGAGTCCTGCATCGCCACGCTGACCGCATGTTCGCTTGAGTGCTGGCCAGGTGCGACTGGCGCGATGTCGATGCCGACGAATTCGCTCACATCCCAGGGCAGTGCAGCCGCCGCGCCGCTGCCGGTTTCCTCGGTGATGGTGAACAGGGGGTGACAATCGATCAGCAGTTCTTCGCCGCTGTCGACAATAGCCTTGAGCGCCGCCAGCAGCGCTGCGACCCCGGCCTTGTCGTCCAGGTGCCGGGCGCTGATATGGCCGCTTTCGGTGAATTCCGGCAAGGGATCGAAGGCCACGTAATCGCCGATGCCCACACCCAGGCTTTCGCAATCGGCGCGGGTGGCGCAATAGGCGTCCAGGCGCAGCTCGATGTGGTCCCAACTGATGGGCATTTCATCCACGGCGGTGTTGAATGCGTGCCCGGAAGCCATCAACGGCAGCACGCTGCCCCGAATCACGCCGGTGTCGGTAAACAGGCTGACCCGACTGCCTTCGGCAAACCGACTGGACCAGCAACCCACCGGGGCCAGGGTCAGGCGGCCATTGTCCTTGATGGCCCGCACGGCAGCGCCAATGGTGTCCAAGTGGGCCGATACTGCCCGGTCAGGGCTGCTCTTGCGGCCCTTGAGCGTGGCGCGGATCGTGCCACGGCGGGTCATTTCAAAAGCGATACCCAGCTCTTCGAGTCGTTCGGCGACATAGCGCACGATGGTGTCGGTGAAGCCGGTGGGGCTGGGAATGGCGAGCATTTCCAGCAGGACTTTCTGCAGGTATTCGAGATCCGGTTCTGGAATTTTGCTGATCATGGAAACTCCTCACGGAACATTAAATTGAAGTAGGGAACCTGTGGCGAGGGAGCTTGCTCCCGCTGGACCGCGGAGCGGTCCCTTTTGAGCTCCAGGTCGATGCAAAAACCCGGAGGGCCGCGGAGAAGGGCCGCTTCGCAGCCCAGCGGGAGCAAGCTCCCTCGCCACGGAAGAAGGGCTAGGCCACCGCCTGGCTATGGGGAAACAACAAATCCACAAAACGCTCGGCGGTGGGTTGTGGTTCGTGGTTGGCCAGGCCTGCGCGTTCGTTGGCTTCGATGAATACGTACTCGGGTTGATCGGCCGCCGGCACGAGCAGGTCGAGGCCGACCATGGGAATGTCCAGCGCCCGGGCGGCACGCACGGCCGCATCGACAAGGGTCGGATGCAGAATGCTGGTGACGTCCTCCAGAATGCCTCCGGTGTGAAGGTTTGCCGTACGCCGTACGAACAGATGCTCCCCGGCGGGCAGCACGCTGTCATAGTCGAACCCGGCCGCGCTGAGCGTGCGCAAGGTCTCGGCATCCATCGGGATTTTGCTTTCGCCGCCCGTGGCCGCTTGTCGTCGGCGGCTCTGGGCTTCGATCAACGCGCCGATGGTGTGCCGGCCGTCGCCGATCACTTCCGCCGGACGCCGGATCGCCGCCGCCACCACTTCAAAACCGATTACCAGGATCCGCAGGTCCAGTCCTTCGTGGAAGCTTTCCAGCAGCACCCGGCTGTCGAACCGTCGAGCCGCTTCGATGGCGCTTTGCACCTCCTCGATGGTGCGCAGGTCCACCGCCACGCCTTGGCCTTGTTCACCGTCCAGCGGCTTGACCACCACCCGTTCGTGCTCGTCGAGAAACGCCAGGTTGTCATCGGCATTGCCCGCCAACTGTTGGGCCGGCAGGTTCAGGCCGGCGTTCTTCAGCACCTTGTGGGTCAGGCTTTTGTTCTGGCACAGGGTCATGCTGATGGCGCTGGTCAGGTCGCTCAGGGACTCGCGACAGCGCACCCGACGGCTGCCGTGAACCAGGGTGAACAAGCCGGCCTCGGCGTCGTCCACCTGCACTTCGATGCCACGCCGGTGAGCTTCTTCGACAATGATTCGCGCATAAGGATTGAACTGCGCCTCGGGACCTGGCCCGAGGAACAATGGCTGGTTGATGCCGTTCTTGCGTTTGATGGCGAAGGTCGAGAGGTTGCGAAAGCCGAGTTTGGCGTAGAGGTTTTTCGCCTGGCGATTGTCGTGCAATACCGACAGGTCGAGGTAACTCAAGCCACGGCTCATGAAGTGCTCGATGAGGTGACGCACCAGCACTTCGCCAACACCGGGCCGCTGACATTGCGGATCGACGGCCAGGCACCAGAGGCTGCTGCCGTTTTCCGGGTCGTTGAAGGCCTTCTGATGATTCAGGCCCATGACGCTGCCGATCACCGCACCGGTGTCATCGTCTTCGGCCAACCAATAGACCGGGCCGCCTTCATGACGTGGGGTCAGTCGCTGCGGGTCGATGGGCAGCATGCCCCGGGCTTGATAGAGCTGGTTGATGGCCTGCCAATCGGTCTCGCCCTGGGCCCGACGGATGCGGAACCCGCGAAACACCCGCGTGGCCTGACGATAGTCGCTGAACCACAGGCGCAAAGTGTCGGATGGGTCGAGGAACAATTGCGCCGGTTCCAGCCCCAGTACCTGCTGGGGCGCTGCGACGTACAAGGCAATGTCGCGTTCGCCGGGTTGTTCGTTGAGCAGCTCACGGGCCAGGCTCGCCGGGTCCGGGAAGGTGTGGCCGATCAGCAGTCGGCCCCAGCCGCAATGCACCGCGATCGGGTCGGCGCCCAATTCGCTGCCGTCTTCGGCCAGGCGTGCCTGCAGGCGTTCATAGGACGGCGCCTGGCCACGCAAGAGGCGTTGGTTGTGAACGGTTGCGTGAGGTTTCATCGATCAGATTCCTTGCTCGCTGAGCCACAGGTTCAGCGCCGCCAGTTGCCACAACCGCGAGCCGCGCAACGGCGTGAGCTGGCCATTGGGGTCGGTCAGCAGGCGGTCGAGCATGGCCGGGTTGAACAGGCCGCGATCCTGGCTTGGATCGAGCAGCAATTCGCGGACCCAGGCCAGCGTGTCGCCTTCCAGGTGCTTGAGGCCAGGCACTGGGAAATAGCCCTTCTTGCGGTCGATCACCTCGCTGGGGATCACCCGCCGGGCGGCTTCCTTGAGCACCTGCTTGCCGCCATCGGGCAGCTTGAACTTCGCCGGGACCCGGGCCGAGAGTTCCACCAAGCGGTAGTCCAGGAACGGCGTGCGCGCTTCCAGGCCCCAGGCCATGGTCATGTTATCGACGCGTTTGACCGGGTCGTCCACCAGCATCACCGTGCTGTCCAGGCGCAAGGCCTTGTCCACCGCGGCATCGGCGCCTGGCTGGGCGAAATGCTCCTTGACGAAATCACCGGCGGCGTCGTTGGCCGTCAGCCATTTGGGCTGCACGGTGGCGGCATATTCTTCGTAGCTGCGGTCGAAGAAGGCGGCGCGATAGGCCGCGTACGGATCGCTGGCGCCATCGACCTGCGGGTACCAGTGATAACCGGCGAACAGCTCATCGGCGCCCTGGCCGCTTTGCACCACTTTGCAATGCTTGGCCACTTCCCGCGACAGCAGGTTAAAGGCGATGCAGTCGTGGCTGACCATCGGCTCGCTCATGGCACGGAACGCTGCCGGCAGTTGCTCGATGATCTCTTTTTCGTCGATGCGCAATTGGTGATGGCGGGTGCCGTAGTGCTTGGCGATCAGGTCCGAATACTGGAACTCGTCACCGCGCTCGCCGCCGGCATCCTGGAAACCAATGGAGAATGTGGACAGGTCTTCAACACCGACTTCGCGCAACAGACCCACCAGCATGCTCGAATCCACCCCGCCGGAAAGCAGCACGCCGACATCCACGGCGGCCCGCTGGCGAATGGCGACCGCTTCACGGGTGCTGTCGAGCACGCGGTCAATCCAGTCTTCCAGGTTCAGGTGCTGTTCGTCGGCCCGGGGACCGTAGGGCAGGGTCCACCAGGTTTTTTGCTCGGTGGTGCCGTCGGCTTCGATCCGCATCCAGGTGGCGGGCGGCAGTTTTTCAATGCCGGCCAGCAAGGTGCGGGGCGCCGGGACCACCGCGTGGAAATTCAGGTAATGGTTGAGCGCCACCGGGTCGAGCATGGGGTTGATGTCGCCACCCTTGAGCAGCGCCGGCAACGCCGAGGCGAAACGCAGGCGCTGGCCGGTGCGCGACAGGTACAGCGGCTTGACGCCGAGGCGGTCGCGGGCGATGAACAGCCGCTTGGCATCACGTTCCCAGATGGCGAAGGCGAACATGCCGTTGAGCTTGGGCAGCAGCGCTTCGCCCCAGGCGTGGTAGCCCTTGAGCAGTACTTCGGTGTCGCCACCGGAATAGAAGGTGTAGCCCAGGCCTTCGAGTTCAGTGCGCAGTTCCGGGTAGTTGTAGATCGCGCCGTTGAAGGCCAGGGACAGGCCCAGTTGATTGTCGATCATCGGCTGGGCCGAGCCGTCCGACAGATCCATGATTTTCAGGCGCCGATGGCCCAGGGCAATCGGTCCCTGGCTATGAAAACCCCATGCATCAGGGCCGCGAGGGGCCAGGTGATGGGTGATTCGCTCTACGGCCGCAAGGTCCGCAGGTTGTTGATCGAAGCGTAACTCTCCAGCTAATCCGCACATAAGTCCTTACCGGTTTTTCCGTTGGGGAGGGGTCAAGCAGCACGCGCCGACATGGCGGGTACCCTGAAACTGACCGGGGGGATTGCTGTGAGTTTTAGATCGATGCGTTATAAGGCGACGGGTGAGGGCCGCTTGGTCTGCCGTATAACTCAAGGATAATGTGGGAGCGAGCCTGCTCGCGATCGCGGTGGATCAGATGGTACCTGGGTTGACTGACACACCGCGATCGCGAGCAGGCTCGCTCCCACAGGATTTGTGGTGGGGGCAAAAAATCGGCGTCAGGCCTTGCCCCGAATCAATGCCCGCAACGCAAACCGGTTCGGATGGCAGGCCTCGGCGACGCTGCGGGGCAGTGGCAGCGGTTCGTTGTCCAGCCAGGCGGCGATCAGTTCGCCCGACAGGGGGGCGGTGATCAGGCCGCGGGAACCGTGACCGCTGTTGATGTACAGGCCATCGAGCCACGGGCAGGGGGCGTCCGGCACCTGGCGGGCGTCCTTGCCCAGGGCCGCATAGGCCTCGGTAAAGGCCTGGCGGTCGGCCAACGGTCCGACAATCGGCAGGTAATCCGGGCTGGTGCAACGGAACGCCGCGCGGCCTTCGAGGTGTTGCGGGTCCAGGTCGCCGGCGTTCAGGCGCTCCACCAGGTCTTGGGAGATTTCTTCGAGCATCCGCAGGTTGCCGGCGTGCTCGGCGGCGGTGGGGGTCAGATCGTCGCTGTTGAAATCGAAACTGGCGCCCAGGGTATGTTCGCCCAGCCGCGGCGGCGCCACATAGCCTTCGGCGCAAACCACGGTCGCCAGGCTCTGGCTGCGAGTGGTTTGTGGCAGGCGGGTGATTTGTCCGCGAATGCGCTTGAGCGGCAAGTCGGCAGCCGGTTCGAAGCGTTTGATCTCGGCCGCACTGGCGAGGATTACCACCGGCGCACTGGCCAGGCAGCGTTCGCCGTCCCATGCCTGCCATTGGCCGTCGACTCGGCGCAGTTGCAGCACTTCATGATGGGGTTGCACATCAATCCCTGGCTGCGAGGCTTGCCAGCGACACAACGCCGGCGGATGCACCCAACCGCCCTCGGGATAAAACAAACCACCACAGGCCAGGTCGATGCCGGACCGACCCTGCGCCTCGGACTGATCCAGGGTGTGCAGTAAATCCCTTGGGAACGCCTCGGCCAGTTGCGCCTGACGTTCGGCTTCCTTGCCGTTGAAGGCCAATTGCAAGACGCCGCAGGCGTCCCAGTCAACGCCGCGTTGCAACTGCTCGAGCACGCGTCGGGTGTAGCCGAAGCCGCTGAGGATCATCTGCGATAAGGCGGTGCCGTGGGCCGACAACTTCAGGTACAGCACGCCCTGGGGGTTGCCGGAAGCTTCCTCGGCCAACCCGGCATGACGCTCCAGCAGCGTCACCTGCCAGACTCGGGCGGCGAGGCTGACCGCGCTGGCGCAACCGGCCAGGCCGCCGCCGATCACCAGTGCCCGGCGCTCGCCGATGAGCGGGGTGGGGCGGGCGTACCACGGTTTGACGGGGGGCGGGGTCGGTGTCTGGTCTGGCCAACCGATGAACACCCCGCGAAGGATTTCCCATTTATGGCCGATCCCCGGCGTGCGCTTCATCTGGAAGCCTGCCGCGTTCAGCGACCGGCGGACCCAACCGGTGCTGGTGAAAGTGCTCAGGGTGGCGTCGGGTGCCGCCAACCGGGCCAGTTCGGCGAACAGCTCGGCGGTCCACATCTCGGGGTTCTTCGCCGGGGCGAAGCCGTCCAGGAACCAGGCGTCGACCTGCCCGTCCAGTTGTGACAACTGCTCCAGGGCATCGCCGACCAACAAGGTCAATGTCACTCGCCCACCCGCCAAGGACAGGCGCTGGAAGCCTTGGTGGATGGCGACGTACTGCTCGAGCAATTGCTCCGCCTGATGCTTGAGTTGCGGCCACAGTTCCAGTGCCCGGCGCAGGTCCTGGGGGCTCAAGGGGTATTTTTCGACACTGACGAAATGCAGCCGTGCCCCGGTGGGTGCGCACTGCTCGAACAGTTGCCAGGCGCAGAGAAAATTCAAGCCAGTGCCAAATCCGGTTTCGCCGATCACCAGCCGCCCGTTATCGGCCAGGGCCGCGAAACGCTCGGCCAGGTTGTTCTGCTCAAGGAACACATAACGGGTTTCGTCCAGGCCCGACTGGTCGGAAAAATACACATCATCGAACACCCGCGAGCGCGGGCGCCCCTGGTCATCCCAGTCGAGTTGGGCGTGTTGCTGGATGGGCGTCATGGCAGGCTCGGTCAAAACTGAGCGGCCATTCTAGCCGATCGGTATCGGCTTGCTTGACCCATCGCAACAGAGCGCGCATCTGGATGGAATCTGCTGCACAGGGCCGCATCCAATCCGCTAGTCTTGGCCCATCCCCGGAAGGAGCTGCCCATGTTTGAATCCGCTGAAATCGGTCATGCCATTGATAAAGACACTTTTGAGGCCGAGGTCCCGGCCCTGCGTGAAGCGCTGCTGGAGGCGCAGTTCGAGTTGCAGCAGCAGGGCCGGTTTCCGGTCATCGTGCTGATCAACGGCATCGAAGGCGCGGGCAAGGGCGAGACGGTGAAGTTGCTCAATGAGTGGATGGACCCGCGGCTGATCGAAGTGCGCACCTTCGACCAGCAGACCGACGAGGAACTGGCGCGGCCACCGGCCTGGCGCTATTGGCGGATGCTGCCGGCCAAGGGGCGCATGGGGATTTTCTTCGGCAACTGGTACAGCCAGATGCTGCAGGGCCGGGTCCATGGCGAGTTCAAGGACCCGCGGCTCGACCAGGCGATTGCGGGTGCCGAGCGCCTGGAAAAAATGCTCTGCGACGAAGGCGCACTGATCTTCAAGTTCTGGTTTCACCTGTCCAAGAAACAGATGAAGGCCCGGCTCAAGGGGCTCAAGGATGATCCGCTGCACAGCTGGCGCATCAGCCCGCTGGACTGGCAGCAGTCCCAGACCTACGACAAGTTCGTCAAATACGGTGAGCGGGTGCTGCGCCGCACCAGTCGCGATTACGCACCGTGGCATGTGATCGAAGGCATGGACAGTTGTTATCGCAGCCTCACCGTCGGACGGATTCTGCTCGACGGCTTGCGCCAGGCCCTGGACCGATCGAAGGTCAAGCCGCAAAAGGTCAGTGTGGCGCCGCTGCCCGTGCTGGACGGCGAGCTCACGCTGCTCGATAGCCTGGACATGACTCGACGCCTGGACAAGGCTGACTATGAAGAACAACTGATCACCGAGCAGGCGCGGTTCGCCGGCCTGCTGCGGGATAAACGCATGCGCCAGCATGCCCTGGTGGCGGTATTCGAAGGCAATGACGCGGCAGGCAAGGGCGGGGCGATCCGGCGGGTCGCGGCGGCCCTGGACCCACGCCAATACAGCATCGTACCGATTGCCGCGCCCACGGAAGAAGAACGTGCCCACCCTTACATGTGGCGGTTCTGGCGGCATATTCCGGCGCGGGGCAAGTTCACCATGTTCGACCGTTCCTGGTACGGCCGTGTCTTGGTGGAACGGGTCGAGGGGTTTTGCAGCCAGGCCGACTGGCTGCGGGCCTACGGTGAAATCAACGATTTCGAGGAGCAGCTTGCCGATGCTGGCGTGGTGGTGGTCAAGTTCTGGCTGGCCATCGACAAGGAAACCCAGCTGGAGCGTTTCCAGGAGCGTGAGGACATCCCGTTCAAGCGCTTCAAGATCACCGAGGATGACTGGCGCAACCGCGACAAGTGGGACGCCTACCGCGCCGCGGTGTGCGACATGGTCGACCGCACCAGCACTGAGATTTCCCCTTGGACCTTGGTGGAAGCCAACGACAAGCGCTGGGCGCGGGTCAAGGTGTTGCGCACCCTCAACCAGGCGCTGGAGGCGGCTTTCGAGCGCAGCGCAAGACAGGCTCGCAAGAAGAAGCGCTAGGACGATGAACACGCATACGCGGGGTGAATGATTGTCGCGGTCGGTTATGCAGTGGATCTATGCTCGATTCACTCTCAACCGACTACAACAATGAGGTACAGCCATGCGTGAAGTGGTGATCGTCGACAGCGTACGGACCGGCCTGGCCAAGTCCTTTCGCGGCAAGTTCAACATGACCCGTCCGGACGACATGGCGGCTCACTGCGTCAATGTCCTGCTGACGCGCAACGACATCAACCCGGCCAGCGTCGAGGATTGCATCGTCGGGGCCGGGTCCAATGAAGGCGCCCAGGGCTACAACATCGGGCGCAACGTGGCGGTGCTCTCGCAATTGGGCGTCGGCACCGCCGGCATGACCCTCAACCGTTTCTGTTCCTCTGGCCTGCAAGCCATCGCCATCGCGGCCAACCAGATCGCTTCCGGTTGCAGCGACATCATCGTGGCCGGCGGCGTGGAGTCCATCAGCCTGACGATGAAAAGCGTCAACACCGACAACCTGATCAACCCGCTGCTCAAGGAGCAGGTGCCGGGGATTTATTTCCCCATGGGCCAGACGGCCGAGATCGTCGCCCGCCGTTACCAGGTCAGCCGCGAGGAGCAGGACCGCTACGCCATGCAGAGCCAGCAGCGCACCGCCAAGGCCCAGGCGGCCGGGCTGTTCGATGACGAAATCATCCCGATGGCGGTCAAGTACCGGGTCGAGGACAAGCAGACCGGCGCGGTGCAGATTCTCGATGGTGTGGTCGATCGCGATGATTGCAACCGCCCGGACACCACCTACGAAAGCCTGGCCGGCCTGAAACCGGTGTTCGCCGAAGACGGATCGGTGACGGCGGGCAATTCGTCGCAGTTGTCCGACGGGGCCTCGATGACCTTGGTGATGAGCCTGGAAAAAGCCCTGGCGCTGGGGCTCAAGCCCAAGGCGTTTTTCCGTGGCTTCACCGTGGCCGGTTGCGAGCCGGACGAGATGGGCATCGGCCCAGTGTTTTCAGTGCCCAAGCTGCTCAAGGCCAAGGGCTTGCAGATTGCCGATATCGACCTGTGGGAACTCAACGAGGCATTTGCTTCCCAGTGCCTGTACAGCCGCAACCGACTGGAAATCGATCCGGAAAAGTACAACGTCAATGGCGGCTCGATCTCCATCGGCCATCCGTTCGGCATGACCGGCTCACGGCAAGTGGGGCATCTGGTGCGCGAGCTGCAACGACGCAACCTGCGCTACGGCATCGTGACCATGTGCGTGGGCGGGGGGATGGGGGCTACGGGGTTGTTCGAGGTGGTGAGGTAACCCACGACCTGAAAGTTGGCGAGAGCAGTTGCTTGTGGCGAGGGGATTTATCCCCGCTGGGTTGCGCAGCAACCCTAAAAACCACAAGCACGGTGTATCAGGTTGACAGAGTTGTCTGTTTTTGGGGGGGATAAATCCCCTCGCCACAAGAGAGCGACGTCAGCTGCGAGAGCTGCGCTAGCTGGCGACTTGCGACAGTTGCAGCATGCGCTGCACATACTCCTCCACTTTCCGCAAGGCATCCTCGCGACTGGCGAATGGCCCTTCCTGGGTGCCTTCGCGGGTATTGAAATAATACTCGCCGTTGACCCGGCAGATCCGGTCGCTGCGAAAAATGGTCGTAGGGGCGGGATCCAGGGCGCGTTTGCCAAGCATATCGGGTCTCCAGGGTGCAGCGAGGTCAGTTTCAAATGAGCATATGCGCAGTCCTTGATTCTCGCCTGGCCAGCCGATCGACGGCTGCGACCCATACAATCCCATGGGCGGCCTTTACCCAACTGTCCCTGTGTCGCGGAGCGATAGACGCCTAGAATGGTCGTTCATGTCTTGAGCTTCGAGGGTTGCATGCACATATCGTCCGGTCGCTGGGTCTATGGCCTGTTCCTTGCCCTGTTGACCGCCTTGCTGTGGGGCATCCTGCCGATCAAGCTCAAGCAAGTGTTGCAAGTGATGGACCCGGTCACCGTGACCTGGTTTCGCTTGCTGGTGTCCGGCGGTTTGTTGTTCATCTATTTGGCAACCACTCGGCGTCTGCCCAGTCGCAAGGTCCTCGGCCCACGCGGTGGCTGGCTGGTGGCGATGGCGGTGCTCGGGCTGGTGGGCAACTACGTGTTGTACCTGATGGGCCTGAACCGCTTGAGCCCTGGCACCGCACAACTGGTGGTGCAGATGGGGCCGATCATGTTGCTGGTCGCCAGTCTGTTCGTGTTCAAGGAGCGTTTCAGCGTGGGGCAGGGCATTGGCCTGGCGGTGCTGTTGATTGGCTTCACGCTGTTTTTCAACCAGCGCCTGGGCGAGTTGCTGACGTCCCTGAGTGACTACACCGCCGGGGTCCTGATGGTGTTGCTGGCGTCGACGGTCTGGACGTTCTATGCCTTGGGCCAGAAGCAACTGTTGACGGTGTGGAATTCGTTGCAGGTGATGATGGTGATCTACCTGTTCTGCGCGTTGCTGCTCACACCCTGGGTACATCCGTTGGAGGCGCTGCAATTGAGTCCGTTGCAAGGCTGGCTGTTGCTCGCCTGCTGCCTCAACACCCTGATTGCCTATGGCGCGTTCGCCGAGGCCCTGGCCCACTGGGAAGCGTCCCGGGTCAGCGCGACCCTGGCGATAACGCCGTTGGTGACCTTTGCCGCAGTGGCGATGGCGGCCTGGTGGTGGCCCGACTATGTCCATGCCGAGCAGATCAATCTGTTGGGCTATGGCGGGGCGGTGCTGGTGGTGCTGGGGTCGGCGCTGGTTGCGCTGGGGCCGTCGCTCATCGCCGGGCTCAAGGCACGGCGCGAGCGTTTGGCTGTAGAGCGATAGAAGGTGGCATGTCTGACATGAATCCACTGTGGGAGCGAGCCTGCTCGCGATGCGGCCTGACAGTCGATGAAGAGTCGACTCATACATCGCTATCGCGAGCAGGCTCGCTCCCACATGGGGGCCGGCGTTAGCCCTGGCTACCCGCCTCCAGCATGTTCTCCGGCCTCACCCAGGCATCGAACTCCTCATCGGTCAGGTACCCCAGTTGCAGGGCCGCCTCACGCAGGGTCAGCCCTTCGCCGTAGGCTTTCTTGGCGATTTCCGCCGACTTGTCGTAGCCGATGTGCGGGTTCAGCGCGGTCACCAGCATCAACCCACGCTCCAGGTGCGCGGCCATCTGCTCGGCGTCCGGCTCCAGTCCGGCGATGCAATGCTGCTGGAAGTTGCTGCAGCCATCGGCCAGCAGGCGAATCGATTGCAGCAGGTTGTGGATGATCACCGGTTTGAACACATTCAACTGCAAATGGCCCTGGCTGGCGGCAAAGCCGATAGTCACGTCGTTGCCCATGACCTGGCAGGCCAGCATCGACAAGGCTTCGCATTGGGTCGGGTTGACCTTGCCGGGCATGATCGAACTGCCCGGTTCGTTGGCCGGCAACTTCACTTCGGCGAACCCGGCCCGTGGTCCGGAGCCCAGCAGGCGCAGGTCGTTGGCGATTTTCATCAGGGTCACGGCGAGGGTTTTCAGTGCGCCGGACAGGGACGTCAGGGGTTCATGGCCGGCCAGCGCGGCAAACTTGTTCGGTGCGGTAACGAATGGCAGACCCGACAGCGCTGCCAGTTCGGCGGCGATCGCTTCACCGAAACCATGGGGCGAATTGAGCCCGGTGCCGACCGCCGTGCCGCCCTGGGCCAGTTCGCAGACCGCCGGCAGCGCCGCGCGGATCGCCCGTTCGGCGTAATCGAGCTGGGCAATGAACGCCGACAGTTCCTGGCCAAAGGTGATCGGCGTGGCATCCATCATGTGGGTACGGCCGGTCTTGACCAGCTTCATATGGCGCGCCGCCAGTTCCGCCAGGCCACCGGACAGCTCGCTGATAGCCGGGAGCAATTGCTGGTGGACGGCCTGTGCGGCGGCAATGTGCATCGCGGTGGGGAAGCAGTCGTTGGAGCTCTGGGAACGGTTGACGTGGTCGTTGGGGTGCACCGGGCTCTTGCCGCCACGGGGATTGCCGGCCAGTTCGTTGGCACGCCCGGCGATCACCTCGTTGACGTTCATGTTGCTCTGGGTGCCGCTGCCGGTCTGCCAGACCACCAGCGGGAACTGGTCGTCATGCTGGCCGGCCAGCACTTCGTCGGCGGCCTGCTCGATCAGGCGGGCGATGTCGGCGGGCAAGTCGCCGTTGCGATCATTGACCCGTGCGGCGGCTTTCTTGATCAGTGCCAAGGCGTGCAGCACCGACAGTGGCATGCGTTCGTTGCCAATGGCGAAATTAATCATGGAACGCTGTGTCTGGGCGCCCCAGTAGGCGTCGTCCGGGACTTCAACCTGGCCCAGGCTGTCGGTTTCGATACGGCTCATCGGGTCAAACTCCTTAAAGGCTGAATGCGCAGTTTAGGCCCAGATGGGCGGTACCGGTTCCCTCAATCTTCCCCCAATCTAGGCGTGGCGGATCCGGCCCGTCAATCGGACCCGGCAAGCTTCGGGGTTGAGGCCCGGCGTTTTTTAGGCGCAGAATGGTCGCCCTTGGGGTTTTACCTCGCCTGTAATGAAAGGAAACTCGATGACCCGTCTTCGTGCCATCTGTACCGCAGTTGCTCTGGTGTGTGCCAGCGGCCCTGTTTTCGCCGATACCGCCAGCCACAACGCCAGCGCCGAAGCGTTCCTGACCCTGGCGCACGCTGACAAACTGGGCACTCCGGTGTACATGCAAGTGCAGCAGATGTTTGCCCAGCGCTTTGAACAGACCAAGGCCCCTGAGTCGAAAAAAGCCACCCTGGAAACCTACCAGGCCAAGGCCAATGCCGCGCTGGACCAGGCTATCGGCTGGAACAAGCTCAAGCCGGACATGGTCAAGCTCTACACCAGCAACTTCAGCGAGTCGGAGCTCAAGGACCTGGTAGCCTTCTACCAATCGCCATTGGGCAAGAAAGTCCTGGAAAAAATGCCACAGTTGACCCAGCAATCGGCCCAACTGACCCAGGCCAAGCTGGAAAGCGCGGTACCGGTGGTCAACAAGCTGCTGGCCGACATGACGGCCGAGCTCGAGCCAAAAGCCGCTGCCCCCGCCAAGAAAAAGCCGTAAGCGGAGCCCGGTATGAGCATGCAACAACGCATCGAATCGACACTCGGGCTCTTGCAGCCTGAGTACTTGCAAGTGCTGGATGAAAGCCACATGCACAGCCGTGGCCTGCAGACCCACTTCAAGGCCGTGGTGGTCAGCCAGCAGTTCGAGGGGCTCAATCGCGTCAAGCGTCACCAGAAGGTCTACGGCACGCTGGGCGAGCTGATGGGCGAATTCCATGCGTTGGCGCTGCACACCTACACCCCTGAAGAATGGGCGCAGATCGACGCCGCCCCGGCTTCGCCGACCTGTGCCGGTGGCAGCAAACACTGATCGGCGGTGGTGAGGGAGCTTTCTGTGGCGAGGGGATTTATCCCCGCTGGGGTGCGAAGCGCCCCTGAAGCCAGTTACGCAATCCATTTGATATGCGGCGATTCCAAAGGCTGAGGGCTGCTTCGCACCCCAGCGGGGATAAATCCCCTCGCCACAAAGGTTTTGTATCCGGCCTTGGATTGCAGTCCTGCAACCCACATGTTTTTTGTTAGAATCCGCAACGCGCCGCTCACCCGGCGCGTTTTTTTTCGCATCCGGTTCACCCTTTACGAGGGTAGCCACCTGGAGAAACACCCATGACACAACCCATTGTCGTGGCGGCACTGTATAAGTTCGTCACCCTGGAAGATTACGTCGAGCTGCGTGAGCCCTTGCTCAAGGCCATGCTCGACAACGGCATCAAAGGCACGTTGCTGATCGCCGAAGAAGGCATCAACGGCACGGTCTCCGGCACTCGCGAAGGTATCGACGGCCTGCTGGCCTGGCTCAAGAACGATCCGCGCATGATCGACATCGACCATAAAGAATCGTACTGCGACGAGCAGCCGTTCTATCGCACCAAGGTCAAGCTCAAGAAAGAAATCGTCACCCTGGGCGTCGAGGGCGTGGATCCGAACAAGCAGGTTGGCACCTATGTCGAACCGCAGGACTGGAATGCGCTGATCAGCGATCCGGAAGTGTTGCTGATCGATACCCGCAACGATTACGAAGTGGCCATCGGCACCTTTGAAGGCGCGATCGACCCCAAGACCACCAGCTTTCGCGAATTCCCCGAGTACATCAAGGCCAACTTCGACCCGGCCAAACACAAGAAAGTCGCGATGTTCTGCACCGGCGGCATTCGTTGTGAAAAAGCCTCCAGCTATATGCTTGGCCAGGGGTTCGACGAGGTCTATCACCTCAAGGGCGGCATCCTGAAATACCTCGAAGAGGTGCCTCAGGAAGAAACCAAGTGGCGTGGCGACTGCTTCGTGTTCGACAACCGCGTGACCGTTCGCCACGACCTCAGCGAAGGCGACTACGATCAATGTCACGCTTGCCGTACCCCGGTCAGCGTCGAAGACCGCGCCTCGGAGCACTATGTGCCGGGCATCAGTTGCCCGCATTGCTGGGATAAGTTGAGCGAGAAAACCCGGCGTAGCGCCATCGACCGGCAGAAGCAGATCGAATTGGCCAAGGCTCGCAACATGCCGCACCCGATCGGCTACAACTATAAGCAGACATCTTCCGAGGCCTGAACCATGGCGTCACGCTTGCTCTATGTGATGGACCCGATGTGTTCCTGGTGCTGGGGCTTTGCACCGGTGGCCGAGGCGTTGGTGGAGCAGGCGCAGGCCGCAGGGGTAGAGTTGCACCTGGTGGTGGGCGGTTTGCGCACTGGCAGCGGTTCGGCGCTGGAGCCGACCACCCGTCGCTACATTCTTGAACATTGGCAAGCTGTCACCCAGGCCACCGGCCAGCCCTTCAAGCTTGAAGGTGCGTTGCCGGACGGTTTCGTCTACGACACCGAGCCTGCCTGCCGTGCACTGGTGACGGCCCGCAGCCTGGCCCCGGACCTGGCCTGGAAGCTGTTGAAGCTGATCCAGGAAGCCTTTTATGTGCAAGGCCGTGACGTCACCCACGCCAGCGTCCTGGTGGAACTGGCCGAACAGGCCGGGCTGCCACGCATCGAATTCGCCGCGGCTTTCGACCGCGCCGACCAACATGCGGCTACCGCTGCGGATTTCACCTGGGTGCAGGACTTGGGCATTGCCGGGTTTCCCACGCTGTTGGCCGAGCGTGACGGCCAGTTGGCCTTGCTGACCAACGGATATCAGCCCCTGAGCCAGCTGTCGCCTTTGCTGGGCCGTTGGCTCGAGCGCGCGGCCTGTGCCTGAGCGGCCGCAAGCTGCATCGGCTTCGCCGCGCATCGACCGGCTGAGCTGGGCGGAAATCCGCCGCCTGGCCCTCAAACATAAAAAAGCCCTGTGGATCGCTAACGGCGTGGCGGTGCTGGCGACGCTGTGCAGCGTGCCGATCCCGTTGCTGTTGCCATTGCTGGTCGACGAGGTGTTGCTGGGGCATGGCGATGCGGCCTTGAAAGTCATGAACCATGCATTGCCCATGGAATGGCAGCGCGCTGCCGGTTATATCGGGCTGATGTTGCTTGTGACCCTGGCCCTGCGCTGTGGCGCATTGCTGTTCAACGTGGTGCAGGCGCGCCTGTTCGCCAGGTTGGCCAAGGACATCGTCTATCGCATTCGCATCCGGCTGATCGAGCGTCTCAAGCGAATTTCCCTGGGCGAGTACGAAAGCCTGGGCAGCGGCACCGTGGCAGCTCACCTGGTCACCGACCTGGACACCCTCGACAAATTCATCGGCGAAACTCTCAGCCGTTTCCTGGTGGCGATGTTGACCCTGGTGGGCACGGCCGGGATCCTGGTATGGATGCACTGGGAACTGGCGCTGTTGATCCTGCTGTTCAACCCGCTGGTGATCTACGCCACGGTGCAGTTGGGCAAGCGAGTCAAGCACCTCAAGAAACTGGAGAACGACAGCACCTCGCGCTTCACCCAGGCCTTGACCGAAACCCTGGATGCCATCCAGGAAGTGCGCGCCGGTAACCGCCAGGGTTATTTCCTTGGCCGCTTGGGGATGCGTGCCAAGGAGGTCCGTGATTACGCCGTGAGTTCGCAGTGGAAAACCGATGCCTCGAACCGCGCCAGTGGTTTGCTGTTCCAGTTCGGCATCGACATTTTCCGCGCGGCGGCCATGCTTACCGTGGTGTTTTCCGACTTGTCGATCGGCCAGATGCTGGCGGTGTTCAGCTACCTCTGGTTCATGATCGGTCCGGTCGAGCAACTGCTCAATCTGCAATACGCCTTTTATGCCGCCGGCGGCGCCTTGAACCGGATCAATGAACTGCTGGCCCGGGCCGACGAGCCTCAGTACACGGGTGTCGTCGATCCGTTCAAGGGGCGTGACACCGTGGGTATCGATATCCAGGGGTTGAGTTTCGGTTACGGCGAAGAGCTGGTGCTCAACCAGTTGAACCTGTCCATCTCGCCGGGCGAGAAAGTCGCTATCGTCGGCGCCAGCGGCGGTGGCAAGAGTACCTTGGTGCAGTTGCTGCTGGGGTTGTATACGCCGCAGTCAGGCAGCATTCGTTTCGGTGGAGCCACGCAACAGGAGATCGGCCTGGAGACCATCCGGGAGAATGTTGCAGTGGTGTTGCAACATCCGGCGCTGTTCAATGACACGGTGCGGGCCAACCTCGCCATGGGCCGTGCGTGCAGTGACGACGATTGCTGGCGGGCACTGGAAATCGCCCAGCTCGATGCCACCGTACGGGCGCTGCCCCAGGGCCTGGAGAGTGTAGTAGGGCGTTCCGGGGTGCGGTTGTCGGGCGGGCAGCGTCAACGGCTGGCCATCGCCCGCATGGTACTGGCCAACCCCCGGGTGGTGATTCTCGACGAGGCCACCTCGGCACTGGATGCTGCCACCGAGTACAACCTTCACCAGGCCCTGGCGCGCTTCTTGAGTGCACGCACCACGCTGATCATCGCCCACCGGCTCTCGGCGGTGAAGCAGGCCGATCGGGTGTTGGTGTTCGACGGAGGGCAAATCGCCGAGGACGGCGACCATTTACAGTTGATTGCCGAGGGCGGCCTCTACGCCCGACTTTACGGTCACTTGCAACAGATACAGCAGCCTTGAGTTTGCGCAGCTTTTCTGCGCTTAGTATCGGAAAAAAAGCAGGCAAACCCGCCGATTTTTCCGAATTCCACGCAAAGCCTATCGATCTGTTCATTCATTCGTTCGAACGGTTGAAAACTAGCCTAGGCTATTGAGTCAGGAGCGGAATTCTGGCGGGTGTTCGTCCGGCAATACCTGTGCAAGGGACCTCATGAAGCAAAAGCAGACTCTCGGAACACCTCGGCTGCTGGGCATCGTCTGGCCCTTTATCGCCGTTGTGCTATTTCAGGCATTGCTTGGCGGCGTCAGTCTTTACGTGCTGTCCGCCGTTCGCGGCTACGTGGCGGGGGAGAGTCTCTGGTCCAAAGGCCAGAAAGACGCCATCTATTACCTCAATCTGTACGCCGACAGTCGCGACGAGGCGATCTTCCGCAAATACCAGCAAGCCATCGCCGTCCCCGAGGGCGGCCATGAACTGCGGGTGGCGCTGGACCGCGAACCGCCGGACCTGGAAGCAGCGAGGGCCGGCATCCTCAAGGGCGGCAATCACCCGGACGATGTGTCGAGCCTGATCTGGCTCTATCTGAATTTCCGTCACTTCAGCTACCTGGAAGAAGCCATCGATCTCTGGACGGTGGGCGACGGCTACCTGATCGAGCTGGACGACGTCGCCCGGCAGATGCACGGCAGCATTAATGCAGGCCTGGCGTCGGAGCTGGATATCCGCGGCTGGAAGGCCCAGATCTTTGCGATCAACGACTCCGTCACCCCGGCCGCCAAGGCCTTCAGCGATGCACTGGGCGAGGGGTCGCGTTTCATCCTGCGACTCTTGCTGGTGACCAATTTCGCCACCGCCCTCGGGTTGATCGTCCTGGCGTTGTTGCGTACCCATAAACTGCTGGCCCAGCGGCAAGTGTTCGCCAATGCGCTGCAGATGGAAAAAGAACGGGCACAGATCACCCTGCAATCCATTGGCGACGGGGTCATCACCACTGACGTCGAGGGTGCCATCGCCTACATGAACCCCGCTGCCGAGGCGATGACCCATTGGAAAACCGAACACGCCACGGGCCTGCCCCTGGCCGCGCTGTTCAATTTGCTCGATGACAATGCCCAGACCGAGGGGCTGACCCTGATCGAGCACATCCTCAGCGGTCGGCTCAGCGGCGCCAGCGAGCATTCGAAACTGATCCAGCGCCTGGACGGCAGCACCGTATCGGTCACCCTGGTGGGCGCGCCGATCCGTCATGCGGGCAAGGTCAGCGGCGCCGTGCTGGTGCTGCATGACATGACCCAGGAGCGTCAATACATCGCCAACCTGTCGTGGCAGGCCACCCATGACGCCCTGACTGGCCTGGCGAACCGCCGGGAGTTCGAGTATCGCCTCGAGCAGGCTTTGCACAACCTTACCCGCCAGGTCGGGCGCCATGCCTTGATGTTTCTCGACCTGGACCAGTTCAAGCTGGTCAACGACACCTGCGGCCATGCCGCGGGCGACGAATTGTTGCGGCATATCTGCGCCTTGCTGCAATCAGGCCTGCGGGAAAACGACACCCTGGCCCGGTTGGGCGGGGATGAGTTCGGGATCTTGCTGGAAAACTGTTCGCCGGAAGCGGCGGAAAAGATCGCCGAAGGGCTGCGTCAGACCGTGCAGAACCTGCACTTTGTCTGGAAGGGTCGGCCGTTCGTGACCACCGTGAGCATCGGCCTGGTGCATATCGCCCAGACGCCGACCACCCTGGAGGCGTCCCTGCGGGCTGCCGACATGGCCTGCTACATGGCCAAGGAAAAGGGGCGCAATCGGGTCCAGGTCTATCATGCCGACGACTCGGAGCTGTCCCTGCGCTTTGGCGAGATGGCCTGGGTTCAGCGCTTGCACATGGCCCTGGAGGAAAATCGCTTCTGCCTCTATGCCCAGGAAATCGCCGCGCTGGGGCCGGGCGATCATGGTGGCGGGCACATTGAAATCCTGCTGCGCCTGCACGATGAAGCCGGCCGGATGATCCTGCCGGACAGTTTCATTCCCGCGGCGGAACGTTATGGCCTGATGACGTCCCTGGACCGTTGGGTGGTAGAGAATGTCTTCAAGATCATCCGCCAGTGCCTGAATGATTCGCGACAGGGGCCCATGGCGATGTGTGCGATCAATCTGTCAGGCACTACTATCGGAGATCAGGCGTTTCTTGATTTCCTGCGTAAACAGTTCGCGGCCTACTCGATTCCGCCAGAAATGATTTGTTTTGAAATTACAGAAACCAGCGCTATTTCGAATTTGGGCAGTGCAATCCGCTTTATCAATGAACTCAAGAGCTTGGGATGTTACTTCTCGCTGGATGACTTTTGCGCCGGAATGTCTTCATTCGCTTACCTGAAACATTTACCTGTAGACTTCCTGAAGATCGATGGGAGTTTCGTAAAGGATATGCTGGACGACCCGATTAACCGTGCAATGGTCGAAGTGATCAATCACATCGGCCACGTCATGGGTAAGCGCACGATTGCCGAGTTTGTTGAAACCGCCCAGATCGAGCAGGCATTGCTGGAGATTGGGGTGGACTATGCTCAGGGGTATGTGATCGAACGCCCGCAATTGTTTACCTGCGACACGTTGCAATGTCGGCCGGCCCGGCCCCAGCCGTTGTTATTCAAGGCCCCCGGCACGTTCCGCTGAACCTCTTGTTGATCCGGAAAATCACAATCAAAAGGAGCCCGACAGTGATCGACACATTCAACCGAACAGGCCCGCTCATGGACCCCACGAGCTATCCGAAATGGGCACAGCAGCTCATTACCGATTGCAGCGAGAGCAAGCGCCGGGTTGTCGAACACGAACTGTATCAGCGCATGCGCGACAACAAGCTCAGCGCCAGGACCATGCGCCACTACCTCATCGGTGGTTGGCCGGTCGTCGAACAGTTCGCTTTATACATGGCACAGAACCTCACCAAGACCCGCTTCGCCCGCCATCCCGGCGAGGACATGGCGCGTCGCTGGCTGATGCGTAATATTCGTGTCGAACTCAACCACGCCGACTACTGGGTAAACTGGAGCGCCGCCCATGGCGTGAGCCTGGAAGACCTGCAAGCCCAGCATGTGCCACCCGAGCTTCATGCCTTGAGCCACTGGTGCTGGCACACCAGCTCCTCGGATTCGCTGATCGTGGCCATCGCCGCGACCAACTATGCCATTGAGGGGGCGACGGGAGAGTGGTCGGCGCTGGTGTGTTCCACTGGCGTCTATGCGGCGGCTTTCGCCGAGGAAGATCGCAAGCGGGCCATGAAATGGCTGAAGATGCATGCCCAGTATGATGACGCCCACCCTTGGGAAGCCCTGGAAATCATCTGTACGCTGGCGGGGATGAATCCGAGCAAGGCCCTGCAAACGGAGCTGCGCCAAGCCGTGTGCAAGAGCTACGACTACATGTACCTGTTCCTGGAGCGTTGCATGCAACTGGAGCAGTCGGAGTCTGTGGGAAAATCTTCTTCCACCCGTGAGCGCCTGGCGCTGGCCGGGAGCTGATTTCTTCCGCTACCGATAGCGACACCCCATGTGGGAGCGAGCCTGCTCGCGAAGAGGTCTGACAGTCGACGGGGAGGTTGACGGCTAGACCATTATCGCGAGCAAGCTCGCTCCCACAGTTGTTTTGGATGAGTGGCTGGCCGGTGGTTGCCGCAAGACTTTGTGGGAGCGGGCTTGCTCGCGAAGACTTCGGTGCATTCAACATATCCATAGGCTGGCCCACCGCTTTCGCGAGCAAGCCCGCTCCCACAAAGATGTCGGTGTTTTTACATTCTCTCGTTGTTTCAGCCTGCCATCGCCAGTCGATTGCGTCCTTCGCGCTTGGCTACATACAGCGCGCTGTCGGCCCTGCGCAGCAGGCTTTCCGAGGACTCCCCCGGTAGCAACGTCGCGCAACCCAGGCTCACCGTCAGTTCGATCCGTGTGCCAGCGGCGAAATAATCCTGGGCCTGGGCGGCATAACGCAGCCGTTCACCGACCATGGCCGCAGCGTCGCGGCTGGTATTGGCCAGCAGGATCAGAAACTCTTCACCGCCGAACCTGAACACCATGTCCACGTTGCGCAGTTGGCTCTTGATCGACTCGGCCACGGCCTTGAGTACTTCGTCGCCGACGCCATGCCCATGGCTGTCGTTGATACGCTTGAAATGATCGATGTCGAGCATCAGCAGCGACAAGGGTTGTAGATGCCGCCGGGCCATGTCGATTTCACGAACCAGGGTCTGGTCCATGGCGATGCGGTTACCGGTGCCGGTCAGCGGATCGCGTAGCGCGCTTTGAGTGGCGGCTCGATAAAGCAGGGCGTTGCGCAATGGATACAGCAGTGTCGAGAGCACCGATTCCAAGTCGGCCTGTTCCGCCTCAGAGAAACGTTGGTTGCGCCGGAATACCAACTCGCCCAAGTGTTCGCCTTCATGGCTGAGGTTGTAGCTGAGGGTGTGATGGCCCCGCTGCCCGAGTTCGAGACGCAGATCGCTGGGCTTGTGTTGATAGGCCAATGCATCCAGGGGCACCAATCGCTGAACTTCCCGGAAAAACAGGCCCAGGATGCGTTGTGGTTCCAGGCTGGTCTGCAATTGTTGGCCCAGTTGCTTGCGCAATTGCGAAAGGCTGACCGAGCGTGGCACGAGCGGCGACGGCTGGCCGAAGCCCAGGCGCTGCAACTTGGCGCTGTCGAAGTCTATCGCGTTGATCTGGGTGGGCGTTTTCATTTGGCGTTAGCCCCTAAGCTAAATCTGTCCTGCCGGGCTGGGTGATGCCGCTTAAGGTAGCGTGTCGTACTGATCCTTCAGTCCCGTAGGACATCTGATTTGAGTTTAGACCGCTTTCCCTGTCAGGCGTAAGACTCGTCTCAACGTCCGTTCCCCGCCGAACATGGCGTGTTTGAGGATATTTAGAGCGAAAGTCGTGCCATTCAGTTCACTAGAATAAAAACCGATAGAAATCAATGAATTGATGATCAGGGGCGAACGCCGCGTCAGCATTTGGGCGGCGTGGGCTTGGCGTTTCGCCTGGTAGGCGATTGAAGGAGCGCGCGTCGCGACGGTAAATCGTCGCGACGCGGAGAAAGGCAGTTATTGCGCGTTGAAGGCTTGGCCGTTGATACCGGTACTGTCCGGGCCCATGAGGTACAGATAGACCGGCATGATCTCTTCAGGCGTCGGATTGTTGAGCGGGTTTTCCCCCGGATAGGCCTGGGCACGCATGCTGGTGCGGGTAGCGCCGGGGTTGATGCTGTTGGCGCGCACTGCGGCGACGGTATCGACTTCGTCGGCCAGGGTCTGCATCAGCCCTTCGGTGGCGAACTTGGACACCCCATAGGCGCCCCAGTACGCCCGGCCCTTGCGCCCGACGCTGCTGGAGGTGAACACCACGGACGCATCCTTGGACAGCTTGAGCAGGGGCAGCAAGGTGCTGGTGAGCATGAACATGGCGTTGACGTTCACATGCATCACGCGCATGAAGTTCTCGCCGGACAACTGTTCCAGCGGTGTGCGCGGGCCGATGATCGAAGCGTTGTGCAGCAGGCCGTCCAGATGACCGAACTCGGTTTCGATCATCGCCGCCAGTTCATCGTACTGATGAGGCAACGCCGTTTCGAGGTTGAACGGGATTACCGCCGGCTGCGGATGACCGGCCGCCTCGATTTCATCGTAGACCTGGGTCAGGTTGGCTTCGGTCTTGCCCAGCAACAGCACGGTGGCGCCATGGGCGGCGTAGGCTTTCGCTGCAGCGGCACCGATCCCGCGACCGGCGCCGGTGACCAGAATCACCCGGCCATTGAGCAGGTCGGGACGGGCGGAATAATCAAACATAAAAGAACCTCACGAAACATAACGATGCGTGGTGATGCACTGTGTGGCAACGGGGCTTGATTTGTGGCGAGGGGATTTATCCCCGCTGAGGCGCGAAGCGCCTCCACAAGCTCTCTACCACCGCGGTGTATCAAGTAAGGCGAAGAGGGGCCGCTTCGCGACCCAGCGGGGATAAATCCCCTCGCCACAACAAGCTCCCCTGCTGCAAAGAGCGGTGTCTGGCTCAGATCAGCAACTGCACAACGCGTTGTCCAGCACCTCGCGCAGCGCCAGCGGGTGATCGATCACTACATCCGCGCCCCAGTGCCGGGGGTTGTCGTCCGGGTGGATGTAGCCGTAGGTCACTGCACAGGTCTTGGTGCCGGCGCTGCGCCCGGACTCGATGTCCCGCAGGTCGTCGCCCACGAACAGTACGCTGGCCGGGTCCAGGTCGAGCATCTTGCACGCCAGGGTCAGCGGTTCGGGGTCCGGCTTGCTGTTTTTCACGTGGTCGGGGCAGATCAGCACTTTCGAACGTTCGGCCAGGCCCAGTTGCTGCATGATCGGCTCGGCGAAACGCACCGGTTTGTTGGTGACCACGCCCCAGATCAAGTTGGCCGCTTCGATATCGGCCAGCACCTGGGCCATGCCGTCGAACAAGTGGCTGTGGACCGCGCACCCCTTGAGGTAGCGCTCGAGGAATTCCTGGCGCAGCTCCTCGAACCCTGGTGATTCCGGGTCCATGGAAAAGGTCACCGCGACCATCGCCCGGGCGCCGCCGGAAATCTCGTCGCGAATGTGCTGCGTGTTCATCGGTGGCAAGCCACGGTCGGCGCGCATGGCCTGGCAGATGGCGATGAAATCCGGCGCGGTGTCGAGCAGCGTGCCGTCCATGTCGAAGAGAACCGCTTTGAGACGCATCGACTTATTCCTCGCGCAGGGTCTGGATCATGTAGTTGACGTCAACATCGGCGGCCAGTTTGTAGTGCTTGGTCAGCGGGTTGTAGGTCAGGCCAATGATGTCCTTGACGGTCAGCCCGGCCATGCGGCTCCAGGCGCCCAGCTCGGAAGGGCGGATGAATTTCTTGAAGTCGTGGGTGCCGCGTGGCAGCAGCTTCATGATGTATTCGGCGCCGATGATGGCGAACAAGTAGGCTTTCGGGTTGCGGTTGATCGTGGAGAAGAACACTTGGCCGCCGGGCTTGACCATGCGGAAGCAGGCGCGGATGACCGATGACGGGTCCGGGACGTGCTCGAGCATTTCCAGGCAGGTGACCACGTCGAATTGACCGGGCATTTCTTCGGCCAGGGCTTCGGCGGTGATCTGCCGGTATTCCACGTTGACGCCGGATTCCAGCTGGTGCAGTTGCGCAACCGCCAGCGGCGCTTCGCCCATGTCGATGCCCATTACCGTGGCCCCGCGCTGGGCCATGGCCTCGCTGAGGATGCCGCCGCCGCAACCGACGTCGAGGACCTTCTTGCCGGCCAGGTTGACCCGTTCGTCAATCCAGTTGACCCGCAGCGGGTTGATGTCATGCAGCGGTTTGAATTCGCTTTCACGGTCCCACCAGCGATGGGCCAGGGCTTCGAATTTGGCGATTTCGGCGTGGTCGACGTTGCTCATGTGCAGATCCTCGAAAAGCTTGGAAAATCAGGTGCCCCGAGCCGCGGCTCAAGGGGCGTGGTTATTCGTTGTGACCGCTGATGCGGCGACCCCAGGCCTGGGCCGTGGCGATCAGGCTTGATTCGTCCATGCGAGTCAGCCGGCCATCCTCCAGTAACGGCTTGCCGCCCACCCACAAGTGTTTGACGCAATCGCGACCGGTGGCATAGATCAACTGCGACACCGGGTCGTAGATCGGCTGCTGGGCCAGTCCCGACAGATCGAAGGCCACCAGGTCGGCGGCCTTGCCCACTTCCAGCGAGCCGACTGTCGCCTCGATGCCCAGCGCCCTGGCGCCATTGAGCGTGGCCATGCGCAGTGCCCGATGGGCATCCAGAGCGGTGGCCGAGCCGGCGACGGCCTTGGCCAGCAGGGCGGCGGTGCGGGTTTCGCCGAGCAGATCCAGGTCGTTGTTGCTCGCCGCGCCGTCGGTACCGAGGGCGACATTGACGCCTGCCTGCCACAGGCGCTCCACCGGGCAGAAGCCGCTGGCCAGCTTCAGGTTCGATTCGGGGCAATGAATCACGCTGCAATTGCTTTCTACCAGCAAGGCCTGGTCTTCATCGCTGATCTGAGTCATGTGCACGGCCTGAAAGCGCGGTCCCAGCAGGCCCAGTCGCCCCAGGCGCGCCATCGGCCGCTCGGCGGTGTTATCCACAGCCTGCTGCACTTCGAAGGCGGTTTCGTGAACATGCATATGAATGGCCGCGTCCAGTTCCTCGGCGATCACGCGGATTTTCTCCAGGTTCTCGTCGCCCACCGTGTAGGGCGCGTGCGGGCCGAATGCGACTTTGATCCGTGGATGGTGCTTGAGGTCGCCAAACAATTCGATGCCCTGACGAATGGCTTCGTCGGCGCTGGCGGCGCCGGGGATTGGGAAGTCGAGGATCGGAATGGCGATTTGCGCACGAATGCCACTGTCGTGGACGCACTCGCTGGCGACCTTGGGGTAGAAATACATGTCGGAGAAGCAGGTGATGCCGCCCTTGATCTGCTCGGCGATTGCCAGGTCGGTGCCATCGCGGACGAAATCTTCATCGACCCATTTGGCTTCAGCCGGCCAGATGTGCTGTTCGAGCCAGGTCATCAAGGGCAAGTCATCGGCCAGGCCGCGAAACAGGGTCATGGCCGCGTGGCCGTGGGCATTGATCAGGCCGGGGCTGAGCAGCATGCCGGGCAGTTCGCGGACCTGGGCGGCGTTGCACTTCAGGGCTTCGGCTCGGGGGCCGATGAACACGATGCAACCGTCGCGAATGCCCAGGCCATGGTCCTTGAGCACTACACCGGCGGGTTCGACAGGCACCAACCAGGTCGGCAGCAATAATAAGTCGAGCGCAACGGCAGGCTTGGGCATCGTGGAACGGTTCCATGGGGTATAAAGGATGGCGAAGTATACCCGAGCGTCTTCGCGGAGGGATCGCTATAATCGGCGGCTTTTGTTCATGAGTGCGGGGTGAAGGATGCGCGATCGACTATTGGCTGCGGAGAAGGTGAAAGCCATCGATTGGCGCGATGGCGTCCTGTACCTGCTGGATCAGCGTAGCTTGCCGTTCGAGGAAAACTGGATCGCCTGCACCTGTGCCGCCGATGTGGCCGAGGCCATTGGCTCGAGGGTGGTGCGCGGTGCGCCGGTCATCGGCATCAGTGCGGCCTATGGGGTCGTGCTGGCAGCACGGGCCAGGATGGCTGAGGGCGGTGACTGGCAAGCGGCGCTGGAGGCTGATTTTGCCTTGCTGGCCGAGGCTCGGCCGACGGCGGCGAACCTCTTCTGGGCGCTGGACCGGATGCGCGATCGGCTGGGGCGCTTGAGAGAGCAAGCCGAGCCGCTGGCGGTGCTTGAGGCCGAAGCCATCGCGATACACGAGAGTGACCGTGAAGCCAACCTGACCATGGCCCAGCTCGGTGTCGACCTGATCCGCAAGCATCAGGGCAATGCCCAGGCCATCCTGACCCATTCCAACACCGGCGCCCTGGCGACCGGCGGCTTCGGCACGGCCTTGGGGGTCATCCGTGGTGCGTATATCGAAGGCATGGTCGAGCGGGTCTATGCCGACGAAACCCGTCCATGGCTGCAAGGCTCGCGCCTGACGGCATGGGAGCTGGCCCGCGAGGGCATCCCGGTGACCCTCAACGCCGATTCCGCCGCCGCCCACATCATGAAGACCAAGGGTGTGACCTGGGTGATTGTCGGTGCCGATTGCATCGCCGCCAATGGTGACGTAGCGAACAAGATCGGCACTTATCAGCTGGCGGTCTGTGCCATGCATCATGGCGTACGCTTCATGGTAGTGGCGCCGAGCTCGACCATCGACATGAGTCTGGCCAGCGGGGATGACATCCCGATCGAGGAGCGCGACGGGCGCGAACTGCTGGAAATCGGTGGCAAGTGGCTTGGCGCGGATGTGGATGCCTTCAATCCGGTATTCGATGTCACCCCGGCGGACCTGATTGATGTCATCGTCACGGAAAAGGGCGTCATCGAGCGCCCGGACTCCGCCAAGCTGGCGCAGTTGATGTGTCGCAAGCGCTTGCACTGAGCCGGTTGTCGTCAGGCATAGCGCTATCGCAAGCAGGCTCACTCCCACATTGGGTCGGTGTTGTGTCCTGAATCCCGGGCATACCAAAACTCACCGTGGTGGCGACCTGCTCGCGATAGCGTCCCAAAAGTCAACAAATGCCTCGCATTTATCCTTCAATTCTTCATCGGCAGCGCTTCTGAGCCCCTCTGGTCCCATATCAGCCTGTCATCGGTCAACTAACTACGCACCATGCGCATCTGGGGGATAGGTGCGTGGCGGCTCTTGTGATAACATCCGGCGGTTTCCAGGGCTGCCTCGCGAGGTGGCCTTTACTGCGCAGATCCATGGCATAACTCGTTGATTTGTCGTAAGTCGCTGCACGGCACTTGTTCTGCAGCGGCGAGCTTCGTTCGTCCCATCTGGATGTGACGAGGTTTCACCAGAAAAAGGAATCAGGCTTCTCATGGGCGAACTGGCCAAAGAAATCCTCCCGGTCAATATCGAAGACGAGCTGAAACAGTCCTACCTCGACTACGCAATGAGCGTAATCGTCGGGCGGGCGCTGCCGGATGCGCGCGATGGCTTGAAGCCCGTGCACCGGCGCGTGCTGTTCGCGATGAGCGAACTGGGCAACGACTTCAACAAGCCGTACAAGAAATCCGCCCGTGTCGTCGGCGACGTGATCGGTAAGTATCACCCCCACGGCGACACTGCCGTGTACGACACCATCGTTCGTATGGCGCAGCCATTCTCCCTGCGCTACCTGCTGGTAGACGGCCAGGGCAACTTCGGTTCCGTGGACGGCGACAACGCCGCGGCCATGCGATACACCGAAGTGCGCATGACCAAGCTGGCCCACGAACTGCTGGCCGACCTGCACAAGGAAACCGTGGACTGGGTGCCGAACTACGACGGCACCGAAATGATCCCGGCGGTCATGCCGACCCGTATCCCGAACCTGCTGGTCAACGGTTCCAGCGGTATCGCCGTGGGCATGGCGACCAACATCCCGCCGCACAACCTCGGTGAAGTCATCGACGGTTGCCTGGCCCTCATCGACAATCCCGAGCTGACCGTCGATGAGCTGATGCAGTACATCCCGGGCCCTGATTTCCCGACCGCCGCGATCATCAATGGTCGTGCCGGCATCATCGAGGCCTACCGCACCGGTCGTGGCCGCATTTACATGCGTGCCCGTTCGACCGTCGAAGACATCGACAAGGTTGGCGGTCGCCAGCAGATCGTCATCACCGAGCTGCCGTACCAGTTGAACAAGGCCCGCCTGATCGAGAAGATCGCCGAGCTGGTGAAAGAGAAGAAGCTCGAAGGCATCACCGAGCTGCGTGACGAATCCGACAAGGACGGCATGCGCGTCGTGATCGAGCTGCGTCGTGGCGAAGTGCCTGAGGTGATCCTCAACAACCTCTACGCCCAGACCCAGCTGCAAAGCGTGTTCGGTATCAACATCGTCGCGCTGATCGACGGCCGTCCGCGGATCCTGAACCTCAAGGACCTGCTGGAAGCCTTCGTGCGTCACCGCCGCGAAGTGGTCACCCGTCGCACGGTGTTCGAACTGCGCAAGGCTCGTGAACGTGGCCACATTCTCGAAGGCCAGGCCGTTGCCCTGTCGAACATCGACCCGGTGATCGCCTTGATCAAGGCTTCGCCAACGCCGTCGGAAGCCAAGGAAGCGCTGGTCAGTACCCCTTGGGAGTCCTCCGCGGTGGTGGCAATGGTCGAGCGCGCCGGCGCCGATTCGTGCCGCCCGGAGAACCTTGATCCGCAATACGGCCTGCGCGATGGCAAGTACTTCCTGTCCCCGGAACAGGCGCAAGCCATCCTGGAACTGCGCCTGCACCGCCTGACCGGCCTGGAGCACGAGAAGCTGCTGGCCGAGTACCAGGAAATCCTCAACCAGATCGGCGAGCTGATCCGCATCCTCAACAGCGCCACGCGCCTGATGGAAGTGATCCGCGAAGAGCTGGAAGTGATTCGCGCCGAATACGGCGACGTGCGCCGCACCGAGATCCTCGATGCGCGCCTGGACCTGACCCTGGGTGACATGATCCCGGAAGAAGAGCGCGTGGTGACCATTTCCCACGGCGGCTACGCCAAGACCCAGCCGCTGGCCGCCTACCAGGCCCAGCGTCGCGGCGGCAAAGGCAAGTCGGCTACAGGCGTCAAGGACGAGGACTACATCGCTCACCTGCTGGTCGCCAACAGTCACACCACGCTGTTGCTGTTCTCCAGCAAGGGCAAGGTGTACTGGCTCAAGACCTACGAAATCCCGGAAGCGTCCCGTGCCGCCCGTGGTCGTCCGCTGGTCAACCTGCTGCCGCTGGACGATGGTGAATACATCACCACCATGCTGCCGGTGGAGGAATACACCGAGGGTCACTACATTTTCATGGCTACCGCCAACGGCACCGTGAAAAAGACCCCGCTGGAATCCTTCAGCCGCCAGCGCAGTGTTGGTCTGATCGCATTGGAACTGGACGAAGGCGACGTGCTGATTTCCGCTGCCATCACCGACGGCGAGCGTGAAGTGATGCTGTTCTCCGACGGTGGCAAGGTGACTCGCTTCAAGGAGTCCGATGTACGTGCCATGGGCCGTACCGCCCGCGGCGTACGCGGCATGCGCCTGCCGGAAGGTCAGAAACTGATTTCCATGCTGATCCCTGAAGAAGGCAGCCAGATCCTTACCGCTTCGGAACGTGGTTATGGCAAGCGCACGGCCATCAGCGAGTTCCCTGAGTACAAGCGTGGCGGCCAGGGCGTGATCGCCATGGTCAGCAACGAGCGTAACGGCCGTCTGGTTGGCGCCGTCCAGGTGCTCGATGGCGAAGAGATCATGTTGATCTCCGACCAGGGCACGCTGGTGCGTACGCGCGTCGCCGAAGTGTCGAGCCTGGGTCGTAACACCCAGGGTGTGACGCTGATCAAGCTGGCCAGCGACGAAACGCTGGTAGGGCTGGAACGAGTCCAGGAGCCGTCGGAAGTCGAGGGCGAGGAACTGGAAAGCGAGGAAGGCACGGCATTCAACGGTACCCTGGGTGCCGATGTCGATGATCTGACCGGCGACCAACCGCTCGACGCTGCCGCAGACGAAGAAGAACCGCAGGACTAAGCGGACAAGCAGGGGGCGGATGAAGATTCGCCCCCTTGTTGTTTGTCCCGTTTGAAAATTTGCGACACTGCGTATTCCCCCTCTGTGGGAGCGAGCCTGCTCGCGATGACGGTGGGTCAGCAGTATTGATATTGACTGACACACTGCAATCGCGAACAGGCTCTCTCCCACATCGGACCCTGCGCAGAACACAAGATTTATGTGACCACCAGATCAGAGCGAGATTGGATGTGAGCAAGAGAGCCTATAACTTCTGTGCCGGCCCGGCGGCGTTGCCTGAAGCGGTCCTGAAACGTGCCCAGGGTGAACTTCTCGACTGGCATGGCAAGGGCCTGTCCGTCATGGAAATGAGCCATCGCAGCGATGAGTTCGTGTCCATTGCCACCAAGGCCGAGCAGGACCTGCGTGATCTGCTGAATATCCCATCCAATTACAAGGTGTTGTTCCTGCAGGGCGGCGCCAGCCAGCAGTTCGCCCAGGTTCCGTTGAACCTGCTGCCCGAAAGCGGCAAGGCCGACTACATCGACACCGGTATCTGGTCGCAGAAAGCCATCGAAGAGGCTTCGCGCTACGGTCACGTCAACGTGGCCGCCACCGCCAAGCCCTACGACTATTTCGCCATCCCCGGCCAGAACGAGTGGAACCTGTCCAAGGATGCGGCCTACGTTCACTACGCGCCGAACGAAACCATCGG
This sequence comes from Pseudomonas sp. DF11, assembly GCF_058148565.1. Classification (NCBI taxonomy): domain Bacteria; kingdom Pseudomonadati; phylum Pseudomonadota; class Gammaproteobacteria; order Pseudomonadales; family Pseudomonadaceae; genus Pseudomonas; species Pseudomonas sp. DF11. The sequence goes on from NZ_JBYVYN010000005.1 coordinate 124,593, forward strand.
TGGCCTGGAATTCAACTGGATCCCGGAAACCGGCGACGTGCCCCTGGTCGCCGATATGTCCTCTGACATTCTCTCGCGCCCTGTGGATATCTCCCGTTTCGGCATGATCTACGCCGGCGCGCAGAAGAACATCGGCCCGAGCGGCATCCTGGTCAGCATCATTCGCGAAGACCTGCTGGGTCGTGCCCGTTCCCTGTGCCCGACCATGCTCAACTACAAGGTCGCGGCCGACAACGGCTCGATGTACAACACTCCGCCAACCCTGGCCTGGTACCTGTCGGGCCTGGTGTTCGAATGGCTGAAAGAGCAGGGTGGTGTCGAAGCCATCGGCAAGCTCAACGAAGTGAAGCAGCGCACGTTGTATGACTTCATCGACGCCAGCGGCCTCTACAGCAACCCGATCAACAAGACTGATCGTTCATGGATGAACGTGCCGTTCCGCCTGGCCGACGACCGTCTCGACAAGCCATTCCTGGCCGGTGCCGACGAACGTGGCCTGCTGAACCTCAAGGGCCACCGTTCGGTCGGTGGCATGCGCGCCTCCATCTACAACGCCGTCGACATCAACGCCGTCAATGCGCTGATCGCCTACATGGCAGAGTTCGAGAAGGAACATGGCTGATGTCTGAGCAAGAACTCAAGGCGCTGCGCCTGCGCATCGATGCCCTGGACGAAAAGGTCCTGGAGCTGATCAGCGAGCGCGCGCGCTGCGCCCAGGAAGTCGCCCGGGTGAAGATGGCTTCCCTGGCCGAAGGTGAAGTGCCGGTGTTCTATCGCCCCGAGCGTGAAGCGCAAGTGCTCAAGCGCGTCATGGAACGCAACAAGGGGCCGCTGGGCAACGAAGAAATGGCGCGGTTGTTCCGCGAAATCATGTCTTCGTGCCTGGCCCTCGAACAGCCGCTGAAAGTCGCCTACCTGGGCCCGGAGGGCACCTTCACCCAGGCTGCGGCCATGAAGCATTTTGGTCACGCCGTGATAAGCAAGCCGATGGCGGCCATCGACGAAGTCTTCCGTGAAGTGGCCGCCGGGGCGGTGAATTTTGGCGTGGTACCGGTGGAAAACTCCACCGAAGGCGCGGTCAACCACACCCTGGACAGCTTCCTCGAGCACGACATGGTGATCTGCGGCGAAGTCGAGCTGCGTATCCACCATCACCTGTTGGTCGGCGAAAACACCAAGACCGACAGCATCAGCCGGATCTATTCCCACGCCCAGTCCCTGGCCCAGTGCCGCAAGTGGCTGGACGCCCATTACCCGAACGTCGAGCGCGTGGCGGTATCGAGCAACGCCGAAGCGGCCAAGCGGGTCAAGGGCGAGTGGAACTCGGCGGCGATTGCCGGCGACATGGCGGCCGGCCTCTACGGGCTGACGCGCCTGGCCGAGAAAATCGAGGATCGCCCGGACAACTCCACGCGGTTCCTGATGATCGGCAGCCAGGAAGTGCCGCCGACCGGCGACGACAAGACCTCGATCATCGTCTCCATGAGCAACAAGCCCGGTGCGCTCCATGAATTGTTGGTGCCGTTCCATGACAACGGTATCGACCTGACGCGGATCGAGACCCGTCCGTCGCGCAGCGGTAAATGGACCTACGTGTTCTTCATCGATTTTGTCGGCCACCACCGCGATCCACTGATAAAAGGTGTGCTGGAAAAAATCAGTCAGGAAGCAGTGGCACTCAAGGTGCTGGGTTCCTACCCCAAGGCAGTTCTTTAAGGGCGGATAGCAAATGAGTGGCAACTTCCTCGCTCTGGCTCAGCCAGGCGTGCAACAACTCTCGCCTTACGTTCCGGGCAAACCCGTGGACGAACTGGCTCGCGAGCTGGACCTGGATCCGGCCAGCATCGTCAAGTTGGCAAGCAACGAAAATCCACTGGGCGCGAGCCCCAAGGCACTGGCGGCGATCCGCGACGAACTGGCCGAGCTGACCCGTTACCCCGATGGCAATGGGTTTGCACTGAAGAGCCTGCTGGCCGAGCGCTGTGGCGTCGAGCTGAATCAGGTGACGCTGGGCAACGGTTCCAACGACATTCTTGAGTTGGTCGCCCGTGCGTACCTGGCGCCAGGTCTCAACGCCGTGTTCAGCGAACATGCGTTTGCGGTCTATCCGATTGCGACCCAGGCCGTCGGTGCCGATGCCCATGTGGTACCGGCCAAGGATTGGGGGCATGACCTGCCAGCCATGCTGGCCGCCATCGACGCCAACACCCGGGTGGTTTTCATTGCCAACCCGAACAACCCAACCGGCACCTGGTTCGATGCCCAGGCCCTGGACGACTTCCTGCAGGACGTGCCCGCGCACGTGCTGGTGGTGCTGGACGAGGCCTATATCGAATACGCCGAAGGCAGCGATTTGCCCGATGGCCTGGATTTCCTCGCGGCCTACCCGAACCTGCTGGTTTCGCGCACGTTCTCCAAAGCCTACGGCCTGGCCTCGCTGCGGGTTGGCTACGGCTTGTCCACGGCCATGGTGGCTGATGTGTTGAACCGCGTGCGCCAGCCATTCAACGTCAACAGCTTTGCCCTGGCCGCTGCCTGTGCCGCATTGCAGGATGAGGATTACCTGGCGGAAAGTCGTCGCCTGAACGCGGCCGGTATGCAGCAGTTGGAAGCGGGGTTGCGTGAGCTGGGCCTGGGCTGGATTCCATCGAAAGGCAATTTCATCTGTGTCGACCTGGGGCGTGTCGCCGCACCGGTGTACCAGGGGCTGTTGCGCGAAGGCGTGATCGTGCGTCCGGTGGCCAACTACGGCATGCCGAACCACCTGCGCATCACCATTGGCCTGCCAGCGGAAAACAGCCGTTTCCTCGAGGCGTTGAGCAAGGTTCTGGCTCGTGGTTGATGTCACTTCGCTGCAACCTGCTGCCCCTATGATCGGTCGCCTGGTGGTGGTCGGCCTGGGGTTGATCGGCGGTTCGTTTGCCAAGGGCTTGCGTGAAAGTGGCCTGTGCCGTGAGGTGGTCGGTGTCGACCTGGATCCACAGTCGCGCAGGCTGGCCGTGGAGTTGGGGGTGGTCGATCGCTGTGAGGATGACCTGGTGATCGCCTGCCAGGGCGCGGACGTGATCCAGCTGGCGGTGCCGATCCTGGCCATGGAAAAGCTGCTGGCGCGTCTGGCGACCATGAACCTGGGGCAAGCGATCCTGACCGACGTCGGCAGTGCCAAGGGCAATGTCGTGCGCGCGGCCACCGAGGCTTTCGGCGGGATGCCGGCGCGTTTCGTGCCCGGCCATCCGATTGCCGGTTCCGAGCAGAGCGGGGTGGAAGCCTCCAACGCCGAACTGTTTCGTCGTCACAAAGTGATCCTCACGCCGCTGGACCAGACGGATCCAGCCGCGCTGGCGGTGGTGGACCGTTTGTGGCGTGAACTGGGCGCCGATGTCGAGCACATGCAGGTCGAGCGTCACGATGAAGTGTTGGCCGCTACCAGCCATTTGCCGCACCTGTTGGCGTTCGGCCTGGTGGATTCGTTGGCCAAACGCAATGAAAATCTTGAGATCTTCCGTTACGCTGCCGGCGGTTTCCGCGATTTCACGAGAATCGCTGGAAGCGACCCGGTCATGTGGCACGACATCTTCCTCGCCAACCGCGAAGCTGTCTTGCGCACACTCGATACATTTCGCAGCGATCTCGACGCCTTGCGCGACGCGGTCGATGCAGGGGACGGGCACCAATTGCTGGGCGTTTTCACACGCGCCAGGGTGGCCCGCGAGCATTTCAGTAAAATCCTGGCCCGTCGGGCCTATGTGGACGCTATGAACTCCAACGATCTGATTTTCCTGGCACAACCTGGTGGCTCCCTGAGTGGGCGTATTCGTGTACCGGGCGATAAATCGATTTCCCACCGTTCGATCATGCTCGGCTCCCTGGCCGAAGGCGTGACCGAGGTGGAAGGCTTCCTCGAGGGCGAGGACGCCCTGGCGACGCTGCAAGCGTTTCGCGACATGGGCGTGGTCATCGAAGGCCCGCACCACGGCCGCGTGACCATCCATGGTGTCGGCCTGCATGGCCTCAAGCCTGCCCCGGGGCCGATCTACCTGGGTAACTCCGGGACCTCGATGCGCTTGTTGTCCGGCCTGTTGGCCGCCCAGGACTTCGACAGCACCCTGACCGGTGACGCCTCGCTGTCCAAGCGCCCGATGAATCGCGTCGCCAACCCGTTGCGGGAAATGGGCGCGGTCATCGAGACGGCCGCCGACGGTCGTCCGCCGATGACCATTCGCGGTGGCCACAAGCTCAAGGGCCTGACCTACACCATGCCAATGGCCAGTGCCCAGGTGAAATCCTGTCTGCTGCTGGCCGGCCTCTATGCCGAAGGCAAGACCACCGTCACCGAGCCGGCTCCGACCCGCGACCACACCGAGCGCATGCTGCGCGGCTTTGGCTATCCGGTCACTGTCGATGGCGCCACGGCGTCCGTCGAGTCTGGCAGCAAGCTGACCGCGACCCACATCGAAGTGCCAGGCGATATCTCCTCGTCCGCGTTCTTCCTGGTGGCCGCTTCGATTGCCGAAGGCTCCGACCTGGTGCTCGAACACGTCGGCATCAATCCGACCCGTACCGGCGTGATCGACATCCTGCGCCTGATGGGTGCCGACATCACGCTGGAAAACCAGCGTGAAGTCGGCGGTGAGCCAGTGGCAGACTTGCGCGTACGAGCAGCTAAACTCAAAGGTATCGAGATTCCCGAGGCGCTGGTTCCACTGGCTATCGACGAATTCCCGGTGCTGTTCGTCGCGGCCGCCTGCGCAGAAGGGCGCACCGTGCTGACCGGTGCCGAAGAGCTGCGGGTCAAGGAATCGGATCGCATCCAGGTAATGGCTGATGGCTTGCTCGCCCTGGGCGTCAAGTGCCAGCCAACACCGGACGGCATCATCATCGACGGCGGCCAGATCGGCGGCGGCGAAGTCCATGGCCACGGCGATCACCGTATCGCCATGGCCTTCAGTGTTGCGTCTTTGCGCGCCAGTGCGCCGATTCGCATCCATGATTGCGCCAACGTCGCGACGTCGTTCCCGAACTTCCTGGCGCTGTGCGCACAGGTCGGTATCCGAGTAGCGCAAGAGGCACAGTCGTGAACATCAAGGCTCCGGTCATCACCATCGATGGCCCAAGCGGTTCGGGCAAGGGCACCGTCGCCGGGATCCTGGCCAGGCAGTTGGGCTGGAACCTGCTCGATTCGGGTGCCTTGTATCGTCTATTGGCATTCGCCGCCGCCAACCATGGCGTCGACCTGACCAACGAAGAACTGCTCAAGGCTCTGGCGGCTCACCTGGACGTGCAGTTCATCGCGGCGACCGACGGTCAGTTGCAGCGCATCATTCTGGAGGGCGATGAAGTCAGTGATGTCATCCGCACCGAAAGTGTCGGTGCCGGTGCTTCCCAGGTCGCCGCGCTGCCGGCGGTGCGTGAAGCGTTGCTGCAACGCCAGCGCGCTTTCCAGGAGCCTCCGGGGCTGGTGGCCGACGGTCGCGACATGGGCACGGTAGTGTTTCCCGATGCGCCGCTGAAGATTTTTCTCACCGCCAGTGCGGAGGAGAGGGCGCGTCGCCGTTATTTGCAGTTGAAGGGCAAAGGCGAGGATGTTAGTCTGTCGAGTCTGCTAGATGAGATCCGTGCACGCGATGAGCGTGACACCCAGCGCGCAGTAGCCCCGCTCAAACCGGCGGCCGACGCGATACAGCTGGATTCCACGGAGTTGTCCATCGATCAGGTGCTGCAACGCATCATGAGCGAGATCGCCATTCGCGATATCGCCGGGTGACAGGAAGCTCCGCAGGGGACCAGTCATAGTCCTGCGGTGCTTCTTTTATATGAAACTAACCCACACCGTCTGGGGTGTGGAGGCGGGCGTATTCTTCGCCCTAATCAACAGGAATTAAAATGAGCGAAAGCTTTGCGGAACTCTTTGAAGAAAGCTTGAAAACCCTGAACCTTCAGGCAGGCTCCATCATCACCGGCGTTATCGTTGATATCGATTACCAAGCTCGCTGGGTAACCGTTCACGCTGGTCTGAAGTCTGAAGCACTCATCCCGCTTGAGCAGTTCTACAACGACGCTGGCGAACTGAACATCAATGTTGGTGATGAAGTTCACGTTGCGCTGGACTCGGTTGAAGATGGTTTCGGTGAAACCAAGCTGTCCCGTGAAAAAGCCAAGCGCGCTGAATGCTGGATCGTTCTGGAAGCGGCCTTCGCAGCTGAGGAAGTGGTCAAGGGCGTTATCAACGGTAAGGTTAAAGGCGGCTTCACTGTCGACGTTAACGGCATCCGTGCGTTCCTGCCAGGTTCCCTGGTTGACGTCCGTCCAGTGCGCGACACCACGCACCTGGAAGGCAAAGAGCTGGAATTCAAGGTCATCAAGCTGGACCAGAAGCGCAACAACGTTGTCGTTTCCCGTCGCAGTGTCCTGGAAGCCGAGAACTCCGCCGAGCGTGAAGCTCTGCTGGAATCGCTGCAGGAAGGCCAGCAGGTCAAGGGTATCGTCAAAAACCTCACCGATTACGGCGCATTCGTCGATCTGGGTGGCGTCGATGGCCTGCTGCACATCACCGACATGGCCTGGAAGCGTATCAAGCATCCTTCGGAAATCGTCAACGTTGGCGACGAGATCGATGTCAAGGTTCTGAAGTACGATCGCGAGCGCAATCGTGTTTCCCTGGGCCTGAAGCAACTGGGCGAAGACCCATGGGTTGCTATCAAAGCCCGTTACCCAGAAGGCACCCGCGTCACCGCTCGTGTTACCAACCTGACCGACTACGGCTGCTTCGCTGAGCTGGAAGAAGGCGTTGAAGGCCTGGTACACGTTTCCGAAATGGACTGGACCAACAAGAACATCCATCCTTCGAAAGTCGTACAAGTCGGCGACGAAGTGGAAGTCATGGTTCTGGACATCGACGAAGAGCGTCGTCGTATCTCCCTCGGCATCAAGCAGTGCAAGTCCAACCCATGGGAAGACTTCTCTGGCCAGTTCAACAAGGGCGATAAAATCTCCGGCACCATCAAGTCGATCACCGATTTCGGTATCTTCATTGGTCTGGACGGCGGCATCGACGGTCTGGTTCACCTGTCCGACATCTCCTGGAACGAAGTGGGCGAAGAAGCCGTGCGTCGTTTCAAGAAGGGCGACGAGCTGGACACCGTTATCCTGTCGGTTGACCCAGAGCGCGAGCGCATCTCCCTGGGCATCAAGCAACTGGAAAGCGATCCGTTCTCCGAGTACGTTCAAGAGAACGACAAAGGCGCAATCGTTAAGGGCATCGTGAAAGAAGTTGACGCCAAAGGCGCCATCATCACCCTGGCCGACGATATCGAAGCGACTCTGAAAGCCTCCGAAATCAGCCGTGACCGCGTTGAAGACGCGCGTAACGTGCTGAAAGAAGGCGAAGAAGTAGAAGCCAAGATCATCAGCGTTGACCGCAAGAGCCGCGTAATCCAGCTCTCCATCAAGTCGAAAGACGATGCTGAAGAGAAAGAAGCAATCCAGAGCCTGCGCGACAAGCCAGCTGCTGACATTGCTACTGGTCCTACCACTCTGGGCGACCTGCTGCGTGCACAAATGGAAAAGCAGAACTGAGTTCTGTCAGACCATAGAAAAAGGGCGACTTCGGTCGCCCTTTTTTGTGGGCGCAATATTTCAAGACGCTCTGCTTCCTGTAAGTCATTGTCGATGAAAGCGTTATTCGGGACATTGCGAAACCAACCCTGCAATCAAGGTGTCTCTTTATAAAGCGGGTCACTCATCTATTCAGGGCGAGGCTCTGGCTTGTATAAGTGATTGATCCGGGTTTCTGTCTAAAGGAATTGAATGAACAGGCTCTTTCTGGTGTTGAGTGTCTTGGTATTGGCGGGGTGCGCTACGAGTGCCAAGACCCACGCAGTGCGTGGTGTCAGCGGTATCGAGGTCGATTGCTCAGGGTTGGGCTCTGGCTGGGAGAAGTGCCATAAGAGAGCGGCAAGAGAGTGCAAGGGCGCCGGCTACAAGGTGATTACCCGATCCGACGACGCCAAGGATGACGATCAGTACCCCTTTGGTTTCAATCCGGCTGGTTATCTGACTCGCACGATGCTGGTCATCTGTCGATAGCTTGAGAAAATCTTCCAGCCTGCATCGAAAGAAGCAGCAAGGGATCAACGAAGAATGTCAATACTTGGGCTGTTCAAATCCCTCCGGTCATGCTAAAACCTTTTCAAGCGATTTTCCTAGCTGCTTGAAAAAGAAGGGAAAAATATGACGAAGTCGGAGTTGATCGAACGAATTGTCACCCATCAAGGGCTACTCTCATCCAAGGATGTGGAGCTGGCCATCAAGACCATGCTTGAACAGATGTCCCAGTGCCTGGCGACGGGGGATCGTATTGAAATCCGTGGTTTTGGCAGCTTTTCCCTGCATTACCGCGCTCCGCGGGTTGGGCGCAATCCGAAGACAGGTCAGTCCGTCAGCCTTGATGGGAAGTTTGTACCTCATTTCAAGCCGGGCAAGGAGCTCAGGGATCGGGTGAATGAGGAGGAGGGGGACGAACTCTGAAGAAAAAGGCTGCAGAGGAAGCAATTTATGAGAGGTTTTAAACGGGTAGTTTTTTTCGTAGCCGCGTTGTTGGTGGCTTTGACGATTATTCTATTTGTAATTGAAAATACACAACCTGTATCCTTGGCCTTCGTTGGTTGGTCAGCCCCACAGCTTCCTGTCGCGGTCTTGATTCTCCTTGCGCTTCTCGCAGGGATGGTTATCGGCCCGTCACTTGCTTGGTTCGTGAAGGTACGTTTGCGGTTAAAATAAGGTTATAGGGTTTCCAGTCACCTTGGTGAGGGGATCGCCGTTAGCATTTGTTTATATATTTTGGGTGTGCTTTTTTCATGTCAGAATTCTCACGGTCTACCGAAATTTCTTTGGGGACCTCCTCAGCGTTAACCTTTAGTGCTTTCCGCACGGTGAAGGGCAAATTTTCCGCCGCCGCAATTGAGAGCCCGTATGCGTAATAATCGTGTTGATGCACATGACGCTCAGGAAATTGATTTGATTGCGCTGCTACGCAATTTTTGGGTTCAAAAGTGGCTGATTGTAGGCGTTGCGTTCGTAGTAACAGTTGGGGCTGGGGCGGTTGCTTATCTTACCAAACCAATCTACGAGGCTAGATTTTATATTAGCCCCCCTACTCAAAATGGCATTGCTGAGTTGAATTACGGCCGTGGCGCAAGTACTGAGCTGGAGCCTTATTCAATCAAGCAAGTTTACGATCTGTTTGCTCGTAATCTTCAGAGTGAAACCCTTCGCCAAACCTTTTTCCATGATGTCTATTTGCCTTCCCTTGAAGAGTCTCAGCGCAAGGGGCCGCTTGACCGTTTGTATGAGAATTTTTCTCGTGTACTGATGGTCGGAGGACCGGGTAAGGATACTCCCGAAAGATTCTCGGTCATCGTCCAAAGTGATGACGCGGCAGAGGCAACAGAGTGGGTCAAGGTTTACGTGCGGCGTGCCAGTGATGTATCCAAGGCAGAGTTGATCAAAAACGTTACAACTGAGGCCTCGGTTCGAGCAAGGAATTTGGAGCAGCGAATTATAAGCTTGCGAGAGAATGCTCAACGGGTTCGTGAGGACCGTATTCAGCAACTTCGCGAAGCTTTAAAAGTTGCTGAAACAATTGGTTTGAAGACGCCTGTGATAAATTCCTCTGCTGCCGTTGATATCACTGTCGATACAGGCAATAAGATGGATTATCAACGAGGAAGCTTAGCGTTGGCTGCGGAGGTGTCCGCTTTGGAAGCCAGAGCTTCTGATGATGCATTTATTCCAGATCTGCGTACGCTACAGATGCGGTACAATTTCTATCGTATGCTTAAAGTCGAACCTGATCTGGTCTCGGTATACAGGCAGGATGGTAACGTAGAGGTGCCACAAACCCCAATTAAGCCAAATAAGCTGGCGATCCTATTGAAAGGAATGATCCTGGGCCTTGTTTTGGGATTAGGTGCTGCGCTGATGAGGCAGGTATTTCAAGCGCGTGTTGAAAAATAAATCGATATCATGGCTTTAGGTCTGTATCGATAGATTTCAGGTAGGCTGGTAATAGATATGCAAATGATTTGCATCTCTAGATGGAATCACTTTTAGTGAATTGTATCGGCAGCAGATTCTGATTTTGACAGCATTAGTGTTAAACCATAAATATGTTGGTCCGTCAATCTGGATGAAATGGAGTTTTGGATATGGATTCCCCAGGTTGTAGGCCCGATCGAACCTAGCGACATAGATAATTGTTTCTGGCTTCGAAAATAATGTCGTTATGGTTTTTTTTGTTGCTCGTGTTAGGTGTTGCGCTATGGTTGCCAGTACGGCAATAAGAAAGGGAATGCTTCGGCCGATAATAAATATTGCCGTTCAGGCTATATTTAAATTGATGTTTTCTGTCGCCTCGCTAAAGGTGGTGGCATTTTATGTTGGGCCCAGTGGGATCGCTGTAGTTGGACAGGTACAATCCTTTCTTCAAATATTAAGCGCTGGTGTGTCATCGGTTACTACAACTGGTGTGGTAAAGCTAATCGCAGAAGATAAGCACTCTAAAGAAAGTATAGTGCGGACTTCTGCGTTTTTGTTGGTTTTTTTGAGTTTTATTTGTTTTGTTTTTTTGCTCATTTCAAGTAGGGAGATAGCGAATTATTTCCTGGAGGGAGAGTGGGTCGTAGTGCTGCTACTGTTGCCGCTTGGTGGTTTTTTTTTAGGGCTAAATAATTTGTTTGTGTCCTATTTTAATGGCATGCAGAAATATAATGAGTACTTTTGGTACTCAATGATTACAGCTTTTATAACGGCGCTTTCAATTTGCGCGATTTCATTTTATTTTGGAAAGGTTGGGGCGGTTTATTCTGTAGTAATTGCACCGGTTGTTGCGGGTGTATGCATGTTTTTTTTGCCAGAAAGATTTCGTTTACCGCGAGCATCAGGTGTTTTTAAAAAAATCGATGGTGAGATACTAAGGATATTAGTTTCTTATTCATTCATGGCATTGGGATCCGCAGTGGTTGTGTATGGAGGGCAGATCTTCCTGAGGAACTATATCGCAACGAGCAGCTCAATGGCTGAGTCCGGACTGTGGTATGCGGCCACGCGTCTGTCAGATATCTATATGGGCATCTGTAGCGTGCTGTTTTCTACTCTTTTATTGCCAAAGTATAGTGCGATGGAAGGGCGAACTCTGGACGGTTTTGTTTGGCGAATGGCGGCCATAGCCTTGGCTTTTGGATTCGTTCTGGTTCTTGTGGTTGGCCAGTTAGCAAGTTTTATTGTCTGGCTGATTTATGGTGAGGCTTTCACAGCCTCTTCAGAAGTGTTGAAGATATATGTCATAGGGGATGGGCTAAAATGTTTGGGGTGGGTATTTCTTTATGTGATGCTCGCCAAACAGCGCGTTCGAGCCTACCTTCTCTATGAAGTGATCACGGCAATTTTACATCTGGCGGCATGTATCTTTTTCTACAGGCTGTATGGGCTTGAAAGTATGGCGTACGGCTACGTTCTGCAAGGCTTGATTTCGCTGTTTTTAGTGCTGCTATGGTTTTTTATCAGCCGAAATAAAACGACGTCTTTAGGGGCGGTCGCATCATGATGCAGTATAACGTTATTTATGCGTTGATTTGGATGTTGGCCCTGTTGTCACTGAAAAAGACGGCTTCTCCGTCTAAGATGATATATGCATTTCAAGTGGCGCTTCTTTCCTTGTTTGTTGGTCTGAAATTTCAGACAGGGTATGACTGGCCCATCTACGAATCACATTACGATGCGATACGAAGTGGTCAAGAGTTTTATCTTGATTTTGAATTTGGATATGAATGGCTCGTTCGTATTTCATCGTTTTTTGACCTGGCATTTGAACATTTCTCCGCCTTGATCTCTATCATAGAGGTGGTATTCATATCGATAGTAGTGAGAAGTTTTTTCCCAAGACATTGTTTGCTGGTGTTGGCTGTAATGTACTCGGTCCCGGATTTTTATTTGATTCCCACGTTTTCATTACTTAGGCAAGGGTTGGCAGTTAGTATATTTTTACTTGGGGTGCACAAATTTTTGTCGGGAAGACAATTTCTTGCATTTACGCTGTTTTTCATCGCCGCCTCTATACACTACTCGGTGTTGGGTGGGGTGCTGCTGTTGCTGCTAATTCATTGGTTCCCCTTAAGTCGAACGACATTCTTAATCGTTTTTGTGGCCTCGGTGGGGCTGTACTTGTCTTCGTTGGATGTCATCCGTGCCGCTGTAGAAGTGCTTATAGTTTATGTGAATCCCAAGTACATGATTTATCTGGATAGGGATGTGTTTAATGCTTCTTTTGCCTATCGTGCAGCTTATGTCCTTGTTTCGATTGTGATTTTTTCAAGTATTTATATGGCGTGGGATAATGTTGGTGTTCAAAACAATACAAATCAATTGGCGCGTCCAATCCTCTACCGCCTGGCATTTGTAGGTCTGCTTATCCCTCTGATAATATTTGGATTCCCAACGTTGTCTACTAGGTACCAGTATTTTTTTGCAGTGTTTTTAATCGGTGTGGCAATGAATATATTATTGCGTTTGAATTATACAAGCCGACTGGTTGCGGTTTTTGTAATGGCTATAGTCGCGTACTTGCCGTTTTATCGATTTCTCTCGAGTCCACTTTCTATCGTTTATATTCCTTACCAGAGTCAGTTATTTTATGATATGCACAATTCAACGGGGCAGGAGCGAACAAATAACTTACTCAATCAACTTGACGAGCTGTGGTCCAAATGATGAGCTTGCGTAAAGATATTGTACTGCTTACCACGAAGTATGCTGACGACAAAAAAGACGCTTGGCTCACCAATGAGCTGGCCTATTCTATGAACGAAGAGGGAAGTGACGTTACGGTCGTCGTTTTCTCTTGGTTAAAAAACGAGCCAGAATCGGTTACGAAGGTTATCGATGGGATTAAAGTAATACGAATCAAGCTCCCTGCCATATTTTATAATTCCGGTGCCATTGGCACGGCTTTGAAAATTTTCATATTTCCCTTTCTGGCAAGGTACAAAATTGCCAAAGAGATTAAGCGCTGTGATTTGCTCATAGCGAATACGCCTTGCGTCACGATTCTAGGCTTGTCCCGGTTCTTTAGAAAACGATATGGTTCAAAAAGTTTTCTTGTGCTGTGGGATTTTTTTCCTTTTTATTTAAAAGATCTCGGTGCGATCAGAAATAAGCTGTTCTTCGGTTTTTTTCGGCATCTGGAACAATTGATGTATACCAGTTTTGATCGAATAGGCTGTATGACTGAAGGAAATGCTCGATTTCTTTTCGATAATTTCCCATCCGTTTCAAAGGAAAAAGTAACACTTTTGCCGATTTGGGCAAAAATCAAGCAGATTGAGCCAGTCGATAAAATTGAAGTGCGGAAAAAGTATAATTTGCCACCGGAAGGATTTGTTGCGATATACGGTGGTGCCATGTCAATCGTGCAAGAGTTGGAAAATATTCTTGATCTGGCTGCAATGTATTCAAAAAATGAAGTGACTTTTGTTTTTATTGGTAAAGGCACTGAAAAAGAGAGTCTACAAAAAGCAGTTGTGGCTCGTGGGTTACAGAATGTTATATTTATTGATTATATTCCCCGCGAAGAATATGAGCACGTTGTCCAGTCGTGCGATGTCGGTTTGATATCGCTGTCGAGAAAATTAACGGTGCCCAGTTTTCCATCTAAATCTCTTGATTACTTTAAAGTTTCACTGCCGATTCTGGCATCGCTGGATTCGGTTACGGATTTTGGCGACATATTGGAAAACGACGTTCGCGGTGGATATGCTGTCGTGGCTGGCGATACGGCGGCGTTGAAGGCAAAACTGGATTTTTTGATTGAGAATTCAGCGCTCTGCGCAGAGCTCGGCAGGAACGGTCGACATTATTATGAAAAAAACTTGAGCGTGGAAAACGCGAGAAGTATCATTATTTCATTATTGTAAAGGGGTGGTTCATGGCTATTTCATTCAAGGATTCTACGCTTTTAATCACCGGGGGAACAGGTTCCTTCGGCAATGCAGTACTCAAGCGGTTTCTAGATACCGATATCAAAGAGATTCGTGTATTTAGCCGAGATGAAAAAAAACAAGATGATATGCGTAAAAAATATGCCAATAGTAAGTTGAAGTTTTATATTGGTGATGTTAGGGATTTTCAAAGTGTTCTTAATGCTACACGCGGAGTAGACTACATATTTCATGCGGCCGCTTTGAAGCAAGTACCTTCTTGCGAGTTCCATCCTATGGAAGCCGTTAAGACTAACGTACTGGGCACGGATAATGTGCTTGAGGCAGCCATACAGAATGATGTGAAGCGCGTCGTTTGCCTCAGCACTGATAAAGCCGTTTATCCAATCAACGCAATGGGGATCTCCAAAGCGATGATGGAAAAGGTGATGGTCGCCAAGTCGCGAAATGATAACAACACTGTGATTTGTGGTACGCGTTATGGGAATGTAATGGCCTCAAGAGGGTCGGTGATTCCTTTGTTTATCGATCAAATTAGGTCAGGCATTCCTCTGAGTCTGACTGATCCTAATATGACTCGATTCATGATGACGCTTGCGGATGCTGTGGATCTTGTATTGTATGCGTTTGAACACGGCTCGAATGGCGACATGTTCGTTCAGAAAGCTCCGGCAGCTACGGTTGAAGTCTTGGCACAAGCATTGACTCGCATGCTTGATGTGCCAGATCACCCTATTCAGGTAATTGGTACACGGCACGGCGAGAAATTGTTTGAAGCTTTGCTTAGTCGCGAAGAAATGGCATGTGCAGAGGACCGTGGTGATTATTTCCGTGTGCCTCCTGATCTACGCGATCTGAACTATGCTAAGTTTGTGGAGCAAGGTGAAACAAAAATTTCCCGTACCGAAGATTATAACTCTCATAATACTGAGCGTCTCGATGTAAAAGGCATGCAGGAGCTGTTGCTCAAATTGGACTTCATGCGTGCGATTCAGCGCGGCGAGCACGCGACACCTGAGGAGTAATTAATGAAAATTCTGATCACAGGTGCTAACGGTTTTATTGGCCGAAATCTCGTATCGCATTTTAGTGTTAAATCCGATGTTGAGGTATTATCATTTACACGTAATGATTCTATCGCGAGTCTTCCAGGTTTAATTGATCAAGCGGATTTTGTTTTCCATTTGGCTGGGATCAATCGTCCTCTAGACCCTCAGGATTTCCAAAAGGGTAACACTGACCTTACTGGTATCCTCTGCGATGCGATTCGAAAACGTGGTCAATCAGTACCTGTGGTCTATACATCATCCACTCAAGCTTCTTTGGATAATCCCTATGGAAGCAGTAAGCTTGGGGCTGAACAATTATTAATCGATTTGCAAAATGAAACCGGATCTCCGGTACATATATTTCGTTTGCCCAACGTGTTCGGTAAATGGGCGCGGCCTAACTACAATTCAGCTGTAGCTACATTTTGCCATAACATTGCTCATGGATTGCCGATTACAATAAATGATCCAAGTTCATCTTTAAAGCTTACGTATATCGATGATGTCGTACGATGCTTTATGGATGTTCTGGAGGGAAGAAGGAAAGGCTCGCCTTATGTTGAGGTGCCTCACTACGATACCACTGTAGGAGCGCTAGCTGAGCAGCTGGAATCCTTTCGCGACAGTCGCGATACGATGATCTCCGAGCGTGTTGGAACAGGGCTGTGTCGGGCATTGTATTCTACGTACCTCAGCTACCTGTCTCCAGATCAATTTACTTACGAAGTTCCAAGGCACGTTGATCCTCGGGGCGCTTTTGTTGAGATGTTGAAAACTAAGGATTCTGGCCAGTTTTCTTATTTCACGGCGCACCCGGGCATTACTCGTGGCGGGCATTATCACCACTCGAAAACGGAAAAGTTTCTTGTTATCAAAGGCACTGCGTGTTTTCGATTCCGCCATATAGTGTCAGGTGAATTCTATGAGTTGACCACAACAGGTGAGCGTTCGGAAATAGTTGAAACGGTGCCAGGGTGGACACATGACATCACGAATATTGGCACTGATGAAATGATTGTGATGCTTTGGGCGAACGAGATTTTTGATCGAGCTGCACCGGATACTTATGCGCTACCCGTTGGTACGGAGGCTTAGCATCGAATGTTCAGAGAAGGTGCATCAATAGACGCGCGAATGAAGTCTCTGAATATTTCATCTCATGCCGAGACCTTGAGTGACCATCGTTGACTTTGCAGTCCGGTGGCATTGCGGCTGATATGTTAAGCAAGTTTAATTTATTTAAAAGTGGCCTTAGCAAATGAAAAAACTAAAAGTCGTAACTGTAGTCGGGACCCGTCCGGAAATTATTCGCTTGTCGCGAGTCATGGCCGCGCTGGACCAGTATTGTGAGCACATCCTTGTTCACACTGGGCAGAATTACGACTACGAGCTGAACGAAATTTTCTTTCAGGACTTAGGCATCCGAAAGCCTGACCACTTCTTGAATGCTGCCGGGAGCACTGGCGCGGAAACCATCGGCAATGTAATCATCGCCGTGGATCGGGTGCTGGCTACCATTGAGCCTGAAGCCTTGCTGGTACTGGGCGATACAAACAGTTGCATGGCTGTTATTCCCGCCAAGCGACGCAAGATCCCCACCTTCCATATGGAAGCTGGAAACCGTTGCTTTGATATGCGCGTCCCTGAGGAAATAAACCGACGCATCGTTGACCATACAGCAGACATCAACCTGACCTATAGCACTATCGCCCGAGATTATTTGCTAAGCGAAGGTTTGCCTGCCGATCGTGTCATTAAAACGGGCAGTCCTATGTTTGAAGTGCTCAACCATTATCGCGACAGCATCGAGGCTTCAAATGTCCTGGAGCGACTTGGCTTGGAAGCGGGTAAATTCTTTATAGTCAGTGCTCACCGCGAAGAGAACGTCGACTCGGATAAGAATTTCCTCAAATTGGTCGAGGTACTCAATACCGTGGCGAGTACGTTTGGCCAGCCTGTTATCGTCTCTACCCATCCGCGCACTCAAAAGCGTGTTGATGCCATGGGCATCGTGTTCCATGAAAATGTCCGATTGCTCAAACCCTTGGGATTCATGGACTACAACAAGCTGCAGCTCGAGTCGCGTGCGGTTCTGTCTGACAGCGGCACCATCAACGAAGAGTCTTCCATTCTCAATTTCCCAGCCTTGAACCTGCGCGAGGCTCATGAGCGACCAGAGGGGATGGAAGAAGCTGCCGTGATGATGGTGGGACTGGAAGTCGAGCGAGTGCTGCAAGGGCTGAACATTCTTCAGACACAACTATCAGGTAGTGAGCGTAGCCTTCGCTTGGTGGCGGACTACAGCATGCCTAACGTTTCCGAAAAAGTTGCCAGGATCCTGCACAGCTATACCGACTACGTAAACCGTGTTGTTTGGAAGCGGTATTGAGTCGAGTTGTGAAAATGCCAGAGAGCAAGCTGAATATTTTGGTGGTCACGCAGTATTTTTGGCCAGAGAACATGCGCATCAACGATTTGGTACGTGACTTCACCCAAAAAGGGCACTCGGTCACCGTGCTTACTGGGGTGCCTAATTATCCGGAAGGAGAGGTGTTTGAAGCCTACAAGGCAGCCCCTGCGCAGTTCGCCGAATATCAGGGTGCCTCTATTGTCCGGGTGCCTATGCTCTCGCGTGGCAAACGCAGTATCCGGTTGATCTTCAACTACCTGAGTTTTTTTTCCAGTGCTTCGACCCTGGGTACCTATGCGTTACGAGGACGCCGCTTCGATGCCGTATTCGTCTACGCAGTTTCCCCGATCATGGCGGCTATTCCTGCCTTGGTGATCGGTCGTTTGAAAAAGGCCCCCGTGTTCATTTGGGTGCTGGATTTGTGGCCGGACACTCTAAAGGCAGTTGGCGTATTGAAACAGCCGGCATTGTTGTCCATGGTTGGTCGGATGGTGTCCTGGATCTATAACCGTGCTGACTACCTTTTGCTGCAATCCAATGGTTTTCTTGAGAACGTCAAAGGCTACTGTACTCGGCCGATAGACCCGCAGCGCTTGATTTACTTTCCCAGTTGGGCTGAAGACGACTTCTCTGAAACTGCGGATCAGTCGACCTCGATACTTGCACGTGAGGAGTCGGTGTTCACGGTGGTATTCGCCGGAAATCTGGGTGAGGCCCAGGATTTCCCAGCCATTCTGGACGCTGCTGAGCAACTGCGTGGGAAAGTCGCTGTGCGTTGGGTCATCGTCGGTGATGGCCGGATGAGTCAGTGGCTAAGCCAACAGGTAAGTGCGCGAGGTTTGGACAATGTTCTGCTCTTGGGCAGGCATCCATTGGATGCCATGCCTGCCTTGTTTGCCAACGCCGATGCACTGTTGGTATCACTGAAGACCAATGATGTGTTTGAAAAAACCATTCCTGGCAAAGTCCAGGCTTACCTGGCTTCGGGCAGGCCTTTGCTGGGCATGATCAATGGGGAAGCCGCACGCGTAATTGATGAGTCCGGTGCGGGTTTTACGTGTACATCCGGCGATGCGGATGGCTTGGCACGAATCACTCGGGCATTGGCGGACATCGCCCCCCCTCTGCGTAAGGTCATGGGGGAGAGCGGCCGTGACTATTATCTTCAACACTACTCCAAGCAGCGACTACTGACGCGTTTGGAAGATATGTTCAGAAAAGCCACGCTACGGAAGGTGAACCACTGATGCAGAAAAGTATTCTCGTGACCGGAGCGAGCGGATTTGTGGGTGGAGCGGTATCCATACGGTTGCAGGCAGACCCGGGGAGATCGGTAGTTGCCGTGGTTCGCGGTGACCGGCATTTATCAGTGCCTGTCAACACGGTGCGAATCGACTCATTTTCTGCGCAAACCCAATGGCACGCACACTTGGCTAACGTGGATACAATCATTCATTGCGCCGCTCGCGTCCACGTAATGAATGATACGGAGGCTGATCCGCTGGCTGCTTTTCGGCAGGTCAATGTGGAAGGAACGCTGAATTTTGCAAGGCAAGCAGCTGAAGCCGGCGTCCGTCGATTTATTTTCATCAGCTCCATCAAGGTGAACGGAGAGGGTACGTCGGCCGGCCAGCCTTACACCGCCGACGATGTACCTGCGCCAACGGACCCGTATGGCGTATCCAAGCAGGAGGCCGAGCAAGGCCTGCGGGAAGTTGCGCAGACGACAGGCATGGAAGTGGTCATCATCCGGCCTGTCCTGGTTTATGGGCCTGGCGTGAAGGCCAATTTCTTGAACATGATGCGTTGGCTGGACAAAGGCGTGCCTTTACCATTCGGCGCCATCGATAACCGGCGCAGCCTGGTGAGCATCGATAACCTGGTAGACCTCATCGTGACGTGCATCGATCACCCGGCGGCGGCGAACCAGACCTTCCTGGTCAATGATGGAGAAGATCTGTCGACCACGATGTTGCTCAGCCGGATGGCCCATGCGCTGGGTAAACCCGCGCGGTTGATTCCAGTCCCCAGTTGGTTGCTCGAGCGTGGCGCCAGCATGCTGGGCAGGAAAGCACTGTCCCAACGGCTGTGTGGTTCGCTGCAGGTCAGTATCGAGAAGACCCGTACACTTTTGAATTGGACCCCTCCCGTGAGCGTCGATGATGCACTGGCCAAGACCGCACAGTATTTCAGGATGAATCAAGCTAAATGACGTATTTCTGGTTATTTGCCTCTGTCACGGTGGTGTCGCTGCTCATGACTGCGGGGCTGCGTCGCTATGCCTTGGCGCGTAGCATCATTGATATTCCGAATGCACGCAGCTCCCACAGTATCCCGACGCCCCGGGGCGGGGGCGTCGCCATCGTCGTGGCGTTCCTGCTGACATTGCCCTTGTTGGGCCAACTGGGTTTGGTACAGCTTCACTACCTGATTGCGTTGGGTGGGGCAGGTGCGTTGGTCGCCATCGTGGGCTTCATGGATGACCATGGACACATTGCGGCGCGGTGGCGATTGCTTGGGCATTTCAGTGCAGCTGTCTGGGCATTGGCATGGCTTGAAGGCTTGGCGCCCCTGGACCTGTTTGGGGTCAGTGTTGATCTATCCTGGATAGGACATGCCCTGGCTGCCTTTTATCTTGTCTGGATTCTCAACCTGTATAACTTCATGGACGGTATTGACGGGATCGCCAGTATAGAGGCCGTGCTGGCCTGCCTGGGGGCGAGTGCTCTCTACGTACTGTCGGGTTTCTCCGACCTGATCTGGCCGCCGCTGGTCTTGGCCGCTGCCGTGCTGGGCTTTTTGTTCTGGAACTTTCCACCCGCGAAAATCTTCATGGGAGACGCAGGCAGTGGCTTCCTGGGTATCGCACTTGGGATCATGTCCCTGCAAGCCGCCTGGGTTTCCCCACCCTTGTTCTGGGCATGGCTGATCCTGCTGGGAGTGTTTATCGTCGACGCGACTGTCACCCTGATTCGGCGGTTTTTGCGGGGAGATAAAGTCTACGAGGCCCATCGTAGTCATGCCTATCAGTTCGCCTCGCGCCGTTATGGGCGCCATCGTCCTGTCACCTTGGCAGTGGCGGCGATCAATGTACTGTGGTTGTTCCCCCTGGCGTGGTGCGTGGTGGCCCTGAAGCTGGATGGGCTGACAGGTGTTTTGCTGGCCTACGTGCCCCTGGTGCTATTGGCTTTCAAGTTCAAGGCCGGCCAGTTGGAGGTCGCCTGATAGACCGGGTAAAAATTTGAAATGGGTCGTGGAAGGCTGTCATCGGACGGCTGGACATAACGAGAATGGTACGAACAACAAGGTGCTGGAAACTTCCATGGATAGACTTCGCGTTGCATTGCTGGGCCTGCCACGTCGGCAGAAACGCCTGCTTCAGGTCGTAACCGATGTATTGCTGGTCTGGACCGCTTTGTGGTTGGCGTTCGCAGTGCGCCTTGGCTTCGACGAGATGATCAACCCGTTTAGCAGTCATCCGTGGCTCCTTGTCAGTGCTTCTTTAATTGCTATCCCGCTGTTCATTCGTTTTGGTATGTACCGGGCTGTCATGCGTTACCTGGGTAACGATGCCTTGATCGCAATTGTCAAGGCCGTGAGCCTGAGCGCGTTGCTATTGGCGCTTGTGGTGTACTGGGGCGCTTCTTATATGGAACCTGTGCCGCGTTCGGTTATCTTCAACTACTGGTGGCTCAGCTTGGTGACGATCGGCGGTTTGAGATTGCTCATGCGCCAGTATTTCATGGGTGATTGGTTCATTCCCTCTGGTCAAGTGCCCTTCGTCAACCGTGGTGCCGGTCTTACCAAAGTGGCGATCTATGGAGCCGGGGCCGCCGGCAATCAGCTTGTAGCGGCCTTGCGTATTGGTCGAGATATGCAGCCGGTAGCTTTCATTGATGACGACACCAGTATCGCGAATCGAATGATCTCTGGTTTGCAGGTGTTCAAGCCCAAGCATATCCAGAAGATGATTGAGCTCACTGGCGCTCAAGAGGTGCTGTTGGCCGTTCCCTCGGCGAGTCGTGCGCGACGCCGTGAAATCCTCGAGTATCTGGAAGGCTATCCACTGCACGTACGCAGTGTGCCGGGTTTTATGGACCTGGCCAGCGGCCGTGTGAAAGTTGACGATATCCAGGAGGTAGATATTGCCGACTTGTTGGGGCGCGACGCGGTGCCTGCGCAACCCGAGCTTCTGTCGCGGTGTATTCGGGCAAAGGTCGTTCTGGTCACGGGAGCGGGAGGGTCGATCGGTTCTGAACTCTGCCGTCAGATTCTTGCCCTGCAGCCGTCCACTTTGCTGTTGTTCGATCATAGCGAGTTCAATCTCTATAGTATCTTGAGCGAACTGGAAGAGACCATCGCCCGACAATCGATCCCGGTGACCTTGCTGCCGATCCTTGGCTCGGTGCGTAACGCGTCTAAATTGTTCGACGTCATGACCTCCTGGAACGTCGAAACGGTGTATCACGCAGCAGCCTATAAGCATGTGCCTCTCGTGGAGCACAATATCGCCGAAGGTATGCTCAACAACGTCATCGGTACTTTGAACACTGCGCAAGCGGCGTTGAAGGCCCAGGTCGAGAATTTCGTGCTCATATCCACGGACAAGGCCGTGCGTCCGACCAATGTCATGGGTAGTACCAAGCGTCTGGCGGAAATGGTCTTGCAGGCACTGAGTCAAGAACTCGCGCCGGTGCTCTTCGCAGACAGCGGTAATGTTGCCCGGGTCAACAAGACCCGTTTCGTCATGGTGCGCTTCGGTAATGTGCTGGGCTCGTCCGGCTCGGTCATTCCGCGTTTCCGGCAGCAGATCAAATCCGGCGGCCCCATCACCGTCACGCATCCCAATATCACCCGTTACTTCATGACGATCCCGGAAGCAGCCCAATTGGTGATTCAGGCGGGTTCGATGGGGCGAGGCGGCGATGTGTTTGTACTGGATATGGGGGAACCGGTGAAGATCGCCGAGTTGGCTGAGAAAATGGTCCACCTGTCTGGCTTGAATGTGCGTTCCGAGAAGAATGTGCACGGTGATATTGCGATTGAGTTCACGGGGTTGCGCCCGGGAGAGAAGCTCTATGAGGAGCTGTTGATCGGTGACAACGTGGTCGCGACTCAGCACCCCATGATCATGAGCGCCAATGAAGACCATCTGCCATGGGAACAACTCAAGGTCAAACTGGATGAGTTGATGGCCGCCGTTACCAAGGATGAATATTCACGGGTCCGAATGCTGCTACGCGAAACCGTAAGTGGTTACACGCCCGAAGGCGAGATCGTCGATTGGATATTCCAGCAACGACGACTGATTCCACAACACAAGGACCGCTAAGGTAGGACTTCGGCGGTCGCTGGAAGAATCGGCATCCTGTTCAAAGTCAGCGAACGGATGCAGTCCGTAAACAGTTCGTTTGGGTCGAGGATTCAACTTTCGGATGGGCTGTGGATATCGTGTATCAGCAGTAAAAAACTTTCATTAATTTCCTGTTGGCCTGGGAATGTCATTATGGGCATGCTCCCTTCATGGCGGGGTCTTGCTGACGCGCGATAGCCTATTGCTACAAGTCAATACAAAAGTGCGCAAAAGAGGCGGCGCTGAGTGTTCCTCAAGTACTTTCGATTCACCGGGAGTTATGTGGATTTTGACTGATTGCGCAACGCCACTGCGTCTTCAGACCTTGCGTGAAAATTTCTTGACGAACCGTGACTATGGTAGGTTGCCCGCCTCAGCCATTAACATACGGGCGCCATCTGCTCGATCCCATTGTACCTGTCGGCGGGTCCGTGCTCTGGAGCCCGGTGCGGTGAGTCAGGCATTAACTTGTGCCGTCGGTGCCATGCGCTTCAGCTCACGCTGGGATGGCCGAGAAGGCCTTGGAAGCTGGTGCAGATATCTTTTTTGATGATTGTTTTATCAGTGATGCGTGACGTTCACAGGTCCAGTAAAAATGGAGTTGCGCCAGAGGCAGATCAAGATGCATAAAGGATTTATGGATAAGTTACGAGTAACCCTGCTGGGATTACCACGACGCCACAAGCGGGCGATACAAGTGGTAACAGACATTATCCTTGTCTGGATTGCCCTCTGGCTGGCATTCGTCGTTCGTCTGGGCGTCGAAGCATTGGCCAGCCCGATTGCAACGCATTTATGGCTTTTCGGCTCCGCCCCGTTGGTTGCCATCCCGATCTTCATCCGCTTTGGCATGTATCGCGCTGTGATGCGTTATTTTGGTAATGATGCGCTGATCACGATTTGCAAGGCGGTCAGCCTTTCGGCCTTGTTGCTGGCCCTTGTGGTGTATTGGTACAGCAATCATAAAACCGTGGTGCCACGCTCCATTATTTTCAATTATTGGTGGTTGAGCCTGATCATGATCGGCGGTTTACGCCTGGTGATGCGGCAGTATTTTCTGGGCGACTGGTTCGCCGCAGCTCAACATGTTCCATTCACCAATCGTGACGATGGCCTGCCCAAGGTTGCTATCTATGGGGCCGGGGCCGCTGGTAATCAATTAGTGGCGGCGCTACGCATGGGGCGGGTGATGCGACCGGTCGCATTTATCGATGATGACATCAATATTGCAGACCGCGTGATCGCCGGGTTGCAGGTCTACGAGCCCAGAAATATTCAAAAGATGATCGATACCACCGGCGCGGAAGAAGTTCTGCTGGCGGTGCCGTCCTCATCACGTGGGCGTCGTCGGGAGATATTGGCGCTGCTTGAAGGTTTTCCGCTGCATGTGCGAAGCATCCCGGGCTTCATGGACCTGGCCAGCGGTCGGGTCAAGGTCGATGACATCCAGGAGGTGGACATCGCGGACCTTCTCGGGCGCGATTCAGTACCTGCACAAGCTGATCTGCTTGAGCATTGCATCGCTGGGCAATCGGTCCTGGTCACCGGGGCCGGTGGTTCGATTGGTTCCGAGCTCTGTCGGCAAATCCTGGTATTGAAGCCGACTACGTTGCTGCTGTATGAGCATAGCGAATTCAATCTCTATAACATTCTGTCCGAACTGGAACCTCGAGTCATCCGGGAATCGTTGTCGGTTCGGCTATTACCTATTCTGGGATCGGTACGAGACCCGGACAAATTACTGGACGTGATGAAGACTTGGAATGTCGATACGGTCTATCACGCCGCCGCTTATAAACACGTCCCGATGGTCGAGCACAACATCGCCGAAGGTATCCTGAACAACGTAATCGGTACATTGAATACAGCACAGGCTGCGTTGCAGGCGGGGGTATCGAACTTCGTCCTGATTTCCACTGATAAAGCGGTGCGCCCGACCAACGTAATGGGCAGCACCAAGCGGCTCGCGGAGCTGACATTGCAAGCCCTCAGTCGTGAGCTGGCCCCAGTGTTGTTCGGAGACAAGGGCAACGTCTCGCGGGTCAACAAGACGCGTTTCACCATGGTCCGTTTCGGTAATGTATTGGGTTCGTCTGGCTCGGTTATTCCCTTGTTCCATAAACAGATCAAATCCGGCGGACCGTTGACGGTAACCCATCCCAAGATTACCCGTTATTTCATGACCATTCCCGAGGCCGCACAGTTGGTGATCCAGGCGGGTTCCATGGGGTTGGGAGGAGATGTGTTTGTGCTGGACATGGGGGATCCAGTGAGAATTGTCGAGCTGGCAGAGAAAATGATTCATCTGTCCGGCCTGAGTGTCCGATCGGAAAAGAATCCCCACGGCGATATTGCAATCCAGTTCACAGGCCTGCGCCCGGGCGAGAAGCTTTACGAAGAGTTGCTGATCGGTGACAACGTCGTCGCGACCCAGCACCCGATGATCATGAGTGCCAACGAGGACTACCTGCCATGGGACATCCTCAAGACCAAGCTTACTGAGTTGCTGGCCGCGATTGAGCGCGATGACTATACCAGGGTCCGCCAACTGCTTCGGGACACTGTCAGTGGTTATGCCCCGGATGGAGAGATTGTCGACTGGATCTATCAGCAGCGGCGGCTTGAGCCCTGATTGTTACACAACCAGTAACGCACACATTTTTGACAGCGATGCATCATCGCCTAAGTTTGAAAGGCAGCTTCGGAAAAGCTGCTTCTTTCTTAACGATGTCATGGAGCGTCACTGATGCGTACACGCTATTTTTACTCCTTGGTTTTTGCCCTTCTGACCGGTGCCTCAATTGCTGCTGTCGCTGCACCTGCGGCCAAATTGGAAGCCTTGGGTTCGCAGCAAGCCATAGAGGTGGGGGCATCGCAAAGCGTAAAAGTCGATCTTAATGGGGCTGATGCCGCGACCTTGCAGCGGGAGCTGTCAGGAGTTGGCGAGGCCAAGGCCAAGGCGATTGTCGCTTATCGTGAAAGTAATGGGCCGTTTGCTTCGGTTGAGGAGTTGTTGGAGGTCAAGGGAATTGGCAAGGCTATCGTGGATAGGAATCGTGACAAGCTGGAAGTCAGATAAGGGTTAAAGTTATAAGCGAAAGAGGCCGGTCTTGATGATCGGCCTTTTGCATTCCGCACGATAGCTTTAGTGTTACACAGAAACACTCGGACTCACGCACGTGCTTCTTTTCAGGAAAGGGCACGATGTAGCGAGTCGACGATATGGGTGAGTTGGTCTTCACTCAGCCCCATCCAAAGTGGCAGGCGGATCAACCGTTCCGACAAGATATCTGTATTTGTCATCGCGCCATGGGTATGGCCGTAACGCAGCCCCGCTGGTGAAGAATGCAGCGGCACGTAGTGGAACACCGAGTAGACATTGTCGAGCTTGAGTTTATCTAGCGTGCGTTGGCGGTCGATGCCGGGAGCAAGCAAGATATAGTACATATGGGCATTATGTGTGCAGTTTGCCGGGACGATTGGACGGCGTACGGCGCCTGTCGACTCCAGCCCCTCAAGCGCCTGGTGATAGCGGTTCCAGCTGTTCAGGCGATTCTGTGTAATCGATTGTGCTTCCTCCAGCTGCGCCCAAAGAAACGCGGCAGTCAACTCCCCTGGCAGATAAGAAGATCCGACTTCCTGCCAAGTATATTTGTCGACTTCCCCCCTGAAGAAGCGGCTTCGGTCCGTGCCTTTTTCACGAATGATTTCAGCGCGCAATGACATTGCCGGGTCGTTAACCAATAGCGCGCCGCCTTCGCCGGAGATTACGTTCTTGGTTTCATGGAAGCTATACGCACCTAAATCCCCAATACTGCCTAAAGCTCTTCCTTTATAAGAGGCCATGACCCCTTGAGCAGCATCCTCGACCACGTAGAGGCCGTGCCGGCGGGCGATCTCCATTATGGTGTCCATTTCGCACGCAACGCCAGCATAGTGAACCGGAACGATTGCCTTGGTGCGAGGTGTAATAGCGGCTTCAATTAACCTTTCGTCCAAATTCAGGGTGTCTTCTCTGATATCCACAAATACGGGTATCCCGCCGCGCAGCACAAATGCATTAGCGGTGGAGACGAATGTGTAAGACGGCATGATGACTTCGTCCCCAGGTTTAATATCCAGCAGTAGAGCTGACATTTCCAAGGCCGCAGTGCATGAGTGTGTCAATAATACTTTTTCACTGTGGCTATACTGTTCCAGCCACTGATGGCAACGCCGGGTGAAGGGGCCGTCACCAGAGAGTTTATTGAGGAATTTTGCTTCGGCGATATAGTAAAGCTCTTTACCCGTCATGTAAGGGCGATTAAAGGGGATTTTAAAGTCGCTCACTGCATGTCTCCGGATTATTGTTTTCTAGCTAATAACAGGAGCGAGCCCCCGAAGGGGAGCGTGATACCTGCCTTCAAAAAACCAAGCTCTATCTTCATGACGAATTCCAGGATCCGATTGGTTCGCTCAGAAACGTTGAACTCGCTATTTACTTCTGCATCCTTTTGTCCAGGACGTTGCCTGGCCAGCCACATCAGGGGAACAAGAAAACTGACAAAAGATGTCACGTATCGAATTTCAAAACCCGCGTCTTTCACCTTGGCGACCAGGTCGCTGCGAGTATAGCGGCGTACATGACAGGCGCGTTCATCGGCGGCAGACCAAAGCCATTTGTGTTGGGGAACAGTCAGCAATAAATGACCATTTTCATGCAGCGCGCGTGAAAGATTCGTCAGGACCTGCTCGTCTTCCTCTATATGCTCGATGACATCAAAAGCGCCAATCACGTCGAATCGTCCTACATCGGCCATGGTGCGCGCGTCCAGCCTTTCAAAGTTTGCCCCGGGTAACCGTCGACGTGCATGCGCCAGGCCTTCTTCGTAAAACTCAGTTCCATGAAGGGCTGCCTCGGGGTACTCCTGGTGGATGCCTTCCAGCACAAAGCCAGTACCGCAACCAATTTCCAGAAAATTGCGGATGTCGCCGATGCGAGATTTCAGTACCCACAAAATTACTCGGTTACGGGCCCGGAACCACCAATGGCGCGCCTCAGCCAGCGCAAGGGTCTCGAAGGCGGACTTGGGAAACGGGGTGCGATCTGGGTTCATTGACCGGGCTCTCTGTTTAACTGGTACGTTTCAGGCGATTGTCCCGAATGGTATCCCACAAATAAATAATCCCGCCGCAAGCGGCGGGGACCAGAGCCATCAGCGTGTAATTTGCAAGGGAGGCGCCTACGGCAATGTTGGCCGGTACGTCCAGCAAGCCATAAAAATATACAAAAAAACCTTCGCGCACGCCGAGTCCACCAATGGTTAACGGAACCATGGTCAGGATAGCGATGACAGGATATAACGCGAAGTGCTGGATGAAGGGGATGTCGTATCCATACGCTCGAAATACCAGATAGACCACCGATATCAGAGATATCTGGTAGCAGAAAATATAAGGCAAAGAGCTTTTAAGTGCCCGGCGATAGGGAAAACTAACCGTGCTGGCATGAAGTTTTTCTATGTACCCTAATAGGCGAGACAGCAGAAAATTCTGGAAGGTGAGATGGCTATAGAGCGCATGGATTTTTCTACTGCTGAGTAGAAGTTGAGCGCCTGTAGCTAGGCAGCTGATAACGAGGACGGTAATGATGAGAGAAGTATTGTCGTCCGAGCGAGGTAGGAAAGGCAGAGCGCAAAGCGTAAACGTGCATAGCACCAAAAGGCCGATCATTCTTTCAATGATGACGGTACTGCCTGCGATCCCCCGCTTATCTGGATGACGCTGTTCAATGTGAAACATACGAAAAGCGTCTCCTCCTTGCGACGATGGAAAGATCAAGCCTTGAAACTGAGAAACCAAGCTTATCTTCCATAGCTTTGGTAATGTTTCCTCGATCGAGTTGATTCGCAAGAATACTTGCCAGCGACTGATGGAAAAAAATGAGCTTAGAGTCAGGGGGATGCCCGCAGCCAACGCAAGGTAATGCCATGCTTTAATGTCATCGACTAATGATATTAGCTGGATGTCAAATGTGTTTGCCAGGAAAGCGCAAATCAAGATGGCAAAAAAAAACTTTAAAAGAGTTGCAGGCATACAGGCTGCTCAGTATTTGAAAGAATAGGTGAAGTTTTCCGTGCAATCAGCGATGGTGCGGGATGGATGATTGCACGATCTCTCACCTTGGGTGATGCAGTTATTGCTTGCTATTGTTTGGCGTCTATATAGTTGACCAAATCATTTACTGTCTGAAGTTTTTCAATGTCGTTGTCAGGTATCTGGATCTGGTAATGATCTTGAATTGCAAGCATGATGGCAAAAATATCCATGGAGTCAATTCCCTGGTCGATCAACTTCATGTTGTCCCGCAATGACGAAGCATCAGCTACAACCTTTGCATTGCTGATGAGTTCGATGATTGTTTCTCTTGTAGTTGGCACGTCTGGTGTTTCCTTGTGCTGGTTTTTGGAATTATCCCGGTCAGGGCTTAAGCTACGTGGATTGAATGGCGCAATTCGTGACAAGCGAGTTCGTCGCGGGCACGAAGCTCGGAATCGAGGATTTTGCCACAATCCGGGCAGTAGCGGGGCTGTCCTGCGTGCAGCTCGCGGCAGCAGTCAATCAACGTTGAGGGCACTGAAATAGAGAGTGCTGATCCGTTCACCGCCGAGTTCGACCCGAGTGCGGCTCAATCGAGTGCCCAGGGTTTGTTCTATCGTCAGCTCTACCCCGTCCAGGTTCTGGCTCAGCGGCCACTCGGGGCTTTCCCAGCGACAGAAAACCCACTGGCTGCCACTGGGCAGGCACAGCTCTTTGAGATGCAACGCCTTGTTCAGCGATATCAGCACTTCTATCGAGGAGAAGTCTTCTGGCATGTTCGTCAGGCTGATCGAACGCCTGGTGGAGGAATAATGGCTGTTGTTTTCGATCAGCGACTCATCATAAGCGCGTCGAGACTCGGCGTGCCCTTCGGCTTGAATCAATTTGCCTTCATGTTCAACGCCATCAAGGTGAAAAGTGAAGCTGGCGATATCCTTGCCCATCGGAGCCTGGGGGGTGGATTTTGGCCACCAGTGGCAGCTAAGCAAATGGCTGGTCATTGTGCCTATTTTGAAGTCGAGCTTTTCAATTCGTGCGTCCGGCGCATGATCCCTAATGGATTGCATCGTGGCACAGAGCATGTCGGCTCCCTGTATGTAAGTCCGTTCGCCCTTGAAGCCCAATGAAAGCTTGGAGGAGTGCATCATTTCAGTTTCCTCAGATGGGCCGTCATGTTAGCCCTATGATTGATCGCGAAGTTTCCGGACACAACGCTACCGGGGGCGACGTCGCTGATGACCACCGAGCCCATTTTTATTTGTACCGCGTCCCCGATCACAAGACCCTGGGCGATGGAGCAGGAGGCGCCGACCCATACGCCTGCCCCCAAACGAGAGCGCCCGGCGATCACGGTGTTACCGGAAACCACGCAATTTTCGCCAATCACCGCGCCGTGACCAATATTGCTCATGATGCCAATCTGGCAGTTATCGTGGATGGTGGTGGGGCGCTGGAACAATGAACGCGCGATCACCGCGCCAGCGAGTATTTGGCAGCCCGATCCGATGCGTACTCCACCTTGATGCTTGACCATCATCAGCGTGCCGTCGTCGTTGCGCAGGGTGATGAGACCCTCAGCGCCCACTACGGCATTCGAACCGATGAAAACGTTGTCTCCGATCTCGACAGGGCCTTCAATGACAACATTCGCTGAAACTTCGACGTTGTTGCCCAGTCTGGCCAATGGCGAGATAACGGCGCTGGGATGTAGTCTGCAATTGTCTCCGATGATGGGGGGAGGCAAGATTGCGCATCCCGCATCCTGGTTGAAACGATTGTAGAGACGGAAAAAAGAGGTGCGGGGGTCGACACAGAATACAATTGTCTTTTCTGTGTCCAGTACTTCATCTCTCAGATTGTCGGGGCAAAGGATACAGGCCACGTTGACGGCGGCCAGTGCTTTATGCAGGTAATGAATGTTCTGACAATACACCAACGCGCCCGGAGCCTGTGCTTCAATTTCGTCGAGGTGCGTAAACAAAGCACTATTCAAAATATCTTGAGCTGGAAAATAATCCGTGACTTGGTAGGTGGAGGCCATTATTAATCCACGTGCTCTTCGATAATTGGAAACTGGCTAAGATGAGTTGCGTTTTCTACCAACCTGCCGAGGTATTCACCCTGCACGCCCAAAGCCAGGAGTATGTTACCGGCGAGAAAGGACACGAGGATAGCCAGTGACGCCCAGCCGGGTACGATATGATCAGTCAGGAGGGTGCGTAGCAGCACGAATCCGGCGAAGAGAATGCTCGACGCGCTGACCATGAAGCCCCAGATCACCACATAGCGCAATGGCAGAAGTGAATAATTGATAATAAGGAACGACAGCGTTTTGAACATCTTGCCCAAGGTGTAGGTGCTCGGACCGCCGTCGGCGCGTGGTGCGTGACGGATGGTTACATTCGCCATCATGCTGATGGGCACCGAGTTGAACAACATCGCGGCGATATGGGGATGTGACCCTTGATACCTGGCCAGCTGTTTCGCCACTTGCTGGCTCATCGCCCTGTAGCTCGAAAGGCCGAAATCGGTTGGTTTGCCCAACACCTTGCTAACCAGTTTCTGGTTAAGCCAGGAGGCCAGGTTACGCCAGGCACTGTGCTGTTTTTCGGCCATCGGTATCTTGCCAATTACGACGTGCTTGCCAGCCTGAAGCTGGTCGATGAAGAGTGACAGGTCCTCAGGAAAACACTGCAGGTCATCGTCAATCGTTACGACATAGCGTTTGCGTGCGTAGCTGATACCACACAGGGTGGCGTGTTGTTGTCCTTTGTTCTTTGCGAAGCGAATGACTTTGACCCGTGGATCCTGTTCGTGGAGCGCGAGGGCGGCAAACCACGTCTGATCCGGGCTCGCATCGTCCACCAGAATGATCTCCCAGTCGTCGCAAATCTGCCCAAGGGCTGCTTGTGCGCGTGCGTAAAACTCTGGGAGCGTACTCATGCTCTTATAAACGGGTACCACCAAGCTAACTGAAACGGTTTTATCGATCACCTTGAGCTTCATCCTGACCATTGGATTGAACGATGACACAGGCTGCCGATGCGTCCTGCATGGATGTTACGGGCGTGTAGATTCGTTGCTTTCCGCTTGGCCGTGCACGCCAGGTTGCAACCGATTGGGCGGGGCGTCAGGCTTGACCTGTCACCGGCGTTGCTCGACTTCAAGCAGGCATTGATGGAGCCTCAGTGGATCCTTGGAAAAAGGGGAGGATTTTAAGCCATGGAGGAGGAGGTGTCACGGCACGGGGAGCCTGATGTTTCTTCAATTGGAGACGGGCCAGGTTGATGTTCGATGCGTTACCTCGAATGGATATCACGCCGAACAGTAGGGCCTCGACGGGCACATGATAGGTTCGGTGTCGGGATTCGGCTATCATCGGCGCCGACGAGTAAGCCTCTATTGACGAAGATGGACAGTCCATCTTGATTCGACCGGATGTTGATTAATGAGAGAAGTGGTAATAAGAAAAATCCAGATCCTTCACCTGATAATATTTTTTGCAGTATTACTGAGTGGGATATTTCTCCCGATCTATTCCGATGAGGTGGTAACAAAGTTCAGAATTGCGCGGCTTTTTCTTGAGGAAGGCAACGCCGTTACCCTGTATCCACAATGCACCGCCACCGTCGGGCGAGCGGTCGCTTGGATATTTTACCCGGCTGCGATGTTGCTGTCGGCTGTGTACGGCCAACTGGGACCGCTTGGCCTGAGGGTAAGCGGTATTGTTTTAGCACTGATCTGGTTCGGTTTGCTGGCTTATTGGTGCTTGCGACAAACACCCGACTCAGGATCAGGGCTCCAGCGTTTTACTGGATTAGCCGCAGTCGCGTCGCTGGGTGCCCTGCCTTTTTTGTGGGTTATGTCGCGTCCTGAGCATCTTTTGGTGCTGGCGATTCTGGTGCTTTGCTTGTCTGCGCTGTTCTTGGAGAAACGAACGTCTCCACGTGCCCAAGCAGCAATGGCTATAGGGCTGGCCTTCCTGCTGTCTTTCTTTTTCTATGCTCACCCCAAAAGCCTGTTTTACATGCCGTTCGCGCTGGCGGCCGTCTGGTCGGCGACGGCTACCTATCATAAAGTGGTTCGCTATGGCCTGCTGCTATTCGTCCTTGCCCTGTGCGTTCAAGTCTTCCTGTATTTCAGCGCACTGGGAAGGTGCCAGGACGCTCCCCATATACAACAGTTGCTAGCGGCCAACACCCTATTGCCGGGCATGCTGTTCAGTGCACCCTATGAGTTCATCAGTGCTGCGTATAACAATTTAATAAGCTTTCCTGAACGGATGTTGCTGCACCTGACCTTTAATGACACTTACCAGTCCGGTTGGCTGCCACCGATGACGGATAGCTTTGCAGCGTTGCCATTTCTTAACTTGGTCATTAAGTACGTCCTGTACGCATTTATCATTGCGACTCACGTTCTAAGTATTGTGGTGTTTTTCTTGCAAGTGCTTCGCCGACGAATCACTGCCCCGGTGGTGTTGGCGCTGTTGTTGGCTGCGGCAAATGGGGTCAACGCATTCTTTTACAATATCCAGAATTTCTACGCAGGCATTCAATTCGTGCCTATTTCCATCATCATCGCGGCGCTATTGATGCATACCCGGCGCGCAGCGAAGCTGAACAATGCATTTGTAGTAGCTGCTTATTCACTTCTATTGATCCTGGCGATGGCGTCGCTGGTGACATTATCGGCACTCGTTACGCCAGGCATCGTTGGTAATGCAGCCTTTACCCAGGCAAGCTTGCCTGGGCAACCACTGTCGATTTCGGTACTTG
Organism: Pseudomonas sp. DF11; assembly: GCF_058148565.1. Lineage (NCBI taxonomy): Bacteria > Pseudomonadati > Pseudomonadota > Gammaproteobacteria > Pseudomonadales > Pseudomonadaceae > Pseudomonas > Pseudomonas sp. DF11. The sequence goes on from NZ_JBYVYN010000005.1 coordinate 158,252, forward strand.
GTGTACAACCTCATTTGGATTCAATTACAAAATTGGGGGCGTCATGCAATATTCCTACGCAGTCAGCAGAGAATGTTGTCGTTGATCACATGACATACTTTGCCTATCTGCGCGATAAGCAACCGATCCACGTGCTCTATGTGTCTGAAATTGGTTATGGCGGCGACTTGAGTAATGGCAAGTTGTTGCCGTTTCTAAAAGGACTGAACAGTCCGGGGCTGATCACCCGATGCGAATGGGTACCGTATCCATTCAGGGAAGTGCAGGAAAAAGATGACAAAGGTTATTGCTGTGTCAATTTCGGCAAGCTCTGAATGATACTGGCCTTGATTACGGTCGCCCGGAGGCCGTTGGTGGGAAAAGAGACCGGTCGCAATGACCGGTCCGCGCTTTCCAGCCGGTTTGACTTCGGCAGGGTGAACGTGAGCAAGCTCTGCGAAACGCAGGCGTGATTGAACCTGGCATGAAAAGTGATTATTCGATAGCCATCGATTGTTGAACAATTCGGGGTATCGAGTATGAACGATGGCCTTGGTCTCGCCGACCAGATCACCCTTGAGTTACGTGCCGATATCATCGGCGGCCGCCTGCTGCCAGGCATGGCGCTGGTAGAGAACAACCTGGTTTCGGCCTACAACGCCTCCCGCAACACCATTCGCGAAGCGTTACACCGCTTGGGCCAGGAAGGGTTGACCCGTTACGTGCGCAACAAAGGAGTGATGGTGCGCAGGTTAGGTGTCGATGACGTGCGAGATCTGTTCAAGGTCCGCCGCACTCTGGAGCTGCAAGCCATCCTGGGTAGCCAGCCATTGCGCGAGTATCAATCCGACCGGATGCTCGAAGCCCTCGAAGCTGCGGATTTGGCTCGCGAGCGTGAGGACTGGCGTTCAGTCGGTACCCATGGCCTGGCCTTCCATCAGCACATCGTTGGATTGATGTGCAGTCCGTTACTTGATGAGTTTTTCATCAATGTGGTTGCCCAACTGCGCCTGGTATTTAGTTCCGCGCCCGATGAGGCGCGTTTCCAGGCACCGTGGCTGGCCCGTGACCGGAACATCCATGATTCGCTGGCCGAGGGCGACAAGCTTGCAGCTCATGAAGCCATGAGCCTTTACCTCGACGATGCCGAGCAACTGCTTTTACAGCTGCTGGCTTCCACCCATCACCACTGATCAAGGATCCGCGTCATGTACAAAGACTACCCAGCCGCCTACCAGGTCAGCAAAGGCTCAGCCCTGCAGGTGGACAAACCCTTCTACGACCGCATTCGCACCCAGCAGGACAAGCGCACGCTGATCGAACAGTTCGAGGTCCCCATCCGCACCGGCCGCGCTTGGCACGTACCCGCCGGTCATGTGTTCCGCGTCACCACACCCGTGGGGCCGCAGGTGGGGGACTTTAACGTCTGGAACGCCCACGATCCGCGGGAACGCCTGTGGGCGGCGCGCACGCGTCAGCTTCAGGGCGCCCACGTCAGTACCCATGATCGGTTGTGGTCGAACCTGCCATTCCTGCGGCCATTGGTGACTATCACCGATGACAGCCTCGCCGGATACGGCATCGACGAACATGGTGGTCGGCTGCACGATCTGCTGGGTACGCGCTGCGATCCGTATGTGAACAAGATGCTCACTGGTGAGGATTTCCACCATCATTGCCACTCGAACCTGACCCGTGCGGTGCTGCCCCACGGCCTGACTGAGTTCGATGTGCACGACGTGCTGAATATTTTCCAGTGCACGGGGCTTAATCATGACGACATGTACTTCATGAAGGCCTGTCCGGCGCAGAAGGGGGATCACCTGGAGTTTTTTGCCGAGATCGATCTGTTGTGTGCCCTGTCCACCTGCCCGGGTGGTGATCTGTCGTTGGCGATGTGGGGGCCGGATGCGCAGGATCCCCTCAGCGTCTGTCGTCCGTTGGGTGTGGAGATCTATCGGTTGGAGGATTCATTGCTGCAGGGCTGGAGCCAGCCTGAGCGGGCGGCGTACAAGGGGTTGCATGGCTTGCACATTGCCAAGGCGGACTGGGAAGAGTGATGTAGCCAAAGCTGGCTTTTTGTGGCGAGGGGATTTATCCCCGCTGGGCTGCGCAGCAGCCCCAAAAGGGGGGGCGCTGCTCGCCCCTGCGGGGATAAATCCTCTCGCCACAAAGGTGCTGAGCAAGCCAGGTAGTCAACGATCCTTGGCCTCCTTCGCATCCATTTCCGCATTGCGCTCGGCAACACGCTTGCGCTGTTCGTCCGTCAGTTCGACCTTGTTGGCCGTGTCGCGCAGCATCATCAGACCACCAACGATCGAGCCGATTGCAACAATCAGAATCAACCAGGCATACCAGGGCATAGGGCTCTCCTTGAAGGGGCGATGGGCGGGCGAGCATTTCGCCGCCCCATCGCACCTACCACTTATGAGCGAAGGTTGTTCGCAGTGGTTCAATACTACGCCCGTTCGGTCGGCTTCACCTCAAAGCCCGGTCAGCATCGCATCGGCGGGAGCGTCTGCACGCAGTTGCGCGGTGAGGATGAAGTAGACGAAACCCACTGCCATGAAACCGAGGAAAATCAGCCCGATCAAGGCGTTGAACCAAGCCATCGCCACCAGGCAAATCACGGCCAATACCAGGGCGATGCCGGGTACAAGCGGATAACCCGGCGCCCGGAAGGTGCGTTCCAGGTTGGGTTCGGTTTTACGCAGCTTGAACAGGCTGAGCATGCTCATGATGTACATGACGATGGCGCCGAACACGGCCATGGTGATCATCGCCGCGGTCAGGGTCATGCCGCCGAGGTTGATCAGGCCGTCGCTGTAGATCGCTGCGATGCCGATCAGCCCACCGGCGATGATGGCCCGGTGCGGGGTCTGGAAACGGGACAGTTTGGCGAGAGAGGCGGGCAGGTAGCCGGCGCGGGCCAGGGCGAAGAATTGCCGCGAATAGCCAAGGATAATGCCGTGGAAACTCGCCACCAGGCCGAACAGGCCGATCCACACCAGCATGTGCAACCAGCCGGAGCTTTCGCCGACCACGGTTTTCATGGCTTGGGGCAGCGGATCGTTGATGTTCGACAGGGTGCGCCAATCGCCGACGCCGCCGGCGAAGAACATCACGCCCATGGCCAGGACTACCAGGGTCAGGATGCCGCTGATGTAGGCCTTGGGAATCGTGCGTTTCGGGTCCTTGGCTTCTTCGGCGGCCATGGCCGCGCCTTCGATGGCCAGGAAGAACCAGATGGCGAAGGGAATCGCGGCGAACATCCCGGCGATCGCTGGAGCACCGAACGCATCGGAGCCGGCCCAGCCGTTCAAGGCGAAGTTGCTGAAACTGAACGCGGGTGCGACCACGCCCATGAACACCAGCAATTCAGCGACGGCGAGCACGCAGACGATCAGTTCGAAGGTAGCCGCCAGTTTCACCCCGAGGATGTTCAGGACCATGAACACGATATAGGCCCCGACCGCCGCGTGTTTCGGGTCCAGGGCTGGGAACTGCACGTTCAGGTAGGCGCCGATGGCCAGGGCGATGGCCGGTGGCGCGAAGACGAATTCGATCAGCGTCGCCAGCCCGGCGATCAACCCGCCTTTTTCACCAAAGGCCCTTCGGCTATAGGCAAACGGCCCGCCGGCATGGGGAATGGCGGTGGTCAGCTCGGTGAAGCTGAAGATGAAGCAGGTGTACATGGCCGCCACCATGAAGGATGTCACCAGGAACCCGAGTGTCCCGGCCACGCCCCAGCCGTAGCTCCAGCCGAAATACTCGCCGGAAATCACCAGGCCGACGGCAATGCCCCATAAATGCAGGGTGCCCAGGGTGGGTTTGAGTTGTGTGTTCATCGGTGGCTCCCCTCGATCCATAGCAAAAGCGCTGGGGGAGGGCAGTGCAGTGGGCGTGCCAGGGCGGCTAGAGCAGTCGTAATGGGTGAAATCTTGTCGTATCGGGGATGTTCCTTGCTTGATGTGCCCCTATTGTGCGCCAGTTGAGGGCGTTGGCGCTGATGATGCCGCCTTCGCGAGCAAGCCCGCTCCCACACTGGATTTGCGGTGTGCATGAAATCGACTGCTCACCGCAAGTCCAGTGTGGGAGCGGGCTTGCTCGCGAAGAGGCCCTCCCGATCGCCGCCATAACAACGCCATAAGTTCTTTTTTTTACAGATTCTTTATCCCCCACCCCCTCTCTCGATCTCGTTCCTTTACAGCCTCCCTGCCGACAATCACTCCACACACGGCACGACGCCGTACCACGGAGAAATCCCATGAATGTTCTGGACGGGGTGTCGCTGCTGCTGGCAGTGGCGCTGTTCATTTATCTGCTGGTTGCGCTGTTGCGCGCAGATCGGAACTAGGAGCGGCTATGCACGGTTATGACTTCGGGCTGATTCTCGCCTTTTTCGCCCTGGTGCTGATTCCGGCACCGTTCCTGGGGCGTTTTTACTATCGGGTGATGGAAGGCCAGCGCACTTGGCTTTCACCGATCCTCGGCCCGGTGGAGCGCGGTTGCTATCGCCTGGCGGGAGTCGATCCCACTGCTGAGCAGAGTTGGCAGAAATACACCCTGGCCTTGCTCGTGTTCAACCTGGCCGGTTTTGTATTGCTGTTTGCGATTCTCCTGTTGCAAGGATATCTGCCCCTCAATACCGAGCAACTGCCCGGCATGGAATGGACCCAGGCCTTCAACACAGCCGTGAGTTTCATGACCAACACCAACTGGCAGTCCTACAGCGGTGAAGCCTCCCTGAGCTACCTGAGCCAGATGGTCGGCCTGACTGTGCAGAATTTTGTCAGCGCCGCCACCGGCCTGGCGGTGCTCGTGGCGCTTTGTCGCGGAATCGGGCGCAAGTCCGCCGCGACGCTGGGTAACTTCTGGGCCGACATGACCCGCGCCACCCTCTACGGGTTGTTGCCGCTGTGCCTGCTGCTGGCGCTGTTCCTGGTGTGGCAGGGCGTGCCGCAAACCTTCGCGCACTATGTGCACGGGGTCACGATGCAGGGCGCTGACCAGGTCATCCCGCTGGGGCCGGCTGCCAGCCAGATCGCGATCAAGCAATTGGGCACTAACGGTGGCGGTTTCTTCGGCGTCAACTCGGCGCATCCGTTCGAGAACCCGACGGCCTGGAGCAATCTGTTTGAACTCGCCTCGATCATCCTGATTCCCGTCGCGTTGGTGTTCACCTTCGGCCATTACGTCAAGGACCTGCGCCAGAGCCGGGCGATCATCGCTTGCATGCTCGTGCTGTTCTTGATCGGCGGCGCCACATCGCTGTGGGCCGAGTATCAGCCCAACCCAGCCCTGAATAACCCGATCGTCGAGCAAACCGCACCGCTGGAAGGCAAGGAAACACGCTTCGGCACCACCGCCACGGTCCTGTGGTCGGTGACCACCACGGCAGCATCCAATGGCTCGGTCAACGCCATGCACGACAGCCTCAACCCGCTCAGTGGCATGGTGTCGCTGGTGAACATGATGGTCGGCGAGGTGATCTTCGGCGGCGTCGGCGCCGGGCTCTACGGCATGCTGTTGAACGTGCTGATTGCGGTGTTCCTGGCCGGCTTGATGATCGGACGTACTCCGGAATACCTGGGCAAGAAGCTCGGCGCACGAGAAGTGCAACTGTTGGTGGCAACCTTGCTGGTGATGCCCGTGAGTGTGCTGGTGCTGGGGGCTGTCGCCGCGAGCCTGCCCGGGCCTGCCGCTGCCGTGAGTAATCCGGGTGCTCACGGTTTCAGCCAGTTGTTGTACGCCTACACCTCGGCGGGGGCGAACAACGGTTCGGCATTCGGTGGTTTTGGCGCCAACACACCGTTCCACAACCTGATGCTGGGCCTGGGCATGTTGATCGGCCGGTTCGGCTACATCCTGCCGGTGCTGGCGTTGGCCGGTAGCCTGGCCTTGAAGAAGACCGCGCCGATTGGCCAGAACAGCTTTCCAACCCACGGCCCGCTGTTCGTGACCCTGTTGACCGTGACCATTCTGCTGGTGGGCGGTTTGACCTTCCTGCCGACCCTGGCGCTGGGGCCGATTGCCGAACACCTGAGCATGGGCTTCTGAGGACCTGATGATGAATATGCCGATGAGCAAAACCGTCGCCGTCAAGGCACCGGAACAACCGAAGACCCACCTGTCGGCCCTCTGGCGGCCAGCGTTGGTGCAAGCCTTTGTCAAGCTCGATCCACGCCAGTTGCACCGCGCGCCGGTGATGTTGGTGGTGGAGCTGACCGCGATCCTCACCACCGTGTTGTGCTTGATCCCCGACAGCGCCGTGCCGACGTTCGTGGCCGCGCAAATTGCCCTGTGGCTGTGGTTCACCGTGCTGTTCGCCAACTTTGCCGAAGCGTTGGCCGAAGGTCGCGGCAAGGCCCGGGCCGACAGCCTCAAGGCCGGCAGCGAAGGGCTCCAGGCTCGTCGCCAGACCGCCAACGGGTTTGAAATGATTCCCGCCACCCGTCTGCGCAAGGGCGATGTGGTGCGCGTCGAGGCCGGCGACATGATCCCCGGCGACGGTGAAGTGATCGAAGGCATCGCCGCGGTCAATGAGGCGGCGATCACTGGCGAATCGGCGCCGGTCATTCGCGAGTCCGGTGGTGATCGCTCGGCCGTCACCGGCAATACGCGGCTGGTCTCCGACTGGCTGCTGGTGCGCATCACCAGCAATCCCGGCGAGTCCACCCTGGACCGCATGATCGCCTTGGTCGAAGGCGCCAAGCGCCAGAAGACCCCGAACGAGGTGGCGCTGGATATCCTGCTGATCGGCCTGACACTGATCTTCCTGTTGGTGGTGGTGACGCTGCAACCGTTCGCCCATTTCGCCAACGCCAGCCTGCCGCTGGTGTTTCTGGTGGCGCTGCTGGTTACCTTGATTCCCACTACCATCGGCGGGCTGCTGTCGGCCATCGGCATCGCCGGGATGGACCGGTTGGTGCGCCTGAACGTAATCGCCAAATCCGGCCGAGCGGTCGAAGCGGCGGGGGACGTGCACGTGCTGATGCTGGACAAGACCGGCACCATCACCTTTGGCAACCGTCGCTGTACGGCGGTCTACGCCGCTCCAGGGGTGAGCAGCAAAGAGCTGGCCGAAGGCGCGCTGTTCGCTTCGTTGGCCGATGACACGGCCGAGGGTAAGTCTATCGTCGAGTACCTGCGAGGCTTGCATGCGCAACCCGAACCAAGCCTCGACGTGTTGACCGCAGTGCCGTTCAGCGCGGAAACCCGGTTGTCTGGTGTCGATTATCAAGGACGCGTTTATCGCAAGGGCGCCGTGGATTCGCTGCTGAGCTTTATCGGTCTGGCGAAAACCGAGTTGCCGTCAGCGCTGGCCCGGGAAGTCGACAAGATTGCCCAGAGCGGTGGCACGCCATTGCTGGTGTGTGTCGATGGCAAGCTGTTGGGTGCCATTCATTTGAAGGACGTGGTCAAGCCCGGCATCCGCGAGCGTTTCGCCGAGCTGCGCAAGTTGGGGATTCGCACGGTGATGGTCACCGGTGACAACCCGTTGACCGCCGCTGCGATTGCCGCCGAGGCGGGTGTTGATGACGTACTGGCAGAGGCCACGCCGGAGAAAAAACTGGCGCGCATCCGTCATGAGCAAAATGACGGTCGACTGGTGGCCATGTGCGGCGACGGTGCCAACGATGCCCCGGCCCTGGCCCAGGCTGACGTTGGCATGGCGATGAACGACGGCACGCAAGCGGCGCGAGAGGCGGCCAACATGGTCGACCTCGACAGCGACCCGACCAAACTGCTGGATGTGGTGCAGATCGGCAAGGAGTTGCTGGTGACTCGTGGGGCGTTGACCACCTTTTCCATCGCCAATGACATCGCCAAGTACTTCGCGATCCTGCCGGCATTGTTCGCCTCGATTTATCCACAGCTCGGCGTGTTGAACGTGATGCACCTGAGCAGCCCGCAGAGCGCGATCGTGTCGGCCATTGTCTTCAATGCCTTAATCATCGTCGTGCTGATCCCCCTGGCCCTGCGCGGCGTGCGAGTGCAAGCGGCAAGCGCGGCGGCGTTGTTGCGGCGCAATCTGTTGATCTATGGCCTGGGCGGGATCGTGGTGCCGTTCGTGGGGATCAAGGCGATCGATATGTTGCTGACGGCATTGGGTTTGGTTTGAGCCTGTTAATGCCACCGATGTGTTTTCAACTGAGGAATTCTGGATGTCCACATTAATTCGCCCGGCCTTGAGCCTGCTATTGCTGATGACCCTAATCACCGGTGTCGCGTATCCATTGGTGGTCACCGGCGTGGCGCAAGTCGCTTTTCCCGTCCAGGCCAACGGCAGCCTGATCGTCGATGCCGCCGGCAAGGTTCGTGGCTCGACGCTGATCGCCCAGGATTTCACCGGCGATGCCTGGTTTCATCCACGGCCATCGGCCGGTGCCTTTGCCACGGTCGCCAGCGGCGCCAGCAATCTTTCCCCGAGCAATCCGGCCCTGGCCACACGGGTGATCGATGACGCCCGCAAACTCCAGGTGCCCGGTCAGGGCCCGGTGCCGCTGGCATTGCTGACCACCTCCGCCAGCGGGCTGGATCCGCACTTGCCTCCAGCGGCGATTGCCTATCAACTGGCGCGTGTCGCCGCCGCGCGCAACCTGCCGTCCTCGACCTTGCAGCAATTGCTCGACGACAACATCGAGCAACCCTTGGTGGGACCACCGGTAGTGAATGTGGTGGCGCTGAACCTGGCCCTGGAAAAACTGTAAAAACCTGTGAGAGTGGCGCCTGTGGGAGCAAAGCCAGTGGGAGCAAAGCTTGCTCGCGATGAACGATAACGCGGTCCATCCGTTGAACCGTGTCGCCTTGATCGCGAGCCGGCTTTGCTCCCACAGGCCCGGCCCCCCACAGAGTGTTTGATCAATATTTGAAAGAGATTTCCACGCCATGAGCGACTCCGGCCGCGCCGACGCACTGTTAGCCAATCTGCCCCGCAACGACCGTGGCCGGCTCAAGGTCTTTCTGGGCGCGGCCCCAGGCGTGGGCAAGACCTACGCCATGTTGCAAGCGGCCCACAGCCAACTGCGTCAAGGTGTGAAGGTCATCGCCGGGGTGGTGGAGACGCATGGCCGAAGTGAAACCGAAGCGCTGCTCGGCGGCCTGGCGCAGCAGCCATTGGTGCGCTCGGAATATCGCGGTGTGATGCTCGAGGAAATGGACCTCGACGGTTTGCTTGCGGCCCGGCCAGCCCTGGTCCTGGTGGACGAACTGGCCCATAGCAACGCGCCCGGCAGTCGCCATGCCAAACGCTGGCAGGACATTCAAGAGCTGCTCGCGGCGGGCATCGATGTCTATACCACCGTCAACGTTCAGCATCTGGAAAGCCTCAACGACCAAGTGCGCGGCATCACCGGTGTGCAGGTGCGCGAGACATTGCCCGATTGGGTCCTGCAGGAAGCCGATGAGCTGCTGCTGATCGACCTGCCACCGCGCGAGCTACTGGAGCGCCTGCGCGATGGCAAGGTCTACGTGCCAGAGCAGGCCCGGGCGGCAATCGATGCGTTCTTCACCCAGACCAACCTGACCGCGTTGCGTGAGCTGGCCATGCAGACCGCCGCCGCCCAGGTCGACAACGATCTGGCCCTGGGCTATCGACAACTGGGCCAGGCCGCGCCGGCGGTGCGCGGACGCTTGCTGGTGGGGGTGGACGGTGACGTCCAGGCTGAACGGCTGGTGCGCCATGCCAGCCGCGTTGCCCAGCGTCGACATCTGCCGTGGAGCCTGGTGCATGTGGACAACGGCAGCGCCCGTGACGAGGCCTCGCGCCAGCGCTTGCAGAATGCCCAGCAACTGGCCGAACGCCTCGGTGGCGAAGTGGTGCTGCTGCGGGCCGGTGAAGTGGCCAGGACGCTGATCCAGCATGCCAGCGAACGGCGCGCCACGCTGGTGCTGGTAGGCCAGTCTCGGCCACGCCTGCGCCGACGGCTGTTTGGCGGCGGCCTCGCGTCGCGTCTGCTGCGCGATGCCCGGGGCCTGGAAATCAACGTGTTGGACAGCGATGAGCAACCGCGTCCCGCCCGCGTACGCTCAACAGCTGTCCAGACCGGGTTCGATTATGTGCTGGCGTTGCTGGCAACCGTGGCGGCCAGTGCACTGGCCTGGGGGATCTCGGGGCTGCTGGCGTTGCCCAATATCTCCCTGGTGTTCCTGATGGCGGTGTTGCTGGTGGCGGTACGCAGCAGCCTCGGCCCGGCGCTGGCCTGCGCGGCGCTGTCGTTCCTGGCTTATGACTTTCTGTTCATCCCGCCGAATTTTTCTTTCACCATTCAGCGCGAAGAAGATGTGCTGACACTGGTGTTTTTCCTGCTCATGGCAGCCCTGACCGGCAACCTTGCCGCGCGCCAGCGACGCCAGTTGCAGGCCCTGCGTGACACCCAGCAGGAAACCGGCGAATTGCTCGACCTATCGCGCAAACTCACCGCCGCCACCGACCGCCAGGCGGTGATCAGCGCCGCAGCGCAGCACCTCAACGGTTGGCACGACCTGCAACTGTGCCTGCTCAACCGCGACGGCCAGGGCGATTGGAAAGTCGAGAGCGGTGAGCCCTTGACGTTCACCGAGGCCGAGCGCGCGGCAGCCGACTGGTCCTGGCAGCACGATCAGCCGGCCGGAGCTGGTACCGGAACGCTGCCGTCCGGGCGTTGGTGGTGGTGGCCATTGTCGGCGGAGGGCGGGCCGCTGGCCTTGTTGGGCGTGTGCCCGAAAGAAGGCAAGCCCTTGAGTGGCCAGCGCCGGCGTTTGCTGGCGGCCCTCAGTCAACCATTGGCCCAGGCGTTGGCTCGGGCGCAACTGGCCCAGGATCTGGAGGCCGCGCGTCTGCATGGCGAAACCGAGCAACTGCGCAGTGCCTTGCTGGCTTCAGTGTCCCACGATCTGCGCACGCCGCTGACGGCCATGCGCGGCAGCATCGACAGCCTGCTGGCATTGGGGGAGGCGATCCCGCTGGCCGATCGTCGCGAACTGCTCGAAGGCACCCGCGATGAAGCCGAGCGGCTGGATCGTTACATCCAGAACCTGCTGGACATGACTCGCCTGGGCCACGGTGCCCTGAAGCTGGCGCGGGACTGGGTGGCCCCGGCCGACATCGTCGGCAGCGCGCTGAACCGCCTGCGGGCGGTGTTGGCACCGCTGGCGCTCAGTGTCGAGGTGCCCGCTGAGTTGCCCTTGCTGTACGTCCATGCGGCATTGATCGAGCAGGCCCTGGTGAACGTGCTGGAGAATGCTGCGCGATTCTCGCCGACCCAAGGGCGGTTGCTTTTGAGCGCCGGGGCGACAGACAGCGAAGTGTTTTTTGCCGTGGCCGACGAGGGGCCTGGGATCCCTGAACAAGAGCGGGAGAAAATCTTCGACATGTTCTATACCGCCGCGCGCGGTGATCGGGGCGGGCAGGGTACGGGGTTGGGCTTGGCGATCTGCCAGGGCATGGTCGGTGCCCATGGCGGGCGCATCAGCGTGGACGATGGCCTCGACGGGCGTGGCACCTGCATCACATTGCACCTGCCCTTGCAGGCACAACCGGGCATGGACGATGAAGCTTGAGCCGGGTTGCGATACTCTTTTGTGCCCTGCTTGCCTTTCCACCTGACTGTAACGAACGAACCCAATGAGCCAGACCGCGACCCTTTTGGTCATCGATGACGAACCGCAGATCCGCAAATTCCTGCGCATCAGCCTGAGCTCCCAGGGCTACAAGGTGCTGGAAGCCGGCACCGGCGCTGAAGGGCTTGCCCAGGCGGCGCTGAACAAGCCTGATCTGCTGGTACTTGACCTGGGGCTGCCGGACATGGATGGCCAACAGGTGTTGCGCGAGTTTCGTCAATGGTCGGCGGTGCCGGTGCTGGTACTCTCGGTGCGGGCCAGCGAAGCGCAGAAAGTCGAGGCGCTGGACAACGGCGCCAATGATTACGTGACCAAGCCGTTCGGCATCCAGGAATTCCTTGCCCGCGTCCGTGCCTTGTTGCGCCAGGCCCCGGTGGGCGAGTCACAGGAAGCCGCGCTGAAGTTCGGCCCGCTGACGGTGGACCTGGCATATCGGCGGGTACTGCTGGACGGCACCGAAGTGGCCCTGACCCGCAAGGAGTACGCCGTGCTCGCGCAACTGGCGCGGCACCCGGGACGGGTCATCACCCAGCAGCAACTGCTCAAGGATATCTGGGGCCCGACCCACACCGAGGACAGTCATTACCTGCGGATCGTGATCGGTCACCTGCGCCAGAAACTGGCCGACGACCCGACCCGGCCGCGGTTCATTGCGACCGAGGCGGGGGTGGGGTATCGGTTGTTGGGGGAGGGTGCTGTTTAGCCAAAGTTTCAAGCCAAGCACTGTTGTGGCGAGGGGATTTATCCCCGCTGGGCTGCGAAGCAGCCCCAAAAAAGCTTCAGACATGATTTTTATCTGACGCACCGAGTGTTCAGGTTTTAGGGCTGCTTCGCAGCCCAGCGGGGCAGTGCGACGTTTCGCTAAATCCCCTCTCCACAGGAGGCCTGCGATCACATTCAGTTCTGGTCACTCTCATACCGATCCAGCGTATCGCTGGCAATCTCCCGTCCCAACGCGATCAACTCCGGCGCCTTGTAGAACTCGAAGAACCGGCACACCCGCTTGGGCACGTTGATCAGCACATCCGGCGGATAACCGGCGATCTTGTACTGGGCCAGCGAGGTCTGCATCACTTCGAAGCTCTGGTTGATCAAATCCAGCAACGAGGCCGGGCCGACGTTGTCGATGATGAACGAGCCGGTAGCGGATTTTGGTGCGCCTTCGTTCTCTGGCGCGGCAGCCGGTTGTTGGCCTTCGGGCTCGGCCGAGTCGATCCATGGGTTGATGTCCGCCGCTTCGGCCTTCAAGGCTTCCTGTTCCAGCAGCAACAACTGTTCGGCCTGCTTGCGGCGAAACGGCAGGCGCGAACCCAGGGAACTGACCAGGGTGTCGAAGCGGCGCCTGAATGCGGCGGGGCGCGGGATCACCGGTAAGCGGTACTGTTTCTGGTTGGTGGCGTTGAGGTTGACCGCGATGATCAGGTCGCAGTGGCTCGACACCACCGGCACGATCGGCAACGGATTGAGCAGGCCGCCATCCACCAGCATGCGGTTGCCTTGCATCACTGGCGTGAACAGGCTGGGAATCGCCGCCGAGGCGCGCATTGCCTGATGCAGGCAACCTTCCTGGAACCAGATTTCCTGCTGGTTGGTCAGGTCGGTGGCCACGGCGGTATAGGGGATGCGCAAATCTTCGATGTTGAGCTCACCGACAATCTTGCGAATCTGCCCGAAGACCTTCTCGCCACGAATTGCTCCGAGGCGGAAGCTGACGTCCACCAGGCGCAGCACGTCCAGGTAATCGAGGCTCTCGATCCAGTTGCGGTAATCCTTGAGCTTGCCCGCGGCATAGATCCCGCCCACGACGGCCCCCATGGAACACCCGGCGACGCAGGCGATGTCGTAGCCACGTCGTTCGATTTCTTCGATCACCCCGATATGGGCATAGCCCCGGGCGCCTCCGGAACCCAATACCAATGCGACACGTTTTGTCATGACCCGGCCTCTTGTCGAACAGGTTTCAACAATGCACTTATCGACAGCTTGGCTCAATCGTTGTGGCGCAAGCGTCGTTTTTTGACACGCCGGCGTGGCATTTGCGTATTCTCATCCACACTGAATTTACACGGTCGGGCCTTGGCACTTTTTGCAGGCGCGACCGTCTTACCAGCACGACTGTTTTCCTGACTTGAGGTGTAATCAATGAAAGCCCGGATCTGCCTGCCCCTGGTGGCATCCCTGATGGTTCTGGCCCTGGCCGGTTGCGCAGGCAAAACCGCTTACCGTGACAGCTGTGGCAGCCAACTCGACAGCGCCTGGCATGAACTGGACCTGGCCAAGGCCGAAGGTTTTGCCGGCACCGTCAGCTACTCCAAGGCCCTGTCCCTGCTGACGGGCGCCAAGACCCAGCAGCAATTCGAAGCATTCGAAGGCTGTACCAAAAAGGCCGAGAAAGCGCGTTTCTACATCCGGGAATCCCGCGCGGGACGATAGGATAAAAGCAGCTGCAAGTTTCAAGCGACAAGCTGCAAGAGGATGCGACACACCGCTCCTCACTTGCAGCTTGAAGCTTGCAACTCGAAGCTGCGTACGGAGTACGTCCCATGATCGATCGGCTGGTGGCCCGGATACTGGGCCTGGAAGTCCGCCTGTTGGCCTGTCAGGCCCGCTTGAATGCCCATACCGACAGCGAAGCGCTGCATGACCTGCGGACCACGGTACGCCGTTTACGCAGCCTGCTTCGCCCGTTGCGCGGATTGCCCGGCGTCGAACAACTGGAAACGGCTGCTTCGGCGGTTGGCAGCCTGACCACGCCCTTGCGCGACCGGGAAGTCCTGGCCGCTTACCTTGAGCAACATGGCCAGGTCGAGGCCGCGCGACGACGCCAGGTGCAAATGGCCGATGCCTATCCCGCCGTGGCCGCGAGCGTTGAACTGGCGCAGTTGCTGATGATCCTCGATGCCTTCCCGCGTTTCATTCGCGCCGCCCAGCGTGAGGGGCTGCTGAAGGGCTTGCGCAAACGCATCGAAAAGCGCCTGGACAAACAGTGGAAGAAACTTGGCGAAGCCCTGCGCGATCCAGCCCATGACCGTCACCGGTTGCGCCTGCTGATCAAGCGCGTGCGCTACGCCCTCGAAGCTTATCCTGAACTCGACCGTCTGCCTGAAGCCGCCATGCCACGGCTCAAGTCCGCCCAGGCCGCGCTGGGCGACTGGCACGATTGCTGGCAATGGCTGGCCCGGGCCAGGGAGGAAACCGATCTGCAATCTTGTGTGCTTACCTGGCACGCCACGATGGAAAAGGCCGAGGCCAAGTCCGACAAGGTGCTCGACAAGCTGATTGCCAGTTGCTTCGAAAAGTCCTGAATCTTGCACTTACCTCCTGTGGGAGCGAGCCTGCTCGCGATAGCGGTGTATCAGTCGATAGATAGGCAAGTTGGCCCACCGTCATCGTGAGCAGGCTCCCACAGGGAAGCAATTCAAGATCCTCGGCTTTTCTGTCAGCCTCTTTGGCCGGAATGAGCCCTGTGCCGCCAGCCCGGGCTGGTTAAGATCCCTTCATCCTTTTCCCTGTTTTCGAGGTTGTCATGCGCTTTTCCGATTTGATCGATGCCGTGCGCCGGCAGCCAGGTGCGGTGAGCATCCCGCCTGAATGGGGCCAGGGGCGGGCCAGTTTTGGCGGGCTGGTGGCGGCACTGCAATATGAAGCGATGCGTGCCAAGGTGCCGGCGGATCGCCCGGTGCGCTCGCTGGCGATTACCTTTGTCGGCCCGGTCGAACCCGATGTGCCTGTCAGTTTCGAAGTCGACGTGTTGCGTGAAGGCAAGGCCGTGAGCCAGGTGTTGGGGCGCGCCGTGCAGAACGGCCAGGTGGTGACCGTTCTGCAAGGCAGTTTCGGTGCATCGCGCTCATCCGTTGTGGCGGTGCAGGCCGACCCCGCGCCGGAATTCAAAAGTGTGGAGCAATGCCAGGAACTGCCTTACGTCAAGGGCGCTACGCCGGAGTTCATGCGGTACCTGGCGATGCGCTGGAGCGTTGGCGGCTGGCCGTTCAGCGGCAATAAGTCCCGGAGCATGGGTGGCTGGGTGCGCTTGCGTGGCGATGTGCAGGAGGAGCCGCTGAACGAAAGCCATATCCTGGCTTTGGTGGATGCCTGGCCGCCGGCCCTGTTGCCCCACCTTTCGCAAATGGCCCCGGGCAGCACGCTCACCTGGACCATCGAGTTCGTCCAGCCGCTGCTGGAACTCACGACACTGGACTGGTGCAAGTACCTGGCTGAGATCGAGCATGCCCAGGACGGCTACGGCCATGTCGCCGCGAAGTTCTGGAGCACCGATGGCCGCTTGATCGCCATGAGCCGGCAGACGGTCACCATCTTCGGGTAAGGCCGCTGCGGGCAAGGCTGTTCCGGTTAAGGCTTGTGGTTGTGACGGTGGCGATCCCGCCAGGCGCGCCACCAGCCACCGCTGAGAAAGAACCGCGGAAAAGTCAGGAACTGCTCCACCAAAAGGCGCGAGACGGCATCCTTGCGATCGCTGAACGGTTCGCTGGCCTGGGCCTCCAGGCTGTGGCCGTGACGCTGCAAGCCCAGTGCCGCGAGCAGGCCGATGATGCCGATGGCGACATCGCCCAGGCTCAAGCTGAACACCCCCGACACAATCAGCAGAAACGCGACGATGAACAGCGGCACGGCAATCAGGTGCAACACCAGGTTGGTGGGGTGGCGATGATTGTCAGGGTAAGCGCGCCATTGCCAGGCCGGAAGATTGGGGTGACGTTTGCCCATGATGCTGTTCCTTGAGTTCTGAATAACCCAAGAATAGGCCTGGCCGAACAGGGCGGCGAATCGCGGTTGGCTATCGACGCGATAGGTGGCCATACAGTTTTGCTTGCTGTGGTGGCAGGGGACTTATCTGTAGGAGCTCGGGCAAGCCAGCGCTCTAAAGTTTCAGCTGCCCGATCGCCTTGCTCAACTCGCCCGCCAACGTTGCCAACTCATCGCTGGTGGTGGCTGAATCCACTGTCTGACGCACAGTGTTCTCGGTCACGTCGCGAATGCTCACCACCGCCCGGTTCATTTCCTCGGCGACGTGGCTTTGCTGCTCGGCCGCGACAGCGATCTGAGTGTTGCTCTCGCGCATTTGTGCCACCGCTGCGGTGATCTGCGCCAGCGCATCGCCGGCCTCGCGGGCTTGTTGCACGCAATCGTCGGCCTTGAGCGAACTCTCCTGCATGAAGTCCACCGCGTCCCGAGTACCGGCCTGTAGGGCCGAAACCATGGTGGTGATTTCATCCGTGGAGGTCTGTACCCGCTTGGCCAGGTTGCGCACCTCGTCGGCCACCACGGCAAAACCCCGGCCCATTTCCCCGGCCCGCGCCGCTTCGATGGCGGCGTTCAGGGCCAGCAGATTGGTTTGTTCGGCAATGCTGTGGATCACGCTGACCACGCCGTTGATCTTCTGGCTGTCTTCGGCCAGGCGCTGGATCATTTCGGCGGTCTGCTGCACACCCGAAGACAGCCCGGTGATCGACTGTTGCACCCGGCCTACCACTTCGTGACCGTTGCCGGCCAGGGTGTCGGCGGTTTTCGACAGGTCGCGGGTGGCGCCGGCATGCTGGGCGATGTGATAAACCGTGGCGGACATTTCGTTGATCGCCGTGGCTGCCTGATCGGTTTCGCTTTGCTGGCCCAGCATGCCGTGGCGCACATCGTTCATGCTCGATGCCAGACGCGCCGCACCACTGTCCAACTGCCGGGCGGTGCTGGCAACGGTGTCGACCACCCGTTGATAACCGGCCTGCATGGCGTTGAACGCGGCCGCCATCTGACCCACTTCGTCCTTGCACGCCAGAGGAACGCGGGCGGCCAGGTCACCGG
This sequence comes from Pseudomonas sp. DF11, assembly GCF_058148565.1. Taxonomy (NCBI): domain Bacteria; kingdom Pseudomonadati; phylum Pseudomonadota; class Gammaproteobacteria; order Pseudomonadales; family Pseudomonadaceae; genus Pseudomonas; species Pseudomonas sp. DF11. Next base: position 175,652 of record NZ_JBYVYN010000005.1, read on the forward strand.
TTTTTTCCACATGCAGCATCACGTCTTTGAGCGTGTTGAGCTGGCTGAGCAAAAAGCGGATCAACAGCTGTGATGCACCCAGCATCGCCAGCATCAACACGAACACTGCCACGGCGTATTGGCTGAAGCGTTCACCGAACACTTGGCCCAGGCTTACACCTTGCGCCAGCACGGCGAGCTGTTGGCCGTCACCTCGACGGATCACTTGGGCGCCCAGCAGTGGATCGTTATCAAGCAGCGACCCGGTATCGAAGTCTATCCAGCCATCGGTTTGCGCCAGTGAAGGCAACGGTTGTTCGTTGAACACCGGTACCTGGTCGCGATGCAATTCCAGGAGGCCGTCGGCCTTGGGCAAGGGTTGTCCGGCAGGCCAGGCAGCGAGCACGTGTGCCTGGGCCTGGGCGTTCGCCTGGGCCGCGAGGTTGCGCGCTTGCTGTTCAAGGTGCACCGCATAGAGCACCAGCAGCAGGGTAGTGACAAAGGCGACCGCATTGACCGCCCAGAATTTGTATTTCAACGAGATATTGCTAAGCCAGGCACCCATGGAAGGTCTTCTCTGATAGCGGAAACAGCATTGGCAAGGTGCCATTATTCTGCCGCTACTCAGGTGACGGGATTTTGATGTGGGTCAACAGACGATATAGGTGTCGGGGATTTTGATAGGGACCAACAGATAACCAGACCCCTTGTGGGAGCGGGCTTGCTCGCGAATGCGGTGGATCAGTCACTACCGTATTTGCTGATCCACTGCATTCGCGAGCAGGCCCGCTTCCACAGGGGGATGTGGGTTCATTCGGAAAGGGTGGGCAACCCGAAAAACGCCCGGGCGCACGCGGTGCTGTGGGCTGCCAGGTCTTCCTGGGTTTCACCCCGGTGCAAGGCCACTTCGCGCAGGACCTCTGTCAGGTAGGCCGGCTCGTTGCGACCGTTCTTGGGTTTTGGCCGCAGCGTGCGGGGCAGCAGGTACGGCGCGTCGCTTTCGAGCATCAGCCGACCACGGGGTATCTCGCGTACCAACGGATGCAGGTGCGTACCCCTGCGTTCATCACATATCCAGCCGGTGATGCCGATGTGCAGGTCCAGGTCGAGGTAACTGAACAGCGCCTTTTTTTCACCGGTAAAGCAGTGCACCACCGCTGCCGGCAACTGATCGCGAAAATCCCGAAGGATGTCCAGCAAGCGTTGGTCAGCGTCGCGTTCATGGAGAAACACCGGTAATTGCAACTGGACGGCCAAGGCGAGGTGTTCTTCCAGGACCTTTTCCTGCTGCGGTCGGGGAGAGAAGTCCCGATTGAAATCCAGCCCGCATTCACCCACCGCGCGCACGCGGCTGTGCATCAGCAGATCCTTGAGGTGCCGGGCGCTGTCGGCGGTCCACTCGCTGGCGCTGTGGGGGTGAATGCCGGCGGTGGAAAACAGCCGCTCGCCAGTGTCGTCGAGGTGATCGCACAGTTCCAGGGCCTGCTCGCTGCCCTCGATGCTGGTGCCGGTCAAGACCAGTTGGCAGACCCCGGATTCATAGGCGCGTTCAAGCACCGCCTGATGTTTGTCGGCGAAACTGGGGTTGGTCAGGTTGACGCCGATATCGATGAGTTGCATGGTGCTACCTCGGCCCAAAGGCCGGAAAGCATATCAGAGCTGTAGATTTATAAGAAAAGCCAAGAACTACAAAGAGTTGAGGCTGTCTGTTAAGGCCGCGAGACACATCGGGTTGGTATAAAAGCCATCACTGTGCCGGTCTTTCGCACTTTTTCAGCGCCCCAGGCGCTCTGTTTCTGTCGACTCAGCCTCGTTTTTTCACGGAGGCGGTCCGCAGTATTCCTTCCGGAGAGTGGATGACACGTCCCCTGGTGTTGCTACTGTTGTGTTGTTCGCTGTTGTTGCCAATGCCGGCCGAAGCGCGGCTGCCCGGTCCGGTGCAAGCGGTGGCTCCGGGCACGGTGCGCGACCTGGCGCAGATCCGCAGCAGTCGGGAGTTGAAGGTCCTGGTCAACCAGAGTCGCAACAGCTCCGGTGAAGTCCAGGGGCAACCCATTGGCGTCGAATATCATCGGCTGCGTGCCTTCGAACAATACCTCAACGGCCACGCCCGGGACGGCCAGGAAATCACCCTCAAGATCATTCCCAAGGCCAAGGACCAACTGCTCGGCGCCCTGCAACGCGGGGAGGGTGACCTCGTGGCGCCTGGGGAGTTGCTCGAACCCCAGGCCGGCCATGCGGTCAGCGCCAGCGATCCGATCCGTACCGATGTGCCTTTGCTGCTCGTGGGTATCAAGGGCGAGAAACGCTACACGCGCGTGGAGCAACTCTCCGGCAAGACCCTGGCCCTGCCCAACGGCAGTGCGGCGGGGGATGCGGTGAGCCAGATCAACCAGAAGCTGGCGCTGCTCAAGCTGCCGCCAGTGAAGATCGAATGGGTCGATCCCACCCTGGCTGTAGAGGATGTCCTGGAAATGGTCCAGGGCGGGATTTTCCATTTGACCATCGTCGAGCAACCCATCGCCGAGCGTTGGGGCAAGATCCTGCCCAAGCTGCGCCTGGACCGTCAGGTACTGATCGGCGAGCCGGCTGACGAGTATTGGTTCGTGCGCCGTGACGCCGCCATGCTACGGGCGAGCATCGATCGATTCCTGGCGACCTACAAGGTGCCTTCCAACCAGGATGCGGCATTCCTGCGGATCTACCGTCGTTTGTACCAGGTCCACTATCCGTTGGCCCGGGCCGATCGCCAACGCCTGGAAAAACTGCGCCCGGTACTGCAAAAACATGCCGAGGCCCAAGGCATGGACTGGCTCAACCTGGCGGCCCTGGCCTTCAAGGAATCAGCCCTGCAACCCAATGCCCGCAGTGGCAGCGGCCCCACCGGCCTGATGCAGATCACCCCGGCGGCGGCCCAGCGAGTCGGGGTCGATAACATCCAGAACCTGGATGCCAATGTGCTGGCAGGTGCCAAGTACCTGGCCCTCATCCGCCGCAAGTTCTTTGCCAGCCCCAAGCTCAACGAGCGCGAGCGCATGGCCTTCGTCTTGGCTGCGTACAACATGGGGCCCGAGCGCGTCCAAGGCATGCGAGCCGAGGCCCGGCGGCGGGGGCTGAACCCCAACCAGTGGTTCTTCCAGGTCGAGCGCATTGCCATGGAGCAGGTGGGAATGGGCGCCGTCAGCTACGTTAATAGTGTCAATAAGTACTACTTGGCATTCGATCGTGAACGAGAGTCGCTGGAGCCTGGAGATCAAAAAGTCGCCTTGCGAAAGTGATCTATTAATTCGATTGGTATCTCGCATTTTTTGCGCTTTTAGTACAAGTTTTTTTGATTAATATGGCGACCAACAACCACACATCTAGGGATGAACCCGCATGAGCTCATTGATCAATAAAGTCTTGTTTACCCGCGCCGGCTACGGCCTGACGGTCTTGCGCATCGTTGTCGGCATCGTTTTCGCCGCCCACGGCTCGCAGAAACTCTTCGGCCTGTTCGGTGGCTATGGTTTGGCAGGCACCGCGCAGTGGATGGAAAGCATCGGCCTGACCCCGGGCTACGTAATGGCGACACTGGCCGGTGGTACTGAGTTTTTCGCCGGGCTGGCGCTGATCATCGGTTTGCTCGCGCGTCCTGCGGCGCTGGGCCTGGCCTTCCTGTCGCTGGTAGCGATTTTCTCCGTGCACATCGGTAACGGCTTGTTCATGGCCAACAACGGTTATGAGTTTGCCCTGGCGTTGCTGGCGGGAAGTATTGCCGTGCTGATCGAAGGTGCGGGCAAGCTGTCGGTCGATCGTGCCATCGCGGATTGATTGCACGATTTGAATTCGAGGCCCGTCTTGTACGGGCCTTTTTTGTGGGTGGTGATTCTTGACACTGGCCGGTCAGCTTCTCTAGGATGCCGCTCATGCGCCGATTTAAACAGCTACTTGCGGGGCGCCAGGTGACTCATCCAGTTGCCGATAGAAGCCGGAGATAAGGCTTCGAAATACCGCTAAAGCGCTGGTTCGGTGTTGCCTCTCACCTGCCATGCAGACTTTTGAGGCAGAGACACGACACGATGAACGCACCCAGCCCCCTTGTACGTCTTGCGCCGATCACGGCGAACCTTGTGCAGCGCAACCCGAAAATTCTCCTGGGCGGTACTCACCAGCCAACGCTCTTGCGCTATCTCGACGGTTGGCCGCGCCGTAACCACGGGCCTGCCGCTTTCCTGATCCAGTTTGTCGAAGACGGTGAATCACTGGCGCGGTTTGCCAATGACAGTTTCGACCTGGCCGTCATCCAGTCTCCTAGTGGGGCGGACGCTCCTGAAATGATCCGACAACTGACTCGTATCGCGCGACAGGGCTTGATCACCCGCCGCTGAGGTATCCGGCCTGAAAGACTATGGATAAGCGATGTCCACGATGTAGACCCGCTTCTCTCCCGTAGGCGTCTGGACGTTGACCTCGGCGTCCAGGGCCTTGCCAATCAGTGCCCGTGCCAACGGTGAATCGATGCTGATCAGGTTCTGCTTCAGGTCCAGCTCGTCCGGGCCGACGATGCGATAGCGTGACTCCTTGCCATCCTCATCTTCCACCGTCACCCAGGCGCCGAAGTACACCTTGTTCGGATCGCTGGGTTTTTCACTGACCACTTTGAGCGCCTCGAGGCGCTTGGTGAGGAAGCGCACGCGACTGTCGATTTCCCGCAGCATTTTCTTGCCGTAGGTGTATTCGGCATTTTCCGAACGATCACCCTGGGCCGCCGCCTCGCTGACCGCCTGGGTCACCTGGGGGCGGCGCACATGCCACAGCTCATGGAATTCGGCGCGCATCCGCGCTTCACCTTCGGGGGTGATCAGCGCGGTGCCGGCGGTGCGGGGTGGGCGATAACGGCTCATGGCAACTTCTTGTAGTAGCGAAGTCGGGAGTCTATCAACCCTCGCGCAATACTGTCAGCGGGCTGGCATTGAGTGCTCGACGGGTGCCAAACACCCCGGCCGCGCCGATCAACAAGGCTCCCAACAGCGGCAATGCCAACAGCCATGGATGCGGATGCCAGGGCAGGTCGAAGGCGTACCGGTAAAGCACCAGGCTCACCAGCTCCGACCCGAGGGCCGCGAGCAGGCCACTGACCGCGCCCAGCAGACCGAACTCGATGCGCCGGGCCTTGACCAGCAAGGGGCGTTCGGCACCCAGTGCACGCAACAGCGCGCCTTGGCGAATCCGCTCGTCGAGGGTCGCCTGCAGGCCGGAAAACAGCACTGCCATTCCCGCTGCCAGCACAAACAGCAACACATACTCCACCGCCAGGGTCACCTGGGCCAGGATGCTGCGCAGCTGTTCGAGCAGGGCTTCGACTTGCAGGATCGTCACAGCCGGAAAGGCTCGGGACAGGTCGACGATCTGTTGGTCATGGCCCGGCGCCAGGTAGAAACTGGTGAGATAAGTGGCCGGCAGATCCTTCAAGGTGCCGGGCTGGAAGATCATGAAGAAATTGGGCTGGAAGTTGTCCCAGTTGATTTCCCGCAGGCTGGTGACCTTCGCTTCACGGTTGACGCCACCCACGCTGAAGAGCAGGCGGTCGCCCAACTTGATCTTGAGGTTCTCGGCCACTTTGCCTTCCACCGAAACTCCCGGGATATCGTTCGGTGGTTGCTGCGGCCACCAGGTCCCGGCGGTGACGATGTTGCCCGCCGGCAGGTCCGCGGCCCAGGTCAGGCTCAGGTCACGTTGCAGCGCCCGGTCCCCCGCCGAATCCTTGGTGACGAACTCCGTGGCCGGCTCGCCATTGATGCTGATGAGGCGTCCGGGTACCACGGGGTAGAGCGGGGCCGATTGCGCCGACAACGCCAGCAATTTGTCGGTGAAGGCCTGCTTGTCGTTGGGCAGGATGTTCAGGGCGAAATAGTTCGGGGCATTTTTGGGCAACTGGTTTTGCCAGGTGTCCAGCAACTCGCCGCGTAACAGCGCGATCAATGCCATGGACAGCAGGATCAGGCCGAACGCCAGGGCCTGGCCGGCCGCCGCCAGAGGATGACGCAGCAATTGGCCCAGGCCCAGCCGCCAGGGCAGGGAGGCGCGGGCCAGCAGGCGACGCAGGCTCTGGAGTAGCAGCAACAGCAAGCCGCCGAGCACCAGTGCGGCAACGACGCCACCGCCCAGCAAGGCGAAGGTGAGGACCAGGTCCAGGCTCAGGCGCCACATGATCAGGCCCAGGGCACCCAATGCGGCACCGTAGATCATCCAGGAGCTGGAGGGAATCGGCAGCATGTCCCGGCGCAGCACGCGCAATGGTGGTACCCGGCCCAGCGCCGCCAGTGGCGGCAAGGCGAACCCCGCCAGTGCCACCAACCCTGTACCGATTCCCGCGACTGCCGGCAGCAGGCCACCCGGAGGCACTGCGGTGGGCAGCAGGTCATGCAGCAGGGCGAACAGGCCCAGTTGGGCGATCCAGCCGAGCAGGGCGCCACTGAGGCTGGCGAGCAGGCCCAGCACGGTCAATTGCAGGCTGAACAGCACCATGGTTTCCCGGCGTGACAGGCCCAGGCAACGCAGCAGCGCGCTGGCATCGAAACGTCGGGTGGCGAAACGGTTGGCCGAGAGTGCGACGGCGACACCGGACAGCAGCACCGCCACCAGGCTGGCCATGTTCAGGTAGCGTTCGGCCTTGCCCAGGGCACCACCGATCTGCCGGTTGCCGTCGCGAGCATCCTGCAGGCGCTGGTTGGCCTCAAGGCCTGGCTTGAGCAGGTCGCGGTAGGTTTGCAGCGCCGGTGCCGGGCCGCGCCACAGGTCGCGATAGCTGACACGGCTGCCCGGTTGGACCACGCCAGTGGCCTCCAGGTCCTTAAGGTTGATCAGTACCCGCGGGGTGAGGCTGTAGAAATTGCCGGCGCGATCCGGTTCATAAGTCAGCACGCGGCTCAGGCGCAGGGTCTGGTTGCCGACGTCGATGCTGTCACCGATCTTCAGGTCCAGTGCCGTCAGCAGCCGTGCTTCGACCCAGGCCTCGCCCGGGTTCGGACGTCCGCCGGTTTCTTCCGGGGCGAACGGGGCCGGGGTGCTTTTCAGTTCGCCGCGCAATGGATAGTTGTCATCGGCCGCCTTGACGCTGGACAGCTGGATGCCATTGTCGGTGGCCACGACACTGGAAAACTCCACCACCCGAGCGTGGTCCAGCCCCAGTTCGGTGCCGCTGCGGATCTGCTCCGGGCGGGCGGGGGTGCTGCCTTCGAGCAGCAGGTCGGCACCGAGGAACTCGGTGGCGCGCATCATCATCGCGCCGTTGAGGCGGGCGCCGAAGTAACCGATGGCGGTACTTGCCGCCACCGCCACCAACAGGGCGAAGAACAACACCCGCAACTCACCGGCGCGGGCATCGCGAAGCAATTGACGGACAGCGAGACTGAACAGGCGCAACAGCGGCAAGCGTGCCATCAAGGCTCCAGGGGGGCGACCATCTGGCCGGCTTCAAGTCGGATCAGGCGCCGGCAGCGGTGGGCCAGGCGTTCATCATGGGTCACCAGCACCAGGGTCGTGCCGCGTTCCTTGTTCAGTTCGAACAGCAGGTCGCTGATACGCTCGCCGGTGTGGCTGTCGAGGTTGCCGGTGGGTTCGTCGGCAAACAGCACGTCGGGTTCGGCGGCAAAGGCGCGGGCAATCGCCACGCGTTGCTGTTCGCCGCCGGAGAGCTGGCGCGGCGAGTGGGTCAGGCGCTGGCCCAGGCCAACGCGCTGCAACAGTTGCGTGGCGCGCTCGCGGGCATCCTTGCGGCCGTCCAGTTCCAGCGGCAGCATGACGTTTTCCAAGGCATTGAGGCTGTCGAGCAACTGGAACGACTGGAAGACGAAACCGACATGCTCGGCGCGGATCCGTGCACGCTGGTCTTCATCCAGCGCGCTGAGGGCCTGGCCGGCGAGCGTCACTTCGCCGCCGCTGGGCAGGTCGAGGCCAGCCAGCAAGCCCAGGAGAGTGGATTTGCCGGAACCGGACGCGCCGACGATGGCCAGGCTGTCGCCTTTGTTCAGTTCCAGGCTGAGTTCGTGCAGGATGGTCAGTTCACCTTCCGCGCTGGAGACCACTTTGCTAAGGTCCGTCGCGGTGAGAATGCTTGAGCCCATGGAGAATCCGATGCGTGTGTGGTTTTTGAGTACCGGCCTGGCCCTGATGTGCATGGCCCAGAGCGCAGCGGCGGGTACAGTCCTGATCGTTGGCGATAGTATCAGCGCGGCTTTCGGCCTGGATACCCGGCAAGGGTGGGTGTCGTTGCTCGAACAACGGCTCAAGGCCGAGGGTTTTGACGATAAAGTGGTCAATGCTTCCATCAGTGGCGACACCAGTGCGGGAGGCCAGGCGCGGCTGCCGGCGCTGCTTGCAGCCCATAAGCCGGACGTGGTGATCCTGGAGCTGGGTGGCAACGATGGCTTGCGCGGACAGCCGCCAACACAATTGCAACAAAACCTTGCAGCGATGATCGACAGTGCTCGCGCCAGTGGTGCCAAGGTGCTTTTGCTGGGCATGCAACTGCCACCCAATTACGGGCGGCGCTACACCGATGCCTTTGCCCGGGTCTACAGCACCCTGGCCGAGGAGAAAAAAGTGCCGTTGGTGCCGTTTTTCCTCAAGGACGTCGGTGGCATTCCAACAATGATGCAGGGCGACGGATTGCACCCGTCCGTCGCGGCCCAGGGCAAGTTGCTGGAAAATGTCTGGCCGACGCTCAAACCGCTGCTTTGACGCTTTTCTACAAGCGGGCTTTCGGCTAATGTGGCGCCCCCGATTTGGAGCCCTCGATGCCACGTCCCGCCTGGTCCCTGTTTGCCTACCAACTGATCGAGCCTGACGAGCAGCTGGATCTGTTCGCCTGCCAGGAAGTACGGGTGCACCTGGTGACCCGGCAGCTGGAACTCGGTGGTTCGGCCGACCGGACCCTCTGTGGCAGCCTGCTGCCGGCCCAACCGCGCTGGTCGAGCGTCGATCGCAAGATTTTCCAGGACCATCGCCTGTGCTCGCTGTGCCGGGCGATCCTGGAGTCGCAAAAGCGCGGTACTTCGCCGATCTGGCCGGAACTGCGGTTCGAGCTGTAGAGTTCCCCTGATTCCCGGTATGCCCCTGTGGGAGCGAGCCTGCTCGCGATGGCGGCGGCACATTCGACATTGATGCAAGCAGGCCCAACGCTATCGCGAGCAAGCTCGCTCCCATAGGTTCATTTCAGCTCCAGACATGCTGCGCATCGGACGCCGCTGTACCGCTCTCCCCGAAATAACAGGTGGCAGTGTACAATCGCCGCTTTCATACCTCCTGTTCGATCTGCGAAGGATTTCCCGGATGTTGCCGCGCTTGCCTGCCGTCGCCCGCTGCCTGTCTCTTGCCGCCCTGTGTATGGCGGGCCCCGTTGCCGCCCTGGAGCTGCCACTGCCACCGCCGGGTGAAGACATCATTGGCCAGGTACAGGTCATCAAGGCCAAGTACGAAGATACCTTCGCCGACCTGGGCACTACCTATGACCTGGGCTACAGCGAGATGGTCGCTGCCAACCCGGGGGTCGATCCCTGGTTGCCGGGTGCTGGCACCGAGATCGTGCTGCCGACTCGCTTCATCCTGCCACCGGGCCCGCGCGAGGGCATCGTGATCAACCTGGCCGAGTACCGTCTCTACTACTTCCCCAAGGGGCGGAACGTGGTCTACACCTTCCCGCTGGGGATTGGGCGTGAGGGCTGGGGATCGCCGATCGCTCACACCAGCATCATCGCCAAGACGCCGAACCCGACCTGGACTCCGCCTGCTTCGATCAAGGCCGAACACGCCGCCGACGGCGACCCCTTGCCCAATGTAGTGCCGGCTGGTCCTGATAACCCGCTGGGGCCCTTCAAATTCACCCTGGGCACCCCGGGCTACCTGATCCATGGTTCGAACAAGAAGTTCGGCATCGGCATGCGTACCAGTCACGGCTGCTTCCGGATGTTCAACAACAACGTACTGGAAATGGCCAGCATGGTGCCGGTAGGTACGTCGGTGCGGATCATCAACGACCCCTACAAGCTGGGTTTGAGCGGCGGCAAGGTGTACCTGGAAGCTCACACACCGTTGGACGACAAAGGCAATCCATCGGTGGTGGACAAGCACACCGCAGTGATCAACGCGATGCTCAAGCGTGAAGACATCACCAGCAACCTGCGCATGAACTGGGATGTGGTGCGGGACGTGGTCGCGGCTGAAGATGGCCTGCCGGTGGAAATCGCTGTTCCGAATACTTCGGCACCGATGGTCACGAGTGCGCCGATCGACTTGCAGCAGTAAAAAGGTCCAAAACAACCCGCCGACGTTTCACGATGTCGGCGGGTTTTTTATTGCCTGGGAAAACACCGGGCAATAAAAAGCCGACCCAAAAATGGGTCGGCTCGGTAACAATCCCGAAGGACTATTACTTGCGGCTAGCTTTTTCCAGCATGCGCAGAGCACGCTCGTTAGCTTCGTCAGCAGTCTGTTGTGCTTTTTGAGCAGCAGCCAGAGCTTCATCAGCTTTACGGTAGGCTTCGTCTGCACGAGCCTGGGCGCGAGCTGCTGCGTCTTCGGTAGCAGTCAGACGTGCTTCGGTTTCTTTCGATGCGCTGCTGCAACCGGTAGCCAGAACTGCGGCCAGGGCCAGAGCAGAGAATTTCAGAACGTTGTTCATCGTGTTCCCCTTCAAGGACTTTCTATTAGTGACTGTCTCCTCAGACTGAGGAGTTAGCCGGCGTACATACTACCCATTACTTGTAGTAAGTAAACTGACGTAGCGCAAGAAGCAAAAAAATTGTAGGCGGTGATTCTTTTTCGAGCAACTTTTCTTAGGGTTGTTTAAAAAATATACAGCCCCAAGCCGTTGGCTGGAACGCGTCGACGAAGAAAAGTTCCGCTTCGGGGAGAACTCTTGCAACCCTCGCTAACGTCGTTGTTTATTGATTCACCTACACTTTTGTACATTTTTTGTGCAATGCCCCAGGCATCTTTATTGGTATTGGCAGTGACTTTAACTACGCGCGCTCGTCTCAAGACTCAACAACTGGCGATGTTCAGCTATTGCACCGTGACCGACTACAGCGCGACGATGGCGCTCAATCGATAAACCCGACGAGGTTTACCCCTTCGATGACAGGCGTGCCTTGAGCATTTGCGTCATTGGTGCCTACTATTCACGACGTGCTCGGGTTTGAGCGGTTCGGTTTTGGCGCTCGGTGACCAGGAAGGCACGGGGTGGCGTAGATGTTCCTTCGCCGGAAAAACATCGGTAAGGTAGGGGTCAGCATTCAGACCCGCGAGGAGTAGTGATGAGCGAGGCGGTTACCATCCACCATGACCAGGCTGGTCATCAGTTCGAGACCAATGTGGACGGTCATCGTGCCTATCTGACCTACATGGACCTGGGCAAGCAGACCCTGGATATCTATCGCACTTTCGTGCCCAATGCCTTGCGCGGCCGCGGTATCGCGGCGGCGTTGACCGAAAGGGCGCTGCAGTACGCCGAAGAAATGGGCTACACGGTGATCCCGTCCTGCTCCTACGTGGAGCGCTACATGGAGCGTCACCAGCGGCACGCGGCGAAGCTCTGAGAAAACGGATTCCCAATAAAAAACGCCGGACTGAAAAGCCCGGCGTTTTTTTATGCGTTGCTTTTTATGCGTTGAAGCAGGTCGATCAGCTGCGTTGACGCTTTGGCAGCACGTCCTTGAGTTTGGCGTGCATGCTGCGCAGGGTGTTCTCGGTCGCGCTCCAGTCGATGCAGGCATCGGTGATGGAGACGCCGTACTGCAAGTCGGCGAGGTCTTTCGGGATCGCCTGGCAGCCCCAGTTCAAGTGGCTTTCGACCATCAGGCCGATAATCGACTGGTTGCCTTCCAGGATCTGGTTGGCCACGTTCTCCATTACCAGCGGTTGCAGCGCCGGGTCCTTGTTGGAGTTGGCGTGGCTGCAGTCGACCATGATATTCGGCTTGATCCTGGCTTTGTTCAGCGCCTGTTCACACAGGGCGACGCTGACCGAGTCGTAGTTCGGCTTGCCGTTGCCACCGCGCAGCACCACGTGACCGTAGGCGTTGCCCTTGGTGGTGACGATCGACACGCCACCTTCCTGGTTGATGCCCAGGAAACGGTGCGGGCTGGAAACCGATTGCAAGGCGTTGATCGCCACGGTGAGGCCGCCGTCGGTACCATTCTTGAAGCCCACCGCCGAGGACAGGCCGGAGGCCATTTCGCGGTGGGTCTGGGATTCGGTGGTGCGCGCGCCGATGGCCGACCAACTGATCAGGTCCTGCAAGTATTGCGGCGAAATCGGATCCAGGGCTTCGGTCGCGGTGGGCAGGCCCATTTCGGCCAGGTCCAGCAGCAACTGGCGACCGATGTGCAGGCCGTCCTGGATCTTGAAGGAGTCGTCCAGGTACGGGTCGTTGATCAGGCCTTTCCAGCCGACGGTGGTCCGCGGCTTCTCGAAATACACCCGCATCACCAGGTACAAGGTGTCGGAGACTTCCGCCGCCAGCACCTTCAGGCGCTCGGCATATTCGTGGGCGGCCTTGATGTCATGGATCGAGCAGGGCCCGATGACCACGAACAGGCGATGGTCGGTGCCGTCGAGAATGTTGCGAATGACTTCCCGGCCCTTGGTCACGGTGCGCAGGGCAGCGTCGCTCAGGGGGATATCGCGCTTGAGCTGGTCAGGCGTGATGAGGGTCTCGTTGGAGGCGACGTTAAGGTCATTGATCGGTAAATCAGCCATCGTGTTACTCGTCAGGTCACGGGTGCCGGCCGCCAGCGATCCCCGCGCGGCGGTGCACAGCGAATGTTAAGCGCGTCGGGGAGCCGAACCTTATCGCGTTCCGAGGTGGCTCGACAATGGGCTGGGGGCGGTTTAATGCCCTACAGGCTGGGGAAAAGCCTTGAAGAGGGGGCAGCAACAGAATCGTGAGCAGATGTAATGGAGATTGCATGCCATGCCGCTCCCGCTGATAGTGTGCAGGGCCGTTTACCAGAGGAGTTGCAAAGATGCAGTCAGGCGTTAAACCGCGGATCGGGATGATCGGCACCGGTGCGATCGGCGGATTCTACGGGGTGATGCTGGCGCGTGCCGGTTATGACGTGCATTTTTTACTGCGCAGCGAGTTCGCTGCCGTGGCCGAAAACGGTTTGCAGATCGACAGCGCGGTTCATGGCGCGCTGACCCTCGATCCGGCCCAGGCCTATTGCTCGGCCGCCGACATGCCGCCCTGCGACTGGCTGCTGGTAGGCACCAAGACCACCAGCAATGCCGAACTGGCCCCGGCCATTACCCAGGCTGCCGCTGACGGTGCAAAAGTCCTGTTGCTGCAGAACGGCCTGGATGTCGAAGACGATCTTCGACCCTTGCTGCCTGATTCGTTGCACCTGTTGGGTGGCCTGTGCCTGATCTGCGTGCACCGTGTCGGCCCTGGTGTCATCGCCCACCAGGCGCTCGGCGCGGTCAACGTCGGTTACCACAGTGGTCCCGGCGCCGATCAGGCGCAACGCATGGCGATCGTCGAAGAGGCGGCGACGTTGTTTCGCAACGCCGGTATCGACGCCCAGGCCATGCCGTGCCTGCAGCTGGCCCGCTGGCAAAAGCTGGTGTGGAATGTACCGTATAACGGTCTTTCGGTTCTGTTGGGCGCCAGTACCACACCGTTGATGGCCAACGACCATAGCCGCGAATTGATCCAGGCACTGATGGGGGAAGTGGTCCGCGGTGCGCAAGCCTGCGGGCATCAGATCGCGCCGGGCTATGCCGAGTATCTGTTCACGATGACCGAGAAGATGCCCGACTACTGGCCGAGCATGTATCACGATTATTCTCACAAGCGTGCGCTGGAACTGGACGCGATCTACGGCCGGCCATTGGCGGCGGCGAAAGCGGCCGGGTGTGAATTGCCGAAAATCGAAGCCTTGTACCAGGCGTTGGCGTTCGTGGACCGATATAACCGTTGAGCGGGCGTAAGGGGGAGCGGCATGGCAAGTAACATCGACGACAAACTGGTGCTGGCGATTTCGTCGCGAGCGCTGTTCGACCTGAGCGAAAGCCACAAGGTGTACCTGTCGAGTGGTGTCGAGGCCTATCGGCAATACCAGATCGAGCATGAAGACGAAGTCCTCGCGCCTGGGGACGCCTTCGCTCTCGTGCAAAAACTGCTGAACCTCAACGAACACCTGGGCCGGGCCCGGGTCGAGGTGGTCCTGGTCTCGCGCAACAGTGCCGACACCGGCCTTCGCGTGTTCAACTCGATTCATCATTATGGGCTGGCGATCTCACGCGCGGCCTTCGTTGGCGGGCGCAGCCCTTACCCGTACCTCAAGGCATTCGGTTGCGATCTGTTTTTGTCCACCCACGCTGAAGACGTACGCAGCGCCCTGGACGCCGGGTTTGCCGCTGCAACCATCCTGTCGGGCGGTGCCAGCCGCGCCGCCAGCGAAGAACTGCGCATTGCCTTTGATGGCGATGCGGTGCTGTTTTCCGATGAGTCGGAGCGCGTCTATCAGGCCGCCGGTCTGGAGGCCTTCCAGGCCAGCGAGCGACAGGCTGCCCGCGAGCCGCTGCGAGGCGGGCCGTTCAAGGGGTTCCTGGCCGCGCTCAATGCGCTGCAGCGCGAGTTTCCCGAAGACGCCTGCCCAATCCGCACGGCGTTGGTGACGGCCCGTTCGGCACCGGCCCACGAGCGGGTCATCAGGACCTTGCGTGAATGGGATATTCGCCTGGATGAGTCATTGTTTCTCGGCGGCCTGACCAAATCGGCCTTCCTCGAGGCGTTCGCCGCCGATGTGTTTTTCGATGACCAGACCGGCCACTGCGAGCTGGCCCGAGAGGTCGTCGCCACCGGCCACGTGCCCCACGGTATCAGTAACGAAATTAAGCCCTGAGTGCCTCCGGTCCGGGACGTCAAGCCGTACGTCGCAGTCCCCAAGGCGCTGCTAAGCTGAATCAATCTCCGCCATCTTGGCACGCGAGGAGGTCACATGATTCGTTCGATGCTGTACGCCACAGACCTGGGTCTCTATGCCCCTTATGTGATGCAGCATGCCTTGGCGCTGGCACGGACGTTTGAAGCCGAGTTGTATGTGGTGCATGCGGTAGAACCGATGGGGCTGTTCGCCGAGTCGGTGTTGCAAAGCTATCTCGACGAGCAGGCGCTGAACGAATTTCACCGTCAGGGTCTGAATACGGTGATGGCCAATATCGAACAGCGAGTGCTCGACAGTTTCCGCGAGGAGTTGGGAGAAGGGCAGCAGGATTTGAAACTGATCAAGTCGGTCAGGGTGTACCAGGGTGATCCTTCCCAGGTCATTCTGGAGCAGGCTGCGAAACTCTCTGTCGATTTGCTGATCGTAGGCAGTCATTGCCAAGGGGCAAGCGGTGAAACTCCCTTGGGCAGGACGGCTGCACGGGTATTGCAGCTATCCCGGGTGCCGGTCTACCTGGTACCGCTGGTACAGCGCCGACGCCAGGGAGAGGCTTGAGGCTAAATGATGGCTTTTTATAAAAAGTTCTAGATTTATTGTCGAAACCTTTCATATAGTTATATACCGTCGCTGATGCCCGTGGCGTCCAACTGCTTTGAGGGATACATATGAAGCTTCAACAACTGCGCTACATCTGGGAAGTGGCGCACCACGACCTCAACGTTTCCGCTACTGCCCAAAGCCTCTACACGTCGCAACCCGGCATCAGCAAGCAGATCCGCCTGTTGGAAGATGAACTGGGCGTCGAAGTCTTCGCCCGCAGTGGCAAACACCTGACCCGCGTGACACCGGCCGGCGAGCGCATCATCACCACGGCTGGCGAGATTCTGCGCAAGGTCGAAAGCATCAAGCAGATCGCCCAGGAGTTTTCCAACGAGAAAAAAGGCACCCTGTCGATCGCCACCACCCACACTCAGGCCCGCTATGCGCTGCCACCGGTGATCAGCAATTTCATCAAGCAATACCCCGACGTGGCGCTGCACATGCACCAGGGTTCGCCGATGCAGATCGCCGAGATGGCGGCCGACGGCACGGTGGATTTCGCCATTGCCACCGAGGCCCTGGAGTTGTTCGGGGACCTGGTGATGATGCCGTGCTATCGCTGGAACCGCTGCGTGGTCGTGCCCCAGGGACATCCGTTGACCAAGCTGCCAAAGCTGACCCTCGAAGCCCTGGCCGAATACCCGATCGTGACCTACGTGTTTGGTTTCACCGGTCGCTCCAAACTCGACGAAGCCTTCAGCCATCGTGGCCTGACGCCGAAAGTGGTGTTCACCGCCGCCGACGCCGACGTGATCAAGACATACGTTCGCCTGGGCCTGGGCGTGGGCATCGTCGCGAAGATGGCCGTCGATACCAAGCTCGACAGTGATCTGGTGGTACTGGATGCCAGCGAGTTGTTTGAATCCAGCGTGACCAAGATCGGCTTCCGTCGTGGCACCTTCCTGCGGGGTTTCATGTGCGATTTCATCGAGAAATTCGCACCGCACCTGACTCGGGAAGTCATGGCCAAGGCCATCCAGTGCCACAACAAGCAGGAGCTCGAAGAGCTGTTCGACGGCGTCGAACTACCGGTGCACTAAAGCCCTCCTAGATCGCCTCGGTGACAGCGAACTGTTGCCGGGCGCCCGCTACCACGATCTCCACCTCATCCCCTTCGAACTTGCCCAGCAGGCCTCGGCCCAGCGGTGAGCGAGGGGTGATGACCGTGATTGGCTGGCCTACCAGCGAGACCTTCAAGCCCGCCGCATCCGGCCCCAGGAACAGCCATTGCTGGCGGCCGTCCTCATCCTCCAGCCCGATCAACGTGCCGACCTGAATGCCGCGCTGTTCGTCGTAGGGTCGCAGCGTCAGGTTTTGGCAGAGTGCCAGGGCCTGGCGGATTTCTTCCACGCGCCTGGCTTGCCCGGCGGCGAGGTAAGACGCTTCCAGGCCCAGGGTGTCGTACTTGTTCTCGGCGATGTTTTCTTCGTGGGTCGCGGTTTCGTAGGCGGTCTGGGCGGCGCGTTCGGCGATGTCGAGATCAATCCTGAGTTTGTCGAGAATCAACTGGTGGACGGTCTGTTTGTTCATGGTTATTCACAGAACTGCAAAACGTTGGCGCGGCTTTTTTCGCTGGGCGCGTTCTGGTCCTGTTGCAACCAGAACTGGCACTTGGGGTTGGATAGATTGCGCGGGTTGTTGCGGGCCTGATCAAGGGCCTGGCGCTGCTCGTTCCTTTGCAGGTTCTGCTGATACTGCTCGAACATTGGCGTGGGCGGCTCGGGGGCTGGTTGCACTGCCGGTGGTTGCGCCAGTTGATGGACAGCGGCGGCCACCGGGGCCAGTTGTTCGTTGAACAGGAATCTGGACAGCAGCCAGCCCGTCAACACGATGGCGAGGAACCCCAGCCACAGGCCCAGGGCAATGCTGAGGGTCAATTGCAAAGCCGTAAGGCGCGAGGGGATCGAGTGAGCGGGCATGGCTGCTTCCTGGCAGGGGCATGGGAGGCGGTGATTGTCGCATGAAGATTAATCGCCGTCGGCTCTTCTGCATCATCGCTTTATTCGGGACAATCGGGCCTTTGTCACAGGGAGTCGGAAATGACCGTGCGCTGGGATATTTTTTGCACCGTCGTCGATAACTATGGCGACATTGGTGTCACTTGGCGTCTGGCTCGGCAGTTGGTGGCCGAGCATCGATGCGCGGTGCGACTGTGGGTCGATGACCTGCGTGCCTTCGAGCGGTTGTGTCCAGAAATCGACGTCACCCTGTCCGAGCAATGGCAGCAGGGCGTGCAAGTGCGTCACTGGCCCGGGGAGTGGGTGCCCACCGAAGCCGCCGATGTGGTGATTGCCGCATTCGCCTGCCAGTTGCCGAGTGCCTACATGGATGCGATGGCCGAGCGTCAGACAACGCCATTGTGGATGAACCTCGATTATTTGAGCGCCGAGGACTGGGTAATCGGTTGCCACGGCTTGCCGTCGGTCAAATATAAACATGTGCAGAAATATTTCTTTTTCCCGGGCTTCCAGGCGGGAACCGGTGGCCTGCTGCGTGAGGCCGGTCTTCTGGAGCGTCGTCGGCAATTTCAACAGGATGCCGGGGCGCAACGAATTTTCCTGCAAGAATTGGGTGTCGAACGGGCGCCGGATACTTGCCTGATCTCGCTGTTTGCCTACGAGAACGCCGGGGTGGCGAGTTGGTTTGACGCAATGGCAAGCGATACCCAGGCGTTTCATGTGCTGGTTCCCGAAGGACGGGTACTGGGCGATGTCGAGCGTTGGCTCGGGATCGACGGTCTGAAGGTCGGAGCGTTGCATCGACGCGGGGCGTTGACGGTGCAGGTGCTGCCGTTCGTCCGCCAGGACCAGTACGATCAACTGTTATGGTGCTGCGATTTCAATGCCGTGCGTGGCGAAGACTCTTTCGTCCGTGCCCAGTGGGCCGGTCGGCCGCTGCTCTGGCACATCTACCAGCAGGAAGAAGACGTCCACCTGGAAAAACTCGAGGCATTTCTCAGGCTCTACACCCAGGGGCTTTCGCCGGCGGCGCAAAAAGCGATCAGCGGTCTTTGGCGGGCCTGGAATGCCGGCCAGGACATGGCCGAACACTGGAAAGCCACCCGTGAACAGCAGCAGGAACTGGCCGAACATGCCCAGGCGTGGTGTCTGGAACAGGCCTCGCGAGCCGATCTTGCCGCAGCGCTGGTGAAGTTTTATGGAAATTGGATATGATACGCGGCCTAGATTTTTGTAAATCCCATCCAAATTCGGATATTCGCAATGAAAACTGGTAAAGAACTGAAACCCGGGACCGTGATCCGTCTCGAAAACGATCCTTGGCTGGTTCAGAAAGCTGAGTTCACCAAGTCGGGTCGTAACAGCGCGATCATGAAGACCAAGCTGAAGAACCTGCTGACCGGTTACAAGACCGAGATCGTCTACAGCGCCGATGACAAACTGGACGACGTGATCCTCGACCGCAAGGAAGCGACCCTGTCCTTCATCAGCGGCGACACCTACACGTTCATGGACACCACTGACTACACCATGTACGAGCTGAACGCCGAAGACATCGAAAGCGTTCTGCCGTTCATCGAAGAAGGCATGACCGACGTCTGCGAAGCCGTGTTCTTCGAAGAGCGCCTGGTTTCCGTAGAGCTGCCGACCACTATCGTGCGTCAGGTTGACTACACCGAAGGCTCCGCTCGCGGTGACACTTCCGGCAAGGTGATGAAGCCTGCCAAGCTGAAGAACGGTACCGAGCTGTCGGTTGCTGACTTCATCGAAATCGGCGACATGATCGAGATCGATACCCGCGAAGGCGGTTCCTACAAAGGCCGCGCTAAATAAGCGAAGCCTTGTGTATGAAAAAGCCCGACCATTGAGTCGGGCTTTTTTATTTCCGATGTCTTCTGTTAGACCGGGGGACAGCGGGAGCTTGTGTGGGAGCAAAGCTTGCTCGCGATACAGACACCTCGGTTCCAGAGGCACCGCGTCGCTTTCATCGCGGGTAAGCCTTGCTCCCACAGCCCTCGCCACAAAGGCTTTGGCCTGCAGTCACTTCAAGTGCTGCTTGAGCTCTTCGGACACCTGCAACATCGCCGAACGCACCGCTGGCACCTGACTCACCACATTAAGCAAACCGTAGTCGTGGATCATGCCGTTGTAGCGCACGGCGGTGACGGGCACTCCGGCCGCGTCCAGCTTGCGGGCATAGGCTTCACCCTCATCGCGCAACACGTCGGCCTCGGCGGTCTGTACCAGCGCGGGCGGCAGGCCCTTGAGTTGCGCGGTGCTGGCGCGCAGCGGCGAAGCATAGATCTCGCTGCGTTGCCCGGCATCGGTGGTGTAGTTGTCCCAGAACCACTTCATCATGTTTTTGCTGAGGAAGTGTCCTTCGGCGAACTGGTTGTAGGACGCGGTCTCGAAGCTGGCGTCGGTCACCGGCCACAACAGGGCCTGGAAACGGATCGCCGGCGTGCCCTTGTCCTTGGCCATCAACGCCACGACCGCCGCCATGTTGCCGCCGACGCTGTTGCCCACCACGGCCAGGCGCTTGCCATCGACATTGATTTGCTTGCCATGCTCGGCCACCCATTTCGTGGCGGCGTAAGCCTGGTTGATCGCCACCGGGTAATGTGCCTCGGGTGAGGGTGTGTAGTTGACGAACACCGCCACAGCGCCCGATCCCGCCACCAGGTCCCGAACCAGTCGTTCATGGGTCGGGAAATCGCCCAAGACCCAGCCACCGCCGTGGAAGAACATGAACGCGGGCAACTCACCCTTGACCCCGGCTGGCCGGACGATGGTCAGGCTGATCGACTGGCCATCGACCTGGATGGTTTTCTGGCTGACGTCGGCCTTGGGCAAGGTCAGCTTCACGCCGGCCTGGGCGCCGACCAATACGGCGCGGGCGTCCTTGGGTGACAGTTGCTCCAAGGGCTTGCCAGTGCCGGCATTCAGTGCGTCGAGAAACGCCTGGGTGTTGTGTTCGACGATGCCGTCGGCGAAGGCGCTGCTGACGCTGAGGGCGAGAAGGGTGCCGGTAAGGGCTTTGCTGAGCGTGTTCATGTGCATCTCCTTGAGTTCGGGTCCAGGGTTGGGTCAGACGGTCACGTGCAGGCGTACATCAACGTTGCCGCGAGTGGCGTTGGAGTACGGGCAGACTTGGTGAGCCGCGTCTACCAGGCTTTGCGCGTCGGCCTGGTCCAGGCCTGGCAGGCTGATGTGCAGGTCGATGTCGAGGCCGAAACCGCCGGGAATCTGGCCGATGCCGACATGGGCGGTAATCGAGGCGTCGTCCGGGATCTTGCGTTTGCTCTGGCTGGCCACGAATTTCAGCGCGCCGATGAAGCAGGCCGAATAGCCGGCGGCGAACAGTTGCTCAGGGTTGGTCGCCGCACCGCCGGCACCGCCGAGTTCCTTGGGCGTGGCGAGTTTCACGTCGAGAATGTTGTCGCTGGAAATGGCACGACCATCACGGCCGCCAGTGGATGTTGCGATTGCGGTGTAGAGAGTTTGCATGATGAGAGCCTCGCTTTGGGTTGGTGTTTTCGCGCTAAATGTTTGCGCGCTAAGTAGATGTGAAGCGAATGTATAGCGCTAATATTTTGTGCGCAAGTTAAATTTTCGTGATGAGTTGAATTTGAGAAGCTGAAAGGGCGTGTAACCCTTGAGCTAGAGCTGTTTCAGAGGGTTGAATTTTTTTCAGTGACGCCAGGCTGAACGCAACATTCAGGCCCGCCACGATTCTCCTGTGGGAGCGGGCTTGCTCGCGAAAGCGGTGGGTCAGTCAGAGATGATTCAGGATGTGCCGCCGCCTTCGCGAGCAAGCCCGCTCCCACATTGAATTTGTGGTGTTCACAGCGTTTGGGTTTGACTCAGTACCTGTGGGAGCGAGCCTGCTCGCGATAGCGGTGGGTCAGCCTCGCTCCTACAGGGAAAGTCAGAGACTGTCTTGCAAATTCCCGCGCAGTGCCTGCAGGTCCAGTTGCAGTTGTTTCAACTGCTCCAGGGTCTGGCCGCTGGCGGCGAGGATGCATTGGGGGATGTCGAGGGCTTTTTCGCGCAGGGCGCGGCCCTGTTCGGTGAGTTCGACAATCACCACGCGCTCGTCTTCCCGGCTACGGGTGCGGCTCAGCAGGCCTTCGGCCTCCAGGCGCTTGAGCAGGGGGGTCAACGAGCCGGGGTCTGTCAGCAGGCGCGTGCTGATTTCACCGACGGTCAAACCATCCTTTTCCCACAACACCATCATCGCCAGGTATTGCGGATACGTCAGGCCCAGGGCCTGCAGCAGCGGCTTATAGACCTTGGTCATCAGCAGCGACGTGGAGTGCAGGGCGAAACAGACCTGGTTGTCGAGCAACAGGGCTTCGCAGGCTTCGGGGGTATCGCGCAGGGTGTTCATGGCAAAAACCTTCAATCAATGATCGTGATGAATCTAGCGGGCGAATCTTTAATGCGCCAGATAATTCTGACGTTCTGATCAGATGTTACGTTTCCCCGCTGGCGCCGACTGCGTAGGATAAGCGCCTTGGGAAAGGGGAATCGTCTTGTTCGAATTTGTGCTGTTTTTGGTGTTCGGTGCTGCATTGGGCACCTTGGGGGGATTGTTCGGGATCGGTGGCGGCCTGATTGCCATTCCAGTGCTAGGCGTCTGGTTCGGTCTCGACCAGCAATTGGCCCAAGGTACGGCGCTGGTCATGGTGGTGCCCAACGTGATGCTCGCGTTGTGGCGTTATCACCAGCGCAATCGTATCGAATTGCGCCACGTCCTGCCGTTGGCTTCCATGGGTTTCTGCTTTGCCTGGCTCGGTTCGATCTGGGCCGTGGGGATTGACGCGGACAGCATGCGGATCGGCTTCGTGGCGTTCCTGATCGCGTTGACGCTCTACAACCTGGCGCGGATGTTTGTCGCTACCGCACCGGCTTCGGGGCAGATGCGTTATCGCTGGCCTTGGCTCGGGGTACTGGGGGCCGCGTCAGGCACCATGGGCGGTCTGTTCGGTGTTGGCGGGGCCGTTGTCGCGACACCGATCCTGACCAGTATTTTTGGCACCAGCCAAGTGGTTGCCCAAGGGCTGTCCCTGGCGCTGGCCTTGCCCAGTACCGGCGTGACCCTCGCCACCTATGCGTTTCACCATGAGGTGGATTGGGGCATCGGCCTGCCGCTGGCCGTCGGTGGGCTGCTGAGCATCAGTTGGGGAGTGAAAGTCGCCCACGCCTTGCCAGAGCGACTGTTGCGCGGGCTGTTCTGCGGTTTCCTGGTGCTGTGCGCGGTGCTGCTCGCCTTTAAAGTTTGAAACCCTCGATGATGTGCTCGGCCAGGCACTCGGTGATCGGCGACGGATTATGCAGGTTGCGGATCAGCATGATGCTGGCCTCGGGCAGTTCCGGCAGGTCTTCGGCCTCGCCCAGTACGCGCATGTCCGGGGTCAGCAGGCTTTCCAGTTGCGCCGTGATTGCCAGGCCGGCGCCCACCACCGCCATGAGCGCCGACAGGCTCGAGCTGTTGTACGCCACGCGATAATCGCGGCCCATGGCATCCAGCGCATTGCAGGCCCATTGCCGGCAGAAACAGTCACTGTTGAACATCGCCAGCGGCAGCGGTGTTTGTTCGTGGACGTTGAAGCAGGCGGCTTCGGCCCAGACAAAGCGTTCCTTGCGCAGCAACTGGCCGATTTCGTCCCCGGGTTTGCGGGTGACGATGGACAGGTCCAGGTCCTGGCGCAGCAGCAACTGCTTGGACGACTCGCAGTGCACTTCAATTTCGATCAAGGGGTAGAACTGGGCGAAGCGTTGCAGGATGCCTGGCAGGAAGCGCATCACGTAATCGTCCGGCGTGCCGATGCGCACCGTGCCGACCATGTGCGGTTCACGCAGGGTATTGAACACCTCGCTGTGCAGCTTGAGGATCCGCCGGGCGTAGCCCAGCAGCACCTGGCCTTCGGCGGTGAGCTTGACCTGGCGCCCGTCACGCTCGAACAACCGCCGTTGCAACACGTCCTCTTCCAGCCGCTTCATCTGCATGCTGACGGCAGACTGGGTGCGATTGACCAACTCCCCGGCCCGGGTGAAACCGCCCTGGTCGGCGATGGCGACAAAGGTACGCAGCACTTCCGTATCGATGCTCGGGTAACTCGACAATTGATCAATCTCCGAGATGTATTGCATAAGAAACATTCGTTGGATTGATCTTAGCGTTGGCGCGAGACTTGAGCCATCCCCAACGGAGGACATCACGATGAAAGGTCAAAAAGGATACTTACTGATAGACAAGCTCTCCCATGGTTTTTCCATCAGCGCCCTCATGCACAAGGTTAGTCGCTGGTACGAATTGCACCATGAACGCGAGCTGCTCGCTGGAATGAGCGACGAGGCGCTCAAGGACATCGGCGTCAGCCGTGCCGACGTGGAGCAGGAAGTGGTCCGGCCATTCTGGGATGACCCAATGCACAAATGAGCCATCCTTTCCTACACAAACCCCTTATTGGTGAGGTAGGTTGCGAGCAGACAAGGAGATCTCCATGCCCGCGACTCTGTCCTTTACCCTCAAACAGGCCCGGCGTCTGGCGTTGGCCGCCCAAGGATTCGATGGGCGGCCGCCGCCAGCTTCGGTGCAACCCTCGCGCCTCAACCGCCTGATCGAACGCCTCGGCGTCCTGCAGATCGACTCCGTCAATGCGTTGGTGCGCTCGCATTACCTCCCGCTGTTTTCCCGCCTTGGTCACTACAATCGCGATTTGCTCGATCAAGCAGCCTGGAGCCAGGGCCGACGTCGCACACTGTTCGAATACTGGGGCCATGAAGCGTCGTTGCTGCCGATGTCGATGTATCCGCTGATGCGTTGGCGCATGGATCGGGCGTCACGTGGCGAGGGCATCTACCAGCAATTGGCGCGTTTCGGCCAAGAACGCCAGGATGTCATCCGCCGTGTCCTGGTGGCGGTCCGGGAGCAGGGCGCCCTTGGCGCCGGCAGCTTGTCCACGCGCCAGGAGAAGGCCGGGCCGTGGTGGGACTGGAGTGCGGAGAAACATGCGCTGGAATGGCTGTTCGCCGCAGGTGAAGTCACGGTGGCGGGGCGACGCGGTTTCGAGCGGCTCTACGACTTGCCGGAACGGGTGCTACCGGAATCGATCCTGCAACAACCGTTGCCGGACGAAGCCCAGGCACAACGCGCTTTGCTGGCACATGCTGCCGACGCCTTGGGCATTGCCACAGAGAAAGACCTGCGCGACTACTTTCGCCTCGACCCGGCCGACAGCCGGGCACGACTGGTCGAGCTGGAGGAAGCCGGGGACCTGCTGCGCTGCGAAGTGCAGGGATGGAAACAACCGGCCTGGTGCCGACCCGGGGCGAAAATCCCGCGCAAGGTCGCCGCCAGTGCCTTGTTGTCGCCGTTCGATTCGCTGGTCTGGGAGCGCGGTCGTACCGAGCGACTGTTCGACTTTCGCTACCGGCTGGAAATCTACACGCCTGTGCACAAGCGGGTGTACGGCTACTACGTGCTGCCGTTCCTGCACCACGAGCGCATTGCGGCGCGGGTGGACTTGCGGGCGGAGCAGGCCTTGGGGCAACTGGCGGTGCATGCCGTGCACGAAGATGCGTCGGGGCTGGACGAGGAGGGAATGCAGGCCCTCGCGCTGAACCTGCGGCGCATGGCCCGGTGGTTGGGGTTGGAGCGGGTACAGCTTAATTGCCAGCGAGTGAGTGGGGTTCGGTTGGCCCGGGCATTGGCTCAGTCAAGTGATGGCTGACCCGACGCTATCGCGAGCAGGCTCGCTCCCACAAGGGATCTCGGGTGACCACAGCTTTTATGTTCACAGCAGATCCAATGTGGGAGCGAGCCTGCTCGCGATGACAATTTAACCGGCGAAGAAGAGCTTACTGCCTCACCGCCGAACCTGCTTCAACGTCTCGGCAATCAAAAACGCCAACTCCAGCGACTGGTCGGCATTCATCCGCGGATCGCAATGGGTATGGTAGCGGTCCGACAGCCCGTCCTCGGTAATCGGCCGTGCACCGCCGATGCATTCGGTGACGTTTTGCCCGGTCATTTCGATGTGGATCCCGCCGGCATAGGTGCCTTCGGCTTCGTGGACCTGGAAGAACTGCTTCACCTCGCCGAGGATCTGCGCGAAGTCCCGGGTCTTGTAGCCGCTGCTGGCCTTGATGGTGTTGCCGTGCATCGGATCGCTGCTCCACAGCACCTGCTTGCCTTCACGCTGTACGGCGCGCAACAGCGGCGGCAAGTGTTCGCCGACCTTGTTCGCGCCCATCCGGGCGATCAGGTTCAGCCGGCCAGGGTCGTTGTCCGGGTTGAGCACGTCGATCAGGCGGATCAGGTCGTCCGGGGCCATGCTCGGGCCGACCTTGACCCCGATCGGGTTGTTCACCCCGCGCAGGAATTCCACATGGGCGCCGTCCAGCTGACGGGTGCGGTCGCCGATCCACAGCATGTGGGCCGAGCAGTCGTAATAGTCGTTGGTCAGGCTGTCGCGGCGCACGAAGGCTTCTTCGTAATTGAGCAGCAGCGCTTCGTGGGCGGTGAAGAAACTGGTTTCACGCAGTTGTGGCGAGCTGTCCATGCCGCAGGCGCGCATGAACGCCAGGGTTTCGTCGATGCGGTCGGCCAGGTGGCTGTATTTTTCCGCCAGGGCCGAATTGGCGATGAAGTCCAGGTTCCACTTGTGCACCTGGTGCAGGTCGGCGAACCCGCCCTGGGCGAAGGCGCGCAGCAGGTTCAAGGTGGCGGTGGACTGGTGGTAGGACTGCAGCAACCGCTCTGGGTCAGGTACGCGGCTTTTTTCGTCGAAACCGATACCGTTGACGATGTCGCCCCGGTAGGCCGGCAGGGTCACGCCGTCGATGGTTTCGTCGTTGGCCGAGCGCGGCTTGGCGAATTGCCCGGCCATGCGGCCGACCTTGACCACCGGGCAGCCGGCGGCAAAGGTCATGACGATTGCCATCTGCAAAAGCACCTTGAAGGTGTCGCGGATCTTGGCCGCCGAGAACTCGGCAAAGCTCTCGGCGCAGTCGCCGCCTTGCAGCAGGAACGCCCGGCCCTGGGTCACTTCGGCGAACTGACGGCGCAACTCCCGGGCTTCACCGGCAAACACCAGTGGCGGATAACTGGCCAGGGTCTGCTCCACCTGCAACAGGTGCGCGGCGTCGGGGTAACGGGGTTGTTGCTGGATCGGCAGGGCGCGCCAGCTGTCAGGGCTCCAGGGTTGGCTCATCATGATCTCTAGGTGATTTACGCTCGGACGGCCATGTTATCAGCAAATTAGTGCGTGACCTGTTTGCGTCGCTTCGCGGACAATTGCCCCTTTGTACAACTTGCGTACAGTCCAGCGCGTTGCCGCAGTCCGTCCGGCGACCATCAGGAGATGAAATGACAGAGGAGCGCGTCGAGCATCTGCTCGCCGAGGTGCACGACGAGTTCGGCATGATTCGGGTCTTCGAAGTGGCCGACTACCGGTTTCTTGAGTTCGGCGATGCCATCGAGCAGAGCTGCGTGTTCACGGCGGATCCGAGTTGGCTCGAATACGACTACACCCGCGCCATGCTCATCGGTGCGTTATGCCACGAGCAGCCGGAGAGCGCGCTGTTCCTGGGGCTGGGCGCCGGTACGCTGACCCAGGCCTGCCTCAAGTTCCTGCCGTTGGAAGATGTCGAAGCCATTGAACTGCGCCCTGACGTGCCGCGTCTGGCCATCGAATACCTGGGGCTGGATGACGATCCGCGACTGTACATCCGCGTTGGCGATGCCTTGGAATTGCTTGAAACGGCGGAGCCGGCGGACCTGATTTTCGTCGACCTCTATACCGATGTCGGCCCAGGCGTCGGACACCTGGCCTGGGGTTTCCTGGAAAACTGCCAGAAGCGCCTCAACCCGGGCGGCTGGCTGGTGATCAACCAGTGGGCCACCGATGACGGCAAGCCATTGGGCGCGGCGCTGTTGCGCGGTTTGTACCACCGGCATTACTGGGAACTGCCGGTGAAGGAGGGCAATGTGATCCTGATCGTGCCGGCGGATCTGGATCAGGAACTGGACATGCAAGGCCTGGTCGCCAGGGCCGAAGGGCTGGCGCCGCGATTGGGTTATTCGTTGCAGTCGTTGATCAAGGCCATCCGCCCGGCAACGTGACACGAACCCAGGGCATGAGGAAGATCCTGTGGCGAGGGGATTTATCCCCGCAGGGGCGCGTAGCGGCCCCTCGAAGCTCGGTGATTGGCAGATATGTCAGGTATGTCGGGGCTCGCTTCGCAGCCCAGCGGGGATAAATCCCCTCGTCACATTGAAATGCAGTGTCGATATCGGTGTTGAGGTGAATCGTTTTAGCTGGTTGCCCCAAGGCCTTGTGGCAGAGAGCCATGTATCGGGCTTTTCCGATAAAAAAAGCTCCCTTTTTGGGCGAATTCCGGTATAGTGCGCGCCGGCCTTTAGCCGGGCCGCGTCAAGGTAGCGCAATTCCCCGAAGTCAGCTTCGGTTGCATGTCCGCACAACGGATGCTTCCACGACGTTCTTTTTCCATTCATTCGTTTTCGCAAATCCCCGCCGACAAAGCAGCCAGGGCGACTCTTGAGTCTCAACACGGCACGCGCAGCTTTGGAGCATGGGTCTTTGCGGATGCACTTAGAGGCAGACCCATGACCCAGGAAACCGGCGGCTTCGCCGCTTTTAATCTCAACCCGAACATTCTTGCTGCCGTCACTGCGACTGGCTACGAAGAACCTTCGGCTATTCAGCAGCAATCGATCCCGATCATCATGGCCGGCCACGACATGATTGGCCAGGCGCAAACCGGTACGGGTAAAACCGCTGCGTTCGCCCTGCCGATCCTGCATCGCATCGATCCTGCAAAGCGCGAACCGCAAGCCCTGATCCTGGCGCCAACTCGTGAGTTGGCGCTGCAAGTAGCAACCGCTTTCGAAACCTATTCCAAGCAGATGCCTGGCGTTACCGTTGTGGCCGTCTACGGCGGTGCGCCGATGGGCCCACAACTGAAAGCCATCCGTAATGGTGCGCAGATCGTTGTCGCCACTCCGGGTCGTCTGTGCGATCACCTGCGTCGCGACGAAAAAGTCCTGGCCACCGTGAACCACCTGGTTCTCGACGAAGCCGACGAAATGCTCAAGCTGGGTTTCATGGATGACCTGGAAGTCATCTTCAAGGCCCTGCCAGCTACTCGCCAGACCGTATTGTTCTCGGCCACCCTGCCGCAATCGATCCGTGCCATTGCCGAGCGCCACCTGCGCGATCCGCAGCACGTGAAGATCCAGACCAAGACCCAGACCGTTACCGCGATCGAACAAGCTCACCTGCTGGTTCACGCTGACCAGAAGACTTCCGCCGTTCTCAGCTTGCTGGAAGTGGAAGACTTCGACGCCCTGATCATGTTCGTGCGCACCAAGCAAGCGACCCTGGACCTGGCCAGCGCCCTGGAAGCCAAAGGCTACAAAGCCGCTGCGCTGAACGGTGACATTGCCCAGAACCAGCGTGAGCGCGTGATCGACTCCCTCAAGGATGGTCGCCTGGACATCGTGGTCGCGACTGACGTCGCTGCCCGTGGCCTGGACGTTCCGCGCATCACCCACGTATTCAACGTGGACATGCCGTATGATCCGGAGTCCTACGTCCACCGTATCGGCCGTACCGGCCGTGCCGGTCGCGAAGGCCGTGCGCTGCTGCTGGTCACTCCGCGTGAGCGCCGCATGCTGCAAGTGATCGAGCGTGTGACCGGTCAGAAAGTCGCTGAAGTTCGCCTGCCGGACGCCCAGGCCGTTCTCGATGCCCGCATCAAGAAATTGACCAACAGCCTGTCGCCACTGGTGGCTGACGCCGAATCGACCCACGGTGAGCTGCTCGATCGCCTGACCGCCGACATCGGTTGCAGCCCGCGTGCCCTGGCCGCCGCACTGCTGCGCAAGGCCACCAACGGCCAAGCGCTGAACCTGGCTGCCATCGAGAAGGAACGCCCGCTGGTGCCGAACAGCGCACCGCGTGGCGATCGTCCTGAGCGCACCGGTGATCGTCCGGACCGTGGTGATCGCGAGCGTCGTGCCCCGATCCCGCTGGCCGAAGGTCGTGCTCGCTGCCGTACCGCACTGGGTGCCCGTGACGGCATCGCGGCCAAGAACCTGCTGGGTGCCATCCTCAACGAAGGCGGCCTGGCCCGCGAAGCTATCGGCCGCATCCAGGTGCGTGACAGCTTCAGCCTGGTAGAGCTGCCGGAAGATGGTCTGGAGAAGTTGCTGACCAAGCTGAAAGACACCCGCGTGGCTGGCAAGCAACTCAAGCTGCGTCGCTATCGCGAAGATTGATCGGCTATTGGGCTGATTGATCGAACATGAAAAATCCCCGACTGGTTCGGGGATTTTTTTGTCTGTCGTTTAGGGTTTCTTCAGGTTGACTGGCGTTGCCTCATTCGCGAGCAAGCCCGCTCCCACACCGGACTGCGGTGCGCACAGAGGCAATGTTCACCACAATCACCTGTGGGAGCGGGCTTGCTCGCGAATGCATCGACTCGGTCTATCTGTCAGTCAAACCGATAGATATCCATCCCCAACGCCCCCATCGTGAACCCCGTATGGGCAACACTGAATTTCCCACCCGCACCCCGGGCAAAATACAGAGGCAGCAAATGCTCGTCGCTGGGGTGGCTGCGCACGGCGTTCGGCGCCTGGCGCCGGTAGTCGTGCAGCGCAGTCTCGTCGTCGGCTGCCAGCTTATCGACCATCCAATCACGAAAGGCCTTGGCCCAAGGCTCGATGCTGTCAGGGCCGGCGTTCCAGTCCAGGTCGCGCAGGTTATGGGTGATGCTGCCGGAGCCGATCAACAGGATGCCTTGCTGGCGCAGGCTCGCCAGGGCTTGGCCGACCTGTGTCTGTAACGCCGGCCCTTGGCGGCTGGGCAGGGAAACCTGCACCACCGGGATGTCGGCCTCCGGGTACATCAACGACAATGGCACCCAGACGCCATGGTCGGAGGGCCGTTGAGGGTCGAGGCGTGCCGGCAGGTGCGCGGCATTGAGCATGTCTGCCACTTGCGTCGCCAGTTGAGGATCGCCAGGCGCGGGGTACTGCACCTCATACAGCGCCGGAGGGAAGCCACCGAAGTCGTGCCAGGTGCGCGGCTGCGGATTGGCACTGACCAACAGTTCATTGCTTTCCCAGTGGGCGGACACGATGACGATGGCCTTGGGCTTGGGCAAGTGAGCGGCCAGGCGAGCCAATGCCGGACCACTCTCGCCAGGTTCCAGGGCAAGCATCGGTGAGCCATGGGAGATAAACAGGCTGGGCAGCATGAGGGACTCCTGAGCGTTAAGATGTGATCATCTTCCGTCAGGTCAATGATCTAAATCTAATATAAGTTTTAGCCCCTTTTGATCGATTTTTTTGGAGCGAATCATGGAGCCCGAGTTTTGGCACAAGCGCTGGTCATCGAACCAGATTGGTTTTCACCTGCCGGAAGTGAACCCCTACCTGCAACGTTTCTGGCCGCAACTGGGCCTGGCGCAGGGCAGTCGGGTGCTGGTGCCGTTGTGCGGGAAAAGCCTGGATCTGCTGTGGCTTGCCCATCAGGGGTATTCGGTGTTGGGCGTGGAATTGTCGGAAAAAGCCGCCACTGATTTTTTTCTTGAGCATGAGCTTGAGCCGAGCGTGAGTGAAGAGGGCACGTTCAAGGTCTTCCGTGCCGGGGATATCGAAATCCGCTGTGGTGATTTCTTTGCCATGAGTGTCGAAGATGTGGCCGATTGCGCGGCGTTGTATGACCGTGCTGCGTTGATTGCCTTGCCAGTGGCGATGCGAGAGCGGTATGCGGCTCATTTGCAGAAAATCATGCCGGCGTGCGTGGGATTGTTGATTACCCTGGATTACGACCAGGATGAAATGCCTGGCCCACCTTTCTCCGTAGGAAACGATGAGGTGCTACGGCTGCTGGGAAATGTCTGGCGGCTGGAGGTCTTGCAGGAACAGGATGTGCTGGGGGAAAGCTGGAAGTTCTTGCAGGCTGGAGTGAAGCGGCTGGATGAGCGGGTGTATCGAATTTCCAGGCGTTGATGTGAGTGTTTGTGCTGACGCCGTCGCGAGCAGGCGCACCTAAACCAGCAGACAAAAAAAGCCCGCATCGCTGCGGGCTTTCTCTTGAAGCTCCAATTGTCAGCCGCGACGACGCAGTGCGTCGATACGCTCTTCCAGCGGCGGGTGGCTCATGAACATGCGCGCCAGGCCCTGCTTGATGCCACCGTTGATGCCAAAGGCATTCAGGGTGTCGGGCATGTGCACCGGCAAGCCTTGCTCGGCGCGCAGGCGTTGCAGGGCGCCGATCATGGCGCTGGTACCAGCCAGGCGTGCACCGGCGTCGTCGGCGCGGAACTCGCGCTTGCGCGAGAACCACATGACGATGGCGCTGGCGAGGATGCCCAGTACCAACTCGGCGAAGATGGTCGCCACATAGTAGGCGATGCCTTGGCCCTCTTCGTTCTTGAAGATCACCTTGTCGACGAAGTTGCCGATGATGCGGGCGAAGAACATCACGAAGGTGTTCACCACGCCCTGGATCAGCGCCAGGGTCACCATGTCGCCGTTGGCGACGTGGCCGATCTCGTGGGCCAGCACGGCCTTGACTTCATCGGGCGAAAACCGCTCGAGCAAGCCCTGGCTGACAGCGACCAGTGCGTCGTTCTTGTTCCAGCCGGTGGCGAAGGCGTTGGCCTCGTAGGCCGGGAAGATACCGACTTCTGGCATCTTGATACCGGCTTCGCGGGACAACTGCTCGACGGTTTGCAGCAGCCATTGCTCGTGGCGAGTGCGCGGCTGGCTGATGATCTGGGTGCTGGTGCTCATCTTCGCCATCCACTTGGAGATGAACAGCGAGAACAGGGAACCGGCGAAACCGAACACCGCACAGAAAATCAGCAGCTGATTGAGGTTGAGGTCAACCCCGTTGGCCGCCATGAACCCGTTGAAGCCGAAGAGGCTCAGGGTGATGCTGGCAATCAGCACGACCGCCAGGTTAGTGGCCAAGAACAGCAGGATGCGCATCATGGTTGTGGAAATCTCCTCGTGCTAAAGATGTAGCGTTATGCGGGGTATATAAGGTGCTGCCGCAGGCTATTCAACTCACCGACTATTTCAAACTGTGTCCTACAGGCGTCCTAAATGTTTGAAAGACTTTTCTGAAAGTGACTGGGGAAAAGAAATACGGCGCCTGCCCCCCGTGAACGTTGAGCCGGGGTGCCCGTTGGCTTTCCAACCCCTAGTGTAGAAGGCCTGGCGGAGTCGGCAGAACGGATATGTTGCTGAATCAAACAGCGTGCGAGGCGAGGGCTCCCCGCACGCTGTCTGGCTTATTGACGGTAGGACTTGAGGAAGTTGCCGATCCGGCCAATGGCCTGGTCAAGGTCATCGACCCGCGGCAGGGTCACGACGCGGAAGTGGTCCGGCCACGGCCAGTTGAACGCCGTTCCCTGGACCACCAGCAGCTTTTCGGACAGCAGCAGGTCGAGGACGAATTTTTCATCGTTGTGGATCGGGCAGACCTTCGGGTCGATCCGTGGGAAGGCATACAGCGCGCCCATCGGCTTGACGCAACTGACGCCAGGAATGTCGTTGAGCAATTCCCAGGTGCGATTGCGCTGTTCCAGCAGCCGGCCCTGGGGCAGGACCAGGTCGTTGATGCTCTGGTAGCCGCCCAGCGCTGTCTGGATCGCATGCTGGCTTGGCACGTTGGCACACAGGCGCATGTTGGCCAGCATGTCGATGCCTTCGATGTAGCTCTGGGCGTGGTGCTTGGGCCCGGAGATGGCGATCCAGCCGGAGCGGAAACCGGCGACCCGATAGGACTTGGACAGGCCGTTGAATGTCAGGCA
Organism: Pseudomonas sp. DF11; assembly: GCF_058148565.1. Classification (NCBI taxonomy): domain Bacteria; kingdom Pseudomonadati; phylum Pseudomonadota; class Gammaproteobacteria; order Pseudomonadales; family Pseudomonadaceae; genus Pseudomonas; species Pseudomonas sp. DF11. The sequence goes on from NZ_JBYVYN010000005.1 coordinate 208,980, forward strand.
CAGCAGGTCCGGTGCCAGGGACGCGGTGCAGACATGCACGGCATCGTCGTAGAGGATCTTGTCGTAGATCTCGTCGGAGAACACCACCAGGTTGTGCTGGCGAGCCAGTTCCAGCATGCCCAGCAGCACTTCCCTGGAGTACACGGCACCGGTCGGGTTGTTCGGGTTGATGATCACCAGGGCCTTGGTATTGGGCGTGATCTTGGCCTTGATGTCCGCCAGGTCGGGGAACCAGTTGGCCTGTTCGTCGCACAGGTAATGCACCGGGTTGCCACCGGACAGGCTCACGGCAGCGGTCCACAGCGGATAGTCGGGTGCCGGCACCAGCACTTCGTCGCCGTTGTTGAGCAGGGCCTGCATGGACATGACGATCAGCTCGGACACGCCGTTGCCCAGGTAGATGTCCTCGATGCCGATCCCTTCGACCTGCTTCTGCTGGTAGTACTGCATCACGGCCTTGCGGGCACTGAACAGGCCCTTGGAGTCGCTGTAGCCCTGGGCGGTCGGCAGGTTGCGGATGACGTCCTGGAGAATTTCATCGGGCGCTTCGAAACCAAAGGGGGCCGGGTTGCCGATGTTCAGCTTGAGGATGCGATGGCCTTCCTCTTCCAGGCGTTTGGCGTGCTTGAGCACCGGGCCGCGAATGTCGTAGCAGACGTTGGCGAGCTTGTTCGATTTGCTGACCTGCATGGCGATGTGTTCCCGAAAATGAACGATCCAGGCGGCGTATGAACTACCGTACTGGGGATCCTGCGTCTGTGCCCAGGCCTGACGCGGTAATAGGCGCCACAATCCGTTTGAATGCGCATGACGTGACTGCCAGACTGGCGTCTGACGAGGCGCAATCATACGTGCCGCCCGATCTGCGGAAAAGCGTCGGATCGGGCTTTTTCAATTGCCGAGGTAGGACGATGGAAAAGTTGCAGAAAACCCTTGAAGAATGGCGCGACATGCTCGACCCGGAGCAGTACAACGTCTGTCGGTTGAAGGGCACCGAACGACCGTTCTCCGGTAAGTACAACGCCACCAAGACTGACGGTGTGTACCACTGCATCTGCTGCAACGAACCGTTGTTCGATTCGCGGACCAAGTTCGATTCCGGCTGTGGCTGGCCGAGTTTCTACGCGCCGATCGAAGGCAGCGCGGTGGTGGAGGTGCGGGACGTCAGCCACGGCATGATCCGCACCGAGGTGGTCTGTGCCAAATGTGATGCCCACTTGGGCCACGTCTTCCCCGACGGTCCGCCGCCCACGGGGCTGCGGTACTGCATCAACTCGGTGTGCCTGGATCTCGTGCCCCGCGATTGAGCCGTGTGGCGAGGGGATTTATCCCCGCTGGGTTGCGAAGCGATCCCAGGCATCTCGATAGGCTGGACAGACTGAGTTGACTGTATTGGGGCTGCTGCGCAGCCCAGCGGGGATAAATCCCCTCGCCACAGGTTTGTGTTCGTCTGAGGGGCGTCGGGGCAATTACCGCCGCTTCGAGCAATTAAATTGCACACAATTGAATCGTTCGCTATCTTCAGCGTCCTCTTCTTCCCATCCGGAGCCTTGCCATGAGCGACAGCCTGCTGAGCATCCCCTGTACCACCATCAAGGGTGAGCAAAAGACCCTCGCCGATTTCGCCGGCAAGGCTGTGCTTGTCGTCAACACCGCCAGCCAGTGCGGATTCACCCCGCAATACAAGGGCCTCGAGGCGCTGTGGCAGACCTACAAGGACCAGGGCCTGGTGGTGTTGGGCTTTCCCTGCAATCAGTTCGGCAAGCAGGAGCCAGGCAACGAGGGGGCGATCACCGAGTTCTGCGAACTGAACTATGGCGTAAGTTTTCCGCTGTTCAAGAAAATAGAAGTCAACGGTGCCAACGCTCATCCTCTGTTCGTCCAGCTTAAACAGCGGGCGCCCGGCGTGCTGGGGTCAAAAGGCATCAAGTGGAATTTCACCAAGTTCCTGATCGGCAAGGACGGTCAGGTGGTCAAGCGTTTTGCCCCGACCACCAAGCCCGAGGATTTGACCGGTGAGATCGAAGCGCTGCTCAAATGAATGACCTGTCAGTCGATTCGCTGAAGCTCGACAGCCAGTTGTGCTTCAAGCTGTATGCCGCTTCGCGTGCGGTGATCCGTGGCTACAAGCCAATGCTCGATCAGCTCGGCCTGACCTATCCGCAATACCTGGCGATGCTGGTGTTATGGGAGTGGCAGGACACGGCCCCGCAACAACCGACGGTCAAGGCCCTGGGGGAGCGTTTGCTGTTGGATTCCGGCACGCTGACGCCGCTGCTCAAGCGCCTGGAACAGTTGGATCTGGTCCAGCGCCAGCGTTCAGCCCTGGACGAACGGGAGGTGCACTTGAGCCTGTCGGCTGCCGGGCGAGCCTTGCGTGAACAGGTCGGCCCGCTCAAGGCTCGCTTGTTGTGCGACAGCGGTATCGACCTGGACCGCCTGGGGGCGTTGCGAGATGGTCTGGATCACCTGCTTGGCCAGATCAAAGCGCTGACGTAGTGGGCACCCACTGGTCCAGCACCGCCGCCAGTTCTTCGCGGCGGAACGGCTTGGACAGGTAGTCGTTCATGCCAGCCGCACGGCAGCGCTCGCGTTCCTCGGGCATCGCATTGGCTGTCAGGGCGACAATCGGCAGGTCCGACCAGCGCCCGCTGTGGCGGATTTGTCGGCTGGCTTCGTAGCCATCCATCACCGGCATGTTGCAGTCCATCAATACCAGGTCGAAAACCCGCTGTTCCAATTGAGCCAGGGCTTCGGCGCCGTGGGCCGCGACGGTGACTTCGCAGCCCAGTTTCACCAGCATTCCCTTGGCCACCAGTTGATTGACCGGGTTGTCTTCCACCAGCAGCACCCGTCCTCGCAAGGACGGCGCCAGGGCTTCGATCTGTGCGTCATTGATGATGGTCGCCTCGCTCTGCATGGCACGCCGCAGAATCTGGTACAGCGCATGGCGCGCCAGTGGCCGGGCCTGTTGGATCAGCGGCGCGAGGGCGGCGGCTTCTTCGCCGGGCATGAAACTGCCATAGGCGGTCACAAGCAGGATCGGTGCGTCAAAGGTGGGCCGCAGGTTGAACAGGCATTCCGGGCAGTCGGTAATCAGCACGTCGGGCGTGAGCCCCAGCAACCCGTCGTCGATGGAGCGTTGCACATAATCCAGTCCCCATCCCGGCAACAGCATGCCCAACAACTCGGCCAGCCCGCTGCTGCTGGCGGTGATGGCGACGACATTGCCGTGCAACGGTTCGACCGGCGGTGCAGGGGTATGGCAAGGCAGGGGCAGGTCGGCACAGAACTGACTGCCAAAGCCGGCTTCGGAACTGATCGTCAACCGGCCCCGCATGGCTTCGCAGAGGTTGTAGGTCAATGCCAGGCCCAGCCCGGTGCCACCGAATTGGCGGGTAATCCCGGCGCCGGCCTGGGTGAATGGCTGCAGGATTCTCGCCTGGGCTTCCTGGGGGATGCCGATGCCCGTGTCGCAGACCTCGATTCGCACGCCGCCTTCGTAATGGCTCAACTTCACGTCGACCCGGCCGAAGCGGGTGAATTTCAGTGCGTTGGACAACAGGTTGCTGACGATCTGGCGCACCCGGGTCGGGTCGCCAAGTACCTGCGCCGGGAACTTCGGGTCGATCAGGCAGGCCAGTTCGACACTGGGGGCCGCGTTCTGGGAAAGCAGGTTGGCGGTGTCCTCCACCAGGGAGCCGAGGTCGAACGGAATGCGTTCGAGCTCCAGTTGGCCGGCGTCGAATTTCGACAGGTCGAGGATGTCGTTGAGCAGTTCGACCAGTACCTTGCCCGAGTCATGGGCAATCGATAGCTGTTGCTGTTGTTCGGCCGTCAGGGGGCCGTCCAGGGACAGGGCGATCATTCCCAGCAGGCCGTTGAGCGGTGTGCGGATCTCGTGGCTCATGTTGGCGAGGAACACGGAGCGGGCTTCGGCCATGTCCAGGGCGGTGCGCCGAGCCACCTCCAGCTCCTCGTTGGACTGGCTGAGGCGGGCGTTGATGGCCTTGAGTTCGGCGGTGCGGGCCGAGACGATGTTTTCCAGTTGCGCCAGGTATTCGGTGAGGCGATTTTCGGCCGTGCGCCGTTGCTGGATTTCGGTGGAGATGTTTTCGAACTGCTGGTTGGCGACGGACACCAGCACGCCGATTTCATCGGACTGGTGGCCGGAAGGGCATTCCAGGCGGTTCTGCTCGCTGCTGCTCGGGTCGCGGCTGCTCAGTTCGCGGATGACCCGCACCAGGGGCTTGGTCAGCATCACGTAGAACAGCGCCAGCAACAGGCCGGTCAGGATCAGGCTGCGGGCGAAGCCGTTGAGCAAGGTGACCTCGGCGCGGCGCAGGAAACGGCTGCCGAACGCATAGGTGTCGACGTCCAGTCGCAGCATGCCCAGGGACTCGCCGGGCAGGTGGTCCAGGTAGAGTCGGTCCTCGAACTGCCGCTGGGCGCCGAACAGGAAGTCACTGATGAACCGATAGTTGCTTTGCAGCTCGGGCCGCTTGACGCTGGCCAGTACGGTATTGTTGTTGTCGATCAATTCGGCCCCGATGATGGCCGGTGAACGCAACAAGCCCATGGACAGTTCCTGGGCGAGTTCGGCGTCGATGTTGTAGGCGATGCGCGAGGCCGGGTTGTGGCTGATTTCCAGCAGCGAGAGGATTTCACGGTTGATCGATGCGTCTTCACTGGCATAATCGATGCCGATCTGCATCAGGCTGAGCAAGGTGCCCAACACGAAGCCCACCAGGACGGTCAGGCGGGCCTGCTTATAGGAAAGCCGTTGGGTGAATCTGATGTCCATTGAGTGATGAACCACTTACGTTTCCCTTCGCCGGTCAAGCATAGCCGATCATCTCTGAATACCGGTGTAGCCGGTGTGTATTGTGTGAAGTAGACCCGCCATTGGCTACGGCGTTTCGTAGCCCGAGCGCCATCATTACTGTGAACCTGTCCGAGGAGAAGACGTGGACTCGCGATTGAATGCTTTTCTTGAGCGTGCCGATGCCGTGCTGGCCCGGATCGAGCCTTTGCTGCCGGCGCCCCGGCCCGCCATCGATTGGACCCAGACCCTGGCCGCCCGCTGGCAGCGTGATGGGCGTAGCGGCTACCTGCTGCCGCTGCAGGTCAGCCTCGACATGCGCCTGTCGGACCTGATCGGCGTGGACCGCCAGGTCGAACAACTGGGCCGCAACACGCGGCAGTTCCTCGATGGCATGCCCGCCAACCATGCGTTGCTCTGGGGCTCGCGTGGCACCGGCAAATCGTCCCTGGTGCGTGCCCTGTTGGCCGAACATGCCCAGCAAGGCCTGCGGTTGATCGAGATCGAACGCGATCACCTGGCCGATCTGCCTCGGGTGGTCGAGCAGGTCGCGAAACTGCCACAGCGTTTCGTGTTGTTCTGCGATGACCTGTCGTTCGAGTCCGGTGAGGGCGATTACCGGGTGCTCAAGAGCGTGTTGGATGGGTCTCTGGAGCAGGCGCCGGATAACGTGCTGCTGTATGCCACCTCCAACCGGCGGCACCTGGTGCCGGAAAAGGAAAGCGACAACGAGAACTGGAAGCGGGTCGACGGCGAACTTCACCCCAGCGAAGCGGTGGAGGACAAGATCGCCTTGTCCGACCGCTTTGGCTTGTGGCTGTCGTTTTATCCCTTTACCCAGGAGCATTTCCTCAACGTGGTGGAGCACTGGATCGGCGAACTGGCGGCCAAGGCCGGTCTGGCCTGGCAGCGCGACGAAGCGCTGGATGTGCTGGCGGTGCGCTGGGCAACCGGTCGCGGCAACCGCAATGGACGTTGCGCCTATCAGTTTGCCCGTTATTGGGTTGGCCTGAAATTGTTGGAGCACAAGGCATGATCGATTTGAATGGCACCGGAGTTGGCCTGGACGGCTACGCGTTGTTATCGGCACAGCTGGAATCCTTGCTGGCCGATGAGCGTGATTTCATCGCCAACGCCGCGCAGTTCTCGGCTTTCCTGTCCAGTCAGTTGGACGACCTGAACTGGGCCGGTTTCTACCTCAATCGCAACGAAGAGCTGGTCCTGGGGCCGTTCCAGGGCCAGATCGCCTGTGTGCGGATTCCCTTTGGCCGCGGCGTGTGTGGCACGGCGGCAGCGACCCGGCAGACCCAGCGCGTCGAAGATGTCCATGCCTTCGCCGGGCACATCGCCTGCGACAGTGCGTCGAACAGCGAGCTGGTGGTGCCGTTGGTCAAGGACGGGCGGCTGATTGGCGTGCTCGACCTGGACAGCCCGAAACTGGCGCGCTTTACCGAACATGACCAGGCCGGCATTGAAGCGTTGGCTGCGATATTCCTGCGCCTGACGGATTGCTGATCATGCCTTCAGTCCGGCCTTGACCAGCAGGGCGTCGGGGTCGACCTCATCGATCTGGCGCGGATCTAGGAACTGATTGGCGTAGCTCAGGTAGACCTTTTCATCGATGAATAGCCCGAACAGCTCGGGATCGATATGGGCGTCACGGCACATGGTGGCCATGATGCCCAGGGCTTCGCTCAGTTTCTTCGCTTTCTTGTATGGGCGATCGGCCGCCGTCAGTGCTTCGAAAATGTCGGCAATGGCCATCATGCGCGCCGGCAGGCTCATCTCTTCGCGTTTGAGGCGCTTGGGATAACCGCTGCCATCCATCTTCTCGTGATGACCGCCGGCTATCTCCGCCACGTTTTCCAGATGGCTGGGGAAGGGCAACTGGCTGAGCATCAGGATCGTCTGCACCATGTGATGGTTGATGACGTAGCGCTCCTCGCGGGTCAGCGTGCCTCGGGTGATGCTCAGGTTGTAGAGTTCGCCGCGGTTGTATTTCCAGGCCGGTACATCGAGCTGGAAGCCCCACGGGTTGTCCGCCGGAATCAGTTCGCTCGCGTGGCGCTCGAACAGGTGCTCGGGTTTGTCCGCCAACAGCGGCTCAGTGACTGGCAGTGTCGGCTTGGGCGTGCGGGCCTGGCGACGGTTCTCTTCCCAGGAAACCCCCAGGCGATCGTCGAGGGTCCGGGTCCATGGGCGTTGGGCAATCTGTTGCAAGCGTTGCAGATCGGCCTCGGCCATGGCTTCGCTGCCTTGGTTGCAATGGGCGACGAAGGCAAAGTCGTCATCCAGGGCAGCCAATGTCGCGTCGCGCCGTTGCGCCAGGGATGACGACTCGCCGCCGCTTGCCACGGCTTGCCAGTAATCGATCCAGGCATCGCGCTTGAGCACTTCGAAACGGGTACGTATCTCGTGGATCCGGTCGTTCAGGGTTTCCAGCTTGGTGGCTTTGTCGACGACGTATTCGGGGGTAGTGACCTTGCCGCAATCGTGCAGCCAGGCGGCGATGTGCAGGGCTTCCCATTCATCCTCCGTTGGCCGATAGGCGTCGAATGCCGGTGCCTGGCTGGCGGCGGCGGCCTGGGCGAGCATCAGGGTCAGGACCGGCACCCGCTGGCAATGGCCGCCGGTATAGGGACTCTTGGCATCGATCGCGCCGGCCAGCAATTGGATGAATGCGTCCAGCAATTGCTTTTGCCTGGCTTGCAGGCGCTGGCTCTCGATGCTCACGGTGGCGGCACCGGATACGGCCTGCAGGAAGGCGATGCGGTCGGGTTGCAGTTTTTCCAGGTCGGCTTCGGTGCCGCTGTCGGTGATCAGCAATACCAGTACGCCGACGGTTTCCTGGTGCCGATTGCGTAGACGGATGCCGATCAGGTGGACCCGCGGTGAGTCCAGCTCCCGCAGGACGCTCTGCAAGTCGCCCGCCTGCTCGAAGCCCAGGGATGTCACGAGATTTTCCGAGACGGCCAGTTGCTGGAGCCATTGAGGGCTATCGCCCGCTTGCAACTCATGACCGCGCAGTTTGAAGTCATCGAGATCCCGAGGGGTGCCGTCGATCACTAGCCCATGTGGCTTGACCCGATTATCGTCGTTCTCGCGCAGGTAGATCAGGCCGGCCTGGGCCTGGCCGATTTTCACGGTTTCAAATAACACCCGCTCCAGCAATGGTGCGAAGCGGGTTTCGGCGCGCAGGCTGGCGGTGATTTCAAAGAAACTTGCCAAGGTCTCTTTCATGCGCGCCATCGATACACTCAACTGATCGACCTCCAGGACCGGGGAGCGACGGGACACCGGATAATTGAAGTCAAAGCTGCGAATGGCGTCGGCCTCCTGCACGAGTTCGCGCAAGGGCTTGACCAGGATCCTGGACGTCAGCCAGCCCAGCGGCAGGCACAGCAGCAAGGTGGCGAGGGTGATGAGCGCACCTTGCCAGCGCATGCGATAGGCATCGACCAGCAGCTCATCCTCAGGGACCAGCAATGCCAGTTCCAGGCCTTGGGGCCCGCCTTCCTGCATATGGCTGCGAGAAACGATCCACTGGCGTCCGGCCGCCTCCAGGCGCGTCGCATCGGTGTTGTCATCGAGCGCGGCGGCGATCGCGGGGCTGAGGTCGCGGGCCTTGATCAGGCGTGCCGACTGGGCATCGACGAGCAGCCGGCTGCTGTCGGGATAACCCACTGCGTTGCCCTTGGGATCGAGCAAGACGATTTCGGTGCCGCGGGTCACCTTGTGCTTGGCCAGGGTTTGGGACAGGGCCGCCAGGGTCAGGTCGGCGCCAATGACAGCCTGTTCGCCGCTGCGCCGGGCGAGGGTGGTGCCGACGTTATGGATGGAGAAAAAAACGTAGGGCTCGGTGGTGATCTGCTCGGTGCTGCCGGCGGCGCTGCGAAACCAGCCGCGACTGCGTGGATCGTAGGTTTCATTGGTAATGTCCCGGCGTCCGATGAGCGTCAGGGCTTCATCGTAAAACAGCGATTGGGCGAGTATCGGGGCCTGCTCGGTTGCCCGTTCCACGGTCCAGACCTGGTAGGCCGCCTCGGCCGGTGCCTGCAGGGCGGCTTTGAGGGCCGCGGTGCGCAATGGCCGGACCATCAGGAAGTTGCCGTGACGATCGCCCAGGTACAACGACGCCAGGTTCGGATTATCCCGCAGCGCCTGGCTGAAGGGCACGAGAAGGGCCAGGCGTTGCGCCATTTGCGGCGTGCGCGTCGCCGGGTAGTCGGCCAACAGGCTCAATAGATGGCGGATCGGTTCGTAAGTGTCGTACAAATCCAGGCGCACATCCTGTTCAACGCGGTTGAACAATTTTTCACTGCTGGACAGGATGATTTGCGTGGTTTGCCGGTAATTGAAAATACCCAGCACCACCCCGGTCAGCAGCAAAAGCAGGGTAAACATCACGCTGATGTGGACGTGCAGAGGGAACCGGCGTTTTTCCGGACGCGGTGCGCTGGGCATTGCAGTCACTCCAAGTGTCGGGGGCGTTCTCGATAGGTGTTTGCGCGTGCAAGGGAAACCGATCGAGAACCCCCCCAGGTACGCACTGCTGAGCGAACAGCATAGTAAACGCTGGATTATTTTGCCTTGGCGATCTCCGTTTCCAGAGCCCGCTCCAGTTCGCTCATGGCGCGGTCGAGGGCGTTGACGCAAGCGCTGATTCCCTCAGGCGCCTGTGCCTGCTGACACGCTTGTTCCAAAGCCTCGCACCGCTGGATCAGCGAGGTCGCCTGGACGATGCGGGCGACGCCTTTTATCTTGTGTGCCGTTTCGGTCAATGCTTGCCGGTTTGCGCCGTGGGCGACGCCCAGCAACTCCTGGCGGTCCGAGCGGCTGCTACTGAGCAGTTCGGCCAACAGGCGCCGGTTGGACGAAGGGTCGCCGCCAGTCAGTGCCTGTAGGCTTTGTACGCTGAAAATCGCGGGGTGGCCGGTGGGTTTGACCGTCTTGATCCATTGGCTCAAGGCGCTCAGGCTGATCGGCTTGAACAGGCAATCGTCCATTCCGGCGTCCTGGCAGCGTTGTTTTTCCTCCGGTTGGGCATTGGCCGTGAAGCCCAGGACGGTGCAGGGCGGCCGTTGCTGCTCGGACTCGTTGCGACGAATCGACCGGGCCAGATCGTAGCCGCTCATGATGGGCATGTTGCAGTCGGCGATGACCAGATCGAAATGCCCTTCCTGCCAAACCTTGAGCCCATGTGCACCATCGTAGGCAACCTGATAGTGGTGGCCGAGATACTCCAGTTGCTGCGACATCAGCAGGCGGTTGGCCGGATGATCGTCCACGACCAGCACATTCAAGGCGGCCCCGGCCGTTTCGATGACCGGCTCAAGCGCAGCGCAAGCGTTTGTCGGCGGCAGGACGTTCAGGTGCAGGCAGACCCGGACCTGGGTCCCGATACCGGGCTGGCTGTTCATGTGCAGGTTGCCGCCCATCATCCGGCACAGGTTGCGACTGATCACCAACCCCAGCCCCGCACCCGTACGGGCCATCCGGCCGCTATTGTCGACCTGGGCAAAAGGCTCGAACAAACGTTGCAGGTCCGCCGGGCTGATGCCGATGCCGCTGTCGTTGACTTCCAGGTGCATTTGCAGCACGTCGTCCCGGTCGGTTGGAGACAGCCGGACCTTGATCAGGACCTGGCCCTGCTCGGTGAATTTAAGGGCATTGCTGATCAGGTTCGACAGCACCTGCTTGAATCGCAACGGGTCCATCAATACGTCAGGGTTGCCCTCGGCAGTGTCGAACTGCAGCGTCAACGCCAGGTTTTTCTGCCGGGCCACACCCTCGAATACCCGTATCACCGATTGCAGCAGGGCCCTGAGATTGACTCGCTCGGGGGCCAGGGTCAGATGGCCTGATTCGATACGGGCGATGTCCAGGATATCGCCTATCAGCTCGAGCATGCCGGAGGCCGACTCGTACGCGACTTCGATGGTCGAGCGGTCGACGTGGCCCTTGTCGGCGTGTTTGAGAGCCAGTTCGAGCATGCCGATCACCGCGTTCATGGGGGTGCGGATTTCATGGCTCATGGTTGCCAGGAACGTGCTTTTGGCCCGGTTGGCGTCATCGGCCCGTTGCTTGGACGCGCGCAGTTCCTCGAACAGCTGGCGCCGTTCACTGATGTCGATCCAGCCGCCGATGATGCCTTGCACTTCGGCGGCGGAGTTTCGGTAGGGGAGGATCCAGTGATAGATCGTCAGTTTCCTGTCCCCGATGTGCAAGGGACGATCCATGATCAGGGCGTTGCCTTCGGCCATGACGCGCTGATAGTCCGCCTGGTACTCCTGCGCTTCGAAGGCATTGCTCATGGAACCTGGCATCAGGCTCTTGCCAATGACGTCTTCGCGTTTTGCACTGAACGCTTGCAGGTAACTGTCGTTGCAACTTTGCAGGATGCCGTTGCGATCCCTTACGTAGATGGGGTGAGGGGTGCCGTTGAGCAGCGAATGCATGAACTCGAGTTGATCATTGAGGGCCAGTTCCGCCCGTTGGCGTTGCCTGATCTGGCGCTGCATGTAGGCGTTCCACGCCAGGGAAAGCAGCAGCAACAGGCCGACGCCCGCGACGATCTGGAAGAACAGGCGGTTGTAGGTGCGCCAGGTGTGTTCCGAGGGTGAGACATAACCGCGCCAGCGGTTGTTGATGACGCCCAGTTCGTCGGGGTCGATGCTGGTCAGGGCCTTGTCGAGGATGGCGTTCAACTCGGTGGCATTTTGGGCCGTGGCCAGTGCGAACATGGCCTGCTGGGTGCCCACCGTGCTGCTGATTTGCAACCTGTCCCGCAACACGTGGGAGGCGATGAAATAGTTGGCCATCACTTGCGAGTTCACGCTGCCGTCGACCTGGCCATGGGCGAGCATTTCCACGGCGCGCAGGGGGCCGTCCGTTTCGATGATCTGGATGCTCGGGTACTGGTTGCGTAGCCATTCAATGACCGGGTTGCCTTTGGCGATTGCCAGGCTTGCGTGGCCGAACTGGTCGAGTGTCGCGGGCGTGTCGGACTGTTTGCGGGTCAGCAGGACGAACGAGCTGGTGATGTAGGGACGACTGAATTTCAGTTGGAGTTGTCGTTCATTGCTGGGCAACAGTGCAGCGATCATGTCGGCTTGATCGTTCAGGACCGCAGCGATCATTTCGCTGTCGTTCTGGCGGCGCTGGATGTCCAGGCGCAGGCCGGTGCGCAGCCGGATCAGTTCCAGCAGGTCGGCGCTGATGCCGCGAAAGTCGCCGTCCGAATCGAAGAAGGTGAAGGGCGCGGACGTTTCGTTCACCACCACCCGGACCACCGGATGTTTCGCCAGCCAGCGTTGCTCGCGCTCGGTCAGTTGTATCCTGTGGTCCGTGAGGTACAGGTCGCTGCCTGCGCTCCAGCGCTTGGAGATGGCTGCCTGCTCGGCAATGGGGACCTGGTTCAGCGTAGCGTTGATGACCTCCAGCAAGCGGGTATCGCTGCGTCGTACGGCGAACCCGAACCCGTGGGATTCATGTTTGCCGAAGCTGGCCATGCGGATATTGCCCAAGTAGCCATTGTTGATCATGTAGTGGGTGGAAAGGGTATCGCCGAGAAATACGTCGGCCTGGCCGAAGGCGACGGCGTTGATGGCGTTCTGGTAGGACGGATAGGTGGTGATGAGTGCCTTGGGGTAGAGTTTTTCAATTTCCTGTAGCGGCAGGTAGTGATAGACCATGCTCAGCCGCAACCCCTCGAGATCGTCGGTCAGGGATCGGCTTTCATTCGTTCGGGTGACGAGAACGGGTTGGTCCACGGCGTACGGGGTCGATAGCACGATGTCGGGGTTGCGGGCTTCGAAACCGTTGGCGGTGCCCAGCAAATCGATTTGCCCCTCCGTGAGTGCGGCCATGGCCGCCTCGCGGGAACCGAAGCGCAGGACGCTGATGGGCAGGCCGGTGGCCTTGGCGAGGATGTCGGCATAATCGGCGGTCAGGCCTTCGTAGTCGTGTCCACTGGTAGTGAGATCGAAGGGCGGGTAATCCGGGGCGGAAGTTCCCACGACCAGCTTCTGTCGATCCTGTAGCCAGGCGCGATGAACGTCATCGAGCTTGATCTCGGTATGGGTCATGGACGAACGACCCAGCAGCGTGTATCGCTCGGGCATATCCGGTGCCGCCGTGAGCACTCCCGTATATAACGCTGCGCTGATCAGCAAGAGGCATTCCGATAGGCGTCTGAGCATCCTTTTTTCTCACACCAGCGCGTTGCGCTTCGCCATTTCAATCAACTCGACCAGGGACTTGACCTTGAGTTTCTGCATCAGCCGTTTCTTATAAGTACTGACGGTCTTATTGCTGAGAAACATTCCCTTGGCTATTTCCTTGTTGGTACGGCCCTGTGCAAAAAGTTGCAGCACCATCAGTTCCCGATCATTGACACTTTTGAAAAGGTCCAGCTCGATACTGCGTGGATCATCCGGGCGCACCGGATTCAGCGCCTGGCTGGGGAAATAGTTATAGCCGGACAATACCGCTTTGATCGCGCTGACAAGTTCGCTGAGGTCTTCTTGTTTGCAAACGTAACCAGAGGCACCGGACTGCATGCAACGAATGCCGAAGAGCGTCGGCGACTGGGCCGTGAGTACCAGCGTCTTGAGCGGAGTCGTCATGGCGTTGAAGCGCGAGAGGATTTCCAGTCCATCGAGTTTGGGAATGCTGATGTCCAGGATAACCAGGTCTGGCATGCATTCGCGCACCATTTGCATCGCATCGACGCCGTTGTCAGTTTCTCCTACGACCTTATAGCCCTCATGCTCCAGAAGCATGCGAACGGCGAGGCGGATGACCGGATGATCGTCGACAATGAAAACGGAGTTCATGAATAAATTACCCTGCGAACTTGAATAAAGCGCGCACCTTAGCCCACTTACCGCCCGGGCCGTACGAAGAGACAGGCATGCAACTTCAATTTCAGAAGTTTCCTACAAAAAAAGAGGCAAGATATTACGATGTAATTGGGTTTTTAGTAGGCGATTGAAATAAGACGGGGAGGGTTACTGGCCGTTTGTGAAGGGATATTTCTTGCGATGGGATGTTTATGCAAACAAGTGGGGTGGATTCGTTCAATATTGCGTGGAAGTTTCACGCTGTGGAACTTGTACGATGAAGCCATTGTGGGATCGGGCTTGCTCAGGAAGACGCAGGCTCATTCAACATCGTCGCAGCCTGCCCCACCGCTTCGCGAGCAAGCCCGCTTCCCCACCTATTTATTGGCGTGTGCGGCCTGTCATCTCCTGGGCCATTTCGCTGGCGTAGCTGTCGGTCATCCCGGCGATGAAATCGATCATTCGCAGGAAGGCCCCATGCAAGGGGCCGTTGGGATCCGGCGCGTTGTTTCCCAGCAGGTCGAGAATGCGGCGATTCTTGAACGAAGGCGTGCGGCCACCGTGCTGTTCGAGGGCGGCTCCGCAGAATCCGTTGAGCAGGATTTCCAGCGTGGTGTAGGCGCCGATTTCATGCAGGGTCTTGCGCTTGTCCTGGAAAATTTTCCGCCGCGCCATGTCCTTGGCATTCAACACGCAGCGTTTTGCCGGACCATGCATATGTTCCACCAGATCTCCTGGCAGCGTGCCGGCAAGCAACGCTTCCTGCTGTTCGACAAAAGCCCGGGCGGCGGCGTTGGTCAGGTGCTCGATGGCCTTGCCCCGCAGGATCGCCAGTTTGCGCCGCCGTGAATCCTGTGGCCCAAGTTGCCGGTAGGTGTCTGGTAGATCGTCGCCCACCAGGTCCAGGAGCAGGGACTCCACCTGCGGGTATTCCAGGAGGTCCATCTCCACGCCGTCTTCCAGGTCGATCAGTGCGTAGCAGATGTCATCGGCGGCTTCCATCAGGTACACCAAGGGATGTCGCGCCCAGCGTTGATCCTCGATCTGTGGCAGGCCGAGCTTGTGGGCAATCTGCTCCAACAGCGGCAGTTCGCTCTGGTAGCAACCGAACTTGTGTTTCTTGTAGCCCAGCGAGTCGGCGTGGCGGGCGGTCCAGGGATATTTCAAATAGGTGCCGAGGGTGGCATAGGTCAGTCGGGTCCCACCGTCGAACTGATGGTATTCAAGCTGTGTGAGCACGCGAAATCCCTGGGCGTTGCCTTCGAAGTTGAGGAAGTCGTTGCGCTCGGCTTCACTCATGCCATCAAGCCAGCCACGACCGGCGGCCTGTTGGAACCAATAACGAATAGCGTCCTCGCCGGAATGACCGAACGGTGGGTTGCCGATGTCGTGGGCCAGGCAGGCCGATTGCACGACCATGCCCAGGTCGCTGGGCTCACACCAGTCAGGCAGGGCATTGCGGATGGTTTCTCCCACGCGCATGCCCAGGGAACGCCCGACGCAACTGACTTCCAGGGAGTGGGTCAGGCGCGTGTGGATGTGGTCGTTGCTGGAGACCGGATGCACTTGCGTCTTGCGTCCGAGGCGGCGGAAGGCCCCGGAAAAGATGATGCGGTCGTGGTCCTTGTGGAAGGGACTGCGGCCCAGCTCTTGCGGACTGTGCAGCGGTTTTCCGAGGCGTTCGCGAGTCAGCAGGGTGTGCCAATCCAAGGCCGGTTGCTCCGTTTGATGAGGTCGATGCCCTAGCTTCCCGGTTCGTGGGGCGTCCTGCAAGGACCAGGGCTCGTGCAGGATAGGAATATGGTCAAGTACAAAACCCTGTGGCGAGCCTCAGGGCTTGCGCACACTCTTGGCCAGCTTGATCAACGGCAACAGCGTCGTTGCCAACCGGATCAGGCTGGTCACGCCGCCGCTACGACTGCGTTTGCCGGTGATGAAGCCGAGTAAGGTCACCGCCGCCACGCCCCACAGTGGCGCGTGCTTGATGCCGAAACCTTCGTGCCAGCTTTGCGTCAGGCCGCGTACCCGTTGCAAGGGTTGCAGCAACTGGCGGGTTTCCTGACGGATTTCCTGGCGATGCATTTCCATGCGCAGGCGCACCAGCGCCTTGCGCATTTCCTGTCTTGTGCGGGCTTGAGGGATATCAGGCAGGCTCATGGCAGCAGGCGCTCCCGGTCATTGGCCAGTTCTTCGAGGGTGGCGTTGAAAGGGGAAGACTCGTCGTAGATCGCTGCCTTGAGCCGCAGACCGCAGAACAGCGCCGCCAGCAGATAGAACAGGCACAGGCCGATAATGCCCGCCAGGCGATAGGTGTCCCATACCAGGATCAGTACCAACGCCGAAAGCCCGACCAACAGCAGCAAGCCGAACACCAGCGCCAGGCCGGCGAACAGCAGGAGGCTGACGGTGCGTGCCTTCTGTTCCTGCAGCTCCATGCCGAACAATTCGACGTGGCTGTGCAACAAGCCAAGAAACGCCGCGCCGAGGCGGCGTGCAGTCGGTTGGGTGCCCGCTTCGGACGAGCCGGATTCGTCGATACCCATCATCAGCGCCGTGTCGCCAGCAAACCAATCAGAAAGCCAACGCCCGCGGCAATGCCTACCGATTGCCAAGGGTTGGCCTGTACGTATTCCTCGGTGGCGACCACCGCGGCCTGGCCGCGTTCACGCATGGAATCTTCCGTCAGCTTTAGCGTTTCGCGGGCGCGCAAGAGGGTTTCGTGGATCTGGCTGCGCAGTGCATCGGCTTGATCGCCTGCCAGCGTCGCGGTGTGATCGAGCAACCGCTCCGTGTCGCTGACCAGCGTCTGGAAATCTTCCATCAGGATTTCTTGAGCAGTCTTTGCCTGGGTTCTGGCCATCGGTGGATCTCCGTAAGTGACGTCTGAAACGTTCGAGTATGAGCCTTGCTGGAAGGTTCAGTACAAGTGACTGGTACAACTTTTGCTCAAGCTTTGCCATGTACTGGTGCGTCAGCCTGCGCCAGTGCGCTGAAGCTGGGCGAAAGCCTGCAAAACCTTAACCCAAATAATCAAAACCCGCGAAGCACCTCCAAGCGGGATTTCGTTTTGCCCGTTCTTGCGCACCAAAGCAGTTCATCGACCTGCGTTCGGCAGATGAGCTGTTTCAACTTGGTGCGCTTGAAAGGCAGGCGAACCGGTTTGGTGCTTTTTTCAACTTTTTCAGGTCTGCCAACACCATGGAAAATATGCAAAGTGCCGTGGACAGTCTGGTCCACAGCTCCAATACGCTGTTCATCCTGCTTGGCGCAGTCATGGTTCTGGCCATGCATGCCGGCTTTGCGTTTCTTGAAGTAGGAACGGTCCGACAAAAGAACCAAGTCAATGCGCTGTCGAAAATCCTCAGCGATTTCGCGATCTCTACCCTGGCCTATTTCTTCATAGGTTATTGGATTTCCTACGGTGTGACCTTCCTGCAACCGGCGGCGGTGCTCAGCACCGATCATGGCTACAGCCTGGTGAAGTTCTTCTTCCTGCTGACCTTTGCCGCCGCGATCCCCGCCATCATCTCCGGCGGTATTGCCGAGCGTACGCGGTTCGCACCGCAGTTGTGCGCCACGGTGCTGATCGTGGCGTTTGTCTATCCGTTTTTCGAAGGCTTGGTCTGGAACGGCAATTTCGGTCTGCAGGCCTGGTTGCAAGCTCGGTTCGGCGCCAGTTTCCATGATTTCGCTGGCTCCGTGGTGGTGCATGCCATGGGCGGCTGGCTGGCGCTGGCCGCCGTACTCTTGCTCGGACCGCGTAACGGCCGCTATCGGGACGGTCGCCTGGTGGCGTTCGCGCCTTCGAGCATCCCATTCCTGGCCTTGGGTTCGTGGATCCTGATTGTCGGCTGGTTCGGTTTCAACGTGATGAGTGCCCAGACCCTGCCTGGGGTGAGCGGGCTGGTGGCGGTCAACTCGCTGATGGCCATGGTGGGCGGTACCGTGGCGGCATTGATTGTCGGGCGCAATGACCCTGGTTTCCTGCACAACGGCCCGCTGGCCGGGTTGGTGGCAGTCTGTGCCGGTTCCGACCTGATGCATCCGGTTGGTGCGCTGGTCACTGGCGCCATTGCCGGAGCCTTGTTTGTCTGGTGCTTCACTGCGGCCCAGGGCAAGTGGAAGATCGACGATGTACTCGGCGTCTGGCCATTGCACGGATTGTGCGGGGTCTGGGGCGGCATTGCCTGTGGCATCTTTGGCCAGAGTGCCCTGGGTGGCCTGGGTGGGGTCAGCCTGATCAGCCAGTCGATCGGCACGGCGCTGGGTGTTGTCGTCGCCCTGGCCGGCGGCTTCGCGGTCTACGGGGTGATCAAGGCCGTGCTGGGGCTGCGCCTGACCCAGGAAGAAGAGTATTACGGCGCCGACCTGTCGATTCACAAGATCGGCGCGGTCAGCCAGGACTGATCGTCGCACTAAGGTTCCTTGTCCTGGTTGCCGGGATAAAAGCCATGGAGCAGGCGGTAACGGTCGTGACGAACCTGATCCACATGATGCCGGACCCGTTGCTCGGGCAGGCCCAGCATGATCAGGGCGTGGGAGGCCAGCATCAGGCTCGACTCCAACAGTTCCGGGACCACTTCGCTGGCCCCGGCAGCCTGCAACTCGGCCAGTTGGCTGTCGTCACGGGTACGCACCAGGATCGGTACCTGGTGGTTGACCTGTCGGGCCGCCTTGAGCACGGTGATAGCGATGTCGGTCTTGTCCACCGCTATCACCAGCAACCTGGCGCGGCTCAAGCCAACGGCCGCAAGCAGGTCACCTCGTCGCGAATCCCCATAGTGCACGCAGTTTTCCCCGACGGTGGCTTCCTGGATGATCACCGGGTCGTCATCCAGGGCGACGAACGCCTGGCCTTCGCGGCGCAGGAAGCGCCCGATGGACTGGCCGACGCGCCCGTAGCCGCAAATGACTACGTGACCCGACAAGCCGGCATTGAGTGCGCTGATCTGGTCCAGTTGTGCTTCTTCGTTCGGTTTGCGATGCAGGCGCGCGGCGATGCGTGGTGCCGCACGCAGCAACAGCGGGGTCAGTAGCATCGAGCAGAATGTCGCAGCCAGTAGCAGGCCGCTGATGTCGGCGGGCATGAGGCGGTTTTGCTGCATCAGTGCCATCAGGGCGAAGCAGAATTCACCACCTTGGGCCAGTGCCAGGCCGCTACGCCAGGCCGTTTCACCGTCGCTGCCGCGCCATTTCACCAGGGCGGCGACCACGCAGCCCTTGATGAGCATCAAGCCGAGGGTCAATCCCAGGATCAACAAGCCGTCATCGAGGAATAGCTGCAGGTCGATCAGCATGCCGATGCTGACGAAGAACAGCCCCAGCAGGATGTCGCGGAACGGGCGTATGTCGGCTTCGATCTGATGCCGATAGTGGCTTTCCCCCAGCAACATGCCCGCCAGGAAAGCCCCCAGGGCCGGTGACAAACCGAGCAAATGGGTCAGCCACGCCGTCAGCAATACGATTACCAGAGCCAGCAGCACGAACAGTTCGGCGGACCGGGACGCCGCCACCTCATGGAACAGCCGGGGCAACAGCAGCCGACTGGTCAGCAGCAGGCCGCCGAACAAAACCAGGGTCTTGCCCAAGGTCAGGGGCAGCGCCCAGTACCACGGGTGCTCGCTGCTGCCAGCGAATACCGGCACCAGGGTCAACAACAGCACCGCGACAACGTCCTGGAACAACAACACGCCGATGGCGTTCTGGCCGTGGCTGCTGAAGATCTCGCCCAGGCTGGTCAACTCCTTGCTGACGATAGCAGTGGAGGACAAGGCCAGGCCTGCGCCGAGCAACAACGCGGCGATCACCGGCGCGCCACACAATGCCAGCAGTCCGGCCAGGATCGCCCCCGAGCACAGCACCTGCAGGCTGCCCAAGCCGAACACGACCCGACGCAGTTCGAGCATTTTCGACAGGGAAAACTCCAGCCCCAGCGAGAACAGCAGGAACACCACCCCGAGCTCGGCCAGGTCTGGCAATTCTTCGCTGTCGTTCACCCAGTCCAGCGCGGTAGGCCCGACCGCCAACCCGACGCAGAGATACCCCAGCACGGGTGGCAGGCGCAGCCGCCTGAACAAGGCGATGACCACCAGGGACGAGGCAAGGATGATCAGCAGATTGGCAAACAAGGGGAACTCCGTTTCAAGGCCACGACCTACAGCGTAGAGGGGAAAATGCACCAAGCGTCGCTGGAAAAGCATTTGTGTTCAGTGATTTGCATCAGCGTTTTACCGAAACACCCTGAAGCGAGCCAGCGACTCGACGGTTTCCCGGGGCCGGCCTAGAATGACCGTCTATCTTTTTTGGGTCTACCCGCCATGCTTCCTGAATGCCAGCTGTTCGGCACCCTGGGGTGTCATCTATGTGAAGTTGCAGAAGGGGTGCTGATGCCTTTCGTCGAACATGGATTGATGGTGGAGCTGGTGGACATTTCAGAGCGTGAAGACTGGGTGGACGATTATGCGTTGCGTATCCCCGTGCTGCGCAGGCTGGATACCGGTGCCGAGCTGGAATGGCCCTTCGAGGCCGAACAGATCGTGACCTTCCTCCGTTGAGCGGTTCGTCCGTCGGTTCCTGAGACGGCGGTTGGCGAAAGTAGCGTGCTTCGGTTACTGTATGTGCATACAGCTATCTGGAGTGCTCCCCCTTGGTCAATGTCGAACAACTGAAAAGCAGCGTAAACAGGATGTCCGCGGACGTTGTGCGTGAGGCCGTCCTGGAGCTGCGCCTGGATGGCTTGGTGACCGAAGGCAAGACACCGTTCAATAAACTGCATTTCAACACCTGCTTCGCCGAGATCGAAGCGTTGTTCCAGCGTGCCGGCTATCACAAGCAATTGGATGTGGTGGGTTACCAGGGCTTGCTCTACGCGCTGTACGATCCGGGTCGCTGGGAGGCGGTGGAGGTGCTGCGCTGGTTGAAGGAGTTCACCGAAGCGGCGGCGAAATCGACGTCAGTCACGGCGTAAAGCAATCATCGCTGGGCTGGTTGGTGCGACTGTCGGATAATGCCGCCCTGCAAAAATGCCTAAGAGTCTTCAATGTCCGGTCCATCGTTTTCCGCCGCTCATCATCAGGCCAGTACGCTGTATCTGCCGCCCGGTTCCTGGCCGACGGTGCTGGAGTGTCTGTGCGAGCATTTCAGCGCTATCAGTCGCGAGCAGTGGCTGGACCGGATCGCCCGGGGCCGGGTATTGGATGGGGAGGGCAAGGCCATCCCAGTCGATTTGCCGTACCGCGAAGGCCTGCGCATCCACTACTTCCGTGAAGTGCCCGACGAGAAGCCGATCCCGGTGGTGGAGTCGATCCTGTATGTCGACGAGCACCTGGTGGTGGCGGATAAACCACATTTCCTGCCTGTCACCCCAGCGGGTGAATACGTCGAGCAAACCTTGTTGCGACGGCTGATCCGGCGGCTGGACAATCCGCATCTGGTGCCCTTGCATCGCATCGACCGGCATACGGCCGGGCTGGTGTTGTTTTCGGCCAACCCGCACACCCGTTCGGCGTATCAGTCGTTATTCCCGACGCGACGGATCGAGAAACGCTACCAGGCCATTGCCCGCGCATTGCCTGGATTGACCTTTCCCCGGGTGCATAAAAGCCGGATGGTCGATGGCGAGCCGTTCTTCCGGATGCAGGAAGGGCCGGGCGAGCCCAATACCGAAACGGCCATCGAAGTGCTGGAACGCAATGGCGAGCTGTGGCGGTATGGCTTGTATCCGGTTACGGGCAAGAAGCATCAGTTGCGGGTTCACATGAATGCCCTGGGGGCGGGGATCTGCAACGATCCGTTTTATCCTGATGTGCTTCGGGATGTTGAGGATGATTACGCCAATCCGCTTAAGCTGCTGGCTCAGGGGTTGCGTTTTGTTGATCCGGTTACGGGGCAGGAGCGGGTGTTCGAGAGCGGTATTTCGTTGCAGTGGTAGTTTTTTTGTTCAGGGTATGGTGTGTATATCCGTTATTTAGGTAACGGCCGCTGGCGGTTTCGCCCTGACGGCCGCCGTAAGGGCGGAACCCTAAGTGGCCGTTACCGCAGCAACGGATATACACCCAAGCCCCAAGCCCCAAAAAAAACCGGCGCTTCCCTCTTCAGGAAGCGCCGGTTTTTCCAGCAACATCGGGGCAGCAACGTTACAGATTACAAATCCTTAACGGTACGAACCTGATCCTTGTTCACGCGAGTCTGCTTGCCATCCAGTTGCTCAAATTCGTAGAAGCCGCTTTCTTCATCGTAATGTGGGGTATCGACGGCCTGGATTTCGCGACCGTCATTCAAGGTGATCACTGTAGGCGATGCGCACCCGGCAAGGGTGGCGAGGCCCAGAGCGAGCATGAACGTGGCGAGGGTCCGTTGTATCATGGTGTTTCTCCGAAATGGATTCTTCAAGTTACTGACCTTCAGACGTATACATCGCGCGCAAGTTCCTGGCTAGTGTCAATCTGACACGCCTTTATGTTGGGCCAGTAACTCCGGCGTGTTCAGATTGGCCAGCCGGGGATCGTCGGCCGGGCATTGCAATGCAACGGCGTGCAGTGCGCGCATGATTCGGCCGGGGCTGCGTTCGCCTTCGCTCCAGGCGTGTTCGAAGCTTTCTGCCAGGACCAGCGGAATGACGCACAGCAGCGGCTCCCAGTGCTCGCCGTGCCGCACCATCAGTGGTTTGTCGGGGTGCTGGCTGGCCATCTTGCGCATGTTGTCGAGCAGGCTTGCGTCGATTTGCGGTACGTCGCATGGCAGCACCAGCAGATACGGATGTCTCGCTGCCTTGAGGCCTGCCCGGATACCCGCCAGCGGCCCGGGGAAGTCACCTTCCTCGTCATGCACCAACTGATCGGCATACATCGCATAACGTTGCGGATTGCGGTTGCAGGAGATGATCAGGTCATCGCTCATGGCGCGGGTCTTGCGATGGAGATGGGCAATCAGCGGTTCGCCCTGCCACTGCACCAGGCCTTTGTCTTGGCCGCCCATGCGTTGCCCGCGTCCGCCCGCCAAGAGCAAGATGGAGCAAGAGGGCAGTGACGTGTTCGTGGTCATGGCGTGTCTCCGCACGGGCGAAAAAATGAAGCGCTGTGATATAACACCGGGCTGTTTCCTCCACAACTGGACGAGCCTATGAAAGCCAAGGCTGATGTACCTTTCGTGCCGCTCAATATCGCGGTGCTGACTGTCAGTGATACCCGTACCCTGGAAACCGATACGTCCGGGCAGGTCTTCGTCGATCGACTCACGGCGGCCGGCCACAACCTGGCGGCGCGAGTCCTGCTCAAAGATGATTTGTACAAGATCCGTGCGCAAGTCGCGACCTGGATTGCCGAGGACGTGGTGCAGGTGGTGCTGATCACCGGTGGCACCGGCTTCACGGGGCGTGACAGCACGCCGGAAGCCGTCACGTGCCTGTTGGACAAGCAGGTCGATGGTTTCGGCGAGCTGTTCCGGCAGATATCCGTGGCCGACATTGGCACTTCCACCGTGCAGTCCCGCGCGTTGGCGGGCCTGGCCAATGGCACGCTGGTGTGTTGCCTGCCGGGTTCGACCAACGCGGTGCGTACCGGATGGGATGGCATCCTGGCTGAACAGCTGGATGTGCGGCATCGGCCGTGCAACTTCGTGGCTCATTTGAAACAGGCGGCTCCTTGTGAATCCCGTGGGTAAACCGGGCAAGGGCGGTGCCTTGATGGCCGTTGAGGTTGCGTTGGAGCGACTACTCGAGATGGCGGCGGCCACACCGATTGTCGAACGCGAGCATTTGCCTTTGGCTGCGACGCCAGGGCGAGTGCTTGCCGAAGATCTGATATCGACCCTTGATTTGCCGCCATGGCCCAACAGCGCCATGGACGGCTATGCCTTGCGGCTGGCTGACTGGAATGGCGAGCCGTTGAGGGTCAGCCAGCGGGTTTTTGCCGGGCAGGCACCGGAACCGCTGGCCGCTGGCACATGTGCGCGGATCTTCACGGGGGCGCCAGTCCCGGCCGGCGCCGATTGCGTCGAGATGCAAGAAAACGCTGTGGTTGAAAGCGACCAGCGCGTGCGGTTTACCGAGCCCATGGTCAGCGGACAGAACATTCGCCCCCAGGGACAGGAGACTACCGTTGGGGAGCAGGTTCTTGCTGCCGGCACTCGCTTGGGGCCGATCGAGCTGGGGCTGGCGGCATCCTTGGGCTGTGCATCGCTGGAAGTGGTGCGCAAGGTCCGTGTCGCAGTCTTGTCCACGGGGGATGAGCTGGTCGAACCCGGTCAGGCGCTGGGCCCAGGCCAGATCTATAACAGCAACCGCGTGCTGCTGTGTGGCTGGCTGCAGCGCCTGGGCTGTGAAGTGGTTGACGCGGGTATTCTGCCCGACGATTTATCGGCCACCCGCGAGCGCCTGGCGCAGTTGTCGGATGTCGATCTGATCCTGTCCACCGGCGGGGTATCGGTGGGAGAGGCGGACTTCCTGGGCATCGCCTTGCGCGAGGACGGTGAGTTGGCGCTTTGGAAGCTCGCCATCAAGCCGGGTAAGCCGCTGACGTTCGGGCATTACCGTGGCGTGCCAGTCATAGGTCTGCCTGGAAACCCAGCCTCGACCCTCGTGACTTTCGCCCTGCTGGCAAGGCCCTACCTGCTAAGGCGCCAAGGCGTCCAGTCGGTGGCGCCGCTCAAGTTCAAGGTGCCGGCCGGTTTCGCCTGGCCGAAGGCGGGCAGTCGACGAGAGTATTTGCGAGGTCGCA
Source organism: Pseudomonas sp. DF11 (assembly GCF_058148565.1). Lineage (NCBI taxonomy): Bacteria > Pseudomonadati > Pseudomonadota > Gammaproteobacteria > Pseudomonadales > Pseudomonadaceae > Pseudomonas > Pseudomonas sp. DF11. The sequence continues at coordinate 233,360 of NZ_JBYVYN010000005.1, forward strand.
TGGAGAATGGTCGAGCGATCATCTACCGCAATCAAAGCTCGGGAGTCCTGCGCAGCGCGGCCTGGGCCGAGGGCCTGGTCGAAGTACTCGAGGGGCGGACATTGGTTGAGGGCGATGAAGTGGGCTTCATTCCCTTGAGCGAAGTCCTGGGCTAGCACTATGGCAGCTGTTCTCCGGCCCGAGTCGGATACCCGGGCCTTCATGCACCTCACCTTCAGCGCGTGAGCAGCATCACCAGCTGATCGAATCGATTGTTGGCAATCCAGCCCAACAGACCGAGCACCACCGCTGCGGCGCCAGCCGAATAGGCCAGCCTGTGGCGGATCACCTTTACGTCGGTGCGAATTTCATCCATGTCTTTGCGGATGTATTTGAGGTGGGTTTCCAGTTCAACGACGCGCGGTTCCAAATCAATTCCTCCAACGGGATTACTGCAACTTTTGCATTCGTTTCGAGTATCGGCCTGCCCGCTCCCGAGGGGTGCGCGCTGCCGGGGCAGCAGCTTGTATTCACGGTTATGCATGGGACGGTTCATCCCCTTGGCCATAACTGTTCGAACGACTGAGCCGGCCCCGGCGAGCCGTGATGTATCCATCCATGGGTAAGTGCTTCCTTATGTGATGAGGTTTTAGCGTTCCAGCAAAACAGAAGGCCAAGGTGTCTCAATACCGCTAGAGGGTCAATTGAGCGGATTCGCCAGGTCTTGTAAGAAAACTCTTCGAATCAAGGCGTACCGACAGGGGCAAGTTGCCCAACGGGTGTTCTCCCGGAGCAAGACTTCCTGCTTTTTTAATAAATTGAGGTGCGTCGAGGCTTTTTCGGTCGAATGAGTGGTCCCATTTCCTGAACCTTCCAATGACGGAGACAACGATGAGCAAAGGCAAGGCGCTGTTGATTTTGCATGGCAAGCAAGCGCTCAACGAAGAGGTTCGCACGGCAGTGATGCTCAAGCGCGAGCAGGGTTGGGAGCTGGCAGTACGGTTGACCTGGGAGGCCGGTGACGCCCAACGATGCGTCGATGAGGCGCTGGAAGCCGGTTATACGCGACTGATCGCCGGCGGCGGTGATGGGACCTTGCGTGATATCGCCGAAGCGATCGTCCTCAAGTCGAGCGAGGCCAGCCTGGTATTGCTGCCGCTGGGCACTGCCAACGATTTCGCCCGGGCCGCCGGTGTTCCGTTGGAACCTGCGCAGGCCCTGGATTTGCTCGACGTTGCGCCGCAGGCCGTGGATGTGGGCGAGGTCTGCGGCCGGATTTTCCTGAACATGGCCACCGGCGGTTTCGGCAGCCAAGTGACGGCGAACACTTCCGAGGATCTCAAGAAAGTCCTGGGGGGCGCGGCCTACCTGTTCACCGGCCTATCGCGATTCAGTGAACTGAGTGCCGCCTATGGCGAGTTGCAGGGTCCCGATTTTCACTGGCGAGGCGATTTGCTCGCGCTGGGTATCGGCAATGGCCGGCAGGCGGGGGGCGGTCATGTGCTGTGCCCGCAGGCCTTGGCCGATGATGGGTTGCTGGACATCAGCATCCTGCCGGCGCCTCAGGAAGTGGTCAGTACGTTGAAGGACTTGCTGGCGGGAGGCCTGGGCATCGATAACATGTTTGTCCGCGCGCGCTTGCCATGGGTGGAGATCAAGGTCGCCCAAGGCCTGGATATCAATCTCGATGGCGAGCCGTTGCAGGTGGACACCCTGCGCTTCACTGTCCGCCCGAAGGCTCTGCGCGTGCACCTGCCGTCCGATTCGCCGCTGTTGGGCGCTGCGGCGGCGCTCAATCGTCCAGGCTGATGATTTTTTCGCGCACGGCGAACAGCACGAGGCCGGCCACGTCATGGATCTGCAGGCGCTTCATGATTTGCGCCCGGTGGGTTTCGACGGTCTTGATGCTCAGGTTCAGGCCGTTGGCAATTTCCCGGGTGGACTTGCCACGCACGATCAGCCGCAGTATTTCCAGTTGGCGTGCCGTCAGGTTATGGGCCTGGGCGGGGTCCGGCTGCTGCTTCTGGACGCGGATCAGTGCCTGGTTGATCACGGTATGGGCGATGGCCGGGCTCAGGTAGCGTTCGTTGTTGCGCAGCGCCTCCAGGGCGTGTTTGAGCTCATTGGCGGTGGTGTCCTTGAGCAGGTAGCCATGGGCTCCGGATTCCAGCGCCTGCATGATCAGTGCTGGATCCGTATGCATGGACAGGATCAGCACCTTGCTATGGGGACGCACCCGCTTGAGCTGTTGCAAGGCATCCAGGCCGCTGGTGTCCTTCATGGAAATGTCCAGCAGCACGATGTCGGGGTTCAGCCGCTCTACCAATTCCACCAATTGCGTGCCGTCATTGGCTTCGCCGATCACGGCATAGCCCGGGATGTCCGTGACCAGCGCGCGTACGCCAGCCCTGATCAGGGAGTGGTCATCTACCAGAAGCAAATTACAAATCAAAGGAGAACCTTATTCTTACTGGCTCGTTCCAGGGCACGCGGCGCCCAGGGAAAGCGTGCTTCGATGTGCGTGCCTTTGCCGGCCTCGCTGATGACCTTGAGGGTGCCGCCCAATTGTTCGACCCGCTCCGACATGCCGGCCATGCCCCGTTGACCTTCACGAGCGGGGTGGGTGGCCGGGACAAACCCCTGGCCGTCGTCGCTGATCAGCAGGGTCAGGCCGTCGGGCAGGCGTTGCAAGCGTACCAGCAGATTCGTCGCCCGGGCATGGCGCAAGATGTTGGTGACCGCCTCCTGGGTGATCCGGAACACCGCGACCGACATCTCCTCGGGGATGCCTGTCATGCGCTGTTGGCAATCGAGGCTCCATTTTACCGGGGCATTGGCCAGGGTCTTGAGCAAATGCGCCCGCAGGCTGGCTTCAAGCCCGAGGCTGGCCAGTTCCCTGGGGTTGAGGATCGCCGATACATCGCGGACCTTGTTGAGGGTTTCGTCCAGGGTCTCGCACAGGAGCTCGCACTGGCCTTGCAGTTCTTCCGGTACCCGGCGCTTGAGCCATTCGCCTTGCAGTTTCGCCGCAGTCAGCAACTGGCCAATGTCGTCGTGTAGTTCGCGGCTGAGCCGATGGCGCTCGTTTTCCTGGACCTCGAGCAACCGCTCGGCCAGTTCCTGCGGCTGGAACTTGATGGATTTGCGCGACAATCGATGGTGGATCCAGACACAGGTCATTGCCGCGACATTCAGTGCCAGCAAGCTCAACGGCACCGTATGAGCGTACAGGTAGGTCACCAGGCAGCCGAGGGTCGAGCAGATGCACAACAATAATGTGAAGCGGCGGGCGTTTTCTCGGGAGGGAGGCCAGGTGATAAATGACTTGAGGCTGGCGTGCATAGCGGATGGAGCCAATGAATGTTCGCTGCGGGCTGGCCGGTCAGCGCATCTGACAGGCCGGGTCGGGTAAACGTTTCAGGTCGAGGGCTGCTTCGGTTGGCGGTCTTTACGGCGCTGTCTTGAAGTGGCTGACGCGGGAGATAGTACCACTTCATATTTCGTTGGTCGCGCTCGGCATGGCGCGACGAAAGCGCTATGGACCAGGCACACCGCACTGAGCCGGCATCATCGTATCAGGCTTGTTTCTGGGAGTAGGGTACCAACGCCAGCGGACGTGACGCCGCCAATGCCTGGCCAGGACTCTGGCCTACCTGGAAGGCAAATGCCTCGATCAACGAGGTCTGTTCGCTGTCGTCCAGGCTCAACTGGCCGGTGGTGTGATCGACCAGTTCCAATTGCCAGGCCATCAGGGTGAGGCAATCCTTCAGGGCGTCCAGGGCCTGGTCATGCAACTGCATGTGGTTTTGCGCGTGGCTGAGCAAGCCATGGATATGCAGTGAAAACTCCGAAACGGCTTCCAGCGCCAGGGCATTGGCCTTGTTCGACAGTTTCAGCAAGGTGCTGAGCATGCAATCGATGGCGTCCTTGTCGTTGTTGATCAATTGCAGATGGCTCAGGCATTCCTCCGACTTGGCCAACAGCGTCTCGGCCTCGATCAGAAGCTCGGGAAGACGCTGACTCCAGTCTCTACGATCGTTCGGCATGCTTATCTCCACAACATCATGTCAGGCGAAAGAAAACCGCGTACGGCGAACGGCTGGATCTCAAGGACGACCGCGGATGGACGCACGGCGACATGCCCGGGCCGCTCAGCGAAGGCAAATTCGCTAACGATTGCACGGGTGGGATCGGCCGAGAGGCTGCAGGTCCGATGTCCTGTGGTCGCGCACAAAAGCCTGACTCCGTTCAGCAATGAGAATGGCGTCACATTAATGGCTATTGGATAACGGGAATATCAGGTTGGACCTGATTGTGCCTAGGGGAATCCCTTAGGCAGGGGAACTTTGCACGCAAACCAGGGTCGCGCGGCTGGGGAAATTGCAGGTGAAATCATGAAGCCAGTAAAGCATGATGTTAATGTGACATCAATGCCTCGCGCTCGTATTTTATCCGGGGTCAAGATTCGGTTCGTGCGGCCGATATCTCTTTTATTGGATTCATCCGAACAAGCCCAGGAGTCATCGATGGCCGGCATTCTCGACACAGTAGATCAGCGAACCCAACTGGTGGGTGAGAATCGCCTGGAAATTCTCATGTTCCGCCTTGCGGGGCGACAGTTGTTCGCCATTAACGTGTTCAAGGTCCAGGAAGTCCTGCAACTGCCGAAGCTGACCCTGATGCCGCAGCGCCACCCGTTCGTGTGCGGTGTGGTCAATCTACGGGGCCAGACGTTGCCGGTGATCGACCTGTCCCAGGCCATTGGTATGCGCCCGCTGGTGCCGGGTCCAAACAGCACCATTATCGTGACCGAATACAACCGCTCGGTTCAGGCATTCCTGGTGGGCGGTGTCGACCGCATCGTCAACATGAACTGGGAAGCCATCCTGCCACCGCCGACCAGCGCTGGTCGCGAGCACTACCTGACGGCCATCAGCAAGGTGGACGATCAGTTGGTGGAAATCATCGACGTGGAAAAAGTCCTGGCCGAGATCGTGCCATACAACGCCAAGGTCTCCCGGGACAAACTCGAAGACCCGGTGCTGGAGCGTGCCCGTGGCCGCGAAGTGTTGCTGGTGGATGACTCCAACGTCGCGCTCTCGCAACTGCGCGATACCTTGGGTCAACTGGGCGTGAAAATGCACATCGCCAGCGACGGCCTGAAAGCGCTGAACATGCTCAAGGCCTGGGCCGATAGCGGCGAGGTGATGACCGATAAATTGCTGATGATCTTCACCGACGCGGAAATGCCGGAAATGGACGGCTACCGCCTGACCACCGAAATCCGCAACGACCCGCGTTTGCGTGGGCTCTATGTGGTACTGCACACCTCGCTGTCCGGCAGCTTCAACGATTCGATGGTCAAGAAGGTCGGTTGCGACAATTTCCTCTCCAAATTCCAGCCGGACAAGCTGGTCGATGTGGTGCGTCAACGACTGATGCTCGACTGAAGTTGATGGTGGTTTGCTTCAATGGCCGGCTCGTATAAGGTGGCATTTTTTCGCCACCAGGGAAGTTGACCATGTTGCGGCTGAGCGCGCTGTATCGGTATCCGTTGAAGTCCGGCAAGGGCCAGCCCTTGCAAGGGATCGGCCTGGACAAGCTCGGCCTGGACGGTGACCGGCGCTGGATGCTGGTGGATGAAGGCACCGGTCGTTTCCTGACCCAGCGCGCCGTGGCGAAGATGAGCCAGCTCTCGGCCCTGTGGAACGAGGCTGGCGGCCTGACGCTCAGTGCGCCGGGCCATGGCGCTATCGATGTGCCGCTGCCGCCGGTCCTGGAGGAGCAGCGGCGCGGGGTGATCATCTGGCGTGACACTTTGCGTGTGCCGGATGCCGGTGACGAGGCCGCGGCCTGGGTCAGCGAGTTCATCGGCAATCCTACCCGGTTGGTGCACGTGCCTGTGGAACTGGCGCGCACCACGGCAGCCGGTTATGGCAAGGATGACGACAAGGTCGCCTTTGCCGATGGTTTCCCGCTGCTGCTGATTGGCCAGGCGTCCTTGCAGGACCTGTCGAGCCGGGTCGGTCGCCCGCTGGAAATGCTGCGCTTTCGCCCCAACCTGGTGGTCGAGGGCAGCGAGGCGTTTGCCGAGGACGGCTGGAAGCGCATTCGTATCGGCGAGGTGGAATTGCGCCTGGTCAAGCCTTGCTCGCGTTGCATCATGACCACGGTCGATCCGCAGACCGGCGAGCGCGATCCGAATCGCGAACCCTTTGCCACGTTGCAGCAATATCGTTCGACACCGGACGGTGCGATGTTCGGCCAGAACCTGGTCAACGACAGCGCCGGTCGGCTTGAAGTCGGCATGCCGGTTGAAGTGCTGGAATAAAAAGATCCGTGAACAAAAATGCCCGTGTCGTTGGACACGGGCATTTTTTCATTACCCCAATGCCATGCCAGGGCTTTTGTGGCGAGGGGATTTATCCCCGCTGGGGTGCGAAGCAGCCCCAACAAGGCTCAGCATAATCAGCCTGACACACCGAGGCGGCAGGTCTTGGGGCTGCTGCGCACCCCAGCGGGGCGGTGCGACGTTTCGCTAAATCCCCTCGCCACAGGGTTATCTGCCGAATCAGCCGCGGTATTCACACAGGTAGGCGGTGTCGACGGCCACTTTGAGCTGGAACTTGCTGTTGGCCGGTACATTGAACTGGCTGCCGGCCTCGTAGGTTTCCCAGTCGGTGCTGTCAGGCAGCTTCACGGTCAGGGCGCCGGAGACGACGTGCATGATTTCACGTTGGGCCGTGCCGAACTCATATTCGCCCGGTGCCATGACGCCGATGGTCGCAGGGCCTTCGGCAGTGCCAAAAGCGATCGACTTGACGGTGCCGTCGAAGTACTCGTTGACTTTAAACATGGGCGATTCCTCGAAAAAGGGGCTGAAAAAGGCTGGCCAGTATGCACAAGGCTTCAAGATTCGTCATCTGCCGGCCGGTAGGTGGTTGCCGCTCAACCGGGAAGCACCAGGGGCAATAATCGTGCGGTATTGCGGGCATCTTCCAGCGCACGGTGCTGTTGACCGCAGAACTGCAGGCCAGCCAGTTGCAACGCGCCATTGAGCCCCAGCGGTCGTTCCAGCCGACGGACCTTGGCGAAGCGTTGCTTGAGGTTCATGTGCGGCACTTGGCCGAGGACACTGTGCAATTGCTGGCGCTGCCATTCCTGAAGCAGTTGCTTGCGGTCGTAATCACCCCAACTGACCCAGCTTTCCAGCTTCGGATGATACGGCGCCAGCCAGCGCTCGAATGCCGGCCATACCTCGGTCAAGGGCGCGGCACCGTCGATATTGGCCTGGGTGATGTGGGTCAGTTCGCGACAGAAAGGCGTCAGCAGCGGGCGTCTCAAGGGCCGCACGAAGCGCTGGAAGTGATCCACCTCGCGACCGTCACGATTCACCAGCGTGGCGCCGATTTCGATAATTTCCATTTCGGTTACCGGCCAGCCACCTTCATCGGTGGTGGCCTCCAGATCAATCACCAGCCAGTGAGGCATCGCAGGGTTCCCGGTGTCGGCGTGCTGATGGGTTTGAGCGTAGTCAAACCCTCGGCATCCGACTAGTGGCCTGTTTCGACACGCAACAAAACCTGACGGTTTTTCACCTGGTCACCGCGCGTGACCTGCAATTGCCTGACCACGCCGTCGATGCCAGCCTTGAGCGGGTGCTCCATTTTCATCGCCTCAAGCACCATCAGCAATTGGCCTTGGCGCACCGTGCTGCCTTCACTGACCAGCAGCTCGACGATGGCGCCGTCCATTGGCGCCTCGAGCGTCCCGTCGTTGGCTCTGGCCTTGGCGGCGATGGGCGCATGGGTCCGGTCTTGCAAGTGCAGGCCACCGGGGCGGGTAGACAGCCAAAGATCGTTGCCATCGAGGCGCCACGCATGCCGGCGGCGAACCCCGTCGATGACCAGCGTTGCGCCATGTGGGTCAACGTCGAGCAGTCTCAGTTCAATCAAGTGCCCGGCACTTTGGATGCTGAGCCTCCCGTCGGTTTCGGCCAGCAGGCTCAGCACCCAGTCGTGCTCCCCAACGCCGATCCGGTAGTGCAGCGCCGCGCCGATGTTGTTGCGCCATCCGCCCAGGCCAGGGGCATGGCGTGCCTGCGAGGCTTGATAAAACGCCGCCGCGGCGATGGCGAGCTGTTCGGCCGAGGGCTCAAGGGGCAGGAGCGCCGGGTGATTGGCTAAGTGCTGCCCGATGAAGCCGGTGCCGAAGTCGCCGTCGATGAACCGCGGATGTGCCAGCAACGCGGCGAGCAATCGCTGGTTGCTCTGGACGCCAAGCAATACGCAATCTTCCACAGCTCGCAACAATTTGCGCCGGGCCTCCTCGCGGGTGACGCCGTGAACGATGAGTTTGCCCAGCATCGAATCGTAGAACGGGGTGATGGCCTGGCCCTCCAGCAGGCCATGGTCGACTCGCACGCCGTCCCGCATGGGCGGCTCCCAGCCGGTCAGCCGCCCGGTCTGGGGCAGGAAATCCGCCGCCGGGTCTTCGGCGTACAGCCGCACTTGCATGGCGTGGCCGCTGAGCATCACCTGCTCCTGGCGCAGGGGCAGGGGCCTGCCGGCGGCGACGTCCAATTGCCAGGCCACCAGATCCAGGTCGGTGATCAGCTCGGTGACTGGGTGTTCGACCTGCAGGCGCGTGTTCATCTCCAGGAAGTAAAACCGGCCGTCCCCAGCGAGCAAGAACTCCACGGTCCCGGCACCGACGTAACTCACCGCGCGCCCTGCCTTGAGCGCCGCGTCGCCCATGGCCTGGCGCAGGTCGGCGGTCATGACCGGGCAGGGCGCTTCCTCGATGATTTTCTGGTGGCGACGCTGGATCGAGCAGTCGCGTTCGCCCAGGTGGATCAGTTGGCCGTGGTGGTCGCCGAAAATCTGTACCTCCACATGACGCGGATCGAGCAAGGCCTGTTCGAGGATCAACTCGTCGTTGCCCAAGCCATGCAAAGCCTCCGAGCGCGCGCTGCGTAACTGCTCCAGCAGATCCTCGGCACGCTGGACCAGGCGCATCCCTCGGCCTCCGCCACCGGCGCTGGCCTTGATCATCAACGGGTAGCCGATGCGCCCGGCTTCGCGCTGCAGCGTGTCATCGTCCTGGGCGGCGCCCTGGTAACCGGCGATGCAGGGAACGCCGGCTTCGATCATGGCGATTTTCGAGCGACGTTTGCTGCCCATCAGGTCGATGGCCTCGGGGCTGGGCCCGATGAACACGAGACCCGCCTCGGCGCAGGCGCTGGCGAAGCCGGCATTTTCCGAGAGCAAGCCATAGCCGGGATGGATCGCATCGGCACCGCAGCGTCGGGCTGCATCGAGAATGGCCGAGGGGTCGAGGTAGGACTGCTGCACCGGAGCCGGGCCGATCAGCACGGCTTCATCGGCCATGCGCACGTGCAGCGCGTCGGCGTCGGCTTCGCTGAATACCGCCACCGTGCGATAACCCAGGGCCTGGGCGGTGCGCTGGATCCGGCAGGCGATTTCGCCGCGGTTGGCGATGAGGATCTTGCTGAAGGTGGGCATGGGGTCATTCCTGGGTTTTTGTGGGGCCTATTCGGGCCCTTTCGCGAGCAAGCCCGCCCCCACATTGAACTGGGGCTACCTGATGATCTCGGTCAACTGTGGGAGCGGGCTTGCTCGCGAAGCTTTTGAAACTCCACAACCGAGCAGACAGGGCGCTCACTTTTTCTTCCCCGGCAAAATCCCCATGAGTTTGCAGATGATCCCCAGCATGATCTCGTCCGCACCGGCGCCGATGGACACCAGGCGCACGTCGCGATAGGCCCGGGCCACCGGGTTGTCCCACATGAAGCCCATACCGCCCCAGTATTGCAGGCAACTGTCGGTGGTTTCCCGGGCCAGGCGCCCGGCCTTGAGCTTGGCCATCGACGCCAGCCGCGTGACGTCCTGGCCGTTGATGTACTGCTCGGTGGCCTGGTAGACCAGCGCTCGCAGGCATTCGATCTCGCTGGCCAGTTCCGCCAGGCGAAAGTGGATCACCTGGTTGTCGATCAGGGCCGCGCCGAAGGTCTTGCGCTCCTTGCAGTACTCGATGGTTCTGTCGATGCAATGCTCCAGGCCCTTGATCATGTTGGCCGCGCCGAACAGGCGTTCCTCCTGGAACTGCAGCATCTGCATCATGAATCCGGCCCCTTCCTGGCCGATACGATTGCGTTGCGGTACCCGCACGTCATCGAAAAACACCTGGGCGGTTTCCGAGCTGCGCATGCCGAGTTTGTCCAGGTGCTGGCCGAGGCTGATGCCGGGGCTGCGCATCGGCACCATGATCAGCGACTTGTTGACGTGGGGCTTGTCATCCGAGGTGTTGGCCAGCAGGCAGATGAAGTCGGCGCTCGGTGCATTGGTGATCCACATCTTGCTGCCGTTGATGACGTAGTCGTCGCCGTCCTTGCGCGCCGTGGTCTTGAGCCCGGCGACATCGGAGCCGGCGCCAACCTCCGAAACGCCGATGCAGCCTACCTGTTCGCCGCGGATGGCCGGACGCAGGAACGCTTCGCGCAGTTCATCGGAGCCAAAGCGGGCCAGGGCCGGGGTGCACATGTCGGTCTGCACGCCAATGGACATCGGTACACCACCGCAATGAATGGTGCCGAATTCCTCGGCCGCGACGATCGAGTAGCTGTAGTCCAGCCCCATCCCGCCGAACGCCTGGGGCTTGGAAATGCCCAGCAGGCCCAGCTCGCCGGCCTTGCGGAAAATCTCGTGGATGGGGAAACGCCCGGCCTTCTCCCATTCGTCGACGTAAGGGTTGATGTCGTGCTCGACAAACTGGCGAACGGTGCGCCGCAGTGCTTCGTGTTCCTGGGTGAAGATCATTTTATTGTCTCCTGTGAGCCGTGGAGCGTCCTCAGAAACGGGCCACGCCGAAGCTGTTGGCTTGCAGTGGCCGGTGCTCGGCCTCGTGACAGATGTCCAGCAAATAGCCCAGTAGCGTGCGGGTGTCCCGCGGGTCGATGAGCCCGTCGTCCCACAGGTTGGCGCTGCCGTAGAGGGCGGTGGACTGGCTGTCGAGTTTCTGCGCAGTGGTCTGTTCGAGCAGGTCCAGTATCTTCGGGTCCGGGGTCAGGCCGTTTTTGAGCTGGGTAGCCTCGGTGACCATGCGCAGCACCTTGCCGGCCTGGGCGCCGCCCATCACGGCGGTGCGGCTATTGGGCCAGGCGAAGATGAAGCGCGGGTCGAGCCCGCGACCGCACATGGCGTAATTGCCGGCGCCATAGGAGCCTCCCACCACGACGGTCAGCTTGGGCACCCGGGCATTGGCTACGGCCTGGATCATCTTGGCGCCGTGCTTGATCACCCCTTGGCGTTCCGACTCGGTACCGACCATGAACCCGGTGGTGTTGTGCAGAAACAGCAACGGCGTGCGGCTCTGGTCGCACAACTGGATGAACTGTGCGGCCTTGCTCGCGCCCTGGGGCGTGATCGGTCCGTTGTTGCCGATCAGGCCGCAGGCATGGCCGCGAATGTGCAGGTGGCCGCAGATGGTCTGTGAATCGAATTCGCCTTTGAATTCGAGGAAGTTCGAGCCATCGGCAATGCGCGCGATGATTTCCCGCACGTCGTAGGGTTTCTTAGGGTCGTCGGGAATCAATCCCAGCAGTTCTTCGGCTGGATACCGTGGCTCCACCCAGCGTGGTTCGGACTGTGGCGGCAGCTGTGTGTTCCAGGGCAGTATGCTGAGGATTTCCCGGGCCAGGCGGATGCCGTCGGCGTCGTTCTCGGCCAGGTATTCGGCGGTGCCCGCCACTTGCGCATGCATTTGTGCGCCGCCCAGTTCTTCCTCGGTGGCGACTTCACCGGTCGCGGCCTTGAGCAATGGCGGCCCGGCCAGGAACAGTCGCGCCTTGTCGCGCACCACCACCACGTAATCCGACAGACCCGGCTGATAGGCACCGCCCGCGGTGGCCGAGCCATGCACCACGGTGATCTGCGGCAGGCCCATGGCCGACATCCGCGCCTGATTGGCGAAGCAGCGCGCGCCTTCGACGAAAATCTGCGCGGCGTAATTGAGATTGGCGCCGCCACTTTCGGCGAGGGTAATGACCGGCAGTTTGTTTTCCATGGCGATCTGTTGCAGGCGCAGGGTCTTGTGCAGGCCGCTGGGGGAAATGGTGCCGCCCTTGATCGCGCTGTTGTTGGCCACCACCAGCACCCGCACCCCGGACACGTAGCCGATCCCGGCGATCAGGCCGCCACCGGCCTGGCTGCCGTCCTTGTCGTCATGGAGTTTGTAGCCGGCCAGGCTCGCCAGTTCGAGGAACGGGGCGCCGGGGTCGAGCAGCAGGTTCAGGCGCTGGCGCGGCAACAGTTGGCCGCGCTGGTCGAACTTGCCCTGGGCCTGGGCGGCCTTCTCCAGCATGGCTTGCTCGAGCTGGCGCAGTTGCTCGACGCCGGCCAGCATCGCCGCGCGGTTGCGCGCGAAGTCGGCGCTGTGCGGGTCAAGGTGCGATTCGATGATCGGCATGCAGCCTCCTTTCAAGCGGATTAGCGCAGAACCCTGTGGCGAGGGGATTTATCCCCGCTGGGGCGCGAAGCGGCCCTAAATGCGTGCAATGGTTTGAGTTGACTGTTTTGGGGGCTGCTGCGCAGCCCAGCGGGGATAAATCCCCTCGCCACAGATTCAATTCAACCTGCTCATCATGTGTGACTGACATGGGCCATGGCGACCATCCCTTAGTTGACCCGGTCTGCAATGTGCTGCGGCACCGGTATTTGAATCTCCAGCAACTGCTGGGCGAACGCCTTGCCTTGGGGATCGATGCGCAGGCTGGCGACGCCGCCGCCACCGAGGGCGTTTTCCAGCAGGAAATTCAAACTGTGGGTGCCCGGCAGGTACCAGCGTTCGACCCGGCCCAACCGCGGGTCGAGCACGTGGCTCATCCAGTCGACCAGCACCTGCGGCGTCAGCGCTTCGGCGATCCAGGGCAGGTATTCGGGATGCCGGGCGATCACGCCAATGTTGCTGTGGTTGCCCTTGTCGCCGGAACGCGCCACCGCCAGTTTGACCAGCGGCACGCTGGCATCGGCCCGGCCTTGGGGTTTGGGCAGGTCCGGGGTGAGCGGCAGGTCGGCGGTGTCCAGCGCTTCGAAAGCGGGCAGGGGACAAGGGTGGCGCTGGCCATCGAATTCAATTTCGGGCCGACAAGTGTCTTTGGCGACCAGGAACGAGAACAGGCGAATCAACGGGGACACCGTCGGCCGGCCACCGACCAGGCCGGTCAGCCCTGGCGCCATGCCGGTGGCGGCTTGGGCGATTTCCCTGGAAAACAGCGTCAGCGGCTGCTTGTCCGGGTGCCGTACCGCCAGCTTGATGACGATCTCACGACTGTCCCGGCGCCGACCGTGCTGGCCGTAAGTGGCTTCGCTGCCCAGCAGTTCGACATTCACTTCGCTGTAGGGCGCCCAGCCACGCTGGTCGAACATTTGCGAAGTCTTGTTGATGATCGCCTGACTGACCCGGCCAGCCTTGGCCACCGCATCGATGCCGGCGATCAGGCAGGTGGCGGTGCAGCGCCAGCCGTCCAGCCAGGTGGCGCAGACCTTGTACTGGTCAGTGGGCGGCAGGCCCTTGGCCCCGTGGACCCGTACGGCGTGCTTGCCTTGCTGGACCAACCTGACCTGGCTGAAATCACAGATCACGTCCGGCAGCAGATAGCCTTGCGGGTCGCCGATTTCGTAGAGCAACTGCTCGCCGATGGTCAACGGCGTGACCAGGCCGCCGCTGCCTTCGGCCTTGGTGACCAGGAACTGGCCGTCGGCGCTGACCTCGACGATGGGAAAGCCGATGTGCTCGTAATCCGGTACGTCCTGCCAGTCGGTGAAGTTGCCGCCTGTGCACTGGGCGCCGCATTCGATCAGATGCCCGGCCAGCGCGGCCTGGGCCAATCTGTCGTAATCGTGCCAGGCCCAGCCGAACTCATGTATCAGGGCGGCGCTGACCACGGCGCTGTCCACCACGCGGCCGGTGATCACGACGTCGGCCCCCAGGCGCAACGCTTCGACGATGCCGGGTGCGCCGAGGTAGGCGTTGATGGAGACGCACGCCGGCGGCAGGGGCTCGCCGCTGAACATTTCACGGATGCCCTGGGCGGCCAGTTGTTCGAATTGCGGTTGCAGGTCATCGCCCAGCAGCACGGCGATCTTCAACGGCACGCCCGCCTGGTCGCAGGCCGCTAGCAAGGCCTTCGCACAGGCCTGGGGGTTGACCCCGCCGGCGTTGCTGATGACGCGGACCCCATCGGCATGCAAACGCTGTAGCAGCGGTGTGAGGACCTCGATGAAGTCCGTGGCGTAGCCGCTCAGCGGGTCCTTCAGGCGCGCGCCGGCCATGATCGACATTGTCACCTCGGCCAGATAGTCGAACACCAGGTAATCCAGGGCCCCGCCCTCGACCAGTTGCGCCGCCGCGGTACAGGTATCGCCCCAGAAGGCGCTGGCGCAACCGATACGGATCGTTTTTGGCATGGCGTTCCCTCCGGCAAAGGTGGTTCGAGACTACCAAGCAAGCGCTTGGTTTGTAAACGACCGCGGGTTCTTCTGCCGAGCGCTTGCTTGGTTGGCTCGCTCGGCTTAAATTGCCCGCGCCACTGATGATTTGGTGTGCAATGCCCGCGCGTTGGTTGATCGACTGTAGGAGAGAATGGGTGGACGAGCAAAAAGCCCTGGGCGTGATGCGTGAGCTGGTCGACAACGGGCAACTGACCGACCCGGACAGTGCTCGCGGCAAACTGCTCCAGACCGCCGCCCACCTGTTTCGCAACAAAGGCTTCGAGCGCACCACAGTGCGTGACCTGGCCAGTGCCGTGGGCATTCAGTCGGGCAGCATCTTTCACCATTTCAAGAGCAAGGATGAGATCCTGCGGGCGGTGATGGAAGAAACCATCCGCTACAACACCGCCTTGATGCGCGCCGCCCTGGCCGAGGCCGACAGCGTGCGTGAGCGGGTATTGGCGCTGATCCGCTGCGAATTGCAGTCGATCATGGGCGGTACCGGCGAGGCCATGGCGGTACTGGTTTATGAATGGCGTTCGCTATCGGAGCAAGGGCAGCGGCAGGTGCTAGCCCTGCGTGATATTTATGAAGACTTGTGGCTCGAGGTCCTGGGCCAGGCCAAGGAGGCTGGGTATATTCGCGGGGACGTGTTCATTACCCGGCGGTTCCTCACGGGAGCGCTATCCTGGACCACCACCTGGTTTCGCACCGAAGGCAGCCTGAGCCTCGATGAGCTGGCCGAGCAGGCCTTGATCCTGGTGCTTGAAGAAAAACAATAATCGAACAGTGCCTTAAACGATCGTGTGGCTGGCTAAGTGGCTGAAACCGCCTAGCTTGATTGTATTGATGGTGACTTTTGGGGAGTGGGTTATCTTGACGTTTTCACCGATGGGGATGACCTCGCGTCTGCTGCTGGCTGCTTTGGCCGTTTTCCTGGCGTTGCCGATCGAGGCGGCGCAACTGGTGCGGATCGGCGCGGCGCATTTTCCGCCTTATACCGTTCGTCCCGAGAACGGCGCCGACACCGGCCTGTTGCCGCAAATGGTGGAGGCCTTGAACCAGTCGCAAACCGACTATCAGTTCGTGCTGGTGCCGACGTCGATCCCGCGCCGGTTCAATGATTTCAAGCAGGGCCGGGTGGACATGGCGATTTTCGAAAACCCCGAATGGGGTTGGCAGGATGTGCCGCATACCGCGGTAGACATGGGCCTGGAAGATGCGGAAGTCTTCGTCTCCCAGCGCCAGCCGGATCGCCAGCAAAGTTATTTCGAAGACCTCAGGGGCAAGCGCCTGGCCCTGTTCAGCGGCTATCACTACGCCTTCGCCCAATTCAACGCCGACCCCAAGTTCCTCGCCGGCCAATACAACGCCACGCTGACCTATTCCCACGACAGCAACTTGTTGATGGTGTTGCGAGGGCGCGCGGATATCGCCCTGGTGACCCGTTCGTACCTCAACGATTACGTGTTGCGCAATCCTGAGGTCGGCCCGCAATTGCTGGTATCGGAACGTATCGATCAGATTTACCACCATTACGCGCTGATCCGACCGCAAGCGCCCATCTCCAGTGAAGCGTTCGCACAGTTGCTGCAAAAGCTGCGGGATGACGGTCAGTTGCTGAAGATTTTCCAGCCCTACCAGATTCATCTGGTGCCCGCGCATTCTCATTGAAGGTGACACTAAATTTCCCTTCCCGGCTCACGTCCCACGTTGACTACCGACGAATACGCGAGCCCCTCCCATGTCCAACCTCAATCAGCCGACGACGCTGCCCTTGCCTGGCGGTCGTCGTCTCGGCGCCGATGAAACCGAACGCCACCTGAGCCTGATGCTCGAAGGCGCGTCGCTGATCCGGCTGCGCCTTGTGCGTGGCCCGCAGTTGCATGTGCACTTGCAGGAAATCCATGACCGCCCGGTAGGCCCAGCGCTGTGGGCGGCCTGCTATTGGCTGTTTGCTCGCGATCCCGACTGCCAGCGCCTGACCTGGCACCTCGACGAGCGCCCCGGCGAAGCCTTGCTCAGCGGCTTGTTGACGGACACCGAGCGTGCCGGCGAATACATTTGCGAGCGCACGATGTTCTGGCAACTGCCGCAGCCCTGGCTGGGGGAGTCGTTCAACGGCAGTTATCCGCAACAGATGATCATCACTGACGGCAAGCGCCACCCACGCCGGCCCATGAAGCCGCGTGGCGAGGTGTACCGGCGTTTCGATGCGCGGCTGGGGGGCTGGGTGTCCTTGCGTACCTTGGAAATCGAGCAGGACCTGGAGCGCTTCAATCGCTGGCAGAACAGCCCCCGGGTGGCGAGCTTCTGGCAGGAGGAGGGCAGCCTGGAACAGCATCGCGAGTACCTGGGCAAATTGCAGGCCGATCCCCGGGTCTTGACCCTGATCGGTTGCTTCGACGAGCAGCCGTTCGCTTACTTTGAAGCCTATTGGGCCAAGGAAGACCGCATCGCGCCGTTCTATGACGCCGGGAACTACGACCGTGGCATCCACATGCTGGTGGGCGAAGAGCAACACCGGGGGCCGCACAAGGTGGCGAGTTGGCTGTCGGCGCTGGTGCATTACCTGTTCTTGGACGACCCGCGCACCCAGCGCGTGGTGGCCGAGCCCCGGGCCGACAATGCCCGGATGATCGGGCACCTGCACAACCAGTGCTTCCATTGCGAAAAGGAATTCGATTTCCCTCACAAGCGCGCGGCGCTGATGATCCTGGGGCGTGAGCGGTTCTTTGATCGGTGTGGGTTGATGTGAGGCTGTAGACCCTTGGGGCCCCATCGCGAGCGGGCTCGCTCCCACAGGGATTTGCGGTGAACACAGACTTTGTGAGCACCCAGATCCATTGTGGGAGCGAGCCTGCTCGCGATGAGGCCCGAAAAAACACTGCAATATTACCGGCGGGCGAAGGTATCCCCCCGAACCCCCGACACCTTGCGGCAATGCACCAGGGCATCGCGGATCATGAAGTTCACCAGGGTCGGCGAGACGCCCAGTTCCTTGGCGATGTCCTTCTGTGGCACGCCGTGCAGGCGGTACATCTCGAAGGCATAGCGGGTGCGGCTGGGCAGTTCGGTCAGCGCGTCGGCGATGTGCTCCAGGGTGGAGAAGTTGATGTGGGAGGTTTCTGGCGAAGCACCCTGGATCACCACGTTCAACCCTTCCTCTTCCGGCCCCGAGTATTTCTGTTCCAGCGCCTGTTTGCGGTAGTGGTCGATCGCCAGGTTGCGCACGATCTGGAACAGGTAGCTGAGCTGTGCCTTGAACGAGGAGGTGATCTGGGGCGCCGATTGCAGCCGGAAAAACGCGTCCTGCACTACATCTTCCGCGCGGGATCGACAGCCGGTGATGCGTGCCGCGATCTTGACCAGGATCATTCGATTATCGACGAATGCCTGGAGTAACGGTGAGTCGCACCTGCTTGTGGATACTTGTTCCGTCATGGAATTCACCTTGCTGCAAAAAGTTAGCAGGACGGCCGGATGCCGGACCCGTCCTACACATCGACGGCCAAATTAGGCTTAATGATAATGATTGTCAATTGAGAAGAAGAATTATTGATGTAATAAGGTCCAGCCTCGGCACCGCGACCCATTGCCGCGGCGCATGGCGCTCGGATGCTTCGCCGCAGGCTTCGGTGAGAGGGCGCCCCGACTAATTATTTGCCGGGGCTATCCGTTCCCATGGGTGACAACTTGCAAGCCGAATTCAGGCAGGAAACCCCCATGACCGACGCGTTCGAACTCCCCCACACCCTGGCTCATGCCCTCCAGCGCCGCGCCGCGTTGACGCCGGACCGGGTGGCCTTGCGCTTCCTAGCCGACACCCCAGGGCAGGGTGTGGTGTTGAGTTATCGCGACCTGGACCTGCGTGCCCGAACCATCGCCGCCGCCTTGCAGGCCGAAGCGGCGCTGGGCGATCGCGCCGTGCTGCTGTTCCCCAGCGGCCCGGATTACGTCGCGGCGTTCTTCGGCTGCCTCTATGCCGGGGTGATTGCCGTGCCGGCTTATCCGCCGGAGTCCGCCCGTCGCCATCATCAGGAGCGTTTGCTGTCGATCATCCAAGACGCCGAACCGCGCCTGTTGCTCACCAGCAGCGATCTGCACGAGCCGTTGCAAGCCATCGAAGCGGCGCCACCAGTGTTATGCGTCGATACCCTCGACCCGGCCCGCGCCGGTCAATGGCGGATGCCGGTGCTGCGGGACGATGACATTGCCTTTTTGCAATACACCTCCGGCTCCACCGCATTGCCCAAGGGGGTGCAGGTCAGCCACGGCAACCTGGTAGCCAACGAATTGCTGATCCGCCACGGCTTCGGCATCGACCTGAATCCCGAGGACGTCATCGTCAGTTGGCTGCCGCTGTATCACGACATGGGCTTGATCGGCGGCTTGTTGCAGCCAGTGTTCAGCGGCGTTCCGTGCATATTGATGTCGCCGGCCTACTTCCTGGCCCGGCCCCTGCGCTGGCTCGAAGCGATCAGCGAATACGGTGGCACCATCAGCGGCGGCCCGGACTTCGCCTATCGATTGTGCAGCGAACGAGTCAGTGACTCGGCCCTCCAGCGTCTGGACCTGAGCGGCTGGCGCGTGGCCTATTCCGGCTCCGAGCCGATCCGCCTCGACACACTGGAGCGTTTTGCCGAGAAGTTCGCCCCATGCGGCTTCACGCCGGACAATTTCATGGCCTCCTACGGCCTGGCCGAAGCGACCTTGTTCGTCGCCGGCACGCCACGTTGCCAGGGCATTCCTTCGCTGCGGGTGGATGACGCGGCCTTGGCGCAAAACCGTGCCGAGCCGGGGCAGGGCAGTGCGGTGATGAGTTGTGGTGTCAGCCAGCCCGGGCACGCGGTGCTGATCGTCGAGCCGGCCACGTTGCAGCCGCTGGCCGACAATCAGGTCGGTGAAGTCTGGGCCGCCGGCCCGAGCATTGCCCTGGGCTATTGGCGCAACCCCGAAGCCAGTGCCAAGACCTTTGTCCAGCACGACGGTCGGACCTGGCTGCGCACCGGCGACCTGGGCTTCCTGCGCGACGGCGAGCTGTTCATCACCGGTCGCCTGAAAGACCTGCTGATCGTGCGAGGGCATAACCTTTATCCCCAAGACATCGAGCAAACCATCGAGCGCGAAGTGGAGGTGGTGCGCAAGGGGCGAGTGGCCGCGTTCGCGGTCAACGACAACGGTGAGGAAGGCATCGGCATCGCTGCGGAAATCAGCCGTAGCGTGCAGAAAATCCTGCCACCGGCAGCCTTGATCAAAGCCATTCGCCAGGCCGTGGCCGAGACCTGCCAGCAAGCCCCGAGCGTGGTGGCGCTGCTCAATCCCGGCGCGTTGCCCAAGACCTCCAGCGGCAAGCTGCAACGCTCGGCCTGCCGCACCCGACTGGCCGACGGCAGCTTGGACAGCTATGCACAGTTTCCGTCAGCCGACGTGGATGTGGCCGATGAACCTGCGCCGTCCTCTGAATTGCAAACCCTTATCGGCCAAGTCTGGCGTGAGCAATTGCAGATCGAGCGAGTCCAGGCTGATGACCATTTCTTCCTGCTGGGCGGTAACTCCATCGCTGCCACTCAGGTGATCGCATGCCTGAGCGAAACCTTGGGGCTGACGCTCAATTTGCGCCTGCTGTTCGAAGCTCCGACCCTGGCCGCGTTCACGGCAGCAGTGGCGAGCCAGCAACAGGACGGTGGCCAGGCCCAGGGCGCGATCAGCTCATTGCCGCGCCATGCGCCACTGCCGCAATCCCTGGCGCAGAACCGTCTGTGGATTACCTGGCAGCTTGATCCGGCGAGCCGCGCCTACAACATTCCCGGGGCCTTGCACCTGCGCGGCGAGCTGGACGAAGACGCGCTGCGCGCCAGTTTCCAGCGACTGATCGAGCGCCATGAGTCCCTGCGCACGCGCTTTCTGGAACGTGACGGCGTGGCTTTGCAACAGGTCGATCCGGCAGGCGAATTCAAGCTGCACGTAATCGACCTCGGTGACCTGCCTGCCGACTCGCGCGAAGCCCGGGCGCGGCAGATACGAGAAGACGAAGCGACCATGCCGTTCGATCTGGAGAAGGGGCCGCTGCTGCGGGTCAGCCTGTTGCGCCTCGACGAGGATGACCATCAGTTGCTGGTGACGTTGCACCACATCATCGCCGACGGCTGGTCGATGAATGTGTTGATCGAAGAGTTCTCCCGGTTGTACGCCGCTGCGTCCCAAGGCCAGGTCGCCGGGCTGGCGCCGTTGCCGTTGCAATACGCCGACTACGGCAGTTGGCAGCGCCAGTGGCTGGCCCAAGGGGAGGCCGAGCGCCAACTGACGTATTGGAAGCAACAACTGGGCGACGAACATCCGGCCCTGGCGCTGAGTACGGATCATCCCCGTAGCGCGCAACACCAGCGTAGCGCCGCACGCCATAGCCTGCGTCTGGATAAAAGTCTCAGTGATGCCCTGCGCCAAGTGGCACTAGCCCGTGACGCAACCCTATTCATGCTGTTGCTGGCAGCCTTCCAGGCGCTGTTGCAGCGTTACACCGGGCAATCCGATATTCGCATCGGTGTGCCCAACGCCAACCGTCCGCGCCTGGAGACCCAGGGGTTGATCGGTTTCTTCATCAACACCCAGGTCCTGCGCGGGCAGGTCGATTCACGTCAGCCGTTCGCTGCGCTGCTGGCCCAGGCCCGGGAAGCCACGCTCGGTGCCCAGGGCCACCAGGACCTGCCGTTCGAACAACTGCTCGAAGCGTTTCCCGAGGCGCGCGAGCAAGGTCTGTTCCAGGTGATGTTCAACCACCAGCAACGTGACCTGGGTGCGTTGCGGCGTCTGCCGGGGTTGCTGGCCGAGGAGTTGTCGTGGCACAGCCGCGAAGCCAAGTTCGATCTGCAACTGCACAGCGAAGAAGATCGCAACGGCCGGTTGACGCTGTCGTTCGATTACGCCGATGAATTGTTCGAGGCGACGACCATCGAGCGGCTGGCGGTGCATTACTGCAACCTGTTGCGGGCAGTCTGCGCGGATCCGCAGCAAGCCATCGGCGACCTGCCGTTATTGACCGCCGATGAACACAGCCAACAGCGGCAGTGGAGCGCGGCCCCCTGTGCGCCGGCCAGCCAATGGCTACCGGAGCTGTTGAACGAGCAGGTCCGCTGCACGCCGCAACGGATCGCCCTGCGTTGGGACGGTGGTCAACTCGAATATGCCGAGCTGCACGCCCAGGCCAATCGCCTGGCTCATTACCTGCGGGACAAGGGCGTTGGCCCGGACGTGTGCGTGGCGATTGCCGCCGAGCGCTCGCCGCAGTTGCTCATCGGTGTGCTGGCGATCATCAAGGCCGGTGGTGCCTACGTACCGTTGGATGCCGACTATCCGGCCGAGCGCCTGGCCTACATGCTGGCCGATAGCGGTGTCGATCTGCTGCTGACGCAAACCGCGTTGCTCGAACGCTTGCCGGCCTGCGAAGGCGTCAGTGTCATCGCCATGGATGCCTTGCATCTGGAGCAATGGCCGAGCAATCCGCCGGGCCTGCATCTGCACGGCGATCACCTGGCCTACGTGATCTACACCTCCGGTTCCACCGGCCAACCCAAAGGCGTCGGCAACACCCACGCGGCCCTGGCCGAGCGCCTGCAATGGATGCAGGCCACTTACGCGCTGGATGAAACCGACGTACTGATGCAAAAGGCACCGATCAGCTTCGACGTGTCGGTGTGGGAATGCTTCTGGCCGCTGATCACCGGCAGCCAATTGGTGCTGGCCGGCCCGGGTGAACACCGCGACCCGCACCGCATCGCCCAGTTGGTCCAGCAATTTGGCGTGACCACGCTGCACTTCGTGCCGCCGTTGCTCAACCTGTTTGTCGATGAGCCGCTGAGCGCCCGCTGCACCAGCCTGCGCCGGGTCTTCTCTGGCGGCGAAGCCTTGCCGGCCGAGTTGCGCAACCGGGTGTTGGCGCAACTGCCATCGGTGCAGTTGCACAACCGCTACGGCCCGACCGAAACCGCGATCAACGTCACCCATTGGCATTGCACCGAAGCCGATGGCGAGCGCTCGCCGATCGGTCGTCCGCTGGGCAACGTGCTGTGCCGGGTACTCGACAGTGAGCTCAATCCCGTGCCCGTCGGTGTGCCGGGGGAACTGTGCATCGGCGGCCTGGGCCTGGCCCGGGGTTACCTCGGTCGTCCGGGCCTGAGTGCCGAGCGTTTCGTCGCCGACCCATTGGGGTTGGCCGGTGCACGGGTGTACCGGACCGGTGACCGGGCTCGCTGGAATGCCCATGGGGTGATCGAATACCTCGGCCGCCTCGACCAGCAGGTCAAGCTACGCGGCTTCCGGGTCGAACCGCAGGAAATCGAGGCGCGCCTGCTGGCCCAGGCCGGCATCGCCCAGGTGGCGGTGCTGGTGTGCGACACCTCGGCCGGTCCGCAGTTGATCGGTTACTACACTGCCCCGGAGGTCGCTCAAGACCAGGACGAGTTGAACAGCCGGCTCAAGACCGCCCTGGCCGCCGAACTGCCGGACTACATGGTACCCGCCCAACTGCTGCGCCTGGACGCCATGCCCTTGAGCCCGAGCGGCAAGCTCGACCGTCGCGCCTTGCCCGAGCCGCGGTGGCAGGTGCGCGAACACGTCGAGCCGACCAACGCCCTGGAGCAGCAAATCGCCGGCATCTGGCGCGACGTGCTGGGGCTGGAGCGTATCGGCCTGCGGGACGATTTCTTTGCCCTCGGCGGCCATTCGCTGCTGGCGACCCAGATCATTTCCCGAACCCGCCAGGCCTGTGATGTCGAGCTGCCGTTGCGGGCGCTGTTCGAGGCCAGTGAACTGGGGGCGTTCGTCGAACAGGTGCGCTTGATCCAGGCCAGTGGCCAGACCAACCGCCAGCCGCCCATCGAGAAGGTCGACCGCAGCCAACCGGTGCCGCTGTCGTATTCCCAGCAGCGCATGTGGTTCCTCTGGCAGATGGAGCCGGATAGCCCGGCCTACAACGTTGGCGGCATGGCGCGCCTGCGTGGGGTGCTGGATGTCGGGCGTTTCGAGGCCGCGTTGCAGGCGTTGATCCTGCGCCACGAAACCCTGCGCACCACGTTCCCGAGCGTCGATGGCGTGGCCCGCCAGCAGGTGCACAGCGAGACAGGCCTGCGCATGGACTGGAAGGATTTCTCGATGCTGGCTGCTGACATCCGCGAACAGCGGGTCCAGCAATTGGCCGATAGCGAGGCTCATAAGCCCTTCGACCTGGAAACCGGGCCGCTGCTGCGAGCCTGCCTGGTCAAGACCGCCGAGCATGAGCATTACTTTGTGCTGACGTTGCACCACATCGTCACCGAAGGCTGGGCGATGGACATTTTCGCCCGTGAATTGAGCGCGCTGTACGAAGCCTTTATCGACGACCGCGAATCGCCGCTGGAACCCTTGCCGGTGCAGTACCTGGACTACAGCGTCTGGCAGCGCCAGTGGCTGGAGTCCGGTGAGCGTCAACGGCAACTGGACTACTGGACCGCGCAACTGGGTCGCGAACATCCGCTGCTGGAGCTGCCCGGCGACCGCCCGCGTCCGCCGGTGCAAAGCCATCGCGGCGAACTGTTGCGTTTCGACCTCAGCGATGACCTGGCCGCGCGGGTCCGCGCCTTCAATGCGCAACAGGGCCTGACCCTGTTCATGACCATGACCGCCGCCCTGGCCGTGCTGCTCTATCGCTACAGCGGCCAGACCGACCTGCGCATCGGCGCGCCGGTGGCCAACCGCATCCGCCCGGAAAGCGAAGGGCTGATCGGGGCGTTCCTCAACACCCAGGTGTTGCGTTGCCAGCTCGACGGGCAGATGTCGGTGGGCGAACTGTTCGAACAAGTGCGCCACACCGTCATCGAAGGCCAGTCCCACCAGGATTTGCCCTTCGATCATCTGGTGGAAGCCCTGCAACCGCCACGCAGCGCCGCCTATAACCCGCTGTTCCAAGTGATGTGCAACGTGCAGCGCTGGGAGTTCCAGCAGAGCCGCACGCTGGCCGGCATGACGGTTGAATACCTGGTCAACGACGCCCGCGCGACGAAGTTCGACCTCAACCTGGAAGTCACCGACCTCGACCAGCGCCTGGGTTGCTGCCTGACCTACAGCACCGACCTGTTCGACGAACCGCGCATCGCACGCATGGCCGGGCACTGGCGCAATCTGTTGGAAGCCTTGCTGGTCGATCCGAGCCGACGGCTGAGCGAGCTGCCATTGCTGGACGCTGGCGAACAGCAACGGATGCTCGATAGCCTGGGTGTCGAACCCGGTGAGCATCGCCTGGACCAATGCATTCACCCACTGTTCGACGAACAGGCCAATGCTCGACCCGACGCGCCGGCCCTGACGTTCGCTGGGCAGACCCTGACGTATGGGCAACTGAACAGCCGCGCCAATCGCCTGGCCTGGATGCTGCGTGAGCGAGGTGTCGGGCCGCAGGTGCGGGTCGGCCTGGCCCTGGAGCGCTCGCTGGAAATGGTCATCGGCCTGCTGGCGATCCTCAAGGCCGGCGGTGCCTACGTGCCGCTGGACCCGGAATATCCGTTGGACCGCCTGAGCTACATGATCGAGGACAGCGGCGTAGGCTTGCTGCTCAGTGACCGGGCGATGTTCCAGGCCCTCGGTGCGTTGCCTGAAGGTGTGGGTTGCTGGTGCCTGGAAGACGATTCGGCGGCCCTGGCACAATACCCGGATCACCCGTTGCCATTGATCAACCTGCCGCAGCACCAGGCGTACCTGATTTACACCTCTGGTTCCACCGGCAAGCCCAAGGGCGTGGTGGTGTCCCACGGTGAAATCGCCATGCATTGCCAGGCTGTGATCCAGCGCTTCGGCATGCGTCCCGACGATTGCGAGCTGCATTTCTATTCCATCAACTTCGACGCCGCCACCGAGCGCCTGCTGGTGCCGTTGCTCAGTGGTGCCCAGGTGGTGCTGCGGGCCCAAGGCCAATGGGACGCTGAGGAAATCTGCGGGCTGATTCGCCGGCATCGTGTCAACATTCTCGGTTTCACCCCCAGCTACGGCAGCCAGTTGGCGCAATGGTTGGCGACCCAAGGGCAAACCCTGCCGGTGCGCATGTGCATCACCGGCGGCGAAGCCCTGACTGGCGAACATCTGCAACGCATTCGCGCCGCGTTCAGCCCGAGCCTGTTCTTCAACGCCTATGGCCCGACCGAAACCGTGGTCATGCCGTTGGCGAGCCTGGCCCCGGAGCAGCTGGAGGAGGGCGCGGCCAGTGTGCCGATTGGCAGCGTGATCGGCGCCCGGGTGGCGTACATCCTCGATGCCGACCTGGCGCTGGTGCCGCAAGGTGCCACGGGTGAGCTGTACATCGGCGGCGCGGGATTGGCCCAGGGTTATCACCAGCGTCCGGATATGACCGCCGAGCGTTTCGTCGCCGACCCGTTCGGCGTCGCTGGCGGACGGCTCTATCGTACCGGCGACCTGGTGCGCCAGCGTGCCGACGGCCTGGTGGAATACCTCGGACGCATCGACCATCAGGTGAAAATCCGTGGTTTCCGCATCGAGCTGGGGGAAATCGAAAGCCGCCTGCTGGAACACGACGCCGTGCGCGAAGCCGTGGTGCTGGCCCTCGATGCACCGGGGGGTAAGCAATTGGCTGGTTACCTGGTGACCGACGTCGCCGAACAGGACACCGATCAACAAGCGGCCCTGCGCGAAGCACTGAAAAACCACCTCAAGGCCCAGTTGCCGGACTACATGGTGCCCACGCACCTGATCCTGCTGGCGAGCATGCTGCTGACCGCCAACGGCAAGCTTGACCGCCGCGCCTTGCCGATGCCCGATCCCGGACTCAATCGCCAACACTACGTGGCGCCGAGCAATGCCCTGGAACAGGCCCTGGCGACGATCTGGTGCGAGGTGCTGAACGTGGGGCAGGTGGGCCTCAACGATAACTTCTTCGAGCTGGGCGGCGATTCGATCCTGTCTATCCAGGTGGTCAGCCGCGCCCGGCAGCAAGGCCTTCATTTCACGCCCCGGGACTTGTTCCAGCACCAGACCGTACAGACCCTGGCCGCTGTTGCCACGCGCAGCCAGCAAGTGCACGCCGAGCAGGGCCTGTTGCAGGGTGAGTCGGGCTTGACGCCGATCCAGCACTGGTTCTTCGAGCGCCAGGTCCCCAACCGGCATCACTGGAACCAGGCGCTGGTGCTGGAGCCGACCACGGCCTTGGCGCCGCAACCGCTGGAACAGGCTTTGCGCACGGTCTTCCAGCACCACGATGCCTTGCGCCTGGGTTTCAGCGAAGCCGCCGGGCACTGGCGTGCCGAGCACCAGCCATTGTCTGACGCTGCGCTGTTGCAGCACGTGTCCGTAGACACCGTGCAGGCTTGTGAAGCGTTGTTTGCCGAGACGCAAAGCCGTTTCAATCTATTGACCGGGCCATTGCTGCGTGCAGTGCTGGCGCAGCTCCCTGATGGTCAGCAGCGGTTGCTGATCGTCATCCATCACCTGGTGGTGGACGGTGTGTCATGGCGGGTGCTGATGGACGATCTGCAAACCGTTTATCGTCAGCTCACCGCTGGGCAGGAGGCGCAACTACCGGCCAAGACCAGCTCACTGCGGGACTGGGCCGCGCGCTTGCAGGCTTACGCCGGCAGCGAATCCCTGCGTGAGGAGCTGGGTTGGTGGCAGGCTCAGTTGAAAGGCCCGCAGGTGACGCTGCCGTGCGCGAATCCCGACGGCGGGCTCCAGGAGCGTCACGGGCAAACCGTCAGCGTGCGCCTGGATGCCGAGCGTACCCGGCAACTGCTGCAACAGGCGCCGAGCGCCTACCGTACCCAGGTCAACGACCTGCTGCTTACCGCGTTGGCCCGGGTCCTGTGCCGTGGGAACGGCGATGCATCGGTCCTGGTCCAGCTCGAAGGCCATGGCCGTGAAGCGCTGTTCGACGACATCGACCTGACCCGCACCGTGGGCTGGTTCACCAGCGTCTATCCCGTGCGCCTGAGTCCAGCGGCCGAAGGCTTGAGTGACTCGATCAAGGCCATCAAGGAACAACTGCGCGCGGTGCCCCACAAGGGCCTCGGCCATGGCGTGCTGCGCTACCTGGCGGACGCGGCGACTCGTGAAGCGATGGCTGGCCTGCCGCAAGCGGCGATTACCTTCAACTACCTGGGCCAACTCGACCACACCCTGGGTCAAGCTGCGCTGTTCCAGCCGCTGGATGCGCCGTTGGGTGCGATCCACGACCCCGACGCGCCACTGCCCAATGAACTGAGCGTCGACAGCCAGGTCAGCGGTGGCGAGCTGGTGCTGCGCTGGACCTTCAGTGCCGAGCGCCATGATCGACAAGCCATTGCCACGTTGGCCGAAGCCTACCTCGACGAGCTGCAACGCCTGATCGAACACTGCCTGACGGACGAGGCAGGCGGGCTGACGCCATCGGACTTCCCCCTGGCGAAGCTGACCCAGGGCCAGCTCGACAGCCTGCCCGTACCGGCCGGGCAAATCGAAGATGTCTACCCGCTGACACCGATGCAGGAAGGCATGCTCCTGCACACTTTGCTGGAGCCGGGCACCGGCCTGTACTACATGCAGGACCGCTACCGCATCAACAGCGAACTGGACCCGCAGCGTTTTGCCCAGGCCTGGCAGGCAGTGATCGCCCGTCACGAAGCCTTGCGCGCATCGTTCTGCTGGAACGTCGGCGAAGACATGCTGCAAATCATCCACAAGCCCGGCCGTACGCCGGTGGATTACCTCGACTGGTGCGAGGTGCCCGAAGACCAGCAAGAAGCCAAGCTGCAAGCCTTGCTCAAGGACGAGCGCGAGGCCGGTTTCGATCTGTTGAACCAGGCACCGTTCCACCTGCGGCTGATCCGGGTCGGCGCGGCGCGCTACTGGTTCATGATGAGCAACCACCACATCCTGATCGATGCCTGGTGCCGTTCGCTGCTGATGGACGACTTCTTCGAGATTTACACCGCCCTGGGTGAGAACCGCGAACCACAGTTGGCCGTGCCGCCGCGTTATCGCGACTACATCGGTTGGCTGCAACACCAGAGCCTGGCCGAAGCCCGGCAGTGGTGGCAGCGCAACCTGCAAGGCTTCGAGCGGACCACGCCGATCCCCAGCGACCGGCCATTCCTGCGCGAGCACGCCGGTGACAGCGGCGGCATGATCGTCGGCGACTGCTACACCCGCCTCGATGCCCGGGATGGCGCGCGGCTGCGGGAACTGGCCCAGGCCCATCAACTGACGGTCAACACTTTCGCCCAGGCGGCGTGGGCCTTGGTGCTACGGCGAGTCAGCGGTGAGCGCGACGTGCTGTTCGGCGTCACCGTCGCCGGGCGTCCGGTGGAGTTGCCGCAGATGCAACGCACCGTGGGGCTGTTCATCAACAGCATTGCCTTGCGGGTGCAGATGCCGGAGGACGATCTGCGTTGCAGTGTGCGCCAGTGGCTCAGCACCTTGCTCGACAGCAACATGCAACTGCGCGAGTACGAATACCTGCCGTTGGTAAGCATCCAGGAGGTCAGCGAACTGCCCAAGGGCCAGCCGTTGTTCGACAGCCTGTTCGTGTTCGAGAACGCCCCGGTGGAAGTCTCGGTGCTGGACCGCGCCCAAAGCCTCAACGCCACCTCCGACTCGGGCCGCACCCACACCAACTTCCCGTTGACGGCGGTCTGCTATCCGGGGGATGACCTGGGGTTGCACCTTTCGTATGACCAGCGTTACTTCGATGAGGCCACCGTCCAGGGCTTGCTCGGCGAGTTCAAGCGCTTGCTACTGGCGCTGATGGAAGGTTTCCACGGTGACATGGCCGAGCTGCCGCTGATCGGTGCCGAAGAACAGGATTTCCTGATCGAAGGCTGCAACCAGAGCGAGCATGCCTATCCATTGGAGCAGAGTTACGTCGAGCTGTTCGAGGCCCGGGTGGCGGCCCATCCGCAACGCATCGCCGTCAGTTGCCTGGATACGAGCTACAGCTACGCCGAGTTGAATACCCGCAGCAACCGCCTCGGCCACGCCCTGATCGCTGCCGGCGTAGGCCTGGATCAGCCGGTGGCGCTGCTGGCCGAACGAGATGCAGACCTGCTGGGCATGATCATCGGCAGTTTCAAGGCTGGTGCCGGTTACCTGCCGCTGGATCCGGGGCTGCCGAGCCAGCGCCTGAGCCGCATCATCGAACTGAGCCGCACGCCGCTGTTGGTTTGCACCCAGGCCTGCCAGGCCCAGGCGCAGGACTTGCTGGACGCGTTCGCCTGTGCCGGGCGGCCGAAGTTGCTGGTGTGGGAAGCCATCCAGGCCAGCGCTGTGTCGCAGGAAAATCCCGGCGTCTACGGCGGGCCGGACAACCTCGCCTACGTGATCTACACCTCCGGCTCCACCGGCCTGCCCAAAGGCGTGATGGTGGAACAGCGGGGGATGCTCAACAACCAGCTCAGCAAAGTGCCATACCTGGCGCTGAGCGAGATGGATGTGATTGCCCAGACGGCGTCCCAGAGCTTCGATATCTCGGTGTGGCAGTTCCTGGCCGCGCCGTTGTTCGGCGCCCGGGTCGACATTGTGCCCAACGTCATCGCCCACGACCCGCAAGGGCTGCTGGAGCATGTGCAGCAGCAAGGCATTACCGTGCTGGAAAGCGTGCCATCGCTGATCCAGGGCATGCTCGCCCAGGAGCGCATCGGCCTGGATGGCCTGCGCTGGCTGCTGCCCACCGGCGAAGCGATGCCGCCGGAGCTGGCCCATCAGTGGCTGTTGCGTTATCCGGACATCGGCCTGGTGAACGCCTACGGTCCGGCGGAATGCTCCGATGACGTAGCGTTTTTCCGGGTCGACCTGGCATCGACCCGTGGCACTTACCTGCCGATTGGCACGCCCACCGACAACAATCGCCTGTATCTGCTCGATGGCGCGCTGGACCTGGTGCCGTTGGGCGCGGTGGGTGAGTTGTGCGTGGCCGGCACCGGGGTAGGGCGCGGTTATGTCAGCGATCCGTTGCGCACCGCCCCGGTGTTCGTGCCCAATCCTTTCGGCGCGCCGGGGGAGCGTTTGTACCGCACCGGCGACCTGGCGCGGCGGCGCCGCGACGGAGTCTTGGAGTACGTCGGGCGTATCGACCATCAGGTGAAAATTCGCGGCTACCGCATCGAACTGGGGGAAATCGAAGCGCGGTTGCATGAACAGCCGGAAGTACGCGATGGGGCGGTGGGCGTGCAGGAGGGCGCCAATGGCAAGCATCTGGTGGGTTATCTCGTTGCCACCGATTCGGCGCTGAAACCCGCCGAACGCCTGGAGCGTATCAAGCAGCGCCTGCGGGCCGAACTGCCGGAATACATGGTGCCGTTGCACTGGCTGTGGCTCGATCGCCTACCCCTCAACGCCAACGGCAAACTCGACCGCAAGGCCTTGCCGGCCCTGGAGATCGGCCAGTTGCAAAGCCAGGACTACCAGGCTCCCGGCAATGAGTTGGAACAGACCCTGGCGGACATCTGGGCCCAGGTGCTGAAAGTCGAGCGCGTGGGGGTGCGGGATAACTTCTTCGAGCTGGGCGGCCATTCCCTGTTGGCGACGCAAATCGCCTCGCGGGTGCAAAAGGCCCTGCAACGCAACGTGCCGCTGCGAGCGATGTTCGAATGCAGCACGGTGCAGGAGCTGGCCGAGTACATCGATGGGTTGGCGGCCAGTGAGATCACTGAGGAGAAGGTGGATCGGTTGAATGATTTGATGGCGCAATTGGAAGGATTGTAGTTCTGCGGCCTCTTATAGAGGCCTCATCGTGAGCAGGCTCGCCTCCACACTGGATCTGTGATCGACGCAAATCTGTGGGAGCGAGCTTGCTCGCGAAGGCGTCAGTGAGTTGAGCAACATGCTTCCGGCTTATTGATGAAGGTAACGCCAGACTCAAATGCGCCGATTTTTTGAAAGGTGTCGTTTACCGCATCCAGTAAACCAAATTGTTCCGGCGTTTGAGTGTTGTCATAAGCGGCCAGCAGCGCCTCGTAGAACTGAAGTTTTCCCTTGGCTCTTTGTCCGGAAGCTTTTGTGTTGAGTTTCGGCCTCAGGAGATCGGCCTGCTCCCGGGCGAATGCTTCAAGCTCGGTTTTTGTCATGGTGGCTCTCCATCCGTCGACTGTTGGGATTTCAAGCTATCGCCAGTCGTTGAGCAAATCTACTGTCAGACCTTACAGGTAAGTTGCGGTATGGATCCGGCGGTTGACGGCTGGCCGTGCACCGGGTCAGTCTGCCCAGGTTTTTTCATATTCAAAACAAGGAGGTCATCGATGCCTTTTTCAATGATTGACGGACAACCGCTTCACTACCTGGACCAAGGCCAGGGCTCGGTGGTGTTGCTGGGCAGCAGCTATCTGTGGGACCACACCATGTGGGCGCCGCAGATCGAGGTGTTGTCCCGGCATTATCGGGTCATTGCCCCGGATCTATGGGGGCACGGCCAGTCCGGGCAGTTGCCTGAGGGCATGACTTCCCTGGACGACCTGGCCCGCCAGGCATTGACGTTGATGGACCACCTGGATATCGACTGCTTCAACCTGGTCGGGCTGTCGGTGGGCGGGATGTGGGGCGCGCGGCTGGCGTTGGCCGCGCCTGAGCGCGTGCAGTCGCTGGTATTGATGGACACCTACGTCGGCGTCGAGCCAGAGCCGACCCGCCTTTATTATTTTTCACTGTTCGACAAGATCGAAGCCAGTGGCAGCATTCCCGAGCCGTTGCTGGACATCGTCGTGCCGATCTTCTTCCGGCCGGGTATCGACCCGCAGTCGGCGCTCTACCAGCAGTTGCGCACCGCATTGGCCGCACTGCCAGCCGACCGTCTGCGCGACAGCGTCGTACCATTGGGCCGGATTATTTTCGGTCGGGACGACATTCTGTCGCGCCTGCATGAACTGGATGCCAAGCGCACAACGGTGATGTTCGGCGACCAGGACAAACCGCGGCCACCGTCCGAGTCCCTGGAAATGGCCGAGCTGATCGGTTGCCCTCATATATCGATCCCGGAGGCGGGGCATATCTCCAACCTGGAGAACCCGGAGTTCGTGACCGAGGCATTGCTGGAGTTCCTGACGCGCAAGCACTGAAGTTGTGGCGAGGGGATTTAGCGAAACGTCTCACCGCCCCGCTGGGGCGCGAAGCGGCCCCAATGCTGGCGACTTGGTTTATCAGGTTTACCGAGGTGTCAGGTTTGTTTCGGGGCTGCTTCGCAGCCCAGCGGTGAAATCCCCTCGCTACAGGTGTTGGTCCAGGGCTTTATTTCGGCCCGAGAATCTTCACCAGTTTGTCCGGCGACGGCGCGCCTTGCTGCTGTTGCAGGTCGCCTTTTTCATCCAGATAGAAAATCGCCGGGGTGGCGGACAGTTCCAGCTCGTCCATCAACTGTTGGTTGGCGTCCAGTTTCGCCTGGATGGCGGGCGGTATGTTCTTGAGTGGTTTGAGCGGGCTGCCCTTGCCGGCTTTTTCATGCTCGGCCAGGGTTTTTTCCGGGTCCTGGGCCGCCAGCAAGGCGGCGGATTTGCCTGGGCTGTCTTCGCGGATGATGCCCACCATGATGTGCCGCAACTGCACCTTGCCGGCCTTGACCCAGGGCCGTGCCTGTTCCCAGAACATGTTGCAGTACGGGCAGTTCGGGTCGCTGAACAGGTACACCGTGCGCGGTGCGTCCTTGTTGCCGTCGGCGATCCAGTTACTCGCTTCCATCTTCGCCCAGATTTGCTTGGCCATCGGTGCATAGACCAGTTTTTGCAGCGGCTCGGCGCTCAGGTCCTTGCCGTCGGCGTCGTACAGGTTGCCCAACAGGACGTGCTGCCCATCCGGGGTCAGGTACAGCGCCATGCCTCGGTTCTGGTATTGCGCCGCGTAACCGCGCAACCCGTCCGGCGCCTCGAAGGTGCCGACGATTTTCGCGCCCTTGGCTTCGATCTTCTTGATGGCCGCAGGCAACTCTTCGGCCTGGAGCAACGGGGCCTGCGACAGGGTGGCGGCAACGGCCAGGGTCAGCAGGTGGCGGAGGCGGGGCATGGCGGTTTCCTTGTGGCGGAGTGGGGCGTCGCGGACGAGTCCGGCGTTTCGAAGTTTTCCAGGGCACGAGCCAGGCTCGCTTCCGACAATTCACCCAGGTGGCTGCCCAGCAGGCGGCCATCGGCGCTGTAGAACAGGGTAGTCGGCAGGGCCATGGAACCGACGGCCTGGCCGAGGCGGCCACTGCCATCGAACAGCACATTGGTCAGGCTCAAGCCCTGGGTGGCGAGATAGGTGCTGACGCTTTGCATGCTTTCGGCCTGATTGACGAACAGGAACGTCAGGTCCGGGCGCTGTTGCTGGGCTTCTTCCAGCACCGGCATTTCACGCCGGCAAGGCGGGCACCAGGTGGCCCAGAGATTGATCACCAAGGGGCCACCCTGATAATCGGTGAGCTTCACGGTCTCGCCGTCGGCGGTGCGCAGGTTGATGTCCGGCAGTCGGGTGCCTTGTTCATAAATCGTCAACGACAGGGTCGCCACCAGCCAGAACAGCAAACCGCTGCCGACGCCAAAACCCAACGGCCGGCGCAGGGCAGGGCGGTGCCGGGCCCACGACAAGGCGCCAATCAGCAGCGCCACGATGCCCGGCCAGGCCAGGAAGCCGCCGTCGCGCAGGTCGACGATCTGCCACGGATCGTCCCGGTAATGTTGCCAATAGGCGGCGACGAAACCGATCCGCGCCGCCAGCAGGCCCAGCAAAAACAGCACGAACAGCACCGACTCGGGGTTTTCGCCACCACGTTTGGCCACCCGCCAGCCCACGAAGGTCGCCAGCGCCAGGGCGCTGATCAGCAACAGGTGGTTAAGGGCGATGGCAAAGGTGCCCAAGGTGAACGTGAGCATCAGCGGTCGTCCCGGGTGAGGTTCCAGCGCTCCAGGAACACCTTGGCGTCGACTTCCCCGGTGATCCGCTGGCTGCGGCGCTCTGCACCGTCGACACCGATCCACAGCAGGCTCGGCGGCCCCGGCACCTGGTAACGGCCCAGCAGCTCGCGGCTGGCGGGGCTGTCGGCGGTGACGTCCAGGCGCACCAGGCGCACGCCTTTCAGGGCGTCCAGCACCTCGGCGCGGCCGAATACCTGTTTTTCCATGATCTTGCAAGACACGCACCAGTCGGCGTAGTAGTCCAGCAGTACCCATTGGCCCTGGGCCTTGGCGGCGTCCAGTTCCCGTTGCAGGGCGGCGGGCTCGCTGACCGTGACGAACGCGTCATGGGCGCTGACGGTCGCACTGCCCTTGGTGCCGGCATACACCTTCAGGGGTTGGAAAAAATCATCGCCACCACCCGCTGCGCCAATCACCAGCAGGCTGCCCCACAGGCCGAACAGCAGCGAAGCACTGCCGCAGACGTAGGCGATGCGACCGAACCCTTCGGTCTGGCGCCAGGCGCTGTAGGCGGCGATCAGCAACAGCACGCCCCACAGGCCGACCCACAGCGAGCCGTCAAGAATCGGGCGAATCATCAGCAGCGCCGTACCCAGGAACAGGAAGCCGAACACGCCCTTGAGCAGGTTCATCCAGGCGCCGGGCTTGGGCAGGAAGCGGTTGCCCACGGTCACCAGCAGCAACAGCGGCAGGCCCATGCCGATGCCCATGGTGAACAGGATCAGCCCGCCGTGCAGTGCATTGCCGCTCTGGGCGATATACAGCAGCGCGCCGGCCAGCGGAGCGGTCATGCACGGGCCCACCAACAGGCCCGACAGCGCTCCGAGAATGCCAGCGCCCACCAGGCTGCCGCCGCGCCGCTGGCGTCCGGCGTTTTCCAGGCGGTCACGCAAGGCCGCCGGCAATTGCAATTCGAAAAAGCCGAACATGGGCAACGCCAGCACCACGAATACAGCCGCGAAGCTGCCCAGCAGCCACGGTTGTTGCAGCAGCGCCTGAAGGTTGGCCCCCAGCAGCGCGGCGAGCACGCCCATGGCGGCATACACCAGGGCCATGCTGATCACGTAGCTGCCGGCCAAGGCCAGGCCGCGCCGGGGCCCGGCGCCGCTGCCTACCACCAGCCCGGCCAGGATCGGCAGCATTGGCAGCGAACAGGGCGTGAACGCCAGCAGCAGGCCCAGGCCGAAGAACACCAGCAGGCTCCAGCCTAACGCCCGTTGTTGCAGGCCGCTGGCCAGGGCCTGGTCCGGCGCCTCGCCAGTGGCTGCCACAGGTGCGCTGCCACCCAGGTCTACCACCTGGGTTTGGGGGGGATAGCACAGGCCCGCGTCGGCGCAGCCCTGGAAGCCAACCTTGATCTTGCCCGTGACACCGGCGGGTATCTTCAGCTCCAGTGCCTGGCGGTAGACTTGCTGGTCGCCGAAAAACTCGTCGCTGTGGGCCTCGCCCTCCGGCAATTTCGGTTTCTGGGTTTCGGCCAGGCCATCGAACTTGAGCCGCTGCTGATACAGGTAGTATCCATCGGCGATTTGCCAGAACAGCTGGGTTTCACCGGAATCCAGGCGTTCGGAGGTAAACACGAATGCCTTTTCCACCGGCAGGAAGTCCGGTTTGGTTTCGAAGGGATTGGCGGCCTGGGCCAGGCCCGAGATCAGGAACAGCCACAGCAAAAACAATCGACGCATGGATAAAGCCTTAGAACGAAGCAAGTGGAAAACACAATGGCGGCTGGCGATTAACCGTCGATTAACCCGACGACGACCGGCAGGTAGCGATGATCGCCCATGTTTGCCGTACTCGTCGCATAATGTCGGCTTAATCGGCCGGCGGCCTAATGTACCTTTTTCCACGGGGCTTACCCATGCGCGTACTGGTTTGCGAAGACGATGAGTTGATTGCCAGCGGGATCGTTGCCGGCCTTACGGCGCAGGGCCTGACTGTCGAACACGTCGCCACCGCATCGGCGGCGCGGGCGATGGTCGGCGTGGCGGAGTTTGATGTCATGGTGCTGGACCTGGGCCTGCCCGACGAGGATGGTCTCAAGCTGCTCAGGCAACTGCGCCAGCAGGGGCTGGAGACACCGGTGCTGATCCTCACCGCCCGGGACTCGGTGACCGACCGGGTCGACGGCTTGCAGGCCGGCGCCGACGACTATCTGCTCAAGCCTTTCGACCTGCGCGAACTGGCGGCGCGCCTGCACACGTTGCTGCGGCGCGTGGCGGGGCGCAGCGTCAACCTGATCGAGCACGGTCGCCTGACCTACGACCCCAGCAGCCGGGAAACCACCCTGGACGGCCAACCGGTGGATCTGTCCCGGCGCGAGCAATCGCTGTTGCAGGCACTGCTGCACAGTCGTGGCCGGGTCCTGTCCACCGAGCAACTCAAGGACAGTGTCTACGGGTTCAACGACGAACTGGAAAGCAACGCCCTCAATGTCCATATCCATCACCTGCGGCGCAAGTTGGGTAACGGGATTGTCGAGACCGTGCGCGGCCTGGGCTATCGCCTGGGGCCGGCCGACGGTGGAGAGTCCTCCAAGTGATGAGCCTGCGACTGCGCCTGAGCCTGACCCTCGGCGCGGCCTTTGCCTTGATCTGGGCGCTGGCTGCGGCGTGGATGCTCAGCGACCTGCGCAACCAGATGATGTTTTCCCTCGATCAACGCCTGGTGGCCTCGGCGCGGATGGTCGCCGGGTTGCTGGAGCAGATGCCGCCGTTGCCCAGCAAGGGCGACGGCACGCATTTGAGCTCCGAGCAATTGAGCATTCCCGGCGGCATGGCCTGCCAGGTCAGCTCCTTGCGCGGGGAGATTCTGGCCCGCAGCCATGGCACCCCGGAACAGGCCCTGGAAGCCGAGAAGATGGGCTTTCACGACCAGATGATCGACGGCGCGCCCTGGCGCAGCTTCACCCTGGCCCGGGGCGATCTGCGTATCACCACCGCCGACCGCCAGATCGAACGCGAAGCCTTGAACATGTCCATACTGCTGGCCGCCTCAGTGCCGGTGGGCGTGGCGTTGCTCGGTTGCCTGTGCTTGCTTTGGCTGGGCATTGGCCAGGGCCTGGCGCCGCTCAATCGCATGCGCGATGCGTTGATGCGGCGCAATGCCGATTCACTGGAACCCTTGCAGATCCATCCGCTGCCCAGTGAATTGCGACCGTTGTTGGAAACCCAGAACCAATTGTTCCAGCGCATCGGCAAGACCATCGAGCGCGAGCGCCGGCTGACCGGCGATGCGGCCCATGAACTGCGCAGTCCGCTGACCGCCATCAAGACCCACCTGCAAGTGGCGCGCATGACCGAGGGTGTCGCCCGCGACCAATCCCTGGCCCGGGCCGAGGAGGGCGCCGACCGCTTGCACCGCACGCTCGAACAATTGTTGCTGCTGGCCCGGGTCGAAGGCAGCCTGTCGTTCGACGATGGTGTGCACTGCAACGCCGAACAGGTCGCGCGGTTGGCGATCCAGGACGCGGCCAGCAGTGATTCCCGGCGAATCAAGCTGCACCTTTCCCCGGGGTTGTCCGACGCGCCGGTACAGATGCCGGCGGTGCTGTCCATCGCCGCCTTGCGCAACCTGCTGGATAACGCCTTGCGTCATACCCCGGTCGATACCGACGTGGAATTGAGCCTGGAGATGATCGGCCAGCGCGTGCGCTTTCAGGTCAGAGATCATGGCCCCGGCATCGCCGCCGACGACATCCAGCACCTGACCCAACGCTTCTGGCGCAACGGCCAGAGCACCGGCTGCGGTCTGGGGTTGGCGATCGTCCAGGCCATCGTCCAGCGTTGCGGCTGCGGCCTGCATTTCGATAGTCGCCCGGATGGGTTGCGGGTCGAGCTGACGATGCCGGTGCAGATAATGCCCGGCTAGATGGATGCATTGTGGCGAGGGGATTTATCCCCGTTGGTCTGCGAAGCAGCCTCCTCGAGAGGACACCTCAATTAATCTGACACAGCGGGTTCGCAGCTTTTGGGGCTGCTGTGCAGCCCAGCGGGGATAAATCCCCTCGCCACAGGTTCAGGCAAATCCTGAGGGCAGTGCACTTGCGTACATCTGTTGTAACGACCTGCCATTGGCGCGCCCACCTGATCCGGGTCTATGTTTTTTTCAGCTCGACTCAAGGACTGAGGAAAACCGCGCCATGGATACCTTCATCGAAATCTGCACGGCCACGCCCAGTGATGCCGGCATCATCTGCCGGATCGCCGAGCGCTCCATCCGGGTCGGGTGTGCCGCCGAACACCGTAACGACCCCGGCATCGTGGCTGCCTGGGTACGCAACAACACCTTCGCTCATATCCCCCCCTGGCTGGCCGACCCACGGTTGCGCCTGACCGTGGCGCGCTTGCAGGGACGGCCGGTGGGTGTCGCCATGGCTTCGGTCAGCGGCCGGATCGCCTTCTGCTACGTGCAGCCGGAATCTTTTCGCCGTGGTGTCGGTGAGGCGCTGGTGCGGGACATCGAGGCGTGGCTGCGCGGGCGTGGGGTATCCCGGGTGCGCCTCAACAGCACGCGTACCAGCCATGCCTTCTATCGACGCCTGGGGTTCGAGCAGAGCTCGGACGCCTTCGCCATCGGCGGGGTCAAGGCCATTGCGATGCACAAGCCATTGATCGCGCCGACGGCGAAAGTTCTGGCCGAGAGTAAATCCCTTCGCGGCTGATGCGTTTCCACAACAGGAAACCTGCACGTGCGCCCCGACCGGATGCGCACCTGCCCGGTGTGTCGTTTGGGTCACTATTGCGGGGTCGAGAGATGTCAGTCGCCAACAGCCTTATCGAAGCACAGCCGGCCCGGGTCAGCCCGGCGCCGGCCGAGACGCTCTACCAGTTCAATGAGTCGCCGCTGCTGGCTCGCCAGAGTCGACAGGAGTCCAATGCCCGCAGTTATCCACGGCGCATTCCCCTGGCCCTCAAGCGCGCCAAGGGGTTGTATGTCGAGGACGTCGAGGGCCGCACCTTCATCGATTGCCTGGCCGGTGCCGGCACACTGGCGCTGGGGCATAACCACCCGGTGGTGATCGAGGCGATCCAGCAGGTGCTGGCCGACGAGCTGCCCTTGCATACCCTGGACCTGACCACGCCGGTCAAGGACCGTTTCGTCCAGGACCTGTTCGGCCTGTTGCCGGCGGAATTGGCCGCCGAGGCGAAGATCCAGTTCTGCGGCCCCACCGGCACCGATGCCGTGGAAGCGGCGCTCAAGCTGGTGCGCACCGCCACCGGGCGCAGCACCGTGCTGTCGTTCCAGGGCGGTTATCACGGCATGAGCCAGGGGGCATTGAGCCTGATGGGCAGCCTCGGGCCGAAGAAACCCCTGGGCGCCTTGCTCAGCAGCGGCGTGCAGTTCATGCCATACCCCTACGATTACCGCTGCCCGTTCGGGCTGGGCGGTATGGAGGGCGTGAAGGCCAATCTGCATTACCTGGAAAACCTGCTGAATGACCCCGAGGCTGGCGTGCAATTGCCGGCGGCGGTGATCGTCGAGGTGGTGCAGGGCGAGGGCGGGGTGATTCCGGCTGATCTGGATTGGCTGCGTGGCTTGCGGCGGATCACCGAGCAGGCGGGAGTGGCGTTGATCGTCGACGAAATCCAGAGCGGCTTTGGCCGTACCGGCAAAATGTTTGCGTTCGAGCATGCCGGGATCATCCCGGACGTGGTCGTGCTGTCCAAGGCCATCGGCGGCAGCCTGCCGCTGGCGGTGGTGGTTTATCGCGACTGGCTCGACACCTGGCTGCCGGGCGCCCATGCCGGGACCTTCCGTGGCAATCAAATGGCCATGGCCGCTGGCTCTGCGGTAATGCGTTATCTGCTGGAGCACAACCTGCCGGCTCACGCTGCCGCCATGGGCGAGCGCCTGAGCGAGCACCTGCACATCCTGCAGCGGGATTTCCCGCAGTTGGGCGATATCCGCGGTCGCGGGCTGATGCTCGGAGTCGAACTGGTGGACCCCGCGGGTAAGCCGGATGCCCTGGGTCATCCGCCGGTGCACGCACGACTGGCGCCCCGGCTGCAGCGTGAATGCCTCAAGCGTGGGTTGATCCTGGAGTTGGGCGGTCGGCAGGGCGGCGTGGTGCGGTTCCTGCCGCCACTGATCATCACGGCAGCGGAAATCGACCGGGTCGCCGAGATTTTCGGACGCGCCTTGAAGGCTGCCGTCGCCGATGCCTAATTTTCACCTGGCCCCGTACGTTCCTTTCATATCCCGGCTGCGCATACGACGTAGCGAACCTCGAGCAACGATGGAGAAACACCCATGACTTCAGTATTCGACCGCGAGGACATCGTCTTTCAGGTCGTGGTCAACCACGAAGAACAGTATTCGATCTGGCCAGACTACAAGGCCGTCCCCGAAGGCTGGCGTACCGTCGGCAAAAGCGGATTCAAGAAAGACTGCCTGGCCTACATCGAAGAAGTCTGGACCGACATGCGCCCGTTGAGCCTGCGCAAGAAGATGGAAGAGCAGGCGGCTGCGGTTCATTGAATGTAGAACCTGTGGCAGCAAGGAAGCTTTCCACAGGATGGCTGCGGGAGGATGCAAATCCTGCAGTCACATCGGAATCCATGTGGGAGCGGGCTTGCTCGCGATGGCGGCGGATCAGCAACATCGATGCCGGCTGACACGCCGCCATCGCGAGCAAGCTCGCACAGGGACCGGCCGGCGTTACCAGCTATTGCCCGATCAAAAAATCAATCAACGCCCGCGCCGCCGCCGGCAATTGTCGATGGGGTGGGTAAATGATTGAAAACGGACGGCTGCGTCCGCCAACGTCCTCCAGCAACGCCACCAGCTCCCCTCGCTCGATTCGTTCCCGGACGATGAAATCATAGGTCTGGCAGATCCCCATCCCGGCCTGGGCCAGGGACACGATACCCAGCACATCGTCGGACACCTGGACATTGCCCGCCGGCAGCCATTCCCGATCTTCATGGTTTATGCGAAACAGCCAGGGTGCGATGCGTCCGCTGCTGGGCATCACGAAGGGCAGGCAGGCGTGGGTGGCCAGTTCGTCGAGGTGCCGGGGCGTTCCGGCGCGTTCCAGGTATTGCGGCGCGGCTACCAGGCAAAGGCGGGCGTCTTCGAGCTTGCGGCCGACCAGTCCGCTGTCCGGCAGCGGCCCAAGACGGATCGCCAAGTCATACCCCTCAGCCACCAGATCGACATTGCGGTTGGTAATGCTCAGCTCGACCCGCACCTGTGGAAAAGCCTGGCCGAAGCGCGACAGCAGCGATGGCAAGCGGTAATGGCCGTAGGTGGTCGGCACGCTCAGGCGCACGCGACCGGACAGGACGCCGTCCTGGCCCTGGATGCGCCGCTCGGCATCGTCAATCAGGGCAAAGGCCGAGCGCGACTGTTCCAGGTACAAGGCACCGGCATCGGTCAGGTTCAGCCGCCGGGTCGTGCGTCGTAGCAGTTGCACCCCGAGCCGGGCTTCGAGGCGGGAGATGGCGCGGCTCAGGACCGAAGGCGTGGTCCCCAGCGCCACCGCTCCGGCACTGAGGGTGCCTTTTTCCACGACCGTGACGAAGGCTTCCACGTCGGCCAGGTAATCGAATCGACGGGGCATTATTGCCTCCAGGGGCCAGGTGATGTTCCGAGGCGCCAGTTTATCGCCGGTAAGCGCATCAATACAGTGAGCGCATCTTTTATCGAAGCGTCCTGGAGTCATCATGAAAAAGCTCACGACCCTGGCAACATCTGTTGTTCTGGCAGGCATCAGTGTCGCGGCCCATGCCGATAACGTGCTGGTGGTCCTGTCCGATTCCGATCATCTGGATCTGAAAAATGGCAAGGTCTTCTCCACCGGGTTTTACCTCAACGAATTGCTGCAACCGGTGAAACTGTTGCTGGATGCCGGTCATCAGGTGACATTCGCGACGCCCGAGGGCAAGGCGCCGACGCTGGATCGGTCCTCGGTGGACAAGATGTACTTCAATAACGACTCGGCGGAACTGGAGCGCTACCAGGCGTTGCTGGCGCAGTTGAACATCACGTCGACCAAGAACTCACCGGTGATCAGCCTGGCCCGTGCCGAGCAGATTGGCCTGGAGCAGTTCGACGCCCTATACATCCCCGGCGGGCATGCACCGATGCAGGATTTGCTCACGAGCGCATCGCTGGGGCGGGTGCTGACGCACTTCCATGCCCAGGGCAAGACCACCGCGCTGGTTTGCCACGGGCCGATAGCGTTGCTGTCGACCCTGGCCGACGCCAAGGGCTTCACTGGTCAGTTGGCCGCCAATGGCCAGGCCTCGGCCCAGGCCGACTGGATCTACGCGGGGTACAAGATGACGGTGATCAGCAATCAGGAAGAAGAGTTGGCCAAGGGGTTGCTGGGCGGCGGGAGCATGAAGTTCTATCCGCAAACCGCGTTGGAGCAGGCGGGTGGGCACTACAGCAGCAACACCTCGCCGTGGACGTCCCATGTGGTGATCGATCGTGAATTGATCACGGGACAGAACCCGGCGTCGGCGCTGGAGGTGGGGCAGGCGTTGGTCAAGCGGTTGAAGCGCTGACCAGGAACGCCACAGGTTCTTCTGTGGGAGCGAGCCTGCTCGCGATTGTGGTGGATCAGCAACATTGATGCCGGCTGACACTGCGCAATCGCGAGCAAGCTCGCTCCCACAGGGACTCTCCGGTTTACTTGAACCGCCGCTCCACCCCTTTCTCCACCAGGATCTTCGCCGAAATCTCTTCCACGGAAAAATGCGTGGAATTGATATGGGGAATGTTCTCCCGCCGGAACAGGTTTTCCACCTCGCGCACTTCGAATTCGCACTGGGCATAGCTCGAATAGCGGCTGTTGGGCTTGCGCTCGTTGCGGATCGCGGTGAGGCGGTCCGGGTCGATGGTCAGGCCGAACAACTTGTGCTGATGGGCGCGCAGGGCGCTGGGCAGTTGCAGGCGCTCCATGTCGTCTTCGGTGAGCGGATAGTTGGCCGCGCGGATGCCGAATTGCATCGCCATGTACAGGCACGTCGGTGTCTTACCACAGCGCGACACGCCCACTAGGATCAGGTCGGCCTTGTCGTAATAATGCGTGCGTGCGCCGTCATCATTGTCCAGCGCGAAATTGACCGCCTCGATCCGCTCCATGTAATTGGAGTTGTGGCCAATGGAATGGGACTTGCCGACCGAGTAGGACGAATGCTCGCTCAGTTCCTGTTCCAGGGGGGCCAGGAAGGTGGAAAAAATGTCGATCATGAAACCATTGGACGTTGCGAGAATCTCACGGATGTCCTGATTGACGATGGTATCGAAGATGATCGGGCGAAAACCGTCGTTTTCGGCGGCTTTATTGATTTGCTGTACCATGGCCCGCGCCTTGTCGACGTTGTCGATGTACGGACGTGTCACTTTGGTGAAGGTAATGTTTTCGAATTGCGCCAACAGGCTTTGACCTAGCGTTTCGGCCGTGATGCCGGTGCCGTCGGAGATAAAGAAAGCAGATCGTTTCATTTGCGCCTTGGGCCTTAAGCTAGTGAGCTAGTGACGATTCTTGGATATGATAGGCGCGATTTGCCGGCCGCCAGTGGCCCGCATTCTCACTTATTTTCCAGGTCCAGGCCATATCGCCGGCAAGCGCTCCCCTGGAGCCGTCGGTACCTTGAGCTTTTCCAACACAGTTAGTGGAGAGATCACCTTGGTAGAGTACGTAGTTTCCCTCGATAAGCTCGGCGTCCATGATGTGGAGCATGTGGGGGGCAAGAACGCATCCCTGGGCGAGATGATCAGCAACCTCGCCGGTGCCGGCGTA
Organism: Pseudomonas sp. DF11; assembly: GCF_058148565.1. NCBI lineage: Bacteria > Pseudomonadati > Pseudomonadota > Gammaproteobacteria > Pseudomonadales > Pseudomonadaceae > Pseudomonas > Pseudomonas sp. DF11. Next base: position 277,486 of record NZ_JBYVYN010000005.1, read on the forward strand.
TCGGTGCCAGGTGGCTTCGCCACGACCGCCCAGGCTTATCGTGATTTCCTGGAACTGAGCGGCCTGAACAAGCAGATTCACGATGCGCTCGATGCCCTGGACGTCGATGACGTCAATGCCTTGGCCAAGACCGGTGCCCAGATCCGCCAATGGATCATGGAAGCCGAGTTCCCCGAGAAACTGAATACCGAGATCCGCACCGCGTTCGCCAAGTTGTCCGAAGGCAATCCGGATGTCGCTGTCGCCGTGCGTTCCTCGGCCACCGCCGAAGACCTGCCGGATGCCTCCTTCGCCGGCCAGCAGGAAACCTTCCTGAACATTCGTGGCGTGGAAAATGTCATCCGTGCCGCCAAGGAAGTCTTCGCTTCCCTTTTCAACGACCGTGCCATTTCCTACCGCGTGCACCAGGGCTTCGACCACAAGCTGGTTGCCCTGTCCGCCGGTGTGCAGCGCATGGTCCGCTCCGAAACCGGCACCGCCGGCGTGATGTTCACCCTCGACACCGAGTCGGGCTTCCGTGACGTGGTGTTCATCACCGGCGCCTATGGCCTGGGTGAAACCGTCGTGCAGGGCGCCGTGAACCCGGATGAGTTCTACGTCCACAAAGGCACGCTGGAAGCCGGCCGCCCGGCCATCCTGCGGCGCAACCTGGGCAGCAAGGCCATCAAGATGATCTATGGCGACGAAGCCAAGGCCGGTCGCTCGGTCAAGACCGTCGACGTGGACAAGGCCGAACGCGCGCGTTTCTGCCTGACCGACGCCGAAGTCAGCGAGCTGGCCAAGCAGGCGATGATCATCGAGAAGCACTACAAGTGCCCGATGGACATCGAGTGGGCCAAGGACGGTGACGACGGCAAGCTGTACATCGTGCAGGCCCGCCCGGAAACCGTGAAGAGCCGCACCCAGGCCAACGTCATGGAGCGCTACCTGCTCAAGGAAACCGGCACCGTGCTGGTGGAAGGCCGTGCCATCGGCCAGCGCATCGGCGCCGGCAAGGTGCGGATCATCAAGGACGTCTCGGAAATGGACAAGGTCCAGGCCGGTGACGTACTGGTTTCCGACATGACCGACCCGGATTGGGAACCGGTGATGAAGCGCGCCAGCGCCATCGTCACCAACCGTGGTGGTCGTACCTGCCACGCGGCGATCATTGCCCGTGAACTGGGTATCCCGGCAGTGGTGGGTTGCGGCAACGCCACCGAATTGCTCAAGGATGGCCAGGGCGTGACCGTTTCCTGCGCTGAAGGCGATACCGGCTACATTTTCGAAGGCGAACTAGGCTTCGACATCAAGAAGAACTCCGTGGACGCCATGCCGGACCTGCCGTTCAAGATCATGATGAACGTCGGCAACCCGGACCGTGCCTTTGACTTCGCACAGTTGCCGAACGCGGGCGTGGGCCTGGCCCGCCTGGAGTTCATCATCAACCGCATGATCGGCGTGCACCCCAAGGCATTGCTGAACTACGACGGCCTGCCGCAGGAAATCAAGGACAGCGTCGACAAGCGCATCGCCGGTTACAACGATCCGGTCGGCTTCTATGTCGAGAAGCTGGTGGAAGGCATCAGCACCCTGGCGGCGGCGTTCTGGCCGAAAAAGGTCATCGTGCGCCTGTCGGACTTCAAGTCCAACGAATACGCCAACCTCATCGGCGGCAAGCTCTACGAGCCGGAAGAAGAAAACCCGATGCTGGGCTTCCGTGGTGCTTCGCGCTACATCAGCGAATCGTTCCGCGACTGCTTCGAGCTCGAATGCCGTGCCCTCAAGCGCGTGCGTAACGAGATGGGCCTGACCAACGTCGAGATCATGGTGCCGTTCGTCCGGACCCTGGGCGAAGCGAGCCAGGTCGTCGACCTGCTGGCGGAAAACGGCCTGGCCCGTGGCGACAATGGCCTGCGCGTGATCATGATGTGCGAGCTGCCGTCCAACGCGATCCTGGCGGAAGAATTTCTCGAGTTCTTCGACGGTTTCTCCATCGGTTCCAACGACCTGACCCAATTGACCCTGGGCCTGGACCGCGACTCCGGGATCATCGCCCATCTGTTCGACGAGCGTAACCCGGCGGTCAAGAAGCTGCTGGCCAACGCCATTGCCGCCTGCAACAAGGCCGGCAAGTACATCGGCATCTGCGGCCAGGGCCCTTCGGACCACCCGGACCTGGCCAAATGGCTGATGGAGCAGGGCATTGAAAGCGTTTCGTTGAACCCGGACTCTGTGCTGGAAACCTGGTTCTTCCTGGCTGAGGGACAGGCTGCGGTCTGATTGAGTGAAGGGGCCTCACCGGTAATGTAAGCCGGGCGACCTTGTGGGAGCGAGCCTGCTCGCGATAGCGTTGGATCAGCAAGATTAGTCTCGGCTGACACTCTGCTATCGCGAGCAGGCTCGCTCCCACAGGTCCGCGGCTATACACCCCGGTCCCTTTTGATTGAAGTAGGGCGGGCTCCTCATGGATGCCGCCCTTTTTTGTGCAAGAGCATTATGCAAAGCAGCAGCAACCTCTTTCCTGTCGCCCTGATCAGCGCCGAGCGGCGCGGTGATCTGAGCGAAGATGTCTACCGCTTGAAACCTGGCAACAGCCCCGACGCCAGCGTCGAACTGGCCGTCACCCGGCTGGGCATGGCCGACGCCAGCGAAACCCGTGGCGTCCCGGTGATCCTGTTGCACGGCAGTTTTTCCAATCGGCGCTTCTGGTATTCGCCCAAGGGCCTGGGGCTGGGGGCCTACCTGGCACGCCTGGGTTTCGATGTCTGGATCCCCGAGATGCGCGGCCATGGGTTATCCCAGCGCAACCAGGCCTATCGCAACAACCGGGTGGCCGACTATGCCCGTTACGACTTGCCGGCCATCGGTGCCTTCGTGCGTGAGCAGAGCGGGCAAGTGCCCCACTGGATCGGTCATTCCTTGGGCGGCATTACCCTCGCGGCAGCCTTGGGCGGTCATTACCTGGGCGAACCTGCGGTGGCTTCGGCGGCGTTTTTCGGCACCCAGGTCAGTCGCACCTACTGGCCGTTGAAGATCCCGCCGGTAGAGTGGAGCGGCCGGTTCATCCTCAAGCGCTTTGCCCAGTTGTCCGGTTCAAGGCTCAAGCGCGGCCCCGAGGACGAGCCCATCGGCCTGGCGCTGGAAAGCATGCGCTGGTACGGCCTGTTCGGACGGTTCGGCGATGCCGAGAAGAACTGGTGGGCCGGATTGGCCGATGTGCAGGTGCCGGTGCTGGCGGTGAGTGCTGCGGGCGATCACCAGGACCCGACCTGGGCCTGCCGCAAACTCTTCGAGCAGATCGGTTCCGAGCACAAGCAGTTTGTCTGCCTGGGCCAGGCGCAGGGTTTCAAGGGCGATTTCGGCCACGTCGAGATGCTGGTCAGCAAGGCGGCACAGGCTGAGGTCTGGCCTCTGGTAGCCCGTTGGCTGCAAGATCAGCAGGCGCCGTTGCTGGAAAGTCTGCCCGCCCTGGCCGAGGCAGTTTGAGAGAAAGGCTCTGACATGGGCATTTCGCTCTGGTCGGCTTGCGGCTAAGATATGACGCTTGACGCGGTTCCAGTCACAAACGGTTGCTCATTCAGTCCGACGTTCCAGCCTTTCAGGAGTTGTTCGATGAACCATTACCTCACGCCCGACCTGTGCGACGCCTACCCGGAACTGGTGCAGGTGTTGGAGCCGATGTTCAGCAATTTCGGTGGCCGCGACTCCTTCGGCGGCGAAATCGTGACCGTCAAGTGCTTCGAAGACAACTCGCGGGTCAAGGAGCAGGTTGAACTCGAGGGCAACGGCAAGGTGCTGGTCGTCGACGGCGGCGGCTCCCTGCGTCGGGCGCTGCTGGGGGACATGCTGGCGGAAAAAGCCGCGAAAAATGGCTGGGAAGGGCTGGTGATCTACGGTTGCATCCGCGACGTAGACGTTATCGCCCAGACGGACCTTGGGGTCCAGGCCCTGGCCAGCCACCCGATGAAAACCGACCGGCGTGGCGTCGGCGAACTCAATGTGCCGGTGACTTTTGCCGGCGTGACGTTTCGTCCAGGCGAGTATGTCTACGCGGACAACAACGGCGTGATCGTCTCGCCTAGCCCGCTGAAAATGCCTGAATGAAGCACCACTGCCATAAGGGATGAGGATGTTCGAGGAAGAAAACGCGCAATGGGGGCTGGTGCATGCCCTGGTGCTGGACGGTAAAGGCGGCGCGCGTTCCATAGCCCGGACCGAACTCGACGATTTGCAGTTGCAGGCCCATGAAAGCCTGTGGCTGCACTGGGATCGCAGTCATCCGCAAACCCACACCTGGCTGCGCAAATCCAGCGGTTTGAGCGAATTCAACTGCGATCTGCTGCTCGAGGAGAACACTCGGCCACGCCTGTTGCCATTGCCCAACGCCGAGTTGCTGCTGTTTCTTCGAGGCATCAACCTCAACCCGGGCGCCGAGCCGGAAGACATGGTTTCGGTGCGGATCTTCGCGTCCGCCCAGCGGGTGATCTCGCTGCGCCTGCGTCCGTTGCGCGCCACCGATGAGCTGTTGGCGCAACTGGCCGAGGGCAAGGGCCCGAAGACCGCGTCCGAACTCATCCTTTATATGGCGCAATACCTCACCAATAAGGTGCAGGACCTGGTCACCTGCCTCTCCGAAATCGTCGATGGCGAAGAAGAAAAACTTGATACCGACGAACGGTATACCCCGGAGCACGACGCCATTTTGCACATCCGCCGACGGGCCGCCGGACTCAAGCGCTTCCTGGCACCACAGCGGGACATCTTCGGCCAGATGACGCGACTCAAGCTGCCGTGGTTTTTCGACGATGACGGCGACTATTGGAACGAATTGAACAACAGCCTGACCCGTTATCTCGAGGAGCTGGAACTGACCCGAGAGCGCGTGGGGCTTGTGCTGGAGGCCGAAGACCGGCGCCTTTCGGTGCGCATGAACCGCACCATGTACCGCTTCGGCATCGTCACCGGGATTTTCCTGCCGATGAGTTTTCTCACCGGCCTTCTGGGCATCAATGTCGGTGGCATTCCGTTTTCCGAAAGCCCCTACGGTTTCATGATTGCCTGCCTGTTGATGATCTGCGTGGCGCTCGGGCAGTGGTGGTTGTTCCGCCGCTTGCGCTGGGTGTGATGGGTTTCATGTGACCCGACGAAATTTGATCGCGTCTTCCACAGACATCACGAGAGGTGCGTATGCACGATCCGTTTGAACAGTCTTTGCGCGACATGCTCAAGGCTTCGCCGTCCAGCCGGGACGATGATGCGTGCCTGGGACGTGTACTGAAAACCGCCAACCGCCAGGTCGGTGCGGGCGATCTGTTCAGCCTGCTGGGCCGCTGGTTGCCCGCGCTGATGATCGCTCTGAATAACGGATCGGCCCATGTCTCGCCGGTTTCCCGCCGTAAACCTGTTACTCGCACCGCTGATAAGGCTGATTGAATATGGAACTTGATCTCTGGACCCAGAGCCTCGTCACGGCAATGACTGCGTTGTGGACCAAGGTGGCTAACTTCATCCCGAACCTGTTCGGCGCCCTGGTGGTGCTGTTGCTGGGTTTTGTCGTGGCCAAGCTGCTGGACACGCTGCTGTCCAAGCTGCTCGCCAAACTGGGTCTCGACCGCCTGATGGGCGGCACCGGCCTGACCAAACTGTTGTCCCGTGGCGGCATCCAGGTACCGATCTCGACCCTGGTCGGCAAGATCGTGTATTGGTTCGTACTGCTGATTTTCCTGGTTTCCGCTGCAGAATCCCTTGGCCTCGAGCGAGTTTCGGCTACGCTCGATATGCTTGCGCTGTATTTGCCGAAGGTTTTTGGTGCCGCGCTGGTGTTGCTGGTCGGCGTTCTGCTGGCGCAACTGGCCAACGGGCTGGTGCGCGGCGCGGCCGAGGGCGTTGGGCTGGACTACGCCGCTGGCGTGGGGCGAATTGCCCAGGGCCTGGTGATCATCATCAGTATTTCGGTGGCGATCAGCCAGTTGGAGGTCAAGACTGACCTGCTCAACCACGTGATCGTGATCGTATTGATTACCGTTGGTCTGGCGATTGCGCTGGCAATGGGATTGGGAAGTCGTGAAATCGCCGGTCAGATCCTGGCGGGAATCTATGTGCGTGAATTGTACGAGGTTGGGCAACAAGTGCGTGTTGGCGAGGTCGAAGGCCAGATCGAAGAGATCGGCACGGTGAAGACCACATTGCTGACCGAGGAGGGCGAGCTGGTGTCGCTTTCCAATCGGATCCTGCTGGAACAGCATGTGAGTAGCCGCTAACCCGGCAAACCCTGCTAATGTATGCCGCCGCAAAATGCCCGATACCGCAGGCTGCGGCGCACATTGACCTAGACTGTCGGCCCGACTTGTTTTGAACAAACCCCAATCGCTATCCACGCGCTATGACCCCCGTGATCTCTCCGATGAGGAGTTGGTCGCACGCGCGCATACGGAGTTATTCCACGTAACGCGTGCTTACGAAGAATTGATGCGCCGTTACCAGAGGACATTATTTAACGTTTGTGCACGCTATCTCGGGAACGATCGCGACGCTGATGATGTCTGTCAGGAGGTGATGTTGAAGGTGCTGTATGGCCTGAAGAACTTCGAGGGGAAATCGAAGTTCAAGACCTGGCTCTACAGCATCACGTACAATGAATGCATCACGCAGTATCGCAAGGAACGGCGAAAGCGTCGCTTGATGGACGCGTTGAGCCTGGACCCTCTCGAGGAAGCGTCTGAAGATAAGGCGCCCAAGCCCGAGGAAAAGGGTGGACTCGATCGCTGGCTGGTCCATGTAAACCCGATCGATCGGGAGATTCTGGTGCTACGATTTGTCGCAGAGCTGGAATTCCAGGAGATCGCAGACATAATGCACATGGGTTTGAGCGCGACAAAAATGCGTTACAAGCGCGCTCTAGACAAATTGCGTGAGAAATTTGCGGGCATTGCTGAAACTTAGTTCGGCGCAAATATCTCTTACGTGTAGGCAAGTTCTGATAGACTTGCCGCCGAGTTGTCCCCCGGTTTGCGGGACTGCTTCACAATCACCAGATGGGGATTTAACGGATGAAACTGAAAAACACCTTGGGCTTTGCCATTGGTTCTCTGATTGCTGCCACTTCGTTCGGCGCTCTGGCACAAGGCCAAGGCGCAGTTGAAATCGAAGGCTTCGCCAAGAAAGAACAATTCGACAGCGCTCGTAACTTCAAGAACAACGGCAACCTGTTCGGCGGTTCGGTTGGTTACTTCCTGACCGACGACGTTGAACTGCGTCTGGCCTATGACGAAGTGCACAACGCCCGTACTGACGACGGCACCAACGTCAAAGGCGCCAACACCGCTCTGGACGCTCTGTACCACTTCAACAACCCAGGCGACATGCTGCGTCCTTACGTCTCTGCCGGTTTCTCGGACCAGAGCATCGACCAGAATGGCAGCAACGGTCGTAACCGTTCCACCTTCGCCAACGTTGGCGGCGGTGCCAAGCTGTACTTCACCGAGAACTTCTACGCCCGTGCTGGCGTTGAAGCTCAGTACAACATCGACCAGGGCGACACCGAGTGGGCTCCAAGCGTCGGTATCGGTGTGAACTTCGGTGGCGGTTCCAAGCCTGCCGCTGCTCCAGTTCCAGCTCCGGCTGAAGTCTGCTCCGACAGCGACAACGATGGCGTCTGCGACAACGTCGACAAGTGCCCTGACACCCCAGCCAACGTAACTGTTGACGCTGATGGCTGCCCGGCTGTTGCTGAAGTCGTTCGTGTTGAGCTGGACGTCAAGTTCGACTTCGACAAGTCGGTCGTCAAGCCTAACAGCTACGGCGACATCAAGAACCTGGCTGACTTCATGAAGCAGTACCCATCCACCACCACTACTGTTGAAGGTCACACTGACTCCGTCGGTCCTGACGCTTACAACCAGAAACTGTCTGAGCGTCGTGCAAACGCCGTTAAGCAAGTTCTGACCAACCAGTACGGTGTTGAATCGTCCCGCGTTAACTCTGTTGGTTACGGCGAATCCCGCCCAGTGGCTGACAACGCCACTGAAGCTGGTCGTGCAGTTAACCGTCGCGTAGAAGCGCAGGTTGAAGCCCAAGCTAAGTAATTAGCCCACAGCTTTGGAAAAGCCCGGCCTAGGCCGGGCTTTTCTTTGCCTGGGATTTATGAAAAGAGCGGTGGGCTGCCACAAAGTGTTCGGTTAAAACAAAAAAACTGTGGGAGCGGGCTTGCTCGCGAAGGCGGTGTGTCAGTTACGATCATGTGCCTGACACACCGCCTTCGCGAGCAAGCCCGCTCCCACATTCGTTCTGTGGTGATCTTCAATTTTGTTACAGCGCCGAAGCCTGGACCCACGCAGGCTGCGACCCCGCACGTTCGGCAGCGCCTGCCACCGCACCAATCACCAGGATCGCCGGGCTCTTGAGTTGAAAGGCGCTGGCATCGGCTTCCATCGAGGCCAGGTCGCTGCGGCAATCACGCTGGTGGGGCAGGGAGGCGTTTTCGATCATGGCCACGGGCGTGTCCGCCGCCAGGCCACCGGCCAGCAGTTGCTCACGAATCTCGCTCAGTTTCGCCACGCCCATGTACACCACCAATGTCGTGCCACTTTGCGCCAAGGCTTGCCAGTTCAGGCTGCTGCCATCCTGAGTGTGGGCCGTCACCAGCGTCACGCCCCGGGCAATCCCGCGCAGCGTCAGTGGAATATCGCACTGGGTCGCCCCTGCGAGGCCGGCGGTGATGCCATTGACCAGTTCCACCTCGACGCCATGCTCGCGCAGCCATTGGGCTTCTTCACCGCCGCGACCGAAGATGCACGGGTCGCCGCCCTTGAGGCGTACCACGCATTTGCCCTGGCGGGCATAACGCAGCATCAATCGATGAATGAACGCCTGGGGCGTGGAACGGCAGCCGCCGCGCTTGCCTACGGCAATGATGCGCGCATTGGGGCAGTGCTCCAGCACTGCGGTATTGACCAGATCGTCGATCAACACCACGTCGGCCTCGCCCAGGGCGCGCACAGCTTTGAGGGTCAACAGTTCGGGGTCACCGGGACCCGCACCCACCAGCCAGACTTTTGCGTTCATAGTGTTTTCCTCATGAGATAGCCGCCAGCGGTTGCGCAGTGGCGACCAGCAGGCGCTTGATTTCCGGTACGCAGGAACCGCATTGCGTGCCACAGCCCAGTTCCTGTTTCAGCCCCTGCAAGTCCAGGCCACGCTCAATGCCCGCGCAGATCGCGCGCTGGCTGACGTTCATGCAGTTGCACAGGGTTTTGCTGCCCCCCGTCGTGGCGCCGACATTGCCCGGCGGTGCGCTCAGAGGCGCCAGCAGCCAGCGCCGCAGTTGTTCATCGGCACGACCTTCCAGCCACAGGTTCTGCAGCCAGTGTCGAGCCAGGGTTTCGCCAGCCAGGCGAATGGCGGTGATGCGGCCGTTTTCGATTCGAACCCGTTTACCGATGGAGCGACGCGGGTCGTCATAAGCCAATACTGGCCCCTCGATCAGCCCCAGTTGCTCGTCGATCGCCTGGAGCAGTTGCGGTTCGGGGGCAACAGCGCTGGCCGCGCGAATCAGCAACGCGGGACGCTCACGGCCGGTCAGGCTGAGGCTGACGTAGGAAAACGCCTCACACAGGGGGCGCAAGGCCTCCAAATGCTGTTGAACATCACCTTCGATCAAGGCGAAAAGCTGCCAAGGCAGGTTCACCGGCTCCAGGCGTACGCCGCTGTGCTTGAGTTCCGGTTGTTTCGACAACGGATCGAAGGCCGGTTGAGTCAGAGTGTTGACCCCGCCCTTGAGGAACCGGTCGCCCCAATGCATGGGCAGGAACGCCTGGCCGGGGCGCACGCTGTCGTCGCTGTCCACGGCCACGATCACGCTGCCACGCCGGCTTTTGAGGCTGACCAGGTCGCCCGCCTGCAGGCGATGCCGGAGCAGTTCGTCGGGATGCAGGCTGAGTACCGCTTCGTTCACATGACCGAACAACTGCGCGGCGGTACCGGTGCGGCTCATGCCGTGCCATTGGTCACGCAAGCGGCCGGTGTTCAGGGTCAATGGGTAGCGGGCGTCACGCAGTTCCTTGGCGGCCCGATAGGGGTCGGCCACAAACCGGGCGCGACCGCTGTCGGTGGGGAAAATCCCGTCCATGTACAGGCGCGCCGTTCCGACCGTCGCACCCTCGGGGAAGGGCCATTGTTGTGGGCCGAGTTGATCGATCAGGGCGTGGCTGATGCCGGACAAGTCCAGGTCGCGGCCACGGGTCAGCTGTTTGTATTCATCGAACAGTTGGGCCGGGGTGTCAAAGGCGAACAGGCTGGGCTGGCCCGGGCGCAGGCGTTTCTCCAGGCGTTGTGCGAAATCCACGGTGATTGCCCAGTCCGGACGAGCTTCCCCCGGTGCGCCGATGGCCCGACGGACGTGGGAAATCCGCCGTTCGGAGTTGGTCACCGAGCCTTCTTTCTCGCCCCAACTGGCCGCCGGCAGCAACAGGTCGGCAAAGGCAGCGGTCTCGGTGGTGCGGAAGGCTTCCTGCAACACCACGAATGGGCAGGCTTGCAGCGCTTCACGTACCGCCGTCTGGTCTGGCATCGATTGGGCCGGGTTGGTGCAGGCGATCCACAAGGCCTTGATCTTGCCGCTGCGAACCTGCTCGAACAGCTCGATGGCGCTCAAACCGGTGGTGGCGGGCAATTGCTCGACGCCCCAGTAGCGGGCGACTTCGGCGCGATGCTCCGGGTTGGCCGCTTCACGATGGCCCGGCAGCAGATTCGACAGGCTGCCGGTTTCCCGGCCGCCCATGGCATTGGGTTGGCCGGTCAGCGAGAAAGGGCCGGCGCCGGGGCGACCGATTTGCCCGGTGGCCAAATGCAGGTTGATCAACGCGCTGTTCTTGGCGCTGCCAGCGGTGGACTGGTTCAGGCCCATGCACCACAGCGACAGGAAGCTCGGCGAGGTGCCGACCCATTCGGCGCACTGATGCAACTGTTCGACGCTGATGCCGCACAACTGCGCGACCATCGCCGGGGTGTAGTCGCGAACCAGGTTCTTCAGGTCCGCCAGGCCTTCGGTATGAGCCTTGATGAAGTCGCGGTCGACCCAGTCTTCCCACAGCAGCAGGTGCAAAATCCCATGGAACAAGGCGACATCGGTACCGGGCAGGATCGCCAGGTGCAGGTCCGCCAGGTCGCAGGTGTCGGTGCGCCGCGGGTCGATGACGATGATTTTCATCTGCGGCCGGCGGGATTTAGCTTCTTCGAGGCGGCGAAACAGGATGGGATGGGCGTAGGCCATGTTACTGCCAACGATCATCACGCAGTCGCTCAGTTCCAGGTCTTCGTAGCTGCAGGGTGGGGCGTCGGCACCGAGGCTGCGCTTGTAGCCCACCACGGCGGAGGACATGCACAGCCGCGAATTGCTGTCGATGTTGTTGGTGCCCACCAATGCCCGGGCGAGTTTGTTGAAGGCGTAGTAATCCTCGGTCAGCAATTGGCCGGAGATGTAGAACGCCACGCTGTCGGGGCCGTGTTCGGTGATGGTCTCGGCGAAGACGCTGGCGGCGTGATCCAGGGCGCTGTCCCAGTCGCTGCGGGCTCGGGCCAGGCCTTTGCCCAGGCGCAGTTCCGGATAGAGGGCGCGCGCGGCGAGGTCGCCGGTCAGGTGCAGCGTGGAGCCTTTGCTGCACAGTTTGCCGAAGTTGGCCGGATGGGCGGGATCGCCGCTGACGCCGAGGATGCGCTCGCCGTCATGCTCGATCAGGACGCCGCAACCGACCCCGCAATAACAGCAGGTCGAGGCAGTGATCTGGCGGTCCATCAGCTTGCGTCCCGCAGGGCCAGCTGCACCCGGCCGTTTTCGACCCGGGCCGAATGGTGATGGGCGCAGCCCACGTCCGGGGCCTGGGCCTGGCCGGTTTCCAGGTCGATCTGCCAGTTGTGCAGCGGGCAGGCCACGCGCTTGCCGTAGACCAAACCTTGGGACAGCGGGCCGCCCTTGTGCGGGCAACGGTCATCGAGTGCGAACACCTCATCATCGCTGGTGCGGAAAATCGCGATATCGCCTTTCGGGCCATTGATGATGCGCGAACCGAGAATATTGATCTCTTCCAGGGCGCAGATATCCAACCAGTTCATGCCGGCACCTCCAGGTTTTTCACGGGGATGACTTCAAACTCTTTTTTCAGCTGGGGCTGTTCCAGGCGCTGTTTCCACGGGTCCTGTTCCAGCGACAGGGAAAACTTCAGGCGTTCGTGGAGGGCCTTGCGCCGCTCGGGGTCTTCGAGCACGGCTTTCTTGATGTGTTCCATGCCGACCCGCTGCATGTAGTGCACGGTGCGTTCGAGGTAGAAGGCTTCCTCGCGGTACAGCTGCAGGAAGGCGCCGTTGTATTCACGCACTTCTTCGGCGGTCTTGAGCTTGACGAAAAACTCGGCGACCTCGGTCTTGATCCCGCCGTTGCCACCGATGTACATCTCCCAGCCGGAATCGACACCGATAATGCCGACGTCCTTGATCCCCGCTTCCGAGCAGTTGCGTGGGCAACCGGAAACGGCCAGCTTGACCTTGTGGGGCGACCACATGTTGAACAGGTCGTGCTCCAGCTCGATACCCAATTGGGTCGAGTTCTGCGTGCCGAAGCGGCAGAACTCACTGCCCACGCAGGTCTTCACGGTGCGGATGGACTTGCCGTAGGCGTGCCCGGAGGGCATGTCGAGGTCTTTCCACACGCCAGGCAAGTCCTGCTTCTTGATCCCCAGCAAATCGATGCGCTGCCCGCCAGTGACCTTGACCATCGGCACGTTGTACTTGTCGGCCACGTCGGCGATGCGCCGCAGCTCCGCCGGATTGGTCACGCCACCCCACATCCGTGGAACCACGGAGTAGGTGCCATCTTTCTGGATGTTGGCGTGGGCGCGCTCGTTGATCAGGCGCGATTGCGGGTCGTCATGGGCTTCGCCGGGCCAGGTTGAAATCAGGTAGTAGTTCAACGCCGGGCGGCAGGTGGCGCAGCCGTTCGGCGTGCGCCAGTTCAGGTAGCTCATGGCCCCGGCGATGGTCAGCAGATGCTGGTCGCGGATCGCTTGGCGGATCTGGCCGTGGTTGAGGTCGCTGCAACCGCAGATGGCTTTTTCGCTTTTCGGCTTGACGTCCGCCGCGCCGCCCACGGTGTTGATCAGGATCTGCTCCACCAGGCCGGCGCAAGAACCGCAGGAACTGGCGGCCTTGGTGTGTTTTTTCACGTCGTCGACGCTGAACAGCCCGTGCTCCTGGATCGCCTTGACGATGGTGCCTTTGCACACGCCGTTGCAGCCGCAGACTTCGGCGCTGTCGGCCATGCTCATGGCTTTGTCCTGGCCCTGGTGGCCTACGTCGCCGAGAGCGTTTTCCCCAAACATCAGGTGATCGCGGATCTCGCTGATGGTGTGGTTCTCGCGGATCTGGCGGAAGTACCAGCCGCCGTCCGCGGTATCGCCGTACAGGCAGGCACCGACCAGCACGTCGTCCTTGATCACCAGTTTTTTGTAGACGCCGCCAATGGGGTCGGAGAGGGTGATGGTCTCGGTGCCTTCGCCGCCCATGAAGTCGCCAGCGGAGAACAGGTCGATGCCGGTGACTTTCAACTTGGTCGAAGTGACCGAGCCCTTGTAAGTGGCGAAGCCCAGTTGTGCGAGGTGGTTGGCGCAGACCTTGGCCTGTTCGAACAGTGGTGCCACCAAGCCGTAGGCGGTGCCACGGTGGCTGGCGCATTCACCGATGGCGTAGATGCGCGGGTCGTAGGTCTGCATCGTGTCGTTGACCAGGATCCCGCGGTTGCACGGGATGCCGGACTTTTCCGCCAACTCGGTGTTGGGCCGGATGCCGGCGGCCATCACCACCAGGTCCGCAGGAATGATGTCACCGTTCTTGAACTGGACCGAGCCGACCCGGCCGTTGCCGGCGTCGTGCAGGGCCTGGGTCTGTTCGCTGAGGCGAAATTTCAGGCCACGGTTCTCCAAGGCGGTTTGCAGCAGTTGGCCGCTGGTCTTGTCCAGTTGTCGCTCCAGCAGCCATTCACCCAAGTGCACCACGGTCACGTCCATGCCCCGCAGCTTCAGGCCGTTGGCGGCTTCGAGGCCGAGCAGGCCGCCGCCGATCACCACCGCGTGCTTGTGGGTCTTGGCGGTGTTGATCATGGCCTGGGTGTCGGCGATGTCGCGGTAGCCGATCACGCCGTCCAGGGTGTTGCCGGGGATCGGCAGGATAAAGGGCGTGGAACCGGTGGCGATCAGCAGGCGGTCATATTCGGCTTCGCTGCCGTCTTCGGCGATGACCCGGCGCTTGACCCGGTCGATTTCCACCACTTTGCGGTTGAGCAGCAGCTTGATGTTGTTGTCCAGGTACCAGCTCAGGTCGTTGAGCACGATCTCTTCGAAGGTCTGCTCGCCGGCCAGTACCGGCGAGAGCAGGATGCGGTTGTAGTTGGTGTGGGGCTCGGCACCGAATACCGTGATGTCGTACAGCTCGTTGCTCAGCTTGAGCAGTTCCTCGAGGGTTCGAACCCCGGCCATGCCGTTGCCGATCATTACCAGTTTGAGTTTTTTCATCAGGGTTCTCCGCAAGTTCAGGCCCGTTTCATCACGGTGATCGGGCTGGCTCGGCAATTTTTTCGAAAACAAAAAAAGGCGTCCCGCTAGTTGCCTAGCGAGGACGCCTTTGTCCTGGTCCCGTTCTCTCGGGAAGCACCGCCTTCATCGTTGGAGGCGTTGCTGTATGTATGGTGAGAGAGGTTATGCAGTGGTTGTGCCAAGTGGCTCTGGGGCACGGATTTATTGGGGGAGCGGCTGATGGCACGCAGGGAAGAGGGATTTATTGCACCGAATCAAAGCGTGTTGCCCGGTAATGGAGCGTGGTAGCCGATAGCTTTGTAGTGGCAGCTAGGCCGCCATCGCGAGCAGGCTCGCTCCCACAGAGGGCTTCAGTGCATGCTGCAACTGCATACCAAGCAAATCCCCTGTGGGAGCGGGCTTGCTCGCGAACGCGGTGGATCAGCTTGCATCAATGCTGAATGTGCCGCCGCCTTCGCGAGCAAGCCCGCTCCCACACTGGATCTGTGGTGGCCACAAAACCTGTGGGAGCGAGCCTGCTCGCGATGGGCGCAACTGGATTTCAGCCATGAAATACCAGAAACAACAGCACGATGTTCACCACCAACGATACCAGCGCCAACGTCCGCCAGACCTTCAACGGTTCTCTTTCCAGCAACGGCCTGGGCCTGACGCTCAAGCTGCGGCGCTCGCCCTGTTCCAGCAGCAACAACCATTCTTCGGCGGTTTCAAAGCGCTGGTCCGGATCCGCCGCGACGGCGCGCTCCAGGCTTTGCCCGAGCCATTCGGGCAAGTCCGGCCGATAGCGGCTGGCACCGACCGGCACGCCAAAGCGCGGGCGTTGGAAGGCTTCGATTTCGCCGTAGGGATAATGCCCGGTCAGCAGGAAATACAAGGTCACACCGACGGCATACAAATCCTGCTGCGCGGTTGGCGCGGTGCCGGCGAAGGCTTCTGGGGCAATGTAGCTGGGGGTACCGGGTAGCACGTTGGCCTGGTCCTCGGACAGGCCCGGGCAGTACGCCAGGCCGAAATCCAGCAAGCGCAATTCCCCGTCGTCGCCCAGGTGCAGGTTTTCCGGCTTGATGTCGCGGTGGTAGATCTGCCTTCGATGCAACAGGCCTACCGCCCGCACCAGTCGCTGCGCCAACTCCAACCATTGGGCGAGAGGTAGTGGCCCGTCCTGGTTGAACAGCTCGGCCAGGGTCACGCCCGGATACTCGCGCATCACGTAGTAGAGATGCTGACGCTGGGGAACGCCATGGACCTCGGGAAATTGCCGCCCGGCGACCCGTTTGAGAAACCATTCTTCCGAGAGCAATGCCTGTCCGGCCCGGCTATCGTCGCGCAACTGAGTTGGCAAGGTTTTCAGCAACCACGGCTGGCCCTGACCGTCGTGTACCCGATAGAGCAACGATTGTTGGCTATGGCCGAGCAGGCTTTCGATGTGCCAGCCTTCGAATACCTGGCTCGGTTTCAATGTCGGCGGAAGAGGCCATTGCTGCAGTTGGATCAGAGCATCGCCGATGCTCGCTTCGCCCACGGCATCGACCCGCACCAACAAGGCGCTGGCGTTGTCCTGGCTACCAGCCAGGTGCGCGGCATTGACCAGCGTCTGCGCCGCAAGGTCGAGGTCCGGCTGGTCGCGAAGGATGCCGGCGATGGCCGTGTCCCCCAGGACTGCCCAGACGCCGTCGCTGAGCAGCACGAAGGTTTCGTCGGTGCGTAACTCACCGTCGAGGAAGTCCAGGATCAGGTGTTGATCCAGGCCCAGGGCACGCTTGAGCACATGTTGCATGCCCTGTTGTTCCCAGACGTGATCCTCGCTGACCCGTTGCAAGTGATCGGCGTGCCAGCGATAGACCCGGCAATCGCCGACGTGGGCGAGGGTGAAGCGTCGGCCCCGCAGCACCAGGGCGCTGACGGTGGTGAGCAGCGGCTGCCCGCCACCGTTGGCCTGCAGCCAGCGATTCTGCGCCAGCAGCAAGCGATCCAGCGCCTGGGCCACGCCCCAGGTCTGCGGTGTGGAGTAGTAGTCCAGGGCCAGCGCCTGCAAGGTCGAACGGGCCGCCAGCCCGCCATCGGCGCATTGGCTCACGCCGTCGGCGATGGCGAACAGGTAACCCTTGCTGGCGGCCAGGGCCGGGGCCGGGGTGACCAGGCGCAGGGCGTCCTGGTTTTCTTCCCGCGGGCCGATGGCACTGGCTTCGGCGAAGCTCAATTGCAGGCTCATGGTTGCAGGTTATACCCGGGCAGCGGTGACAGCGGCCGAACCCCAAGTGGTTCTCCAGCGACGCTTGACGCCGTGCAGGCCGAACCAGGCCAGGACACCGAGGCTGGCGAACAACCACAGGGCCAGTTGATAGCTACCGGTGCTCTGTTTGATCGCGCCCATGCCCGCCGCCAGGGCGAAGCCACCGATGCCGCCGGCCATGCCGATCAGCCCGGTCATCACGCCGATTTCGCGACGGAAACGTTGTGGCACCAGTTGGAATACCGCGCCGTTGCCCGCACCCAAACCGAGCATGGTGCAGACGAACAGGGCCAGGGCCGCGTAGGAACTCGGCAGATTGAAGCCCACCGCCGCGATGCAGACCGCAGCAACGGTGTACATACCGAGCAAGGTGCGGATGCCACCGAAACGATCCGCCAGGGCGCCACCCAACGGACGCATCAGACTGCCACCGAAGACGCAGGCGGCGGTGTAGTAGCCGGCGGTGACCGGACTCAGGCCGTACTGGTCGTTGAAGTAGCCGGGCAGGGCGCTGGCCAGGCCGATGAAACCACCGAAGGTCACGCTGTAGAAGAACATGAACCACCAGCTGTCCCGGTCGCCCAGGGCCTTGAGGTAGTCGGCCATGGATTTGGCTTTTGGCCGCTCGGGGGCGTTCTTGGCCAGCCAGGCGAAGAGCACCAGGGTCAGCACCAGCGGGATCAGCGCGAAGCCGAACACGTTGGTCCAGCCGAAGGCCACCGCCATGACCGGTGCGATCAGCGCCGCGAGCACGGTGCCCGAGTTACCGGCACCGGCGATGCCCATGGCCTTGCCTTGGTGTTGTGGTGGATACCACTGGGACGCCAGCGGCAGGGCCACGGCGAACGAGGCGCCGGCCACACCGAGGAACAGGCCCAGCAGCAAGGCTTGTTCATAGCTGTGGATGCCCAGTTTCCAGGCGCAGAACAGCGCGCCGATCACGATCACCTGGCCCACCATGCCGGCGGTCTTTGGCGAGATCCGGTCGGCCAGCAAGCCCATGAACAAGCGCAGTACGGCGCCGGCCAGGATTGGCGTCGCGACCATCAGGCCGCGTTGTTGGGTGGTCAGGTGCAGGTCGGCAGAGATCTGTACCGCCAGTGGGCCGAGCAGGTACCAGACCATGAAACTCAGGTCGAAATAAAGGAAGGCCGCGAACAGTGTCGGGGTGTGGCCGGATTTCCAGAAGCTTGAATTCATCGCGCACCTCAGCTGTAAAAGTCTCGAGAAATGAGTCAGTGCTTTGAGCAGTGCGCCGTCTGTGGTCGCACCACCGGCCCCGAGAGGCCAAAACAAAAAAACGCCGCAACCCGGATCGCCAGAAAGGCAAGGAGGGTGTGCGACGTCTTTGTCGTAGGTGGGGCAACCGCCGTTGGTTACCTGTGGGATTGCTTAAGCGAGATCTGTGCCAACCCGGAGATTGTGGGGAGGCCTATCGCGAGCAGGCTCGCTCCCACAATGGATCGTTAGTGGACACAATACCTGTGGGAGCGGGCTTGCTCGCGAAGGCGTCCGGTCAGTCGACATCGATGTTGAATGGAAAGCCGCTTTCGCGAGCAAACCCGCTCCCACATTGGAACTTCAGTGGCTACAGGACCTGTGGGAGCGAGCCTGCTCGCGATGGGGGCAGGCCAGGCGCTACAGGGCTTTCAGCCCAGCAACTCATTCATGGCAATGATCTGCTCCGCCACCTGGATCAGCTTCTGCTGGCGGCTCATGGCCTGGCGGCGCATCAGGGTGTAGGCCTGTTCTTCGTTGCATTCCTTCATCTTCATCAGCATGCCCTTGGCCAGTTCGATGCGCTTGCGTTCGGCCAGTTGCTGGTCGCGGGCCAGGAGTTGGGCGCGCAGGGCCTGGTCGCTTTCGAAGCGGGCCATGGCGACGTCGAGGATCGGTTGCAGGCGCGCGGCGTGGATGCCTTCGACGATGTAGGCGCTCACGCCTGACTTGATCGCCTGGCGCATCACATTGGGGTCGTGCTCGTCGGTA
Source organism: Pseudomonas sp. DF11 (assembly GCF_058148565.1). NCBI lineage: Bacteria > Pseudomonadati > Pseudomonadota > Gammaproteobacteria > Pseudomonadales > Pseudomonadaceae > Pseudomonas > Pseudomonas sp. DF11. Next base: position 296,269 of record NZ_JBYVYN010000005.1, read on the forward strand.
AACATGACGATCGGTCGTGGTTGGTCGCGGCTGACCAGTACCACTTGCTCCATCACATCGCGCCCGGGTGACTCGGTATCGATCAGGATCACGTCCGGACGCACCGTTTCGACGCGCGCCGGCAGGTCGATGGTCAAGCCGGATTCATCGATGACTTCGAAGCCGGCTTCAATCAGGGCGGCCTTGAGACGGCCGACTTTTTTCGCCGTGTCGTTGATCAGCAGGATACGCAGCATGGTCGTGGCTCCTGTCAGCGGCTGGCGAGAAGGGGAGCCGCATCGCTCAAGGCGTGCAGTTTGAAGCTGCGGGCGTACCCGGCCGGATCCGAGCCGTCCCAAATGGTGCCGTCGATCAGTTGGCTGCTGCGCATGTCCTGGCGCGGGGACGCGATGTCCAGCGCCGCGCAGGCTTCACGGTACAGCTTGAGTTGCTGGACTTCCTGCGCCACGGCCAGGTAATCCGGGTCTTCGCGCAACAGGCCCCAGCGACGGAACTGGGTCATGAACCACATGCCGTCGGACAGGTACGGCAGGTTCACCTCGCCGTTGCCATGGAAGCGCATCGCGTGAGGATCCTGCCAGCTATTGCCCAAGCCGTCGGCATAGATGCCCAGCAGGCGCGGCTCGATGCAGTCCAGCGGCGCGTCGAGATATTCGGGCGCGCTCAACAATTGTGCGGTGCTGCGCCGGTTTTCCGGGCTTTGTTCGATAAAGCGACTGGCTTCGAGGATCGCCATGACCAAGGCCCGGGCGGTATTGGGGTATTGCTCGACGAACGCGCGGGTGCAGCCCAGGACTTTTTCCGGGTGGTCGGGCCAGATGGTCTGGGTGGTCGCCAGGGTGAAGCCGAGGTTCTGCTTCACCGCGCTGGCGCACCAAGGCTCGCCGACGCAAAACCCATCGATACGCCCAGCTTGCAGGTGCGCAATCATTTGCGGCGGCGGCACCACCACGCTGTCGACATCCGACAAGGGGTGGATGCCCTGGGCGGCGAGCCAGTAATACAGCCACATGGCGTGGGTGCCGGTGGGGAAGGTCTGGGCGAAGGTCAGTTTCGGGCGAGTTTGGTGCACGTGCCGTTCCAGTGCTTCAGGACTGGTCACGCCCTGGGCCTGGAGGCCATGGGACAGGTTGATGCTCTGGCCGTTCTGGTTCAGCCCCATCAGCACCGCCATGTCGGTCGATGCGACGCCGCCGATGCCCAGGTGCACGGCATAGATCAGGCCGTACAGGCTGTGGGCGGCGTCGATTTCACCGCTCACCAGCTTGTCCCGCAGGTTGGCCCAGGACGCCTGGCGCTTGAGGTTCAGGGTCAGGCCGTAGGGTTGGGCGAAACCTTGGGTCGCGGCCACGACCACCGGGGCGCAGTCGCTCAAAGCCATGAAGCCAAGGTTGACCGCGCTCTTTTCCGGGGCATCGCTGCCGTTGACCCAGGCCAGGGGATTGGCTGGAACTTCATTCATCGCGCATCACCTTTCACATAAAAAAAGCGCCGCACCCGAGGACTGCCGGAGCAGGACCGGATGACGACGCCGTTGTCCCTAAAAACAGTGTGGCACGCATTCCGCCGTTGGCATGAGCGCCGATGAACAGTAATGGTGCAAGGCATATGCCAGCCCGGTTGCCCATCACCTTTCCATCAAGATTCAAGGCGCCCAGTCTTCCATCCTGTCGCTGCTTCCACCGCCACGTAGCAAAGGAGACGGCTGTGCAAAACAAATCCATTCGCGCCACGGCATGGCCTGATCTGCGCGAACGCGTGCTGTACCTGCGTGTCGCCCAAAGCCCGGTTCGACTGGACGCCGGGGGGCTTGGGCTCGACCGCTGCTTGCCGGTCGGCTGGCAAGGATTGCTGGTGTTGCGCGATTCGTTGCAATTCACCGGCGGCGAGCTGCACGTATTGCCGGTTTGCGCAGCGCCGCTGGTGAAGCTGCAGGCTTTTTTCGACATGAGCGATGCCTTCGCCAGCCAGGGAACGGAGGTTGCGCCGTGGGCAGTGTTACCGGTGGAGGATGAGATCGTTGGATCCGGGGAACGGCTCGAGCGCTGGTACATCGAGCAAGCGATGGGCGGAACGCCGGATTATCACGCGGTTGCCAACCTGCTGCGTCATCACGAGAGCTACGGGCTCGTGCGGTTTTTGTTGGCGCAGGGCACCCGCAGCGAAAAACTGCAGACCCTGGCGCAGCGTTATGGCGTATCGGTTTCGCATTTTCGCAGGCTTTGCCGACAGGCCCTGGGCAGTGCGGCCAAGCCGGTCCTGCGTGGCTGGCGCACGGCCCAGGCACTGTTGAACATGAGCCTTCAAGGCGGCTCGCTGACCGATGTGGCACTGGAGTTCGGCTTTGCCTCTTCTTCGCATTTCTCCAAGGAAGTCCGCGAATTGGTGGGCTTTGCCCCCAGCAATCTCGCTGACATCACTTATCTTTCCGGTCATTGATCCGATGAGTCGCCGATGGATATCCCTGTCCCTTTTATCCGTCTGCTTGAGCACCGTGTCGCTGCTCGTGCCCGTTGCCGCGCGGGCCGATGTCTATACCTTCGAAGCCCGTGAACAGAGCGCGCGCACCTTCTTCAGCGAATTGTCCGGGTCGTTGGGCAAGCCGGTCATTGTCAGCAAGGCCGCCGCCACCAAGCGGATTGGCGGTACGTTCGACCTGCGCACGCCGCAACAGACTTTTGAACGCATCAGCGTGCAGATGGGGCTGATCTGGTACAGCGATGGCCAGGCGATTTACCTCTATGACGCCTCGGAAATCAAAAGCGCCATGGCCTCGTTGCAGACCTTGACCGTGGCCAAGCTGCTGGGGTTTCTCAAGCAGTCCGGGCTGCATGATGCGCGCTATCCGCTACGCACTGATGGGTTGCGCACGTTTCACGTCTCCGGGCCGCCCATCTACGTCGACCTGGTGCTGCAAGCGGCGGGGTTGATGGACAACCAGCGCTCCGAACTGCTGCTCGGCAAGCAACAGATTGGCGTCATCCATGTGCGCAATACCTTCGTCAACGACCGTCAATATGAACTGCGCGACGACAAAGTGACCATTCCCGGGCTGGCCACGGTGATCGAGGCATTGTTGCGCGGCGAAAAGCACCAGGTCGAGCCGTCGGTGGCGCAAGCCCCCGAGCCGCGAGCGCGGGGAGCGATGCCGGTGTTTCCCCTGGAGGGCCTGGCAAACACATCCTCGGAACAAGATCCAACGGCGCCGCGCATCCTTGCGCGCGAGGTGGCCGCCGGCAACATCCGGGTGGTGGCCTACCCGGACACCAACAGCCTGTTGATCAAGGGCCTGCCGGAGCAGGTGCGCTTTATCGAAAACCTGGTCAATGCCCTGGATACGCCGAAACGACATGTCGAGCTGTCGTTGTGGATCATCGATCTGCACAAGGATGAACTCAATCAGTTGGGCATCAACTGGCAAGGCGCCGTGAAGTCCGGGGGCACCTTCAGCGCATCGCTCAACGCTGGCTCGGCGACCACCCTCGATGGCGCATCGTTCGTGACCCAGGTCATGGCGATGGAGCGGACCCAGCGAGCGAATGTGGTTTCGCGCCCGGTCATCCTGACCCAGGAGAACGTGCCGGCGATCTTCGACAACAACCGCACGTTTTATGCCCCGCTGGTCGGCGAGCGCAGTGTCGATCTGCAACACGTGACCTACGGCACGCTGGTGAGCGTACTGCCGCGTTTCGCCCAGGCGGACGAGATCGAGATGTCGCTCAATATAGAGGACGGCAATGAAGTCGATTCGGGGCAGGGCGAACGCCTGGGCGCGTTGCCCACGGTTGGCCGTACCCGCATCAGTACGGTGGCGCGGGTGCCCCAGGGCAAGAGCCTGCTGGTGGGCGGCTTCACCCGCGATGACCACGGCGAACAAATCGGACGCGTACCGGTGTTGGGTTCGATTCCGTGGATCGGACGCTTGTTCAGCTATCGTCAGAACCGTTCGGCCAACACCGTGCGGGTGTTCCTGATCCAGCCCAAGGAGATTCGCGACGGCTTTGAACCCGCCACCGTCGAACACGGCGCGCAATTGCTGAGCCCGGAGCAGTATGAGCGCCTGCGCCGCTCCTATTTTCGATTGTCAGAACCATGATCCTGCCGCCGATCTCCCTGGGAGGGCGAGCGGCCCAGGCTCGCCTGAATGCCGAGAAGGCCGCCGAACATCCCCAGACGCAAATGGAGGCCGAGACGGGGCTGGACGACAGCGCAACGGCGGCGGTGGCGCAGCGCCTCGTGCAGATCAGCGACGAATTGTCAGCCGCGCTGACGCAGTTTCGTGGCCGGCGCTTGTTCGAGCAAAAGTCCGAGGGGCTGACCGACACCTTCGAACGCGTGCTGGAGGACGACACCGTGCCCAAGGCGCGACAGGTGCTGAGCCTGGCGCGGCTGGCGGATAAAACCGTCGCCTGGCTGCTGCAAATGGCGCGACAACTGTTCCCCGATGACAGCGACCTGGCGCTGGTGCTGCGGGCGTTGTTGCGCCGAAGGACATTGGAAACGCGCACACGGCAGCGGCTCGAAACGCTCTTGCAGACGGTGATTGCCCAAGGCTCTCCCAAGCGTATGAACGCCGGGATCAACGCCGCGCTCAAGGCCAGGCTGTTCGGCAAGAGCATGGCGGTGCGGGCCGGCCTGTTGCGTGAGACCTACCGGGATTTCCTCGAGTCCGACGACGGCCCGCTCAGTTGCTACCAGGACTGGATTGCCCTGTACGGCCCGGCACAGCGCATGAATGTGCTGGCCTTCATCGAAGCCGCGCTGCTCACTGATATAAGCGCCCAGGACCCCAGTTGCTCGCGCACCGAGTTCGGCCAACTGCTGGCCCGGGTGACCGACCTCAAGCGCCTGCGCTCGGCCGATGAACTGTTTATCGGCGCGCTGCTCGGCGATGCACTCATCTGCCGACACAACCCCGATGAGTCCGATTGGCTGGTGTTCCTGTTCGGCGTGCTGGCCTACCCCGACGAACTCGACCAGCTGTTGCTCGGCGCGTTGGGGGAGGGTGTGCTGCTCAGTGCCCACCGTGAACGCTCGACACTGCTCCAGACCCTGCGCCGGCTCAGCCTGCGATTACCGCCACCGCTGTTTGCCGATGAAGAGGCGCCGTTGCGCCTGGCCACACAATTCACCCGCCTGGCGGACGTGGCCTATGCCCACGAGTGCATCGACCAGCGCCGCGCCGGTGGTCATCCATGATGTTGTCCCGGAGCCAGTCCTGAATGCTCAATGTATTTTTGCGCAACGTCGGCGCTCGCCCGGAACTGCTGATCCTGAGCTTGATGGTGATGATCATCGCCATGCTGATCATCCCCCTGCCCACGGTGCTGGTGGATTTTCTCATCGGCCTGAACATCGTCATCTCGCTGTTGGTGTTCATGGGCTCGTTCTATATCGAGCGCATCCTCAGCTATTCGACGTTCCCGGCGTTGCTGCTGTTGACGACGCTGTTTCGCCTGGCGCTGTCGATCAGCACCAGCCGCTTGATTCTCAGCCAGGCCGATGCCGGCGAGATCATTGCGTCGTTCGGTGACTTCGTCATTGGCGAAAGCCTGGTGGTGGGCTTCGTGATTTTTTCCATCGTCACCATTGTCCAGTTCATTGTCATCACCAAAGGCTCGGAACGGGTCGCCGAAGTGGCGGCGCGCTTCTCCCTGGACGGCATGCCCGGCAAGCAGATGAGCATCGACGGCGACCTCAAGGCTGGCGCCATCGACGCGGCCCAGGCCCGGGAAAAGCGCAGCGTGCTGGAGCGTGAAAGCCAGTTGTACGGCTCTTTCGACGGCGCGATGAAATTCATCAAGGGCGATGCCATCGCCGGCATCATCATTATCTTCGTCAACTTCATCGGCGGCATGGCCATCGGTGTCGGGCAACTGGGCATGGACATGTCCACGGCCCTGTCGACCTACACCCTGTTGACCATCGGCGATGGCCTGGTGGCGCAGATTCCCGCGCTGCTGATCGCCATTGGCGCCGGCTTCATCGTCACCCGGGTCAACGGCGATGACAGCAACCTGGGGCGCAACATGCTCACCCAGATGCTGGGCAACCCGTTCGTCCTCGGCGTCACCGCGTTGCTGGCGGTGGGCGTGGGCCTGTTGCCGGGGTTTCCGCTGCTGACCTTCCTCTCGATCGCCTGTGTGCTGGGGCTGGTGGTGTTTGTGCGCCACCGCCGATCCGCGCGCCCGGCCGGCTCGGGGGAAAGCCGTGCCGCACCCGCCGAGCAGGACGCGTTGCCGAGCGACTCCGGGTTGCTGGAGGATATCGACAACATTGCCACCGAAACCGTCGCCCTGATGTTGCTGGTGCCCACCGCGCGCCTGCAAGCGTTGGAGAAGGACCGTTGGGCTGCGCGCTTTCGCAGCCAGTTCTTCGTCGATTACGGACTGCGCATTCCCGAACCGCAGCTACGGGCCAGCGAGGCACTGCCGGCCCATCAAGTGGCGGTGCTGATCAATGAGGTGCGCGCCGAGCAGTTCGATATTCATTTCGAGCACTGGCGCCTGCTGGACTATTCCCCGGAACTGGAACCCTTGGGTTTTGCCCTGGTGCGCGGCAACGACAGCAATCGCCTGGGCGGCGTCTGGGTCACCGCGGCCGACCGCGAGCGGGTGCAACAGTTGGGCTATCACCTGCGCCCGGCGGACGAGGAATGCTATCGCTGCCTGGTCACGCTGCTGGCGCGCAACATCCAGGAATTCTTCGGCGTGCAGGAAACCAAGCAGTTGCTCGACGAAATGGAGGCGCGCTACCCCGACCTGCTCAAGGAAGTCTATCGCCACGTCACGGTGCAGAAGATCGCCGAAGTGCTGCAACGCCTGATTGGCGAGCGTATTTCCGTGCGCAACATGAAGCTCATCCTCGAATCCCTCGCCCATTGGGCCTCCCGGGAAAAGGACGTGCTGGCGCTGGTCGAGCATGTACGCGGCGCGATGGCCCGCTACATCAGCAACAAGTTTGCCCAGGGCAACGACCTGCGGGTGCTGTTGCTGTCGGCGGAGTTCGAAGATGTGGTGCGCCGGGGCATCCGGCAAACCTCGGGCGGCAGTTTCCTCAACCTGGAACCGGCCGAGTCCGAAGAGCTGATGGACCGCCTCAGCGTCGGCCTGGACAGCGTGCACATCGCCCACAAGGACATGGTGCTGCTGTGTTCGGTGGATGTGCGGCGCTACATCAAGAAACTGATCGAGGGACGCTTCCGGGAGCTGGACGTGATGTCGTTCGGCGAAATCTCCGAGACCGTCTCGGTCAATGTCATCAAAACCCTGTGAGGAAACCCTGTAAATGGTACCGATGGATATCGCCGGCCTACTGCGTCAAGCGCTACGTCATAGTGGCTGCGCGGACAGCCAGATAGGTCACTTCGACGGCCACGGCACGATAGAAATGCGGATGAGGAATCTGCCTGATGTCAACGTGGCGGTCGTTGAAGGCGATGTATGGATCTGGGCGGTGGTTGCCGAAGCGACCCCGCAGACATTCAATTATTGCGCCTTCGACCTGATGCAGTTTCTGCTTGAAGGCAACGCTTTTTCCCGCACCGGGCAATTGCACCTGTGCGAAGTCGAGGGGCGATTGGAGTTGCGTTTGATGGCCAATGCCCTGGCATTGAGTGATGCCGAACATTTGGCGCAGGCGTTGGACTCCTTTGTACAGGCCGTCGAGGCATTGTTGGAAATCCTGCGTCGATGAATCTGCGGCTGGAAAGGCAGGCCGTCCACCCCTTGCGTTTGAGCGGGCCCTTGATCGAAGCGGCGCTGGACGGGGTGGTGATCGGCGAAGTCTGTGACGTGCGCCGGCATTGGCGCTCGCCCGAGGTCACTGCGCGGGCGCAGGTCATCGGCTTCAAACCCGGCGTGGTTTTGCTCAGTTTGCTGGGCGATGCCAAAGGCCTGTCCCGGGAATCGATGATCGTGCCCACGGGCGCGATCCTGCAGCTGACTTGTAGTGATGCCTTGCTCGGCAGCGTGGTGGATCCCCAGGGCACGATTGTCGAGCGCCTGGCACCGTCGACGGCGGTGGCGCAACAGGACCGCCCAGTGGATGCCGACCCGCCGACGTACCAGCAACGGCGCCCGGTGGCGGAACCCTTGAGCACCGGTATTCGCGTGATCGACGGCTTGCTGACCTGCGGTGTCGGCCAGCGCATCGGCATTTTTGCCGCCGCCGGCTCCGGCAAGACCACCTTGATCAATATGCTGATCGAACACACGGATGCGGATGTGTTCGTGATCGGCCTGATTGGCGAACGCGGCCGTGAAGTGACCGAGTTCATCGAGCATTTGCGCCAGTCGCCCAAGTGCGCCCGGTGCGTGGTGGTGTACGCCACTTCGGATTTTTCCTCGGTGGATCGCTGCAACTCGGCGCTGCAAGCCACGGCCATCGCCGAGTATTTCCGCGACCAGGGAAAGCGCGTGGTGTTGCTGCTGGACTCGTTGACCCGCTACGCCCGCGCCCGCCGCGACCTGGCCTTGGCGGCTGGTGAAGCGCCGGCGCGGCGCGGCTATCCGGCTTCGGTGTTCGATGCCTTGCCGCGCTTGCTGGAACGGCCTGGCGTGACGGCGAGCGGCAGCATCACCGCCTGGTACACGGTGCTGTTGGAAAGTGACGATGAACCGGACCCGATTGCCGAGGAGATCCGCTCGATTCTCGACGGCCACGTCTACCTCAGCCGGGCCCTGGCGGCCAAGGGGCACTATCCGGCCATCGATGTATTGCGCAGCGTCAGCCGGGTGGCGACGCAAGTCACTACGCCGCAGGTCCAGCAACTGGCGTCGTCGACCCGGGAAACCCTGGCGCGTCTCGAGCAACTGCAGGTCTTTCTCGACATGGGCGAGTACAGCCCGGGCGCGGACGCGGCCAATGACCATGCCATGCAGCGTCGCGAGGCCCTGAGCCAGTGGTTGCGCCAGCCGACAGGCGAGTATTGCGCGCCGGACGAAACCTTGCGGAGCCTGCATGAAATCATTGCCTGACCAGCGGCGCCTGTTGGCCTTCAGTCAGTTCCGCCGGCAACGCGGCGAACAGGCCGTGCTGCGGGTCCAGCGCCAGTTGCAGCCGCTGCTTGCCGAGCGCGGTGGCTTCGAGGAACAGGAGGCTGCGCTGCAACGCCTGTTGGCCAGTCATCGGGCCAATGACTGTGTGCTGGAGCACGGGCAGCTGTTGGCGCTGTTGCGTACCCAGGCGGTGATCCGACGGCGGATCGATCTGTTGCGTGTCGAGCGCGACCGCGTGGAGCAGCAATGCCGGCAGGTCGAGCAGCAGTTGCAGGCGCAGCATGAACACCTGCGCTTGCTCCAGCGCAAGCACGACAAGTATGTGCGCTCAGTCCAGCAATTGTTGCGTGCGCAACGGCTCGAGGCGGTGCGCCGGGAAGAACGAGAGTTGGAAGAAACGATTGGGGTTCGGCGATGAAAGAAATATCTGTGATGCCTGCTCGACCGGTGCAAACCCTGGACCCCGTCGATGAAGGCCCAATCGACGAGCTGCAAGACCCGCTCGTTCCGGTGCAAGAGGACGAGTTGCCGCAAGGCGTGCTGGATCTTGTGGTTGCGTTGATTCGGCAGCGACAACCGACGATGGAAACCGCCCGGGCAGTGACGGGGCATTCGATGAACATGGCCCTGGCGGTGGTGGATGTCGATCACGATGAAGCACGATCGATTGTCCCGATAACGACGGACCTGGAACCTGATAGAGCACCACCGACAGCCCGCAACGCGATGCCCTTCCCAGACGCCGATCTGCTGTTCAACAAAGCGATACAACAAGCGTTGCCGCAACGCCTGGAGCTTGTTACTTCCGCCCGCGATCACCTGGCGGCGCCGACATCCCCAGCGTCGATCGAGCCGATGACGCTGGACCTTTTCACCGCTGCCGATACGCGCTCGATGCCGCGCTTAGATGAGCCGTTGCCCCAAGCGCCGCAGAGCTTTCACGGCACGCGCCATGCTCCTTCGGGTGCCCCTGCATCGATCCCGCCAGCGGCAACATCGGCAGCGCTGCCAACGCCCGAAGTCATGGTCGAGCCCTTGTCGGGCGCCGACCGGGGCTTACTGCAAGTGCCTTTCAACAGAGGGGCGGCCAGCGGACAAGTGACGATCAGTCGGTTGCCCGAGGAACCCACACGGCAACTGACGCTCAGCCCCAGCAATGCCCAGGTGTTCGAGCAACTCAAGGCGCCTTTCGAACTGGCCCGGGAACCTGCCTGGCGGTTGGCTGACAGCGGTGGCGAGCAGCAGCGCCAGGGTTCACAGCAGAGGCCGGATGACGATCAGGACGAGCAGTCCGGGTTTGAAGCGTGAGCGCATTGCGGCTCCGTCGGATCGATTCTGTCGCCCATGCTCGCGCGCAGGCAATTCAACGCTGGCGGCGCACCGGTCGGGACGCGGGCTTGGGCAAGGTGCCGGTGCGCTCCGGTTACCTGGGTTTTTGCGCAGAGGGTGAAGGCGCGGATTGGCGCGGGCTGATTCTTGCCCGCGATTGGCTGCATCACACGCTCCCGACCTTGCAATCGTTGCTGGTGCTCGAATGCCCGTTGCCGAGCATCGTCGAACTGTTCCAGGCGGTGCCACGGCCCTTGCTGCTGGAGGTGGAGGAGTTGCGTTACCGCACGCTGGCGGACATCGAATGCGTGGCCCCGGCGCGATTGCCTACGCACGACTTGCCGTGGCTCGACACACCGCGAGGGCGCGTGTGGCTGACCCAATTGCCGTCCCGCACCGCCGTGCGTGGTCCGTTGGGTGCCGACTCATGGCTGAGGGACTTGCCGGTGCGCCTGGCGCTGATGCTCGGCGTCAGCCACCTGAGTCTTGCCAGTCGGATGCGCCTGGGTGAAGGCGATGTGCTGCGCATCACCCAGCGGGCTCAGCGCTGTTTTCTGGCGGACCGCTGCCTTGGCGTTTTTACCTTTAGCGAAGAGGGTTTACACATGCAACCGACCGTGGCCGATACCCATCCGGAGAACGCGCCCGAGCCTGACGTGGATGTCGACCTGGGGGCGCTGCCGGTGCGCCTGGAGTTCCTGCTTGCGACCCACGACACCGACCTGGCGACACTGTCGCAAATCATCGCCGGGCAATTGATCCCGCTGGCCGACGACGCGGCGCGACACATCGAGGTACGTGCCAACGGCAAGCCGATTGCCCAGGGAGAGTTGGTGCAGTTGGACGGCCAGTTGGGTGTTGAATTGCTCAAGGTCTATCGGAACGACGGTGATGAATGACGTCTCGCTGATCGCGCTGCTGGCATTCGCTTCGCTGTTGCCGTTCCTGGTGGCGGCGGGCACCTGCTACCTCAAGTTCTCCATCGTCTTCGTCATCGTGCGCAACGCCTTGGGCCTGCAACAAGTGCCGTCGAACATGGCGCTCAATGCGATTGCGCTGATGCTGGCGATTTTCGTCATGACGCCGGTCATGAAGCAGGGCCATGACTACTACAAGACCGAAGCGGTGGCCTTCACCGACATCGAGTCGGTGGTGAATTTCGCCGAGAACGGCCTGGGCAGCTACAAGGACTATCTGCGCAAGTACACCGACCCGGAGCTGGCGCTGTTTTTCGAACGGGCCCAGGTGGCCCAGGATGAAACCGACGCCGACTGGCCCGCCGATGAAGAACTGGCGCCGTCGTTGTTTTCGCTGCTGCCGGCCTATGCCCTGAGCGAAATCAAGAGCGCCTTCAAGATCGGTTTCTACCTATACCTGCCCTTCGTGATCGTCGACCTGGTGATCTCCAGCATCCTGCTGGCGCTGGGCATGATGATGATGAGCCCGGTGATCATTTCCGTGCCGATCAAACTGGTGCTGTTTGTCGCCCTGGACGGTTGGGCGCTGCTGTCGACCGGGCTGGTCAAGCAATACCTGACCTTGCTGGCATAGGCCCACGCCCATGAACGAGCTGGTCTATGCCGGTAACAAGACCCTGTACCTGATTCTGCTGATGGTGGCGTGGCCGATCATTGTCGCCACCGTGGTCGGCCTGGTGGTCGGCTTGATCCAGACCGTGACCCAGTTGCAGGAGCAGACGCTGCCATTCGGCTTCAAGTTGGTGGCGGTCGCCGCGTGCCTGTTTTTACTCTCGGGCTGGTACGGCGAAACCCTGCTGGATTTCAGTCGTGAAGTCATTCGCCTGGCGTTGGGTTAGGCGATGTCGGTGACGTTGTTCTTCGAGCTGTACGCCTGGTTCGCTGCGGCGCTGTTGGGCGTGGCGCGCCTGGCGCCGATTTTCTTCATGTTGCCGTTTCTCAACAGCGGTGTGCTGACGGGCGTGGCGCGCCAAGCGGTAATCGTCTTGGTCGCGCTGGGGTTCTGGCGCTACGTTGGCGTGCCCGCGCCGGCCCTCGACAGCGTGGCCTTTGTTGGCCTGGTGTTGCGCGAGGCGGGTATTGGCGTGTTGCTGGGGGGGCTGCTGTGTTGGCCGTTCTGGGTGCTGCACGCCATGGGCAACCTGATCGACAACCAGCGCGGCGCGATGCTCAGCAGCACGGTGGACCCGGCCAACGGTGTCGATACGTCGGAGTTGGCGAATTTTCTCCAGCTGTTTGCGGCGGCGGTGTATCTCGAAGGTGGCGGCATGTTGTTGATGCTCGAAACCGTCGGTCACAGTTATCGCATCTGCGCGCCGGCCCACGGCTGCGAGCTGCATCTGTCGGCCCTGAATGGTTTGCTCGACGGGGTGGTGAGCAAGACCCTGGTGATCAGTGCGCCGGTGGTGGCCACGTTGCTGGTCAGCGAAGCGTTGCTCGGTTTGCTCTCGCGGTATGCGCCACAGATGAACGCCTTCTCGGTGTCGCTGACGGTCAAGAGCCTGGTGGCGCTGGTGGTGTTGATGTTGTATTTCGGCGTGCATCTGCCGGATGAAGTCTTGCGCATGGGCACGACGTCCGATGGGTTGGCCCGGTATCTGGGTGGCGGGGAGGGCGGGCATGTCGTCCAGCGCCTCGAAGACTGAAAAGCCCACCGCCAAGCGTCTCAGGGATGCCGCGCGCAAAGGCCAGACGTTCAAGGCCAAGGACCTGGTCATCACCTGCCTGACGTTGTGTGGCATCAGCTACATGGTTTTCAACAGCTCGCTGGGCGAGATCATGGAGGTCTACCGGCGCATCATCGCCAGCGATTTTGACGCGGACCTGCAAGCGTACTCGGCGATGCTGGTGCAGGTCGGCCTCAAGGCGTTGCTGCCGTTGTTGTTGGTGTGCGTGCTGACCAGTGCCTTGCCGGCCCTGCTGCAAAGCGGTTTTGCCCTGGCCAGCGAAGCATTGAAGCTGAACCTCGGTGCGTTGAACCCGATCAATGGCTTCAAGAAACTGTTCAGCCTGCGCACCGTCAAGGACACGTTCAAGGCGCTGTTGTACCTGGGCAGTTTTGCCATGGCGCTGTGGCTTGTCTGGGTCACCCAGCGGCAACTGCTGTTTGCCCAACTGTTCGCCCAGGCGTCGGACCTGTTCGCGATCTGGGGGCATTTGCTGCTGGTGTTGGTACTGGCATTCCTGGCCTGCGTCCTGCTGATCGTCGTGCTCGACGCCCTCAGCGAATACTGGTTGTTCATGAAAGACCAGATGATGGACAAGGATTCGGTCAAGCGCGAACACAAGGAGCAGGACGGCAATCCGCAGATCAAGGGGCGCCGCCGCGACCTGCACATGGAGCTGCTGTCGGAGCAGGTCAAGTCCGATGTGCGCAGCTCACGCATGATCATCGCCAACCCCACTCACATTGCCATCGGCGTGTACTTCCGCCCGGAAATCACGCTGCTGCCGTTTATCTCCCTGATGGAAACCAACCAGCGCGCCCTGGCCGTGCGGGCGTATGCCAAGGAGGTCGGGGTGCCGGTGATCAACGACGTCGCACTGGCCCGGCGGATCTTCAAGACCCACCAGCGCTACAGCTTCCTCCAGGTGCAGGAAATCGAGGAAGTGCTGCGGTTGCTGATCTGGCTGGAGCAGGTTGAACAGGCGTGAGGCCGATGTCAGCCAGTGAATGACAAAGCCAGGCACAACCCTTGTGGCGAGGGGATTTATCCCCGCTGGGCTGCGCAGCAGACCCAAGGCAGTGAACTCAATCTGTCTGGCGCACCGAGTTTTCAGTTTTGGGGCCGCTGCGCAGCCCAACGGGGATAAATCCCCTCGCCACAGAGATCTTCTTTTTCCTTTGAACAGCAGCATGAGCGCAATTTGGCAGCGGGCCTCCCGACGTTTTGGCTCAATGGCACCGGTCAGCGACGCTGGCGTTTTTTCAGGAGTATGGCTGATGAGTCGCGACAACAAACAAGACGAACAGGTGGCCCAGGACGTCGTCGACGCGATGCTCGGCGGGGCGGCGTTGAAAGATGTGCAAGGCATCAGTGACGAGCACATGGACAGTCTCTATGCCTTCGCTTTCCAGTTCTACGAACAAGGGCGGCTGGACGATGCCGAGAAGTTCTTTCACTTCCTGTGCATCTACGACTTCTACAACAGCCATTACTGGATGGGACTGGCTGCGGTGCACCAGCTCAAGCAAAACCACCAGAAGGCCATCGACCTGTATGCCATCGCTTTTGCCCAAGGCAAGAACGACTACCGACCGATGTTTTACACCGGCCAGTGCCATCTGGCCCTGGGCAAGATCGGCAAGGCCCGGTTGTGTTTCGAATACGTGCTTGAGCAAGCCACGGAAGACGATCTGCGCGAGCAGGCCAAGGTGTATCTCGACACCTTGGCCCACATGGAACAGCAATGTTCGGAGGATTGAACATGAGTGAAATCAGAAACACCCCAAGCCCCGCATTCCAGGGGGTAATGAGTCGCAGCGAGGCCTTTGAAAAATACGGTGCGGCGGCCAGCAAGGCTGCCAGGACCGCCGATTTTCAAGAGGCCGGCAAGCAAGCCCTGGCGGACCTGATGTCGGTGAAATACGAAGGTCAGAATGGCCCGTCCGCCGCCGCTACCGGCCGGCCCGTGCTGCATGCGCCAGCGCCGCGCGTCGATGGCAACAAACAGGAAACCGACGGCGATCTGTTCACGTTATTGATGGCGATGATCAGTGAGCTGATTGGTGAGGTCGACGTCAAGAAGTTGAAAAACCGCCTGGCGATGCTGCAAAGCATGGCCGGCGCCAAGCAGCAGGGCTATGCCAACCTCTCTTCCGAATATACCGCCGCCGTCCAGGCCTTGGAGGCTGCCGAGGGCCAGGTTGGCAGCAGCCAGGAACACCTCGAACAGCTGCGTGAACGCATCCAGCAGGCCGAGGGCCTGCTGGAAGAAAGCGAAGCGCGCCTGGCGCAGTTGGATCCTGATTCGCCGGAGTACGCCCAGGAGCTGGCCCGTCGCGACCAGCTCAAAGGCGAACTGGCAAGCCATACCCAAGCCTTCAATGTGGCGACCGACGCTCACTTGAAGTTGATCGAGATCGCCAATGCCTTTGCCAAAGCCCTGAGCGGGGTGGTCGCGAAAGTGGTGGTGTCCGGCGACAGCGGCCCGGCCCGCAAGGAAACCGACGAAAAAGCCCTCAGTAGCAGTGCTCTGGCATTGCTCAATCGCTTGAAGATCATCGAATTGCTCGGCGAGGCGGCGCAGAACAAGGAGGAGCTCAGCCAGGAGCTGTTCCAGGCGTTGCAGGTCAAGCTTCAGGAACACATGAAGCGGGAGTCGGATAAATACCTGGAGGAAGTCCGCAAGGCCGAGGCTTTGCAGAAAACCATGGGCTGCATCGGCAAGATCGTCGGCGCGATATTGTCCGTTGCGGTCATCGTTGCCGGGGTCATGACCGCCAACCTGCCGTTGATCGTGGTAGGGGTGGTTGGCATGGGGATCATGATTGCCGATGTGGTGGTGGAGGAAAAAACCGGCAAGTCGTTCATGGCCGAGGCCATGAAGCCGCTGACCGTCGTCATGCAGGAAGCCATCAAGCGGTTCACCGAGCTCTACACCCAGATACTGATAGACCTGGGTGTTGATGAAGACAAGGCCAAGGAAATCGGGCAGATCGCCGGCATGATCCAGGGCATCGTTTCGACGCTGGCCGCCATCGCGCTGGTGGCCGTGGTCGGGGTGCAGGTGATCGGGCCGATGATCAGCAGCCTTGCTTCGAAACTGGCCTCGATGGCCGCCCAAGCCGCACCTGCCGCGATGCAAGCCATGAAGCAGATGGCAACGTCGGTGGGCAACTCGCTGACCCAGATACTCACGCAGTTGCGCGGGTTCATCACCAACGGCGCCGATGCGGTGTCACTGGCCCGTTATGCCGCCAACCTGGAGATCGCCCAGGCCGTCACCGAGTTCGGCAATGTGGCGGCGCAGGGCGTGCTGCAAATCGAAAGCGGCCGGCATACCGCCCAGGCTGCCGTGCTCCTGGCTAGCGTGCGGGTGCGCATGGCGATCAGCGAGGAAATCAGCAAGTACCTGACCCAGGTGGTCGAGAACTACGGCCAGGCAATGCACGAGCGAACCCGGCAGATCGAGCAGTTGTTTGCCGACATGCAACGCAGCCATTCCGTCAGCCTGCAAATGGTTCGGCATGTTTGAAATCACTGAGAACAGGTATCTACGATGAATGCTATTCACGCTCCAATCAGAATCGCCCCCGTTGCCATTGACCACGATTTGACTAACGACACAGGGTTGAGCGAGGTTTCAAAGGATCCTAAAGCCAAGCCACTTGTGGGCTCTCGGATTTCCGACAATCGCATCACCAGGCAAGTGCTCCAGAACGACGGCTTCCCAGCGCCCTCGGCTGCGGAGCTCGAGAGTGAAATCAACGCCTACCAACCCACCGAATCGGACTGGCAGGACTTCCTTTCAGCCACGATGATGCTCAGCGATGAAGTACGCAACGACCTGATATTCGACCCAGGCGCCTGGGAAAAACACGCCAACGTACTGGTGGCCGCGATCATCGCGCTGAACATCGCCCGAGTGGCCAACGCGCAACTGCGCGGGCATTTCAGCGTCATGGCCTCCGATGCGGCCGAGGCTCAGGGCGCGGCAATTGTCGAGTCCGGCAAGGCCGCGATGTACAGCGCCATCGCCGGGGCAATCGTGTCTGGAGCAGTTTCCGGATTCGCCCTGCTCAAGACCTTCCAGGGCCAGAAGTTGAAGCATGCGGACATCGACCTGCACAAGCGTAACGCCATGGACGCTCGCAACATCGAACGCGACCTCAAGCTTGAGCGCAGTCGCAACGAGTGGAATCCGCAGACCACCTACAAGATCAAGACCGTGGATGACTTCGGTCGCCCGACGACGGTCGACTTCAAACTGAGCGGCGCATCCCGGCCACCCGAGGACCTGGCCTGGTTCGACAAGGAAATCCTCAAGGCGCAGGAGGTCGGTCGTAACGCCAAGTGGCTGAGTGAGACCGACCCCCAGAACAGATTGAACCTGCACAAGCCCAACGCCCTGAACGCCAGGAACATCGAGCGTGACCTCAAGCTTGAGCGCGACCGCACCGACTGGAATTCGGACGTCACCTCTAAGGTCAGGACCTTCGACGAGTTTGGCCGTCCGACGCTGGTCGATTTCAAACCCAAGGCTTCGTCCCTGTCAGCCCAGGATCAAGCCTGGTTCGACAAGCAAATACTCAACGCGCAAAAGGTCAGCGAGACCTCCGACTGGCTGAGCCAGATGGGCAGCAAGGGCATCGAAAGGAAGCTGGAACTCAGTCGCGCGCTCAGCGCCATGTCGATGAACTTGAGTCAGGTGGTGGCGAGCATCGTGCGCCTGGCCGAGCACGCCGCGCGGGAAAAGGAAGTGCTGCTGCAAAGTGCGCAGAACAGCCAGAAGAGCCTGAGCGACGAAGTCAGCCAGAAAGACGCGGCCGATGCGGCGTTCTTGCAAAAACTGATGGACATGGTGATGCAACTTTTTCAATCGCGCAGCGATGTCATTCGCGCCCTGACGGCTTGAGGAGAAGAGACCCATGGAAATCACCCAATTTGCTCGTTCGCCCATTGTGTTGCTGCCGAATGTGGAGGCCATCACTGATACAGCGCCGCCTCCTGAGGTACCCGTTGAGGAACAAACGGTCAGTTCCCTGACCCATCTGCTGGACAGGTCGATGAACGCAATGAATCGCAGCCTCGGCAATATGCTCAAGTGCTCGGCAATCACCGCCGAGCAGAAGGAAGGCATGGCCGCCGAGGCGACAGCGCAGCAATTCATCGCGGAGGTTGTCGAACAGATCCACGCCAAGCGTGACCGCGCACAAATGTTGGCCATGCAACTGCGCCAGTGCTGTGCCGTGATGGCCCATAGTCTGACGACCGGGCTGTTGGACGAAAGTCAGCTCCAGCAGGTCGATGACGGACACAACCAAATCCTCCACACCCTCGAACGACATCTGCAAGAGCACAAGCCTCTCGATATTGCAGAGGCTTTGGATGCGACGATAAATTCATCGAATGACTTCTTCGAAAAACTCCTTGAACTGATCGACCTGATCAAGAACGGCTACCTCGCCGGCTACGAGCACATCATCTCGGCCTATACGAACTTCTTCGCCGCCTTCAATGCCCGAATCACCGCGATGATGAGTGAGTGGGTCGACGGGGCGAACGACGGTAAAGACGTAAAGCTGAAAGCGGGTGAATTGTACGAAGCGTTGAGGCTACTGATCGCCGATTTCAGCCATCCGAACCCGGACTCCATTCTTTTTCCGAAACCGGGGGAAGGTGGAGCCAGCGAGGAAGAGGCAGACAAATGGCGTCAAGCACTGGGCTTGCCTGACAGTTGCCTAAAACCAAACGGCGACGGTACCTGGTGTGTGGTCATCGATACCGGGCCGCTGACGTTAATGAAAGAAGGACTGCCGTCCAGCGGCACGGTGACCTGGAATACCGCCAAGTACAACCAATGGCAAACCGGTTTCAACGCTCAGGAGGAACGCTTGAAAAACATGCTGCAGTCGTTGACGCAGAAGTATTCGAATGCCAATTCGTATCATGACAATTTCAATAAGACGTTGTCGGCGCATTTGAATCAGTTTGCGGATATGTTGAGGGCGATGTTGAATTTCTAATATTTAAATGCAGGGCCTGTAAATGAATACGCCGGTTGTCAATATTTGCGTTGAATCCAGGGTCATACAGTTACTGTCTGGCTATTTTTCGGTCATGCAATACAAGATAAATAGTCGCTCGCGGTTGGTGGAGGATTTGAATGCTGATTCTGTGGATATAGTAGAGGTTATCGTAATTATGGATGAGGCCTTTAACATAGAACTGTCGTCGAGTCAGGTGGCGGAATGGAGGACTGTGGTCGATATTGTTAATTCAATTGCAAGTAGCGAGGGAATGCAAGCTGTAATTGAAGATAAGGGCGAGCCACGACTAAGATTTACCTAATGGAATTGCAATGAAGATCGTGAATGTGCCAGCTGACTCTGTTGGTATTAGTGATCTTGAAAGGTCTGCGCCTACGGCGTTGTTGACAACATTAATTAAGGCGTAGTCAAGCAGTGAAATGTTGTCAATGCAAGCTCGATGGTGGACGTTTTGGCGGTCGCTGCTGATAACTTCAGGTCAGTGTCTTGTTCAGTATTCGATCGAATAATGGATGGAGCGCTTAAGATTTCGCACATCGATTCAGCCCTACGCTCCGAAGAAGAATCGGTGACAGCTGAGTAGGGACTATCACGACGGACGTGGCAAGGGCGCTTCTTTATTATCCGGGGGACTCGCTCGTACAAGAACTCGGCGAGGTCGCCGAGACATCGTGTGATCTGATCCTGGATCTAACGCCCGAAGATCAAAAAATGTTGAGCAAGCCTTTGTTTGGGTTAGGAGGGCGGCTTTTATGTCGCTGGTCCTCCTTAAGAAAACAGAGCGTATCGAGCCTTAGACAAGTTCTCAATGGTCCTGCACAAGAAGCAGCACATCTGCTCGGGCATGGTGCGGCAATGGATATGATTAATGATTTGCTCAAAGGGCAGGCAGCCGTGAGTGACTCTCCATTCGATATTGAGGAGGTTGCTAGGCAGAAAACAGCGAATTGTCTGCATAAATTATTAGGCTTAGGCCGGGTTGTGTGTGGTTTTGTGGTGCTTATTTCTGTCGGAGATGGGATGGGGCTGAGTCTGGATAGCGAATGCGCTACTGATCAACCTGCGACACATAAGTCACGTTCGGTGTCGTATCCCCCAACCTGATTCGATACGGGGCTCCAATATACCTTCCATTGTCAAGAATGTGACGCCCAATGTATGTTGGGTTGCGTTTGTCATCCATGTTTTACTCGGCGCATTGATGTTGGTCGCATTGGTACAATATCAGGCGCACGCGTTCAGATAATGCTAGTAACTTGCAAAGCTCTACTATCAAAGTTGTTTTTTGCCGTTGGCCTAAGTTGATGTTGTGGTTTGCCCGAGACTAGATTAGGTGCTTTAGGGAGAGCTGGTGTAAGTCTTGGTTTGGGACGGGCTTGTAACTATAGATGGTTATAGTTACAAGCCAATAAATCATTTGATTTTCTTGCGGGTGGAGGGCTGTCAGGTGTTATGTTTTTCGAATGGTTGAGAGAGATCCAAGATGAAAGGGTTTTTCACTATGCCCTTGTTAGGGATGTTTTGTATCTGTGATACTCCCGTTTCTGCTTCTGTATAGTAGATGCCGTTGTTTCTCGTTAGAATCATATCAATTATTGAACTTCCATTTTTTAGCGTTTCGATGACCTCAGATAAGGGGAATGATCTGGCTTCATTTAGCGGATGGTCAGCTTTGTTAACGCGTGCGTGGAGGTGTAGAGTTGCAGTGACCTCCGCTACTGGAAAATGGAAAAATAGTTGAACTTTATCCTCGATTATATTGATGTTGTATACTTGAGTAAGGTGTTCTAGCATGTGTTCGCGTAAGCCCTCAAGTAAAGGGATGTCTCCTGCGTCAAGGTCGAGAATACTTGTCAGATATTTTACCGTTGTGCCTGACTCAATTTCGTTTGCAGTACGAATGTCGTTCGAGTACGAAGTGTTTGTGTTATTTGGCTGGCTCTTATTTTCTATGTGTTGAATGAGTGATAGGTCTTGATTGGGGTGGACGGCGTAGGCGCATATGGCAATGCCCTCCCGACTATCCTTCATAGTAGTGGGTGTGTCCAGTAATGATGGAGTTTCGATGTAAGGGAGGTTGGGGAAAATCAGGAAGGCATTTGAATGTTGGTTTAGCGGAGGGAGGTACGAAAACAAGCTGGGGTTTTTTTGGTATTGATCAAAATCTTTTTCCGGATGGAGTGCGAGTAGTCCGCTCAAGAAGGACGTAGGGGATGAGGTTTTGTGGTAAGTATCTTTCAGAGTATTTAGGCTGGCTCTATCGAACTCCAGTTTGGCGACGTCTGATCGTTGGTACTTTATTGCTCCGCGCCCTTGATAGAATTTAAAATCACCATATTTATCTCCTGTATTCGGGTCGGATATATAAATGCCGCTTTCTAATTTGTAATTGTTGTTTTGATCTTTGTGTGCGAAAACCGTTCTTTCGTACGTTTTGTTTGTGGCTTGAGTGCTCATGTCGATTCCTAGGTTGTCCAAGGTTCGATGGAGTGTGTGGGGTGAGTTTGAAGTGGATTCAAGTTTTTCCCCGAGTGTGTTGGGGAGTTTGTTCTGGGTTTTGATGTTCTCGTTGTATAGGTTGCCGGTCGACAAGCTTCTTTGTGCTACGTGCAAGGTCTAATTCCTTTGATGCAATTGTTATGTGGGTTGGAACTCCTGCATATTGTTTTTTAGGGTCTTCTGTTTCTTTCAAAAAGCGCTCAGTGGGATTTGTCCTACATTGCGGGTCGTATTTTCGTCAATGTATAAGTTAATTTCCTTACGGCATGCTCTGATTCAACTTCCTATAGTCACGTAGCCCGCCATCCCGAGCCTGTGCCCCCCACAGGCTCAATCGCGCTCAGTAACTTTCTATAGAGAAATCCCAGAGTATGGACAGTGCAACTGATCAACCGCTGGTGAAGTCATTCGTTTTTGACCACTGGCTATTGCAAAGCGATGGAACGCTGATGCGAGATGGACAAGGAGTTCATGTTCCACCCAAAGAACTACACGTACTGCGCCTGCTGCTGAAATCGGCGGGCGCGGTCGTGAGTAAGGATTATCTGCTTGATCATGTCTGGCCGCGGATGGATGCGGCGGAGGAGTCGTTGACCCGTTGTATCTATGCCTTGCGCAAGTTGTTCAAGGAGAACAAGGGCTACATTGCGACGGTTTACGGCCAGGGTTATCGGTTCACCGGTCCCGTGGTTGAGCTCGACGTGACGAGCCAGGCGAGGGCGGTGGCGCCGTCGCTGGCGGTATTGCCTTTTCGCAATCTGGACGAGATCGCGGCGCTGGATCTGCAGGATCTGATGATCCGCCAACTGACCACGGCGTTCGGTGAGGCATTGCACATCATTCCCTCGGGGCTGATCGCAGCCTGCAGGGCGTCGAGCGATGTGCGGTCGTTGGCCGGGCGGCTGTCGGCGGATTATTGCTTGAACGGCCGTTTTATAGGTGCGGGCGGGTTGCAACACTGGTCGATCGAGTTGATTCGTGGACGCGACCAGGCGTTGCTGCATGGGCAGACGCTGGACGCCGGTGATCCCGGAGAGGCGCTGGGCGCGCTGACGTGTCTGGTGGCCCAACGCGTACCCGGGTTGCGTCCGGTCGGCGAGCGTTGTGGGTCTTATGCGGTGGCGGTGGCGTATCTCAATGGCTTGTGCAGTGTGCAGCGGCACACGGCGCAAAGCCTGCGTGATGCCCTGGTGCTGTTCAGGCAGTGTTTGAAACTCGATCCCGGCTACGCGCCGCCCTGGTGCGGTTTGGCGGATGTATGGCTGGGACAGGCGATGATGGGCCTGGGTGATCCGGAGCGCGCCATCGAAGAAGCGCATTCGGCGGTTTCCAACGCCTTGGCGCTGGACCCCGGCAGCATCCCGGCATTGACGCGCCTGGCGTTGCTCACCAGTTTGCGCGGTTGTGAGCAGGCGGCCCAGGTGTTATTCCGGCAGTGCCTGTTGTCGGCCGATCAGGCGGACGTACTGTATTTTCATGCCTGGCATCACTGGTTCTGGCGGCGCAATGAGCAGGCGGCGCAGATGATCGACCAGTGCTTGGAGCATGACCCGGGATGTGTGCGGGCGCAGATCATGCGGGTGCGTATTCACGAACAGCTGACGTGGATCCGCGAGCGGCGCCTGGCATGAAGCGGCGCAGGAGCAAATGGTTGTGCTGGCCGGTGTGTCTGGGCCTGGGGCTTGGCATAGCCCAGGCGCACGCGTGGTGCTGGAGCAGGGCGGGGCAGTTGCATGCCATTGAACCCGAACTGCTACAAGCGATTGCTGATGTTGAGTCCGGGCAGCGGCCAGATGCGATCAACCACAACCGCAACGGCACCCGCGATATCGGGCTGATGCAGATCAACAGCATTCATCTACCTCGATTGCATGCCCAGGGCATTACCGAGCAACGCCTGCTGGATGAGCCATGCCTGTCGGTGGAGGTCGGTGCATCGGTGCTGGCCGAGTTCATCGCCCGTCATGGCTATAACTGGACGGCGGTCGGCGCCTACAACGCCGGCAATTCGCCCCACCGGCAAGCCGCGCGGCTTCGCTACGCGCGCAAAGTCTGGCAACGCTATCAAGTACTCACCCAGGCTCGACAAGCGGCGCGATGAGCAGGCTGGCGCAGGATTCTGATCCTCTGCACCGGGCAATCGGCAGAATTCGATCAGGAATCCTGCCGCCGACCTTCCTACCCTGTGTGCTCATTCGACTGCCCTGGAGTTAGGACGGTGACAGTCCCGACGGCCCCCACCCTACAGCCCTGCGTCCTGCGGATCCTCAATGGTCCGTTGCAGGGCTGCGAATTCGCGCTTGGCCAAGGCAGCACCTTGTTCGTGGTCGGTGCGATGGAGTTGCTCGGGGACGGCGCGCTGTCGGCCAGTGTTCCGGCGGAGGCGATTTTTATTCCGCTGGAACAAGGGGGACGCAATTTCGAGGTGTTGGCCGATCAGGCCGCGCCGGACGGCTTGCCGCTGCGACTGCTCGGTGATTCGGTGGAAGTGCGCCACTGTGCCTTTCAAGCCAGGGTGCAGATTGGCGACCTGCACATCGCCTTGCGTCCTGATGACCAGCCTTGGGCTCCCGAGCTGCTCGGCCATGGGCCTGGCACTTCAGCCGAGCCCGCCCATTTCATGAGGGGGCGTGTCCCACCAACGCGGTGGATCGCTGGCGGCCTGGCGCTGGTGGCGATGGTCGTTGCGATTGGCTTTTGGTTAACGCCGGGGCCCGTGCCGGAAACCGATATCCGTGCGCTGATCAGCGGCGCCAGCGCCGAGGTCCAGGTGTTGCGCGGTCGTGATCATTCGGTCTACGTCTTTGTATCTTCCGAGCGGGATGCCGGTTGGAGTCGCCAGGTGTTGACCCGCCACAGCAACCTGGACGGCCAGGTGCTGATGATCGACCAGGAGCGTCATCGGCTGGAGCAGGTGCTGGTCGACCATGACCCGCAACTGGCCTGGCATTTCCTGGACCTCAAGGACCCTTCGGTGCCGCGACTGCTGCTCAGCGCCCAACGCAATCTACTCACGCCCGACAGGCAGGCACAGCTGCTCGATACGCTGCTCGCGGCGGCGCCTTATGCCCGCGACGCCGTGGTGCAGATGCAGGATGACAGGCTGCTCGCCGATCTCGCCCAGGGTGGTTTGGAGCGTCTTTCACTGGCCTTCAGCCGGGTCGAACACCAGGGCAGCGTGACGTTTGCCGTCGAGGGCAACCTGCAGGATTCCGAGCTGGCCGCCGCTCGCCAGTATGTCGACAGTTTTTACCGGCAGTGGGGTGATCGCTACGTGCATTTCACCGTCGAGCTCAAGGACGACGCGCTCAAGGGCCTGTCGTTTCAAACCGGCCCACAGGGCTACGTCAAGACGGGTTCCTCGTCCTGGCACTTTCCAAAAACAGACAGAGTAGGTGATTAATGCCTGGTATCCCGATCATGTTTCCCGATTTTCCCGATGACTTTCTCGGAGAGCAGGCCGCTGCGTTCGAGCTTGGCGCCCAGAGCCTCAAGGAAGCCCTGGACAAAGCGCTCGATGATCTAAAAAGCGATGCGTCGGACCCTGGAAAGCTCGCCGCTTACCAAACCGCCTTTTCGTCCTACACGGTATTTCGAAACGCCCAGACCAACACGGTCAAGGGCTTCAAGGATATCGACATGGCGATCATCCAGGCGGCTCGCTGACGCTTGCTCTTTCGGCTGGCCATTGCTCGTGACAATGGCCATTTTCATGAGTGCCCCGTATGTCCATCCAAACTATTTCCCCGTCGCTTATCGCGCGTTCAGCCTTCGTTGAATTGCGTGGCCCGCAGCAAGGCCCAATCGTTTCCCTGGAATCGCGCTTGATCGAAGCGTTTGCCGGTTCCGCCGTCGACAGTGCGCAAGACGTTTCGGCGATCAATCAACTGCTACAGCGCCCGGACATCACCGACCCTGAAGTGTTGGCCCAGTTGCAGGAATTGACCGGGCAATACAACGTCGACATCAACTTGCTCAACGTGCTGGTGCGCAAAGCGGTGGGCACGGCAGAAACCCTGATGCGTGCGTCATGAAGCCAGGCCTGTTGTTGCTGTTGTTGTGCCTGGCGCTGGCGGGGTGTCGGCAGCCGAGCCTGCTGGAAGGGCTGGATCAGCAGCAGGCCAACGAAGTGCTTTCGGTGCTGCAACGCAACAACATCGCGGCGGTGAAAGTCGATGGCGGCAAAGCTGGCTATGCGGTGAAAATCGATCAGCTGGATTTTTCCGCCGCGGTCGATCTGCTCAATCTCTATTCGTTGCCGTCCCGGCCACGCCTGCAAGTCGCCGAGATGTTCCCGTCCGACTCACTGGTGGCCTCGCCCCGCGCCGAAAAGGCCCGGTTGTATTCGGCGTTGGAGCAGCGCATCGAGCAGTCGCTGGCGGTGCTCGAAGGTGTGGTTTCGGCGCGAGTGCATGTCAGTTACGACCTGGATGCTGGCGAGGGCGGACGCAAGCCGGTGCCTATCCATCTTTCGGCGTTGGTGCTGCATGAGCGCGATATCGAAGCGCAATTGCTGATCACTGACATCAAGCGTTTCCTCAAGAACAGTTTTGCGGCGGTGGAGTACGAGAACATTTCGGTGGTGCTGTCCAAGCGTTCGCCGACCCAACATGTCGCGCCGTCGGTGGCCGCACCGAAGGGGCAGTCGCGCTGGCCTTGGTTGTTCGCCGTGATCGGCGGCGTGTTGCTGGCCGGTGGCGCAGCCTGGGCCTATCGCCAGTCAAACCCAGGGCGGCGCGATGTCGGACCTTGAGCGCCTGCGGCAGATCCTCGCCGAGCCCCTGGCTTATCTGCACCCCCAGCGTCTGGTGATACCGGCGGGATTCGAGGAGGCCGAGGCTCGCAGCCTCCTCAACCGAATAGTGCTCGAGGGGCTGGAACTGCAAGGGCCGTGGCCGTCGACGCCACTGACCGGTGTGGTGCGGCAATGGGTTCGCCATTGGCGCCGATTGCCCTATATCGCCTCGCTGTTGGGCGCCTATCGCTTGATGCCCGACCTGGCGCGCGGTGCGGCGCTGCGCTGCTTGCCTGTGTCAGTTCGGCGCTTCGCCGGCTACAGCCTCGGCGCGCGAAGCGGCCCGCCAATCGAGTGCTCGCCCGTTGCCATGGAGCAGGTCGAAGCCGCCGGCCTCAATGCGTTATGGAGCTGGCACGGGCAAGTCCCGTCGATGTTGCTCGAGCGCCTGGCCTTGCAATTCTCCGAACCGGTGGTTCGCTTGCACCGGCAATGGCCAGTCTTGAAACCTGATCCCACTCTTTTCTTTTTGGCGGTGCAACATGCTCGACTCCATCCGCTCCCTGACTGACCTGCCGGTTTCCAAGGACGCGCGCCTGGCCCGCGAGGACATCGCTGCCGCCCGCCGCCGTCACGCCTTGCAACACGAGGCCCAGCGCCGGGCGCGCGAATGCATCGAGCAGGCCCAGCGCGAGGCCGACGCGGTCCATGCGCAGGCATTTCAGCAAGGTTATGCCGAGGGCATCCTGCGCGCGACTGGGCATCTGGCGGACGGCTTGCTGAAGTCGCAAACCCTGGCGCTGCAATTGCGCAACGAGTTGGCCGGGGCTGCGAGTGATTTGCTCGCGCAAGCCTTGAGCCGCCCGCAATGGTTGGACGAAATGCTTGAACGCTGGCTGGCCGGGCAAGTGGGCGATTCAGAGGCGGTGCTGCACGTATTGCTGCCGCTGCATTGTCGCCCGCGTGGCGATGAACTGCGCGCCAACCTGCACGAGCGTTGGGCTGGCGAGCTGATTGTCGAATATCACCCGCAAGACCGCTATGTGCTGCGCCTGGCGGATCAACTGCTGGAATTCGATGTTGAAACGACCCGACAACGGCTGGCGCCAAGGCTTTTGGCGAGCATCGCTGATCTGCCGGAGTCGGTCCGTGTCCTGGACCAGGCCTCGCAGCAGGCGCTGAAGGATCTGTGCTCGAGCTTCGTCGACACCGCGCAGACCGCCTCTGGAGAAATCCGCCATGAAGATTGAATCCGTGCGCGCTTCCGGCCCTCTTGAGCTCGGCGCCGGTGCGTTGGTCGAGACGCTGGAATCGAGGTTGCTGGCCGCCCGCCAGGAAGTGTCTGGCAGCAAGCGTCCGGACCCTGAGTTCGAGCACTTGTATCAATTGCTGCTGGCCATGGAAGGGCAAGGGGAAAAGGCGATTCATGAGTTTCTCCGCACCCTGCGGGGAGCGGATGGAGCAACCGCTGCGTACCCCACCGCCAAGGCGTTGAAGGTGATCACGCAACAGGTTCTGTATCGATTGCAGGAGGACGGGCTGGAAAAGTCGCAGCTCTACAAGGAAGTCTTCGGGGCCAATGGCCTGGCGTTCGCCATGGAAGTCTTTGTCCTGGGCGTGATGCGTGATGTGATGCAGCCGATGGAGGATGACGCTTGGGAGAAGAGTGAGTGGTGAGAATCGCTTGAGAAAATTGCTTATAACTAACTAAGAGAAATAAATATGCAAATTACGAACGTCAACCCGTCATCTGCCCCTTCTTCTGTAGCTGTAACAGACTCCAGCAGCGTTTCACCCTCAGAATCTAAGGAAAGCGTGTTTGACGTTTCGGGTGTGGAAGCTGTGGATTTTACGCAGAGCGATTTTGGAAATCCCAAGAAAGTCGTCGCGCTCCTGATGAGAATAGATAGCTCGCTAAATAATTCGCTGGATGAAATACGCAACAACTTGGGTGAGTTAGACCGCGAGGTTCTTGGTGGCGTTGAACACTACATCCAGCTGGGTGATAAGCCCCCTTCGGCTGTGTTTGGTGACAACTTAACTGGAGCTTCAACCACCGAACTCCCTGTAGAACGCATGAAAAACGTGCTTGATGCCGCCAAGGAACTGCTCGAATCCGCCAAGGAGCCTGGGCGCAATGCACTCCATGTCGTCGGGCGCACGGGGTTGGTCATAGCTTTGGCCGCTGCTGCGCGTGGATATTTTGCTCATCTCTTAGAACAAGCTCTCCTCGCAGGCGACACACCTGAAGCAGGTCGGGCCTGGTTGGCTGCTGCGGCGGCAATGACAGGGCCCGGCCTGGTAGTGGCGGGAGCCTTGGTCCGGCATTTGGAAGGGGAGTCGAGGTTGGAGTCGAAGCTAGCGGCTGCGTTCCTGGCAATCGGAGCGACGGGATTCGCAATTGGGGCCTGTGTCACGGGAGCGGCGCAGACTCTTTTTTCTAAGGTGGCGGGTGTAGTTATCTATAACCTATTAAGAGCGTTGGCTGATTTGCTCGTGCCTTTGAAGGACAACGCTGGCCCTGCGAGTGCAGCGGCAACCGGCGTTACAGCCATGGTTTATGGTGCATTTCAATTGGCGCAGTCGGAAGTGGCCAGACTCATGCCATTGGATGGTCTCGCCAGGGCAGCCCAGGGGCTTGGTTACTGTTTCCGGGATGACCTTTTTCCCATCGTGTCGACTACTGTCGTACAGTTGATCGATGCGGGTGTCTTGATTGCTACTAAAAATAGCAATTGGTTATCACCCCGGCGAGGAGCGGATTCGGCCTTGTTTGATGAGGAGGCTTTACGACACCGGACCTTGAAGACGGAAACGGTTCTTCAATGGCCCACCCAAACTCAAACGGCCCATACAATTTTGAACGTTACAGGGGCACGCATCTCGTTTGGTGTGGCCCTTGCCGCGTCCAGTGCGATGCTAGCGGACTACTTAAGTAAATCCGAATTTGGCGACGATACACAAGGCCATATTCTCCAAGGCTGTCTCGCTGTGCTAGCGGTGTTTCTTTACGTTGCACTCATCAATAGCGTCGCCAAACGCACCGACAACACCTACGATCTAGAGACGTTGAACTCGGCTTGATCTAACCCAAGGAGCTAGCCACCATCGGTTGCTCGCTCCTGTCCCTCCACCCTGGCTATAATCGCCGCCTCATTTCTTCGAACGAGTCAAACCCACCCATGTACACCCTGGCCCGTGAGCTGCTGTTCAAACTTTCCCCGGAAACCTCCCATGATCTGTCCCTGGACCTGATCGGCGCGGGCGGACGTTTGGGCCTCAACGGTTTGCTGTGCAAGGCCCCGGCGAAATTGCCGGTGACGGTCATGGGCCTGGAGTTCCCCAACCCGGTCGGGTTGGCGGCGGGCCTGGACAAGAATGGCGCGGCCATCGACGGGTTCGCCCAGCTGGGTTTCGGTTTCGTGGAAATCGGCACCGTCACCCCGCGCCCTCAGCCGGGCAACCCCAAGCCACGGCTTTTCCGCCTGCCGCAAGCCGAGGCGATCATCAACCGCATGGGCTTCAACAACCTGGGCGTCGACCATTTGCTGGCCCGCGTAGCGGCGACCAAGTACAAAGGTGTGCTGGGCATCAACATCGGCAAGAATTTCGACACCCCGGTGGAGCGTGCCGTCGACGACTACCTGATCTGCCTGGACAAGGTCTACGCCCACGCCAGCTATGTGACGGTCAACGTCAGCTCGCCGAACACCCCGGGCCTGCGCAGCCTGCAATTCGGTGATTCCCTCAAGCAACTGCTGGCCGACCTGGCCCAGCGTCGCGCGGAACTGGCGTTGACCCACGGCCGGCACGTGCCATTGGCGATCAAGATCGCTCCAGACATGACCGACGAAGAGACCAGCCAGGTGGCCCAGGCCCTGATCGAGACGGGCATGGACGCGGTGATCGCCACCAACACGACCCTGGGGCGCGAAGGCGTTGAAGGGCTGGAGCACGGTGACGAGGCGGGCGGCTTGTCTGGCGCGCCGGTGCGTGACAAGAGCACCCACACCGTGAAAGTGCTGGCTGGTGAGTTGGCGGGGCGTTTGCCGATCATTGCGGCGGGAGGCATCACCGAGGGCCGGCACGCCGCCGAGAAGATCACCGCCGGGGCGAGCCTGGTGCAGATTTATTCGGGCTTTATCTACAAAGGGCCGGCGCTGATTCGTGAGTCGGTGGATGCGATTGCGGCGTTGCGTTGATTGCCAGGGCTGGTCAGTTCCATCTGTGGCGAGGGGATTTATCTGTGGCGAGGGGATTTATCCCCGCTGGGCTGCGCAGCAGCCCCTGTAGGCAACGCTTCGGTGTGTCAGGTTTATCGAATGAGCTGTTTTGGGGGCTGCTGTGCAGCCCAGCGGGGATAAATCCCCTCGCCACAACAGTGTTCACAGCTCGGGTCCAGTGGCGTTTGCAGCTCAGTTTCGGGCACCCATGAAACCCCAGAATTAAAAAGGGCTCCTCGAAGGAGCCCCCTGGGCCGTAGCCCGCCGTCCGGATGGGACGTGCGTGGTTAAATCGATATGGCTGTCAAATTGTCGAGTTCTTGAGTATTAAGCCCTGTGTCAGCCGACGGCGTGAAGTTCGTTGAGTCTATGGATACCCGCAGTGCCGGTCATACCGTCCCAATTGTCGCCGCGTCCTTCTCGCCAGCCATTGATCCAGGCTTGACGTACCGACGGTAGAGTAAAGGGGCAAAGCTCACGGGATTTACCACCAACGCCATATTGGTAACCACGTAAAAATGCTCTTTCCAACGGATCACGCTTAAGTCTTCTCATAGGGTGTTGCCCTCACTTGTTGACTGTTGCTTAGCGTCGACCTCTATCGAGGCCGGGGCAGAATCATTCTGCCGTTGGTGGCTCGTTGCCGGCGTGACGAGCCGAGGTGTTGACGCCGTTGCGACGTCAACCTGTGTTGAGTTCTAACCAAAGCGTCACATGGATGGAATGATCGTTTTGTCATAAGCACGTAACAATAAAGATGTTAGGGCGATAAGTAACTTGATGTTCGTTGACCGCTTTTGAGCAAGACCCCTGTATGATCGGCCCTGCGCCAAAAGGGGCGGTCTTTCCTCGAATGAGAATGTCCCCCTGTTGCACTCGGGTACTATTCGACGAAAGGGTCGAGTTTTCACAATTTGTTGCACAGAATTTTTTATCTGCCCTCGGATCAAAGCTTTTTTAACCCGAGCTGCGAGGGCGGAACGGCACACTGTCGTGCCACGCGGGTGCTCTTGAGAAAAGCACCTGATTGAACCCGGCCCGGCAATGCGTTGCCCGGTCCACTTAGCCAAAGGCTCTGGAAATCCCATGTCCGATCGTTTCGAACTCTTCCTCACTTGCCCCAAGGGCCTCGAAGGCCTGCTCATCGAGGAAGCCGTCGGGCTTGGCCTTGAAGAGGCGCGCGAGCACACCTCCGCCGTGCGTGGCATGGCCGACATGGAAACGGCTTATCGCCTGTGCCTCTGGTCGCGCCTGGCCAACCGCGTGTTGCTGGTACTCAAGCGCTTCCCGATGAAGGACGCCGAAGACCTGTACCACGGCGTGCTGGACGTCGACTGGCAAGACCACATGCTGGCTGATGGTACCTTGGCGGTGGAGTTCAGCGGCCACGGTTCGGGCATCGACAACACCCATTTCGGCGCCTTGAAAGTCAAGGATGCCATCGTCGACAAGCTGCGCACTCCGACAGGTGAGCGACCGTCCATCGACAAGCTCAACCCGGACCTGCGCATCCACCTGCGCCTGGACCGTGGCGAAGCGATCCTCTCCCTGGACCTCTCCGGCCACAGCCTGCACCAACGCGGCTATCGTTTGCAGCAGGGCGCTGCGCCGCTGAAGGAAAACCTCGCCGCCGCGATCCTGATCCGCGCCGGCTGGCCACGCATTGCCGCTGAAGGCGGGGCGCTGGCCGACCCGATGTGCGGTGTCGGCACGTTCCTGGTGGAAGCCGGGATGATCGCCGCCGACATGGCACCGAACCTGCGTCGCCAGCAGTGGGGCTTCACCGCCTGGCTCGGCCACGTGCCAGCGCTGTGGAAGAAGCTCCACGAAGAGGCGACCGCCCGCGCCGCCGCCGGGCTGGCCAAGCCGCCGTTGTGGATTCGCGGCTACGAAGCCGACCCACGGTTGATCCAGCCGGGCCGCAACAACGTCGAGCGGGCGGGTTTGAGCGAGTGGATCAAGATCTATCAAGGCGAAGTCGCCACCTTTGAACCACGTCCGGACCAGAACCAGAAGGGCCTGGTGATCTGCAACCCGCCGTACGGTGAACGTCTGGGCGATGAAGCCAGCCTGCTTTACCTCTACCAGAACCTGGGCGAGCGCCTGCGCCAGGCCTGCTTGAATTGGGAGGCGGCGGTGTTCACTGGCGCGCCGGACCTGGGCAAGCGCATGGGCATTCGCAGTCACAAGCAGTATTCGTTCTGGAACGGGGCCTTGCCGTGCAAGTTGCTGCTGATCAAGGTGTTGCCGGATCAGTTCGTCACCGGCGAGCGTCGTAGCCCGGAACAGCGTCAGGCCGAGCGTGAACAGGCCGCCTACGATCAAACCCCGGAAGTGCCGCAAGAGCGCCAGTACAACAAGAACGGCAACCCGATCAAACCGGCCCCGGCGCCAGCCCCTGTGGTCGAGCAGGCGCGGTTGAGCGAAGGCGGGCAGATGTTCGCCAATCGCCTGCAAAAAAACCTCAAGTCGCTGAGTAAGTGGGCCAAGCGTGAAGGCGTTGAGTGCTACCGGGTCTACGATGCCGACATGCCGGAATATTCCATGGCTATCGACCTGTACCACGACTGGGTGCACGTCCAGGAGTACGCCGCGCCAAAGTCCATCGACCCGGAGAAAGCCTCGGCCCGTTTGTTCGACGCCCTGGCGGCGATTCCCCAGGCGCTGAACGTCGACAAGAGCCGCGTGGTGATCAAGCGCCGCGAGCGTCAGAGCGGCACCAAGCAGTACGAGCGCCAGAGTGCCCAGGGCAAGTTCACCGAGGTCAACGAAGGCGGTGTGAAGCTGCTGGTCAACCTCACCGATTACCTGGACACCGGGCTGTTCCTCGATCACCGGCCGATGCGCCTGCGGATCCAGAAGGAAGCGGCTGGCAAGCGTTTCCTCAACCTGTTCTGTTACACCGCGACTGCCAGCGTCCACGCGGCCAAGGGCGGGGCGCGCAGCACCACCAGCGTCGATTTGTCGAAAACCTACCTGGACTGGGCACGGCGCAACCTGTCGCTCAATGGTTTTTCCGACAAGAACCGCCTGGAGCAGGGCGATGTGATGGCCTGGCTTGAAGCCAGCCGCGACGAATACGACCTGATCTTCATCGACCCGCCGACCTTCTCCAATTCCAAGCGCATGGAGGGGGTGTTCGACGTGCAGCGCGATCATGTCCAGTTGCTGGACCTGGCCATGGCGCGCCTGGCGCCGGGCGGTGTGCTGTACTTCTCCAACAACTTCCGCAAGTTCCAGCTCGAAGACAACCTCGGCGAGCGTTATGCGGTGGAAGAGATCACGGCCAAGACCATTGATCCGGATTTTGCACGCAACGGTAAGATCCACCGTGCCTGGAAGATCATGGCCCGTTGACTCGTAGCTGATTGGATCCACGAAGCCTTGTAATTCAAGGCTTCTAGCCTCGTTTGGGGCTGGTCAAAGTAATGGCTAATAGCTATAACTTAGGCTGTGTCCAGGGCTGTGCCTATGCCTGGCTCCTTTCTGAGTTGTATTTATGGCATTGCATCAGGTGCGTCCCAGGATTCTGGGTTTTATCAGCGAAGATGTGTCGGCCTGGCTGGTGGCTTCGCTGGTCTTGCTGGCCGGTACTGTCCTGACCGGCTTGCTGACCTGGGCGATGATGAACCTGTTCAATCAGCAATTGCGCCAGCGCTTCGAGCTGCAGGCCGAGGAGCGTTTCAGTCGCATCGAGGAACATTTC
Organism: Pseudomonas sp. DF11; assembly: GCF_058148565.1. Lineage (NCBI taxonomy): Bacteria > Pseudomonadati > Pseudomonadota > Gammaproteobacteria > Pseudomonadales > Pseudomonadaceae > Pseudomonas > Pseudomonas sp. DF11. The sequence continues at coordinate 330,451 of NZ_JBYVYN010000005.1, forward strand.
CAGGACGAGGAGCTACTCCTCGACAGCCTGGGGCGTTTCTTTGCCAACTCCGAAGAGGTCTCCAACAGCGAATTCCATGGTTACGCCGACGCACTGTTGCGCCGTACCCGGGCCTTCGCCTGGGCACCCAGGGTGCTACGCGACGAACGGCAAGCGTTCGAACAACAGGCGCGGGCCGAAGGGGCCAGCCAATTTGCGATCCGCGAGGCGGACGGCAACGGTGGCCTGCGGCAGGCCGCCGAGCGGGACGAATACGCACCGGTGCTCTACATCCACAATCGGACTCCCTACGGGGCACCACTGGGCCTGGACCTGCTTTCCGAACCCTTGCGCCGTGCCACCCTCGAACGTGCCCGTCAGCGTGGCGGGCTGGTGGTCTCGCAACCCGTGGACCTGATGGGCGCCGACCCGGTGTTTGCCCGTGGGGTACTGCTGGTTGCGCCGGTTATCCGGAAATCGGCCAGCGAACCGTTCGGGTACGTGGTGGCGGCTATCAGCATGCGGCAACTGGTGGGTGATGGACTGCCCGCGCCCGGTCACGACAATCTGTCGATGCGTATCATGGACCTGTCTGTCGAAAACGCGGAAGAGGCGCTGTTCGAGTCCCACAACCCAACGGGTCGTAGTGATTTGTCGGCGACCCGCCTGTTGCGCCTGGCCGATCGCGACTTCCGGGTGGAGTTGCGGCCCAGCCGGGTGTTCCTGTCGACCAATCATTCGTCAGTCACCAGCATGGTGATACTCGGTGGCTTGCTCAGCCTGCTGCTCAGTGCCTTGCTCTATGTACTGGTCAGCCAGCGGCAGCGAGCCTTGGAACTGGTGGAGCAACGCACCCGTGAACTGCGCGCCCGGGAGCAGGAACTGCGCGGTACCCACGGCCAATTGCGCGGTGTGCTGGATGCCGCGACCCAGGTCGCGATCATCGCCACGGACCTGCGCGGCGTCATTACCACCTTCAATGCCGGTGCCGAACAGATGCTCGGCTACCAGAGCTGCGAGGTCCTGCAAAGCATGACCCTGGAAGGCCTGCATGTACCGCGTGAACTCCAGGCCCGCGCCGCGCAACTCGGCGCGCGCTTTGGCAAACCGATTCCCACGTGTCATGCAATGCTGCTCGAGGGCGGCGAGCAGGGCGGGCAACAGGCGCGGGAGTGGACCCTGGTGCGCCGCGATGGCAGCCACCTGACCGTGAACATGCTCGCCACTCCAATGCTCGATGACCAGGGGCTGTGGGTCGGGCACCTGGCAATCTGTATCGACATCACCGAACGCAAGCGCGTCCACGAAGCATTGGCCGCCCGAGACCTGTTGTTGAAAAAGCTCAGCGCCCACGTGCCCGGGGGGATCTACCAGTTCAAAATGGATTTCAACGGCCGTTTCAGTGTGATCTATGCCAGCGACGGCATTCGCGACATCTATGAGTTGGAGCCCGACGTACTGGTGCAGAACGCCGAGGCGATCTTCTCGCGCATCCACCCACTGGACAACACGCGTGTTCGCGCTTCGATTCGTTCTTCGGCCCACACCTTGAGCCCGTGGCGGGAAGAGTATCGGGTGCAGTTGCCCTTGCGCGGCCTGCGCTGGGTACGCGGCGAGGCCACACCCGAGGAACTGCCCGGCGGCGGGGTGTTGTGGCATGGCTACATCTCGGATATTTCCGATCTCAAGCGGGTGGAGGAAGAGCTGCGAGCCTTGTCCGTGACCGACGCCTTGACCGGTATTCGCAACCGCCGCTATTTCCAGGACCGCCTGACCTCGGAGATGGCCCGGGTCGAACGCGGTTCCGGGGGGCTGGCGGTGATCATGCTCGACATCGATCACTTCAAGCGCATCAACGACCAGCATGGCCACGCGGTGGGCGACCGGGTGCTGCAGGCGGTTTGCCAGCGCGTGGCCCAACGGTTACGTCGCACCGATGTGTTCTGCCGGCTGGGTGGCGAAGAGTTCGTAGTGCTGTGCCCGGACACCGACAGCGACAGTGCCTATTCCCTGGCGCTAGGGCTGTGGGAAGGCTTGCGGGCTGCGCCCATCGAGGATGTAGGTTTTGTCACTGCCAGCTTCGGTATCGCCACCTGGCGCGCCGGGGAGGGCGCCGATGCGTTGCTGCTGAGGGCTGACTCGGGCGTGTATGCGGCCAAGCAGGCCGGACGGGATCGGGTCGAGGTGCAGTTGGGCTAGCCCCTATCGATCTTCTGTGGGCACAAATCCGTGTACGACACAGCTTCACTGTGGGAGCGAGCCTGCTCGCGATAGCGGTGTGTCATCAACATCGATGTTTGCTGACCGACCGAATCGCGAGCAGGCTCGCTCCCACACTGGGTTTGTGCCGGGTCAGAGCACCGAAGCCGTCTGCGGCAGTTTCGGCTGGCGGTACAGGTCCAGCAGCACCTGGTCCAGTACCGATGACGCGCCCCAAGGCTTCGGATCGTTGAGAATCGCTACCACCGCCCAAGTGTTGCCATTGATATCGCGGCTGTAGCCGGCGATGGCGCGGACGGTGTTCAGGGTGCCGGTCTTGACGTGGGCTTCACCGGCCATGGCGGTGGTCTTGAGGCGTTTGCGCATGGTGCCATCGGTGCCGGCAATCGGCATCGAGCTGATGAACTCCGCCGAGTACGGGCTGCGCCAGGCGGCTTGCAGCATGGCGGCCATTTCCCGGGCACTGACCCGTTCGGCGCGAGACAGCCCGGAGCCATTCTCCATCACCAGGTGCGGCGCGGTGATGCCTTTCTTCGCCAACCACTGGCGCACCACCCGTTGCGCCGCCTTGGCGTCGTCACCGTCGGCTTCGTTGCGGAACTGCGCGCCCAGGCTCAGGAACAACTGCTGGGCCATGGTGTTGTTACTGTATTTGTTGATGTCGCGGATGATCTCCGCCAGGTCCGGGGAGAACGCCCGGGCCAGCACCTTGGCGTTGCTTGGGGTCGCGGCCAGGCGGTCCTGGCCCTGGATGCTGCCGCCCAGCTCCTTCCAGATCGCCCGCACGGCTCCGGCGGTGTAGGTAGCGTGGTCCAGCAGTGACAGGTAAGTCTGCGAGCTGCAACCGTCGCCGAGCTGGCCGCCGACGGTCACCGTCACGCTGCCGTCCGGCTGGGTCACCGGGTTGTAGCGCACGCCGCCAGCGCATTGCTTGGAGTTGACCGCCTTGACCTGGTTTTCGATGCGAATGCTGGCAATCGGTGGTTCCACCGACACCAGCACCCGGCCGCCGTCATTGCGGGCGACGAAGCGCAGGGCCTTGAGGTTGACCAGCAGCGAGTCGGGCTTGACCAGGAACGGTTTGTTCTCGTCGTTGCCGTCGTCGTTGAACTCGGGCAGTTGCGGCTGGATGAAGAAGCCGCGATCGAGCACCAGGTCGCCGGTGACTTGCTGCACGCCGTTGGCCCGCAGGTCGCGCATCAGCAGCCAGAGTTTTTCCATGTTCAGCTTGGGGTCGCCGCCGCCCTTGAGGTACAGGTTGCCGTTGAGAATCCCGCCGCTGAGGGTGCCGTCGGTGTAGAACTCGGTTTTCCACTGGTGATTGGGGCCGAGCATTTCCAGGGCCGCGTAGGTGGTCACCAGTTTCATGGTGGAAGCCGGGTTGACCGAGACGTCGGCGTTGTACAGGGTCGGGGTGCCGGGGCCGTTGAGCGGCACCATCACCAGGGACAGGGCGTTGTCCTGCAGCTTGCTGGCCTTGAGGGCCTTTTGCACGTTGGGCGACAGGGCGGTATTGATCGTGGCGGCGTGGGTGGTGACAGGGAGGGCCAGGGGAAGAAGAAGGCTGGCCAGAAGCAGTGGACGCAAAGATTTGATCATTTGAAATAAAACCCTACGGGCGAGGGGGAAAAAACGAGGACATGAAAATGAACGTCCTCAACGGTCATGAAAGTGTCGGCATTATGCCCCAAGCCGCAACGGCTTGGGCCGTGCCTGAGCCCTTCGAATGCTATTTTTTACCGACGGTAGGCCGATACGCCCGATCAGTCGGGCAATCGACGCACCAAACTGGTAAAGTGCCGGCCGTTATTACTTATGAGGATTGTTCCAATGGCGACTAACCGTTCCCAGCGTCTGCGCAAAAAACTGTGCGTGGATGAATTTCAAGAGCTGGGTTTCGAACTGAACCTGGATTTCAAAGAAGATCTGGCCGATGAGGCTATTGACGCTTTCCTCGACGCTTTCCTCAAAGAAGCCATGGAAGCCAACGGCCTGGGCTATGTCGGCGGTGACGACTACGGTCTGGTTTGCCTGCAGAAGCGTGGTTCGGTCACCCAGGAGCAACGCGCTGCCGTTGAAGCCTGGCTCAAGGCACGTCCTGAGCTGACCAGCGTGGAAGTCAGCCCGCTGATAGACGTCTGGTACCCGGAAAAGCCGATCAATCCGGTCGCTTGATGGTCAGAAACCGGCAGCCCGTTTGGGCGCCGGTTTTTTTGTGCCTGTCATTTACTGGTTGTCTGTCAGGCCGCCTTCGCGAGCAAGCCCGCTCCCACAGGAGTTATGTGGGCGACACAGGTCTGCTGTGGGAGCGGGCTTGCTCGCGAAGCTTTTAGTTGTCAGGCGCTACGCCAGTTCAGGATCAGCAAGGTCAACACCCCCGCCACAATCCCCCAGAACGCCGAGCCGATGGAAAACAGCGTCATCCCCGACGCCGTGACCATGAAAGTGATCAGCGCCGCTTCCCGTTCCTTCACTTCGCTCATGGCGATGCTCAAGCCATTGATGATCGACCCGAACAGCGCCAAGGCCGCGATGGACAGCACCAACTCCTTGGGCAGCGCGGCGAACAACGCCGCCAGCGTCGCGCCGAACACCCCGGCGATCCCGTAGAAAACCCCGCACCAGAGCGCCGCTGTGTAGCGCTTGTTGCGATCTTCGTGAGCATGCGGCCCGGTGCAGATGGCCGCGCTGATGGCCGCCAGGTTGATGCCATGGGAACCGAACGGCGCCAGCAGTAACGAAGCGATGCCGGTGCTGGTGATCAGCGGCGAGGCCGGTACGTTGTAGCCGTCGGCCCGCAACACGGCGATGCCGGGCATGTTCTGCGAGGTCATCGCCACCACGAACAGCGGAATGCCGATGCTGATGGTGGCCGCCAGGGAAAAGTGCGGCGTGGTCCAGACCGGTGTCGCGACTTCCAGGACAAAGCCGCTGAAGTCCAGCAACCCCATCAGGCCCGACAACGCCGTACCGATCAACAGTGCCGCCAGTACCGCGTAGCGGGGCGACAGGCGCTTGACGATCAGGTAGGTGAAAAACATCCCCAGTACCAGGCCGGTGCGATGTTGGGTGGCGATGAATATCTCGCTGCCGATCTTGAACAGGATCCCCGCCAGCAACGCCGCCGCCAGTGAGGCCGGAATACGCTTGACCAGGCGCTCGAAACTGCCGGTCAGGCCGCAGACCGTCACCAATACCGCACAGGTGACGTAGGCGCCGATCGCCTCGCCGTAACTCACGCCGCCAAGGCTGGTGATCAGCAGCGCCGCGCCGGGTGTCGACCAGGCGATGGTGATCGGCGTGCGATAACGCAACGACAGGCCGATGGAGCACACCGCCATGCCGATGGAAAGCGCCCAGATCCACGAGGAAATCTGTCCGCTGGTCAACCCCGCTGCCTGCCCGGCCTGGAACATCAGCACCAGGGAGCTGGTGTAGCCGGTCATCATCGCGATGAACCCGGCGACGATGGCCGAGGGCGAGGTGTCGGCCAGCGGACGAAGTGGCGTGGTCGTGACTTCGGTCATGATGCAGAGTGGTCCTTATTGTAGATTTGCCTGGCCTGGTGGAGCCACGGATTGCGGGTTTAAGCCTAAACTCAACGAAGTTATCGATTGCAATACAGCCATGCCCGCAAACAGCCGTACAGTCGTGTTGCCATCAGAGGTTGTGTACAATCGAGCTGTTTTTTACGCGATACTTGCCAGCGACCCGCTGTGCCGTATTACAGTCACGGTCAATTCGCCGCAGTTCTCCCGACTCGAGTGCCCATGAACGAACAGTTGCAACCCCTCAAGAAACAACCGCGAGCAGGTAAAGCCGGTCGCAGCGGAACCCAGGACGATATTGTCTATGCGCATATCTTCGAGGCCATCCTCGAACAACGCCTGGCGCCCGGTACAAAGTTGAGCGAAGAGGCACTGGGGGAGATTTTCGGGGTCAGCCGCACGATCATTCGCCGGGCGCTGTCACGCCTGGCCCACGAAGGCGTGGTGCTGCTGCGGCCCAATCGCGGTGCCGTGGTGGCCAGCCCAAGTGTCGAAGAGGCGCGCCAGGTGTTCATGGCCCGTCGCCTGGTGGAAAGGGCGATCACTGAGCTGGCGGTGCAGCACGCCACGGCCGAACAATTGGCTGAGTTGCGGCAGATGGTCAGCGACGAACGCGACAGCTTCTCCCGTGGCGACCGCGGCGCCGGTATCCGCCTGTCGGGCGAGTTCCACCTCAAGCTCGCCGAAGCGGCGAAGAACGCCCCGCTGATCAGTTTCCAGCGCAGCCTCGTGTCGCAGACTTCGCTGATCATCGCCCAATACGAAAGCGGCAACCGTTCCCATTGTTCCTACGACGAACACACCCAGTTGATCGACGCCATCGAGGCCCGCGACGCCACGCTGGCCGTGGACCTGATGATGCATCACATGGATCACATCGACAGCAAGCTCAACCTCGACGAGGAAAGCGCGTCGGATGACTTGCATGCGGTGTTTTCGCATTTGTTGCAAAGCAAGAAACCGGGGCGGTCGACGGCCAAGCTTTGATGGGTTGAGCCAGTTATACCGAGTCGCCTTCTATCGCGAGCAGGCTCGCTCCCACAGTGGATTTGTGTCGTTCACATTCCCCTGTGGGAGCGAGCCTGCTCGCGATTGGCGATCTGACAGGCAACAAAAATCTAGCGGTGGTGCACCAACCGGCCAGCCGCATAAGTCTGCGCCACCGTCCGATCGTCCCCCAGCGTCATCAACACAAACAACTTCTCGGCAATGTCCCGGGCCTGCTTGAGGCGATAGCCCAGCAGCGGCGTGGCGTTGTAATCCAGCACCAGAAAGTCCGCTTCGGTACCCGGCTGCAACGTGCCGATCTTGTCCTCCAGGCGCAAGGCCCGGGCGCCGCCGAGGGTGGCCAGGTACAGCGATTTGAACGGGCTCAGCCGCGCGCCCTGCAACTGCATCACCTTGTAGGCTTCGTTCAGGGTTTGCAGCAGCGAAAAACTGGTGCCGCCGCCCACGTCCGTACCCAACCCTACGTTCACCTTGTGCTTCTCGGCCATGGGCAGATTGAACAGGCCGCTGCCGAGGAAAAAGTTCGAGGTGGGGCAGAACGCGATGGCCGAACCGGTCTCGGCCAGGCGCGCACATTCTTCGTCGCACAAATGCACGCCATGGGCAAATACCGAACGCTCGCCGAGCAGTTGGTAGTGATCGTAGACGTCCAGGTAACCCTTGCGCTCGGGGAACAGTTCCTTGACCCACTGCACTTCCTGCAGGTTTTCACTGATATGAGTCTGCATGTACAGGTCTGGATATTCCCCCAGTAACTGACCGGCCAGGGCCAATTGTTCCGGTGTACTGGTAGGCGCGAAGCGCGGGGTCACGGCGTAGTGCAGGCGGCCTTTGCCGTGCCAGCGCTCGATCAGCGCCTTGCTTTCGGTGTAGCTGGATTCGGCGGTGTCGACCAGGTAGTCCGGGGCGTTGCGGTCCATCATCACTTTGCCGGCGATCATGCGCAGGTCGAGCTTCTGGGCCACTTCGAAAAACGAATTCACCGATTGCGGGTGCACGCTGCCGAACACCAGTGCGGTGGTGGTGCCGTTGCGCAGCAGTTCCTTGACGAAAATATCGGCCACCGCATCGGCGTGGGCCTGGTCGGCGAACTGGCTTTCGCAGGGGAAAGTGTAGGTATTGAGCCAGTCGAGCAATTGCTCGCCGTAGGCACCGACCATGCCGGTCTGTGGCAGGTGAATGTGGGTGTCGATGAAGCCGGGGGTGATCAGCGCATCCGGGTAATGCTTGATTTCGATGTCCGCCGCCAGGGTCGGCAGCAGGTCGTGGGCGTGGCCGATGGCGCTGATCTGGTCGTTCTCCACCACCAGCAAACCGTCTTCGAAATATTCATAAGACGCCTCGATGCCGACTTCGGCGGGGTCGGCGAGGCTGTGGAGCAGGGCGGCGCGGTAGGCTTTGCGTGTCAGGGGCATGGGAATACTCAACGATTGTTCAACGGTTCGCCTGGCTACGGCGCGAGGCCGGCAGCAGCTTGGCAATCGGTTCGGCGCGGGCGGTGTGCTGGCCGAAATCGGCGTTATAGGTGGCGATGATTTCGCCGGCGATGGAGATGGCGATTTCCACAGGCAACTTGCCCTTGACCTCGCCGATGCCCATCGGGCAGCGCATGCGTTGCAAGGTGGTGCTGTCGAAGCCGCGATCACGCAGGCGATGTTCGAACTTGACCCGCTTGGTCTTCGAACCGATCAGGCCGAAGTAGGCGAAGTCGTTGCGGTTGAGAATCGCGGCGCTCAGCTCTAGGTCGAGCTGGTGGTTGTGGGTCATGACGATGCAGTAACTGCCGGCGGGCAATTCGTCGACCTCATCCAGCGGGTCTTCAGTCACGATCTTGCGCACGCCGTGGGGCAGGTGTTCGGGAAACTCGGCTTCCCGTGAGTCGATCCAGCGCACCTTGCAGGGCAGGCTCGCCAGCAACGGCACCAAGGCACGACCGACATGGCCGGCGCCGAACACGGCGATCTGCGCCTGGACCTGGCCCATGGGTTCGAACAGCAACACGGTCACGCCGCCGCAGCACTGGCCCAGGCTGGCGCCGAGGCTGAAGCGCTCCAGATGGGTGCTTTGCTGGCCGCTGGCGAGCATGTGCCGGGCAATCTCCATGGCCTTGTATTCCAGGTGCCCGCCACCGATGGTGTCGAACGTCTGGCTGGCGCTGATGACCATCTTAGAACCGGCGTTGCGCGGGGTTGAGCCGAGCTCTTCGATGATCGTCACCAGCACACAGGGTTCGCCGCGATCTTGCAGGTCGGCGAGGGCGCTGATCCAGTTGTACATAGTTCACCTCAACATTTCTGTTGTCTGTTCGGGCCTCATCGCGAGCAGGCTCGCTCCCACATTGGCTGGTGTTCACAATTCTCTGTGGGAGCGAGCCTGCTCGCGATTGGCTGCGCCGCGGTCTTAGAGCGAAGCCAACTCGGTTTCAGCTTCCCCAACCTTCGCCACCCTCAATCCGCGCATCTGCTCACACCCCCACAACACCCGCTCCGGTGTCGCCGGGGCGTCGATTTTCGGTTGGTGCCGGTAATCCCCCAGGCTCGCCACGGCGTCCTTGATCGCGCACCACGCGGCGATGCCGAGCATGAACGGCGGTTCGCCCACGGCCTTGGAGTGGAACACCGTGTCTTCGGGGTTCTTGCGGTTTTCCACCAGCTTGACCCGCAGATCCAGCGGCATGTCGGCCACGGCGGGGATCTTGTAGCTGGCCGGACCGTTGGTCATCAGCTTGCCCTTGTCGTTCCACACCAGCTCTTCCATGGTCAGCCAACCCATGCCCTGGATGAAACCGCCCTCGACCTGGCCGATGTCGATGGCCGGGTTCAGCGAGGCGCCGACGTCGTGGAGGATGTCGGTGCGCAGCATCTTGTACTCGCCGGTGAGGGTGTCGACGATCACTTCGGCACAGGCCGCGCCAAAGGCGTAGTAATAGAACGGCCGACCACGGGCCTGGCTGCGGTCGTAGTAGATTTTCGGGGTCTTGTAGAAACCGGTGCTCGACAGCGAGACCTGGGCGAAATACGCCTGTTGCACCAGCGCCTCGAACGTCAGGATGTGATCGCGAACCCGTACATGGCCGTTGTGGAATTCCACGTCTTCTTCGCTGACCTTGTACTGCCGCGCGGCGAACTCCACCAAGCGCCGCTTGATGGTTTCGGCGGCATTCTGCGCGGCTTTGCCGTTCAGGTCGGCGCCACTGGAGGCGGCGGTGGGCGAGGTGTTCGGCACTTTGTCGGTGTTGGTCGCGGTGATCTGCACCCGGTCCATTTCCACCTGGAATACCTCGGCCACCACTTGCGCGACCTTGGTGTTCAGGCCCTGGCCCATTTCGGTACCGCCATGGTTCAGGTGGATGCTGCCGTCGGTGTAGACGTGGATCAAGGCACCTGCCTGGTTGAGGAAACTGGCGGTAAAGGAAATACCGAATTTCACCGGGGTCAGCGCCAGGCCTTTTTTCAGGATCGGGCTGCCTGCGTTGTAGCGGCGGATCGCTTCGCGGCGCTCGGCGTACTGGCTGCTCGCTTCAAGCTCGGCGGTCATTTCCTCGAGCATGTTGTGCTCGACGGTCTGGTAGTAATGGGTAACGTTGCGCTCGGTCTTGCCGTAGTAGTTGGCCTTGCGCACCGCCAGCGGATCGAGTCCCAGGTGCCGGGCGATGGCATCCATCACCTCTTCGATGGCGACCATGCCTTGCGGCCCGCCGAAACCCCGGTAAGCGGTGTTCGACGCGGTGTTGGTCTTGCAGCGGTGGCCGTTGATGGTCGCGTCGCCCAGGTAATAGGCGTTGTCGGCATGGAACATCGCCCGGTCGACGATCGACGCCGACAGGTCCGGCGAGCAACCGCAGTTGCCGGCCAGTTCCAGGGCGATGCCGTGCAGGCGCCCGGTGCTGTCGAAGCCCACGTCGTATTCGATGTAGAACGGGTGGCGCTTGCCGGTCATCAGCATGTCTTCCACACGGGGCAGGCGCATCTTGGTCGGCTGGCCGGTGAGGTGGGCGATGACTGCGCACAGGCACGCCGGGCTGGCGGCTTGGGTTTCCTTGCCGCCGAAGCCGCCGCCCATGCGGCGCATATCCACCACGACCTTGTTCATCGACACGCCCAGCACTTCGGCCACCAGTTTCTGCACTTCGGTGGGGTTCTGGGTCGAGCAGTAGACGAGCATGCCGCCATCTTCGGTGGGCATCACCGAGGAGATCTGGGTTTCCAGGTAAAAGTGTTCCTGGCCGCCGATGTGCAGCGAGCCTTGGATGCGATGCTCGGCGCTTGCCAGGGCCGCGGCCGAATCACCCCGTTGGTGGGTGTGGCTGTCGAGCACGAAGTGTCGTTTGCGCAAGGCTTCGACCACGTCCAGCACCGGTTCCAGGTCTTCGTACTCGACGATGGCCGCCATCGCGGCCTTGCGCGCGGTTTCCAGGTCCTTGGCGGCGACGGCCAGCACCGGTTGGCCGACGAACTGCACGTCATCGATGGCCAGCAGCGGATCGCCGGGCAGCAACGGGCCGATGTCCTTGAGGCCCGGAATGTCTGCGTGAGTGATGGCGATGCGCACGCCTTCGAAGGCGTAGCAGGGCGTAGTGTCGATGCGCAGGATCCGGGCGTGAGCGCGGTCCGACAGCCGGGCATAGACGTGCAACTGGTTGGGGAATTCCAGGCGGTCATCGATGTACTGCGCCTCGCCGGACACATGCTTGGCGGCGCTGTCATGCTTGACGCTGCGGCCCACGCCAGTGGCCAGGTCGCGGGCGAACAGCTCGGCCAGTTCGGCTTGGGTCTTTTCTACGGCGTGATGGTTAGACATAAGCGGTCACCCGAGTCTCGATGTGCGGCGTTTGCAGTTCGATGAAGTACTTGCGCAACAGATTGCGGGCGCTGAGCAGGCGGTATTCCTTGCTGGCGCGGAAGTCCGACAGCGGGGTGAAGTCCTCGGCCAGGGCGACACAGGCGCGCTCGACCGTGCTGTCGTTCCACTGGGCGCCGATCAAGGCGGCTTCACAATGCGTGGCGCGCTTGGGGGTCGCGGCCATCCCGCCGAAGGCCACGCGGGCGTCGCGAACCACGCCGTTGTCGATGCGCAGGTTGAACGCGGCGCACACGGCGGAAATATCATCGTCCAGGCGCTTGGACACCTTGTAGGCGCGGAACGCCTGTGCGGCACTGGCCCGGGGCACGATGATTTTTTCGATGAATTCGCTTTCCTGGCGGGCGGTGACCCGGTAATCGATGAAATAGTCTTCCAGGGCCAGGGTGCGACGGGTCTGGCCTTTGCACAACACGATCTGCGCGCCGAGGGCGATCAGCAGGGGCGGCGAGTCGCCAATCGGCGAGGCGTTGCCGATGTTGCCGCCCAGGGTGCCCTGGTTGCGGATCTGCAGCGAGGCGAAGCGCTGCAGCAGTTCGCCGAAGTCCGGGTATTCGGCTTTCAGGGCCTCGTAGCAATCGGAAAGCGGAGTGGCGGCGCCGATCTCCAAACGATCGTCGAAGCGCTCGATGCGCTTGAGTTCAGCGACGTTGCCTACGTAGATCATCACCGGCAAGGTCCGGTGGAACTGCGTGACTTCCAGGGCCAGGTCGGTACCACCGGCCAACAGCCGTGCCTGGGGGTAAGCGTCGTAGAGATCGGCCAGGTCGGCCACGGTCAGTGGCACCAGGCAGCGCTTGTCGCCGCTATTGAGCTCGCCGGTCTCGGTCGGGGCGATGGCTTTGAGACGGGCGATGGTCTCGGCCTCGCGGGCGTCGAACTGGTCCGGCTGCTTGCCGCAACAGGCCTGTTCGGCGGCGGCCAGGATCGGCCGATAGCCGGTGCAACGGCACAGGTTACCGGCCAAGGCTTCATGGGCTTTATGAGCGTCGGCTTGCTCGCTGTTCTTTTGCAGGGCGAACAGCGACATGACGAAGCCCGGGGTGCAGAAACCGCATTGCGAACCGTGGCAATCGACCATCGCTTGCTGGACGCTGTGCAGTTGGCCCTGGTGCTTGAGGTCTTCGACGCTGATCAATTGCTTGCCGTGCAGGGACGAGACGAAAGTCAGGCACGAATTAAGGCTGCGATAGCGAATGCGCACCTGGCCTTTTTCGTCCGTGTGCAATTCGCCCACCACCACAGTGCACGCGCCACAGTCGCCGCTGGCGCAGCCTTCCTTGGTGCCTGGTTTACCAACGTGTTCGCGCAAATAGTTGAGCACGGTCAGGTTCGGGTCCAGGGCGTGCTCGCTACGGAGTTCCTGGTTGAGTAAAAACTGGATCACGGAAGGCCTCGCAGACTCATTATTGTTGTACCGACTGGACCTGAATTTATCAGGTCTGACTTTTCGGTCAACGATTTTCTGACTTAAAGGTCAGGAAAATCTGTTTTGTCGATGAACAATGGGGTTCGGGTATTGGTCCTTGGGCGATGTCCTACTTCTATCAGTTAAGCGCAAATCCATGTGGGAGCGGGCTTGCTCGCGAAGACGGCGTTTGTGTCGGAAAATTTCTCGCTCACGGACTGGCTTCTTCGCGAGCAAGCCCGCTCCCACAAGGTCTGCACTACTGAAAAATTTGCTTATATCGTGCCAAAAACCCGGTGCAGGCCCTGCGCCATGACGTGTCGAGTGCGCTACACTGCGCCGCTTGTGCAGATCGAAGAGTTTGAAGGACAACCATGACGTTCAAGGCCCCGGACAGCCTCGCCGAGCAAATCGCCCATCACCTCGCCGAACGCATCATTCGCGGCGAAATGAAACCGGGAGAGCGCATCCAGGAGCAGAAGGTCACTCTGGCGCTCAACGTCAGCCGCGGCTCGGTCCGCGAGGCCTTGCTGATCCTGGAGCGACGCCATTTGATCGCGATCCTGCCGCGCCGTGGCGCCCACGTCACCGAGCTCACCGAACACAAGGTACGCAGCCTCTGCGCGTTGATGAGCGAGCTGTACATCCTGCTGGGCAACGCCGTGGCTCATGGCTGGAAAGAACAGGCCGACATGGCGCCGTTCTTGGCGATCCAGCAGCGCCTCAACGACGCCTACGCGCACCAGGACATCCGCACCTTCGTCGATGAAAGCTTCAGCGTGATGCGCGCCGCCTATCCCTTTGCCAACAACCCGTACCTGCAGGAAACCGTCGAGAACCTGCAGCCGGCCATGAGCCGTGCCTATTTCCTGGCTCTGGAGCAGCGCAAGGCGGAAATGAGCGAGTTCCTCGACCTGTTCCAGCGCCTGCTTGCCGCCGTGCTGGCCCGTGATTTGCCGCAGATCCGCATCGTGCTCACGGCCTACGCCCAGCGCAGCTGCGATCTGGTGGTTTCTGCCCTGACGGCGGCCTGACGTGCGGCTCAAGTGCATCAAGCTGGCGGGGTTCAAATCCTTCGTCGACCCGACCACGGTGAACTTCCCCAGTAACATGGCGGCGGTGGTCGGGCCCAATGGGTGCGGCAAGTCGAACATCATCGACGCCGTGCGTTGGGTGATGGGCGAGAGCTCGGCCAAGAACCTACGCGGCGAGTCGATGACCGACGTCATCTTCAACGGCTCCACCAGCCGCAAACCGGTGAGCCAGGCCAGCATCGAACTGGTGTTCGACAACTCCGACAGCACCCTGGTGGGCGAGTATGCGGCCTATGCGGAAATCTCCATTCGTCGCAAAGTGACCCGCGACAGCCAGAACAGTTATTTCCTCAACGGTACCAAGTGCCGACGTCGCGACATCACCGATATTTTCCTCGGCACCGGCCTGGGCCCGCGCAGCTACTCGATCATCGAACAGGGCATGATCTCCAAGCTGATCGAGGCCAAGCCCGAGGACCTGCGCAACTTCATCGAAGAAGCCGCCGGCATCTCCAAATACAAGGAGCGCCGCCGCGAGACTGAAAACCGTATTCGTCGCACCCACGAAAACCTCGCGCGCCTGACCGACCTGCGCGAAGAGCTCGAACGCCAGTTGGAGCGCTTGCACCGTCAGGCCGAGGCGGCCAAGAAGTATCAGGAGTACAAGGGCGAGGAGCGTCAGCTCAAGGCCCAGCTCTCGGCCCTGCGTTGGCAGGCGTTGAATGAGCAGGTCGGCCAGCGCGAGGCGATCATCGGCAACCAGGAGGTCAGCTTCGAAGCACTGGTGGCTGAGCAGCGTAACGCCGACGCCGCCATCGAGCGCCTGCGTGACGGGCACCATGACCTGTCCGAACGCTTCAATCTGGTGCAGGGGCGCTTCTATTCCGTGGGCGGCGACATCGCCCGGGTCGAGCAGAGCATCCAGCATGGCCAGCAACGGCTGCGGCAGTTGCAGGATGATTTGAAGGAAGCCGAGCGGGCGCGCCTGGAGACCGAATCGCACCTGGGCCACGACCGCACCTTGCTGCTGACCCTTGGCGAGGAACTGGACCGGCTCACACCGGAACAGGAAATCACCAGTGCCGCCGCTGAAGAGGCTGCCGCGGCCCTGGAAGAAGCTGAACTGAGCATGCACGGCTGGCAAGAGCAATGGGACAGCTTCAACCTGACCTCGGCCGAGCCGCGGCGTCAGGCTGAAGTCCAGCAGTCGCGCATCCAGCAGTTGGAAACCAGCATGGAGCGCCTGGCCGAACGTCAGCGCCGGCTGGCCGAAGAACGCGCCTTACTCGCGGCGGACCCGGAAGACGCAGCGATTCTGGATCTGAGCGAGCAACTGGCAGCCAGCGAAGCCACCCTCGAAGACTTGCAAGCCAGCGAAGATGCCCAGGTCGAGCGGCTTGAAGAACTGCGCCAGGCCTTGCAACTGGCTTTGCAGAACCAACAACAGGCCCAAGGTGAGTTGCAGCGGCTCAATGGGCGCCTGGCTTCGCTGGAGGCCTTGCAGCAAGCCGCGTTGGACCCGGGCACCGGCACCGCCGAATGGCTGCGCGACCAGCACCTGGCCGAACGTCCGCGACTGGCCGAAGGTTTGAAGGTCGACGCTGGTTGGGAGCTTGCGGTGGAAACCGTGCTGGGCGCCGACCTGCAAGCGGTACTGGTGGATGACTTTGGCGGCTTCGACCTGTCAGGTTTCACCCAGGGCGACTTGCGCCTGCTCAGTCCGGCTGGCGACGGGGTACGAATCCCCGGCAGTTTGCTGGATAAGGTCGAGGCCCAGGTCGATCTGTCGCCGTGGCTGGGGCAGGTCAAACCGGTGGACAGTCTCGAGCAGGCCTTGGCCTTGCGCGGGCAATTGGCCCCAGGCGAAAGCCTGATCAGCCGCGACGGGTACTGGGTTGGCCGGCATTTCCTGCGGGTGCGTCGGGCCAGCGAAGCCGAGAGCGGCATGCTCGCCCGCGGCCAGGAGATCCAGCGCCTGAGTGCCGAGCGCGAAGAACGCGAGGCCAGCGTCGAGGCCCTGGAAACCGAATTGCAGAACCTGCGGGCGCAACAGCGTCAACAGGAGAACGGCCGCGAACATTTGCGGCGGCTGTTGCAGGACGAAGCGCGCCAGCAAGGCGAGCTCAAGGCGCAGTTGTCGGCCGGCAAGGCCAAGGTCGAACAGTTGGCCCTGCGCCGCACCCGCCTCGAAGAAGAGATCGCCGAACTGGGCGAGCAACGGGCGCTGGAACACGAACAGATCGGTGAGGCGCGCTTGCAGTTGCAGGAAGCCCTCGATGCCATGGCCTTGGACACCGAACAACGCGAGCTACTGCTGGCTCAGCGCGACAGCCTGCGCGAACGCCTGGACCGGGTACGCCAGGAAGCGCGGCAGCACAAGGATCATGCCCATCAGTTGGCGGTGCGCCTGGGCTCGCTCAAGGCCCAGCACGACTCCACGCGCCAGGCATTGGAGCGGCTGGAAATGCAGTCCGAGCGCCTGACCGAAAAACGCGAGCAGTTGAGCCTCAATCTGGAGGAGGGTGAAGCGCCGCTGGAAGAGCTGCGCCTCAAGCTCGAAGAGTTGCTCGACAAGCGCATGAGCGTCGACGAGGAGCTCAAGACGGCACAGATCGCTCTGGAGGACGCCGATCGCGAACTGCGCGACGCCGAGAAGCGCCGCAGCCAGGCCGAGCAGCAATCGCAACTGATCCGCGGCCAGATGGAGCAGCAGCGCATGGAATGGCAGGCGCTGACGGTGCGGCGCAAAGCCTTGCAGGACCAATTGCTCGAAGACGGCTACGACCTTGATGGCGTACTCGCCACCCTGGTGGCCGGGGCGAACGAGAAGGAAGCCGAGGAGGAGCTGGAGCGCATTGCCCAGCGCATCCAGCGCCTGGGGGCGATCAACCTGGCGGCCATCGACGAATACCAGCAACAGTCCGAGCGCAAGCGCTACCTGGATGCCCAGAACGACGATCTGGTGGAAGCGCTGGAGACCCTGGAAAACGTCATTCGCAAGATCGACAAGGAAACCCGCAACCGCTTCAAGGATACCTTTGATCAGATCAACGGCGGTTTACAGGCACTTTTCCCAAAAGTTTTCGGTGGAGGCAGCGCCTACTTGGAACTGACGGGCGAAGATTTACTCGATACAGGGGTGACCATCATGGCGCGTCCTCCTGGCAAGAAGAACAGCACCATCCATTTGCTCTCCGGTGGCGAGAAGGCGCTGACCGCATTGGCCCTGGTATTTGCCATCTTCAAATTGAACCCGGCGCCGTTCTGCATGCTCGACGAAGTCGATGCACCGTTGGATGACGCTAACGTAGGCCGTTACGCACGGCTGGTGAAGGAGATGTCCGAAACGGTGCAATTCATCTACATCACCCACAACAAGATCGCCATGGAAATGGCCGATCAGCTGATGGGCGTGACGATGCATGAGCCAGGCTGTTCGCGGCTGGTGGCGGTAGATGTGGAGGAGGCCATGGCCATGGTGGATGCCTGAGGCAGGTGTTGTAGGGCATTTACCGGGAACGATGTAGGTATTTTTTACCCTTGCGCCTGTTGTTCAATTCACAGATTGGGCACGAGCCTGTGCGACAGACGGTGTAAAGTTATCTTTGGTCGTGCTAGTTTAATGTCAATTTTTCGTGTGCGTGGGCAAAACGCCATTCAGAACATAGAGTTGGCGCCACGTTTTAAAGCGGTTTGCAAATAGCTAAACCCCTTATTTTTCAGCATTTTTATAGAGGCACGGGATTACATGGAAATCGGTCTGCGCGAGTGGCTGATCGTCATCGGCATCATTGTCATTGCCGGTATTCTTTTCGACGGCTGGCGTCGCATGCGCGGCGGCAAGGGGAAGCTGAAGTTTCGCCTGGATCGCAGCCTGTCGAACCTGCCCGATGAGGATGACAACGCCGAGCTGCTGGGCCCGCCCCGGGTGCTGGACACCCACAAGGAGCCGCAGCTGGACGAGCATGACCTGCCGTCGATGAGTGCGCCGGTACGTGAGCCACGGGAGTCGGGTTCCAAGCGCGGCAAGCGCAACAGCGAGCCGTCCCAAGGGGATTTGAACCTGAACCTCGACCTGGATGGTGGCCCGAGCTTCAGCAGCCGCGACAACGATTTCCCGGACGAGAGCAAGACCTCGAGCGCCGACAAAGACCAGGCCCAGGCCGAAGAAGTGCTGGTGATCAGCGTGATCTGCCGCGACCCGGCTGGCTTCAAGGGCCCGGCGTTGCTGCAGAACATCCTGGAAAGCGGCTTGCGTTTCGGTGAGATGGACATTTTCCACCGTCACGAGAGCATGGCCGGCAATGGCGAGGTGTTGTTCTCCATGGCCAACGCGGTCAAGCCAGGCGTGTTCGACCTGGACGACATCGACCATTTCAGCACCCCGGCCGTCAGCTTCTTCCTCGGCCTGCCAGGCCCGCGTCATCCCAAGCAGGCCTTCGATGTGATGGTGGCCGCGGCGCGCAAGCTGTCCCAGGAACTCAACGGTGAGTTGAAGGATGACCAGCGCAGCGTGCTGACCGCCCAGACCATCGAACACTACCGCCAGCGTATCGTCGAATTCGAGCGCCGGGCGCTGACCCAGAAGCGCTGAAGTCGGCAGGGTTTTCTGGCTGAAGGGCTTTTGTGGCGAGGGGATTTATCCTCGCTGGGCTGCGCAGCAGCCCTCAATCCTGGCGCCTTGGCCTTATCAGCTAGTTGAGTCGTTGGCTTTGGGACTGCTTCGCAGCCCAGCGGGGATAAATCCCCTCGCCACAGGTTGTATGTTCGGCGGGCTCAGGTCCGACTGCCGATGATTTCAAGAAATTGAGCAGCCTCGGCTGCTCTTTTGCTTTATGAGAGAACACCCATGACTGCCGTCGAAACCCGTATCCAACAGCTGCGCACCGAGCTGGACCAGCATAACTACCGCTACCACGTCCTCGATGAGCCGAGCATCCCGGACGCCGAGTACGACCGCCTGTTCCACGAGCTCAAGGCTCTGGAAGAGCAGCATCCGGAGTTGGTGACCAGCGACTCCCCGACTCAGCGGGTCGGCAGCGTGGCGCTGTCGGCCTTCAGCCAGGTCCGTCACGAGATCCCGATGCTCAGCCTGGGCAACGCCTTCGACGAAACCACCATGCGCGAGTTCGACCGGCGGGTGACCGAAGGTCTCGACCTGCCCATGGGCGACTTGCTGGGCGGTGGCGCGGCGGTGGAATACAGCTGCGAGCCGAAGCTCGATGGCCTGGCGGTCAGCCTGCTGTACCAGGACGGCATGTTGGTACGCGGTGCCACCCGTGGTGACGGCACCACCGGCGAAGACATCAGCGTCAACGTACGCACCGTGCGCAACATTCCCCTCAAATTGCAGGGCAGTGGCTGGCCGCCGCTGTTGGAAGTGCGCGGCGAGGTGTACATGTCCAAGGCTGGCTTCGAGCGCCTCAATGCCACGCAGTTGGAGGCAGGCGGCAAGACCTTCGCCAACCCGCGCAACGCGGCGGCCGGCAGTTTGCGCCAATTGGATTCGAAGATAACCGCCAACCGTCCCTTGGAGTTCTGCTGCTACGGCATCGGCCAGGTGACCGCGGACATTGCCGATACCCACATCGGCAATCTCAAGCAGCTCAAGGCCTGGGGCTTGCCCATCAGTCGCGAACTGAAACTGGCCCACGGTATCGATGAATGCCTGGATTACTACCGCGACATTGGCGAACGGCGCAACGCGCTGCCCTATGAAATCGACGGTGTGGTGTTCAAGGTCAACAGCATTGCCTCCCAGCGCGAACTGGGTTTCCGCGCCCGGGAGCCACGCTGGGCCATCGCCCATAAATTCCCGGCCTCTGAAGAACTCACCGAACTGTTGGACGTCGAGTTCCAGGTCGGTCGCACTGGCGCCGTGACACCCGTGGCGCGGCTCAAGCCGGTCAAGGTGGCAGGCGTGACCGTGGCCAATGCCACTTTGCACAACATGGACGAAGTGGCGCGTCTAGGCCTTATGATCGGCGACACCGTGATCATCCGTCGTGCCGGGGACGTGATCCCGCAAGTGGTGCAAGTCGTCACCGAACGTCGCCCGGAAAACGCCCGCCCTGTTGAAATCCCGCAACAGTGCCCGGTGTGTGGCTCCCATGTGGAGCGCACGCAACTGATCAAGCGCAGCAAGGGTCGCGAGACCATCAGCGAAGGCGCGGTGTACCGCTGCGTCGGTCGCCTGGCCTGCGGCGCACAGCTCAAGCAGGCGATCATTCACTTCGTGTCGCGCCGGGCCATGGACATCGAGGGCTTGGGTGAAAAGAGCGTGGAGCAGTTGGTGGACGAGGGGCTGGTGGGTTCGCCTGCCGATCTGTATGCCCTGACCTTTGAGCAGATAGTCGACCTGGAAGGCTTCGCCGAACTGTCGAGCAAGAATCTGCTGGCGGCCATCGTCGACAGCAAAAAACCGAGCCTGGCGCGTTTCATCTACGCCCTCGGCATCCCCGATGTGGGCGAGGAGACCGCCAAGGTCCTGGCTCGCTCCCTCGGTTCGTTGGAACGCGTGCAGGCGGCCTTGCCCCAGGTGCTCACGTACTTGCCCGACGTCGGCCTGGAAGTGGCCCACGAGATCCACAGCTTCTTCGAAGACTCGCACAACCGCGAGGTGATCAAGGATCTGCTGCGTCATGGTCTCGATATCCAGGACCAGGGCGAGCTGGGCGCCGAATTCTCCGCCAGCACCACCCTGGGCGGCTTTCTCGACAAGCTGCACATTCCCTCGGTCGGGCCGGGCGGGGCACAGAAACTGGCGGACAAGTTCGGCTCACTCGAAGCTGTGATGAACGCCGACTGGCTGGACATGCGCCAGGCCCTGCCGGAGAAACAGGCCAACGCCGTACGCGAGTTCTTCACTGTCGCCGCCAATCGCCAGCAGGCCGAAGCCGCGGAACGACAGTTGCGGGACTTCGGCATGCATTGGCAGAGTGAGAAGAAAGTTGTCGAAGGCTTGCCCGAGGCGGGACATACCTGGGTATTGACCGGTTCGCTGGAGTTGATGAGCCGCGATGTCGCCAAGGACAAGCTGGAGAGCCTGGGGGCCAAGGTAGCCGGTTCGGTATCGGCGAAAACCCATTGCGTCGTGGCTGGGCCGGGGGCGGGGTCGAAGCTGACCAAGGCCAATGAGCTGGGGATTGAAGTCCTAGACGAACAAGCTTTTGCCAAGTTCCTAACTGATCATGGCATCCCTATCTGAGTGGACACTCGCTTTTGTGGCGAGGGGATTTATCCCCGCTGGGCTGCGCAGCAGCCCCAGATCTGTCGCTGTATATGTAGGTGGATAGTGTCCAGCTTCTTTGGGGCCGCTGCGCGACCCAGCGGGGATAAATCCCCTCGCCACGGTTTATCTGGTGCCAGCTGCGGATAACGCGGAACGATCATGGACGCAGGGTGATCTAGTCTTGCAGGCTCCAGGGAGAGATCGCCATGTACCGCTTCTTCGAACAACTGAGCTCACGCATCGCCGCGCCTTTCATGGGCGATCGCTCACGCAATAGCAAGATCTGGTCGTGCCGTTGCGGCCAGTCCTTGTTTTTTCGCAACAGCCAATGCCTGGCCTGCCTGGCGGCGCTTGGCTATCAGCCTGAACGGAGCCGCCTGTCGTCCTTGCAACCGGGCGAGCAACCCGACACCTGGACGCTGGACGCCGACCCGCAAGCCGGGCTGTTCCGCCGCTGCGCCAACCTCGATACCCCGGCGGCGTGCAACTGGCTGTTGCCGGCCAACGGACATGATGCCTTGTGCATTGCTTGCAGCCTGAATCGCACCATTCCCGATTTGTCGATCCCGGAAAACCCCGAGCGCTGGCGCAAGGTCGAAACGGCCAAGCGCCGGCTGGTGGCGCAACTGATCACCCTCGGCTTGCCGGTGATCCCGAAAATCGTCGACGAAAACATCGGCTTGGCTTTCGATTTCATTGGCGTCGATCCCGATGGCACGCCTCCGACCACAGGTCACGCCAGCGGACTGGTCACCCTCGATATCAAAGAAGCCGACGATGCCCATCGCGAATACGTGCGTCAGCAGATGCGCGAACCGTATCGCACCCTGCTCGGACATTTCCGGCATGAGGTGGGGCACTACTACTGGGATCGGCTGATCGCCAACAGCCACTGGCTCGAGGCGTTTCGCGAGCTGTTCGGCGATGAGCGTGCCAGTTATTCCGAAGCCTTGGAGCGGCATTATCAGCAGGGAGCGCCGCTGGACTGGCAAACCCATTACGTCAGCGCCTACGCCACCATGCATCCCTGGGAAGACTGGGCGGAAACCTGGGCCCACTATCTGCACATGATGGATGCGGTGGACACGGCGCTGGGTTTTGGCATGAGTGCTCGGGAAATGGATATCGACTACCAGCCTTTTCCGCCCGAGACCTTGTACGACCCCGAGCACACCGGGGGTACGGCCTTCCTCTCGTTCGTCAACGCCTGGATCGAACTGGCCGGGATGCTCAACGAACTGTCCCGCAGTATGGGCCAGCCGGATTTCTATCCGTTCGTCGTGCCCGCCGCCGTCATCACCAAGTTGCATTTCATCCATCTGGTGATTCAGGAGGAGGGTGGTCGGGCGGATGAGGTGCTGATGTAACTTTGTTCTCGCGCTGGGTTTTGCCTGCCTCGTTAGGAGGCTAGGCAGCGTTAAAGTGATGCCATTTGTTTTGATAGTGATTTTATATTCAAATTTTCCTTTACCCTAAGGCCGCCATGGATGATGGCTATATTTATTATGGAAAATACGATGAAACATGATGAAGCAGATAAAGCGACAACCATTCCCAATGCGCCTCGGGGGCTTGCCCAGGCCGGACTGACCCAATACACCATTATATTGGCTTGGCAAATCTCGGATAATGTTCGGCCCGATCAGATTGCGGGTCACACGTTTAAAGTAACGGCGGTGGCAACTGGACAGCCGCAGTTCGTTCCCGCAACCCAAGTGAAACCGGACGGGCGTGGCTGGTACCGACATGAAATAGGCGTCAGTGGCGGCTCCCGGCCTGTTTATTTCAATGTTCAAGTTCGGGCGCAAGCTTCCAATGGTGAGTATGGGCCGTTCTGTCCAGTGGTAGTTTGTAATACGTCGTCATGATCGGCCCTTTAGCATCGACAATGATTCAAGGCCATAGTTGGTCACAAACAGTTGGTTGAAAGATTCAATCTATTACGACTTCACTACAGGTTCCCTGTGGGAGCGAGCCTGCTCGCGATGGCGGTGGGTCGGCTTGCATCCATGTTGAATGTGCCACTGTCTTCGCGAGCAAGCCCGCTCCCACACGGGTACACGGGTGTCCACAGATCCAGTGTTCACCACTGATCTCCTGTGGGAGCGGGCTTGTTCGCGAAAGCGCTGGGTCAGCCAGCGTTAACGTTGAAGCCCCCACAGCAAGTGCTTGAACATCTTCAGTTTTTTTATCCGGCACGAACGGTTGTAACTTCTTGCCAGATAGGTACAATGGCGCGGCTCGCCGTCAGGCGGGCGTCGTTATGGTGACCCCATCGGTCCCCCCGCAACGATTACCCGTGAACCTGGTCAGATCCGGAAGGAAGCAGCCACAGCGGGAACATTGTGTGCCGGGGTGTGGCTGGTGGGGTTGCCTCCATAACGCCCAAGCCTTCGTTCGCAAGGTTTGCCAAATTCAAAATTTCCTTTCGTTTTGCTGATCGATATCGATCGGTGCTTTCTGCTGTCCGGGTTTTGGCTGGGCGGGGCAATCGAGCGTCGATAAGGAGGGCGGCCCTGTGCATCGGCAGGACGGGCCCCTACAGTCAGTACTGAGCTTTCACATACTCATTAATCGGCTCTTGTAAAAGATCCTGTGGGTGATCCCCGCCGAAAGTCGCCCACTTACTTTTACCGGACAGGATCGCAGACCCCAGCGGCTGTGCCCCAGTCGGGCCATAAATGGCGAGCTTCACTTCAATTTTGTCGGGGAGGCCCGACCATTCTGTGGCGCGTTCTTCCCAATGGAGGATTTCCGGGATGACGTAGTAGCCCGAAGGGTTGTTCTGCCTCAGGCAGTTCAATTCATGGCACGTGCCCGTTACCGTCACACGGTTGGTGTAATAAGAGAATGCTGTCTTGGTGGCGGCAGCTGTCATATCGCCGGAGGCAGGATAGGGTGTCGTTTCGTAGCGGCCGTCAACCGGTGTGGCGATGGTGACGGGCATTTGCCGATCAAGTTTTCCAGGGTTGGGGAATACTTCTTGTTGCGCGTATTTGGCGGTGCAGCCGGTGGCGAGTATCGAAACAAGAATGATCGAAAGTTTATGCACGATGTCCCCTGGGATTTTATTGTGTAGACGAGTCATAGGCGTCATAGGGACGCAGGAATCAGCGCGTTGATAGTCCGGGTTCGTGGTGGGCGATGTCAACGCGACATTATGTCTTGCGTCACCCTCGGAATTGGGCAAGCGAGCAAAGAGAAGCCTGGCCTGTCTCGCATCGACAGGCCAGGCTTCTCTTTCATAGCGTCAAGGCTTGGACAAGGCCTGGTCGACCGCTGCGATCAGCTTTCCCAGATCCTTCGGGGTGGCTCTGTGTATGACACCGAACAGATACGCACGCTGTTCGTCCTCGTCATCCATGTCGGCAAAAAAGGCTTTCAGTTGTACATCCAGCACATTGGCAAGCAGGAACAAGGCTTCGACGCTGGGGGTGTAGGTGCCGGTTTCAAAGCGGCTGATGGTTTTGGGGTCAAAACCGGTTTTTTCGCCAAGTTCAGCCTGAGTAAGCCCCGCTACTTTGCGGTAGCGTCTGATGGCTGGACCCAAACTTGAAATTTGCATCGCTTAATTCCCATTTAGAATCAAGAACTTAACGATAGATTTTCGCATTAGGCAACCGCTTGATCCATCACCTTGCTTTGCAAAGTGTGATGTGTTTCGTAGAATCGGCCTTTGGCACGGGCATTTGGTGACCTGCTTCAGAAGCCTGGGTGTGTGCGCAGACCGGTCCTTGCGTTTCTTGCCGCGATACAAGGCAAGGGCCGAAGCCTTGCCTTGGCACCACCAGGGCCCGCGCTCCGGCTTTTCTCAAAGTGTTTGAGCCTAGTTGATTTTCGCCTGTCTTGAAGGCGGTGCAACCGCGCGCGACAAATGAGCCTGACTCATGGATGACTGCTTCGATGGATAAGAAGTACCGCAGAGCCGTTGACGCCGCCGCGATTTTTTCCGAAACCGATCTGAGCGGGCGCATCACCTACGTCAACGATCAATTTTGCAGCCTTTTTGGTTACCGGCGCGATGAGTTGCTGGGCGCCAATCATCGCCTGCTCAATTCCGGCCAACACCCTGACGAGTTCTTCAGCGCCATGTGGCGCACCATTGCCCTGGGCCAGGTCTGGAAAGGGGAGATCTGCAACCGGGCCAAGGACGGTACGCTGCACTGGGTCGACACCACGCTGGTGCCGGTGATCGACGACCAGACAGGGCAAATCGAACGCTACCTGGCGATTCGTTTCGACGTCAGCGAAAAGCGGCGCCTGCTGCATTCGCTGCAATGGCGGGTAGGTCACGATGTGCTGACCGGACTGCCCAACCGCACTTATCTGTCCGATCTGCTGGATCAGGCCCTGGAGTTTTCCCGCGCGGAGAACCTGCCCCTGGCGGTGTGCATGCTCGACCTCGATGGCTTCAAGGCCGTCAATGACGGCTATGGCCATGCCAGCGGCGATCGGTTGTTGGTGGAGGTTGCCAGGCGCCTGCGCAGCATTGTGCGTGGCGAGGACGTGGTAGCACGGCTGGGTGGGGATGAATTCGTGCTGGTGCTGCGCCATGTGCGTGGGATGGATGAATTGCATGCGGCGTTGAACCGGGTATTGATCGCCGTTTCCATGCCGTATGGCATCGACGGCAAGGACATCAAGGTCTTCGCCAGCATTGGCGTCACGCTGTTCCCGTGGGACAACGAAGACGCCGAGACCTTGTTGCGCCACGCTGACCAGGCGATGTACGTGGCCAAGCAAAGCGGTCGTAATCGTTTCCACTTGTTCGATGTGTCCCGGGACAAGGAGGTGCGAGCCACTTACCAGACTGTCGAACGGGTCCGCCAGGCATTGGCCGACGATGAGCTGCGGCTGCATTTCCAGCCCAAGGTCAATATGCGCCATGGCACCGTGGTCGGCCTGGAGGCGCTGCTGCGCTGGAAGCACCCACAGCGTGGCCTGGTGCCGCCTCGGGAGTTCCTGCCCCTGGTGGAAGAGACTGACCTGATCGTCGAGATCGGCGAGTGGGTCATGGAGCAGGTACTCATCCAGTTGCAGCAATGGCAGCAGGCGGGGCAGGGCTGGCCGGTGAGCATCAATATCTCGGTGCGGCATTTCCAGCGGGCGGATTTTGTCGAGCGGCTGCGTCAGGTGCTGGAGCGGCATCCGGCGGTACCGCCACGCCTGCTGGATCTGCAGATTGTCGAATCCGTCGCGGTGGAAAACGTTGCGCACGTCAGTGCTTGCCTCCAGGCCTGCCAGGCGTTGGGCGTGGGTTTTTCTCTGGGTGGTTTCGGCACGGGCTACTGCTCGCTCAACGACCTCAAGCACCTGCGCACGCAAACCATCAAGATCGACAAGACCTTTGTCCGCGACATTCTCGACGACCAGGACGACCTGGCGCTGACCGAAGCAGTGATCGGCCTGGCCCGGGCGTTTGGCCGTGAGGTTGTCGCCGAGGGTCTGGACAGCCTGGAGCATGGCCAGTTGCTGCTGCGCCTGGGCTGTGAGGTGGCCCAAGGTTACTTCATCGCCCGGCCCATGCCGCCCGAGCAGATCCCCGGCTGGGTCCAGGGGTTCGTCCCGCCGGCACAATGGCGGCAGCGACCCAGCGATCAGGGAGAGGGCGCGTTGCTGCTGGCCGGCGATACGTCACTGCGACCGGTGTAAAGCCGGATGATTGCGTCGATCTCCCCGGACGTCTTCATGTTCAGCAATGTCCTCAGGATGCGTTGTGCCGGGATGTTCGGATCGTTGCGCACGTAGCAGCTCAACTGCTGTTCCTGGAGCACCGCCACTTCATGGAGTTGTCGATCAGCGGTATGGCGTTGATTGAACCAGTCCAGCGCCCATTGGTTACTGATCCCGTAGCGATAACGTCCGGCCAGCAGTTTTGCCAGCACTTGTTCCTGGCTGCGGGCGTCGTCGCGGTGCAGTTGGCCGCTGTCGAACAAGGGTTGCAAGGTCGGGTAGGTATAGCCGAGCACCGTGCCGATGGCTTGTTCCGGCAACGTTGCGGGTGTGACCGCCGCAGGGGTGCTTGCCGTGGCGACGAGCAGGTCGCGCTGGAAAAACAACGGGATGCTCCACAAATAATCGCCACTGTCCTTCACCCAGTCGGGGCTGACATAACAACGCAGGTCGATTTCGCCGTGTTTCATGGCGCCGTCCAGCCGGGCGCGGGACAGGACGTGGAATTGCGCCGGCAGCCCTACCTGGGTCGCCAGGCTTGTCATGATGTCGGGAATGATGCCCTGAGTCGGCCGACCTCGTTCGATCTGCACCATGGGCATCGCCCAGCCGTCGGTAACGGCGAAGCGCAAGGGGCCTTCCTCGGCAAAGCAACTGGTACCCAACAACAGCAAAGCCCCCATGGCTGAGCGCATAAACTCTCCTGACTGTACAAAACCGCGTCGACAACCGAGTCCTTGACCAATCTTAGTCAGATTAGACGAGCACACCGGATGCAATTTCGCCCCTGCTCCGCTAGCATTAGCCGCTTATGTTCCTTCGTTGCGACGGTTTTCGATGAGTTATCAGGTTCTTGCACGTAAATGGCGTCCGCGCTCGTTCCGCGAAATGGTCGGCCAGACCCATGTGCTCAAGGCTCTGATCAATGCCTTGGACAGCCAGCGGCTGCACCATGCCTACCTGTTCACGGGTACCCGCGGTGTGGGCAAGACCACCATCGCGCGGATCATCGCCAAGTGCCTGAACTGTGAAACCGGCATCACCTCGACACCTTGCGGCGAGTGCTCGGTCTGCCGGGAAATCGACGAGGGCCGTTTCGTCGACCTGATCGAGATCGACGCCGCCAGCCGCACCAAGGTCGAAGACACCCGCGAACTGCTCGACAACGTGCAGTACGCGCCGAGCCGTGGGCGCTTCAAGGTCTACCTGATCGACGAAGTGCACATGCTCTCCAGCCATTCCTTCAATGCGCTGCTCAAGACCCTCGAGGAACCACCGCCCTACGTCAAGTTCATCCTGGCGACCACTGACCCGCAGAAACTTCCCGCAACGATTTTGTCGCGATGCTTGCAGTTCTCCCTCAAGAACATGACGCCGGAACGGGTCGTCGAGCACCTGACGCACGTACTGGGTGTCGAGAACGTACCCTTCGAGGACGATGCGCTGTGGCTGCTGGGCCGCGCCGCCGATGGTTCGATGCGCGATGCCATGAGCCTGACCGATCAGGCCATCGCTTTCGGTGAAGGCAAGGTCATGGCCGCCGATGTCCGGGCCATGCTCGGTACCCTCGATCACGGCCAGGTCTATGACGTGTTGCATGCGCTGATCGAAGGCGACGCCAAGGCGCTGCTCGAGGCTGTGCGTCACCTGGCCGAGCAGGGGCCGGACTGGAATGGCGTGCTCTCGGAAATTCTCAACGTGCTGCACCGTGTCGCCATCGCTCAGGCCTTGCCGGATGGTGTCGACAACGGCCATGGCGACCGTGATCGCGTACTGGCCCTGGCTCAGGCGCTGCCGGCCGAAGACGTGCAGTTCTATTACCAGATGGGCCTGATTGGCCGTCGCGACCTGCCCCTGGCGCCGGATCCGCGCGGCGGCTTCGAAATGGTCCTGTTGCGAATGCTGGCGTTCCGGCCAGCCGACACGGCAGACGCCCCGAGGCAACCGCTAAAGCCAGTGGGGATCAGCCAGGCCACAGCTGATTCCGCCAAGCCAGTGGCTGCCGCGCCCGTCGTTGCGCCGGCAGTGGCTTCGGCTCCGGTCGCGCCTGTGGTACAACCGACCCCGACACCCGTTGTCACGGCGGCCCCTGAGCCGGAAGTCGAACCGGTCGTCGAGGCGGCGCCCGAACCTGTCGTCGAAGCCGTGGTCGACCTGCCCTGGAACGATCCGATCGAGCCGGAGGTTGTCCAGCAACCCGCCGTGGAGCCGGTCCTGGAGACCATCGCCGAGCAGCCTGAGTTGCCGCCGATGCCATTGCCAACGCCCGACAGCGTGGTGCCCGATGCGCCGGAGTGGGTCGTCGCGCCAGTGCCCGAGCCAACAGTGGCCGACGTCGATGTCGCCACGCCGGGCATCGACCTGGACGACGAGCCACCGCTGGACGAGGATTACATCGAGCCGGACATGGATTCGGCCTACAGCTACCTGGACGACCTGGCCAGCGAGCACGCCGCCGAGCCGGCTCCGGAGCCCGAGCCGGAACCAGCGGCGATGCCGGCCACCGGGCTGGCGCTGCAATGGCTGGAACTGTTCCCTCGACTGCCGATCAGCGGCATGACCGGTAGCATCGCCGCCAACTGCACGCTGATCTCCGTGGAAGGCGATCACTGGCTGTTGCACCTGGACCCGGCCCACAGCGCATTGTTCAACGCGACCCAGCAGCGTCGCCTCAACGATGCACTGAACCAGTACCACCAGCGCCCCCTGACGTTGACCATCGAGCTGATCAAGCCCGAGCAGGAGACTCCGGCCCAGGCCGCGTCCCGTCGCCGTGCCGACCGTCAGCGCGAGGCCGAAGAGTCGATCCACAGTGATCCATTCATCCAGCAGATGATGCAACAGTTCGGCGCCGTGGTCCGTCACGATACTATCGAACCTGTCGAGGCCCCGGTCACCCAGGGCTCATAACTGAAGGCGTCGGGTCCTACGGGCCGGGCGCGTTGTTTATCCAAGTACTTTCGAGGTGATTCCCATGATGAAAGGTGGCATGGCCGGCCTGATGAAGCAGGCTCAGCAGATGCAGGAAAAAATGGCCAAGATGCAGGAAGAACTGGCCAACGCCGAAGTCACCGGCAAGTCCGGCGGCGATATGGTGACCGTGGTCATGACCGGTCGCCACGACATCAAGCGCGTGAGCATCGACCCAAGCGTGGTCGAAGGCCTGAGCGAAGACGACAAGGAAATGCTCGAAGCGCTGTTCGCCGCCGCTGTCAACGACGCCGTGCGCAAGATCGAAGCCAACAGCCAGGACAAGATGTCCGGCATGACCGCCGGCATGCAACTGCCGCCGGGCATGAAGCTGCCGTTCTGATTCGCCATCCCGGTCGGGATGGGCTACACACAATGCCAGGCATCGCGCCTGGCATTTTTGTTTCTGCTCCAAAGCCTCGGTGGCTGTTAAGCCGCTATCGCGAGCAGGCTCGCTCCCACAGTGTCTGAAGGTACTAACAAAATCCAGGTCTGCCACCGTCATCCTGTGGGAGCGAGCCTGCTCGCGATGCTGGCACCGCGGTCCAACGGCAAGAGCATCGAACACACCCCCTTCAAAAGGGTCTGCTCCTTATAAAGAGCCACTCAACGATCAAGGAGACCTTTCCATGTCACAAGCATCGACCTCCAACCAGCGCATCGTCCTCGCCTCCCGCCCTAAAGGCGCACCCACCCCGGACAATTTTCGTCTTGAGCAGGTGACACTACCGGACCTGGTGGACGGGCAAATCCTGCTCAAGACGCTGTTCCTGTCCCTGGACCCTTACATGCGCGGACGAATGAGCGACGCGCCTTCCTACGCCGCGCCGGTGGAAATCGATGAGGTGATGACCGGTGGTGCCGTCAGCCGCGTGGAGCGCTCGCTGCACCCGAAATTCCAGGAAGGTGATCTGGTGGTGGGCGCGACGGGATGGCAGAGCCACAGCATCAGCGATGGGCGCAACGTGATGCCTATCCCCGCCGGGCTGCCCAGCCCGTCGATGGCCCTTGGGGTGCTGGGCATGCCGGGCATGACCGCATACATGGGATTGATGGACATTGGCCAACCCAAGGCCGGGGAAACCCTGGTGGTCGCGGCCGCCTCCGGTGCGGTGGGCTCGGTGGTCGGCCAGGTGGCGAAGATCAAGGGCCTGCGTGTCGTCGGCGTTGCGGGCGGCAGGGAAAAATGCAAGTACGTGGTCGACGAACTGGGCTTTGACGCCTGTGTCGATCATAAAAGCGCGAATTTTGCCGAGGAACTGGCGCGGGCCTGCGACAAGGGCATCGACATCTATTACGAAAACGTCGGTGGCAAGGTCTTCGATGCCGTCGTGCCGTTGCTCAATGCCAAGGCACGGATCCCGCTCTGTGGCCTGATCGCGTCCTACAATGATCAACAGGCACCGAGCGGCCCGGATCGCTTGCCACAACTGCAGCGCACCTTGTTGACCAAGCGCGTGCGGATCCAGGGGTTTATTGTGTTTGACGACTACGGTGACCGTCAGCCGGAGTTCATCAGTGCCATGGCCCCTTGGGTGCGTGATGGCAAGGTCAAGTTTCGCGAGGACGTGGTCGATGGCCTCGAGAATGCGCCGCAGGCGTTTATCGGCCTGTTGGAAGGGCGCAACTTCGGCAAGTTGGTGGTTCGGGTCGCGCAGGATTGAGTATTTGACGCTAATCGGAGGCGCGGGTATAAACCGCGTCTCGTTGTTATGTCGGACATTTCCTCCATGAGCTTCAGCCCTTTGATTCGCCAACTGATCGATGCCCTGCGAACGTTGCCGGGTGTGGGTCAGAAAACTGCCCAGCGCATGGCGTTGCAATTGCTCGAGCGTGATCGCAGCGGCGGTTCACGCCTGGCCCATGCCCTTAGCCAGGCCATGGAAGGCGTGGGACATTGCCGTTTATGCCGGACTCTCACCGAAGATGATCTTTGCCCGCAATGCGCCGATCCGCGTCGGGACGACAGCCTGCTGTGCGTCGTGGAAGGTCCGATGGATGTGTATGCGGTGGAGCAGACGGGATTCCGCGGTCGCTATTTCGTGCTCAAGGGGCATTTGTCACCCCTCGACGGCTTGGGACCGGAAGCCATCGGCATTCCACAGTTGATCGCGCGGATCGAAGAGGCGGGTACGTTCACGGAAGTCATCCTTGCCACGAACCCGACGGTCGAAGGCGAAGCTACCGCCCATTACATCGCCCAACTGCTGAACAACAAAGGCCTGATCGCCTCACGCATCGCCCATGGCGTGCCGCTGGGTGGGGAGCTTGAGTTGGTGGATGGCGGGACGTTGGCGCATTCGTTTGCGGGGCGCAAGCCGATCGCGTTGTAGTCGTACCCAAAGACTAATGTGGGAGCGGGCTTGCTCGCGAAAGCGGTGTGCCAGTCAACATCAATACTGGCTGATTTATCGCTATCGCGAGCAGGCTCGCCCCCACAAGGGTTATGTGTTGTGGGTGAGGATTATTTTTCGCTGAGCGAGAACTGCGTCAGGCAGAACGTCGGGATCCCCATGTCTTCCAGGCGCTGGGAACCCAGCAGCTCCGGCAAGTCGATGATCGCCGCGGCCTCGTGGACCTTGGCGCCCATGCGGCGGATCAGGTTGGCGGCGGCGATCAGCGTGCCGCCGGTGGCGATCAGGTCATCGAACATCACCACCGAGTCCCCCTCGCACAAGCTATCGGCGTGCACTTCCAGGAAGGCTTCGCCGTACTCGGTCTGGTAACCCTCGGCCAGCACATCGGCCGGCAGCTTGCCTTGCTTGCGGAACAAGACCAGCGGCTTGTTCAACTGATAGGCCAGGATCGAGCCGATCAGGAAGCCTCGGGCATCCATCGCGCCGATGTGAGTGAACTCGGCCTCGACGTAGCGGTGGGCGAAGCTGTCCATGACCAGCCGCAGGGCGGTCGGGGATTGGAACAGTGGGGTAATGTCGCGAAAGATCACGCCGGGCTTGGGGAAATCGATCACGGGGCGGATCAGGGATTTGATGTCGAAGGAGTCGAAGACCATCGTGGAGGTGTCCTGGCAGGGCTGCAAACGCGGCAGTATAGCGCGGCGAGGCAAATCCCTCAGCCGCGCGGGTCCATCAGCCTTCGATCGAGCCGCCGGCCAGGGCGCACAGTTGGATCGGGTCGAGAATGTGAATCTCCTTGCCTTCGGCGGCAATCAACTCGTTCTGTTGGAAACGGGTGAATACTCGGGACACGGTTTCCACCGCCAGACCCAGGTAGTTGCCGATTTCGTTGCGCGACATGCTCAAGCGGAACTGGTTGGCCGAGAACCCGCGGGCGCGGAAGCGTGCCGAGAGGTTGACCAGGAACGTGGCGATACGCTCGTCGGCGGTTTTTTTCGAGAGCAGCAGCATCATTTGCTGATCGTCACGGATTTCCCGGCTCATGACCCGCATCAACTGGCGGCGCAGTTGCGGCAGTTGCAAGGCCAGCTCGTCCAGGCGATCAAAGGGGATTTCGCACACCGAGGTGGTTTCCAGCGCCTGGGCCGAGACCGGATGGCTCTCGGTGTCCATGCCGGATAGGCCTACCAGCTCGCTGGGCAGGTGGAAGCCAGTGAGCTGCTCTTCGCCACCATCGCTCAAGTTGAAGGTCTTCAAGGCGCCCGAGCGCACGGCATAAACGGAGTCGAAGGCGTCGCCCTGGCGAAACAGGAATTCACCTTTTTTCAACGGTCGGCCCCGTTTAACGATGTCGTCCAGCGCATCCATGTCCTCCAGGTTCAACGAAAGTGGCAGGCAGAGGGGCGCCAGGCTGCAATCCTTGCAATGGGCCTGGTTATGGGCGCGCAGTTTGACTGGCTCGGACATTTCTTAAATCCTTGTGGGAAATCACACATAAGGCGTAAGGGTACCCCAGCGTAGTCGCCCCGACCAGTGTGCTTTCGTCGTCAAATTGTCGCGCTCAGATGACTCGGGAGAAGCGCTGTCGATTTTGTTGCTCCAGATAGGCATCGAACACCATGCACACGGATCGCACCAGCAGGCGACCAGCCGGTAGTACTTTGATATGTGTGCTGTCCAGTTCGATCAGGCCGTCCTCGGCCATGGCCTGCAATTGCGGCCACAACGACGCGAAATAGCCACGGAAATCGATGTTGAAGCCTTGTTCGATCTCGGCGAAAGCCAGGTGGAAATGGCAGATCAACTGCTGGATCACCGCGCGCCGCAGGCGGTCGTCGGCGTTGCATATCAGCCCGCGGCTGGTCGCCAGTTGCCCGTCGGCGAGGGTGTTCTGGTAATGGTTCAGGTCACTGCTGTTCTGGCAGTACAAATCACCGATCTGGCTGATGGCTGAAACGCCCAGGCCGATCAGGTCGCAATGACCATGGGTGGTGTAGCCCTGGAAGTTGCGCTGCAGCGTGGCCTCTTCCTGGGCGATTGCCAGTTCGTCGTCGGGCAGGGCGAAGTGGTCCATGCCCACGTAGCGGTAACCGGCGGCGGTCAGTTGTTCGATGGTGCCTTGCAGCATCGCCAGTTTCTGCTCAGGGTTCGGCAAGTCCTGGCTGTCGATGCGCCGCTGGGGCATGAAGCGTTCCGGCAGGTGGGCGTAGTTGAATACCGAGAGCCGGTCCGGTTGCAGATGGATGACTTCCTGGACGGTGCGAGCGAAGTTTTCCGGCGTCTGCTTGGGCAGTCCGTAGATCAGGTCGATATTGATCGAGCGGAACTGCAAGGTCCGGGCGGCTTCGACCACGGCACGGGTTTCTTCCAGGCTTTGCAGGCGATTGACGGCTCGCTGCACCGCCGGGTCAAGGTCTTGCACGCCGATACTGACCCGGTTGAAACCCAATTCGCGCAGCAGGCCCATGGTCGACCAATCGGCTTCCCGGGGGTCGATTTCAATACTGTAGTCGCCGGAATCGTCATCCAGCAGGTTCATATGCTTGCGCAACTTGGCCATCAGTTGGCGCAGTTCGTCGTGGCTGAGGAACGTCGGGGTGCCACCGCCAAAGTGCAACTGTTCCACGCGTTGGGTAGGGTCCAGGTGGCAGCCGATCAGCTGGATTTCCTGTTCCAGGCGTTGCAGATAGGCGTGGGCACGGCCACGGTCCTTGGTGATGACTTTGTTGCAGGCGCAGTAGTAGCAAATGTTCGCGCAGAACGGTATGTGCACATACAGCGACAGCGGCCGCAGGGCCTTGCGGCTGTCACGCAGGGCGTGGAGCAGGTCGAAGGTGCCCACCTGGCTGCCAAACTGCGCCGCAGTAGGGTACGAGGTGTAGCGTGGTCCCGCCAGGTCGTAACGGCGGATGAGATCTGAGTCCCAACGAATGGTGTCGAGCATGCGGGCATTTCCCGGATAGACTGGCATGGAGCGAGTCTAGGGGCGCGTAGGCGAGACCGTCTTGATTTGCGTCAACGGGGCGGGACCTGTGTCAGGGCCCATCGCGAGCAGGCTCGCTCCCACGGTGGATTTGAAGCGTTCAATGCGGCTCCTTGTGGGAGCGAGCCTGCTCGTGATGGGCGGTGACTCGGTCAATGCCCCATGAGCCAATGCTGATGCGGCCCGGGCAGTGTCCAGATCCCGAAAATAATCACCAGCAAGCCACCGGCCATGCGCACGCTGCGTTTGCGCAGCAGGGCGGTGACGCGTTCGGCGGCCAGCCCGGTGGCGAGCAGCACCGGCCAGGTGCCGAGGCCGAAGGCGAGCATCAGCAATGCGCTGTCCAGGGCATTGCCCTGGCTGGCGGACCACAACAGGGTGCTGTAGACCAACCCACACGGCAGCCAGCCCCACAGCGCGCCAAGCAGCAAGGCCCGGGGCAGGCTCGACACCGGCAGCAAACGGTTGGCGACGGGCTGGATGTGCCGCCACAAGCCACGCCCGACGCTTTCGATGCGGGTCAGGCCGCTCCACCAACCCGCCAGGTACAGGCCCATGGCAATCAACAGCAGGCCGGCCAGCACCCGCATGATCATCGCTGCCGGGCTGTTGGAGACGGCCCAACCGGCCAGGCCGATCAGCAACCCGGCGGTTGCGTAGCTCAGGATCCGCCCCAGGTTGTACGCCAGCAGCAGCCGGAAGCGCCGGCTGCGCTGCTCCCTGGGGATCGCCAGGGTCAGGGCGCCCATCAGGCCGCCGCACATGCCCAGGCAATGGCCGCCGCCGAGCAGGCCAAGGATGACCGCCGAAACCAACAGGGGCGCCAGGTCAAGCATGGGGCGGGGCCTTGTCGTCCGGCTTGCGGGGCTCGCCACTGGCTTCGTCCACCGCCGCTTTGTGGTTCGGGTCCTGATCGTCGAACAGAATGCTGTGGGCCGGGCCGTCGAGGTCGTCGTACTGCCCGCTGTCCACGGCCCAGAAGAAAATGTATACGGCGATGGCCACGATCAGCAGCGCGGCCGGAATCATCACGTAGAGAGCTGGCATGTCGGAACTCCATGCCCGCGCGGCTCAGACCGGCAGCGGGCGGGTATCGGGCGTGGCGTCGATAACCTGCGCCTTGGGCTGACGGGTCAGCCTCAGCGCATTCAACACCACGGTCAACGAACTGATGGACATGCCGACCGCGGCCCACACCGGCGTAATCCAGCCGAGGGCGGCGAACGGCAACATGAGGCCATTGTACAGCCCTGCCCACACCAGGTTCTCGATGATCACCCGGCGGGTACGTCGGGCCAGGCTGAAGGCATGGACCAGGGCATCGAGGCGGTTGGACAGCAGTACCGCGTCGGCGCTGGTCTTGGCCAGGTCGGTGGCCGAGCCCATGGCGACACTGATGTCCGCCGCCGCCAGTACTGGCACGTCGTTCACGCCATCACCGAGCATCAGCACCTTGCGGCCCTGTTGGTGCAACTGTTGCAACACGGCCAGTTTGTCGTCCGGGCGCAGGCCGCCCCGGGCTTCATCGATACCCAGTTCGGCAGCGACGCTGGCAACCATCGGCGAACTGTCACCCGACAACAGCAGCGTGCGCCAGCCCCGCGCCTTGCAGGCCGCCAGCAGGGCAGGGGCATCGACGCGCAAGCGGTCATCGAGGACGAACCAGGCCAGCGGTCCTATCTCATCACCCAGCAACAGCCATTGCCCGGGTTCGTCTGGCATCAGCGGTACGGAGACGCCACTCAGTTCGCAGACGAAACCGGGCTGGCCGATGCGCAGGCGCTGTTCGGCCACCAGGCCTTCCAACCCCAGCCCCGGGGTACTCTGCACTTGCTCGGCGGCCAAGGGGGCGCGGCCGAAGGCGCGGGCGATGGGGTGTTCCGAACGGTTTTCCAGGGCGGCGGCCAAGGCCAGGCATTGATCGCTGTCGAGGACCGCCAATGGCCGAATAGCACGTAACGCCAGGCGGCCTTCGGTGAGGGTGCCGGTCTTATCGAAAATCACCGTATCGATCTGGTTCAGGCCTTCCAGCACATGACCGCGCGTCAGTAGCAGGCCGAGTTTGTGCAAGGTGCCGGTGGCAGCGGTGAGGGCCGTCGGTGTGGCCAGGGACAGCGCGCAAGGGCAGGTGGCGACCAGCATCGCCAGTACGATCCAGAAGGCCCGCGAAGCATCCAGCTGCCACCACAACAGGCCGATGGCCGCCGCCGCGACCAGCGAGAACAACAGGAACCATTGGGCGGCGCGATCGGCGATTTCCGCCAGTCGCGGCTTCTCGGCCTGGGCCCGCTCCAAAAGCCGCACGATGGCCGACAACCGGGTGTCTTGCCCGAGGGCCAGTACCTCGACGGTCAAGGCGCCTTCGACGTTCAGCGTGCCTGCGGTGACCGTATCGCCTACTTGGCGAGGTTGTGGCAGGTACTCGCCGGTCAGCAGCGATTCGTCGATGCTGGACTGCCCATCGAGGATCTTGCCGTCGGCCGGCAGGACCGCCCCTGGATGCACCAGCACCCGGTCACCGGTGCGCAATTCGCTGAGCAGGATGCGTTCGCTCTGGCCGTCCGCCTCCAGGCGCAGGCACGAGGCCGGCAGCAGGTTGACCAACTGGGCGGTGGCGGCGGCGGTGCGCTCCCGGGCGCGACGTTCCAGGTAGCGGCCGGCCAGCAGGAACAGGGCGAACATGCCCACGGCATCGAAATACAGTTCGCCGACGCCGGTGATCGACGTCCAGATCCCGGCGACGTAGGCGCCGCCAATGGCCAGGGACACCGAAACGTCCATGGTCAGGTGCCGGGTACGCAGGTCGCGCATGGCGCCTTTGAAGAATGGCGCGCAGCTGTAGAAGACGATAGGGGTGGTGAGGAACAGCGCGACCCAGCGCAGGATGGTATGCATCTCCGGGCTCAGGTCGATGTTGAATTCCGGCCAGGTGGCCATGGTCGCCATCATTGCCTGGAACCACAACAGGCCGGCCACGCCCAATTGGCGCAGGGCCAGGCGGTTTTGTGCGGCGAGTTGCTCGCAGGCCTGGTCGGCCTGGTACGGGTGAGCGACGTAGCCGATCTGGCGCAACTCGGCGAGTAGCGTACTCAGTGGCAGTTGAGCGTCGGCCCAGCGCACATGCAGGCGATGATTGGACAGGTTCAACCGCGCCTCGGCCACGGCCGGCAGGCTGCGTAGCTGCTTTTCGATCAGCCAGCCGCAGGCGGCGCAACTGATGCCTTCCATCAACAGGGTGGCTTCGGCCAGTTCGCCTTCATGGCGCACGAACGATTGCTGCACGTCAGGGCGATCGTACAGCGCCAGTTCATCGGTCAGTTGGACAGGCAGGGTTTCGGGGTTGGCCGACGCTTCGCTGCGATGCTGGTAATAGCTTTCCAGGCCACCGGCGACAATCGCCTCGGCCACCGCCTGGCAGCCCGGGCAGCACAGCTCGCGGGTTTCACCGAGGACAACGGCGGTGAAGCGGCTGCCGGGAGGAACGGGCAGAGCGCAGTGGTAGCAGGGCTGTGGAGTGGTCATGGGTATTCACATATCGAAACTTGCTGGCATGCATCTGAAGGCCTCTTCGCGGGCAGGCTCGCTCCCACATTGGAATGTCGTGATGACATAAACCGGATGTGGGGGCGAGCCTGCTCGCGATTGCGCGAAGCGCAGCCGCTATTTCTTCAGATCTTCAGCGCCTTGCAGCGGTTCATCGCCGAGCAAAAGGTCCTGGCCGTGATTGATCTGTTCTTCTTCGAACAGACGCCAGGTCTTGTCGTTCTCCACACCCAGCAATTCGACAAAGCGCCGGCCTTCGATCTTGTCCGTCAACTGGCCGACATAGCGCCCCGGCTCGCTGTCGTTGCGGGTCAGGACGATCTTGCGATCCTTCTCCGGCTGGGTTGGCGAGATCAGGCTCAGTTCCAGGGTCTGGGGGCGGCTGTCGCCGTTCAGGCGCAGGTTCACTTCGCCGGTCACATCATCCAGTTGCACGTTGGCATGCAATTGCAGGGTCTGGGCCAGCAGTTCGCGTTCCAGCGAGCGGTTGATGCCCTTGCCGGCTTCGTAATAGTTGTCGTTGACCAGGTTGTCCGGGTTCTTCACGGCAATGGTCACCATCGTCAGGCTCAGTGTCACCGAACAGGTCAGGATCGCAATGATGATCCACGGCCAGAGGTGCTTGTACCAAGGGCTGGTGGCGGTTGCTGCAGGCATGTTCATTTCTCTCAACGAGTTTGTGGGCCGATGAACCGGCTCTTGGCTTCGACATGTACGCTGCTGTCATCGGCATCCTTGAGGATGAAGGTCACCTCGTTGGTGCTCGATGGCAGTTGTTCCGGTGCGCTGGACAGCTCGACCGGCTGGCTGTAGATCTCGCCGGCCGCGACCTTGATCTCCCGCCGGCCTTGCAGCTTGAGGTCCGGCAGGCCGGCCGCTTCCAGAACGTACGTATGGTCGCGTTGGTCTTTGTTCATGATCTTCAGGCTGTAGACGTTTTCGATCCGCCCTTCGGCGTTTTCGCGGTACAGCACGCGGTCCTTGCTGACGTCGAAGCCCACCAGCGAACGCATGAAGAACGCGGTTACCAGCAGGCTGATCATGGTCAGCAAGACCAGGGCGTAACCAATCAGGCGCGGGCGCAGTTTATGGGTTTTCTGCCCCGAGAGGTTGTGTTCGGTGGTGTAGCTGATCAGGCCGCGTGGATAATCCATTTTGTCCATGATGCTGTCGCAGGCATCGATACAGGCTGCACAGCCGATACATTCGATCTGCAGGCCGTCGCGGATGTCGATGCCGGTCGGGCAGACCTGGACGCACATGGTGCAATCGATGCAATCGCCGAGGCCCAGGGCCTTGTAGTCAACGCCCTTCTTGCGTGGGCCACGGCTTTCGCCACGGCGTGGGTCGTAGGAAACGATCAGGGTGTCCTTGTCGAACATGACGCTTTGGAACCGCGCGTAAGGGCACATGTAGATGCACACTTGCTCACGCAGCCAGCCGGCGTTGCCGTAGGTGGCGAGGGTGAAGAAACCCACCCAGAAATACGACCAGCCATCGGCCTGGCCGGTAAAGAACTCGAACACCAGTTCGCGGATCGGTGTGAAGTAACCGACAAAGGTCATGCCGGTGACGAAGCCGATCAGCAACCACAGGCTGTGCTTGGCGAACTTGCGCAGGAATTTGTTGGCGCCCATGGGCGCCTTGTCGAGCTTGATGCGTTGGTTGCGGTCGCCTTCGGTGACCTTCTCGCACCACATGAAGATCCAGGTCCACACGCTCTGCGGGCAGGTATAGCCGCACCACACTCGTCCGGCATAGACCGTGATGAAAAACAGGCCAAACGCCGCGATGATCAGCATCCCGGACAGCAGGATGAAATCCTGGGGCCAGAAGGTCGCGCCAAAAATGAAGAACTTGCGTTCCGGCAGGTTCCACCAGACGGCCTGGTGACCGCCCCAGTTCAACCAGACCGTGCCGAAATACAGCAGGAACAGGAACGCTCCGCCAAGCATCCGCAGGTTACGGAACAGGCCGGTGAAGGCGCGGGTGTAGATTTTTTCCCGAGAGGCATACAGGTCGACGCTTTTGTTCGCGTCCTTGGCAGGCGGGGTAACGTCATGTACCGGAATCTGGTTGCTCATCAATTGCATCCCACGGCAGTGGAAAAGTGCCGGGGCCAGTACGTGCCGACCACGGTCAGAAAGGGTGTTGCGGTGGCGCAATGATACGCCTGTCGCTCTGGCCCAAGGGTGCGACCTTTGGTCGCGTTGGGCCTCTGCATAGAATGGTGTA
Source organism: Pseudomonas sp. DF11 (assembly GCF_058148565.1). NCBI lineage: Bacteria > Pseudomonadati > Pseudomonadota > Gammaproteobacteria > Pseudomonadales > Pseudomonadaceae > Pseudomonas > Pseudomonas sp. DF11. The sequence continues at coordinate 371,500 of NZ_JBYVYN010000005.1, forward strand.
GCGGATGTAACAAGTTCATGACCCAGATCAATTGACTATAGACAGTCTGTTGCGCTGGCGAAAAACGAACGGGTGATTGTGGACCCGTTAGTAGACAGGAGAAGCCCTCAAGCCTGGTTCGCTGAAGCTTCAGATCTGGTTCTTTTCATCGCCTGACCACGGGTTGAGCACGGCCACGCCACTGCTCTGGAAATCACTCACATTGCGGGTCACCACGGTCAGCCCATGGACCAGGGCGGTAGCGGCAATCAATGCGTCACATTCATTGCTGCGGTCAGGCACATGCAGGCGAGCGCAGCGCAGTGCGACGGCGCGGTCCACGGCCAGGATCCTGCCGGCAAAGGCAGGCATCACGTGATTGTCCAGCCATGCCCGTAGGCGGCTGCCTTGCGCCGGGTCCTTGCGTTCGAAGCGCAGCACACCGGTTTCCAGTTCCAGTACGGTAATCGCCGAGACATACAAGCTGGGAGCGGGAACGCTGCGTGCCCAGGCCTGGACGTTTTTGTCTGCCTGGGGTCTGCGCAGTTCGGAAATGACATTGGTATCGAGTAGAAACATTCAGGACAGGTCCACCGAGCGGGGAGTGATGACGGCGCGCTCGGTCTCGAAGTCGATATCCGACGCATCGGGCATGACCAGTAACTCGACAATGCTGGTGCCGATGCCAGTCAGTTTCTGGTACTCCTCAATGCTTAGCAGCACATGGGCCGGCTTGCCACGGTCGGTGATGATAACCGGTCCTTCACGGGTGGCTTTTTTGGCACCACTTGTGTCGTGGTTGAATTCGCGGCTGGAGATAGTCGTGATGGACATGGGCGTGCCCTCGTTTTGAATTCGAATGTAGGCACGTTACTACTGGTGTGAGAGGGCAGCAAGCGCAACAGGGTTGTCCAGGTTTTTCGGCCGGTAACAAAAAGGCCCCGCCAATCTGATTGGCGGGGCCTTTGGTGTATCAGCTTGCCTTTACTGGGCGTCAGCGGCCGGAGCCTTTTCGCCGTGAGACAGGCTGTAGACATAGGCTGCCAGCAAGTGGACCTTGTCGTTGCCTTGCAGGTCGGCCTGGGCCGGCATCTGGCCCTGACGGCCGTAACGGATGGTCTGCTGCAGTTGAGCGAAGCTCGAACCGTAGATGAACGCCGCCGGATGCGTCAGGTCAGGTGCGCCCATGGCAGGCGTGCCCTTGCCGGCTGGGCCGTGGCAGGCCACGCAGTTGGCCGCGAACAGCTTCTGGCCATTGGCCGGATCGGCCTTGGCGCCTTCCGGCAGCTTGCGACCGTGCAGGCTGGTCACCAGGTAGGAAGCCACGTCGGCCACGCCTTGCTCGCCAACCACGGCAGCCCAGCCCGGCATCACGGCGTGACGGCCGCCCATGATGGTGGTCTTGATGGTTTCCGGCTCACCGCCCCAGCGCCAGTCGGCGTCGGTCAAGTTGGGGAAACCATAGGCACCCTTGGCGTCGGAACCGTGGCAGACCGAGCAGTTGGAGGCGAACAGGCGGCCACCCATCTTCAGGGCTTGCGGGTCCTTGGCGACTTCTTCGATCGGCATGGAAGCGAACTTGGCGAAGATCGGCCCGAACTTGGCGTCCGAACGTGCCATTTCCTTTTCCCACTCATGAACGCCTGTCCAGCCGGTCTGGCCGTTGGCGAAGGCGGTCTGCTTTTCGGTGTCCAGGTAGTTATAGCCGGGCAGCAGGCCTTTCCAGTTGCCCAGGCCAGGGTAGAGCACCAGGTAGCCGAGGGCGAACACGATGGTGCCCACGAACAGCATGAACCACCATTTCGGCAGCGGGTTGTCGTACTCCTCGATCCCGTCGAACGAGTGGCCAACCGTCTCTTCGGTGGCTTCGCTGCGCTGGCCCTTGCGGGTCGACAGCAGCAGCCAGGTCAGGGAGAAGATCGTTCCCAGGCTGAGGACTGTGACGTACAGACTCCAGAATGTAGTCATTCTTTGTTACTCCTAGAAGCTTGCTCGACGTGCTTGATGGCTTCGGGATCATCCGCGAACGGCAGCAAGGTCGCGTCGTCAAACTCCGACTTGCGCTTGGGGCTGAACACCCACAGGGCCAGACCGATGAAGGCCACCATCACGACGACGGTGCCCAGGCCACGAATCATCCCGATATCCATCTAAATCACCGTTTGCTTTTGATGATGGTGCCCAGGCCTTGCAGATAGGCCACCAGCGCGTCCATTTCGGTCTTGCCCTTGACCGCATCCTTGGCACCGGCGATGTCTTCGTCGGTGTAAGGCACGCCCAGGGTGCGCAAGACCTCCATTTTCTTGGCGGTGTCTTTGCCGTCGAGCTTGTTTTCTACGAGGAACGGGTAGGCCGGCATTTTCGACTCAGGCACCACGTTGCGCGGGTTGTACAAGTGCGCACGGTGCCAGTCGTCGGAGTAGCGGCCGCCAACGCGGGCCAGGTCCGGGCCGGTACGCTTGGAACCCCACAGGAACGGGTGGTCCCAGACGCTTTCACCGGCAACCGAATAGTGGCCGTAGCGTTCGGTCTCGGCGCGGAACGGACGGATCATCTGCGAGTGGCAGCCGACACAACCGTTGGCGATGTAGATGTCGCGGCCTTCCAGTTCAAGGGCGGTCCGCGGCTTCATGCCTTCGACCGGCTTGTTGGTCACGTCCTGGAAGAACAGCGGAACGATCTGGGTCAGGCCGCCGATGCTCACGGCGATGACCATGAAGAAGGCCAGCAGGCCGATATTCTTCTCTACTGCTTCGTGCTTCATCAGTGAGCTCCAACTACGGCGATCTTGGCGGCGGCTTCAGCTTCAGCCGGGTCAGAGGCACGAACGGTGCGGTACACGTTGTAGGCCATCAACAGCATGCCGCTGGCGAAGAACGCGCCGCCCAAGGCACGGACGATATAGCCCGGGTGGCTGGCTTGCAGCGCTTCGACGAACGAGTAGGTCAGGGTGCCGTCGTCGTTGATCGCACGCCACATCAGGCCCTGGGTGATGCCGTTGACCCACATCGAGGCGATGTAGAGCACGGTGCCGATGGTCGCGAGCCAGAAGTGCGCGTTGATCAGGCCGGTGCTGTGCATCTGCGCACGACCGAACAGTTTCGGGATCATGTGGTAGATGGCGCCGATGGAGATCATCGCCACCCAGCCGAGCGCACCGGCGTGTACGTGGCCGATGGTCCAGTCGGTGTAGTGGCTCAGGGAGTTGACGGTCTTGATCGCCATCATCGGACCTTCGAAGGTCGACATGCCGTAGAACGCCAACGACACCACCAGGAACCGCAGGATCGGGTCGGTGCGCAGCTTATGCCAGGCGCCCGACAGGGTCATCATGCCGTTGATCATGCCGCCCCAGCTTGGCGCCAGCAGGATGATCGACATCGCCATGCCCAGGGACTGGGCCCAGTCTGGCAGTGCGGTGTAGTGCAGGTGGTGGGGACCGGCCCAGATGTACAGGGTGATCAGCGCCCAGAAGTGGACGATGGACAGGCGATAGGAATAGATCGGACGCTCGGCCTGTTTCGGCACGAAGTAATACATCATCCCCAGGAAGCCGGTGGTCAGGAAGAAGCCCACGGCGTTGTGGCCATACCACCACTGGATCATCGCATCCGTCGCGCCCGAATAGGCCGAGTACGACTTGAAGAAGCTGACCGGCAGGGAAGCGTGGTTGACGATGTGCAGCATGGCAGTCACGACGATGAAGGCACCGTAGAACCAGTTACCGACGTAGATGTGCTTGGTCTTGCGCTTGACGATGGTGCCGAAGAACACCAGACCGTAGGTCACCCAGACAATGGCCAGCAGGATAGCCAGGGGCCATTCCAGCTCAGCGTATTCCTTGGTGGTGGTGTAACCCAGTGGCAGGGTCACGATCGCACCCACGATAACCGCTTGCCAGCCCCAGAAGGTGAAGGCGGCGAGGCTGTCGGAGATCAGTCGCGTTTGGCAGGTTCGCTGCACGACGTAGTAAGAAGTGGCAAACAATGCACAACCACCGAAGGCGAAGATCACCAGGTTGGTGTGCAGCGGGCGCAGGCGTCCAAATGTCGTCCATGGCAGATCGAAGTTCAACTCCGGCCAGACCAGTTGCGAGGCGATGAAGACACCGAGCCCCATGCCAAGGATCCCCCAGACCACCGTCATGATGGCGAACTGGCGGACTACCTTATAGTTATAAGCAGTCGGACTGATTGCTGTGCTCATTCTAAGGTTCCACGGTTTGGGTGTTTTATTAGGATAAAAATCGGTCGCAAGTATGGAGAAAGCGGGGGGTCATTGCAACGCGCCATGACCTGGGTCAATGCTTTCCAAAGCTGATTCTGCGGCCTTTCCATGTTCCGTGTAGGGACAAAAATGGCCCACGGCAAAATGTCGCAACGAAGGAAAGAGGCGAGGGGGGCAGGTCGGTTGTAACGGGGTGTGTTCGAACACAGCGTTCGGGTGATGCCAGGCAACTGTCGCAACAGCCGGTATTCACCTGCCTTTGCGGCCTTTTTGACGAACGATTGTCGAACGCATCGGGTCGGGTCGACCTGAAACCGGCAGTCGCCAGCGCACGCAACGGCAAGCTTAGACGCGTTTTCGGGGAACCGAAAGGAAGACGATGGGAGGGTGCGACAATGCGTCGCGCAGTGGCACAAAACAGCCGCATTCAGATGAATGCGGCTGTTTACGCGGTCAAGATTTATTCGCTTTTGTGTTCGGCTTGCAGGCGCTCTGCACCGGCCGTATGGGACAGGCTATAGACGTAGGCGGCAAGCAATTGCACCTTGTCATTGCCCAGCAACTCATTCTGCGCCGGCATATGGCCCTGGCGACCATGGCGAATGGTCTGCTGCAATTGTGCCAGGCTGGTGCCGTAGATGAAGCCGGCCGGTTGCGTCAGGTTCGGCGCCCCCATGGCTTCGGTCCCTTGGCCGTTGGCGCCATGGCAGGCGACACAGGTGGTGTTGAAGGCCTGCTGGCCGGCTTGCAGGTCGGCACCGCTGTCCGCTGGCAGCGGCAGGCCGGCCAAGTCGTGGCGTACGTACGCGGCCACGTTCTTGACCCCGGCTTCCCCCAGCACTTCGCCCCAGGCCGGCATTGCCGCCATGCGACCGCCCATGATGGTGGTCTTGATGGTGTCGGCGGCGCCACCCCAGCGCCAGTTGCTGTCGGTCAGGTTCGGGAAGCCGAAGGCGCCCTTGGCGTCCGAGCCGTGGCAGACCGCGCAGTTGGAGGCGAACAGGCGGCCACCCATCTTCAAGGCTTGTGGGTCCTTGGCGACTTCTTCCACGGGCATGGCCGCGAATTTGGCGAAGATCGGCCCGAACTTGGCGTCGGCCTTGGCCATTTCCTTTTCCCATTCATGGGCGCCGGTCCAGCCGTTCTCGTAGCCTGGCAGGATGCCTTTCCAGTTGCCCAGGCCTGGATAGAGGACCAGGTAGCCGACGGAAAACACCAGGGTGCCGGCGAACAACAGGAACCACCACTGCGGCAGCGGGTTGTCGTATTCCTCGATGCCGTCGAAGCTGTGGCCCATGGTCTGGTCGACACTGCCCTTGGTCTCGCCCTTGCGGGTGCCGATCAGCAGCCAGGTCAGGCCGATGAGGCTGCCGATGGTCAGTACGCAGATCCACGTACTCCAGAAGGTGGTCATGGCCGGGTACTCCTTGTTGCAGGGTCTTGGGGGGTGGCGATATCGGCGGACGGCTCGTCGGCGAACGGCAGCAGGCGCGCCTGGGCGAATTCCGGTCCGCGCTTGCTGCTGAATACCCACAGGGTCAGGCCGATGAAGGCGATGAACACCACGACGGTGCCGAGGCCGCGGATCATTCCTGTACTCATTTCAAGAACCATGGCTCACCTCTTGCTCTTGATGGCAGTGCCGAGCACTTGCAGGTAGGCCACCAGTGCATCCATTTCGGTCTTGCCCTTGAGCGAGGCCACGCTGCCGGCGATGTCGTCGTCGGTGTAGGGCACGCCCAGGGTGCGCATGGCGCGCAGCTTGCCTTCGGTGTGGCTGCTGTCCACCGCCTGGCTCACCAGCCACGGGTAGGCCGGCATTTTCGACTCGGGCACGACGTTGCGCGGGTTGTACAAGTGGGCGCGGTGCCAATCATCGGAGTAACGCGCGCCGACCCGTGCCAGGTCCGGCCCGGTACGCTTGGAGCCCCACAGGAATGGGTGGTCCCAGACGCTTTCGCCGGCCACCGAGTAGTGACCGTAGCGCTCGGTCTCGGCACGGAACGGACGGATCATCTGCGAGTGGCAGCCGACGCAGCCTTCACGGATGTAGATGTCGCGGCCTTCCAGTTGCAGGGCGGTGTAGGGCTTCATGCCGTCCACCGGTTTATTGGTCACGTCCTGGAAGAACAGCGGCACGATCTGGGTCAGGCCGCCAATGCTCACGGCCAACACCATCAGCAGCATCAGCAGGCCGACGTTTTTTTCGATTGTTTCGTGTTTCATGGTGGACTCCTCAGGCCATCTGCGCGGCAGCGGCGGCTTCGGCAGGCTGGTAGGCCCGCACGGTGCGCCAGGTGTTGTAGGCCATCAGCAACATGCCGAGGAGGAAGATCGCCCCGCCCGCCAGTCGTACGATGAAGCCAGGGTGGCTGGCCACCAGGGTTTCGACGAAGGAGTAGGTGAGCGTGCCGTCCTCGTTCACTGCGCGCCACATCAGGCCCTGGGCGATGCCGTTGACCCACATCGAGGCGATGTAGAGCACGGTGCCGATGGTCGCGAGCCAGAAGTGCGCATTGATCAGGCCGATGCTGTGCATCTGTGGCCGGCCGAAGACTTTCGGGATCATGTGGTACAGCGCACCGATGGAAATCATCGCCACCCAGCCGAGTGCGCCGGCGTGTACGTGGCCGATGGTCCAGTCGGTGTAGTGGGAAAGGGCGTTGACGGTCTTGATCGCCATCATCGGACCTTCGAAGGTCGACATGCCGTAGAACGCCAGGGACACCACCAGGAACCGCAGGATCGGATCGCTGCGCAACTTATGCCAGGCGCCCGACAGGGTCATCATGCCGTTGATCATGCCGCCCCAGCTTGGCGCCAGCAGGATCAGCGACATCACCATGCCCAGGGACTGCGCCCAGTCTGGCAATGCGGTGTAGTGCAGGTGGTGGGGACCTGCCCAGATGTATAGGGTGATCAGCGCCCAGAAGTGGACGATGGACAAGCGATAGGAATACACCGGACGTTCGGCCTGTTTCGGCACGAAGTAGTACATCATCCCCAGAAAGCCTGCGGTGAGGAAAAAGCCCACGGCGTTGTGGCCGTACCACCATTGCACCATTGCGTCGGTGGCCCCGGCGTACACCGAGTAGGACTTGGTGAGGCTCACCGGCAGTTCCAGGTTGTTGACGATGTGCAGGATCGCCACGGTCAGGATGAACCCGCCGAAGAACCAGTTGCCGACGTAGATGTGCTTGGTGTTGCGCTTGGCCACGGTGCCGAAGAACACGATGGCGTAGGCCACCCAGACGATGGTGATCAGGATGTCGATCGGCCATTCCAGTTCGGCGTATTCCTTGGAACTGGTGTAGCCCAGTGGCAGGCTGATGGCCGCCAGCAGGATCACCAGTTGCCAGCCCCAGAAGCAGAACGCGGCGATTTTCGGCGCGAACAGCTGGGTCTGGCAGGTGCGTTGCACCGAGTAGAACGAACTGGCGAACAGGGCGCAGCCGCCGAAGGCGAAGATCACTGCGTTGGTGTGCAGTGGGCGCAGGCGGCCGAAGCTGGTCCAGGGCAAATCGAAGTTGAGCTGTGGCCAGACCAATTGGGCGGCGAGAAAAACCCCGAGCCCCATGCCGACGATGCCCCACACCACCGTCATAATGGCGAATTGGCGGACCACCTTGTAGTTGTAGGCGGTACTGATAGAAGTGTTCATGGTTCCCCATCCACGGTTCAGCCGAAGTGAGCGCCTGCGCAAGGCAGTGCGGCGTTCTTCGCCTGGAGTTATAGGCAGACTAAAAGCGAGGTCAGCATGGACAAACAGCACAAGGCCAGTATTGACGGGGATCAATGGGCGCGATGTGTGGCCGAACACGGCTGGCTATGGACAGCCGGACAAGCGATTGCCAGCGCCAAGGCACCCACCCTGATCCTGGCCCACGGTGCCGGTGCTCCGATGGACAGCGGCTTCATGGAGGAAATGGCCGCGCGCCTTGCTGCGCATGGGGTCAACGTGTTGCGTTTCGAGTTTCCCTACATGGCGCAGCGCCGCCTGGATGGGGGCAAGCGCCCACCCAACCCGGCACCTAAGCTGCTGGAATGCTGGCGTGAGGTCTACGCCACGGTGCGGCCTTATGTCGCTGGGCGGCTGGCCATCGGCGGCAAGTCCATGGGCGGGCGCATGGCGAGTTTGCTGGCCGACGAGTTGGGCGCCGACGCGTTGGTGTGCCTGGGCTACCCCTTCTATGCGGTCGGCAAACCGGAGAAACCGCGGGTCGAGCACTTGGCTGCATTGAAGACCCGGACCTTGATCGTCCAGGGCGAGCGGGATGCGCTGGGCAATCGGGAGGCGGTGCGGGGCTATGACCTGTCAGCGAGCATCGAGGTGATGTGGCTGGTGGCGGGGGATCATGATCTGAAGCCGCTGAAGGCTTCGGGATTTAGCCATGAGCAGCATCTGGAGGCAGCCGCGGGCAAGGTGGCGGCGTTTCTTCTTCAGGATTGATAGCGCCTGTCCCGGCCTCTTCGCGAGCAAGTCCGCTCCCACATTTTGAATGTGTTCGCGTACACAACTGCAATCCCCTGTGGGAGCGGGCTTGCTCGCGAAGACGGTTCATAACGCGACATCACTTTTGAATTGGCAATAAAAAACCGGGAAGCATCACCTTCCCGGTTTTTTATTGAACAGGCATCTCTCAGCGGTTAAACCGCTCCACCAACGAATACTGCGTATTGGCTGTGCGGGTCAGTTCTTCGCTGAGCAGCGCCGAGCTGTGGGCCTGGCCCGAGGTCTGGTCGGCCAGTTCCGAGATGTTGCTGATGTTGCGGCTGATCTCCTCGGCCACCGAACTCTGCTCTTCGGTAGCGGCAGCGATCTGTGTGGTCATGTCGGTGATGTTGGCCACTGCTTCGCTGATTCCCACCAGCGCCGCGTCCGCCTCCATGACCCGTGCCACGCCTTCTTCGGCCTGGCGGTGGCCGGCATCCATGGTCTGTACGGCATTGGTGGCGGTTTGCTGGAGCTTGGCGATCAGGGCGTGGATCTGCCCGGTGGATTCGCTGGTGCGTTGCGCCAATTGCCGCACTTCATCGGCCACTACGGCAAAGCCGCGGCCCATTTCCCCGGCGCGGGCCGCTTCGATGGCGGCGTTGAGGGCCAGCAGGTTGGTCTGGTCGGCGATGCCTTTGATCACGTCCACCACGCCGCCGATTTCGTCGCTGTCCTTGGCCAGTTGGGTCACGGTCTGGCCGGTTTCGCCGACCACCACCGACAGGCGCTCGATGGCGTCACGGGTTTCCCCGGCGATGTCACGACCGCGACTGGTCAGGCGATTGGCTTCCTGAGTGGCATCGGCCGTGCGTTGCACGTGGCTGGCGACTTCCTGGGTGGTCGCGGCCATCTGATTGACCGCGGTGGCGACCTGTTCGGTTTCCACCCGCTGGCGCTCCAGGCCACTGGAGCTGTCATGGGCCAGGTTGTTGGATTGGCGAGCCTGCTCGTTCAGGTGCTCGGCGGTGTCCTGCAGACGGGTCAGGCAGGTCTTCAGGCGCGCTTCCTGGCTGAGAATCGACATCTCCAGGCGTGCCTGGACGCCGCGGCTGTCGGTGTACATCCGGGCGATCAGCGGATCGGAGGTGGTTTGCTCGGCCAGGCGCAGCAGGCGCTTGATCCCGCGTTGTTGCCATTGCAGGCCCATCAGCCCCAAGGGCACCGACAGCGCGGCGGCCAGGGCAAAGCCCCAGTGGGAGTTCAGGAAGGCACCCACGACGAAGCTCAATTGGCTGACCAGGATAAACGGCAACCAGTCCTGCAGTATCGGCAACCATTTGTCGCTGCCTGGAATCGCGGACTTGCCTTGGTTGATGCGTTTATAAAGTGCTTCGGCGCGGCTGATCTGCTCGGCGGAAGGTTTGACCCGCACCGATTCGTAGCCAATCACCTGGTTGCCCTCGAACACGGGCGTGACATAGGCGTTGACCCAGTAATGGTCACCGTTCTTGCAGCGGTTCTTGACGATGCCCATCCATGGCAAGCCTTGTTTCAGCGTGCCCCACATGTGCGCGAACACGGCGGATGGGACATCGGGATGGCGCACGAGGTTGTGCGGCGAACGGATCAGTTCTTCCTTCGTATACCCGCTGATCTCAACGAACGCGTCGTTGCAGTAGGTGATTACGCCTTTGGTGTCAGTGGTAGAAATCAATCGTTGCTGGGCCGGGAAGGTCCTTTCGCGTTGTGTGACGGGTTGGTTGTTACGCATGGTGTGTAGATCCGCAAGGCTTTGAAAGGCTATGAAAGGTTGTCGGCGTCGTCAGGTTTTAGTTGAAGTTATTTTTGCCTGTCGCTATCACGCCAGCATTGGGTAGGTAAATAGGGCGAAATGAAGCAGATTGAGCAGAAAATGCGTGGCAATCGCCGCGCCCAGGCCGCCAAAACGATATGCCAGGCCGTAACCGACCCCCGCCAGGCCCGACAGCAGCACCCATTGCCAACCTGCGCCGGCGTGTACCAGGCCGAACAGCAGCGAGGCCAGGAGCAGCGCCAGGTTGTCGCCATGGGCCAAATGTTTGAAGCGCCGGCTCAAGCTCCCCTGAATGTAGCCACGAAACAGCGCTTCCTCCACGAGCGTCACCAATAAAAGATTATTGAGCACCCACAACCAGGCGTGATCCGGCCATTTCGGCGCCCAGTGGACCATGCCCAGCACCATGGCTCCGCCGAGGGCCAGCAGCGCACTCACCGCCAGGCCCAGCGCCGTGGCCTGGACTGACAGGCGCAATGGGCGCCGGCCGACGATCCAGGGGCAGGCCAGCAGCAGCCAGAAACCGATCAGCGGCTTGTCCTGGTTCAGGTACATCGCGAACGGTGCGGCATCGTCGGTCAGGCGTTGCGCCGGAATCACCCGCCCATTGAAGAACCCGGGCATCCAGTGCATGGCCAACGCCAATGCCATCACCGCGAAAAGAACGTGTCCGAGAAACCGACCCACCGGCATTTGCTGCTGACGAACCGCATACCCGGCAAACAGCAACAGCGCAATGGAAATGACCGCGGTCCAGGCCAGTTGGCCGTAGGCCAGGGCCAGGGTATAGCCAATGGAGAGGAGGGCCAGGTAGGGCCAGGGTAGGGCAGGCATATCACATCCTTTTGAGGCTAATGAACAGTTGTAGCGGGTGGGGTGGGCGGAGCCGGCGGAATTATAGGCAGGCCCAGACGAAAACACCGCCCTTAAGCGGCGGTGTTTTCGTAGGACGGGTCTTTTTACGCTGCAATCAATTGCCGTAGGACATAGTGAAGGATCCCGCCGGCCTTGAAATACTCCACTTCATTCAAGGTATCGATCCGGCACAACACTTCGATTCGCTCCTGGCTGCCGTCCTCGCGGGTGATGACCAAGGGCAGGTTCATGCGCGGGGTCAGTTCGACGTCAGTGAGTCCCAGGATGTCCAGGGTTTCCTTGCCCGTGAGGTTCAGGCTCTTGCGGTTCTGGTCGAGCTTGAACTGCAATGGCAGTACGCCCATGCCCACCAGGTTGGAGCGATGGATGCGCTCGAAGCTTTCGGCGATCACCGCTTTGACCCCCAGTAGGTTGGTGCCCTTGGCTGCCCAGTCCCGGCTCGATCCGGTGCCATATTCCTGGCCGGCGATCACCACCAGTGGCGTGCCCGTGGCCTGATACAACATGGCGGCATCGTAGATAGGCATTCGTTCGCCACTGGGAATGTAGATTGTGTTGCCGCCTTCTTCGCCGTCGAGCATTTCGTTGCGAATGCGGATATTGGCGAAGGTGCCGCGCATCATCACCTGGTGGTTGCCGCGTCTGGAGCCATAGGAGTTGAAGTCTCGCGGTTCCACGCCCTGTTCGCGCAGGTAGCGACCGGCCGGGCTGTCTGCCTTGATGTTGCCGGCGGGGGAGATGTGGTCGGTGGTCACCGAGTCGCCCAACAGGGCCAGGACCCGGGCGCCCTCGACGTTCCTGACGGCCGGTGGCGGCCCGTCGATGTTGTCGAAGAATGGTGGGTGCTGGATGTAGGTCGAGTCGTCCTGCCAGACGTAAGTCGCCGCTTGCGGCACTTCGATGGCCTGCCATTGCTCGTCACCGGCAAACACGGCTGCGTATTCCTTGTGGAACATGCTGGTGTTGACCTGGGCCACGGCGGCGGCCACTTCCTGGCTGCTGGGCCAGATGTCCCGCAGGTACACCGGGTTGCCGTCCCGGTCGTTGCCCAGCGGCTCGCTGCTGATGTCAATGCGCACGGTGCCGGCCAGGGCATAGGCGACCACCAGCGGCGGCGAGGCCAGCCAGTTGGTCTTCACCAGCGGATGCACCCGGCCTTCGAAGTTGCGGTTGCCCGACAGTACCGAGGCTACGGTCAGGTCGGCTTTCTGGATGGCTTTTTCGATGGGCTCCGGTAGTGGCCCGGAGTTGCCGATGCAGGTGGTGCAACCATAACCCACCAGGTCGAAACCGAGTTTATCCAGGTACTCGGTCAGGCCGGCCGCCTTGTAGTAGTCGGTGACCACCTTGGAACCCGGCGCCAGGGAACTCTTGACCCAAGGCTTGCGGGTCAGGCCTTTTTCCACGGCTTTTTTTGCCAGCAGCCCGGCGGCCATCATCACGCTGGGGTTGGAGGTGTTGGTGCACGATGTGATAGCAGCAATCACCACTGCGCCGTTTTTCAGGCGATGGGTGTGGCCTTCGAACTCGTACTCGGTTTCTCCCACCTGATCGGCGTTGCCTACCGCGACACCACCGCCACCCTCGCTTTCCAGGCGTCCTTCTTCTTTGCTGGTGGGTTTGACCTGCAATCCCAGGAAGTCACTGAAAGCCTGGCCGACATTCGGCAGCGAGACTCGGTCCTGAGGGCGTTTTGGCCCAGCCAGGCTGGCCTCGACGCTACCCATGTCCAACTCCAGGGTGTCGGTGAATACCGGCTCAAGGCCGGGCAAGCGCCACAGGCCCTGGGCCTTGCAATAGGCCTCCACCAGTTTCACCGTTTCCGCTGGCCGTCCCGAGAGGCGCAAGTAGTCCAGGGTCACATCGTCCACTGGGAAGAAACCGCAGGTGGCGCCATATTCCGGGGCCATGTTGGCGATGGTGGCGCGGTCGGCCAGGGGCAGGTCGGCAAGCCCGTCGCCATAGAATTCGACGAATTTGCCCACCACGCCTTTCTTGCGCAGCATCTGTGTGACGGTCAGCACCAGGTCGGTGGCGGTGATGCCTTCGCGCAGCTTGCCGACGAGTTTGAAGCCGATGACCTCGGGAATCAGCATCGACACTGGCTGGCCAAGCATTGCCGCTTCGGCCTCGATCCCGCCGACGCCCCAGCCCAGTACGCCGAGGCCGTTGATCATGGTGGTGTGGGAGTCAGTGCCCACCAGCGTGTCCGGGAAGGCGTAGGTGCGACCGTCTTCCTCTTTGGTCCACACGGTGCGGCCCAGGTATTCGAGGTTGACCTGATGGCAGATACCGGTGCCCGGCGGCACCACGCTGAAATTGTCGAAGGCGCTCTGGCCCCAGCGCAGGAAGGCGTAGCGTTCGCCGTTGCGCTGCATTTCGATGTCGACGTTCTGCTCGAACGCCTGGCTGCTGGCGAACTTGTCGACCATTACCGAGTGGTCGATCACCAGGTCCACCGGCGACAGTGGGTTGATCCGCTGGGGATCGCCACCGGCCTTTTCCACGGCGGCGCGCATGGCGGCCAGGTCGACCACCGCGGGGACCCCGGTGAAGTCTTGCATCAACACCCGGGCGGGGCGGTATTGAATCTCACGCTCGGAACGACGTTCCTTGAGCCATCCGGCCAGGGCCTTGAGGTCGGTGCCGGTGACGGTTTTTTCATCTTCCCAGCGCAACAGGTTTTCCAGCAGTACCTTCAATGACATGGGCAGTTTGTCCAGGTCGCCCAGGCTTCGGGCGGCATCCGGCAGGCTGAAGTAGTGGTAGGTCCTGGCGTCGACTTGCAGGGTTTTAAGGGTTTTCAGGCTATCGAGGGACGGCATTGAAATGACTCCTTTGAGTCCGCACGGCTACGGACTGACGGAACGGACAGAGCCTTTAACCTAGCCCTGTTTTGAGCGTATGACTAATCACTGGACTCTATAGGCAGGTTCGGGGTTCCGAACTCCGCTATCATGCGCCGGTTTTCGTGACAGGCTTTGCTACGGAGTTTCAATGAACACGCTTTTTATGCACTGCCGGCCGGGCTTCGAAGGCGAGGTCTGTTCCGAGATCGCCGAACACGCGGCCCGGCTCAACGTGGCCGGCTACGCCAAGGCTAAACCGGCCAGCGCCTGCGCCGAATTTGTCTGCACTGAGGACGACGGCGCCGAGCGGCTGATGCGTGGGCAGCGTTTTGCCGAGCTGATTTTTCCGCGCCAGTGGGCCCGTGGCACGTTCATTGATTTACCGGAAACCGACCGTATCAGCGTGATCCTGGCTCACATGGCTGACTTCCCGACCTGCGGCAGCCTCTGGCTGGAGGTGGTAGACACCAACGACGGCAAGGAACTGTCGAACTTCTGCAAAAAGTTCGAAGGTCCCTTGCGCAAGGCACTGGTCGGCGCCGGCAAGCTGGTGGACGACGCACGCAAGCCGCGTCTGCTGCTGACCTTCAAGAGTGGCCGCGAAGTCTTCCTGGGCCTGGCGGACGCGGATAATTCGGCGATGTGGCCGATGGGCATCCCGCGCTTGAAGTTCCCCAGGGAAGCGCCGAGCCGCTCGACCCTCAAGCTCGAAGAAGCCTGGCACCATTTCATCCCCCGGGACCAGTGGGACGAGCGCCTGCACAGTGACATGACCGGTGTGGACCTCGGCGCCGCACCGGGCGGCTGGACCTGGCAACTGGTCAACCGCGGCATGCTGGTGACGGCCATCGACAATGGTCCGATGGCCGAAAGCCTGATGGACACTGGCCTGGTGCAGCATCTGATGGCGGATGGCTTCACGTTCAAGCCTAAACAGCCGGTGGACTGGATGGTCTGTGACATCGTCGAAAAACCGGCGCGCAACGCGGCAATGCTTGAAGAGTGGATTGGCGAAGGGCATTGCCGCGAGGCGGTGGTCAATCTCAAGCTGCCGATGAAACAGCGCTACGCCGAGGTCAAGCGCCTGCTCGAACGCATCGCCGAAGGCTTCAAGGCCCGGGGTATCAAGGTCGAGATCGGTTGCAAGCAGTTGTACCACGACCGTGAGGAAGTAACGTGCCATCTGCGGCGGTTGGATGCCAGGAAACCCAAGTCCCGCTAGCGCTCAAAGGCAATGAGATTTCCTTGTGGGAGCGGGCTTGCTCGCGAAAGCGGTGGGTCAGTTAACATTTGAATAACCGGCAGATCGCCTTCGCGAGCAAGCCCGCTCCCACAGGATACGGTGTCAAGCCAGGGGTGACCGGGCGCCGACATTGCGCGACAATGCCGGCCAGTTTCAGGAGTAGAACATGAGTGAAATGAACGACACGCCGGTCGACGGCACGCTGGATGCCACCGGCCTCAATTGCCCGGAACCGGTGATGATGTTGCACCAGCACATCCGCGACCTGGTTCCCGGTGGGCTGCTGAAAGTGATTGCCACCGATCCCTCGACTCGCCGCGACATCCCCAAGTTTTGCGTGTTCCTGGACCACGAACTGGTGGCCCAGCAGGAAGAGGCGGGTACTTACCTCTACTGGATCCGCAAGAAACTCGCTTAATCGCTCGAGCGGCTGAGACGGATCTGCTTGCGCGCGCTGCGTGCCAGGCGGATCGACAGCATCAGCGCCGCGCAGCTCAAGCCCACGATCAGGCCTTGCCATAACCCGCTCGGGCCGCTGGCCGCGCCGAGCCAGTCGGTCAGGCCCAGGGCGTAGCCCACCGGCAGGCCGATGCCCCAATAGGCGAACAGGGTCAGGATCATCGTCACCCGGGTGTCCTGGTAGCCGCGCAACGCGCCCGCCGCCGTGACCTGGATCGCATCGGAAAACTGGAACAGCGCCGCGTAGACGATCAGCATCGACGCCACTTCGATCACCACCGGATCGGCGGTATAGATCGCGGCAATGGGCCCGCGCAGCGCGAACATCAGGCTCGCCGACAGGCAGGCGTAGGCCAAGGCCGTGCCCATGCCCACCCCGGCGGCGAAGCGCGCTTCGCGGGGCTGGCGACGGCCCAGGGCCTGGCCGACCCGCACTGTGACGGCCATGCCCAAGGAGTAGGGGATCATGAACACCAATGAACTGAAGTTCAGCGCGATCTGGTGCCCAGCCACCACCGTGGCGCCGAGGCTGCCGATCAGCAGCGCGATCACCGCGAAAATACTCGACTCGGCGAACACCGCGATGCCAATCGGCAAGCCGATGCCCAGCAGGCGCTTGATGACGGTCCATTGCGGCCAGTCGAAACGGCTGAACAACCGGCTCGACTGATAGGCTGGCGCCCACCGGGCCCAACCGGCCATGCCCAGGGCCATGACCCACATCACGATGGCCGTGGCCCAGCCACACCCGACGCCGCCCATGGCGGGTACACCCAGGTGCCCATAGATGAAGATGTAATTGAGCGGAATGTTCAGCGCCAGCCCGCACAACCCCAGCACCATCGCCGGCCGCGTGCGACCCAGGCCGTCGCTGAAGCAGCGCAGTACGTGGTACAGCGCCACCGCTGGCAGGCCCGTGCCGATGCCCCGCAGGTATTCCATGCACGGGCCGATCAGTTCAGGATCGACCTTCATGATGTGCAGGATCGGTTCGGCGCTGAACAGCGCCAGCGTCGCGATCAACCCCACCACCAATGCCAACCACAGCGCCTGGCGTACCAGCGGCCCGATCTCATCGAACGTACCGGCACCGAAACGCTGGGCAACTTTTGGCGTGGTCGCCAGCAACGTGCCGGTCATCAACAGGAATACCGGCACCCAGATCGAGTTGCCCAGGGCCACCGCCGCCAGATCTCGTGGACCGACCCGGCCGGCCATCACCGCATCGACAAAGCCCATGGCAGTGGTCGCCAGTTGCGCGACCATGATCGGCAGGGCCAGGGCCAGCAACGTCTTGAGTTCCAGGCGAACCCGGGCCGGGCGGGAGAGGGCGGTGGGGGTGTCGATCACAGGATTCACAGGGCAAGCGTCCGAAAAGGTTAAGCGCAGGGCGGCGAATTCTACGCTTTGACGCAGTGGTCAGGAAAAAACCTGTGTTGTGGATTTGTAATCGCTTGTTCAGTTTTCGAGCACCTGTGGGAGCAAGGCTTGCCCGCGATGAAGCTGATGCGGTCTCCCGAGGAACCGAGGCGTCTGCATCGCGAGCAAGCTTTGCTCCCACATAAAACCCTCGCCACAACATCATTCGCTCTGGGTAATGCACAGGCCCAGCGGAACGCCTACACTGCCCATCCCCGCCAAAGGAGCTCCGCCATGCTGATCGTCGCCGACGAAAACATTCCCCTGCTCGATGCATTTTTCCAAGGGTTCGGTGAAATCCGCCGGGTACCGGGCCGGGGGATCGACCGGACGATGGTCGAGCAAGCCGATGTGCTGCTGGTGCGTTCGGTCAGCCAGGTCAATCGGGCCCTGCTGGAAGGCAGCAAGGTGCGCTTTGTCGGTACCTGTACCATCGGCACCGATCACCTGGACCTGGATTATCTGGCCGAGGCCGGCATCCGCTGGGCCAGCGCACCCGGCTGCAATGCCCGTGGCGTGGTGGACTATGTGCTGGGCAGCCTGATGACCCTGGCGGAAATCGAAGGCGCGCAGCTTAAGCAGCGCATCTTCGGCGTGGTCGGTGCAGGCCAGGTAGGCGGGCGCTTGATCGAGGTGCTCAAGGGGCTTGGCTGGACCGTCAAGGTCTGCGATCCGCCGCGTCAGGCTGCCGAAGGGGGTGACTATGTGAGCCTGGAGCAGATCATCGAGCAGTGCGATGTGATCAGCCTGCACACGCCGTTGACGCGCGACGGCGAGCAACCGACCTGGCACTTGTTCGACGAAGCGCGCCTGAACCAACTCAAGCCCGGGACCTGGCTGATCAACGCGGCCCGCGGCCCGGTGATCGATAACGCCGCGCTACGTGAGGTGTTGCTGGAGCGCGAAGACCTGCAGGCGGTGCTGGATGTCTGGGAGCAGGAGCCCACCGTGGACGTGGACCTGGCGGACTTGTGCGTGATCGCCACCCCGCATATTGCCGGTTACAGCCTCGATGGTCGCCAGCGTGGCACCGCCCAGATCTACCAGGCCTTGTGCGCCTTCCTGGAACGGCCGATTGAAGTCAACCTCAGCGACCTGTTGCCTCGGCCTTGGTTGGGTGGCATCACCCTGGACGCCGAAACCGACCCGGCCTGGGCCTTGGCGACGCTGTGCCGGAGCGTGTACGACCCGCGTGTTGACGACGCGAACTTTCGTCGCAGTCTGGTGGGCACGGTCAGCGAGCAACGCAGCGCGTTCGATGCTTTGCGCAAGCATTATCCGCCACGGCGGGAAATCGACAGCTTGAAGGTTCGTATCGAAGGGCAGTCCCCGACCTTGCAGCAGATCGTCACCGCGCTGGGCGCCACCATCGTCTAGACGCCTTTTGTGGTGAGGGGGGTTATCCCCGCCGGGCTGCGCAGCAGCCCCATGGTTCAAAACTGATACACCGGATTCGTCAGATTTCAGGGAGTGCTTCGCACCCCAGCGGGGATAAATCCCCTCGCCACAGGTTTTGTGTCGGGCCAGAGATCAATGGCAGCCTTTCTTTCAGGCATAAAAAACCCGACATCGAGGTCGGGTTCAATCGAGACGGGCTGTATCACTTTTGTTCGGCAGGCTTGACCAGTCGTTTTTCCAGCTCGCTGCAGGCTTTCTGGATCATGTCTTCGGTGATCGGTACTTCGCGCCCTTGGGCATCGATGAACGAGCAGCCCAGAGACTGGTCCGGTTGCGTGCGGATTACTTGAATCTTGTCGTCGCTGCTGTGTTGCAAGGACATGGCCTGTCTCCTCATCAGGTTGTGTGCCTATTTTAATGTCGCCAGGTGACCGAGCCATGACACTCCCTGTAGGTTCATGGCGACACCTCCACTCAATCAGAAACACAGTTGCGTTTCCAGCCAGACTTTAGACCGATAACATCTAGCCCCTAGTCGTTGTGGTCATATTTAACCTGACTCATTCTGATTCAAATAGGTTCCGCTGCGCTTTGGCGTCGCTGGCCGGCCTTTTCCCTGCTGCATAATCGGATGCCCCTGATGCTTTCTTCCCGACATCGCCGTGCCATACGCCTGGCCAGCGGCTTCATCGCCCCTTATCGCAAACAGGTTGCCGGCGCTTTGCTGGCCTTGATTGTCACCGCCGGTATTACCTTGTCCATGGGCCAAGGTATCCGGTTACTGGTGGACCAGGGCTTCATGACCCGCTCACCGCACCTGCTCAATCAATCCATCGGCCTGTTCATGGTGCTGGTGGTTGGGCTGGCGATCGGTACGTTTTCGCGTTTTTACCTGGTGTCCTGGATTGGCGAGCGAGTGGTGGCCGATATCCGGCGGCAGGTCTTCAACCATCTGGTGTACTTGCACCCGGGGTTCTACGAAAACAACCGCAGTTCGGAAATCCAGTCGCGGTTGACCGCCGATACGACCTTGCTGCAATCGGTGATCGGTTCGTCGCTGTCGTTGTTCTTGCGCAACGCGTTGATGGTGGTTGGCGGCATCGTGCTGCTGTTCATCACCAACCCCAAGCTGACCAGCATTGTGGTGATTGCCCTGCCGCTGGTCCTGGCGCCGATCCTGGTTTTTGGTCGTCGGGTGCGCAGTTTGTCGCGCCAGAGCCAGGATCGCATTGCCGACGTCGGCAGCTACGTTTCCGAAACCCTCGGCCAGATCAAGACCGTGCAGGCCTATAACCACCAGGTCCAGGACGAACAGCGGTTCTCCGTGACGGTGGAGCAGGCCTTCGACACCGCCCGCAAGCGCATCGCCCAGCGGGCCTGGTTGATCACCCTGGTGATCGTGCTGGTGCTGGGCGCGGTGGGGGTGATGCTCTGGGTCGGCGGCATGGACGTGATCGCCGGGCGGATTTCCGGCGGAGAGCTGGCGGCATTCGTGTTCTACAGCCTGATCGTCGGCAGCGCCTTCGGTACCCTGAGCGAAGTGATCGGCGAGCTGCAACGGGCGGCGGGTGCGGCTGAGCGCATTGCCGAGCTGCTGCGTTCGCAGAACATCATCCAGCCGCCGGCTTCAGGCCTTGTCACCTTGCCGGAGCGGGTCCGGGGCGATTTGCGCCTCGAAGGCGTGCGTTTTTCCTATCCGTCCAGACCGGACAGTTATGCAGTCGACGGCCTCGATTTGAGCATCAAGGCCGGCGAGACCTTGGCCCTGGTCGGGCCTTCCGGTGCGGGTAAGTCAACGGTGTATGACCTGTTGCTGCGCTTCTACGATCCGATACAGGGGCAGATCCTGATCGACGACGTGCCGTTGACCCGACTCGACCCGCTGGACCTGCGTCGTCACTTTGCCCTGGTTTCGCAAAACCCGGCGCTGTTTTTCGGCACGGTCGAAGAGAACATCCGCTACGGCAACCCGCAAGCGACGTCCGAGCAGGTGCGCGAGGCCGCGCAGATCGCCCATGCCCACGACTTCATCGAAAAAATGCCCGACGGCTACCAGACTCATCTGGGCGACGGCGGCCTTGGCTTGTCCGGCGGCCAGCGCCAACGCCTGGCCATCGCCCGGGCGTTGCTGGTGGACGCGCCGATCCTGCTGCTGGACGAAGCCACCAGCGCCCTCGATGCGCAAAGTGAACACCTGATCCAGCAAGCCTTGCCCAATCTGATGGAAAACCGCACGACCCTGGTCATTGCCCATCGCCTGGCCACGGTAAAAAATGCCGATCGGATCGCGGTAATGGACCAAGGCAAGGTGGTTGCCGTGGGCACGCACCAGGAACTGGTTGCCAGCAATGCGCTGTATGCGCGGTTGGCGGCGTTGCAGTTCAATCAGCAGGGTGAAAATGCTTGATGAGTGCTGACGCCGGCATGTTGGGGCATTATGTCGGCCAGCTTCTGGTATGGATGAGGGTATGAGTCGTTATACGCCACCGTTGACCCTGACAACCCGAATTCTGAGCTTGATCGCTGACATTAGCGAGCAGATCGGCCAGCTTTCGGCTGTAAGTGATAACCAGCAGACACCGCAACTGCGCCGAGGAAATCGGATTCGCACGATTCATGCTTCCCTGGCGATCGAAAACAATACGTTGAGTGTCGAGCAGGTGACTGCAGTTCTGGCCGGGCAGCGAGTGCTGGGGCTACCCCGTGAAATCCAGGAAGTGCGAAATGCCTTTGCCGCCTACGAAGCCATGCCTGGCTGGCAGCCTGGTAGCCGGATTGACCTGCTCAGGGGGCATGAACTGCTAATGCACGGCTTGATTGACGATGCCGGGCAGTTACGCCGTGCTGGCGTTGGCATTTATCGAGGTGATCAACTAGTGCATATGGCACCGCCGCCCAGTCGGGTGACGGATTTGATTGACGATTTGTTGGAATGGACCGGTACGTGCGATTGGCACCCTTTGATCGTTAGCTGTGTTTTTCACTACGAATTCGAATTCATCCATCCCTTTGCAGACGGTAATGGGCGAATGGGGCGTCTCTGGCAAACCTTGATTCTTAGTCGATGGCGACCTGTGCTGGCCTATCTGCCAGTCGAGGCCGTCATACGTGATCAGCAGGATGCCTATTACGCTGCATTATCGGCCGCCGACCGGTTGGCTGAGGCGACACCTTTTGTTGAGTTCATGTTGCAGTCGCTGAGTATGGCGCTTGGGGAGGCGATCCGTAACGAACCGACTACCGACCAAGTAACCGACCAAGTAACCGACCAAGTAGAAAGACTGCTTCAGGCGCTACGCAACGGCAATTCACTAAAAGTGAATGAACTGATGGTTCAATTGGGATTGGCCCATAGAGCTACTTTCCGGGCCAATTACCTCAAGCCGGCATTAATGGCTGGATTGATCGAAATGACCCACCCCGAATCGCCCAATAGCCCAGTTCAACGGTATCGACTTACCTCGCAGGGTAAGCAAGTATCGGTGCGCCCTCGCTGAGGCTTGTCAGCACACAAGATGATGTGGGAGCTAACTCCCACGTAAGCATTTTTCCCTCACTGATCATCGAAATACCGCTCATGCCAATCCACCAACGGTTGTGGCGAGTTGAGCTTCTGGCCGTAGATCACCGAGTATGACAGCACGTTCTGCACGTATTGACGGGTTTCGTCGAAAGGAATGCTTTCGACCCAGACGTCGAAACTCAAGTGGTCGGCGCCGCGCAGCCACTGGCGCACGCGACCGGGGCCGGCGTTGTAGGCCGCCGAGGCCAGGACGCGGTTGCCGTTGAACTGGCTGTGGACCTGGCTCAGGTAGGCCGCGCCCAACTGGATGTTCTTGTCCGGGTTCAACACTTGCTGTGGTGAAGCCAGGGGAATGCTGAACTTGCGCGCGGTTTCCTTGGCGGTGCCGGGCATCAGTTGCATCAGGCCGGCGGCGCCGACGCTGGAGCGGGCATCATCCATGAACGCACTTTCCTGTCGGGTAATGGCGAACGCCCAGCTTGGATGCAAGCCACGGATCTTGGCTTCGCGCACCAGGGTGTCGCGGTGGGCCATCGGGAAGCGGATGTCCAGGTCGTCCCAGTACTTGGCCTGGCTGATGGTGCGAATGGCCGGGAAATACCACTTCAGGTCGTAGGCCAGCTTCGCCTGGGCGACCATCTCGTCCCGGTTGAAATGCCGGCTGACGTGATACCACTCGCGGCGTCCATCGACAATCTCTCCGCGAGCATGAAATTCCAGAGCCCGACGCACACCGGGGGTGTTGCGCACCTTGTTGATCAATGCCTGGCTCATCACCAGCGGCTTGTTGGCCAGCGAGTACGGCGACTGGGAGCGGTCGGCGGCCAGGAAGCCGTAGAAATCCCGTTCACGGGCCAGGTGCTTGTAGAGCGTCAGGGCCTCGGGGTTCTGCGGCTGTGCCAGTTCCAGTGTGCGGGCTTGCCAGTATCGCCAGCGGTTGGTGCTGGCCAACGACTCGGGCAGGCGACGGGTCAGTTGGTAGGCATCGTCCCAACGGGCCAGACGCAACAGCAGGCGCAGGCGCCACTCCGAAACGGTGTCATCGCGCAGTTCCGGGTCGTATTTGGTCATCACGTCCAGGGCCCGGCTGTCGAAACGCTTGGCCAGGGTCAGGCCGATCTCCCGGGCAATCGCGACCTTTTCATCCCTGGAAAAATGCATGGTGCTGGCATAGCCATCCAGCAATGCCATGGCTTTTTCCGGATCCTGACGGGCCAGGCGACGCAGGCCGAGACTGACGATGTCGGACATCGGTTCATCGGCCGGACTGAAGCGTGAGGGTTGGTTGAGCAACTCGGGCTTTTGCGCCACGTCCACCAGCAACTTGCCACGGGGGGCGAGGGTGGTCAGGCCGCTGACCAAGCTGTTGGCCAGGGGATAATTGCGCGCCTGGGCGGCCAGTTTTGCCCGGTCCCAACGTTTCTGTTCGGTCAACTGACCTTGGCCAGCCCACAGGCCGAACAACGCATCGCAGGTTTGGGGCAGGGATTTGCCGGTGAGCCACAACTTCTCGGTGTTGGCGTAGCCCTCGGCCTTCAGCCCATGGGTGAGCTGGTACTGGGCGTTGAGGCAGTCCAGTTCGGTGAAATTGAGCTTGGGGTCGTAGTACTTGACGAAGGTTTCCCAGTCGCCGCGTTCGGTCAGCCAGCGCAACCAGCGCAGCTTCATCCAGTTGGCCTGGGGCAGGTCGCCATGCTCGGCGAGGAATTTCTCGATCTCGGCGTTGCTGGCGCTCTTGAGGCGAGCGGTCAATTCGTCATAGGCCAGATAGGGCTCCAGCGGATAATCGCGCAGGGCCTGGCTGTAGCGAAAGTAGGGGCCGGAATCGCCCTTGGCCAAGGCACGCTTGGCTTCGTCGTAATATTGGCGCTGAGTGGAGATATCCACCGCCTGAGCGGATTGAACGGCAGTGGCACAGATGAAAAGACAAGATAAAGCACTGAAAAGGCGACTGCGCATGATACGTCCGGGCAGAAAAAACATGACAAGCCCAAGGGTTAACCCAGGGTAACTGCCTGTAGCTTAGCCTTTTGCCAGCAGCCGGCGAAAGCTTTGCGGGTCCGTCGGTGCAAGTTCGCAACATTTGTTGTGCAGAGTGCTTCGGTGGCGAAATTGGCGGACTCTTGGGGCCTCATCTCAGGTAGAATGCGCGCCCGGTTTTTGGAGAAGCTCATGACCCTGCTCAAATTCAGCGATGTGTCCCTTGCATTCGGCGCTATGCCGTTGTTGGACAAGGTGTCCTGGCAGATCGCCCGTGGTGAGCGGGTGTGCATCATCGGCCGCAATGGCACTGGCAAGTCCAGCATGATGAAGCTGGTCAAGGGTGATCAGAAGCCCGACGACGGCTCGGTCTGGCGCGCGCCAGGCCTGAAAATCGGCGAATTGCCCCAGGAATTGCCAGTGGCCGACGAGCGGACCGTGTTCGACGTGGTTGCCGAAGGCCTGGACGGTGTCGGTGCGCTGCTGGCCGAGTATCACCACTTGAGCCAGAACATCGTCACCGACGCTGACCTGGACAAGTTGATGCACGTGCAGCATGACCTTGAAGCCCGCGATGGCTGGCGTCTGCAGCAACTGGTCGACAGCACCCTGAGCCGCCTGCAACTGCCGGCTGACAAAACCCTCGCCGAGTTGTCCGGCGGTTGGCGTCGCCGCGTCCTGCTGGCCCAGGCCCTGGTCTCCGAGCCGGACCTGCTGCTGCTCGACGAACCGACCAACCACCTGGACATCGGCGCCATCGCCTGGCTTGAAGAGGCCTTGAAGGACTTCCAGGGAGCGGTGCTGTTCATCACCCACGACCGGTCCTTCCTGCAAAACCTGGCGACCCGTATCCTCGAACTGGATCGTGGCGGCCTGATCGACTGGAACGGCGACTACGCCAGTTTCCTGGTGCACAAGGAAGCGGTGCTGGCGGCGGAAGAGACCGCCAACGCGCTGTTCGACAAGCGCCTGGCCCAGGAAGAAGTCTGGATTCGCCAGGGCATCAAGGCTCGTCGCACCCGTAACGAAGGCCGCGTACGGGCCCTCAAGGCCTTGCGCGTGGAGCGCAGCGAACGCCGCGAACGTACTGGCAAGGCCAACATCCAGCTGGAAACGGCTGACAAGTCTGGCAAGCAGGTGATGGTGCTGGAAAACGTCAGCTTCGCCCATCCAGGCGGTCCGTTCCTGGTCAAGGACTTCTCCATGGTCCTGCAGCGTGGCGACCGTATCGGCCTGCTGGGCGCCAACGGCACCGGCAAGACCACCCTGCTCAAGCTGATGCTCGGTGGGCTGGTGCCGACCAGCGGCAAGGTGGAAGAGGGCACGAAGATCGACGTCGCCTACTTCGACCAGTTGCGCCATCAGTTGGACCTGGAGAAGACCGTGATCGACAACGTGGCCGAAGGTCGCGATTTCATCGATATCGACGGCCAGAGCCGCCACGTGCTGAGCTACCTCGGCGATTTCCTGTTCAGCCCCCAGCGTGCCCGTACGCCGGTCAAGGCGCTCTCCGGTGGTGAGCGCGCCCGTCTGTTGCTGGCCAAGTTGTTCAGCAAACCGGCGAACCTGCTGGTGCTCGACGAACCGACCAACGACCTGGACGTGGAAACCCTGGAGTTGCTGGAAGAGGTGCTGCTGACCTTCAATGGCACTGTGCTGATGGTCAGTCACGACCGGGCATTCCTCGACAACGTGGTCACCAGTACCCTGGTGTTCGAAGGCGAAGGCCTGGTTCGTGAATACGTGGGTGGTTATCAGGATTGGCTGCGCCAGGGTGGCTCGCCACGTCTTCTGGGCGTAACCGAGAGCAAGTCCGGCAAGGCCGACTTGAATTCGGCTGTGGTCAAGGCCGAGCCAGCCCCGGTTGCTGCCGCAGCGGCCCCGGCTCCGGCAAAGAAGAAGCTCAGCTACAAGCTGCAACGCGAACTGGAAGCCTTGCCGGGTGATATCGACGCGAAGGAGCAGCAGATTGCAGCGGTAGAAGCCGAAATGGCCGATACCGGGTTTTACCAGCGACCTGCCGCCGAAACCGCCAAGGTGATCGCGCACTTGGAGCAATTGCAGGCCGAGCTGGACGCGCTGGTCGAGCGTTGGGCTGAACTGGACGCTTGATCCACTGCTGTAAAGAATCCCGGTGCCCAGAGATGAACGCCGGGATTTCTATTTGAAAACGCAATCCCTGTGGGAGCGGGCTTGCTCGCGAAAGCGGTGTATCAGTCGACTTCGATATTGGCTGTTATGACGCTTTCGCGAGCAAGCCCGCTCCCACACAGGTTTTAGGCGCGCTTGACCAGGTGCACCGCCAGCACATCGCAAGGCGCGCCATGCAGCACGTCGTTGGCGGTCGAGCCCAGCAACAGTGCCAGCCCGTGGCGACCGTGGCTGCCGACGACGATCAGGTCGCAGCCCTGTTCCTTGGCCAGGTGATGGATTTCCTGGCGCGGTTGGCCGTAGGTCAGGTGGCAGTTTTCCTTTTTCAGGTCGGGGTACTTCGCGATCAGTCGGTCGAGGCGCTCCTTGGCCTGATCGAATTGCTGTTGCTGCAGTTGGGAAAGGTCCATTGGCACATCACCGCCAAAGGCCATGGCCATCGGCTCGACGATGTGTACCAGCGACAGTTGGGTGTCTCGGCCCGCGCAAAGGGCGAGGGCGCGCTTGACGACGGGATCGCATTCTTCCGTGAGGTCGACGGCGACCAGGACGTGTGTGTAGTCGTACATGGAAAGCACTCCAGAGAATTGCGATACGGTAAGTATGGCTGGTTTCAAGCGCATTGACGGCAACCTGGGTCAATGGGCTCATCAGAATTGGGAGTACGAATATGACGGTCTGGATAGTGCTGTCAATCCTGTTGGTGGTGTTAAGTCCGCTTGCATGGTTGCGGCCGTCCCGTGTCCAGAGCGGTCGTATGGCCTTGCGCATGGAGGCGCGACGCCTGGGCCTGGCCATGCAACTGGCGCCGCAGGAGTGGCCGCACTGGCTCGGCCAGCAGCCGCCCAACCCCTGCGCGCAGTACCACCGGCCTCGACGAGGCAGCCAGCCAGCCTGTTGGAGCTACTGGCAAACTGCGCCGGGCGTCTGGGTCAATCAGTGGCGGGAAGTCTGCCTGGATGAATCTCTGCTCAATCATTTCGAAAAATTGCCGGCCAACGTCTACAAGGTCGAAGCCGACCGACAAATGATCGCCTTGTACTGGGGCGAGAAGGGCGAAGCCAGTGTGTTGCTGGTCATTGCCGATGTGCTCAAGGCATTGGCCTGAGACATAAAAAAGCCCGACAGTCTCATCGGGCGGGTTGGCCAGGCAGGCCGGTAATCAAGCTTGTGCCAGGGCGTGCGTTCGTAACGCCCTTCATTCCTGAATTTTCAATCGCGCACTCGACAGCGTAGTCGGTTGGATCCGTTATGTGTGGAATTAGGGCGATTTTTCTAATTATTGATTCTATGAATAGCTGCTCATGCGGGGCCGTGTTGCGGATCCGTATGGTACGGAAATGACCGTAAAGTCGCGTTCAGGCCCCTGTTTAGGGCGATTGACAATTGTCGGAAATTCCGTGAAGGTGACGTACCCAAATCAAACGGGCGTATGAATTGAGCGTTTGTATTTTCAGAATGCTCCTACAGAACCCCGACTATCGCGTTGACGGGTGTGCCTGGCGGATTGGCGTAGCATCGGCGGAGACGTCAATGCCGAACCAGCAGCCAGCGTTCAACGTGTACTGTTCAGCTTCCATATCGTGGAGATCAGTTGATGATTTACGAAGGTAAAGCCATCACGGTTAAGGCTCTTGAAAGTGGCATCGTCGAACTGAAGTTCGATCTCAAGGGTGAGTCCGTCAACAAGTTCAACCGTCTAACCCTGAATGAATTGCGTCAGGCCGTGGACACTATCAAGGCAGATGCTTCGATCAAGGGTGTGATCGTCAGCAGCGGCAAGGACGTCTTCATCGTCGGCGCCGACATCACCGAATTCGTCGATAACTTCAAGCTGCCCGATGCCGAACTGATCGCTGGCAACCTCGAAGCCAACCGTATTTTCAGCGACTTCGAAGACCTCAACGTACCGACCGTCGCGGCCATCAATGGCATTGCCCTGGGTGGCGGCCTGGAAATGTGCCTGGCGGCGGATTACCGCGTCATGTCCACCACGGCCAAGATCGGCCTGCCGGAAGTCAAGCTGGGCATCTACCCGGGCTTCGGCGGTACCGTGCGCCTGCCACGCCTGATCGGTGCCGACAATGCCATCGAGTGGATTGCCGCCGGCAAGGAAAATCGTGCTGAAGACGCGCTGAAAGTCGGCGCCGTGGATGCCGTGGTCGAACCTGGCAAGCTCCAGGAAGCAGCCCTTGAAACCGTCAAGCGCGCTATCAGCGGCGAGTTCGACTACAAGGCCAAGCGTCAGCCGAAGCTGGAGAAGCTCAAGCTCAACGCCATCGAACAAATGATGGCCTTCGAAACCGCCAAGGGTTTCGTGGCCGGTCAGGCAGGCCCGAACTACCCGGCGCCGGTCGAAGCGATCAAGACCATCCAGAAAGCCGCGAGCTTCGGTCGTGACAAGGCCCTGGAAGTCGAGGCCGCCGGCTTCGTCAAACTGGCCAAGACCTCGGCTGCGCAAAGCCTGATCGGTCTGTTCCTCAATGACCAGGAACTGAAGAAAAAGGCCAAGGCCTACGACGAAATCGCCAGTGATGTGAAGCAGGCTGCCGTGCTCGGCGCCGGCATCATGGGCGGCGGTATCGCCTACCAGTCGGCGTCCAAGGGCACGCCGATCCTGATGAAGGACATCAACGAGCACGGGATCGAACAGGGCCTGGCCGAAGCCGCCAAGCTACTGGTGGGCCGTGTCGACAAAGGTCGCATGACCGCTGCGAAGATGGCCGAAGTACTGAACGGCATTCGTCCGACCTTGTCCTACGGCGATTTCGGCCACGTCGACCTGGTGGTCGAAGCCGTTGTCGAGAACCCGAAGGTCAAGCAAGCGGTACTGGCTGAAGTCGAAGACAAGGTCAAGGAGGACACCATCCTCGCCTCGAACACCTCGACCATTTCCATTTCGCTGCTGGCCAAGGCCCTCAAGCGTCCGGAAAACTTCGTCGGCATGCACTTCTTCAACCCGGTGCACATGATGCCACTGGTGGAAGTGATCCGGGGTGAGAAGTCCAGCGAACATGCGATTGCCACCACCGTCGCCTACGCCAAGAAAATGGGCAAGAACCCGATCGTCGTCAACGACTGCCCGGGCTTTCTGGTCAACCGTGTGCTGTTCCCGTATTTCGGCGGTTTCGCCAAACTGGTCAGCGCCGGTGTGGACTTCGTGCGCATCGACAAGATCATGGAAAAATTCGGCTGGCCGATGGGCCCGGCGTACCTGATGGACGTGGTCGGCATCGACACCGGCCACCACGGTCGCGACGTCATGGCTGAAGGCTTCCCGGACCGCATGAAGGATGACCGTCGTTCGGCCGTCGACGTGCTCTACGAGGCCAAGCGCCTGGGCCAGAAGAACGGCAAGGGCTTCTACGCCTACGAGACCGACAAGCGCGGCAAGCAGAAGAAAGTCGCCGACTCGTCGGTGCTGGAAGTGCTCAAGCCGATCGTCTACGAGCAGCGCGAAGTCACCGACGAGGACATCATCAACTGGATGATGATCCCTCTGTGCCTCGAAACCGTGCGTTGCCTGGAAGACGGCATTGTCGAGACCGCCGCCGAAGCCGACATGGGTCTGGTCTACGGTATCGGTTTCCCTCCATTCCGTGGCGGTGCGCTGCGCTACATCGATTCGATCGGTGTGGCCGAGTTCGTTGCCCTGGCTGACCAGTACGCTGATCTGGGCGCGCTGTACCACCCGACCGCGAAGCTGCGTGAAATGGCCAAGAACGGCCAAAGCTTCTTCGGTTAAGCGCCCAACGACTAGAGCGAGAGAACATTTATGAGCTTGAATCCTAGAGACGTCGTGATTGTCGACTTCGGTCGTACGCCGATGGGCCGCTCCAAGGGCGGCATGCACCGCAACACCCGCGCCGAAGACATGTCGGCGCACCTGATCAGCAAGCTGCTGGAGCGCAACGTCAAGGTCGACCCCAACGAAGTCGAAGACGTGATCTGGGGCTGTGTGAACCAGACCCTGGAGCAGGGCTGGAACATCGCCCGCATGGCCTCGCTGATGACCCAGATTCCTCACACCGCGGCGGGCCAGACTGTCAGCCGCCTGTGCGGTTCGTCCATGAGCGCGTTGCACACCGCCGCCCAGGCGATCATGACCGGCAACGGTGATGTGTTCGTCGTCGGCGGGGTCGAGCACATGGGCCACGTGAGCATGATGCACGGCGTCGATCCGAACCCGCACATGTCGCTGTACGCGGCAAAAGCCTCGGGCATGATGGGCCTGACCGCGGAAATGCTTGGCAAGATGCACGGCATCACCCGCGAGCAGCAGGACGCCTTTGGCGTGCGCTCCCACCAACTCGCCCATAAGGCGACCGTGGAAGGCAAGTTCAAGGATGAGATCATCCCGATGCAGGGCTATGACGAGAACGGTTTCCTGAAACTGTTCGACTACGACGAAACCATTCGTCCGGAAACCACCCTGGAAAGCCTGGCGGCCCTCAAGCCGGCATTCAATCCAAAGGGCGGCACCGTGACGGCCGGTACCTCGTCGCAGATCACCGACGGTGCCTCGTGCATGATCGTGATGTCGGCCCAGCGTGCCCAGGACCTGGGTATCCAGCCGATGGCGGTGATTCGTTCGATGGCCGTGGCGGGTGTTGACCCGGCGATCATGGGCTATGGTCCAGTACCGGCCACGCAGAAAGCCTTGAAGCGTGCAGGCCTGGGTATTGCCGATATCGACTTCTTCGAGCTCAACGAAGCTTTCGCCGCACAGGCCCTGCCCGTGCTGAAAGATTTGAAAGTGCTCGACAAGATGAACGAGAAGGTTAACCTGCACGGCGGCGCGATCGCCCTGGGTCACCCGTTCGGTTGCTCCGGTGCGCGTATCTCCGGCACGCTGCTCAACGTCATGAAGCAGAACGGTGGCACCTTTGGGGTGTCCACCATGTGCATTGGCCTCGGCCAGGGCATCGCCACTGTCTTCGAACGCGTCTAAGCGTTGCGTCGATGGAAGCCGGGGCCAAGTGCCCCGGTTTTTGTTTTTTCGGGTTTGGTAAGAAAAAGATTTTGTTTTTATTTTGAAAAAATTTGAGTGAGTGCCAAGCATGCCGATACAACCTGGGCTCTACCAACATTACAAAGGTCCGCAGTACCGCGTATTCAGCATCGCGCGGCATTCCGAGACCGAGGAAGAAGTGGTCTTCTATCAAGCCCTGTATGGCGATTACGGCTTTTGGGTACGTCCCTTGAGCATGTTCCAGGAGTCCGTCGAGGTTGACGGCGAACAGGTGCCACGCTTTGCTTTGGTGCAGGCCGAGGAGAGCATTTTTTCCAAGCCTTGAGGCCGGTATGCGGGCAACCCTGCGCTTGACCTCACCTTGCAGCCACTATATATAGCGGTGCCGCGTCAGGCGCCAACCGCCTTTCACTTTTTAGAATTCAGGAATTTTCTGATCCATGGGCAAATCGCTGGTCATTGTGGAATCCCCGGCTAAGGCCAAGACCATCAACAAGTATCTGGGCAACCAATACGTGGTGAAGTCGAGTATCGGCCATATCCGAGACCTGCCCACCAGCGGTTCGGCTAGCGCCAGCAAGGAGCCAGCCGCCAAACGCGGCAAGGCTGCTGCCGGTGAAGCGCCGGCGCTGTCGCCCAAGGACAAGGCGCGCAAGCAGCTGGTCTCACGCATGGGGGTTGATCCGGAGCACGGCTGGAAAGCCAAGTACGAGATCCTCCCAGGCAAGGAAAAGGTCATCGAAGAGCTGCGCCGGCTCGCCAAAGATGCCGACACCATCTATCTCGCGACGGACTTGGACCGCGAAGGGGAAGCCATTGCCTGGCACCTGCGCGAAGCCATTGGTGGGGATGACAGCCGCTACAAGCGCGTGGTGTTCAACGAAATCACCAAGAAAGCCATCCAGGAAGCCTTCTCCCAGCCAGGCGAGCTGGACATCGATCGAGTTAACGCCCAGCAGGCGCGTCGCTTCCTCGATCGCGTGGTGGGCTACATGGTCTCGCCATTGTTGTGGGCCAAGATCGCCCGCGGGCTGTCGGCCGGCCGTGTGCAATCGGTCGCGGTGAAGCTGGTGGTGGAGCGCGAGCGGGAGATCCGCGCGTTCATCCCTGAAGAGTACTGGGAAGTCCACGCCGACCTCGGCACTGCCAAGGGGGCTACCGTGCGTTTCGAGGTGGCCCGCGAGAAGGGTGAGGCCTTCAAGCCGCTCAACGAAGCCCAGGCCATGGCTGCACTGGAGAAGCTCAAGGCTTCCAGCTACAGCATCGTCAAGCGCGAAGACAAGCCGACCAGCAGCAAGCCGTCGGCACCGTTCATCACCTCCACGCTGCAGCAGGCCGCGAGCAATCGCCTGGGCTTTGGCGTGAAGAAAACCATGATGATGGCCCAACGTCTGTACGAAGCCGGCTACATCACCTATATGCGTACCGACTCGACCAACCTCTCGGCCGATGCCGTGGCGATGGCGCGCACTTATATAGAAAGCGAGTTCGGCAAGAAATACCTGCCGGACACGCCGAACGTCTACAGCAGCAAGGAAGGCGCACAGGAGGCTCACGAAGCGATTCGTCCGTCCGACGCCAATACCGAGCCAAGCAAGCTGTCGGGCATGGAGCGCGACGCCGAGCGCCTCTACGAGCTGATCTGGCGCCAATTCCTGGCTTGCCAGATGCTGCCGGCGCAATACCTGTCGACTACCGTCAGCGTCGGTGCTGGCGACTTCGAGCTGCGCGCCAAGGGCCGTATCCTGAAGTTCGATGGCTACACCCGTGTCATGCCGCAAATCACCAAGCCTGGAGACGACGACGTCCTGCCGGACATGGCCCAGGGTGACGTGATGAAGCTGATCAAGCTTGATCCGACCCAGCACTTCACCAAGCCACCGGCCCGTTATTCGGAAGCCAGCCTGGTCAAGGAAATGGAAAAACGCGGCATCGGTCGTCCTTCGACCTACGCGGCGATCATTTCCACCATCCAGGATCGTGGCTACGTGGCGTTGCACAACCGTCGTTTCTATTCGGAAAAGATGGGCGACATTGTTACCGAACGTTTGTCCGAGAGCTTCTCGAACCTGATGGACTACGGCTTCACCGCCGGCATGGAAGAGAATCTTGACGATGTGGCCCAGGGCGAACGGGACTGGAAAAATGTCCTCGACGAATTCTACGGCGACTTCAAGAAAAAACTCGAAGTGGCTGAAAGCGCCGACCATGGCATGCGGGCCAATCAGCCGGTCATGACCGACATTCCGTGCCTGACCTGCGGTCGCCCGATGCAGATCCGCACGGCATCGACTGGTGTCTTCCTCGGTTGCTCGGGCTACAGCCTGCCACCCAAGGAGCGCTGCAAGGCGACAGTCAACCTGGTACCGGGCGACGAAATCGCCGCGGACGATGAGGGCGAGTCGGAATCCCTGGTGCTGCGCGGCAAGCATCGCTGCCCGATCTGCAGCACGGCGATGGATGCCTACCTGCTGGATGAAAAGCGCAAGCTGCACATCTGCGGTAATAATCCGGACTGTGCCGGCTACGAGATTGAAGAGGGCACCTATCGCATCAAGGGCTACGAAGGTCCGAGCCTGGAATGCGACAAGTGTGGCAGTGAGATGCAGCTCAAGACCGGTCGCTTCGGCAAGTTCTTCGGGTGCACCAATCCGACCTGCAAGAACACCCGCAAGCTGCTCAAGAGCGGTGACGCGGCACCGCCGAAGATGGACCCGGTGAAGATGCCTGAACTCAAGTGCGAGAAGGTCAATGACACCTATATCCTGCGCGACGGTGCCTCCGGCCTGTTCCTGGCGGCCAGCCAGTTCCCGAAAAACCGTGAGACCCGTGCGCCGTTGGTGATGGAGATCGTGCCGCACAAGGACGAGATCGATCCGAAGTACCATTTCCTTTGTGATGCGCCGCAGAAGGATCCGGAAGGGCGTCCAGCGGTCATTCGCTACAGCCGCAAGACCAAGGAGCAATATGTGCAGACCGAAGTCGACGGCAAGCCGACCGGCTGGAAAGCCTACTACGACGGCGGTAAATGGACGGTTGAAGACAAGCGCTGATCGCGTGAACTGAGCAAAAGGCCGCATGACAACCCGTAGGTTTTCATGCGGCCTTTTGTTTTTGGCTTGCAGTGGCCTCGGTTGATCCACGACACTGTCCCACTTGCGTGAAGCTTTCATTTCGTTGGGGAGATGCCGCCATGGCCCACGAACTCTATACCCGCACCAATCAGAAAATCTATTTCGCCGGTCTGTCGCTCGAAGCGCTCGCCAGGGCCGAGGATGGGCGTGCGATGAATTCCCCGGCGTTGCTCCAGGCAGGACGCGAATCCGCGCTGTTTCACCTGTACGGTGCGCTGTTGGGTTTGTGCCATGAAATCGCCGGTTTCTATCGCCTGCCGCAAGCGAATGCTCCCCGGGCTGAGCTGTTGTTGACCCGCGAGGTGCTGGAAACCATCGCTATTCCGGAATTGGCTGAAATGGTCGAGCTGGCGCACAACCCGGAAACATGGCTGGCGAAGCTGTTGGCGGCCCATGCGGCGTTGTTCGAGCCGCCCCGGGCCCCGCGCAAGCCCAAGGGGGACGTGACCCAGCCGTTGATCGTGGCGGTCAATCTGGATGAGCAAGAACCTGAGCAGGAGTTGAGCCGGGAGGAGCTGGAGAGCTGGCGCCAGAACCTCAAGAGCCTGGCGATACGCTTTCGTGAAGGGTTGAACGAGTGCTGAGTTTTCCCTCGGCCCGTTACGTTCGTTGATGACGCTTGGTCAAGATCCCGAGCGGAGCCTGGCCGATGACTATATAATCCTCGCCTTTCGTGGAGAACAGACTTTTATGCCAACGTCCTTTCTAGAAATTGTCGAACTTCCTGATGGCCGCATCGAGCTGCGCAGGGCTGAGGACGAGGGGTCTCTGGTTACCCTGAACTTCTCCGAAGATGCCAAGGTATTCCTCCAGGGCCAACACGTCGAAGTCGCCAAGGCGATGTTGAGCGTGGGCGTCCAGATGGCAGGTCGCCTGGTCGAAGGCGAATTCAACAAGGAAGAGGGGCCGCGGGTTCTTCATTGATCCCGTCTGTCGGCTTTTTGAATAGTGTGACTGGCCGGCTTCTCTGTCTTGGAGAAGCCCCGCGTTTGCCTTAGCCCAATCGAATATTCAGACTTTGTGCGTCCCCGGTACGGGCGGCGCTGATCAACTGTTGCCGTGCGGTCGTGGTCAGTGGATTGAGCCAACTGACCACGGTGTGGCTACGACCCAGGCGCAATGCTTCGCAGGTCAACTGTTGGGCGCTTTGGGTGCCTCGCGGCTGCAACAGCAGGATGCGTTCGCGATTCAGGCCGGCATCCCGCAGCCAGGCTTGGGTAACGCTGGCCGGCGGCGCGATCAGCGTCAACCAGCGAGCGTCCTGGTCCTGGCTGAGTTCCCGCAGAATCGGCGCCAACAGGTTCAGGCAGTTTCCGGCCGCACCACGTAACGACAGTTCGCTGAAAGCCTCGGGCTCGACGCTCCACGGCGACTCGATGACCTCTTTCAGGACTGGAACCAGCGGTTGAGCCATGAATGCCTCGAACAGCGGAAGTTGTGTGTGTTGTGGTGTGTGAGGGAACTGCATAGAGCCTCCTTTAGCGGCGAATGACGCCGACACTCAAGCCTTCGATGACCAGATCCTGGTCTTTCAGGTTCACTTCGATGGGCGCGAACTCAGGGTTCTCGGCGATGAGCCAGACCTTGCTGCCGTCGCGCTTGAAGCGCTTGACGGTCACTTCGTCGCCGATTCGCGCCACCACGATCTGGCCATTGCGGGCTTCGCGGGTGGTGTGGACGGCCAGGAGGTCGCCGTCGAAGATGCCGATGTCCTTCATGCTCATGCCGTGTACACGAAGCAGGTAATCGGCCCGAGGATGGAAGAACGAAGGGTTAATGTTGCAGGATTCCTCGACATGCTGCTGGGCAAGGATCGGTGCGCCTGCCGCCACCCGGCCAATGATCGGCAGGGTGGTTTCGTCGGCCTTGGCTTCGAAGCCCGGGATGCGAATGCCACGGGATGCGCCCGGGGTCATTTCGATCGCACCCTTGCGCGCCAGCGCCTTGAGGTGTTCTTCAGCCGCGTTGGGCGACTTGAAACCCAGTTCCTGGGCGATTTCCGCACGCGTCGGCGGGTAGCCGTTGTCTTCGAGGCAGCGTTTGATGAAGGCCAGAATCTCTGCTTGGCGTGGCGTCAGCTTTAGCATATTGATCGCTCTGTCTTTTTATACAGTGACTGGGATTATATACAGTGAACGCCGCTTGGCAATCCTCCTTTTTTCACAGGCCGCTGGACGGTCGGTCGGGCTGTTGGACGCGACATGGCTACCACCCGTGAAAAGGTGTGGTTAAATACGTGACCGGGCGTTCGCAAAACGCCCCGGCAGGCTTGACAACCCATGGGCTGAAACGTATGTTTCAAACAAGTGTTTGTCAGGCGGAGTAACCATGGCCCAGTCGGAAACCGTTGAACGCATTCTCGATGCTGCCGAGCAGTTGTTCGCGGAAAAAGGTTTCGCTGAAACCTCGTTGCGTCTGATCACCAGCAAGGCCGGGGTGAACCTGGCGGCGGTGAACTATCACTTCGGTTCGAAAAAAGCCCTGATCCAAGCGGTTTTCTCGCGTTTCCTCGGGCCTTTCTGCCTCAGCCTCGATCGTGAGCTGGAGCGGCGCCAGGCCAAGCCTGACGTCAAGCCGACCCTGGAAGAACTGCTGGAAATGCTGGTTGAGCAAGCGCTTGCCGTGCAGCCACGCAGCGGTAACGATCTTTCCATTTTCATGCGTTTGCTAGGCTTGGCATTCAGCCAGAGCCAGGGCCACTTGCGGCGCTACCTGGAAGACATGTACGGCAAGGTGTTCCGCCGCTACATGCTGTTGGTCAATGAGGCCGCGCCACGCATTCCGCCGATCGAGTTGTTCTGGCGGGTGCACTTCATGCTCGGTGCTGCGGCGTTCAGCATGTCCGGTATCAAGGCATTGCGGGCCATCGCTGAAACCGATTTTGGCGTGAACACGTCGATCGAGCAGGTGATGCGCCTGATGGTGCCGTTCCTGGCGGCCGGCATGCGTGCCGAAAGTGGCGTCACCGATGAAGCCATGGCTGCCGCGCAATTACGCCCTCGCAGCAAATCGGCCCCGGCCCCGGTGTTGGCCAAGGCTTGAGTGTACGGGTGGGCGCGGCTGCCTACATCCGCTAAGCTAGCCGCCCATGCCGACTCTCGTTTCTAACCTGCTTTGTATTTTATTCCACGATCGTTGCCTGCCGGCCCCGCAGCCTGGCGGCATGGTCGCGCCTGTGGGGTTCATCGTTATTAAGGAAATGCTATGACTGCTGGCCTGCAAGGCTCGTTGATGGTGGACGTCGCCGGTACCTGGCTGACGGCCGAAGATCGCCACCTGTTGCGCCAGCCCGAAGTGGGTGGCCTGATTATTTTCGCGCGCAACATTGAACATCCACGGCAGGTGCGCGAATTGAGCGCCTCGATCCGTGCCATCCGTCCCGATCTTTTGCTGGCGGTCGATCAGGAGGGTGGTCGCGTGCAGCGCCTGCGCCAGGGGTTTGTGCGGCTACCGGCGATGCGGGCGATAGCCGATAACCCGAATGCCGAATATCTGGCCGAGCAGTGTGGCTGGATCATGGCCACCGAAGTGCTGGCGGTCGGTCTCGACTTGAGTTTTGCCCCGGTGCTGGACCTCGATTACCAGCGCAGCGCCGTTGTCGGCAGTCGTTCTTTTGAAGGCGATCCCGAGCGCGCGGCGTTGCTGGCCGGTGCCTTCATCCGTGGCATGAGCGCCGCCGGGATGGCCGCAACCGGCAAGCATTTTCCAGGGCATGGCTGGGCCGAGGCTGATTCCCACGTGGCTATTCCCAATGATGAGCGCAGTCTCGAGCAGATTCGCGCCAACGACCTGGTGCCGTTCGCCAAACTGAGCAAGCAGCTCGCGGCGGTCATGCCTGCCCATGTCATTTATCCTCAGGTTGACGCCAATCCAGCCGGATTTTCCCGTCGCTGGTTGCAGGACATCCTGCGCGGGGAGTTGCAATTCGAGGGTGTGATCTTCAGTGATGACCTGTCGATGGCCGGAGCTCATGTGGTCGGCGATGCTGCCAGTCGTATCGAGGCGGCGTTGACAGCGGGGTGCGACATGGGCCTGGTATGCAATGACCGCGCTGCCGCGGAGCTGGCCTTGAGCGCCGCCCAACGCCTGAAGGTCAAGCCTTCGGCGCGGATTGCCCGCATGCGCGGCCAGGCCTACGCTTCCACGGAATACCGCCAGGACCCGCGTTGGCTGGCGGCACTGGGCGCGTTGAGAGCTGCCCAGCTGATCGACTAGCGCTGAGCAATGGGGGAGCGCTGTGAATCAGCGCTTTTCCAGTTTGTCCGGCAGCGGTGCGAACAATGCTTCGATATCGTCGCTCTGCAATTTCCAATCCCCGGCCACGCGTCCGTCCAGCACGCCGGCCGCGAGGTCGGATTTTTCCTTTTGCAGCAGCTGGATTTTCTCTTCCACCGTGCCTCGGGCAATCAGCTTGTAGACGAACACTGGTTTTTCCTGGCCGATACGGTAGGCACGGTCGGTTGCCTGGTTTTCGGTGGCCGGGTTCCACCACGGGTCGTAGTGAATCACCGTGTCGGCCTCGGTCAGGTTCAGGCCTACACCCCCGGCCTTCAGGCTGATCAGAAAGATCTGACGCTTGCCGCTCTGGAATTCCTTGACTGGCGTGCGTCGGTCCCGGGTCTGACCCGTCAGGATCGCGTAATCGACCCCGCGCTTTTTCAGCTCATCTTCGATCAGCGCCAACATGGACGTGAACTGAGAAAACAGCAGTACCCGACGGCCTTCTTCAAACAACTCTTCGAGCATTTCCATCAGGCTGTCGAGCTTGCCCGAGGTGCTGCCGCGGGCTGGCAGGGCGGCGTCGTTGATCAGGCGTAGATCGCAACACACCTGGCGCAGCTTGAGCAGCGCTTCAAGAATGATGATCTGGCTGCGGGCCACGCCTTTGCGGGTGATCTCGTCGCGGACCTTCTTGTCCATCGCCAGGCGCATGGTTTCGTAGACGTCCCGCTGGGCGTCGCTGAGTTCGACCCAATGAATGATCTCGGTCTTGGGTGGCAGTTCCGTCGCCACTTGTTCCTTGGTCCGGCGTAGCAGGAAAGGTTTTATCCGACCGTTGAGGTGCTGGAGTCTGACGTCGCTGCCACGTTTTTCGATAGGCACGCGGTAATCGCGGTTGAAACTCTTGACGTCCCCAAGCCATCCCGGCAGCAGGAAGTGGAACAGCGACCACAATTCGCCCAAGTGATTCTCCAGTGGCGTACCGGAGAGGCACAACCGCTGGCGGGCGTTGAGCTCGCGGGCGGCCTGGGCGGCTTTGCTGGTAGGGTTCTTGATGTACTGGGCTTCGTCGAGAATCAGCACATGCAACGGCTGCGCCGCGAGGCGCTCGACATCTTTGGGCAGCAGCGCGTAGGTGGTAAGCACCAGGTCGTATTCGCCCAGCCGTTCGAAATGTTTCTTGCGCCCGGCGCCATACAGGGCCAGCACCTTGAGCTGTGGCGTGAAGTGGGCTGCCTCGTCGAGCCAGTTGGGAATCAGGCTGGTAGGCATGACCACCATGCACGGTCGGTCGAGACGTCCGGCGTTTTTTTCGCTGAGAATGTGCGCCAGGGTCTGTAGGGTTTTGCCCAGGCCCATGTCGTCCGCGAGAATGCCGCCGACTTCCAGCTGACGCAGCGATTGCATCCAGCTCAAGCCTTCGAGCTGATAAGGCCGCAGTGTCGCGTTCAGGCCTTCTGGCGCGGTGGCGGTGTAATCCTTGATGTCCCGCAGGCGTTGGGCCAGGCCGCGAATGTGTTCGCCACCTTCCCAGGTCAGCGGCATGTCCTGCAGCGGGTTCAGGCGCAAGGCGTCCGCACTGTTGAGGCGCAGTTTGGTGGTGCCGGGCTCTTGCAGGTAAAACTCGCCCAGGGTCGCCAGCACCGGTTTCAGCCGGCCATAGGGCAGTGCCACTTGTTGCGGGCCGAACTCCGAGTTCGGACGGTTGGTCAGGTTGACCAGGATCAGTTCGTCGTCGCGGCGCCGGGCCAGGCGTTCCGGGTTGAACAGTTCGATGTGCGAACGCATCAGGTTCAGCAGGATCGGCAACAGGCTCAGGCGCTCACCGTTGACGATGATCCCCAGTTCCAGGTCGAACCAGTCCCGCTCCGGCGTTTCCTCGACGGTGGCGTACCACTCGTCCACGGCCGTCAGGTCGAAGCCGAAGTCCTCGTCGATCTGCAATTCCCAGCCCTGGGTGCGCAGTTTAGGCAGGTCGTTGAGGGTGAACGTCAGCCAGGCACTGTCGTTGACCATCTCGTACAGTTCGCCAGCGCTTTCCGGCAGGGCCTTGCTTTGTCGGGTCGCGACCTTGAAACCGAGGATTCGCAGTTGCTCGCGGTAGGACTGTTCCACATCGGTGTGGCGTTTTATCCGCAGTGTCTGGGTTTCCTGGCGAATCAGTACGTCGGTGTTGCGCTGGCCGCTGACGTATTCGTCCAGGTAACTGAAGGACAGGGCTGCGCGGTGTTGGATGTAGCGTTGCATTTTGCCGTTGCGTGGCTCGAAGGCGCTGAACTCGACACTGGCGAGCCACAGACGCGGTACCGGCTGCACGTTATCCACCAGCACTTGCGGCGGGGCCTTGGGGATGCGGTTGTCCAGCACTGCCTGGAGTTTCTCCAGCAGCTGCGCGTCTTTCTCGGCGGCCGGGTAGGCCAGGGTTTCCTGGACTTGCAGTAATACCGCCGCGCAATGCTTGCAGTTAATGCGTACGGGGCAGGAGCACGCGGCCTCAAGCAGAATCAGCGTGCCCTTGGCTGACTCTTTGAGGCGAATGGTCTGACGGTAGACGTTACCGCCAGAGCCTTCGCAACTGGCGGTGATGGTGCTGTCGCCGGCCTCGACGATCCTGACGCGGTTTTCCAGCGCATAACGGCGCCCACGCTCCAGGCTCTGTTCCTTGAATCGATTGACCCAGGAAGGTGCCAGGGGTTTGCTCAGGGGCGAGGGCATAGGCGCGCCAATCAGTCCGGAATGACTTCAGGTGCCTGCCGTGGCGCGGGCGCGGTCAGCGAGGTGATCTTGATCAACAGGCCGAGATGACCGTTGTCGAGGAAATTCAGTTGGCCATTCTTGGTGTGGCTCTGTTGCTTGAGGCGCTCGCTGGCGGTGACCAGGCCATTGGCGTTGATCTGGTTGATCCAGAAATCGGCATCCACGTCGGTGAAACGGCCTAGTTTCAGCTCCAGGGTACCCTCGATAGGGAATTGCCCGAACTGTTCGGCACCGTCGCTGATGGCGACTTTGCGGCCCTGTTCGCCGAGCGTCTGCTGCCAGGCCTTGTGCATCAATACCGTGTATTGGCCGCTGGCGTTGAGTTTCTCCACGATGTTGCCCAAGGCTGGCGTACGCTGGCTATCGGCCCCCAGGCGTTGCGCGCCGGCGTCCCAGTCTTCCGGTGCGGCGCGGCTGATGATCGCCGGCTCGGCGTTCTGGCGCACCAGAATCATTTCAACCTGGTACAGGTCGTCGGCAAACGCCAGGGGAGCGACCAGGGTCAACAACAAGGTCAGTGAGCGAAACAGGCGCATGTGGCGTCCTTCAAGCAGTGGTCGGAGTGAGGCGCTCGAACAGCGCCTCTACGGTATTGAAACGCTCTTCCGGGCGTTCCATGGGCACCATGAACTTGAACATCGTGGCGCCTTCGAACTTGTAGCGTTTGGGTTGGCCCTGGATCAGCTTGATCAGCACCAGTGGGTCGACCGGGGTCTGGGCCTCGAACTCGATCCGACCGCCGTTGGGGCCGCCGTCGACTTTCTTGATACCCAACTGTTCGGCCTTGAGCTTGAGCAGCGTCGTGCGCACCAGGTTCTTGGTCGGTTCCGGCAGCAGGCCGAAGCGGTCGATCATCTCCACTTGCAGGTCCTTGAGACCTTCCTCGTCGCTGGCCGAGGCGATGCGTTTGTAGAGGATCAGCCGCGCGTGAACGTCCGGCAGGTAGTCTTCCGGGATCAGCGCCGGCACCCGCAGGTTGATTTCCGGCCCGCCGCCCAGTGGCTGGTCGAGGTTTGGCTGTTCGCCCTTGCGAATCGACTTGACCGCGCGTTCGAGCATTTCCATGTACAGGGTGAAACCGACGGCCTGGATCTGGCCGCTCTGGCCGTCGCCGAGCAATTCGCCGGCGCCGCGGATTTCCAGGTCGTTGGTGGCCAGCACGAAACCGGCGCCGAGGTCCTGGGTATTGGCGATGGCTTCCAGGCGCTTTTCCGCATCCGGGGTGATCTGCTGGCGTGGTGGCGTCAGCAGATAGGCGTAGGCCTGGTGGTGACTGCGCCCGACCCGGCCGCGCAACTGGTGTAGCTGGGCCAGGCCGAATTTGTCGGCGCGCTCGATGATGATGGTGTTGGCGCTCGGCACGTCGATGCCGGTCTCGATGATGGTCGAGGCGATCAGCACATTGAAGCGCTTGTGGTAGAAGTCGCTCATCACTTGCTCGAGTTCGCGTTCGCGCATTTGCCCGTGGCCGATGCCGATACGCGCTTCCGGCACCAGCTCGGCCAGGTCGGCGGCGCATTTCTCGATGGTCTTCACGTCGTTGTGCAGGTAATAGACCTGGCCGCCACGCAGCAACTCACGCAGCAAGGCTTCCTTGACCGTGCTTTTGTTCTGCTCCATGACAAAGGTGCGCACCGACAGGCGACGGGCCGGCGGCGTGGCGATGATCGACAGGTCGCGCATGCCCGACACGGCCATGTTCAGCGTGCGGGGGATCGGCGTGGCGGTCAGGGTCAGGATGTCGACTTCGCTGCGCAGGGCCTTGAGCTGTTCTTTCTGGCGCACACCAAAGCGGTGTTCTTCGTCGATGATCACCAGCCCCAGGTTTTTGATCTTCACGTCGTCCTGCAGCAGCTTGTGCGTGCCGATGACGATGTCGATCTTGCCCTCGGCCAGGTCGGCCACGGCGGCGTTCACTTCCTTGGTGGATTTGAAACGGCTCATGACTTCCACGGTCACCGGCCAGTCGGCGAAGCGGTCGCGGAAACTGTTGTAGTGCTGCTGGGCGAGCAGGGTGGTCGGCACCAGGATCGCCACCTGCTTGCCACCGTGCACGGCAATGAACGCGGCGCGCATCGCCACTTCAGTCTTGCCGAAGCCGACGTCGCCACACACCAGGCGGTCCATCGGCTTGGGCGCGAGCATGTCGGCGCGCACGGCTTCGATGGTGGTCTGCTGGTC
The DNA here is from genome assembly GCF_058148565.1 of Pseudomonas sp. DF11. NCBI lineage: Bacteria > Pseudomonadati > Pseudomonadota > Gammaproteobacteria > Pseudomonadales > Pseudomonadaceae > Pseudomonas > Pseudomonas sp. DF11. The sequence continues at coordinate 415,117 of NZ_JBYVYN010000005.1, forward strand.
GACGGTTTCTTCGAACGGGAAACCGGCGCTGAAGGTTTCGTAGTCGGCTTTCGGGTCGGCGAAGGCGTAGCCCTCGCGGGCCGCGCGCCGGGCATAGATGTCCAGCAGTTCGGCGGCCACGTCGCGCACCTGTTCGGCCGCCTTGCGCTTGGCTTTCTGCCAGGTTTCCGAGCCCAGGCGATGCAGCGGGGCCAGGGCGTCGTCGCTGCCGGTGTAGCGGGCGATCAGGTGCAGGTTCGCCACCGGCACATAGAGCTTGGCGCCCTCGGCGTATTCCAGTGTGAGGAATTCGGCGGCCTGATTATCGATTTCCAGGGTCGCCAGGCCCAGGTAGCGGCCCACGCCGTGGTCGATGTGCACCACGGGCGCACCTTCGCGCAGTTCGGTGAGGTTCTTGATGACGGCGTCGTTGGCGGCGTCTGCGCGTTTCTCGCGACGGCGGCGTTGCATGACGCGCTGGCCGAACAACGGGCTTTCGGCAACCAGTGCGATGGCGGGGTCATCGAGCACCAGCCCTTCGTCCAGCGGGGCGATGGTAATCGCCAGGCGATCCTTGCCGGCGACGAAGTCCGGCCAGCTGTCCACCGTCTTCGGTCGCAGCTTCAGGCGTTCAAGCAGCTCCAACAGCACTTCGCGACGACCCGCGGTTTCGGCGGTGAACAATACGCGACCGGGGAATGTGTCGAGAAAACCCGCCAGCGCCGCCAATGGCTGCGTGGCCTTGGCCTCGATGGCCAGGTCCGGCAACGCTTTGGCCGGGAAGCGTTCACGACCGACGCCAGTTTCCACGTCCTGCTGGCTCGCCACCACTCGCGGCCAGCTCTTGAGGCGGGCAAAACAGTCTTCCACCGGCAGGAATAGCTCGGCTGGGGGCAATAGCGGCCGGGAAGGATCGACGCGACGCTCTTCGTAGCGGTTGCGCACGTCGTTCCAGAAGTTTTCCGCTGCTTGCTCAATGCCCGGCAGGGAGAATACCTGGGTGTCCTGGGGCAGGTAATCGAACAGGGTGGAGGTTTCTTCGAAAAACAGCGGCAGGTAATACTCGATGCCGGCGGGAGTAATCCCGCTGCTCAGGTCCTGGAAAATCGGGCAGCGGCGGAAATCCACATCGAAGCGCTCGCGAAAGCGTGCCTTGAAGCGGGTCACGGCTTCCTTCTGTAGCGGGAATTCCTTGGCCGGCAACAGGCGGATCGACTGCACTTTGTCGATGGAGCGCTGGTTTTCCGGATCGAAGGTGCGCAGGGTCTCGATTTCATCGTCGAACAGATCGATGCGATATGGCAGCTTGCTGCCCATCGGGAACAGGTCGATCAGGGCGCCGCGTACCGCGAACTCGCCGTGCTCGTACACCGTGTCGACGCAGCGATAGCCAGCGGCCTCGAGGCGGGTACGCATTTGCTCGACATCGAGCTTCTGGCCGATGTCCAGCACCAGGCTGCTACCGAGCAGGAATTGGGTCGGTGCCAGGCGATGTAGGGCCGTGGTGATCGGCACTACCAAAACGCCATGACTGAGCTCCGGCAGCCGATAAAGGCTGGCGATTCGCTGGGAAATGATGTCCTGGTGTGGCGAAAACAGATCGTAGGGCAGGGTTTCCCAGTCCGGGAAATGCAAGACCGGCAAATCCGGAGCGAAGAAACTCAGCTCCTGTTCCAGCCGCTCGGCGCTCTGGCTGTCGGCAGTCAGCAGCAGGGTGAAACGCTTTGCAGCGCTGGCAGCCTCGGCGATGGCCAGGCTCAGGGCGGCACCGGGCAGGTTGCCCCAGTGCTGTTTACCTGCCGCGGCAGGGAGAAGCGGAAGACGCAGAACGGGCACGGAAGGTTGAGCTCCAGCGTTGCGACAAAGTCGGCAATTGTAGCGGGGGAAGGGGGCCGCTGTCAGTCGCAGACTACCCAGGCAGACAGGAAAACCACGGTGCGACAGGCGCGCATTGCTCCGCCGAGGACTCGGCGGCATAATGTAGCCCCTTTTTTCAGCCCCTACATGTGGAAGGTTACCGTGACTCAGAAGCCCGACCAGTGTCTTGGTGAATGGATTGATCGTGAAGCTCTCGCAGAAGCGATGATCCCTCTCATCGGTCAGCTCTACCGCAATAACAACGTGGTGAGCTCGATCTATGGCCGCAGCCTGATCAACCAGTCTGTCATCGCGATCCTCAAAGCCCATCGCTTTGCTCGCCACCGTTCTTCCGACGACAGCGAACTCTCCGTCCACGAAACATTCCCTCTGCTCAAGGCCATGAGCGAGCTCAAGCTCGGCGCGGCTTCGGTGGACCTGGGCAAGTTGGCGTTCAAGTTCCGCAACGAAGGCAACGGCCGTAGCGCCGAGCAGTTCGTTCGTGAAGAGTTGGCTGATGTGGTTGGCCAGCAGAACGTTTCGGCTCGCAAAGGCACTGACGTGGTCCTGTACGGCTTCGGTCGTATCGGTCGTCTGCTGGCGCGCATCCTGATCGAAAAAACCGGTGGCGGCGACGGTCTGCGCCTGCGGGCCATCGTGGTGCGCAAGGGCGCCGAGAACGACCTGACCAAGCGTGCCAGCCTGCTGCGTCGCGATTCGGTCCATGGTTCGTTCAACGGCACCATCACCATCGACGAAGAAAACAACACCATCACCGCCAACGGCAACCTGATCCAGGTGATCTACGCGAAGAACCCGACCGAGGTGGACTACACCCAGTACGGGATCAAGGACGCATTGCTGGTGGACAACACCGGTGTATGGCGTGACGCCGACGGCCTGGGCCAGCACCTGGCCTGTCCGGGTATCGACCGCGTTGTCCTGACCGCGCCTGGCAAGGGCAAGCTGAAGAACATCGTCCACGGTATCAACCACGGCGACATCACCGCTGACGACAAGATCGTCTCCGCCGCTTCCTGCACCACCAACGCCATCGTGCCGGTGCTCAAGGCGGTGAACGACAAGTTCGGCATCGTCAACGGTCACGTTGAAACGGTTCACTCCTACACCAACGACCAGAACCTGATCGACAACTTCCACAAGGGCGACCGTCGTGGCCGCAGCGCAGCGCTGAACATGGTCATCACCGAGACCGGTGCCGCCACCGCCGCCGCCAAGGCGCTGCCTGAGCTGGCCGGCAAGCTGACCGGCAATGCGATCCGTGTGCCGACGCCGAACGTGTCGATGGCCATTCTCAACCTGAACCTTGAGAAAGCCGCTACCCGTGAAGAGATGAACGAGTACCTGCGCTACATGGCGCTGCACTCCGAGCTGCATAAGCAGATCGACTTCGTCAATTCCCAGGAAGTGGTGTCCACCGACTTCGTGGGCTCGCGCCACGCCGGTGTCGTGGATGCTGAAGCCACCATCAGCCAAGACAACCGCGTTGTCCTGTACGTCTGGTACGACAACGAATTCGGTTACAGCTGCCAGGTGGTTCGCGTGATGGAAGACATGGCCGGGGTAAACCCGCCAGCGTTCCCGCGCTAAGCCTTAGCCGCCAATGAAAACGCCCCGACTTGTCGGGGCGTTTTTGTATCTGGAGGTTTTGTGTTGGCTGGGCCGGCCTCTTCGCGAGCAAGCCCGCTCCCACAGTTTGTACGCGTACATCCTGTGGGAGCGGGCTTGCTCGCGAAGGCAATCTATCAGGCGCCGCTCACCATCGACGCTTGCGCAGTCCGCAGCTCATGACGATTACCCTTGAACAACACCAAGGTAGCAATCAGCCCCAATATGGCCGCGCCACTGAGCCAGATCCCTGGCGCTGCCTTGTTATCCAATACATGAATCAGGTAAGTGCAGGCCGCCGGGGTAAACCCACCAAACGTCGCTGTCGCCAGGCTGTATGCCAGGGAGAAACCGGTGGTGCGCACCTCGACCGGCATGATTTCCGTCAAGGCCACGACCATGGCGCCGTTGTAGGATCCATACAGGAACGACAACCACAGCTCGACGATCAGCAAATGGCTGAAGCTGGGGTTCGCCACCAGCCAGGACAGTGCCGGATAGGCGGTCAGGATCGCCAGGATCGTCGCACCGAGCAACAGGGGTTTGCGTCCGATCTTGTCGGAAAACGCCCCCATTACCGGCAGCCAGAAGAAATTCGACAAGCCGATGCACACCGTGACCAGCAGTGCATCGAGGTCCGACAGGTTCAGCTCGGCCTTGCCGAAGGTAGGTGTGTAAGCGGTGATCAGGTAGAACGATACGGTGGTCATCACCACCAGCGCCATGCCAGCCAAGACGATGCCGAAGTTCTGACCGATGGAGCGGATAATTTCCGACAGGCTAGGACGATGTTTTCTCGCCTGGAACTCAGGTGTTTCCTCCAGTGAGCGACGGATCATGAATATTGCCGGCACAATCATGCAACCCACCAGGAACGGTACGCGCCAGCCCCAGTCGCCCATCTCCTGGGGGCTAAGCCAGTGATTGAGGCCAACCCCCAACAGGCCGGCAAACACCACGGCAGCCTGTTGGCTGGCCGATTGCCAACTGACAAAGAAACCCTTGCGCCCCGGCGTGGAAATTTCCGCCAGGTAAACCGATACGCCTCCGAGTTCCACGCCAGCGGAGAAGCCTTGCAGCAATCGGCCCAGCAGCACCAGCAAGGGGGCCGCCACGCCGAGGACTGCGTAGCCCGGCACGCAGGCGATCAGTATGGTGCCCAGCGCCATCAGCGCGAGGGTGATGATCAAGCCTTTGCGACGTCCGTGACGGTCGATGTAGGCGCCGAGGAAAATCGCCCCCAGGGGGCGCATCAGGAACCCGGCGCCGAACGTGGCCAGGGACAGCATCAGCGAGGCGAAAGCACTGTCGGTGGGAAAGAACGTCTTGGCGATGGCCGTGGCGTAGAAGCCATAGACCATGAAGTCGAACATCTCCAGGAAGTTGCCGCTGACAACGCGAAAAATCGCCTTGCCGTTGCTCGTGTTGGAAGGCATGTGTAGGTACTCACTCTGACAATCTTGTATGAAAGCGCCGTACCCCAGTGGAAGCCTTGTGGGAACCTGTGGGAGCAAAGCTTGCTCGCGATGCAGGCGACACGGTTTAACTGCGAGACCGTGTCATCGTTCATCGCGAGCAAGCTTTGCTCCCACAAGGTTCCATCGGCTTCCACAGGTTTTTTTGCGTGCGCTGAGGCCCATAATGGCCGGCGCGGTTTTGAGGGGAGATGAAGATTTGTTAACTGGACGATGGATTGGGCTTGTGGTTCTGGTCGGCGTGTTGTCCGGTTGCGGCAACGGCGACACGCTGGAGCGCTTCGACGGCCCGACCATGGGTAGCCACTATTCGATTCAATACGTCAGGCATTCCGCCATGCCTGGACCGAAAGCGGTGCAGGCCGAGGTGGAAAGCATCCTTGCCGAAGTGGATCGGCAATTCTCGACCTATCGCAGCGACTCGGACGTCGAACGTTTCAATGCGTTGCCGGCCAATAGCTGTCAGATCATGCCTGGCCCGATCCTGGATTTGGTCCAAGTGGGCGAGCAGTTGTCCGTTCAAAGCGACGGTTCCTTCGATCTGACCGTAGAACCGCTGCTGAACCTGTGGGGCTTCGGTCCCCAATCCCGGGAAGAACAAGTGCCGAGCGCCGAGGCGTTGACCCTGGTGCGCCAGCGTGTCGGCCATGGTCATTTGCGCATCGACGGCGACCGGCTGTGCAAGGACGCGGTGGTGGAAGTCGACTTCAACAGTATCGCCGCGGGCTACGCCGTCGACCGCATCGCCGCCAGGCTCCAGGCCCTGGGTATCGACAGCTATCTGGCCGAAGCCACTGGCGAACTCAAGGCCGTCGGGCGCAAACCCGATGGTTCGGCCTGGCGGATCGCCCTGGAAGAACCACGGGATGATCGGCAAGTGGCAGAGCGTGTCATCGAGGTCAATGGTTACGGGGTTTCCACCTCGGGTGACTACCGTAAATATTTCGAACAGGGCGGCAAGCGTTACTCCCACACCTTTGACGCACGTACGGGTGCGCCGGTCCTACATAACCTGGCGTCAGTCACGGTGATTCATCCTTCGGCGTTGATGGCCGATGGACTATCGACGCTGTTGCTGATTCTCGGTCCTGAACGGGGTTGGGACTATGCCCAGCAGCATGGCATCGGGGTATTTTTCGTATTGCGGGACAATGACCGTTTCGTCGTTCGCACCAATGAGGCATTTGAACGGATGACCAACGGAAAAAACCAATGATGACAGGGCCCTGAAAGGCTACCTGTGGCGAAATAGCGCAGGCAAAACTAGCCTACGACGCGACCAAGGGGTAATGTGCGCGGCGTTGACGCTTCTATAGACTGTGGCCGGGCTCGTGAACCGGCCCCAAATTGTTCCTTCATGCCGCAGGCCGGCATGATTTAGCCGTCGGTGCCAAGTGAGGTGCCACGGCCTGTTCTGAGGAGTACGCATGGCTGTCTACAACTACGACGTGGTGGTACTGGGCTCCGGCCCGGCGGGTGAAGGCGCGGCAATGAACGCCGCCAAGGCAGGGCGCAAGGTGGCGATGGTCGACAGCCGTCGGCAGGTCGGCGGCAACTGCACCCACTTGGGCACCATCCCGTCCAAGGCCTTGCGTCACTCGGTCCGGCAGATCATGCAGTTCAACACCAACCCGATGTTCCGGGCCATCGGCGAGCCGCGTTGGTTCTCCTTCCCGGACGTGCTCAAGAGCGCCGAGAAGGTGATCTCCAAGCAGGTGGCCTCGCGCACCGGCTACTACGCCCGCAACCGCGTCGACGTGTTCTTCGGCACCGGCAGCTTTGCCGATGAGCAGACAGTCGAGGTGGTCTGCGGCAACGGTGTGGTCGAGAAACTGGTGGCCAAGCACATCATCATCGCTACCGGCTCGCGCCCGTATCGCCCGGCCGACATCGATTTCAACCACGCGCGTATCTACGATAGCGACACCATCCTGAGCCTGGGTCACACCCCGCGTAAGCTCATCGTCTACGGCGCCGGGGTGATCGGTTGCGAATACGCCTCGATCTTCAGCGGCCTGGGTGTGCTGGTGGAACTGGTGGACAACCGTGGCCAGTTGCTGAGCTTCCTGGACTCGGAAATCTCCCAGGCCCTGAGCTATCACTTCAGCAACAACAACATCACGGTTCGCCACAACGAAGACTACGACCGTGTCGAAGGCGTCGACAACGGCGTGATCCTGCACCTCAAGTCCGGCAAGAAGATCAAGGCCGACGCCTTGCTCTGGTGTAACGGTCGTACCGGCAACACCGACACCCTGGGCCTGGAAAACATCGGCGTGAAGGTCAACAGCCGTGGCCAGATCGAAGTCGACGAGAACTACCGCACCTGCGTGCCGAACATCTACGGTGCCGGTGACGTGATCGGCTGGCCGAGCCTGGCCAGTGCCGCCCACGACCAGGGTCGTTCGGCCGCCGGCAGCATTGTCGACAATGGCAGCTGGCGCTTCGTCAACGACGTGCCGACCGGCATCTACACCATTCCGGAGATCAGCTCGATCGGCAAGAACGAGCAGGAGCTGACCCAGGCCAAGGTGCCATACGAAGTGGGCAAGGCGTTCTTCAAAAGCATGGCCCGCGCGCAGATCGCCGGCGAGCCGCAAGGCATGCTGAAGATCCTGTTCCACCGCGAGACCCTGGAAGTGCTGGGCGTGCACTGCTTCGGCTACCAGGCCTCGGAGATCGTGCACATCGGCCAGGCGATCATGAACCAGCCGGGCGAATTGAACACGCTGAAGTACTTCGTCAACACCACGTTCAACTACCCGACCATGGCCGAAGCCTATCGGGTAGCGGCCTATGACGGGCTCAACCGGCTTTTTTGAGCGGCTCCGGCCGGTGGCCTGAGCCGGCCGGGGAGACCGATTTCAGCAATTCTCGAGCGTGGCAGTGGCCAAACCGGGAAAGTCTGTAATCAGGCTGTCAACGCCAAAGTCGGCGAGCCTGCGCATCAGCGCGGGTTCGTTGACGGTCCACACCGACACGTGCAGCCCCTGACGCTGGGCCTTGATCAGGCGTTCCGGCGTGCACAGGGTCCAGTTCAGCGCCAGAATCTCGCAGCCGTAACTCTGGGCGACCTTCAGCGGGTCGAGCCAGGCGTATTCGGCCACCAGGCCGCGCGAAATGTCTGGTGTCAGGTCCAGGGCCGCCTTGAGCACTTCCCGGGAGCTGGAGGTGATGGTGATCTTGTCCAGCAGCCCGAAACGCTGGGCCATTTCGCGGATGCCCAGCACGGTGGCGGCGGCGCGGGTGCGTGAAGCGCTCTTGACCTCCAGTTGCCAATGCTCGAAGTCACACTTCTCGAACAGCTCTTCCAGGCGTGGGATCGGGCACGGCTTGATCCAGCCCGGGCCGCCCTTGCGTGCATCGTAAGTCACCAGTTCGGCGGCGGTGTGCTCGACCACCTTGCCCCGGCGATCCGTGGTGCGCTTGAGGGTCGGGTCGTGGATCACCATCAACTCGCCGTCCATCGAAAGATGCAGGTCCAGCTCGCAACGGCGCACGCCGTGCTTGAGGCACTCCTGAAAACCGGTCAGGGTGTTTTCCGGCGCTTCGCCCTTGGCGCCGCGGTGGCCATAAATGAGGGTCACGGTTCTTCCTTATTGATACCTGATTCGTTCAGTTCCCGAGCCAGGCGCCGTTCTTGCGCCTGTTTTTGCAGGATGTAGCGGGCCAGCAACTGGCGCTGGGCGTCGGTAGGGCGTTCGAACTCGGTGCCCACGTCGTAACCATCGCCCTTGGGGTCGCAATGGGTGACCCGTGCCCGCAGCAACAACCCGAGGGCTTGCGGCATCAGCACCAGTTTGATCGACAGATGGGCGCCAACCGCGATCGGTGTGGGGTGCTGGAAGTCGATGCCGCCTTCGGAAATGATCACCGGCTGCGGTTCGCCGATTTCGCCGAGCACCGTCAGGGCAATGACCTGGCTGAGCAGGTCGATGCGTTTGTTCATGGCCTTGAGGTACGCCGCGATGCTGCGTTCGCGCTCGCTGATCTGACGCAGCAGGTGCTGTGACTCGAATTCGCTCAGGTGCAGTTCACTGAGCAGGTTGAACAGTGGAGAAGCATCCTGCAACACTTCCTGGCCAGCAGCTTCAGGAATGGACAGGGGCCGAATTTCCAGTGCGATCGTGTCCTCGATACGGTAGTATTCGCGGCGATCTTCTTCATCTAATGTCGACATGGCGAACCCATGGTAGCGGCGGTGGTCTGAGTGTAAAGCTGGTTTGAGACCCCCGCCACAAGGACGTTCCTTTTCCCTCCGAACAAGCCCCGACATGTTCAGACCTCTCTTCGTATTTATCGGCACGCGTTATACCCGTGCAAAGCGTCGCAATCATTTCGTATCGTTCATTTCCCTGACGTCCATCATCGGGCTTGCCCTTGGCGTGGTCGTGATGATCGTCGTGCTGTCGGTGATGAACGGCTTCGACCATGAGATGCGCACCCGCGTGCTGGGCATGGTGCCCCACGCGACCCTCGAAACCGGCGAGGCCATCAGTGATTGGCCGAGCCTGGCCGCCAAGGTCAAGCAGAACCCGCAGGTGCTGGCCGTTGCGCCTTTCACCCAGATGCAGGGTCTGCTGACCAATGACGGCAAGGTGTCCAAGGTTTTGCTCAATGGCATCGACCCGGGGCTCGAGCGGCAGGTATCGATCATCGATAACTTCATGCAGCAGGGCAAACTCGACGACCTGGCGCCAGGCGGTTTCGGCATCGTCATTGGCGACAAGGCCGCGGCCAAGCTTGGCGTGGCGATCGGCGACAAGCTGACCTTCGTTGCGCCGGAAGTCACCGTGACCCCGGGCGGCATGTTTCCGCGCATGAAACGCTTTACCGTGGTCGGCATTTTTCATGTCGGCGCCGGCGAGCTGGACGGTTACCTGGGCGTCACCAATCTCCAGGACCTGGCGCGCCTGCATCGCTGGAAACCGGATCAGGTCCAGGGCCTGCGATTGAAGTTCGACGACCTGTTCCAGGCCCCGCGTGTGGCCTGGACCATCGCCCAGCAGCTCGGTGAAGACCGTTATTACGCCCGGGACTGGACCCGCACCCACGGCAACCTGTACCAGGCGATCCGCATGGAAAAAGCCATGATTGGCCTGCTGCTGTTGCTGATCGTCGCCGTGGCGGCGTTCAACATCATCTCCACACTGGTGATGGTGGTGAACGACAAGAAGGGCGACATCGCCATCCTGCGCACCCTCGGCGCCACGCCGGGGCAGATCATGCGGATCTTCATGGTCCAGGGCACGGTCATCGGCGTGATCGGTACGTTCGTCGGTGCCTTGGTCGGCATGTTCGCCGCGCTGAACGTCAGCGCCGCGATTGCCGCCCTCGAAGGCCTGATCGGGCACAAGTTTCTCAACGCCGACGTGTACTTCATCGACTACCTGCCGTCGCAATTGCAGGCCGATGACGTGTTGATGGTCTGCGGCGCCGCGTTGGTCCTGAGTTTCCTCGCCACCCTGTATCCTGCCTGGCGTGCCGCGCGCACCCAGCCTGCGGAGGCGTTACGTTATGAGTGAGTCGGGCATGAGTGAAAAAGCTATCTTGAGTTGCCGCAACCTGGGCAAGTCCTACGAGGAAGGTCCGGAGTCGGTGGTGGTGTTGTCGGGCCTGCAACTGGAGTTGCACCCTGGCGAGCGCGTGGCGATTGTCGGCACCTCGGGGTCGGGCAAGAGTACCTTGCTCAACCTGCTGGGTGGCCTGGATACGCCGACCGCCGGCAGTGTCTGGCTGGCGGGCGAAGAACTTTCCGCACTGAACGAGAAGGCCCGTGGCCTGCTGCGCAACCGTTCCCTGGGTTTCGTCTACCAGTTCCACCACTTGCTGCCTGAGTTCACGGCGCTGGAAAACGTCTGCATGCCGCTGTTGATCGGTCGCACGGCGATTCCTGAAGCCCGTCAGCGCGCCACGGCCTTGCTGGAGCGGGTAGGGCTGGGCCATCGCCTGGAGCACAAACCGGCCGAACTGTCCGGTGGCGAGCGCCAACGTGTGGCGATTGCCCGCGCCCTGGTCAACAAGCCTGGCCTGGTGATGCTCGACGAGCCGACCGGCAACCTCGACTCCCACACCGCCCAAGGCATCCAGGATTTGATGCTGGAGCTCAGCACCTCGATGCGCACGGCGTTCCTGGTGGTGACCCACGACATGAACCTGGCCCGGCAGATGGACCGCGTCCTGCACTTGCAGGAAGGTTGCCTGACGCCCATCTGACCGACCGAAACCCGGTACTTGCTGCAAGTGCCGGGTCTTTTATTTTCATACGGTGCCCCGCGAATGTTCAGACCGTTATCGATCTTTATCGGCACGCGCTATACCCGCGCCAAGCGCCGCAATCGCTTTGTTTCGTTCATTTCCATGACCTCGATGATCGGCCTCGCCCTGGGTGTGCTGGCGATGATCGTGGTGCTGTCGGTGATGAACGGCTTCCAGCGCGAAATGAGCTCGCGCATCCTCGGCATGGTGCCCCACGCCACCATCGTCGGTGTCAATCCGATCGACGACTGGCAGCCGGTGGCCGCCGCGGCGCTGAAAAATCCCGAAGTCACCGCCGCCGTGCCGTTCACTGAGATGGAAGGGATGCTCAGCCATAAAGGTTCGATGCAGCCTATCCAGATCAGCGGCATCGATCCGGCCCAGGAAGGCAAGGTGTCCATCGTTACCCAGCACATCGTCCAGGGCCGTCTCGATGCCTTGAAGCCGGGCGAATTTGGCGTGGTGATCGGTGAAATCACCGCCCGCCGTTTTCGTCTGAACGTCGGCGACAAAATCACCCTGATCGTGCCGGAAGTCAGCACCGCGCCAGGTGGTATCACCCCGCGCATGCAGCGGCTGAACGTGGTGGGTGTGTTCAAGGTCGGCGCCGAACTGGACGGCTCCATGGCCCTGATCCACGTGGCCGACGCCGCGCAGATGCAGCATTGGCAGCCGAACCAGGTGCAAAGCGTGCGCCTGGCGGTGAAAGATTTGTACGCGGCGCCGAAGGTCTCCGGGGACATCGCCACCGGCCTGGGCGCGAACTACAAGGCCGACGACTGGACCCACACCCAGGGCAGCCTGTTCAGTGCCATGAAGATGGAAAAGACCATGATCGGCTTGCTGTTGCTGATGATCGTCGCCGTGGCGGCGTTCAACATCATCGCCACGCTGATCATGGTGGTGAACGACAAAGGCGCCGACATCGCGATCTTGCGCACCATCGGTGCCACACCGCGGCAGATCATGGCGATTTTCATGGTTCAGGGCACGGTGATTGGCGTCGTCGGCACGCTGATCGGCGGCGTGTTGGGGGTGATTGCGGCGTTGAACGTCAGTTCGCTGGTGGGCTGGTTGGAGCGGGTCAGCGGCCAGCACATCTTCAGTTCCGATGTGTACTTCGTCAGCAACCTGCCGTCAGAGCTGCAGCGTGGCGACGTGGTGCTGATCTGCTCGGCCGGGTTCATCCTGAGTTTCCTCGCCACCGTGTACCCGGCGTGGCGTGCGGCGAAGATCGAGCCGGCGCAGGCGTTGCGCTACTCCTGATAATCCAGGGGACGACGGCGAGACCCTTGTGGCGAGGGGATTTATCCCCGCTGGGCTGCGAAGCAGCCCTAAACCCCAGCAACTCGGTGCTCCAGACAGATTGAGTTGACTGTTTTGGGGCCGCTTCGCGCCCCAGCGGGGATAAATCCCCTCGCCACAGGTCTGGTGCGCCTTCAATTACCCTTCGGTAGCTCGATCAAAAACCGCGTCCAGCCATCGGCTGACTCGCAGTGGATCTGCCCGCCATGGGCGCGGATGATCGAGCGGGTAATCGCCAGCCCGAGCCCGGCATGTTCACTGCTGCCTTCCTGGCGAGCCGGGTCGGCGCGGTAGAAACGGTCGAACAGGCGCGGCAGCAAGTCTGCTGGAATCCCCTCGCCACTGTTTTCCACGCTTACGCTCACCCCTTGAACCTCATCGACAATTCGTATCCGCACTTCGCCGTCAACGGGGGTAAAGCGCAGGGCGTTGTCCAGCAGGTTGGAAAGGGCCCTGCGCAACATGTTGCGGTCACCCTCGATGCGGCTCTCGCCCTCGCGGCTCAGGCGCACGTTGGCGTCTTCGGCCAGGGGCGCGAAGAAGTCCAGCAGCACGTCCACTTCCTCGGCCAATTGCAGCGGTTCACGATGGGGCGCCAGCAGGCCGTGGTCGGCCTTGGCCAGGTACAGCATGTCATTGACCAGTTGCGCCATCCATTGCAGCTCCTCGAGATTGCTGTGCAGTGCCTCGCGGTAATCCTCCAGGGAGCGCTCGCGGGTGAGGGTGACTTGGGTGTGGGTCAGCAAATTGGATAGTGGCGTGCGCAATTCATGGGCGATGTCGGCCGAGAACGCCGAGAGTCGTTGAAACGCGTCGTCGAGGCGTCCGAGCATGGCGTTGATGCTGTGGGCCAATTCCGCCAGTTCCGCGGGCATTTGCTCTTCGGGCAGTCGGGCGTTGAGAGAGCGGGCCGAGACGCTGCCGGCGATGGCGCCCATGCGCCGCAATGGCCGCAAGGCCCGCCGGGCGGCCCAGGCACCGAGCAGGGCGGTGGCCAGGGCCGAGAGGCCGACGGTCAGCCAGATCAGGCGCTGCATGCGTTGCAGGAAATGCTGGTGATGAGTGATGTCCAGCAACAGGGTCAGTTGTGGTGAATTGGCTCGATCGGGATACAGCGGCGCGTTCAACACCCGGTAGTCGTTGTCGGCATCACTGAGAGTCGAAAGGCCGGGCTGCTCCGGCAATTGAGCCGGAATCCGGATCGAGCTGTCGTACCAGCGCACCCCATCGCTGTCCTTGATGCGCAGCGCCAGGTCGGCCTGACGGCTCAGTTCATCTGCCAGGCGACTCTGGGCCTGCTCGGCATTGAGGTCCTGCAGGGCGCGGCGCAGTCCGATCAGTTTGCCTTCCAGCAGTTGTTGGTCCAGCTCGATGAAATGCGCCTCGCTGCCACGGCTGAACAACACCCCGGCAAACAGCGACACTACGGCGGTGCAGGCAGCGAACAGCAGCGCCAGCCGGCTACTCAGTGACCACCGGCCCCTCACAGGCTGCGCTCTTCAAGCACATAACCCATGCCTCGCACGGTGTGGATGAGTTTGCTGGGGAACTCATCGTCAATCTTGATTCGCAGGCGTCGTATCGCGACTTCGATGACGTTGGTGTCGCTGTCGAAATTCATGTCCCAGACCTGGGACGCGATCAGCGACTTGGGCAGTACTTCGCCCTGGCGACGCAGGAGCATTTCCAGCAGGGCGAATTCCTTGGCGGTAAGGTCGATGCGCCGACCGCTGCGCTCGACGCGACGGCGGATCAGATCCAGGCGCAAGTCGGCCAGTTGCAGGCTGGTTTCCTGTTGCGTCGAACTGCCTCGACGCAACAGGCTGCGCACCCGTGCCAGCAACTCGGAAAAGGCAAAGGGCTTGACCAGGTAATCATCGGCGCCCAGCTCCAGGCCGTGGACCCGATCCTGCACCGCGTCCCGCGCGGTGAGGAACAACACCGGGGTATCCAGCCCGGCTCCACGAACGGCTTGCAGGATCTGCCAACCGTCGCGGCCGGGCAACATCACGTCGAGGATCAGCAAGGCGTATTCACCGCTCAAGGCCAGTTGCTGGCCGGTGATCCCGTCGGCTACCAGGTCGGCGTTGAACCCGGCTTCGCCCAGGCCTTGGCGCAGGTACTGGCCGGTTTTGGTTTGGTCTTCGACGATCAGCAGTTTCATGGGCGGCTCAATGCAGGGTTGGAACGAGGGCGTTATACCGTGGCAGGCGGGCTCGTGGTGCAACCTGACAAAGTTGTAATCGAACTGTCAGCCGACTGGCAGGCCTGTAACGCTAGAGTTTCCCACAAGCTGAAACTGATTGGAGTATGGACATGTTGATGGGAAACCGCTTGATCCTGGCCGCTTGCGCACTGGCCCTCAGTGCATCGTCGTGGGCCTCGCCGGGCCATTTCGATTTTGGCCAGCCTGCGCCGGCAGCCAAGGCCAGTCGCAGCATCGAGGTAGTGATGGGCGACATGACGTTCGAGCCCGGCGCCCTTGATATCAAGGCCGGCGAGACGGTTCGATTCGTGCTGATCAATAAAGGCCAGTTGCTCCACGAATTCAACCTGGGCAGCGCCGCCATGCACGCCGACCATCAACAGGAAATGCTCAAGATGCAGCAGAGCGGCCAGTTGATGCCGACCGCGATGAAGCCCGGGATGGACCATGGCGCCATGGGGCACGACCAGGCGAGCATGCGTCACGATGACCCCAACAGCGTATTGGTGGAACCGGGCAAAACCGCCGAGCTGACCTGGACCTTCAGCAAGGCCACGCGCCTGGAGTTTGCCTGTAATGTTCCCGGGCATTACCAGGCCGGGATGAAGGGCGACCTGACAGTCAGTCAGTAAGCACTCAAAGGCTGCGGCAAAGGCTGTTAGAATCCGCTGATTCTTCAGTCAGGTTTCTGTCATGCATCCCGCAGCCGAACACTCGCCGCTGGGCAAGTCCAGCGAATACATCGCCACGTACACGCCGTCACTGCTGTTTCCGATCCCGCGCACCGCGAAATGGGCGGAGCTGGGCTTGACGGCCGAGACCCTGCCGTACAAGGGCGTGGATTTCTGGAACTGTTTCGAACTGTCCTGGCTGCTGCCGTCCGGCAAGCCGGTGGTGGCCATCGGTGAATTCGCGATCCCGGCGGATTCGCCGAACATCATCGAGTCCAAATCCTTCAAGCTGTACCTCAATTCCCTGAACCAGACGCCGTTCGCCGATACCGCGAGCCTGGAAGCGACCCTGCGCCAGGACCTGTCGGCGGCTGCCGGCAAAGCGGTGAGCGTGCGGATCCGCAGCCTCAAGGATGTGGAAAGCGAAGGCATCGTGGCGTTGCCCGGTACGTGCATCGACGATTTGGACATCAGCGTCGACTCCTACGCGCACCCGCGCCCGGAGCTGTTGCGTTGCGATGCGTCGCGTATTGTCGAGGAAAGCCTGCACAGCCACCTGCTCAAGTCCAACTGCCCGGTGACCAGCCAGCCGGACTGGGGCAGCGTGGCGGTGGAATATCGCGGTGCGGCCCTGGACCACGCCAGTTTGCTGGCCTACATCGTCAGCTTCCGCCAGCATTCGGATTTTCATGAGCAATGCGTGGAGCGGATCTTTCTTGACCTGCAGCGCTTGCTCAAGCCAGAGAAGTTGACGGTGTATGCGCGGTATGTGCGTCGTGGTGGGCTGGACATCAACCCGTATCGCAGTACTGAAGCGGTGCAATTGCCGAACCATCGTTTGGTCCGCCAATGAGTATCTAATGTGGCAGCGGGCTTGCTCGCGAAGGCGGTGTGTCAGTCGACATCCATTTGGTTGACACACTGCTTTCGCGAGCAAGCCCGCTCCCACAATGGATTGCATTTCACATTGCCGACATAAAAAAGCCCTGCTGGCGATAGCAGGGCTTTTTGCATTTAAAGGGTTCAGATCCCCATACTGCCCAAGGCTTGCACGATATTGCGTAACGTCCCGGCAAGGGTGGGATGTTCCACCTCGAAACGCTCGACAGCCAGGTTCACATTGTCGGCAAGGTTGTTGTCCGGGGTTTTACTTTCCAGCTCAAGCTCGAGTTCGATCTGTTGCATCAGCGCGTGCAGGTCTTCGCGCTCGGCTTCGGAAAGTGGTGGATTCTGTTCCAATTGCTCGCGCAGGTTATTGAGCTGGTTTTGCAATTCGCGGGCAGGCATTGGCGTACTCCCTTTATTGATAGGCACAGCCATGGACCGCGACGGCTGGTCAAAAGTCCATGGCTTGCCTTAAGAGTAATCCACCCTCACGCACCCTGCATGATCCCGGTCATGGCTTCTCGCCTTTGAGTCGACGCAGGCTGATATCCGCCAGGCAAGTGTCGAGTTCACCCAGGTGGTCGATCACCGAGTGCACTCCCAAACCGAACAATTGCACAGTGGCCTTGGCGCGCTTGGTTTCCCGTTCCTGTTGGCTCAACGCCTGCCATTCGCTCGGCGTCAGGCCACACAGCGAACCACAGGACGCCAGCCCGATGGTCCACAAACCGGCGTTGAGTCCTGACTGCAACAGCCTGGGTTCGCCGCTGACCAATACGCAGCCGTCCAGTTGTTGAACGTTCAGCGCCATCAAGGCTTGCCAGCAGGCATGCGGTGCCGGCCAAGGATTATTTGTTGCAGGAAGTTGCGGTGGTTTGATCCATGTCGGCAATGAAGCCGCGAGGGCGTGACTGACGGCAGGTGGCAACTCGTCGAGCCAGGCGCAGGGGATTTCCTGGCGCTGCAAGTGTTGCAAGCTCTCAAGGGCGCCTGGTGTGGGCTGCGCATGCTCGACTGGCGCTGCCCCTGACTGACGGATGCGCGCGCCGAAATCCACCAGGCATCCGCTCAGGCCAAACAGTACGGCGGTCAGGCTGGAGGCGGGGAGGGGGAGGGCTTCGGCGCGGGGCATGGGAACGTCCTTGAAATAACCAGCAGCCTAATGGGCCTCGATGACAGTCCGGTGACAGTGAAGTGAAGGGGGCCGGTCGCGGAAAAGTCCTACGATCTGCGTGCTTTCGGTACTGCCTATCCACGCGTTCCGTCTTATACTAGCCACCTTACCGCCTGGGCTCGGCGCCCTTGCCTGAATAATCCAAGGAGTTTTCCCCTATGCGCTGGAGCCATCGTCTAGCTCTGCTGTGTTTATCTGCCAGCGTCTTGCTGGTTCCGTTCGCTGCCCAGGCCGCCACGGAAGAAGATCCTTGGGAAAGCATCAACCGTCCAATCTTTACCTTCAACGATACCATTGATACCTATGCGCTCAAGCCATTGGCCCAGGGGTATCAATACGTGACGCCGCAATTCCTCGAAGACGGCATCCATAACATGTTTCGCAACATCGGCGACGTAGGCAACCTGGCCAACAATGTGCTGCAGGCCAAGCCGGCCGCCGCCGGGGTCGACACCGCCCGATTGATCTTCAACACCACCTTCGGCCTGCTGGGCTTCTTTGACGTCGGCACCCAGATGGGCCTGCAGCGCAGCGACGAAGATTTCGGCCAGACCCTGGGCTACTGGGGGCTGGGCAGTGGTCCGTATGTGATGTTGCCGCTGCTGGGGCCGAGCACCCTGCGTGACGCGCCGGCCAAGCTGGTCGATGACTACACGGCTCCGTATCGTTATATCGATAACGTCTCGGTGCGTAACTCCATTCGAGGCCTGAACGTCGTCGACACCCGTGCCAGCCTGTTGTCGGCCGAGAAGATGGTGAGCGGTGACAAGTACGTCTTCATCCGCAACGCTTACCTGCAAAACCGCGAATTCAAGGTAAAGGATGGCCAGGTCGAAGACGATTTCTGATTTCGTCTCGTAAATCTGGAAGGGAAGGCGGCTCGGAAGGCCGCCTTCTGTGCTTTAGAGGCGGTTTGATCCTTCCATTGAGTTACGCTTCGCTCGGTTCTTATAACTCTCTGTACTTTGACAAATAAAGACGGCAAGCGGCTATCTGCATGAGCTTGAAACGCCCCTCGGATGGGAGTACCGTCTGCGCCTTAGAAGGGCACCTCTGATGTATTTGCGTGTAGGGCAAAAGGCCTGAGACCGGTACGACAGAGAGGCTAGAAAGCGAATCCAGTAGTGCGTGCCAGGCCAGACAGCCCAGCCCGCTACGCCAACCTAATTCTGGCGCCGTTTGCCCACATGCCAAAAACCAGTGCCACGCTGCTGATAATCGATGATGACGAAGTGGTGCGAGCCAGCCTCGCAGCCTACTTGGAAGACAGTGGTTTCAGCGTCCTGCAGGCCAGCAATGGCCAACAGGGTCTTCAGGTATTCGAGCAAGACAAGCCCGACCTGGTCATCTGCGACCTGCGCATGCCGCAGATGGGCGGACTCGAACTCATTCGCCAGGTCACCGAGATTTCCTCGCAGACCCCGGTGATCGTGGTTTCGGGCGCGGGCGTAATGAACGACGCGGTCGAGGCATTGCGCCTGGGCGCGGCGGATTACCTGATCAAGCCCCTTGAAGACCTCGCGGTGCTCGAACACTCGGTGCGCCGGGCCTTGGACCGTTCGCGGCTGTTGCTGGAAAACCAGCGCTATCGCGAAAAGCTGGAAACCGCCAACCGCGAACTGGAAGCCAGCCTGAACCTGTTGCAGGAAGACCAGAACGCCGGGCGCCAGGTGCAGATGAACATGCTGCCGGTCAGCCCCTGGACCGTCGACGATTTCCGCTTTGCCCACCAGATCATCCCGTCGTTGTACCTGTCGGGCGATTTCGTGGACTATTTCCGGGTCGACGAACGACGAGTGGCCTTCTACCTGGCCGATGTTTCCGGCCATGGTGCTTCCTCGGCGTTCGTGACGGTGCTGTTGAAGTTCATGACCACGCGGCTGTTGTTCGAATCCAAGCGCAATGGCACATTGCCAGAATTCAAGCCGTCAGAAGTCCTTGGGCATATCAACCGAGGCCTGATCAGTTGTAAGCTGGGCAAACACGTCACAATGGTCGGTGGAGTCATCGACGAGGAGACAGGTTTGTTGACCTATAGCATCGGCGGTCACCTGCCTTTGCCTGTGTTGTACACGCCAGACAGCGTTCGTTACCTGGAAGGGCGAGGTTTGCCGGTGGGCCTGTTCAACGAGGCCACCTACGAAGACCACGTACTGGAATTGCCGCCGACATTCAGCCTGACGCTGATGTCTGATGGCATTTTGGACCTTTTGACAGAACCTACACTCAAAGAGAAAGAAGCGGCCTTGCCTGAACGGGTAAGTGCAGCGGGCGGCAGCCTGGAAGGCTTGCGTCAAGTGTTTGGATTAGCCACGCTAGGGGAGATGCCGGATGATATCGCCCTGTTAGTGTTGAGCAGGAACCTTTGATGAGTACCGGTAGAATCCAGTTCGCCGAGCAGGACGGCACCTTTGTCCTGAAGTTTGTCGGTGAAGTGCGCCTGACCCTGTGTTCGGCGCTGGATGCGACTATTGAGCGGATCTTCACGGCGCTGAATTTCAACGCCATCGTGATTGACCTGACCGAAACCCGCAGCATCGACAGCACCACCCTGGGCCTGCTGGCCAAGCTGTCGATCCTGTCGCGGCAGAAGGTCGGCTTGCTGCCGACCGTTGTCACCACCCACAACGACATCACCCGTCTATTGCAGTCCATGGGCTTTGACCAGGTGTTCAACATCGTTGGCGACCCCGTGCCATGCCCTGAATGCCTGGACGACCTGCCTGACCAGGACCAGTCTGAAGAAGAAGTGCGGATCAAGGTGCTCGAAGCCCACAAGATCCTCATGGGGCTCAACGACTCCAATCGTGAAGCGTTTCATGACTTGGTGAATGCGCTGGAGCGGCCTTGATCTTGGGCTGCGCATCGGCTTGACGGGCGCCTTCGCGAGCAAGCCCGCTTCCACAAGGTCTCGCGTAGGCCACAAAAAACGAATCCAACCAATCCCCTGTGGGAGCGGGCTTGCTCGCGAAAGCGTCAGTACAGCTACCTGATCCCTCAGCGCGAAGCTGTCTCAGTCCTGTAGCTACAGCAGAATAAAAAAGGGCGAACCCACCAAGGTTCGCCCTTTTCACATTCCTGAATCAGCTCAAAGCTTGGCTTGCAGCAACGCCTCCAGCTTCTCCTGGTCCCGGGCAAACTGACGAATACCTTCGGCCAGTTTCTCGGTCGCCATGGCGTCCTCGTTGGACAACCAGCGGAACTGCGCTTCGTTGAGAATCAAGCGCGCTTCCCCGGCTTGCCCTGGCGCCAGCTTGCGCTCCAGCTTGCCTTCATCGGCGGCCAGTTTTTCCAGTAGGTCCGGGCTGACGGTCAAGCGGTCGCAGCCGGCCAGTTGTTCGATCTGGTTGAGGTTACGGAAGCTCGCACCCATGACCACGGTCTTGTAGTCGTTGGCCTTGTAGTAGTTGTAGATGCGCGTCACCGACTGCACGCCCGGATCATCGGCGCCGGTGTAGTCGTTGCCATTGGCTTTCTTGTACCAGTCGTAGATACGGCCCACGAACGGCGAAATCAGGAACACCCCGGCATCGGCGCAGGCGGCCGCCTGGGCGAAAGAGAACAGCAGGGTCAGGTTGCACTGGATGCCTTCACGCTCCAGCTGCTCGGCGGCACGAATGCCCTCCCAGGTGGAGGCGATCTTGATCAACACGCGATCCCGGCCAACGCCGGCTTTTTCGTACAGATCGATCAGACGATGCGCACGCTTCAACATGGCCTCGGTGTCGAACGACAGGCGCGCATCCACCTCAGTGGAAATACGCCCTGGGATTACTTTCAGAATTTCTTGCCCGACCGCCACGGCAAAGCGGTCGCTGGCCAGGCCCACATCGCCCTTGCAGTCCGCCACGCAGGCGTTCAGTTGCTCGGCATAACCTTGAATGGCCGAGGCCTTGAGCAGCAGGGAAGGGTTGGTGGTAGCGTCCACGGGTTTGACGCGGGCGATGGCCTCGAAGTCGCCGGTATCGGCCACGACGGTAGTGAATTGTTTGAGTTGTTCCAGCTTGGAAGTCATGAGCGTGCTCTGTCCTATGGGTCTGTTGACATTACCCGAGGGCCGGCAGCCACTCAAGGGCGTGAAGAGGTATCGACGGCCCCGGTGGCAACAACCTGAAAACGGTTGTTTGAAAGGTCGGGGCGGTATCGGTAGATACGATGCCAAAACAGCTCGCAGGTTCAAAGCAAGTGACGGTCAGCGCCCTTCCAACAATTGTCCCGCCTGATCCAGCAACGCCAATGGATCCTTGGTTTTGTGAATATCCACCGACAACAACTGCCGAAACCGCCGCGCCCCCGGGAACCCGGTGCCCAGCCCCAACACGTGACGGGTAATGTGATGCATCGCCCCGCCAGCGGCCAGGTGATCGGCAATATACGGCCGTAACTGCGCCAGCGCCTCGGCCCGGCTGATGATCGGCGCGGTGCTGCCGAACAGTTGCTGATCCACCTCGGCAAGCAGATACGGGTTGTGATAGGCCTCGCGCCCCAGCATCACACCGTCGAACGTCTGCAAATGCTCGTGGCACGCCTCCAGTGTCTTGATTCCGCCGTTGAGCACAATCTCCAACTCCGGAAAATCCGCCTTCAGCCGCGCGGCCACGTCATAACGCAGCGGCGGGATATCCCGATTCTCCTTCGGCGACAACCCCTCCAGAATCGCAATCCGCGCATGCACGGTAAAACTCGTACAACCTGCCTCACGCACCGTCCCGACAAACTCACACAACTGCTCGTAACTGTCCCGCCCATTGATCCCGATGCGATGCTTGACCGTCACCGGAATCGACACCGCATCGCGCATGGCCTTCACGCAATCGGCCACCAGCCCAGGATGGCCCATCAGGCAGGCGCCGATCATGTTGTTCTGCACCCGGTCGCTGGGGCAGCCGACGTTGAGGTTGACCTCGTCGTAACCGTGCTCCTGGGCCATGCGTGCGCAGGCGGCCAGATCGGCCGGGACGCTGCCGCCCAGTTGGAGGGCCAGGGGGTGTTCGGCTTCGTGGTGACGCAGGAAGCGCTCGTGGTCACCGTTGAGTAGCGCGCCGGTGGTGACCATTTCGGTGTAGAGCAGGGCGTGTTTGGAGAGGATGCGTAGGAAGAAGCGACAGTGGGCGTCGGTCCAGTCCATCATCGGGGCAACGGAGAAGCGGCGGGAGAGTGGGGCAGGTTGTAGGGGCATTGGGGATCTGATTCATCGGGGCGAATGGACGCAGTTTATCAGGGATGCTTGTCGGGTACTTGGCGGGCTCTCAAGGCTAGCCACTCAATCATTGATGACAACCAGGCAGAGCGCATGCTCGGTCAGTGTTCCAACGCGCACCTTGTGTTGACGATTTAATGTGGCTACGATAATTGCATGCAGATTACTTATGACCCAGCCAAAGACGCTCGCAACGTCGAAGAACGTGGACTTCCGTTTGCCCTCGTGCAGGATTTTGAATGGTCTACAGCATTGATCCTGGAAGATGATCGATTCGACTACGGCGAGTGTCGTTATCGGGCGATGGGGTACATAGGGGATCGGCTGCATGTCGTAGTGTTTACCCCACGGGGTGACGCGGTCCACGTCATCAGCTTTCGTAAAGCCAACAAACGGGAGGTCAAAAATTATGACCAAGAAACCCAGTCCTGAGAGGGTCGATACGGCAAACCCCGAATGGTCGACCGACGACTTTGCCAAGGCCAAACCAGCCAGCGAGGTGCTTGTTGGGTTGTTTGGTAAAGCTCAGGCAAAGGAAATGCTCAAGCCAAAGCGTGGTCGACCCAAGTCGGTAGCCACTAAAGAGCACGTTAATGTTCGTTTCGATGCTGACGTGCTGGAGAGATTCAGAGCTTCTGGCCCGGGCTGGCAAACACGGATGAACGCCGCCTTGGCCGATTGGCTCAAGACGCATACACCAGAAGAACTGAAGGCCTAGTTGCTAAATATCATTCCAAAAATAATTAGCCGCCGATAAGGCGGCTTTTTGTTGTTTGCTGATTGGATTTGTTTCGGTAAGGGTTATAAATAAATTCGTTCTCTGTTCTCTGTTCTCTGTTCTCTGTTCTCTGTTCTCTGTTCTCTGTTCTCTGTTCTCTGTTCTCTTGACCGTCACCGGAATCGATACCTCACGCAGTCACCAACCCCGGATGGCCCATCAGGCAGGCGCCGATCATGTTGTTCTGCACCCGGTCGCTGGGGCACCCGACGTTGAGGTTCACCTCGTCGTAACCGTGCTCCTGGGCCATACGGGCGCAGGCGGCCAGGTCGGCTGGGACGCTGCCGCCCAGTTGCAGGGCTAGCGGGTGCTCGGACTCGTGGTGGCGCAGGAAGCGTTCGTGGTTGCCGTTGAGTAGGGCGCCGGTGGTGACCATTTCGGTGTAAAGCAGGGCGTACTTGGAAAGGATGCGTAGGAAAAAGCGACAGTGGGCGTTGGTCCAATCCATCATCGGAGCAACGGAGAAGCGGCGGGACAGTGGGGCAGTTTGTAGGGGCATAGGGAATATGGATCAGCGAGGCGGATGGCACCGTTTATCAGGGAAGGGCAGGAGGTGTTGGGAGAGCAATAGTGCGCCGACTTCACCATTTGGTGCGGGTCGAGTGGGCCAGGCCTGTACAATGATTACAAAACGCTCGACTCTTATTGCCCCTTATCTCACGGGCTCATGCTTATGCTGATCATGGTTTCGGTCTGGATGTCTACCAGGCTCAATGCACCATCAGAAAATGAGCAGCCAGTGTCGATATAGACAACATTGCCCAAGCGTATAACACCGGATACTGCAGAATGCCCTACATAGAGCCGGTCTACTCCTTTAATGTGAGTGTGGTCTTGCTGCTCGATTTTCTCTCTTGCATACAGCGCAGTTTTCAAGGCTTGCCGCTGATGTTGTTCTCCAAAACTTCCAGTGATAGCGTCTTTGGCTTCCTGCCAGCCATCGGTACTTCTGAGGACAGGGGCTTCGGCATGGACTATTCCAATTGTTTGATCGCTTGATAAATTGATTTCAATGATCAATGGGAGTGCTTGCAAGGCTTTCAAAAGCTCATGCTGGACGGGTGGTTGCAACTCGTAGAGCCAGGCACCACCGTTACGGATATGTCGAGGTATATTCCCATGGCCGGAGAGGCAGTCAATAAGCATCTGTTCATGATTACCGCGCACCGCATGGAACCACGGCTTCTCAAGCCAATTCAATATATCTATGGAGTCGGGGCCTCTATCGATGAGGTCTCCCACGGAAAAAATACGATCCAGCTCGGTATTGAAATCCAGCTTGTTTAAGGCGGCTGTTAGAAGTTTGAAATGCCCGTGAATGTCGCCCACCGCAAAGTCGCGACCTTTTTTGTTGGGTGGGAAAGATCTCGTGCTGTACATTTTTCAGCGCTTCAGCAGACGTCAATTGACATTGACTGTATCACTTGCCTAAATAAACCGTAAGACGGTGAGCTTGGGGCATGAGGTCAAGCTTGAATCGCCTGTCCAATACACTTCTCAAAAACCTGCTCCATAGGCTCCATGACGCCGTTATAAGCCGCGATATTGGCGTAGATCCACTCGTCCTTCTCAATACCCCACCAACTGATTTCAAACCCGACATTCATGATGAGGTGTTCAAACAGAATGCGCTGGGCACGGCCATTCCCTTCGCGGAAGGGGTGTACGACGTTGATGTCGGAATAGGCCTCTGCCACAGCGGCTATCAGTTCAGCCCGCTCCATGCCCTCGAACCAGTTTGCCGCGGCCATGGTCATGAAGATTTTGCTGGCTTCTTTCTTCATGTATTCGGGTTGGCAAAAGCGGGTGGCTTGTTTGGACATGCCGACAGTGCGCAACTCTCCGGCCCATTCGAACAGGTCAGAAAAGAGAATTCGATGAATGTTTTGAAGGTAAGCCAGGCTGTAGGGGGGAGGGCTGAATTCGACGTTGTCCGCTGCGATGGCCGAGAGTTGTTGTTCGGCTTCGCTTAGGGTCGGTTCGTCTCGAATATCGAGTTTGTTGCGAAGGACCGTGGAGCCAGGATAGCAATAAGCGTCCTCGCCGACTCCATATTTGTCAGGCATCAGGTTCTGGTCTGGGTGAAGGCCTTCAAGACTTCTTCACGGGTTGGCATTTTGCGTTCGCCGTCTGCGAAGGTCACTTTGAAGCCTTCCAGGCGAAGGCTGGCCGCGTAGTTGGATCTGCGCGTTCTGGCGGCATAGGCCTTTTTGGTTTCAAGGCTGACGTTGCTCATGGGCTGAACCTCAATCGCGTTGGTTGGCCGATTATAGCCCATCCCGTTGGCATGGCCTACGTCGCGGCCTGGCCCCCCCTTATCAGGCATTGAATTGACCAATGGCGCTTGCATCGCAGTGCATCTCAAAATACTGTGTTTATATCCAGTATTCGAGATCCCTTCATGCAGCTTATCGCCAAGCTCGGCATTCTTGCCGACGCTGCCAAGTATGACGCCTCCTGCGCCAGCAGCGGTGCCCCCAAGCGTAGCTCCCGGGGCCGTGAAGGGCTGGGGGCCACTGATGGCATGGGCATTTGCCACAGCTATACGCCGGATGGGCGCTGCGTTTCGTTGCTGAAGGTGTTGCTGACCAATTTTTGCCTGTACGACTGCCAGTATTGCGTCAACCGTCGTTCCAGCAATGTGCCGAGGGCGCGTTTTACGCCGGAGGAGGTGGTACGGCTGACCTTGGATTTCTATCGACGCAACTGCATCAGTGGGCTGTTCTTGAGTTCCGGCATCATTCGCTCGGCCGATTACACCATGGAGCAGTTGATACGCGTGGCGCGGTTGTTGCGCGAGGTGCACCAGTTTCGTGGCTATATCCACCTCAAGACCATTCCCGATGCCGATCCGCTGTTGATCGAGGAGGCGGGGCGGTTGGCCGATCGCTTGAGCGTGAATATCGAGTTGTCCTCCGACATCAGCCTCAAGCGCCTGGCACCGGAAAAGCAGTTGACGACCATTCGCCAGGCCATGGACACCATTCGCCAGGCCATGGACACCATCCACCAGGGGCAACAGGCGGTGGCCGGTGAGCCGCGGGCACCTCGCTTCGCCCCGGCTGGGCAGAGCACGCAGGTGATTGTAGGGGCTGATGCAACTGATGATCACGCCATCCTGAGCAACGCCGAGTCGCTCTATCAGGGGTACGGTCTGCGACGGGTTTACTATTCAGCATTCAGCCCGATTCCCGACAGCCCTGCCAGCGTGCCCTTGGCGGCCCCTCCGTTGCTGCGCGAGCACCGGCTTTATCAGGCTGATTTCCTCATGCGCGGTTACGGCTACAAGGCCGGCGAGCTGTTGAGCGAAACCCACAACCTGGATTTGGACATCGACCCCAAGCTGGCGTGGGCGCTGGCCAATCGTGAGGTGTTCCCGCTGGATATCAATCGCGCCGAGCCGGCATTGTTGGCGCGTATTCCGGGGATTGGCCTGCGTAGCGTGCAGCGTCTGGTTGCACTGCGCCGAGAGCGGCGGGTGCGTTATGACGACCTGGTGCAGTTGCGGTGTGTGCTGGAGAAGGCGCGACCGTTTATTGTCACCAGCGATTACCGGCCGGCCGACGATCAGGTGCGCAGTGGCCTGCTGCGGGCGCGGTTGCGCGATCCCCAACGTCCGGTGCAAATGGGGCTTTGGTGATGATTGCCCTGGATTGTGAGGATGATTTCTCCACCTGGCGCGATCAGGCTCGAACGTTGCTCGGCCACGGCATCGACCCGAGCGATGTCACGTGGGCGCAGGGCCCGGTGGCCGATCTGTTGGCCAAGCCGACGCCGCTGCCTCAAGGGCCGGGCCCGTTCCGTACGCGGGTCCCCGCGGCCTTGCTGACCCAGCTCGAACAGGCTGGCCGTTACCAGGGCGAACAGCGTTGGAACCTGCTGTACGAAGTGCTTTGGCGGGTTGCCCATGGTGACCGCACAGCCATGCTCGCGGGCGACCGACTGGGCAGTGAACTGCAGCGGCGGATCAAGCAGGTCCAACGCGAGGCTCATCACCTGCATGCTTTCGTGCGCTTTATCCCCCTGCCGCCGGCATTGGCCGAGCAACTGCAATTGGACCTGGTCGCCTTTCACCAGCCGGCCCATGACATCCTCGAAAGCGCCAGCGGTCATTTTGCCGAGCGGTTGGGGCAGCAACGCTGGCTGATCGCAACGCCACGCGATGGCATCCGTTTCGATGGACAGTCGCTGGATTACCAGCGACGTTGCCCCGAGCAGTGGCAGCACTGGGCGCGTCACGCCGACGATCCCGGTGCTGAGCTTTGGCGGACCTATTACAGGCACATCTTCAACCCGGCGCGACTCAATCCCCAGGCGCTGCGTCAGCACATGCCGGGGCGATTCTGGCAGCACTTGCCGGAGGGCGAGTTGATTCCTCGACTGGTGGGGTTGGCACGGCGGGGCAAGCAGCGGGATGGGCAGGCGTTGGAGGTGGGGGCGCAAATGGGTAAGCGGATAGTTGTTGGTGCTGTTGTTGAGGATTAAACAAGTTCTGAGTCCATCGCCGGACATTCCCATCGGACGTTTCCCTCAAGCTGTGTCGTTCCCCGCTGACTATCCACCCCATCACCCCGTGCGCTAAGTTTTCTACGTCGCTGCAAATTCAGCGAGAGGGTGTGGAAGCCCTCACGAAAACCTAGCGCGTTGCACCGCTAAATTAAAAAGCAGACGCTTTTCCTAGGTCTGCTGTTAAATTACGGCGGCTGTACGCGGGGCGCCTTCGGGTGCGCCGGGTCCTAGGTTCTCGGTCTTCCACACCCGCGTACAGCTGCCACCCACCAGGTGGAAGTGGTGAAGGCAGTTCCTTTACATAACCTAGGTACAAGCCAATGAAAAAGCTCACCCCCAACCCTCCGAAAACCACTGCCAATCCAAGGTGGCTTCGTCTAGTGTCACCCAAGAATATCTCCTGCCAAATATCCGAATCTCGATTCCGGATTCGCTCCCTTTGCCAGCGGCATCCCAATCCGCCACTGACCTCCCATCCCCGCAGGAGTAACCCCTCATGTCCCGCTACATGCCCATCACCGGTATCGAAAACAATTTCCACGCGCTCCTGATCGACACGGAAGCGCCGCTGGACGTGCTGCACGACACCGCCGCTTACCGCATCGCCGCTGTCACTCAGTTGCTGGAAAACCTCGCCATGCGTTCCGACATCAGTACGGACGCGGTGGTACTCCATGATTTTGCCCAAGTACTCGCGATCCCCCTGCGCGACGGGTGTGATTTGCTGGATGTGATTGGCCGGCGATTGCAGGCGCAGGTTCTGGCGTTGTAATGAAAGTGGGCGACTTCCCCAAGGTCGCCTGCATTGCCTTGCTCATCATCCTGTGCAGCCTGAAACTCTGTGGGAGCGAGCCTGCTCGCGATAGCGGTGGGTCAGTCGATGGAGATGCTGGATGTGCTGCCGTCATCGCGAGCAAGTTCGCTCCCACAGTTTTTTCCGAGCTGTTCATAGATATTGCGTTCACCTCAAATCCCTTGTGGGAGCGAGCCTGCTCGCGATAGTGGTGGGCCGGTTGATGGAGATGCTGGATGTGCTGCCGTCATCGCGAGCAGGCTCGCTCCCTCAGGATAATCAGCGTTTCGATGGGTTTGCTTATATCCTCCCAGGGGGGATAGGATGGCGGCGTTGATTCACCGAAAACCAGGGCTCAAGTCATGAGTGCGCACGACCACGAACATCCCCACCAAAGCCATGCAGCGATCATCAAGCGCCTCAAGCGCGCGGATGGCCATTTGCGCAGCATTATCACGATGATCGAAGAAGGGCGTGAGTGTGTGGATATCGCCCAGCAGTTGCATGCGGTGGAGAAAGCGGTGTGCCAGGCCAAGCGCACGTTGATCCAGGATCATATCGATCACTGCCTGGAAGACACCGTTTCGGCGCTGGAGAAGGGGGAGCGCGCGCCGCTGGAAGCCTTTAAACAAATCACTAAGTACCTCTAGGCCAGACATGCCCAATTTTGCTGAATTACTGCAACAGGGAGGCGCTCACGCCTGGCTGTATTTCCCCAGCGCTATTTTGCTGGGCGCCTTGCATGGCCTTGAACCTGGCCATTCAAAAACCATGATGGCGGCGTTTATCGTGGCGATTCGGGGCTCGGTCAAACAAGCGGTGTTGCTGGGGTTGGCGGCGACACTTTCCCACACCGCTGTGGTGTGGCTGGTCGCCGTTGGCGGCATGTACCTGGGCCAGGGGATGGACGCCGAAACCACCGAGCCATATTTTCAGCTGGCATCTTCCGCGCTGATCGTTGCCATCGCGTTGTGGATGCTGTGGCGTACCTGGCATGGCGAGCGGATGTTCCAACAGGGACATGACCACCACCATCATCACGATCACGATCATCACCACAAACACGACCACGACCATACCGAACCCAAAGGCCTGTCGCTGTCCCTGGAGGGCTATCAGGATGCCCACGAACAGGCGCATGCCAACGACATCCGCAAGCGCTTCACCAACCGGGAGGTCACCACGGGCCAGATCATCCTGTTCGGCCTGACGGGCGGACTGATTCCTTGTCCGGCGGCCATTACCGTCCTGCTGTTGTGTCTGCAGGTCAAAGAGGTCGCGCTGGGCGGCCTGCTTGTCCTGTGCTTCAGCATTGGCCTGGCGATAACTCTGGTAACCGTAGGGGCTGCGGCGGCCATGGGGGCAAGGCAGGCTTCCAATCGCTGGCCTTGGCTGGGCACTGTTGCGCGCCGGGCACCTTACTTGTCCAGCGTGTTGATCATCGGCGTCGGTCTCTACGTGGGTATCCACGGCTGGATCGGTTTGTACGCATAGCCTTCCGTCTCGAGAAGCACAGGGGCCAACGCCATCGCGATTCCTTGCGACACCGCCCATGCCTTCGTCGAGCGCATCCAGCCGCACTTGAGGGTGCCCATCGTCAACATGTTGACCGAGACGGTGGAGTGGGTTGTGCACAAGTACGGTTCGGGCAAGGCGATTGGCCTGCTGGCGACTTCCGGTACCGTGCAGAGCCAGGTCTATCACCAGGCGGCACGCCGCGCCGGGCTGCAGATCCTCACGCCTGGGGTCGATTATCAAGCGATGGTCATGGACGCCATCTATGGCCCACGGGGGATCAAGGCCGGCTTCACGCAAGGGCTCTGTAAGGAGCAACTATTGCTGGCCGCCGAGCACCTGTGCGAGTTGGGGGCAGGGGGGGGGGTCTTGGGATGTACCGACTGAACTGGGAAGGGCTTTCATAGCCCACTTTGTAGGCCGCACTCGCCACGTCCACATGCTCATTGAGCATCAGGCGCGAATACGAGACCGCGGCTCGGACCGACGATGGAGGCGCTGACGGCGTGGTGGGATGAATACGGGAAAGCGTGCCCGTGAAGGCGAATCCACGCGGGCATAAACCCACCAACAATGGGCGACCTTAAGGTCGCCCATTGGCGTTATAGCCCAAGACCTTCCTCTATCAGGGAGAGCAGGGTGTCCTCGTCCAGTGTCACGGGGTCAGGTTGTTGCCCGGTCAACCGGAGCGCCTGGAGATGCCATAGCGATTCCCCATGCTCGCCGAGTGTGCGCACGATGCAGTGCTCCTGTCCCTTCATATGGACCTCGATGCATCCTTCTCCCCTGGACGAGAAACGCGCAATCGGATCGAATGAAATGCGGCGATGATTGCCTTCGATCACCAGTTGATCGATCGCGTAGTTGTACGTCGAACCGCTGGAGTGGCTTTCAAACACGTGGGTAGGATTGCGTCGAATGTCCAGGCCAGCCTCGCACACGGGCGCCAGCCAGATTTCGATCTGGCGGTACAGTTCGTAGACCTGGGCGGGCCAATGCCCGATAGCCAGGTCGGCGCAGTTATCGGTATCGGCGCGGGTTTGCTGGGTTTTCCGCAGTTTGGCCGCTAGCTCGTCTGCCTTGCTCATGTCGATTCCCTGTCGTGATGATAGGTTGAGCTTAGCTGATGGGGTGTGGTGTTCATTTGCGCTGGGTCATGGGGTGGTGTGTTGTTGAGTTTCGATGCGATGACGATCACCAAGGCATTACGAGGAGCAAGTCATGCACATGAGAACGCTGAGCTATAACGACCTGGGACCATTGCGCGATGCGCTCACCATGGCCGGTCTCCCCGTGGACGACCTGACGTATCCCGGTCGACAGTTCTTCAGCTTCAGCCAACAAGGTGTTGATGTGGCGTTTGGTGGCATCGAGGGGGAGGGGGCTGACCGGTTGCTGCGTTCGCTGGTTGTCCTTGATGGGCAACGGAGAAAAGGCACTGGCGCGGCGGTGCTGGTCGCTATCGAAGCGTTTGCGAAACGTGAGGGAGTAGAGCGGCTGCACCTGTTGACCGACAGTGCCGCCGCGTTTTTTACCGGCCAGGGCTATCAGGCGCAGGATCGCTCGTCGGCGCCTGCTCCGATCAGGGCGACGGCCCAGTTCAAGACCTTGTGCCCGGCTTCGGCGACGTACCTGAGCAAACGTCTGGTCTAGCGCAGCAAATGCACCGCCAGCCCGGCCAGGCCGCACGCCAGTAACACCTGGATCACCCCGCGCTTGTAGCGAAACAGCGCAATGGCCGCCAAGAGGGCGATGATTGCCGACGGCCAGTCCAGGGCACCTGCAAAGCCGTTGGGCCAGAGCACGTGGTAACCGAAGAAGCACGCCAGGTTGAGGATCACCCCGACCACCGCTGCGGTAATCGCGGTCAGCGGCGCGGTAAATTTCAGCGTGTTGTGCGTCGACTCCACCAGCGGGCCGCCGGCCAGGATGAACAGGAACGAAGGCAGGAAAGTGAACCAGGTCACCAGCGTGGCCGCGACGGCCCCGGCGAGAAAGGCCTGTTCGGGACCGAATACCTGCATCACATAGCCGCCGACGAAACCGACAAAAGCCACGACCATGATCAGCGGTCCGGGGGTGGTTTCGCCCAGGGCCAGGCCATCGATCATTTGTGTCGGCGTCAGCCAGCCGAAGTGTCCGACGGCGCCCTGGTACACGTAGGGCAAAACCGCATAGGCACCGCCGAAGGTCAGCAATGCGGCCTTGGTGAAGAACCAGGCCATTTGCGTAAACGTGCCGCCCCAGCCAAACACGGCGGTCAGCAGGCCCATCGGCAATAGCCACAGCAGGGCACCGATGACGGCCAGTCGGGTCAGCCTGGCGGCGCTGAAGCGAGTGTGCTCCGGGGGCGGCGTATCGTCGTCGATCAATGCGGGGCCGAAGGATTTGTGCCGGGAATCGTGACCGCCCAGGCTGAATTTCCCCGGTGCCCAGCGGCCACCGAAATAACCGATGACAGCGGCACCCAGCACGATCAGAGGGAAGGGGAGATTAAAGGCGAATATCGCGGTGAACGATGCCGCGGCGATTGCCCACAACCAATTGTTCTTCAGTGCGCGGGAGCCGATCCGGTGGGCTGCATGCGCCACGATTGCTGTCACGGCCGGCTTGATGCCATAGAAAATGCCCGCCACTATCGGCACCTCGCCAAAGGCGACGTACAGCCAGGACAACGCGATGAGGATGAACAGTGAAGGCAGCACGAACAGCGCCCCGGCAATCACCCCGCCCCAGCTTCGGTGCATCAACCAGCCCAGGTAGGTCGCCAGTTGCTGGGCCTCTGGTCCGGGCAGCAGCATGCAGTAATTAAGGGCATGCAGGAATCGTCGTTCGGAAATCCAGCGCCGGCGCTCCACCAACTCCTGGTGCATGATCGAGATCTGCCCCGCCGGGCCGCCGAAACTGATGAAGCCCAGCTTGAGCCAGAACCAGAAGGCCTCGCGCAGGCTGACGGTGTCGGGTCTGCTCAGGGGCTGTTCGTCATGGGGGCGGATCGGTTTGCTCATGGGCGACGGGCACTTAAAAGTCAAAGGCGATCTACGTTATGGGGCGTTACGCAATTTAGATAGCCCCCGGCGAGGTTTGCTTGTAAAAAAACAACCCTTCAGAGAGTTGAAACACCAAATTGAAACAGTCATCGCCGGATCATCCCGCTTTCGCACAATCGCCCCAAGGAGTGGGTCAATGAAACAACGTTTTGCCATGGCCGTGCTGATCGTATTGACACTGGGCTACATGGGAGTGGGCAATGCCCGCGAATCTGGCAATGCACGGGCGCAACCCGTGGCCGGAGTGTTCGATTACTACTTGCTGGCGCTGTCCTGGTCACCGACGTTCTGCCTGACTCACCAGAATGACGCGCAGTGCTCCGGTAAAGGCTACGGCTTTGTACTCCATGGCCTCTGGCCGCAATACACCAAAGGCGGTTGGCCGCAATTCTGTGCGCCTCAGGCTCCATTGACGACGCAGGAGCAGAAGAAGGGCCTGACCTTGTTCCCTACCCGCAAGTTGATGGCGCATGAGTGGTCCAAGCACGGTACCTGCAGCGGCCTCGGCGCCATGGGCTACCTGGAGGTTGCCGATAGAGCCTTGGGGGCAGTGAAAATCCCACCGCAGCTGCAACCGTTCAATTCCTCGTACTATTTTGAAGCCAAGGAGATCATCCGGCTGTTCCGCCAAAGCAATCCAGGCATCGCGCCTGATGGCATTACGGTGATTTGCAGTGGACCGCAGCTGTCGGAAGTTCGGGTGTGCATGGACAAGGACCTGGCGTTCGCCGCGTGCGGCAAAGGTGTCAGGACACAATGCCGGGCCGGGGAAATCCGAGTGCCGCCTGTGCGGTGAGCACCCCGAACCACTGACCTGTGGCGCGGGAAATTCTTGGTCCTGGAGAGGGCATTTTTATCGCTGGCGGGCTGGTTTTTGGATCCACTCAAGCCACCCATCGGCTCCGCTGCAGAGGCAAATTGCCGCCTCACAAGCGGTAGGCTAAGCTCACGAATATTGGGGGCTTTGAGCGAATTCGCTCATGTTTTGTCCTCTTCAGGAATTCGCTTGCCTATCCCTATTTTCGATCCTTTCCATGTCCCTGCCAGTGCCTTGAAACGCCTGCCGTTGCTCAAGGCAGCGGTTACGTTTATCGCGGCGGTGTGCCTGTGCCTGTGCGGTTTGCTTTACCTGCAACTGGAGCAGTCCCGCAGCCATGACTTGGAATCGGCCCGCATCGCCTCGACCACCCTTACCCGAGCCATGGCACAGCAGGCCCAGGACACCTTTCTCCAGGCCGATCTGGTATTGGCCAGCCTGGCGGATTGGATCCAGGTCGACGGCTATGGTCCCGCGGTACAGCCACGCTTGCAGCAGACCTTTGCCCGACGCGTGCAGTCGCTTGAGCAATTGCATGGCCTGTTCCTGTTCGACAAGCACGGTCACTGGATAGTGACCTCCTTTGACAACTTGCACAGGGGGCCAGGGGTGGCGGATCGGGAGTACTTCGCTTTCCACCAACAGAACGCCTCCCTGATCGCCCATATCGGCCCGGCAGTCCGCAGTCGGCAAAACGGCGACTGGATCATCCCGGTTTCCCGGCGCCTGAATGATCAGGATGGCAACTTCCTGGGCGTGTTGATGGCCGGCGTCAAAATGTCGTATTTCGATCGGTTCTTCAAAAGCTTCAGCCTGGATGATCAAGGCGAGATGGCCCTGGCTTTGTCGGACGGGACACTCCTGGCCCGTCGCCCCTTCGATGAGGGGCGGATCGGTCATCCGCTGTCCGAGGAGCATATCTACAACCATGCCCTGGCCAGCGGCATGGCTGGCGATGCACTCATCCGTTCCGCCATCGATGGTGTCGTCAGGCTGTATGGGCATCAACATCTACAGGCCTATCCGCTGGTGGTCACCGCGGCGATGTCCGAGGAGGCGATCCTGGCGGGCTGGTACGACAGGGCTTTCCAATCCAGTCTCATTGTCGGTCTGGTGGTGCTGGGCATTTGCTTGTTCGGCTGGGTATTTGTGCGCCAGGTCCGTAATAGCGAACGGATCGAAGCGGACTTGCGCAAGGCCCAGGAAGCGTTGGAGCTGATTGCCACGCACGACAGCCTCACCGGGCTGGCGAACCGTCGCCTGTTCGAGCGGGCCCTGGACATCGAGTTCGGCCGGGGCGCCCGTCAGCGCAGCCCCTTGAGCCTGATCATGCTCGATATCGATTTTTTCAAACGCTACAACGACGCCTATGGACACGTGGCCGGGGATCATTGCCTGGCGGAAGTAGCCAAGGTGCTCAAGAGCAGTTGCCATCGCAAGGCCGATCTGGCGGTACGTTATGGTGGCGAAGAGTTTGCGGTGCTGTTGCCCGACACCAATCTCTCGGGGGCCATGGCGCTGGCCGAGCAGATCCGCCGCAGCGTCATCGACAAGCACATCACCCATTCCGGCTCCCCGACCGGCTACCTCACGGTAAGCCTGGGCTGCTATGCCTTCGTCCCCAGCAGCCTGGACAGCATCGAAATCTTCATCCAGCGGGCCGATGCGGCGCTGTACCAGGCCAAGCACAGCGGCCGCAACCGTGTGGCGGTGTTATCGACGGAAGGTGGGTTCGATACGCTGGCGCGCTCGGATCGTTGAGATCGGTTGGAATCATCGGCGACGTGTCACGGTCCATTGTTCAGACGCTACGCTGGCGACGTACAAGAAGTGTGTAGGCCCTTTCGCAAAGAACCGTGGGCTCGCCAACCGATCAGGCAGTGGGTGCTAAGGTTGGGAACACGACTGGCCTCGGATCTTCGCCGTCCTCGACATTCAAGCCAGCGTTGACAGGACAGGAGCAGGTCAATGGATTCCGCTGCCGATACCTCTTCAAACACCGCGCGTCATACCCCGATTACCCGTCGCCTGGTCGTGGCGGTCGGGGCGCTGTTTGTCCTGGGCGTCCTGGTGGCGATTGCCGCGCTGTTCAATATTGCGCAAAAGCTGGATGCGGAGGATGAGCGCAAGACGCATTTCTATACCGAGCGCGCCCTCGAGAATCGCATCACCGCCTCGAAAAACTACATCGCCAGTTATGCCTATTGGACCACTGCCTACGATCACCTCAACGGCGAAGTCGACGTGCAATGGGCCTACGCCGAACAGAACATGGGCAAGACCTTGTTCACCAATGACGAATACGAGGGTGTGTTTGTCGTTGATCGGCAACGCACGAAATATGCCGTGGTGCGTGGGCGTAATGTTCAGGAGGACGCCGCAGCTCATGTGAGTATGCCGCTGACGGATCTGGTGGACCAGCTCCAGGCGCAGCCCGATCTGACGATGTCTACGATCCGCTACACATTGTTCGAGGGGTGGCCGGCCATCGTCACCGCTTCGGTGATTCTGCCCAACGACGAACGACCCCAAGTCGAGTCCAAAGGCACTTCGGTCCTGCTGTTCGTCGACCAACTGACGCCCGTCAAGCTGCGCAAGCTGGGCAAGAGTTATGGCCTCACCGACTTGAATCTCAAGAAAGACACCGAACTTGAGCCCGGCCAGCCAGCCGTACCGCTGGACAGTACCGGCTACAGCCTGGTGTCCCGGCTGGAGCGACCGGGCCAGCAATTGCTCTGGTCCCTGGTGCCGCCGCTGGGTGGCGCGTTGCTGATCCTGGCCCTGCTGACCGCTTACTTTTTTCGCTATGCGTTACGCACGGCTCGGCATGTGGACGCCAGTTACGACAGCCTGGAACAGTCGGCCCATGCCCTGGAGGCCAGCGAGGAGCGCTTCCGGGCCGTGGCCGAGGCGGCTTCCGACTGGATTTGGGAAATCGACGGGCAACAACGCATCACCTATTTATCGGGGCGTTTCAATACGGTCACCGGGTTTTCCGATCAGCAATGGCTGGGGCAGGATATCGAGCAACTGCTGTATTGCGACACCACGCCGATTGCCCTCTGGTTGGGCAAATTGACACAGGAGCATAACGCCAACAACTTGCGCTGTTCCTATCGCGATTATTCCGGGCAACTGCGCTTCTGCCGAGTGTCGGCCCGCCCGATCTACGACAAGGCCGAGGTGGTGGGTTATCGCGGCACCGCCAGCGACATCACCGATGAAGTGGCGGCCCATGCCCAGGTCCAGCATCTGTCGATGCACGATGCGCTGACCGGCCTGCCGAACCGCAACAAGCTGGCGCGGCACCTGGATGATGCGCTGGTGGCCAAGGAGCATTCCGTCCCCCTGACGTTGCTGATGGTCGACCTGGATAACTTCAAGCCGATCAACGACTCCCTCGGCCACCCGGCCGGTGATGCGGTATTGCTGGAAGTGGCCCAGCGACTGCGCGATTGCACCCGCGAGCAGGACCTGGTGGCACGCCTGGGGGGCGATGAGTTCGTGGTGGTGCTCACCGGGATGGAGAACACCACTGAGATCGACCGATTCTGTGCGCGACTGATCGACAGCCTGCAGCAACCGATTCTCTATGAAACCCATTCGTTGCACATCGGCGCCAGCATTGGCATTGCCGTCAGCCGCCGCCAGGGTTACGTACCGGGTGAACTGATCCGCTGTGCCGACATCGCCTTGTACCAGGCCAAGTCCGAGGGCAAGAAAACCTGGTGCTATTTCGCTTCGCAGATGAACGATCAGATCCAGCATCGTCGCCAACTGGAAAGCGACTTGCGCCAGGCCGTGAAGAAAAACGAATTCGTCCTGCATTTCCAGCCGCGCTACACCGTCGATGGGCGGGAGATCGTAGCGGTCGAGGCGTTGGTTCGCTGGCAGCATCCGACCCAAGGCTTGTTGAGCCCCGATGCCTTCATTCCCTTGGCCGAGCAAACCGACCTGATTGTCCCGCTTTCGCGCTGGGTATTGCGTGAGGCCTGCGAAACCGCGCTGACCTGGCCTGGGGAATTTGATGGTCTCGGTCAACCTGTCACCGGCGCAGTTCGAGCGTAGCGATGTGGTGGAGGATGTACGGCAGATATTGATCGAAACCCGTTTTCCGGCGAGTCGCCTGGAACTCGAGATCACTGAAAACGTGATGCTCAACGATGTTGATGGCGCCCTGCAGGTCATGAACGCCCTGAAGGAACTGGGCGTGCGCTTG
Source organism: Pseudomonas sp. DF11 (assembly GCF_058148565.1). Classification (NCBI taxonomy): domain Bacteria; kingdom Pseudomonadati; phylum Pseudomonadota; class Gammaproteobacteria; order Pseudomonadales; family Pseudomonadaceae; genus Pseudomonas; species Pseudomonas sp. DF11. The sequence goes on from NZ_JBYVYN010000005.1 coordinate 453,437, forward strand.
AACATGGACGATTTCGGTACCGGTTACTCGTCTCTCGGCTACCTGCGCACCTATCCATTTGATGGCATCAAGATCGACAAGCGTTTTATTGCTTCCATGAGCAACAGCAGCAACGATCGCGCCGTGGTGCAGGCAATCATCAACCTGGGCAAGGCCATGGGCTTGACGGTCACTGCCGAGGGGGTGGAAACCCTGGCCCAGCTCGGGTCATTGGGTACGGACCAATGCCACGAAGTACAGGGTTATTTCCTCAGCCGGCCGATCGACAGGCAAGCCTTTGCACAGTTGTTGGCGAATGGTCAGCCCTTGTCGAAAACGGGCTCCTGAAGATCTGTTGCAACCACTGCGTCCGGTTGTCGGTCACAACTGTGACTTGGCATTTCGGGTTCTGGACCTTTGAAAAACCTTCGGATCGCGACCTTCAACATTAATGGCATCCGCGCCCGGCTGCCCAACCTGCTGGAATGGCTAGAGCGGGAGAGCCCCGACATCGTCTGTTTGCAGGAGCTCAAGGCCGTGGACAAGGACTTCCCGGCGGCGGAGTTGGAGTCGGTGGGGTATGGGGCGATCTGGCACGGGCAGGCGTCCTGGAACGGTGTTGCGATCCTGGCCCGTGACGCGCAGCCGCTGGAGAGCCGGCGAGGCCTGCCCGGCGCAGACGACGACAGCCATAGTCGCTATCTGGAGGCGGCGGTCCATGGTGTGCTGGTGGGCTGCCTTTACCTGCCCAACGGCAACCCGCAACCGGGTCCGAAGTTCGACTACAAGCTGGCGTGGTTCGAACGGCTGATCGACTATGCCCAAGGGTTGCAGGCCAGTGATCATCCGGTGGTGCTGGCCGGTGACTATAATGTAGTGCCCACCGACATGGACATCTACAACCCGCGTTCCTGGCTCAAGGATGCGCTGTTGCAGCCTGAAAGCCGCGCGTGCTATCAGCGGCTGCTGGACCAGGGCTGGACCGATTCGTTGCGCCACCTGTATCCGGACGAGCGGATCTACACCTTCTGGGATTATTTTCGCCAGCACTGGCAGAAAAACTCCGGACTGCGCATCGATCACCTACTGCTCAACCCGGCGGCCAGCGCCTACCTGAGCGATGCCGGCGTCGACGCCTGGGTCCGCAATCAACCTCACCCCAGCGACCACGCGCCCACCTGGATCCGGCTGGCTTCACGCAAGCGGCGGTGAGCAGGCAGCGCCCCGGTCGCTTGTTGTCTCTGTGAGGGGAATGTCTTATACCTGGCGCCCAATGGCAGTGCGTATGTCGTGTGCGCTGCGCGACCCCGGAAAAGGACACCCTCATGAGTCATCCCCAACTGAGCGACACGGCCCGCTATCTACGGCGCCTGGGCTTCGATGCACCCCCGGCGCCAACCCTCGACACGTTGCGTCAACTGCAATGGCGCCATACCGCCGAATTCCCCTTTGAAACCCTCTCGACGTTGCTGCGCCAACCCGTGCCCATCGACCTTGAATCGGTCGAACGAAAAGTGTTTGAACAAGGGCGCGGAGGCTATTGCTATGAACTCAACCAATTGTTCCTGGCGTTGTTGCAGGCGCTGGGTTTCGAGGCCCGGGGCATCACCGGCCGCGTGGTGATGAATGCGCCTGAAGGCACTTGGGCTGCCCGCACCCATAGGCTGAGCCTGGTGACGCTCGACGGTGTGCGCTACATCACCGACGTCGGCTTCGGTGGCATGGTGCCAACTGCGCCGCTGCTGCTGGACAGCCGTGATGCACAAGTCACGCCCCATGAGCCGTACCGTATCGAGACCCATGCGGACGGTTACCTGTTGCGCGCCAACGTGGCCGATGAATGGCGACCGATGTACCTGTTCGATCTGCAACGCCAGGAAGACATCGACTACACCCTGGGCAATTGGTATGTCTGCAGCCATCCTGAGTCGCCGTTCATGGGCCGGTTGATGGTCGCGCGCACCGGTGATGGGCTGCGCAAGACCCTGAACGGCAACAGCTATGCCGTGCACCGGATAGGGCAGGAGAGTGAACGACGATCGCTCACCGATGCCGACGAATTGATCGACGTGCTGGAACAGGAGTTCGACCTGCGCGTACCGCCTCGCGAGCTGCTGCGACCAGCAGTCGTGGGCTTGCTCCAGCCATAAAAAGGCTGGTGGGCAGAAATCCTGTTCCTGGGTAGGGTAACAAGTTGTATACAACTCTATGGACATTTGTCCTGAGTTTTGAATACAGTGTGCCCATAACAAAAAACAGGGAATTCCCGAACCATGAAAACGCCCCATGTTTCACTCCCACGGCCCGAGGACGAAAACCTTGGCGTCGGCGCGAATATGGCTTACGGCCTGCAACATGTGTTGACCATGTACGGCGGCATCGTCGCCGTGCCGTTGATCATCGGCCAGGCAGCCGGGCTTTCGCCGGCTGATATCGGTCTGTTGATTGCCGCGTCATTGTTCGCAGGGGGCTTGGCGACGTTGCTGCAAACCCTTGGCTTGCCGTTTTTCGGCTGCCAGTTGCCCTTGGTGCAAGGCGTATCGTTCTCGGGCGTCGCAACCATGGTGGCGATTGTCGGCAGCGGCGGGGAGGGCGGCTTTCAAGCCATCCTTGGTGCGGTGATCGCAGCGTCGCTGATTGGTTTGCTGATTACCCCGGTGTTTTCGCGCATCACCCGATTCTTTCCGCCCTTGGTCACTGGCATCGTGATCACCACTATCGGCCTGACCCTGATGCCGGTGGCGGCGCGTTGGGCGATGGGCGGCAACAGTCACGCCGCTGATTTCGGCAGCATGGCCAACATCGGCCTGGCCGCGGTGACGCTGGTACTGGTGCTGTTACTGAGCAAAATGGGCAGCGCCACCATCTCCCGGTTATCGATTCTGTTGGCGATGGTCCTTGGCACTGTCATCGCGGTGTTCCTCGGCATGGCCGATTTTTCATCGGTCAGCCAAGGCCCGATGTTCGGCTTCCCGACACCGTTCCATTTCGGCATGCCGACCTTCCACATCGCCGCGATCCTGTCGATGTGCATTGTGATCATGGTGACCCTGGTGGAAACTTCCGCCGACATTCTGGCCGTGGGTGAGATCATCGACACCAAAGTCGACTCGAGACGCCTGGGCAACGGCTTGCGGGCCGATATGCTGTCGAGCATGATCGCGCCGATCTTCGGTTCTTTCACCCAGAGCGCCTTTGCCCAGAACGTCGGGCTGGTGGCGGTGACCGGGATCAAGAGCCGTTTCGTGGTGGCGACCGGCGGGGTGTTTCTGGTGGTGCTCGGCCTGCTGCCGTTCATGGGGCGGGTGATCGCGGCGGTGCCGACCTCGGTGCTGGGCGGTGCCGGTATCGTGCTGTTCGGCACAGTGGCTGCCAGTGGCATCCGCACGCTGTCGAAAGTCGATTACCGCAACAACGTCAACCTGATCATCGTCGCCACCTCCATCGGTTTTGGCATGATCCCTATTGCCGCACCGAACTTCTACGATCATTTCCCAAGCTGGTTCGCGACCATCTTTCATTCGGGCATCAGTTCTTCGGCAATCATGGCGATCGTGCTGAACCTGGCGTTCAACCACCTCACTGCGGGTAACTCCGACCAACAGTCGGTTTTCGCTGCCGGCACCGAGCGGGTGTTGCGTTACCAGGACCTGGCGGCGCTGCGCGAAGGCGATTACTTCAGCGACGGCAAGCTGCATGATTGCGACGGTAACGAGATTCCCGTGGTGGCGGAGTCTGTTCACGAGCCGGCGGGGCATGGGCCGATCCGCCTGAAAAGCAGCGAGCACGTCTGACCATTACACTGTGGCGAGGGGATTTATCCCCGCTGGGCTGCGCAGCAGCCCCTAAGCAGTCAACTTAACCGCCTGACACACTGGGTTGTCGGCATTCAGGGCCGCTTCGCGCCCCAGCGGACATGAAAAAGCCTGTGATCAAGGATCACAGGCTTTTTTGTGCCGCTCGAAAGAGCTGATTACCAGCGGCCGTAATGGCCCCGTGGTGGGCCGTAGTAGTAGCCCCGTGGTGGCCCGTAATACACCGGTGCCGGGCGATAGTAGATCGGTTGCTCTACATACACCGGTTGTGGCTGGTAATAGACCGGTGGTGGCGGCTGGTAGTAGACCGGCTGCGGCTGGACGTAGACCGGTTGCTGCACATACACCGGCCGATCACGGTTGATGATGGCCGAGCCGACGATGGCCGAACCGACGATTGCGCCAAACACTGCGGGCCCCTCCCAACCACCACGACCGTGGGCGGATGCCTGGCCGGTGACCGCGAGTGCCCCCATGAGCAGGGCGATGATGGGAAGTTTACGATTCATGGCTGTTCCTCGTTTCGGCCCCGGCGCCTGTGGTCTGCAACAGACCCGATGAGGGTCGCGGGGTTACTTGCTATGACAGCGATTTTCTCAAGATTTGCGACGCCGTTGGGTAAATATTGTGTAAGGTCTGTAGCGCTTTTCTTTACCGCGCCGCGCCATCCAGCGGCCTGAGATCGGGCCGTGCCGGACGGTATCATCATCGAATAAACCTTTCGCGACGGTATTTCCGTCTGTCCGAAAGTGAACGCAAGGAGACACGCATGCAGATCAATCCCGACAAAGACACCCAACTGTGCATGTCGCTCTCGGGGCGTCCCGGAAACTTCGGCCTGCGCTTTCATAATCATTTGTATGAACAATTGGGCCTGAACTTCTATTACAAGGCGTTCAGCAGCCAGGACCTGCCTGGAGCGGTGGGCGGTATCCGCGCCCTGGGCATTCGCGGCTGCGGCGTGTCGATGCCGTTCAAGGAAGCCTGCATCGCCCTGGTGGACGAGCTGGATCCTTCCGCCGCCGCGATCCAATCCATCAACACCATCGTCAATACCAACGGCCATCTGAAGGCCTACAACACGGATTACATCGCCATCGCCCAGTTGCTGCAAAGCCACGCCGTGCCCAAGGACTCGACCTTTGCCCTGCGCGGCAGCGGCGGCATGGCCAAGGCTGTGGCCAGTGCCTTGCGTGATGGGGGCTACAAGAACGGGCTGATCGTTGCCCGCAATGAAACCGCCGGGCGAGCCTTGGCCGAGTCCCTGGGGTATGAATGGCAAGCTGAACTGGGTAGCCGACGGCCGCAGATGCTGATCAACGTCACGCCGATCGGCATGACCGGTGGCCCGGAGGCCGACCAATTGGCGTTCGAGCCCGAGACCATCGCCGCGGCCGAGACCGTGTTCGATGTCGTGGCGATCCCGTCGGAAACGCCACTGATCGTGCGCGCCCGGGCCGAAGGCAAACGGGTCATCACCGGGCTGGAAGTCATTGCGATCCAGGCCCTGGAGCAGTTTGTGCTGTACACCGGTGTGCGGCCCAACCTGGAGCAATTCGAAAAAGCCGTCGCCTTCGCCCGGTCGGCGTAGGCGCTGCTATTCCAGCCGCGCCAGGCGTTCTTCCAGTGCCGCGATCCGCGCTTCGAGCTCTTCGATGCGTTCCAGCGAGACACCGCCGCCGGCGCCGCGCTCCACCGGGTGCTGGCGAGCGGCGAGAATTGCTTCGATGTCAGCCGGGTCGCCCATGGCGTGCACATAGCGGTCCTCGCGCTGGCCGGCCTGGCGGGGCACCAGCAGCGCCAGCCCACGGGCGATCAGGCGTTCAAGCTGGTGCAGTACTTGTTCGACATCTTCGAAGTCGTGCATCCGTGCGCTGCGGGTCAGTAGCTCATTGACCGTTTGCGGGCCACGCAGGAACAGCAACCCCATCAGGACCACTTGGGCCGGCACCAGCTCCAGGGCTTTGTCGACCCGATGCTCCCAACGGTCGGCGCGGCTGCCCATCACCAGCTTGGTAAAGCCGCGACCTTCCAGCGCCCGCAGGCTCTGGCCGACCTGGCCCGGGTTGAGGTTCATCACCGGTTCGCGGCTGGTTTTCTGGTTGCAGGCCAGTACCAGGGCGTTGAGGGTCAGCGGGTAGGTCTCGGGGTTGGTGGCCTGCTTCTCGACCAGCGCGCCGAGGATGCGGATTTCCGTGCTATTGAGCCGTGGTTCTTCAGCCTGCTGTTGTTCTTCGATGCTCATCGCGCGTTCCCTATGCTGTGGAAGCCGCCTAGCCTAATCCTTGCGCAATAAAAGACAAGCCGTGCAACAAGCCGTGGCTATAATCGCAGCCGTTTGATTCATTCTTTCCTGCCACCTGCATGAGATTGCCATGACTATTTCCCTGTACGCCGCTTCCGTCCCGGTTTTCAAGCAGATGCTCAACGCGTTGAGCGACGTTCTGAACAAGGCCGAAGCCCACGCCACCGCGAAGAACATCGACCCGAACGCCTTCCTGCAAGCCCGCCTGTACCCGGACATGTTCCCGCTGGTGCGCCAGGTGCAGATCGCGGTGGACTTCGCCAAAGGTGTGACTGCACGCCTGGCTGAGGTCGAAGTGCCGAAGTATGACGACAGCGAGACGACCTTCGCCGAGCTGCAAGCCCTTATCGCCAAGGTATTGGCCTTCATCGATGGCATCCGCCCTGAGCAGATCGATGGCAAGGAAGGTATCGAAATCGTCACCCGCCCGGGCACACCGAAGGAGAAGCGCTTCAGCGGCCAGAACTACCTGCTGACCTACGGCCTGCCGCAGTTCTTCTTCCACGTCACCACCACCTACGCATTGCTGCGCCACAATGGCGTGGAAGTGGGCAAGCGCGACTACATGGGCGCGTTCTAACCCCACAGGCATGAAGAAGCCCGGGACGGTGTGGGCCGTTCCCGGGCTTTTTTGTGGCTGCTGCTTATTAGGAGCAGCTTGTAAGTCATCTGTGAGTTATCTGCCTCTATCGCGAGCTTGCTCGCTCCCGCGTGGCTTGCGACAGACACAAATCCAATGCGGGAGCGAGCCTGCTCGCGATGACGGCATCACAGACCTCACAAGAGGCAGGTCGATCCTGATTACGCCGTACGCGCGAGCTTCTCTTCCTCACCCAGGCAAGCCGCCGCCGTGAACAGCACATCCGTGGACGAGTTCAACGCAGTCTCCGCCGAGTCCTGCAAGACACCGATGATAAAGCCCACCGCGACCACTTGCATGGCGATCTCGCTGGGAATGCCGAACAGGCTGCACGCCAGGGGAATCAGCAACAGCGAACCGCCGGCCACCCCGGATGCACCGCACGCGCAAATGGCCGCGACAACGCTCAGCAGCACGGCTGTTGGCACATCCACTGCGATGCCCAGGGTATGCACGGCCGCCAGGGTCAGTACGGTGATGGTAATGGCAGCGCCCGCCATGTTGATGGTCGCGCCCAGCGGGATCGACACCGAATAGGTGTCTTCGTGCAGGCCCAGGCGTTTGCTCAGTTCCAGGTTCACCGGAATATTCGCCGCCGAGCTGCGGGTGAAAAACGCCGTGATGCCACTCTCGCGCAGGCAGGTGAATACCAGCGGGTAGGGGTTGCGACGCAGTTTCCAGAACACGATGAGTGGGTTGATCACCAACGCCACGAACAGCATGCAGCCGATCAACACGGTGAGCAGGTGCAGGTAGCCGAGCAGGGCGCCGAAGCCGGAAGTGGCCAGCGTCGAGGCTACCAGGCCGAAGATCCCCAACGGGGCGAAGCTGATCACCAGGCGCACGATCACGGTCACGCCGTTGGACAGGTCGTCGAGTACGGTGCGCGTGGTCTGGCCAGCATGGCGAATGGCGATACCCATGCCGATGGCCCAGGCCAGGATGCCGATGAAGTTACCGTCCATCAGCGCCCGGACCGGGTTGTCCACCACGCTGAGCAGCAGGCTTTGCAGCACTTCGCTGATGCCGCCGGGCGCCGTGACCGCGACGTCTTGGGTCGACAGCACGAGGCTGGAGGGAAACAGCGTACTGGCCACCACCGCGACCACCGCAGCGGCGAAAGTGCCCAGCAGGTAGAGGAACAGGATCGGCCGGATATGGGTTTCCTGGCCGTGCTTGTGGTTGGCGATCGAGGCCATGACCAGCACGAATACCAGGATCGGCGCCACGGCCTTGAGCGCGGAAACGAAGACCTTGCCGATGAATGCGGTGGACTTCGCCAGGTCGGGCGCCAGCCATGCCAGGACAATACCGGCGATCAGGCCGATGATGATTTGCGTCACCAGGCTGGTGCGTTTGAGGCGTTGCAATGGGGTAACGGACGAAGCTGTCATAGCGGCATCTCTGATTTTATTGTGTGCGACGGTCGACGAGTCAGGGCAACAAGCGGGCAGGCCACATGAGCGGACCGAGAGGAAGTACGGCGTTTGCAGGCCGCGAACTTTATCACAGCCGGTAAAAAATCTGACGGACCTGTGACAGTCCGTCACCCTTTTCCAGACCATGGCATGCGTTTGTAAGACGCGCGCATTCTGTTAGGCTTTGCCGTTCTCACCTTCTTACCGCCAGCGGGCCCTTGGGCTAACGCTGGTGTCGTCGTTTCGCTGGAGTTTTGCATGTTGTTACCCATTTTCCTGTTGTCAGCCGCCGGTTTTACCGTGCTGACCACGGAATTCGTCATCGTTGGCCTGTTGCCCTCCATCGCCCGTGACCTGCACGTCACTATTCCCCAGGCCGGATTGCTGGTGACGTTGTTCGCGTTTACGGTGGCCGCGTTCGGGCCATTTCTGACCGCCTGGTTCGCCCGCTTCGAGCGGCGCAAGTTGTTTATCAGCGTGCTGGTCATGTTCGGCCTGGCCAACATGCTCGCCGCGTTCGCCCCCAACATCTGGGTGATGGCCATCGCCCGGTTGATTCCGGCCCTGGGCCTGCCGGTGTTCTGGGCGCTGGCCAGTGAAACGGCGGTGGATATTGTCGGTCCGCAGCTAGCCGGACGAGCCATCGCCCGGATCGGCTTCGGTATCGTCTGTGCCACGGTGTTCGGCATTCCCGTGGGCACGTTGATTTCCGACGCGTTTGGCTGGCGCAGCGCGTTCGCGATCCTGGCGGTCATCGCCTTCGCCAAGGCATTGCTGCTGTTTATCTACTTGCCGAAAACCAACCTGCACCAGCATCAGGTGAGCTTCCGTTCGCAATTCAAGATCCTGCGCAGCCCGTTGATGCAAGGGCATGTGCTGCTGTCGATCCTGGTGTTCAGCGGCATGTTCACCGCCTACACCTATCTGGCGGATATCCTCGAGCGCCTCGCCGGATTCGACGGCACTTTGGTGGGCTGGTGCCTGATGGGCTTCGGCGCCGTCGGCCTGCTGGGCAATTCCCTGGGCGGCCGCGCGGTGGACCGGCACCCGTTGATCGCATCGATGGTGTTCTGCCTGTTCCTGATCGGCGGCATGGTGGCGTTGGTGCCAAGCATTCATTCGCCCCTAGCGCTGGCGGCGGCGATGGGCATTTGGGGCGTGACCCAGGCGGCTTTGTTCCTGGTCAGCCATGTGCGGCTGATGAAGGCGGCCCCACAGGCTCCGGCGTTTGCCGCATCGTTGAACATTGCCGGGGCCAACCTGGGGATTGGCCTGGGGGCGATGGTCGGTGGCCGGGTCATCGATACCCTGGGCCTGGGTAGTGTCGGGTTTGCGGCGGCCGGGTTCATATTCGTATCGATCCTGCTGGCGTTGCTCCTGATGACCTTCAAGCCCCGGGTTACCTGCTAGGCACTGAACAACTCGCGTCGGGCGCCTTCGGCAATCGCGACGATGCCGGGGTGGCTGACCTTGCGCTCCACGGAAATGGCGTAGAAGGATTCGCTCACCGCATCGGTCTGGCCGATCACTTCTACGCCGTACTGGCGCTTCACCTCTTCGGCGATCACGCTTGGGCCGATGAAAATCCCGCTGCCGGATTGACCGAATGCCTGCATCAACGCGCTGTCGTCGAACTCGCCGACGATGCGCGGCTGGATCTGCTGTTCGGCGAACCAGCGTTGCAAGCGGCTGCGCACCACGGTTTCCGGCCCGGGAATCAGCAGCGGCGCGTCATGCAGGCCATGGGGGAAATCCTGCCCATAGCGTTCGGCCAGCGCAGCAGTGGCGAAAAAACTGATCCCGCATTCCCCCAGTTTCTGGCTGTAGCCCTTGATGTCCAGGTGAGTCGGCATCGGGCTGTCGGAAATCACCAGGTCAAGACGCTGGATCGCCAAGTCCGCCAGCAAGCGTTCGAGCTTGTCCTCGCGACAGGTGATGCGTAGCGGCTCGCTCAACTCCATGGTCGGTGCCAACAGTCGATAGACGATGGATTTGGGCACCACATCCGCCACCCCGACCCGAAACAGGGTTTGCTGTTCGTTGGGCTGGGCCCGCAGCATCAGCTCCAGTTCGCCGCCCAACTGGAACATGTGTTCGGCGTAGGGCAATGTCTGGCGACCGGCTTCGGTCAGTTCCAACTGCCGCCCGACCCGACGAAACAACTTGATGTTGTAGGTTTGCTCGAACAGGGAAATCTGCCCGCTGATGGTCTGTGGGGTCAGGTTCAACTGCTCGCACGCTCGCACGATGCTGCCGGTTTTCGCCACCACCCAGAAGTAATGCAATTGTCGGTAATTGAGCATGGGTTCACATGAGTTCGTAAAAACCGAAGTATAACCGCTGAAAATACGAATTTTCCTGAAGTATTCGCCTCTCTAGAATGCCTGGCCATTGGTGGGGCACTTTCGTGCTCCTTCTATTCTCAAGAGGCGTTCATTCCATGACATACAAATCTCTGGGGCTTGCAGCCTTGCTGGTGATGTCCGCAATGACACTGACGGGCTGTGAACAGGCTGAAAAAAGTGCCCAGCAGCTGATGGGGCAAGCCGCGCAAACCGCCAAGCAGGCCATCGACGATACCCACAAGGCCGCCGAACAGGCGATCAGCGAAGCCACTGGCGGGTTGATCAGCCCCAAGAAACAGCCGGCTGAAGAGCCTGAAAAATCAGAATCCTCTACCGAAACCATTTAACCCGTCACATCAGTCAGGACTGACCCATGGATTATCTTTTACAGCTCGCCGCCAGCCCCACTGCGTGGATCGCCCTGGCAACTCTGGTGGTCATGGAAATCGTGCTTGGCATCGATAACCTGATCTTCATTTCGATTCTGACCAATAAACTGCCGGCTCAGCATCGGGCCAAGGCGCGGCGGATCGGTATCGGCATGGCGCTGATCTTGCGCCTGGGCTTGTTGAGCACTATTGCCTTCATCGTGCAGTTGACCGAACCGGTCATCGAAATCCTGGGCCAGGCGTTTTCCTGGAAAGACATGATCCTGATCGCCGGCGGCCTGTTCCTGCTGTGGAAAGCGACCACTGAAATCCACCACAGCATGGATCCGGCACCAAATGATCCCAAGTCGACCACGTCCGGCGTGACCCTGGGCTTTGCCGCGGCAATCGGTCAGATCCTGATGTTGGACCTGGTGTTCTCCATCGACAGCATCATCACGGCCGTGGGCATGACCGAGCATCTGCCGATCATGATCATTGCAGTCGTTGTGTCGGTGATGGTGATGCTGCTGGCGGCCGAACCGCTCGCCAAGTTCATCAACGACAACCCGACAGTGGTCATGCTGGCCCTGGGCTTCCTGATCATGATCGGCATGACGCTGATCGCCGAAGGCTTCGGTGCCCATGTGCCCAAGGGCTATATCTACGCGGCCATGGCGTTCTCGGCGGCGATCGAGGTGTTGAACATGTTGTCCCGACGGGCCAGGGAAAAGGCGTTGGCCAACAACGCCTGATTCCAGGCAGACAGAAGCCACCCGGGCCCAGGCCCGGGTGGCTTTTTTTGTTTTGAATGGCGAGTGGTCAGTGTGCGGTGGCGTGGCGCCGGGCGGCTTTTGTGGTTTTTTCCGATTGCGCAGGTGGCGCGTGGTGATGGCGCCGGGTGATCCGAAGCACGCCCCACAGCATGGCCGTGGCTACGCTCAGCCAGCCGAATATCAGCATCAGAATTGTCGTGGTCAGGCTCATCTGTGCCTCCTTTTATCCCCGGTCCGGGATAACGCACCTAATTACATGGACAGTCTAGTCGCTCAAGTGTTGCAGATAATCGATCCATGGCGTTTGGGCACGGATCGGTTCGTTCTATCACCCTGGTAAAACTGCCGTTATGGCTATACCCATGGCGATGCGCACCTTATGATCGTCGACCCAAGCCTGGCCCGGATGCCAGGCGTCTGAACAAGAGAGTCATCATGTCGCCGGTCATTTCATCTTTTCGATCACTGGTACTGACGGTGTTCTGCCTCGTTGCCCTGGCGGGGTGTGCGGGCAGTGTGTCGCCACAGATCCAGCGCCTACCCGAGCGGGTGGAACTCAACAGCGTGCCGTTCTATCGCGGCGAAATGCATCAGGGCGCCCCGCAGTCCCTGGCCGCCGTGTTGACGTTGCAAGGCACTGTGATCACCCCGGGTTTGCTGGAGAAACCGTTGCATCTGCCGGGTGGCGAAGCCGGTTTGCAGCAGAATATGCAAACCCTGGCGCGCGAATACGGGTTGCTGGTGTATCCCCTCGACGCCAGGCTGCCTGCGCTGTTGGAGCAGGTCGCGGCAGGTTATCCGGTGCTGGTGCGCTATATAGGCGGTTCGGTGTTCTGGGCCGAACCTCGGTATGGGATTCTTGTCGGCTACAACCGTCAGAAGCAGACGGTATTGCTGCGATCAGGCATGAATCGGCGGCAACTGATGAGCTTCAGTGCCTTCGAATCGGCGTTCAAGAGTGCGGGCGGCTGGGCGGTGTTGCTCCAACGACCCACGCAACTGCCGGCCAATGTCGACTCGCAGCGTTGGCTGAAAGCGGCGGACGAATTGGCTGGGGCAGGGCAGGAGCAAGCGGCGGCGCGAGCTACCAAGACCCTGGGTGCGGCACATTGATCGTTCGCCCCGTTCGTCACTTGCCGGGCACAACCCGGCAGGCCTGAGGCTCTTATCGTCAGGGTCGGGCATTTTTCCGACCGTGATTGGAGGAGGTACGCATGGCACAGTCGAACACACCTACGGGGCCACATTCATCAGAGCATTCCAGCGGTGATGACCTGGGGTTCGATCCGGACTCGCCGGACCTTGAGGATCCTCAGGTCGATCCGGTAGGGCCGGCCAAGGCGCCTCTGGACGAGAAGAAGGATGAGGGCAAGCCCAAGCCTTATGATCCGCTGGGTGACCTGAAGCCATAAACAAGAAAGCCCCGACGAGTCGGGGCTTTCTTTATTTCGCGGAATTATTTGGAGGCTTCCACCACGCCAGTCTGACGGCTCTTGAGATTCTTGGCGGCCTTGTATTGCAGAGCCACCGCCGGCACGTCGGCGCTTTTTCCGGTCTCCACCCAACTACGTATCCGGCTGGCATCGGCGAAGTGCGTGTACTTGCCGAACGCATCGAGGATCACCAGCGCCATCGGGCGATTGCTCATCTTCGTCACCAGCACCAGGCAGTGACCGGCCTCGTTGGTAAAACCGGTCTTGGTCAACTGGATATCCCAGTTGGCTTTGTGGACCAAGTGATCGGTGTTACGAAAGCCCAGGCTGTACACCGGCTTGCGAAAGGTAACGGTCTTTTCCTTGGTGGTGCTCAGCTCGCTCAGCAGTGGGTACTTGCGAGCGGCGATCAGCAGCTTTGTCAGGTCCCGGGCGGTCGAAACGTTGTGGGTCGACAAGCCCGTCGGTTCGACGTAGTGAGTGCTGGTCATGCCCAGCGCCTTCGCCTTGGCGTTCATGGCGGCAATGAACGCTGCATAGCCGCCCGGATAGTGGTGGGCAAGGCTGGCGGCAGCGCGGTTCTCCGAAGACATCAGGGCGATCAGCAGCACGTCCCGGCGCGACAGTTCGCTGTTGAGCTTGACCCGGGAAAACACGCCCTTCATCTCTGGGGTGTTGGCGATGGTGATGGAAATGTACTCATCCAGGTTCTGTTTGGCATCCAGCACGATCAGGCCGGTCATCAGCTTGGTCACCGAAGCGATCGGCACCACCACGTCCGGGTTGCTCGAATAAACGACTTTATCTGTCTGGAGATCCAACAGGATCGCGCTGCCTGAAGCGACTTGCAGTTTTGACGTATCCCGTGGGGCCGCGATGGTTTCCTGCGCGTAGACATCCTGTGTGATAAAGGTGCCTGTGAAAGCGAAGAACAGGCTGAGGATCGAAAGACGGATTTTCACGCGAGTAGACTCGATAGAGTTGAAGGTGCCGTTGAGCAACGACTTTTACAAAAAACGTCGCATTTTAGGAGTATGGGCGACAGCAGCGCTATATGCCTGTATCGCCAAGGCTTGTGAATAAATAAAGTTTAATGAAGGGATATTTTGGCGAATCGAATCTGAAAAATTCGTAATTTGCGCGATCCAAAGATGCGATCGAGGCCTGGCTGCTCAAATCCGGTTGTCAAAAACACCTGTGGGAGCGAGTTTGCTCGCGATGGCGGCGTATCAGTCAACTTGGAGGTTGGCCGGTCCACCGC